>NZ_AQXY01000029.1 GCF_000376845.1 Thioalkalivibrio sp. ALE14
CCAGCGCCGCCTCGCACTGGGCCTCGGTGCCGTACTGGGCGATGAATGCCGGCAACGACATCCCCGGCTGAAACTGAATCCGATTCTGCGCCATGGTGGCACCCTCCGCTCGCTGTGTAGCCTCAGCGTACGCCCGGGGGTGGCTCACCCAGTGAGCCTGGCTGACTCTCGTCGCTAATCAGGTCAAGGGTTGGGAAGCCAATCTTCGCGTGCGTGGCGCACCCGGAGAATATAGACGTCGCCAACCGGGTCCAGGATGTAGACGACGATATGCGCCTGAAAGGGGTGGACACGTACAGGCGGAGCGATTTCGGCGCGTTCGCGGGCCACCAGCGGGTTCTCCGCCAGGAACCGGAACTGGCGCTCCAGCGCTGCGTGATACCGCCCTGCCTGGTCAAGACCAAACTCTGCTGCGCCCTGGACGAAGATGGAGATGACATCCTCCTCCGCCTTTTCACTCAGGTAAAAGGGCATTACCGAGGGAGACGCTGATTGAATCGCGCGCTCGCGTTGATAACCCAGGTTTTCCGAGACCAGGCGCGTCGTGCAGCGGGTAGTGGTTCTACCCGCAAGCGGCGCAACGCAGGATCGGGGAACCTGGGGTGCCAACCCCTACACGCTATTGAAAGCAAGGGCTCGGCCGCTTTTGTGCGCGCACGGCGTTGCGGCTCCCTTGTGCAGAATGCTGCACGGCAGTCGCCGCGCCTTGTTCGCACGCAAAAGCGACTCGAGCGCGAACGTGCGATTCAATCAGCGTCTCCCTGGCGAGTCAGGAACCGGAGCATTGGCGCGCCGCCCGCTCGCGGAGCTCTTCCATACTGTGCTGGCCGGGACCGCTCTCCAGCGCTTCCTTGACGAACGTCTGCATGCGCTCGACCTTCTCGGCACGCTCCTGGTCGTGACGGATCAGATCGCGCACGTAATCGCTGGCATTGCTGTACCGACCGGATTCGGCCTGCTTTTCGACCCAGTTCTTCATCGGGTCGGGAAGCGATACGTTCATGGTCGCCATAGCCTCAAAAACCTCCAACTTTCTTGGCAATCTTTGCCATAAAGACAATGATAGCCGTCCCGAACCCATTGTGCGACCGCACCCCCGGATCCCGGCCCTTCCCTTCGCTGCGGCCGGAAGGACCGTTAACCTCCGGTGGCCCCGGACCTGTAGGAGCCGAGCCCTCTCGGCGATTGGGGCGCCGGACAGGCCCGATCGCCCAGGGGGCTGGGCTCCTACACCGTCTGGTGGCTCCGGATCTGTAGGAACCGAGCCTCTCGGCGATTGGGGTGTTGGACAGGCCCGGTCGGCCAGAGGGCTGGGCTCCTACAATAGGGCGAGGCCCGCAATTGTTCGTTCTTTAAACCTTCCCCTGGCGATAGACCGTGTTGCGGTGGGCCACGCGGACGACCAGCACCCGGAGCCGATCATCCTCAATCGATGCAATGACACGGTACGGGCCGATGCGGTAGCGCCAGTACTCGCCCAGTTCGCCCGAAAGCGATTTACCCAGCCTGCGTGGGTCGTCAAGGGACGCGATCCGCTCGTTCAGGTACTCCAGAATCCGCCTGGCGGCCTGCTTGTCTAGCGCGCGGAGATCCTTTTCCACGCGTTTATCGAACTCAATCGTCCAGCTCAAGTCGGCGTCTCATTTCATCCATGGAGACTGTCTCGCCGCTTCCCTTGCGGTGGTCGATCAGGCGCTGTTCGGCCAGGTAGATGTCTTCAAGGTCTTCCAGATGCTGCACGATCGCCTCGCGCGCATAGTAGCTCTTGCTTCGGCCGGTCGCCTTGGCCAGCGCATTGAGCCGCTCTTCCACATCTTCAGGTAGGCGCAAAGCCAGCATGGGGTGTCCTCCGGAGGTTTGCTATACAAGTATAGCACTGCGGTGGATTGCCAAGCCCAGCGGCCCTTTCCTCCGAGGCTCCGCGCCTTTCCTGCGCTTCGGCATCCCGGTTACTACACCGTGGTGTCCGGGCGGTCCGTTCACGTACGGTGGCTCCGAACCTGTCGGAGCCGAGCCTCTCGGCGATGGGGCGTTGGTTAGGCCCCGTCGCCCGGAGGCTGGGACCCTTTACGGGTTGCGGATGAAGCCCATGGCTTCGAGCTTGAGCAGGATGCGGTGGGCGGCTTCGTCCGGGGCCATGTCGCGAGTATCGATGCGCAGCTCGGGGTGCTCGGGTTCCTCGTACGGGTCATTGATGCCGGTGAATTCCTTGATGAGGCCGGCGCGGGCCTTGGCGTAGAGGCCCTTGCGGTCGCGCGCTTCGCAGGTCTCCAGCGGGGTGGCGACGTGGATCTCCAGGAAGCCGCCGTGCTGCTCGATGCGTTCGCGCACGCGGCGGCGCATGTCGGTGTACGGGGCGATGGGGGCGCAGATGGCGCAACCGCCGTTCTTAGTGATCTCGCTGGCCACGTAGCCGATACGCTGGACGTTGATGTCGCGGTGTTCCCGGGAGAAGCCGAGCTCGCTGGAGAGCTCCTTGCGCACGATGTCGCCGTCCAGCAGCGTGACGGCGCGGCCGCCCAGTTCCATCAGCTTCACCCGCAGGGCGTTGGCCATGGTGGACTTGCCGGAACCGGAGAGCCCGGTGAAGAACACGGTAAAACCCTGCCGGTGGCGCGGCGGGAAGGTGCGCCGCAGCTCCTGGACCACCTCCGGGTAGGAGAACCACTCGGGGATCTCCAGGCCTTCGCGCAGCCGGCGGCAGAACTCGGGGTTGTCGAGGTTGAGGGTATGTTCGCCTTCGCGTACCTCGTTGGCCGGCACGAAATCGGCGCGGTCCTGCACATAGGTCGTCGCCTGAAACGGGACCATCTCGATGCCGATCTCGTCGGCGTGGCGCCGGATCAGTTCCTGTGCCTCGAAGGCGCCATAGAAGGTCTGGCCGTCGGGGCCCGGGTCGGGGCTGGCGTGGTCCTGACCAACGATCAGGTGTGTGCAGCCATAGTTGCGCCGGATGATGGCGTGCCACAGCGCCTCGCGCGGGCCGGCCATGCGCATGGCCAAGGGCAGGAGGCTGAGCTGGGTGGTCTGCTCCGGGGCCTGGCGCAGCACGTGCTCGTAGCAGCGCACGCGCACGAAGTGGTCCACATCCCCCGGTGCGGTTACGCCCACCGCGGGCTGAATCAGCAGGTTGGCCTCGGTCTCGCGCACGGCCCGGCGGGTGAGCTCCACCTGGGCGCGGTGCATGGGGTTGCGGGTCTGGAAGGCGACCACGCGGTTCCAGCCGAGCTTCTGGAAGTACTCGCGCAGCTCCGTGGGGCTGTAACGATAGTTGCGGAAATCGTGGTGGACCGGAGGCTCCAGACCGTGCAGTGTGCCGCCCAGATAGACGGGGCCCGTGCGATGCAGCAGCTCGTTGACACCCGGGTGCGCGGTATCGGTGGTGCCAAACACCTGTTCTGCCTCGCGCGTGTGATCGGGGGTCCAGCGATACTCCACGTCCATTACCGCGACGAGCATGCCCTCCGCGTCGCGCAGGGCGATGCGGCTGCCCTCCTCCACCTGCTCGGCAAAGGCCTGGCTCACGCCCAGGGTGATCGGCATCGGCCAGAGCGTGCCGTCCGCCAGGCGCATGGTCTCCACCACGCTCTCGTAATCCGCGGGGCCCATGAAGCCGGTCAACGGCGAGAAGCCCCCGTTCAGCAGCAGCTCGACATCGCACGCCTGGCGCGGCGTCAGATCCCAGGGGAGGAAGTCCCGCGCCTGGGCCTTCAATTCCCCGGCGGCCGCCTCGTCGAGATAGCGATCACACAGCGTGCCGCCGTACGGTTCAATCAAATCCATGAGGGTGTGGAGTCCAGTTGTTGCGTGCGTGCCCGGTATTCCGGGTGCGAAGCCACCCGATCGGGGGTACTGGTCAGGCCTGATCGCCCAGGGGGCTGGGCTCCTACATGACGTGGTGGCGCCGACCTGTAGGAGCCGAGCCCTCTCGGCGATTGGGGCGTTGGGCAGGCCCGATCGCCCAGGGGCTGGGCTCCTACAGCCGCTGTGGCCCCGAGACCTGTAGGAGCCGAGCCCTCTCGGCGATTGGAGCGTTGGTTAGGCCAATCGCCCAGGGGGCTGGGCTCCTACATCGCGTGGGGCTCGGAAATACGAACCGAGCCCCTGGCGACTATCTATTGGCATGCCGCTGAAGCGTTCCGGTGAGCTCAGGCTGCTTCCGATCGCAGGAGTGGCCAGGCGCCCTGCTTGGATGCTTCGAGAATGACGACTTCCACAATCGTTCCGTCTTCGGCATAGCTCACATGGGTGTTCCAGTCCTGTGAACACTCGCGTGTAATCGGCTTGTCCGACAGATGCAGGACGAGAATGTCGTCGGTTTCGTCATAGGTCGTGCGCATCGTCACTCTCCCCAGTCAAAGTGGTGCATGACGGTTTTGACTACCAATTGCTCTTCGAGCACCAAAGCGGCACAAATCAGGTTGTCGCAACGGCCTTCGAAGTGCTTCGCGGCCCACAAACGACTGTCATCCTTGTAGCGTAGCTCACCATTCTCCAGCAACTGCACCAGCTCGCTTTCCGAGATTTCGCGCTGCGCCATCCGTTCTCGCGCATGGCGCGTAACGTGTATCGGTCGGTCGAATCGTTGGGAGTGCAT
Organism: Thioalkalivibrio sp. ALE14; assembly: GCF_000376845.1. GTDB lineage: Bacteria > Pseudomonadota > Gammaproteobacteria > Ectothiorhodospirales > Ectothiorhodospiraceae > Thioalkalivibrio. Next base: position 4,598 of record NZ_AQXY01000029.1, read on the forward strand.
TCCTTTGCCCTTTTATCCGAATTCGGGTGGTCAGATCTCTGAGCGTTTGGGGGCATTGTCAGCACCCGATCGCACAGGGGGATGGGCTCCTACACCCCCCGTGGCTCCGGACCCTGTAGGAGCCGAGCCCCCTCGGCGATTGCGGCGCCGGACAGGCCCGATCGCCCAGAGGCTGGGCTCCTACGGTTATGGGGACAGCCAGACGGCGTCCCAATGTGGGTAATCGCCGACATGGCGGACCAGGCCAGCGCGCAGGGGGTTGGCAACGATGTACCGGGCGGCGCCGGCGAGGTCCTCCTCGCGGCGAAGGGCTCGGTCGTGAAAACCCTTTTGCCATATTGGACGGCCCACGCGATGCGCGCTGACCGCCTTGACCCGCCGCATTACCCGGGATAATGAGTCCGGCTCTCCCAACTCCAGGAGCCAGTGCAGGTGATCAGGCATGATCACGTATGCCAGCGTCTTTGCGGTTTGCTGCTGCGCTTCGGACATCAGAGCACGCACCACCGATCGAGCGGCCCACAAATCCCCGAACACGGGCTCCCGCTCAACGGTCACTGTGGTGACCAGATAAATCTGTCCAGGACAGGAATAGCGTCCCTTGCGCAGGGCATGTCCGCGAGGGTGGCCGTCCATGGCTTTCCTCTTCCTCTGAGATTTTCCTGTAGGAGCCGAGCCCTCTCGCCGATTGGGGCGTTGGACAGGCCCGATCGCCCAGGGGGCTGGGCTCCTGCACCGAGCGGTGGCCCCGGACCTGTAGGAGCCGAGCCCTCTCGGCGATTGGGGCGCTGGACATGCCCGATCGCCCAGGGGCTGGGCTCCTACACCACTTGGTGCCCCTGGACCCGTAGGAGCCGAGCCTTTCGGCGATTGGGGTGTTGGTTAGGCCCGATCGCCCAGGGGGCTGGGCTCCTGCACCGCTTGGTGCCCCTGGACCCGTAGGAGCCGAGCCTCTCGGCGATTGGGGTGTTGGTTAGGCCCGTTCGCCCAGGGGGCTGGGCTCCTACACCACATGGTGGCCCCGACCTGTAGGAGCCGAGCCCTCTCGGCGATTGGGGCGTTGGATAGGCCCGATCGCCCAGGGGGCTGGGCTCCTACACCGCGCGGTGGCTCCGGACCTGTAGGAGCCGAGCCCTCTCGGCGATTGGGGCGCCGGACAGGCCCGATCGCCGAGAGGGCTGGGCTCCTGCGGGGTTGGTGGTTCGTCCGCTGGTTCGGTGCCCTGGAGCTCGGCGCGGAGTTGTTCGATCTCGGTCATCAGGGCTTTGTGTTCGGCGCGGATGGCGTAATGGGCCTCGCCCACCGACAGGCCGGGCGCACGCGCGAGCTGGCGATGACTCATGTCCGAATCGCGCTCCAACAGGCGGAGCACTGCTAGATGAAGGTCTTCTTAATCCATGGGTTATCTTTATAACCGGGGGGCGCGCCTGGGCACGCTACCGCCGGGACGGTGCACCCGGATTTTCGCGGGTCCGCCTCGGCTGGAGCTTTGGCTGCATCTTTCGTTCACAGGATGAACGCGCTTGAGATTAGACCACAGCCGACCGCTAGCCAGCAACGAGACTCGCCGGCCCGTCGGGGGCCGCGTGCCTGCGCAAACGGGCAAAACATGCGGGAGTTCCTTCACGACAAGAGCCCCGAATGGGGAGTCGCATCGGACGTGTTGTCAGCTTCCCTCGGAGCGGCGATTGCGGGCGTTGCTGACAAACTCCCAGAAGAATGCCGCGAACAGTCCGAGCATGCCCCCGAGGACCACGGACAAGGCGACAATGAGCGAGCGACCAGGACCGACCGGGCTATCGGACTCTTTCGCGAGGAAAGTTCCTTCCATCCCCCGGCTCATGGTTGCAATGGTTTCCGCATCGGACCTTGCATCGACACGGCGAGTGCGCAACTCGGCAAGCTCGCGCCGTGTATCGCTTATCCGCTGGGCCACAATCAGGCCGGCGACGTCGTCCCGCTCGCCGAGATGCTCGTTGAGCATATCGAGATCGCCCTGTAGCGACTCGATTTGCTGATCCAATAGCTCAATACGGTTTTCAAAAGGTCTCAGGCTGCTGGCCAGCATTTGTTCAAAACGCGGCTCGAGCCACTCGGACAAAGCCCTGATGACCCCCTCGTGGAGTTCCGACACATCGCCCGCCGCCTCGCGCGTGCTGGTGGACGTCAGGATCAGGCCGTAATCCGATCCATACTCACTCACACGAACATGGAGCGCGCGCCACTCCCCCGCCGAGAACGCATCGCGTTCCTGCGGGATCAGAACGTCTTCGAGCCTCGAGATCACCACATCCCGTGCTACGACATCCATGACGCCATCGGAGTGCTCCTGAAGAGCTCCTTCCGAATAGACCCCCGGAAGACCCACCCCCGACCGGTATTCGTATTCCACCGGCTGCATCACGGCGTAAACCACGCCCAGCACCACCGTAACCACCGCGACACCCATCAATACCGGCAACCGACGCATCAGCACGTCCCATAGTTCGTACAAGCTGATTTCGTCGTCGTACGGGCGGGTTTGTGGTCCGGCAGGGTCGCTCATGAGTCGTTTCCTGTGTTCAGTTTCATTTGGCGCGTGTCAGCACCCAGGCGTCGGTGCTTTGGCAAACAGCTGCAACCCGCGTTTGCCGCTCCGACCTCGCTGGCGCATTGCGCCCCGGCCTTTCCCGGAGGAGCAGGCTCGAAGGCACGCCCCTGTGCCGACGATGGCGCGTGGCGATTGGATCGAAAACGAGGAGGCTTTGCAAGGCCGATGGTCTGCGCATCGGCTCAACCATAATCGACTCGATCGCAGGGCCGCGACGCATTTGGGTCTGCAATCTGCAGGAGCCGAGCCTCTCGGCGACGGGGGAGCCGGAAAGGTCCGATCGCCCAGAGGCTGGGCTCCTACATCGTACGGGGCCCCGGATCTGTAGGAGCCGAGCCCTCTCGGCGATGGGGCGTTGGTTAAACCGAATCGCCCAGAGGCTGGGCTCCTACAGGGGGTAGAGCGGCGCTGGTTGGCTTAGTCGCTGTTGAAGAGGTCGCGGGTGTAGATCTTGTCGGTCTGGTCCCGGATGTCGTCGGTGATGCGGTTGGCGACGATGACGTCGCTGATGCGCTTGAACTCGTCGAGGTCGCGGATGACGCGGGAGCGGTAGAACTCGTCGGCGGGCAGCTCGGGTTCGTAGACGACGACCTCGATGCCCTTGGCCTTGATGCGCTTCATCACACCCTGGATGGCGGAGGCGCGGAAGTTGTCGGAGCCGCTCTTCATCACCAGCCGATAGATGCCCACCACCTGCGGATTGCGCCGAATGACCGCGTCGGCCACGAAATCCTTGCGCGTACGGTTGGCGTCTACGATCGCGCCGATGATGTTGTTGGGGATCTCGTCGTAGTTCGCCAGGAGCTGCTTGGTGTCCTTCGGCAAGCAGTAGCCGCCGTAGCCGAAGGACGGGTTGTTGTAGTGGCTGCCGATGCGCGGGTCCAGGCACACGCCGTCGATAATCTGGCGGGTGTCGAGGCCGTGGATCTCGGCGTAGCTGTCCAGTTCGTTGAAGTAGGCCACGCGCATCGCCAGGTAGGTGTTGGCGAACAGCTTGATCGCCTCGGCCTCGGTGGAGTTGGTAAACAGGATCGGGGTGTCGTCATCCATCGCGCCCTCGGCCAGCAGGCCGGCGAAGGTCTCGGCCCGCTCGGACTGCTCGCCGACGATGATCCGGGAGGGGTGCAGGTTGTCGTACAGCGCCCGGCCCTCGCGCAGGAACTCCGGCGAGAACAGGATGTTGTCGGTCTCCATCTGCGCCTTGATCTCGCGCGTGTACCCGACCGGCACGGTGGACTTGATGACCATCGTGGCGTGCGGGTTGATGGCCAGCACATCGCGGATGACCGACTCCACCGTGGAGGTGTTGAAGTAGTTGGTCTGCGGGTCGTAATCCGTGGGCGTGGCGATGATGATGAAGTCCGCCCCTTCGTACGCCTGCTGCTTGTTCAGCGTGGCCTGAAGGTTCAGCTCGCGGTTCTCGAGGAAGTCCTGGATCTCGGCGTCGATGATCGGGGAATGCCGGCGGTTGATCTGCTCGACCTTCTCCGGCACCACGTCCAGCGCGACCACCTCGTGGTGCTGCGCCAGCAGCACGGCGTTGGAGAGTCCGACATAGCCGGTTCCGGCGACTGCGATTTTCATCCGTTCTTTCCTTCCTGGTTCGATCTGTGTATCCATGTTCGTCGGCCGCGCCACGGATCCCCGTAGGAGCCTGCTTGCAGGCGAAGCCCCTGCCCACGCCGGACTTTGGCGGGGGCTTCGCCTGCAAGCAGGCTCCTACGGGGGCATGCCCTTCCTGCCCGGCGCGCTTACGCAGCGCCCGAGGATACTGGGGCTCCGTGAACAATGATGCGATCGGAGGCACGAAAGGCTAACGCCACCCTTACCCCGCGAACCGTTCTTGCGGGGGGTGATCCGCAGGAGCGTATTCGTGCACGACCGCGCGGATGGTCCGACAGGCGCTTTCGGTGTCCATGTCACGTTCGGCGCGCTCTAGCTGTTTCAGGGCGGCGTGGAGGTCCTGCGGCGACACGCAGTCCTCACGCGCGCGCATGATGCGCTCATGGGGCGTGGGCTCGACGTTGTCGCCGATCAACAGTTCCTCGTAGAGCTTCTCGCCCGGGCGCAGACCGGTGAACACGATCTCCACGCCATCCTCGGGGGCGCCGTCTTCCTTCACCTGTCGCCCGTGCAGGCGGATCATGCGCCGCGCCAGGTCGATAATCTTCACAGGCTCGCCCATATCCAGGACGTAGACCTCGCCGCCCTCGGCCATGGCGCCGGCCTGGATCACCAGTTCGGCGGCCTCGGGGATGGACATGAAGTAGCGCGTAATCTCCGGGTGGGTCACCGTGACCGGACCGCCATCGCGGATTTGCTGGTGGAACAGCGGCACCACGGAGCCGGAGGATCCGAGCACGTTGCCGAAACGCACCATGCTGAAGATCGTGCCGCGCTGCTGGCGGGCACGGTCCTGCAGGACCATCTCGGCCAGGCGCTTGGTGGCGCCCATCACGTTGGTGGGGCGCACGGCCTTGTCGGTGGAGATCAGGATGAAGCGATCCACGCCCGCCTTGAGCGCCGCTTCCGCCAGTACGGCCGTGCCGAAGACGTTGTTGCGCACGCCCTCGATCAGGTTCGCCTCGACAATCGGCACGTGCTTGTAGGCGGCCGCGTGATAAAGCGTCTGCACGCCATGTTCCGCCAGCACGGAGGCCACCCGCCGCGCATTGGCCACGGAACCCAGGACGGCGTGGATCGCCGGGTACTGCTCCAGCTGTGCCGCAAGCTCCTGCATCTCGCGCTCGATGCTGTAGAGCGCGAACTCGTTGCGCTCGAACAGGATCAGCGCGGCCGGCTCGAGGCGGATAATGCGCCGACAAAGCTCCGAACCGATAGAGCCGCCCGCCCCCGTCACCATCACCACCCGGCCGCGCACGCTGCGGGTGAGCAGCTCCGGGTCCGGCGGAACCGGATCCCGGCCCAGCAGATCGGCGATGTCGACGTCCTCCAGCTGTTCAAGGCTTGCGTGTCCGGAGACCACTGCCTCCATCGACGGCACGGTCTGCACGTACACCGGAAGCGGTTCCAGTTGCTCGAGGATGCGGCGGCGCTCCTGGCGCGTCGCGGACGGGATGGCCAGCAGCACCCGACCGACCCGGAAGCGATTGACCAGACGCGCGAGTTGGGCCGGCTTGTGAACCGGAATCCCGTCGATCGAGCTGCCTTGCAGGCTGCGGTCCTCGTCCACGAACGCGACCACACGGAAGCGGCCTCCGGCCTTGAGCCCGGACAGCAACTGCACACCGGCCTCGCCGGCCCCGAACACGACAACCGGTTCGGCGCCGGCGGACGCCTCGATGATGGAGCGATACCAGGTGCGCACAAGGAACCGGCTGCCGCCAACATAGATAAAGGCCACGATCGCGAAGTTGACCGGTACCGAGCGCGGGAAGCCTTCCACCTGCCCCAGGGTTGCCGCAGCCCACAGCACCAGCGCCAGGATCACCACACCGGAGCCCACGGCCCAGATGGTGCGCGAGCCCATGAAGCGCACCACCGCCCGGTACAGACCCAGCTTCACGAACAGCGGGATGCCCACCAGCACCACCAGCGGGAACAGCCACCAGGTCTCCAGCATGATCGGCGGGAACGGCTCCGCCAGGCGGATCGCGAAACCGGACCACAGCGCCAGCGGCAGCATGACCACATCCGCCAGCACCATCAGCCAGCGCTTCTTCGAGCGCGGCAGCGCCAACAACCTGTCCATGCCCTGTCTCAGCATGATCTGCAATACCGTTTCGGCATGTCCGGCCCGACTTCCGCGTTTACGAAAACCACCCTGATTACACTACAGCAAGCGCGAATACCGGGTGTTCGCCGCTCTCCCTCGCGGCGCTGCGCAGCATAAGCAACCCCTGATGAAAATTCACCCGTTCGCCGGCCGCCGAGCGATGGCCCTGGGCATTGCGATCTTCCAGCGCGGGCAGGGGCATTCGCCTGCGAGCAAGCTCCCACCGGGCACCTACAGCCGTTGTTCGGCCCACTGGGCGAATTGAGCATACACCTCGATGGCAGGCGCGACGGCGCCTATGACCCGCTCCAGGTCGATGGTGTCGTAGAGGTGCGTAAGGACGTTGCGCATGGCGCAGGCATCCATCAATCGCTCCGCCAATGCCTCGTCGAGATCGAGCCGATCGCGGAGGGCTTCAAAGACATCGCGGTAGGTCGCGGCGAGCCGATAGCCATCGCTGCGCAACAGCTGCAGACCAATGTCCGCTGACGATTCACAGAGGAGTTGCAGCAGACGCTCGATGGCGTAATGCTCCCGCCGCTGTTGGCGCGGCTCCATTGCCGCGTAGAGTTCCAGGTCCGAGAGGAACTGGCGCAGCATCGACAGCTTGCGCTGCATCACCTCGGGCGTTTCAGGCGGCATCCGGGCCCTCCGTCCGGTGGCGCTGAAACAGGACGGAATCCGCGTGCAGGAAGAACGCGCGGTCCTGCTCCGCATGAAAGCGGCCTGCCTCTGCCTCGAACAGGCACTGGCCATCGCGGAAGATCTCGAACCGCGTGGTCGGCGAGGTACGATCCGTGAGCAGAAGAAGGTCCACGGGTGCTGGATCGAACACGTCCTCCAGCTCTCGTTGCCAGCGCCCCTGCGTCATCAGGTCCGGCGTCGACCGTGGGTCCACGGCCAGATCGACATCCCTTCCATGCCCTTCCCGAACGGTAGAGCCGAACAGGATAACCAGGCGCCATTCGTAGCGTTCGGCGAGCTCGATGATGCGGCTGATCTGTTCCGGCTGAAGCATTCCAATCACGACCCGTGTTTGTCCGCTTGGCCAGAGTAGCAAACCCGGCCACCCGGAACCCCAACCCACAAGCACCCCCGTAGGAGCCGCCTTGGCGGCGAAGCCATCGCCAGAGCCGGACCCGGGCAGGGGCATTCGCCTGCGAGCAGGCTCCTACGGGGGTAATGGGCCTGGTTTGACCGTAGGAGCCGCCTTGGCGGCGAAGCCCCTGCCACAGCTGGAGCACGCTCTCATTCCAGCCAGATGGCGTCCCAGTGTGAATAATCACCCAAGTTGCAAACGAGGCCCGCCCTTAGCGGGTTTGCAACCACATAGCGGGCGACCGTCTGGAGGTCTTCTTCTCGGCGTAAGGCGCGGTCGTGGTAGCCCTTCTGCCAGATGTGGCGTCGCGCACCCTCGAGGCGGCCAATGCGGCGGGTGGTGTTTGCCTTGACCTTTTGTACCGCCACCGGGAGTTCGCCGTGGTTCAGTTGCAACAGCCAGTGCAGGTGGTCCGGCATAACCACGAAACATAACGTCGTGACGGCATCTTCAACCTCTCGCAACGACTGCACACAGCAACGGGCCCGCGCAAAATCTGCGAACCATTGCCGCCGGCCCGCACAGACCGTTGTGACGAGGTAGATGCGCCCCGGCTCGCTGAACCGGCCGCTTCGCAGGCGATGCCCTTGTGCCTTCCGTGGCATGGGGCCCCCTTCTGTATTCCGTTTCGTGTTCGAGAATATCAAACGCTGGTGGCAAGGCTGAGGCTGGCAGGAGCTTCGCCGCCAAGGCGGCTCCTACAGGGGCAGCCCCGTGCGCGACCACCACCCCGTAGGAGCCTGCTCGCAGGCGAACGCCCTTGCACGGGGCCGGCTCTGGCAGGGGCTTCGCCGCCGAGGCGGCTCCTACAGCGGCAGCCGCTGTGCGCGAACACCCCCGGTAGGAGCCTGCTTGCAGGCGAACGCCCCTGCCCGGGGCCGGCTCTGGCGGGGGCTTCGCCGCCGAGGCGGCTCCTACAGCGGCCTTGTCAGGCGAGGAGTTGGGCGAGGTCGTCGGGGCCGAGGATGGGGATGTCGAGGGATTCGGCTTTGGTGACCTTGGAGCCGGGGTCGGCGCCGGCGATGACGGCGGTGGTCTTTTTGGAGACGGAGCTGGTGATCTTGGCGCCGCGGGCCTCGAGGGCGGCCTTGGCCTCGTCGCGGGTCATGGTGTCGAAGCTGCCGGTGAGGACATAGGTATGGCCCGCCAGCGGGGCTTCGTCGCCCGTCTCCGTGGGCTCGCGCCGGGGCGGATCGGGCCAGTGCACGCCGGCCTCGCGCAGGGCGTGGATGACCTCGAGGTTGTGGGGCTCGGCGAAGAAGTTGGCGATGTGCTCGGCGACGATGGGTCCGACATCGGGAACCTCCTGCAGCGCCTCGGCGTCGGCCTGCATCAGCCTGTCCAGGTCGCCGTAGTACTCGGCCAGGTTGCGGGCGGTGACCTCCCCCACCTCGCGGATGCCGAGGGCGAAGATGAAACGCGCCAGGGTGGTCTCGCGCGCCTGTTGCAGGGCGTGGACCAGGTTCGCGGCGAGCTTCGGGCCGACCCGCTCCAGCGCCTCCAGGCGTTCGGCGTCCAGCGCGAAGAGGTCCGCCGGGCTTTGCACAACGCCGCCGTCGGCCAGCTGTTCGATGATCTTCTCGCCGAAGCCCTCGATGTCCAGCGCGCGGCGCGAGACGAAGTGCTTGAGCGCCTCGCGCCGCTGCGCGGGGCAGACCAGCCCGCCGGTACAGCGGGCCACCGCCTCGCCCTCCGGACGCTCGATGTGCGAGTCGCACTCCGGGCAGGTTGCGGGCATCTCGATGGCGCGGGTATCGGCGGGGCGTTCGCCACCAGCGCGGCCCACCACCTCGGGGATCACATCGCCAGCGCGGCGCACGATCACGCGGTCGCCGATGCGCACATCCTTGCGCGCGATCTCGTCCATGTTGTGCAGCGTCGCGTTGCTGACCATCACCCCGCCCACCAGCACCGGCTCCAGGCGCGCCACCGGTGTCAGCGCGCCTGTGCGGCCGACACGGAATTCGACATTGCGCAGGGTGGTGGTGCGCTCCTCGGCCGGGAACTTGTGGGCGATCGCCCAGCGCGGCGCACGCGAGACGAAGCCGAGCGCCTGCTGGTCGGCCAGGGCATCCACCTTGTACACGATGCCGTCGATCTCGTAATCCAGCCCCGCCCGCCGCGTGGCGAGGCGCTCGTAGTACTCGAGGCAGGCGTCCACGCCCTCCAGCACCTCGCGCTCCGGGCAGGCCGGGAAGCCAAGGCTTTGCAGCCAGTCCAGCGTGCCGGACTGGGTTTCCGGCAGGGTCCCGCCCTCGACAAAGCCCACCGAGTAGGCAAAGAAGCTGAGCGGGCGGCGCGCGGTCACCTTCGAGTCCAGCTGGCGCAAGCTGCCGGCGGCGGCATTGCGCGGGTTCATGAACCCGCGCTGGCCGTCCGCCTCAAGCCCGGCGTTCAGCCGCTCGAAGTCGGCGCGGCGCATGAAGACCTCGCCGCGCACCTCCAGTACCCGCGGGGCATCGTCAGTGAAGCGGTCACCAAGGTGCAGCGGGATCGGCCGCACGGTGCGCACGTTGGCGGTCACGTCCTCGCCGGTCTCGCCATCGCCACGGGTGGCGGCCTGCACCAGTCGCCCGTTCTCGTAGATCAGGCTGATGGCGAGGCCGTCCAGCTTGGGCTCGGCCATGTAGGTGACGGCGGCCTCGCTGCGCGCCGGGTCGCCGGTCTGCTTCGCCAGGCGCTCGCGCACGCGGCGGTCGAAGTCGCGGATCTCGTCGGCCTCGAACCCGTTGGCCAGCGAGAGCATCGGCAGACGGTGGCGCACCGTGGCAAAGCCCTCGGCGGGGGTGGCGCCGACGCGCTGAGTGGGCGAATCGGGGGTGACGAGCGCCGGGTGCTCGGCCTCCAGCTGCTCGAGCTCGCGCATCAGGGCATCGAACTCGGCGTCCGATACCTCGGGGTCATCGAGGACGTAGTAGCGGTAGTTGTGATGCTCGATCTGCCGGCGCAGCGCGTCGATGCGGGCCTTCGGAGCGTCCTTCGAGCCTGCCTGCGTGGCAGGCGAACCCGACGCGCTCATCGCGCGCTCCGCCGGCGCAGCACGTCCGGGCGGTGGCGGCGCAGCCAGTCGTTCAGGTCCTCGCGCATGTAGGCCAGCGTCTGGTTGGTCGCGGTGGATTGCTGCGCATCGAGGATGCTGCCACCGAGATCGCGCGCCAGCACGTGGGCGTGCTCCAGCAGCGCCTCGAAGGCCCGCTGCGGCTCGGCGGCGCGGTGCACCTGGGTAAACAGCGTGACGCCGGGCGTCATCATGTCGGCCAGGTCTTCCTCACGCAGGGTGCCCGGCGGAACCATGTTGGCCGCGGAGAACAGCGGGACACGATTATCCGTTTCCGGCTCATGGAAGTGGTAGATGTCCATCTCGCCGGGGGTCATGCCGGCGCGCTGCATCGCCGCGCCCAGGGCCACGCCGGTAAAGGGCTTGTTGCGCGGGGCCACCACGTGCAGCAGCAGGATCTTCTCGTCCCTCGCGCGGCGCTCGGCCTTCGGATTGCGACCAACAACACGCGGCTCCGAGACATACTCGCCCAGCGTCTCCATGTCCGGGGCCGGCTTCTCGACCAGATCCGGGTCCACCTCGTGGTCCGGGTGCAGTTGCTCGCCGAGGGTGTCGTCGGCGCGCGGCGGCTTGAACCGCTCCGGGCGCACCCGGTCCAGGCCGGCACGCAGGCGGGCACCCACGTCGCCAAGCACCGCCCGCACGCGGTCCACCGAAGCGTTCGCCGAACCCTGGCGCCGCGCCCGAACCGGGCGATCCTCCGGTGACGGCTCGAAGGCGCCGTGCGGCGGGGGCGGCGTCGGCTCGTCATCGTTGTCCAGGACACCGTAGATGTCCTGGGCGCGTTCGCCCCGGCGACCGTAGTCGGGCTCCAGATCCGGCTCGTCGTCGCTGGCGGTCACACCCAGATGCGGTTCGTGGCGTTCCTCGCGGGCCGCGGCGGGAATGCGCGGCTCGTCGAACCCGGGTTCACGCGCCCCGCCCGTGCCGGCACTGCGGCCGGTATCCAGCGGGTCGCCCCAGCCGGCCTCCGGCTCGGGGGAAGCACTGGGGTCCACCGGCTCGTACCAGCGCTTCTCGCCCGGCTGCTCGCTGGCGCGGATGTGCACGGCCTCGTCGCCCCAGTCCGCGGCATCGTCCTCCATGTCGCGCGAAACCGAACGCGTGCGCAGGCGATGGGCGAGCCAGATCCCCGCGATCAGGACAATCCCCAGTATGACCAGACTGATGCGCATCCAATCCACGCGGTACCTCGTTTAATTGCGGTTTTGTGCCGTGGTTTTGCCGGGCGCCGGGGTTCCGATGGAACCCGTTGTGCCATCCCCTGGAGATTGCCGCGGCCCCCAGGGAAACGCTGATTAATGTACACGCTCGCGCTCGAGTCGCTTTTGCGTGCGAACAAGGCGCGGTGACCGCCGTGCAGTCATTCTGCACAAGGGAACCGCAACGCCGTGCGCGCGCAAAAGAGGCCGAGCCCCTTCTTTCATTAAATTGTGGGGTTGGTGCCCCAGGTTCCCCGATCCTGCGTTGCAGCCCGACTCAGTCAAAAACGGGCCGGTAGAACCGCTACCGGCTGCGCACCGCGCCTCGTCTCGGAAAACCTGGGGTACCAACGCGAGTGTGTACATTAATCAGTGTTTCCCTAGGGCCTCGCAATGACGGGGCGGTTCGCTCAGGCCTCCGCCAGCTCCACGGCCTCGTCGATATCCACGCTCACCAGGCGCGAGACCCCTGGTTCGTGCATGGTAACGCCAATGAGCTGCTCGGCCATGGCCATGGTCGCCTTGTTGTGCGTGATGAAGATGAACTGGATCTGCTCCGACATCTCGCGCAGCAGGTCGCAGAAGCGACCCACATTGGCTTCGTCCAGCGGCGCGTCCACCTCGTCCAGCATGCAGAACGGCGCCGGGTTCAGCTCGAAGATCGCGAACACCAGTGCCGAGGCCGTGAGCGCCTTCTCGCCCCCGGACATCAGGTGGATGGTCGAGAGACGCTTGCCGGGCGGGCGCGCCATGATGGTGACACCGGTATCCAGCAGGTCGTCGCCGGTCATCTCCAGGCGCGCCTCGCCACCGCCAAACAGGCGCTGGAACTTGTGGCCCAGCCCGGCGTTGACCTGATCGAAGGTCTGCTTGAACAGCGCCCGGGTCTCGCGGTCGATGCGGTGCATCGCCGCCTCCAGGGTCTCCAGCGCCTCGACCAGGTCGGCGTGCTGTTCCTCCAGATAGCGCGAACGCTCCTCCAGACTACGCGCCTCGTCGATCGCCGCCAGGTTGATCGGCCCCAGCTTCTCGATCTTGCGATCCAGTTCACCGATCGCCTGTTCCCAGGCCGGGCCGGTGGCATCCTCCGGTAGCTCGGGTGCCAGTGCCTCGGCCGCGAAGCCGGATTCCTGGAACTGGGTCTTCAGCTGTTCGATCTGTACCGAGCGCTCGCGCAGGTCCAGGCGCAGTTCCTCACAAGTGGAGCGCTGCGCCTCCACGCGGTTGCCGAGCTCGGTGCTGGTACCGGCCAGCTCGCGCAGCCGCGCATCGCAGGCCTCCAGGTCGGCGCGTGCCTGGGTTAATCGTGCCTCGGCCTTCTGGCGCTGCTCCGCCGCGCTCTGCAAGTCCGCCCGCCACTGCTCCAGCGGGCCCTGGCGTTCGCCCAGCCCCTGTGCCAGGCGTTCGCGGCGCTGGGCATCCTCTTCGCGCTGGCGTTCGAGGCGTCCCCGCTCGTTCTGTTCGCGCTCCAGGCGGTGGCGCGCCTCCTGCTCGGCCATGCGCGCCTGGTTCGCTGCGTCGCGCGCCGCGCGCACCGCGTCGCGAGCCTCGGATTGCGCACTGCGGGCAGCCTCGACCCGGGCTTCCAGGGCAGCGCGGTCGGCCTCCAGGGTCTCGATGCGCGCCAGCGCCTCGTTACGCTCGGCCTCGGCCGTGGCGAACTGTTCGCGGGCCCGCGCGGCCTCCTCGTCGAGCTCGCCGGCCTCGCGGTCGATGCGTTCCTGCTGCTGTTCCAGCTGCCGCGCCTGGTCGCGCAGACGCTGCACGCGGCGCTCGCGGTCGTCGATCTGTGCCTGCTGCTCGCGGATCTGCCCGTCCAGCGCCTCTCGGTGCGCACGGGTAGCCGCGATGGTCTCGTTGCGCTCTTCCAGCGCGGCCTGCAGGCGGTTTACCTGCGTGGCCAGTTCCTCCTCGTGTTCCTGCAGCTCGCGCGCCAGGCGCACCCGGGCCACCGCGCCACTGGCCCCTCCCTCCAGGGTGCGATGGGCGACCCAGCCCGGCCCCAGCCAGGTGCCGTCGGGCGTGATCACGCTCTCGCCGGGGCCGAGCATGGCCACCTGTGCCCGCGCGGCATCAAGGTCCTCCGCGCAGTGCACCGCCGCCAGCCAGGCTGTGACCACCGGCGATCCCTGGACACGGGCGGCCAGGCGGCCGGCCGGGGCCTGCGGCGCCTGCGGCACGTCCGTGCCGACCAGACGCAGCATCGCGTCGGGCAGGTCCGGCGGCGCCTCCGGCCGCTCCGTAACGGCGGCCTCCAGCCAGGCGCCCAGCACCATCTCCACCGCGGTATCCCAGCCCTCGGCGACCTCCAGCTGCTGCACCAGCGGGCGCGACAGGTCCAGCCCGTGTTCGCGCGCCCAGGCGTCGCGCCGGGCGCGGGTCTCCTGCGGGTCGTCCTCGCCGGCGAAGTGTTCGAGACCCGCCAGGCGCCCGGCCACCTCGCGCGCCTCGCGTTCGGTGGCGTGCAGGGTGTCCTGCTCCTCGCGCTGGGCCTGCTCCAGTTCAGCCAGCGCGCCTTGCTGCTGGTCGCGTTCGACTTGCAGGGCCTGCAGCCGCTCGCGCAGGCCGGTCAGTTCGGAATCCAGGCGATCCGCCTCGGTGCCCGGGTGGGTCTGGGGCAGGGCCGCGCGCTCGGCCTCAAGGCGTTCCTGGCGCTGGGCGACGCGCTTGAGCAGGTGCTCGGCGTTGTCCATGCGCGAGCGAGCCAGCTGGGCGTTCTGGCGGGGCTCGGCCAGCGAGCGCTCCCATTCGGTGAGCGCCTCGCGCGCGGTCTGGTACTCGGTCTCGGCGCCCTCGGCGGCGGCCTCCAGGCGTTCGCGCTCCGCCTCGGCGGTCGTGGCCGCCTCCTGGCGTTGCACGCTCTCCTGCTCGGCCTGTGCGATGCGGGTCTCGACCGCCTGATGCTCGCCGGCCGCGGCCTCAATGCGGCTGTCCAGCTGGCGCAGCTCGGCCTGTTCGCGCGCCAGTTCGTCCTCGGCGTGGCGGATGGACTGCTCCAGGCGCGAGACCTCGGCGGCGCGATCGTAGTAGGCGCTCTGCGCCTGGGTCGTAGCGGCCTCCAGCTCGACCCGCTCCTGGCGGGCCTGCTCGGTGCTGGTCTGCGCCTTTTGCGCCTCGGCCTGGGCGGCCGCCAGTTCGGTTTCGGCGTCGTTCAGGCGGGTGCGGCTGGCCTCCATCTCCCGTTCCTGGGCCTGCAGGCGCAGCAGGATCGCCTCGGCGCGCTTGCGCCGGCGCTCGGCGGCCAGGGCCTGGTAGCGCTCGGCAGTGGCGGCCTGACGGTTGAGGCGTTCGGCCTGCTTGGCCACCTCGTCGCGCACGTCGTCCAGGCGCTCGAGGTTCTCGCGGGTGTGGCGCACGCGGTTCTCGGTCTCGCGCCGGCGCTCCTTGTACTTGGAGATCCCTGCGGCCTCCTCCAGGTAGACGCGCAGCTCCTCGGGGCGCGCCTCGATCAGGCGCGCGATCATGCCCTGCTCGATGATGGCGTAGCTGCGCGGGCCCAGACCGGTGCCGAGGAACAGGTCGACCACGTCGCGCTTGCGCGCGCGCTGACCATTGAGGAAGTACTTCGACTGACCATCGCGGGTGAGCGCGCGCTTGACCGCGATCTCGCCATAGCCGCTGTACTCGCCGCCCAGGCGGCCGTCGGAGTTGTCGAAGACGAGCTCGATGGAGGCCTGCCCGACCGGCTTGCGGCTGGAGGAGCCGTTGAAGATCACGTCCTCGCTGGAGTCGCCGCGCAGGTGCTTGGCCGAGGACTCGCCCATGACCCAGCGCACCGCGTCGATGGTGTTGGACTTGCCACAGCCGTTGGGCCCGACCACGCCCACCCGGTTGCCGGGCAGGACAAGGGTGGTCGGGTCCACGAACGACTTGAAGCCGGCCAGCTTGATTCGGGCGAGTCGCACGTTCGGCGCTATCCGCAGTCAGGGTACTCGGGGGTAGAATGGTACACGGTTAGACCCGTACCGTGACCACAGCCCGAAAACCTGTTCGCCCCTGCCTTGATCCCCTGTGGGAGCCTGCTTGCAGGCGAAGCCCCTGGCAAAATCTGGCGTGGGCAGGGGCTTCGCCTGCGAGCAGGCTCCTACGGGGGCGCAGTCACGCGCGGGACCATTCATTCGACAACGAGAGACGTAGATGCCCAGCCAGCCGAGCAAGACCCTGGAGACCTTCGACAACCCGGCGCCGGAGAACGATTTCGCGATCTACATCCGCGTCCCGGAATTCACCTGCCTGTGCCCGGCCACCGGGCAGCCGGACTTTGCCGAGATTCATATCCAGTATGTTGCCGACAACAAGTGCGTGGAGCTGAAGTCGCTGAAGAACTACATGTGGTCCTACCGCGACGAAGGCGCCTTTCACGAGGCGGTGACCAACCGCATCCTGGCCGATCTGGTGGCCGCGACCGATCCGCGCTACATGCGCCTGACCTCGTACTTCAACGTACGCGGCGGGGTCTATACCACGGTGGTCGCGGAACATCGCAAGCCCGGCTGGACGCCCCCGGAGCCGGTGCACCTGCCGGCGCCGACGCGCAGCCCGCTGGACATGAACGGCTGAGCCCAGGGAAACACGATGCACGCCATCGGCATTGATCTCGGCACCTCCGGCATCCGCCTGGTGCTGCTGGACCCCGAAGGCGTGCGCATCCACGCCGCGCAGCGGGCGCTGCCGGCCTCGGTGGGCGGCGACGAACAGCGGGCGGAACAGAACCCGGCACTTTGGTGGTCCCTCGTGCGCGAGCTGCTGCGCGAGGCCGCCACGCAGCTCGACGGCGAACCCGCCGCCATTGCGGTGGATGGCACCTCGGCCACCCTGCTACGGCTGGATGCCGACGGGCGCCCGACCCACCCGGTGCTCATGTACAACGATGCCCGCGCCACCGACATGCTGCCGGTCCTGGCCGGGGTCGCCCCGGCGGACTCCGCCGTGCACAGCCCCAGCTCGTCGGCCGCCAAGCTGTTGTGGCTGCGGCGCCACGAGGGGCTCTCCGGCGTGCGCCGCGTCCTGCACCAGGCGGACTGGGTTGCCGGGCGGCTGCGCGGCCGCTTCGATCACATGGACGAGAACAACGCCCTGAAGCTCGGCTACGACGCGCTGTGGGGCGGCTGGCCGAACTGGCTGCAGGAAACGCTCGGGACCGACGCCGCCCTGCTGCCGGAGGTGGTCCCGGCCGGGACCGTGCTGGGCCCGCTGGACCCGCAAATGGCGGAAAGCCTTCACCTGAATCCGGCCTGCCGGGTGGTCGCCGGCACCACCGACAGCATTGCCGGTTTCCTCGCCTCCGGCGTGACCGACGACACCACGGGCGTGACCAGCCTGGGCTCGACGCTGGTGCTCAAGCAGCTCGCGCCGAAACCGGTCTATGCCCCGGAACTCGGCATCTACAGCCACCGGCTGCTGGGGCGCTGGCTGGTGGGCGGGGCCTCCAACAGCGGCGGCGCCGTGCTGCGCCAGCACTTCGACGACGCGGCCCTGGAACGCCTCAGCGACGCGATCGACCCGGAGAGCGACAGCGGGCTGGACTACCTGCCCCTGCCCCGGCCCGGCGAGCGCTTCCCGGTCAACGACCCCGAGCTGGAACCCCGACTTACCCCTCGCCCCGACGACGATGCCCGGTTTCTGCAGGGCCTGTTCGAGGGGGTTGCCCGCATCGAACGCGACGGCTATCAGCGCCTGGCCGAACTGGGTGCCCCACGCATTGAACGCGTGGTATCCCTCGGCGGCGGCGCCCGGAACCCGGTCTGGACCCGCATCCGCAGCCGGGTCCTGGCGCTACCGGTCACCCAGGCCGAGGACGACGACGCCGCCCGCGGCGCCGCCCGGCTCGCCCGCATCGGCGTGGGCCTGGACCCGGGCCCCGCGGACTGACCTTTGCCTCCGCCGACAAGCCCCCTGTAGGAGCCGCCTTGGCGGCGAAGCCCCCGCCAAAGCCGGAGGCAGCCCCGAATGGAAGGGGTTCGGCGAACCGAGTCCTGTAGCACGGATCTCCGGTTTTCCAGAACCCGACGCGGGCAGGGGCTTCGCCGCCAAGGCGGCTCCTACCGCATGCCCGGCTGCGGGGCCTGAAACGGTGATCGGTGCTACATTCGGGAGACAACACCGCAACAAAGGGGCATGACATGCACTGGACGCGAGTTCTCGGCATTGCACTGCTGGTGGGCGGGATCATCCTGCTGGTGATGGGCTACAACGCGACCGAAAGCCTGGGTGAGGAACTGCATCGGGAGTTCATGGGGCGCTATACGGAAGAGACGCGCTGGTATCTGATCGCGGGCGGCATTATGGCCGTCGTCGGGCTGGTGCTGGCGATCTTCGGGGTGCGCCGCTGAGGACAGCCGTGCCAGCAGCCGGTGCGCTTCGGCTCACGCCGCTGTTCGCATTCCTCGCGCCGTTCCGAGGCCTTTCGCGAGTCTTCGAACCGGGCCTGCGCGGCCTGGTGATCGGGCCCCTGATCATCAACATCGTGGTCGTGATCGGCCTGGCGATGGCGGCGGGGTTCGGCTTCGAGGCGCTGCTGGCCGCGTGGCTGCCCAGCGGATGGGACTGGCTGGCCTGGCTGCTGTGGCCCCTGTTCGCCCTGGCGCTGCTCGTGGCCTTCGGGGTGTCCGCGGTCGCCCTCGCGGCCATTATCGCCAGCCCGTTTTCGGGGCCGCTGGCCTACCGAACCGCGTGCGGGCTCGGCCACGAACCCCGCCAGCCAGCCCGTTCGTTCCTCGGGGAGATGGGCCACGCCAGCGTGACCGCCCTGCGCAAGACGGGCTACTACGCCCTGCTGTTCATTCCCGTGTTGCTGATTACCGTGATCCCCGGATTGAACCTGCTGGCCGGCCTGGCCTGGTTCGTCTTCGGCAGCTGGGTGCTGGCCGTGGAGTTCATGGAGGCCCCGCTGGCCAACGACGGCCTCGACTTCGCCGACGTGCGCCGAACCTTGCGCACCCACCGCCTGGAGACGCTCGGCTTCGGGGCCGGCACCACGCTGCTGGCCATGGTGCCAGTGGTGAACCTGCTGCTGGTCCCGGCCGCCGTCATCGGCGCGACCCACCTCCGCGTGCGCCTGCCCCAGGATTCAACCCGTCCCGAACCCCGGGGCACCGCCTGAAACATGTTTCACCACAGAGGGGAGGACACAGAGGAATTCAAAAGCCGGTTACAGGAAGCATGGAAGGAGGCTGGAAGGGATCACGATGGCCACGTCGATTCTTCCGGAATCATCGAGCTCGGATTCAGGCCTTCCATGGCAAGGCGGCGCGAAGATGAGAGGGTGTCAGGCGTCGAATCGCCAGCGGCACGCTGGCCCGTATTCATTGTCAACCTTTTTCCTGCAGGCAGGCCGGCGCACCGAAACCCTGCAGCGCCCCCGGCCCTCCAGCCCATCAACCCCCTTCCAACCTTCAAGCCTTCCTGTGAATCGCCCTTGACCTTCTTCGTACCTTCGTGCGCTTCGTGGTGACCAAGGTCCTTGACCTCGCCAGCGCCGGATACTGCCGGATCAGGCCAGTAGCGCGTCCAGCGGGTTGTCGTCGGGGAGCGGGCGCATGCGGCCCTCGCGCAGTTCCTGTGCCACCCCCTGGAGGGAATGACGGCGGCTCGCTGCCAGATCCAGCGACAGGAACAGGTACCCACGCGTGGCCTCGCCACGCCAGACGAGACCCATGCGGTGAAGCTGCCCGCTGGCCTTGTCGACCATCTCGAACCATTCGCCCGTGCGGATGCGGCTGGCATCGAACACCCAGGGATCATCGAGGTCGGTCAGTAGATCGGGGTCATCATCTTCCAGACGTACCGCGCGCCGCGCCTGAATGCGGGCCTGCGGATCGAAACGCGGCTCGTTGGCAGAGGCGCGGATGCGGAGCAGGTGTGCCTGCCCGAGGTGCTGGACCACTGCCTTGATCCGCGCATCGTCGGCGCCATGCTCGCGAGCCGTCGCAACGATCTTCTGCACCAGCGGATTGACCTCCTGCGGCGTGGCGCGATTGCAGATCGCCCGGACCACTTCCTGCACCTCGGCATCCAGGACCTGCACGGCCGCCTCGTCCACGGCGAGGAGGTCCTCCCAGGCCTCGGCAATCTGCTCGGCCGCGCGCTCCGGCAACTCGGCACCGGTCTCCAGCACGCAGACGGTCAGGGTGCGCCGGGCTCGGGCCGCGCGTTCCTTCTCGCACATCGGCGCCGCGAGCTCGTCCGCCTGCGCCTGCCAGTGTTCATGTTCCGCCGCAACGGCCGCACCCCAGTCCTCGCGCAGCGCCTGCGCCCCCAGGCGATCGAGCTCATCGACCTCGTTCTCAAGGCGCTCGACGCTCTGGCGGATCGCGTCGAGGTAACGGGTCACCACCGCGGAATCCTCGGCACCGTTCTCGGGACTGATGCGCACGCCGGTGTTGACCAGGCTGCCCACCCACTCGCGCAACGGGTGCTCCGGATCGTGGAAGAATTCCAGGTCGCGGCTAACCACGCGCGCGAGCAGCGGTTGCAGCCTCAGCATGATTGCCCGGAACTCGGCATTACACTCGAGCTGGCGCGAAACCTCGGCGAATACGCCGGCCAGCACCCCCTCGATGACGGCTTCCAGCGCCGGTTCTGTCGTACCGGCGGCACCATCGCCGGCTCCCGGACCCGGAGTGGCACCCCCGCCGGCACCGCCACCCGTTCCGCCACCCGTACCACCACTCGGGGGCAGCCAGCCCGAGGTGGCCGCCCATTGCCGCCAGGCCTCCGGATCGGCGTCCGCGCCGGGCATCGGTGCCCGATCCCCCATACCCTCCCCGCTGGCGACGGTCGCGGACACCCCGTCGGCCTCCAAAGGCGGATCCTTGACCGAATCGTCCTGGTCTTCAGCCCTGGCCGCCCCCCAACTGGCGCGCGGCGCCGCACGCGCGAGATCACCATCCGGGGCCTCGGATACCGGCTCGCGAACCAGCCCGCAGGACTCCACGGTCTCGATCACGAAGGCCAGGGTGGGCGCGCCCGTCTGGCCGAGGCAGCGGACATAGGCGCGCATCAGGTCCAGTGTCATGTCCGTGCGACCGAACTGGGTCTCGGCGGACTCGATCAGCCGCTCGTACCAGTTCAGCGGGGACCAGGGCGCCCAGCCAGGGTGCTCGAAACGGGCATCCTCGCGCGCGGCCTGCAGGAAGACGTACCAGGAATAGCGGTTGTGCTCGCGGATCAGTCCTTCGAGCTTGTGGCGCAGGGAGCGGCGGGTGGACTGGTAATCGTCCAGGATCTGCAGACCGGAGTTGTCACCCGCATAGCTCGAACCGGAAAAATCGTATTTCGGGGGATAGGTCGTGGCGAGAAAATCCCGCTCCAGGGCCTCCTCGAACTGGCGACGCAGGACGAACTGATAGCCCTGGAGCTGATTCGCCCACTCCGTGCTGTCGGCATCCTTGCCGCCCGCGGTCCAGTCCCGGGCGATGGATTCCAGGCACTGGTCGAGATGATCCGCCACCCGCGGCACGATGCCGCGGGCCAACTGCTGGCGCTGCGCCTCCGACAAGCCGGACAGCCCCGACCAGACGGCGGCCGGGTCTGCACCCACGCCTTCCCTGTCTGTATGCTCCCTGTCTGCCATCGCCGAGCCGCCCTCGTCTTGCCGCGCAATCGCCCACGTGAGCCCAACGTGAGTCAGGCCCCAGTGTACAACCGTGGCAAAAGCGGAGCATCCGGGACAGCTTCTGGACAGACCGCGCCGCCTCAGTCCTCCAGCGGCTGCGCGCCGACCTGGACCCTCTCGCCCTCGACGCGCACCGGAAAGCGCGTGAGGGGTTCTTCCGCCGGTGGCTCCATCACCTCGCCCGTGCGCAGGCAGAACTGGGCGTCGTGCATCGGACAGGTAATGCAGTCATCGGCATCGATCTCGCCGTCGGCGATCGGCACATCCTCGTGGGTACAGAGGTTTTCGACCGCGAAGTACTCGCCTCCCAGGTTAAAGATGGCCACCTCGGTATCGGCCGTCTCCACCAGACGGTGATCACCATCCTCGATGGACCCCACCGGGGCCACGTCAATCCATTCCGTCATTGCACTTCCCAAGGCATATCAGGGTTCAAAAAAGGCTTGCGCTCAGCGGACGGACGCGCCCAAAGCCGCTGTCGCGGCAGGGTCGATCTCGATCCGCCGCCCTTCTTCCGGGTGATAGGAGAAGCGCCCCACCACGCGCAGGTTCTCGCCCAGATGATCGCGCACCGCCGAGCCCGGCGTAACCGCCACGCGGTTGATGGCGTCATCCTCCAGCCAGTAGTGCTCGGGATCGTCGAAACGGTTCACGACCCCCTCGGTTTCCACCAGCTCGCCATTGAACGCGGGCGCCGACACCGCCAGCTGCTCCAGCGTCACCGGCGAAACCCGCTCGCCCCCACAGGCCGACAGCACGCCCAGCAACGGGATCAAGAAAAGGGCTTTCAAGCCATCACGCACATCCATTCTCCGATTCATTTCCCGATAAACCCGCAATTGTACCCACAGCCTTCGCTTGCCCTTCCATTTCACCCTGCACCGAGGCTGGTTCCGCCGGCCTGCGCGAATCCTGCCCCCCCCACGGCCGAATACAGGCCTGGCCACCGATCACAGGCAGCCGCCGCGCCCACTATCCCTCGTGCCCCCGGATTCACTACACTGCGCCCGGTGACGGGGATCACACTCGCGGCGCAAAGTGCGCCCGCGACCGACCAGGGAGACAACATCCGGTGCATCAGGATCGGCAGCCGCGCTGCGGCTTCTGCGCCTTGCCCCGGAGTTCAGCAAATATGCAGATGCCGTTCGGACGCTCGCGCACGCGCACTACCGGGATGATCGGAATCGCCCGGTACGACGGCGTTCTGTCCCTGGCGCGCGGTCAGGGACAAGGCTGGACGGGCTGCGAATGCGATGTCGATCCCGAACAGCTCGCCCCCCTGGTGCGGCAACACCGACTTCGGCGCAGCCCTGCCCGCCTGGTGCTCGACCGCCGGGATTTCCGACTGCTCCCCACCGAGGCCCCCGACGTCCCGGAAGCGGAGCTGTGCGAGGCCATCCGCTGGCAGGTCGCGGAGCTGGTGGACTTCGATGTCAGCGATGCCGTGGTCGACTACTGCCCGATGGGCGATACCCATCGCCATGACGGCAAGCGTCTAGTTTATGCCGTCGTCGCCCCGCAAGCCGCCGTACGCGATGCCATCCATATGGCACGCCGGGCCGGGCTGCGGGTCGACCAAGTGGGCATACCGGAGTTATGCCTGCGCAATCTCGCGGCCCGACTGCCGCAGGCCAAAGGCGGGGTGGCCCTGCTTTACGCCCAGGCCGACGGCGCGACCGTGGTCCTGGTGCGAGGCGAACGCCTGTTCGTGACCCGCCACGTCGAGGTTCAGCTCAATGACGAGAGCGGCACCGCGTTCGACAGTGTCCTGCTGGAGATCCAGCGTGCCCTGGACTACTTCGACGGACATTTCGCCCACCCGCCCATCCGCCAGCTGGCGGTGATGGGGGACGAGCCGGTCGAGTCGGCCGCCGTCCAGCACCTGGGCAGTAATCTGCGCATGGAGGCACAGTGGGTTTCCCTCTCCACCTTCCAGTCGGAAGCCGGCCCGGGTGGCCGCGGCTGTGCCTTCGCGCTGGGCGCGACCCTGGAGGGGAGCTGAATGGCGCAGCACATCGATCTCTACCGCCCGGAACTGGATATTCGGCGGGAAGTGCCCATCTGGGGTCGTCTGGCCCTGGCGGTCGGGGCTTCGTTCCTGGCCGGGTTCGCGTTCTGGCTGGCTGCCGCGCACGATCGCGAGCAGTCGCGGCAGGCCCTGACCGCGGCCGAGACCCAGCATAGCCGCACGGCCTCGCAACTCCAGCAGCTCCAGGGCCTCTGGGACGCCCCGGAAGTGGCACGGGCGGAACGCCGCGTGGAACAGGCCGAAGCCCGCGCCGCAACACTGGAGGCCGCACGGGAGCTGCTCGACACCCGGTTGAGCCGGGCGCGCCAGGTCTCGATGACGGAACCCCTGCTGGCACTGGCCCGCACCCATCATGAGTCCGTCTGGATCACGGCCATGCAGGTCGACGGGCGCACACCCGTCCTGGAACTCACCGGGCGCTCGCTCACGCCCGATGCACTCCCGAATTATATCGGCTCGCTACAGCGGGACGGCTTCGGGATGGCGGGTGAAGCGCCGGCGCTCGAAGCGCAGACGGACAATGGCCATATCGTCTTCCAGTACCGGTTCGGCAACGCGGAGGAACAGCCATGACCCTGCGCGGCCAAATGCAAACGCTGGAGGCTCGGCTGCGCCAGATCTCCCTGCGCGAACGCCGACTCCTGTACGCCGTGGCGCTGATTACGCCCTTTCTGCTGGTCCTGCAATTCGCCGTGACACCCGTCGAGCAGGAACAGGAACGCCTGCAGGACGAGATCCAGCAACAACGCGAACAGACCCAAGCGTTGCAGGACCAGATTCATCAGTTTGCCACGGCCACGGATCCGCTCACGTCCCTGGAAGCGCGGCTGGCCGATGCCCGCGAACAAGTCGCCCGGCACGAATCCGAGCTGCGCCTGACCTCCCGCGAGCTGCTGTCGCCGCAGGAAACCGCCTCCCTGTTGCGACAGCTGCTGGCCAATCGCGACGGCCTGCAGTTACAGCGCCTCGTGCGCCGCAGCCCGGAAATCCTCGCCTCCGGACCGGACAGCCCGGCACGACTGGAGAGCCACCGCATCGAACTGGAATGGACCGGCCCGTTCCTCGACACACTGGCCTACCTCCAGCATCTGGAGGCGATCCCCGTCACCTGGCTATGGGGCACACTCGAGCTCGCGGTAGAAGAACACCCGGTCGCTCGCGTTCAGCTGACCCTCGATGCCCTGGACCTGGGCGGCCTGGAGGTGCACGAATGATCCGAGCGCTTTGCCTCGTGGCATTTCTTGGCGTGCTGGCGGCACCGGCCGCGGCCGCCGAGCCCCTGCAGGACCCCACAAAACCGCCCCGTGCGACCGCGACCGGGGCCGCCGCCGGTGAAGCCCCGGGCGAAGCCGCCCGCGTCTCGGTGATACGCTTGCACGGGTCCGCCGCCCTTGCCGTCGTCGGCGACCAGACGGTACGCGTCGGCGACCGCCTGAACGGGGCGCACGTGCAGGACATCGATGCCGGGGGCGTCACTCTCGAACAGGACGATCGAACCTGGACCCTGCCGCTCGGCTCGCGTCCGGACATGCAGATCAGGAGACACCCGTAATGCAGCTTCGGCTCTCGCCCCTTCCTCCCCTTCTGGCCGCACTGCTTGCGCTGGGTGGCTGCGCCACGACACCCGGCGAGCCAAGCTCCCAGGCGCGCGACCGCGCCCTGGAGGCCCTGGAAGATCCCCTCCCGACCGAAACCGAGCCACGGCCGCCCGAGCTGCCCGACGAGGTCGCGCGCGAGATGATGGCGGAACCCGAGAGGCCCATGCGGGACGAGCCGGTTTTCGACCTGCGCGTGGACGCCGCCCAGGCACGGCAATTCTTCAACACCCTGGTCGAGGACTCGCCCTACAGTGTCGTCGTGCACCCGGATGTCGAAGGCTCCGTCAGCCTCAACCTGTCCAACGTGACGATCCCCGAAATCCTCGAGATCGTCGAGGACACCCACGGCTACCAGATCAACCGCCGCGCTGACACCTTCCGGGTGGGACCGGCCGGTCTGCAGACCCGGACCTTCTTTGTCGACTACCTCAACGTGGAACGCGAGGGTCGCACAGGCCTTCAGGTCAGCGGCGGACAACTCGCCGGTGGAGGCAACGACAACGACGGCCAGGAAACCTCGGGCACACGCATCAGCACGCGTTCGGAATCCGCCTTCTGGGGTGATTTGCGCCAGTCGCTGGAGATGCTGGTCCTCGGCGGCGAGGACGAGGCCAATAACGGGCGGCGCGTCATCGTGAATCCGAACACCGGCGTGGTCGCGGTGCGCGCCATGCCGGATGAACTGCATGACGCCGCGGGGTTCCTGCAGGCCGTGCAGGATTCCGCGCAGCGTCAGGTCATCCTCGAGGCCAAGGTCCTGGAGGTTACCCTCGGCAGCGGATTCGAGGCCGGGATCAACTGGTCCTACCTGGCCCAGATCGCCGGCAGCGACCTGATTATCGGTCAGTCCAGTCCCGGTCGCCTGGAGCGGGATTCGCAGCGGACCCCGTCCGCGGGAGACAGCGGGAGCCTGCGTCAGCAGCCCCCCGGGATCGTGGACGGCAGCCAGTTCGAGGCGCTGGGTGGAGTTTTCACCGCCACCTACGCCCGCAACAGCTTTGCCACGTTCCTGGAACTGCTGGAGACCCAGGGCGACCTGACGGTGCTCTCCAGTCCGCGCGTCTCGACCGTGAACAACCAGAAGGCGGTCATCAAGGTCGGCAACGACCGCACGTACATCACCGATTTCCAGCTGCGCACCGAGTCGGGCATTGGCGACCAGGCGCGCGACCGGCTGCTGCCCGATCCGACGTTCACACCGATCTTCGACGGCGTGGCCCTGGATGTGACCCCGCAGATCAGCGAGGGCGGCGAGGTGATCCTGCACGTACGCCCGAGCGTGAGCGAAATCAACGAGCGCGTCACCAGCTTCCGGTTCGACGGGAACGAATACTCGTTCCCGCTGGCCGCCTCGGCCATCCGCGAGTCCGACAGCGTCGTGCGGGCCCGTAGTGGTCAGGTCGTCGTGATCGGGGGGTTGATGCAGGATACGACCGAAGAACTCGCATCCAGCACGCCCCTGCTCGGGGATGTGCCGTTACTCGGTCGCCTGTTTCAATCCAGCAGCATCCAGCAGCGCAAGAGCGAGCTGGTCATCCTGCTGCGCCCGCTGGTGGTCGACAGCGATGGCCGGGCCTGGGAAGCCGAGATCGACCGCACCCGCCAGCGCCTGCGCGGCTGGCAGCAGGACGACCCGGAACCCGAACGCCGCACCCTGGAGATGTAGCCGGAACCGCGAGCGATGTCGGCCCACCTCTATCTGGAGCACTTCGGGCTCGAGGAACCGCCGTTCAGGCTGACGCCGGCGACCCGGTTTCTCTACCTGGGCGAAAGCATGCGCGAGGCACTCAACACGGCCTGCCTGGGGCTGGACTCGGGCGACGCCTTTCTGAAGATCACCGGTCAGGTCGGGCTGGGCAAGACCCTCGTCTGCCGCGAACTCCTCAACCGCCTCGAAGCGCCCTTTGAAACGGCCTACATCCCCAACCCGCGGCTGCCGCCCAACGAACTCCTGAGCGCCATCGCCCGCGAGCTGGCCATCGAGACCCCCGAGGGCTCACCCGGCGCCGACCACCTGATGTCCAGGATCCAGGACCGGCTGCTGGAGCGCGCCGCGGCCGGGGCACGTGTCGTGCTCCTGCTCGACGAAGCCCAGACCATGCCGGACGAGACCGTCGAAACCGTGCGCCTGCTGACTAATCTGGAAAGTGCCTCCGAACGCCTGCTGCAACTGGTCCTGCTGGGGCAGCCGGAACTCGATGAGCGCCTGGCCGCCCACCACCTGCGCCAGATCCGCTCGCGGATCACGCACGCCTGCACCCTGCGTCCGCTGGCTGTCCACGAGGTGGTCGACTACCTGCGGTTTCGCCAGATCGTGGCCGGGCGCCATGCCGGCGACCTGTTTACTGAAACCGCCGCACGGCGGCTGGCTCGGCACAGCGGCGGCGTGCCTCGTCTGCTCAACATCCTCGCCCACAAGGCCCTTCTCGACGCCTTCGGCCGCGGTGACGGCCAGGCGCGCCGGGCCCACGTCGCCCGTGCCGCGCGCGATACCGAAGAGGCACGCAGGGACGCCCGTGCCCTGCCCTGGCTGGCCGCCGCCATCGCCGGTTCGGCCGCTGGCGCGGGGCTGTGGTACTCGGGGCTGCTCGCATGAGCCTGCTGAACGACACCCTGCGCCGTCTCGAAGAACGCACCGGCCGGCGACCCGATCCCGCGAACACCGTGACCGCGGGCACGCCTGCCCGGTCCCGGCCCCGCTGGATCCTTTTCCTCGCTCCCGCTGGCGCGGGCGTCGCGGTCGCCGTGCTCGTGGCGTTCGCCTTCCAGCATTGGCTGGGGCCCGCCTCCGCCCCACCCCCGGAGGCGGCCACAGCGCACGCAACGCCACAGCCCCTTGTCGCGGAAGAGGCCGCATCAAAGGCACCGCCGGCGATCATGCCTCTTCCCGCGGAAACCGGGGTCGCGGCATCCTCCGCCGAGAGCGCTCCCTCTGGATCGCAGGCTGAAGGGGATGCCCTCGCCGAACGGACCGAAAGCGCACCCGATATCCCCGAGAAGGCTACGGAGCCCCCCCAGGCGAATGCCGAAAGGGAACCGGAGTCGCCCCGCGAAGAACCAGCGCAGACAGCCGGCGCCGTGACGGAGGACACGCGCGAGTCCGGGGCCCCGCCAGAGGCGCCCAAACAACCGGATGATCCAGCCCCGGATGAGGAGCCCGTCGCGCCCGAACCGGGAGTTGAAGTTGCGAGCCCAGAAGCCCGGAGCGAGACGCCGATCGAGCGCGGCCACCGCCTGCAGGCGTCCGGACAATGGCGAGCCTCCATCGGTGCGTTCGAGGAACACCTGCAGGCGGAACCGGGCCATGCAGAGGCCCGTCTCGGAATTGCCCGGGCGCTGCGCCGGCTGGACCGCCCGGCGGCCGCCGCTCACGTCCTTGGCGAGGGTCCTGCGACCCATCAAGAAGATCTGCCCTATGCCATCACCCTGGCGCTGGCCCACCTGGAAAGTGGTGACCCGCAGGCCGCGCGCGACACTCTCTCCCGGCTGGCGCCGGACCAACTGGACGCCCGCGCGCGAGCCTTACTGGCCCAGGCCCAGCAGCGCATCGGGGACCACGGCGAGGCCGCGCGCCACTATCGAGCTCTGGCCACCCAGTCGGGCGAAGGCCGCCACTGGCTGGGCCTGGCCCACTCCCTCGAGCATGTTGGCGAGCCCGCCCAGGCCCGGAACGCCTACCGCCGGTCCCTGGACGCCGGCGATCTGGGCCCTGCCTCCCGCCGCCACGCCGAAGCCCGCTGGGAAACGCTCGCGGGCCACCGCCGCTAGTCGCGTCTGGAATGTGTCGTCATTGGACACCGCGGCCGCATCCGTCACACCGCATGCCAGCGGCAGAGCGATGTGATCCTGCGCGAGTGCAGGCGGCGCCAGGTGGTGATCGACGTAGCCAGAAAGGAACAGCCCTACCCCCTACAGGTTGGGGCGGCCCCGGTCACCGCACACCGGCCATTTGGCTCTCCACACCCGGCCGGGGAAACTCACTCGGAGTAGCCCCAACCAGAGCTGCCGTCGCCACCATGTGGGCACCAGGCATCGATGGTTTGATCACAACCTGTGGTATCCCCACTCAGATCTGCATCGAGTTCGGCCGCAACATACACGCAGGCTTCATAGTCGCTGGAGGCCCCGCTGGTGTTCTCCTCGGTCTCCCAGTACACGTTGCCCTGGAAGGTCAGCGCGCCGTTGACTTCAGCCCCGTCCGCAAAGCAAGCATCCCCTTCCACGGTTCGGTTGCCCCCTCCCTGAATGGTCACGTCTTCCGCCACGTAGAGGTTGTCGAAGTCGGAGCCCGGCCCGCCGCCGGGTGCGATATCATCGTCATCAAAGGCGCAGGTCCAGTCCGAATCGGGCTCGTCACATTCGGGCGGCGGTCCCGCTCCCCCGATGGCATCCAGGTTGGCGCAGATGTGATGAACCGCAGGCGCATCATCCTCACTATCGGCACCACTCCAACCACGCACCAGCGAGAAGGCATCGTGGTTGCCGCATGCCGCGACGGGTGGGGGGGTGCAATGAAACCCGGCGCCGTCACCCACCGCATGGCTGTCGCCGTTGCATGCAAGTGTCCCGTTCCGCCCCATGCGCAGGATACCGCTCTGGGCCGCGAACAGGGCCTTTTCCCCCAGCACACGGTCGGTGCTGGTGGCCGCACCCGAACCCACCAGCGACGCCGCTCCAACGGCGATCGCGGCCACCAGCACCACAAGCAACAGGGCCACCAGCAACAGGCTGCCGCGCTGACCGCGAGGTACCATCCGTGTGGTTTCAGCGTCGGTGGTAAGCATAAGTTGATACCCCGTATCCACTCTCGGTCTCCAGTTCCAGCGCGTAGAGACGGGCGACATCGGTCTCTTTACATTCGAACGAGGTCACCGCGTCCTCGCGGGTTCCCGCCAGCAGCACACCGTTCAGTTGCAGCCGCCCCCCGGTAACCGCGTAGTCGAGGTCGCCATCATTGAGTGACAGCGACCCGGCCGCGCAGCTATCCACGTTCTGCGCAACGCGAATGTCGCGCGCCATGCGGTCAATGGCCGCTCCGGCCTCCATCTGCGTATCGGTCAGCTCGCGCGTAACGAAGATCGTCTCCACCGCCCCGCCAAGGAAACGCGCAGCGGCCACGCCGATCACCCCGAGGATGATCAGCACCAGCACCAGTTCGAGCAGTGTGAATCCCCGGCGCCGCATCATTCGGCCTCGCGCGGGAACTGCAGGATGAACACCGGCATCCCGCCACCGGAACGGCGGATCTCGACCTGGCTTATAGGATTGTCCTCCGCGACCGCGGCCGCCGGCATTAACCGGCAGGAAACCTCCAGGTCAACGCCATCGCTACAGGCCCCGGCGAGCACGTCGGCGGCATTACCATCCTCGACCCAGTCGCGCGGGTCATCGCCGACTCCGCATTGCGTCTCGAGCTCCAACCCGGGACCCTCATGCACGGCCAGCAGGGCCTCGCCACAGCCACGCCCCTCGCGCGCGAAGGTCTCCGCGTCCTCGGTAGCCACCAGGCCGGTCAACAGGGCGAAGGTCCCGGCGAGCCCGACCATGGCCACGGCGATAATCACCAGGGCGACGACAAGCTCGATCAGGGTCAGACCACGGACGCGATCGGCAGAAAGCCCGGGGTTGCGCAGACGGTGGACATCCATTCAGCAGCCCCCTCGTTCCACCGCGCCGGTGAGCCCCCGAACGCACACCTCCCGGGATTCTCCGCCGCCGGCGAGGGTCAGGCGCACGTCATTTTCAGGCTCCAGGTGGCCGAACGGATAGCGAAAGAAAAAGCCCTCACCGGAAACCGTCACCCCACTGAGGTTCCGCGGTCCCTCGAGAGGGGTGGAAAGGCAGTTGCGGGCACCGTCGACGGTCCATCCATTTGTAATCTCGACCTCCACGGACTTGTTGTGGCCGCAAACCATGGCCCCTGTGCGCCCCTGCCGCAGATCGCCCGCCAGCTGGTCCTGCGCTGCCTGCAGATCCGGCGCGGAGCCCAGCAGGCCCGCCGGAAGCCGCGGAACGGCGACTACCGCCAGCACGCCCAGGATCAGCAGCACGAGCACCAGCTCGAACAGCGTGAATCCGGCGACCGGGGTGGGCGGCTGACGGAGCGGCATAGAAACTCCCATACAAACGAAACACCCCGAATATAACAGTCCCGCACCACGCCGACGCTTCTGGCGCACGGCAGGCCGAATCCCGGGAATCCAACCGTGAGCGATTGGCCCCGATGCCCAGCCTCCACGCGTGGAGCCCGCCAACGACCGTTCCAGCCCGCGGGACTGGGTTGTCCCTGCGAGCGGGTTTGGGCAACCTGTCACGGATTCGCCGCCGTCATGCCAGGACGACCGGCTATACGAGGAAGTCGCATGCGCTTTTTCCGCAAGCCGGAAACCGATCAGGATCAGGACCGTCCCGCTGGTGAACAGACACCCGCCCCGGCCGAGGAGAAGAACGCAGGCAACCGTGCGCCCACGGCGGCACGCCGAAGCCGTTCGTTGGGGGAAACCCTGGTCGAGACCGGCATCATCACGGACGACCAGC
Organism: Thioalkalivibrio sp. ALE14; assembly: GCF_000376845.1. Taxonomy (GTDB): domain Bacteria; phylum Pseudomonadota; class Gammaproteobacteria; order Ectothiorhodospirales; family Ectothiorhodospiraceae; genus Thioalkalivibrio. The sequence continues at coordinate 36,063 of NZ_AQXY01000029.1, forward strand.
TGCAACAGGCGCTGGCGGAGCAGGAAAGCTCGGGGCGCAAGCTGGGCCGCGTGCTGACCGATCTGGGGCTTTGCACCCAGGAAGACATCGCCACGGCCTTGCAGGAACAGGTCCGGCGCATCCGTATCGGCGACCTGCTGATTGACTACGGCCACATCACCGAGACCGAACTTGAAGAGGCCCTCAAGCGCCAGAAGGGCAGCTCGCGCAAGCTGGGACAGGTCCTGATCGACATGGGGCTGGTGAGTCAGGCACAGATTCTCGACGTGCTGGCCGACCAACTGCAGATCCCGCAGGTGGATCTGCGCCGCTACCAGTTCGATCCCAACGTGGCCAAGCAGCTACCCGAGACGCTGGCACGGCGTTTCCGGGCCCTGCCCCTGTCCGAGGGGCGCGACGGCATCCTCGTCGCGATGGCCGATCCCACCGACATCTTCGCGCAGGACGAGATTGCCCGCAGTCTCGGCCAGCGCCCGCAGATCGCGGTCGTCGCCGAAGAAGACCTGCTGGCCACCCTGGATCGCGTGTACCGCCACACCGAGGCGATCTCGCGGGTGGCCGAGGAGCTGTCGGAGGAGATCTCGCGCAGCGACTACGACCTCGACCAGCTGGTCGAGGCCGAGATGAAGGTCGATGCGCCGGTGGTGCGCCTGCTGCAGACCCTGTTCGAGGACGCCATCCAGACCGGTGCCTCGGATATCCACATCGAGCCCGACGAGAACGTGCTGCGCGTGCGCCAGCGCATCGATGGCGTCCTGCACGAACAGGAGTTCAAGGAACGCCAGATCGCCAACGCGCTGGTGTCGCGGCTGAAGATCATGGCGGGCCTGAACATCTCCGAGCGGCGTCTCCCGCAGGACGGGCGCTTTAATATCCGGGTGCGCGACCGTTCGATCGACGTCCGCGTGTCCACCCTGCCGCTGCAGTCCGGCGAATCGGTCGTCATGCGCCTGCTCGACCAGAGCACCGGCATCCTCGATCTGGACAAGCTGGGCATGCCACCGCATGTGCGCGAGCCGTTCGACCGCCTGCTGCGGCATCCGCACGGGGTCATCCTCGTCACCGGGCCGACCGGCTCGGGCAAGACGACCACGCTCTATTCCGCCCTGCGCGCCATCAACGATTCCGGCAAGAAGATCATCACCGTGGAAGACCCGGTGGAATACCGCATTCAGCGGGTCTGCCAGGTGCAGGTGAACAGCCGCATCGGTCTGGATTTCCCGCGGGTACTGCGCACCGCCCTGCGCCAGGACCCGGACGTCGTCCTGGTCGGCGAGATGCGCGACCGCGAGACCGCCGAGATCGGCGTACGCGCCGCGCTGACCGGCCACCTGGTCTTGTCGACCCTGCACACGAACGACGCCGTCTCCACGCCCATCCGGCTGCTCGACATGGGCGTGGAAGGCTACCTGCTGGCGCCCTCGATCGTGGGCGTGCTGGCGCAGCGCCTGGCCCGCCGCGTCTGCCCCGACTGCGCCGAGCCGGCCACCCCCGACCCTCGCGAGCTGGCCGCGCTCGCCGCCATCGACGACGACCCCGACTCCACGGCCAACTGGCGCCACGGAACCGGCTGCAACCGCTGCAACAACACCGGCGTCTCCGGTCGCATCGGCATCTACGAACTGCTGGAGCTGGATGGCGACATGGCCGCCGCGCTGCGGATCAATGACCATCAGGGGTTCAGCGAGGCCGCCCATCGGTCCCCCGGCTTTCGCACTCTCGGTCAGGTGGCCCTCGATTATGCCCGTCAGGGCCTGATCCCCCTGGAGGAGGTCCTCCGGATCGCCGGCGAGTCCGCGCGTCTGGAGGACGAGGAAGACCCGCCGGCCGCCCCGCTGGAACCGGACTTCTCCGACCTTCCGGCTTTCCCGGACGACGCCCTCGACGGCAGTGCGGATCCGGAACCCTCGTCCCCCTCCACCCCGCCCTCCGCGCAAGACTCAACCCCGCCAGAGGACGGTGACCTCGAGCTCCTGCCCCCGGACGGGGGGCGGTAGGCGCCCACCATGGCCCTGTTCCACTATCGCGCGCGTTCCTCCGCCGGCAGCATCCAGCAGGGGCAACTGGAGGCGGACTCGCCGGCCGGGGTCGCCCGCCGCCTGATGGGCGACGGTGCCACCCCGCTGGAGATCCGCCCGGCCAGTGATTCATCGACCACCTCCTCCGGCGCGGGAGGCACGCGCGCCCGCAAACGCAAGGCCACGGGCCGTCCACGCCTGGACGACCTGGAGCTGTTCGTCCGCCAGATGCACAGCCTGACCCGCGCCGGTGTCCCCATTGTGCGGGGCCTGCGCGGTGTCGCCGAGACCACGCACAACGCCCGGCTCTCGGACGCCGTCGGCCGCATGGCCGATGCCCTGGAGGCGGGGCGCGAGTTGTGGGCCGCGATGCGCGAGGAACCGAAGATCTTCCCGCCCCTGCTGGTCAACATGGTGCGCATGGGCGAGAGCACGGGGCGCCTGGAAGAAACCTTTCAGCAACTGGCGTTCTACCTCGAACGCGAGCGCGAGACACGCCAGCAGATCAAGCAGGCCGTGCGCTACCCGATCTTCGTGCTGGTTGCGATCGCGGCGGCCTTCGTCATCATCAACGTGGTCGTCATCCCCGCCTTTGCCGGCATGTTCGAGCGCTTTGGCGCCGAGCTGCCCCTGCCCACGCGCATCCTGATGGGCACCTCTGATTTTACCGTTGCGTACTGGCCGTGGATGCTCGGGATCACGGTCGCGATCGCGCTCGGATTCCTGCGCTGGATCCGCACGCGGCCCGGGCGCCTGTGGTGGGATCAAGCCAAACTCCGGCTCCCGATTGTCGGCTCCATCATCGAACGCGCCCTGCTCGCCCGGTTCTCCCGCGCCATGACCATGGCCTCGCGCTCCGGCATCCCGGTGCTCGACGGGCTGGAGGCCATTGGCCGCGCGGTGGACAACGCCTGGGTGGAAAACCGCGTGGACGAGATGCGCGCCAATCTGGAACGCGGCGAATCCCTGATCGGCGCCGCCGCCGGGACCGGCATGTTCACACCGCTGGTGCTGCAGATGATCGCGGTGGGCGAAGAGACCGGACAGGTCGACGACATGATGGAAGAAGTCGCCCGCTTCTACGAGCAGGAGGTGGACTACGAACTGAAGACGCTATCCAGCTCCATCGAGCCGATCCTGATCGGCATCATCGGGGCCATGGTGCTGATCCTCGCCCTGGGCGTGTTCCTCCCCATGTGGGATCTCGGCGCTGCGGCCCTGTGAGCCGCAAAACGCCAGGCGACACCTGCAGGCCTCGGCTGGACGCGCGCAGCTTGGCTCATGCTAGACTCGCGCAAACAGTGAATTGAGTCACATACAACAAGCAGTTCCTGACCACCAAGGGGAGAATCCAACATGCAGCCCAAGACCGACTTCCTGCAGGCCCGCCGCAGCCGCGGCTTTACGCTGATCGAACTGGTCATCGTCCTGATCATCATCGGCGTCCTCGCCGCCGTCGCCGCCCCGCGCTTCATCGATTTCTCCAGCGATGCCGAAGAAGCCGCGCTGGAAAGCCAAGCGTCTAACCTTACCTCAGCCAACACCATTAACGTCGCGGCCTGCCGCCTGAACAAGACTGAATGCATTGCAGTGGGTGACTGCAGCGATGCGCCCAATCTTGTCGACAACTTTGACACTACTCGGTACTCCATCACCGCTACCACGATTGCTGATGGGGAAACCGAGGCTTGCACCCTGACCGCCGACAATACTGGCGAAACCACGACGTTCCAGCTGACTGGCACCAGCAACTAGCGTTCTACGCACATCTGTTCGCTATCGGGCTATATGCCCCTGAAGAAGCCGGCTAAAGCCGGCTTCTTCGCGTTGAGGTCATCAAGGGGGCACCTTGCCGTTTGCCTGCCGGGCATCCCCACATTTCAAGGTTTCCCGACCTTTGCCGTTAACCGGGATGAGTCATCCAATCACCCCGACGCGATGGTGGATTGCCTGTGCGAACGAACCGCCACTTCCCTGAGGCTGCGGACCTGTTGCAGGTTTCCCTGCCGCATGCCGGGGCCTCCTCCAAGTCCAGTGACGTCTCCCGCCGCTCGGAGTACCGGATCGACCGCTCCAGGACGTGCAGCCTGGCCGACGCGGAACTCCTGCGACTGACCACCGAAACCCTGCAACTGATCCGCCAGCTGCGGATTTGAGCCATCCGCCCTGATCCGGGCACCCGCAGCGGATCGCCAATCATCCTCCGGGTCGACGTGCCTCGATGTACGTGGCAGTCCGCCGGGCGCAGGCTACTTCGCGTTCTGCGCGAGCCATCGGTCCAGGGCATTACCGAAGGCCTGCCGGTCGCGCGGACCCAGCGCCGCGGGGCCGCCGGTCTCGACCCCGCTGGAGCGCAGGGTGTCCATGAAATCACGCATGCTGAGGCGTTCGCGGATGTTGTCGCGGGTGTAGAGCTCCCCGCGCGGGTTCAGCGCCTGACCACCCTTCTCGATCACCTCCGCGGCCAGCGGGATGTCGGCGGTGATCACCAGATCCCCGGCGGCGAGACGCCGGACGATCTCGTTGTCGGCCACGTCGAAGCCGGCGCCCACCTGGATCGAGTCGATGAGCTTCGACGGCGGGGTACGCATCGGCTGATTCGCCACCAGGGTCATGGGCGTACCCGTCCGTTTCGCGGCGCGAAACAGGATCTCCTTGATGACTGCGGGACACGCGTCCGCGTCGACCCAGATCTTCATGTGTCTCCTTCCCGAGAGGTATCCAGTAGCCGGGTGCAGGGTAGTCGTTTGCGGCGCCGGGCACATTCCGGGGCGCTCCGGATTGGCGCCAAGGGGGAACACATGCTATCGGCTGGGAAGACATCCACCAATATGCTTGCACCCCGTCAGGGACAAGCCCCGCAAGGAGTTGCGCATGGGAATCGAAGTCACCGGCATTCTGGGTCTGATCTGGCTGCTGATCGTGATTTAGGGAAACACTGATCAATGCACACACTCGCGCTCGAGTCGCTTTTGCGTGCGAACAAGGCGTGGTGACTGCCGTGCAGTCATTCTGCACAAGGGAACCGCAACGCCGCGCGCAAAAGCGGCCGAGCCCCTTCGGGGTTGGCACCCCACGTTCCCCGATCCTACGTTGCGCCGCTTGCGGGTAGAACCACTACCCGCTGCACGCCGCGCCTTGCCTCGGAAAACCTGGGGTGCCAACGCGAGTGTGTGCATTGATCAGTGTTTCCCTAAGCCATCGTGCGCACCGCGCAAAGCCCCGCAAGCCCCCTCGTTAAGGTGCTGTGGATCCTGATCCTGCTGTTCCTGCCGCTGCTGGGACTGATCGCCTGGCTGTTGCTGGGACCCAAATAGGTCCCGCTTCAGAGCCGGCGCAGGAATTCCGCCAGATCGACGTCCTGGCCATCCAGTTCGCGCAGCCGCGCGAGCAGCGCATCCTGCGACCCGAAGCGTTTGTGATCAAAGCCGGGGGCGCGACGTGCCCTTGGCGCGCCCCCCGCACCCGGTCCCGCGCCGGCGCTACGCCAGCCGAAGTCCGGAGGCTGGGTGGATTTCGGCGCAACCAGATCGGCACCCCGCCCCACGCGCGACGGCGGGTGCGTCGGAGCGTCGGCGTCCAATACTTCACGCAGTGCGACATCATCCGGGGCCTCGGGTACCGCCTGCGGGTCTGACGGTGCGTCGGCCGGCGGCTCGTGCCCCTCGATGGCCTCGATGGCCGATTGCCCGGTCCGCACGCGGTACTGCTCGTGCAGGGCGCTCAGGACACTGGCCAGCCCTTCCGGATCCGCGACTTCCAGAGCGGTCTCGAAGGCCATGCGCAACTGATTCAGGGCCAGCACGGGATCGTCCGTCGTCGGCGGAGCCTCGACCGGCGCGGAATCACCGGCCGCGCCATCCTCCGGCTCATCCCCCGGCTCAGCGGCGGTATCCCGTTCGGCGTTTGCGTGCATGTCGGGCGCGGAGCCAGCGCCGGGTTCCATCTCGACAGCGGCTTCTGGACCGGACGACATCGCGAATCGGCCCCGCCAGAAGCGGCTGAACGCCGAATCGGACCCTCGGGGCGGGTCGTCGTCCAAGGCGTTGGCCAGGCGCTGAAAGGGCCGCGCGGAGGGGTCGCCCTCGGCGAACAGGGCGACCGGGTGCTGCAGCGTGACCGCGGTGCGCAGACTCTCGTCGCGCTGGACAAAGCCGAGGAAATCGACGCGCGTGTGCAGGTATTTCTCCACCGCGTTACCGAACCGCTGGAACACGCTGCGCGCCTCGGCCACATCCGTGACCATGTTGACGACGACCCGCACATCCAGTGGCTGCTGGCGCAGCGCCAGTTTCAGCAACGAGAAGGCATCGGTCAGGGAGGTCGGCTCGGGGGTCAATACCAGCAGGACCTGATGACTGGCGGCAAGAAAATCGAGCGTCGTGTCGCCGATCCCGGCGGCCGTATCCAGCAGCAGGTCGTCGAAGTCCTGCTCGATACGCCCCAGCTCCGTGACCAGGCGCCTCTGGTGCGCATCGCCGAGCTCGGCATACTCGCGAATCCCACTGGCACCCGGGATGATCTGCACCCCGTGCGGCCCTTCCAGGAGGATATCCTCGATGTCGCACTCACCCGCCAGCACCTCGGGCAGGCCCCGCTCCGGACGCAGCCCCAGCAGGATGTTGACGTTGGCCAGACCGGTATCGCCGTCGAGGATCAAGACGCGACGGCCCCGCCGCGCAAGGGTGATGCCGAGGTTCACGGCGATACTGGATTTGCCCACTCCGCCCTTGCCGCTGGCCACCGCCAGAACCCGCGGCCGTGCAACAGCCGCGGACCGGGGATCCGCCGGGCCATTCCGATCGGGCATTGTGGCTTCCTGCATCGCGCTCATCGGCATCAGCAAAAGAATGACGGCGAACTTACGGCGCGTCTACCCCATTCGGTGGCACGGGGAAAGACTGCACAGTATAGTCGGGCATTAGTAGCGGCCTGCGAACAGGGGAGCACACGGCCCCTGCGTCAGGTACGCGCATCGGGCAACAGGGGCGGCAGGTCTCCTGCAGCGTCACCGGGGAGCAGCATGGCAAGCGTCAACACGGCAACGGAGGCACTACCCAGCCTGCCCCAGGCGCTGATTCCCGTACTCGACGCGACCCAGACCGACGAGGCCGATTTTCAATCCCTGGCCCGCGCCATCCTGCAGGATGCCGGGATGTCCGGCCGCCTGCTGCAGGCCGCCAACTCCCCGTTCTACTATCGCGGTTCCCCCTGCCGCACCATCGACCGCGCCCTGTTCAGCCTGGGGCTGGACACGGTGCGCAGCCTGGCCCTGACCGCTGCGATCCAGCAGCTGTTCGGCGAGTTCGGCCCGCGACACCGCGGCTATCTGCGGGTGGTCTGGCGCCGCGCCCTGACTACGGCCAACCTCGCTCAGGCACTCTCGACCCTGACCCGCTACCCGCGCCCGGAGGAGGCCTACCTGGCCGGGCTGCTGATCGACATCGGCCGCCTGATGCGCCTGGTGGAGGACGAGGGACACTACTGGCCCATCCTGCAGTCGGCGGAAGACGACGCGCACCTGGTCATCGCGGAGCGCGATACGTACGGCCAGCACTATGGCGAACTGGGCGGGGAGTGCCTCGAGACCTGGGGCCTCGGCCGGTTTGTCGCCGATGCCGTGCGCTACCACATGGAACCCGCCGAACGCGTGCGCGATGCCCACCACCTCGTAAAGCTGGTGAACCTCGCCCATGCCCTGGGCTGCCTGCCACCCACCCTCTCCGCCACCGCCGAAGCCCGGTGCAACGAGGCCGCACTGGCGGCCGCCGACACCCTGTTCGGGCTGAACGAAGGGCTGGCACGCGAACTTCGTGGCCGGGTGGCCGAGGACGTCCAGCGGATTGCCGGTTCTCTGGAGATCGACCTGGAGCCTTCCGCGACGGAGCCCGAGCCGGAATCCTCCGACCGCACCGCCGAACGCGCCCTTGGGGCGCGGGTCCGCGATCTCACCGAACTGGAGCGGGTCAACGGCGAACTGGCCCGCGCGGCCAGCCTGCAGGAACGCTGCATGGCCGCCCGCCGGACCCTGTTTCTGACGCTGGGGATCAGCCAGAGCCTGCTGTTCCTGGTGGACGAGGACCAGGAATCGGTCTCGGCCTGGGTGGAGGACGACGAGACCCCCGATTTCACCCTGCCGTTGCTGCCCGGCCGCAGCCTGGTGACCGACACCCTGCTGGACCGCGAGATCCTGCGTCACGAGGAGGAAAACGCCACCGGCCTCCCGGTCATCGACCAGCAATTGTTCCGCCTGTGCGAGGCCGAACGACTGTGGAGCTTTCCCATGCTGACCGATGGCCACCAGCCCACCGGCGTGCTGATCCTGGGGCTGACGCATCGCCAGGCTGAGGAGCTGGAGGCCCGCAGTGACTTTATCCGCTCCCTGACCCGCGAGATCGCCCGCGCCCTGAGCCAGCCCACCCCCACCGCCTCCCCCGGCGATGCGGAGACTGCACAACGGATCCGCGAGACCGTGCACGAGGCGGGCAATCCGCTCAGCATCATCCAGAACTACCTGGGCGTGCTCCATCACAAACTGGGCGAGGAACACGAGGCGCGCCACGAGCTGGGCCTGATCAAGGACGAGATCGACCGGGTGGGCCGCATCCTGCTCCGCCTGCGCGACCCGGACGCCGCCCCGGTCGACGATGCCGGCCCGACTTCCCTGAACGCCCTGGTGCGTCAGGTCGCGGACATCGTCGACGGCTCTCTGTGCCGCACCCGGGGGATCCAGCTACACCTGGATCTAAGCCCGTCCGACCCGCCGCTCTCCGTGCCGGCGGATCACGTGCGCCAGATCCTGACCAATCTGCTGAAGAACGCCGCGGAGGCCCAGGCCGAAGGCGGCGAGATCACCATCGCCACCCGGGCGCCGACCACGGTCAATGGCCGCCGCGTGGTCCCTTTGTCGGTCGCCGACAAGGGCCCCGGCCTGCCCCCGGCGGTCCAGGCCGCCGCCTTTAGCCCGGTGGAATCCACCAAGGGCCCGGGTCATTCCGGTCTCGGGCTCAGTATCGTCAAGCGTCTCACCGAAGAGATCGGTGCGACACTCACCTTCACCAGCGGGAGCGCCGGGACGCGCTTCGAGATCGCCCTGCCCCTGGTTTAACCGGGCTCGGCGAACGCATCAGGGACGACGCGGCCATGACCCATCCCTAACCCCGAGGCTCTGATGACCGAACGCGACGCGCCGATTGACCCGCAGTCCGTCCGCATCCTCGTCGCCGATGACGATCCCGGCCTGCTCGAGAGCCTGCGCGGCCTGCTGAGCCTGGAAGGCTATCCGGTACGGACCGCGGCGGGCGGCGGGGCCGCCATCGAGGCCCTGCGTGAAAAGCGCTACGACCTGCTGCTGCTCGATCTCGCCATGCCGGAGCTCGATGGCCTCGACGTCCTGCGTTTCATGCAGGCCGCAGGGCTCGAGACCCTGACCGTGGTCGTCAGCGGCAACAGCACGGTGGAGGACGTCGCCGGCGCCCTGCGCGAGGGCGCACACGACTACCTGAAAAAACCCTATGAACCGGCCGAGTTGCTGGCAACCGTGCGCAACGCACTGCAGCACAAGGCCCTGGAGGATGCCAACCGGGCGATGCGCGCCCGCCTGGAGAAATCCGAACGCCTGCACCGCGTAATCGTGAACAATTCGCCGGACATCGTGTTCGTGCTGGATGCCGCGCATCGCTTCCGCTTCGTGAACTCCCGCGTGCACGAACTGCTCGGCTATTCGCGCCAGGACCTGCTGGAAACATCCATCCTCGATCTGGTCGAGCCCGAGGACCGCGACAAGGCCGAGTACTTTTTCGAGCAGGCAACCAGCCGTCAGCCCCATATCCGCTCCGTGGAGCTCGCGCTGAAGCCGGCCCGCCTGTCACACACCCGGCATTTCTTCGAGGTCGCGGTCTGGCCCACCGGAGCCGACGACGAGAATGCCGATGGTGGTCATGAACCGCTGACCTACGGGACCGCCCGCGACATCACGGAGCGCAAGGAGTCCGAGGCCTTTATCAACTTCCAGGCCTATCACGACCTGCTCACCCGCCTGCCCAACCGTGCCCTGTTCCGCGATCGCGTGGATGTCGCGATCTCCCACGCCCACCGCGCCGACAGCCAGCTTGCGGTGCTGTTCATCGACCTCAACCGCTTCAAGGTGATCAACGACTCCCTCGGACACACGGTCGGCGACCGCCTCCTTCAGGGTGTCGCACAACGCCTGCAGTCCTGTATCCGCAAGGGAGATACGCTGTCCCGCTTCGGCGGTGACGAGTTCACCCTGCTGATCCCGGGACTGGCCACCAGCGATGCCGCCATCCAGGTCGCCGACAAGATCCTCGAAAGCCTGGAGGCCCCGTTCGAGATCGGCGACCACGAGCTGTTCGTCGGGGCCAGCATCGGCATCGCGATCTATCCGGATGCCGGCGACAACCTCGAGGCCCTGATCAAGAACGCCGACATCGCCATGTACCGGGAAAAGAGCACCGGCAAGACCGGGGTGCGGGTCTACAGCCCGGATATGGGGGGTCACCCCCCGCGGCGGCTGCAACTGGAACAGGACATGCGCCGCGCCCTGGAGCGCGACGAGTTCCACGTCCTCTACCAGCCCCAGGTGGATACCGAAACCGGCCACATGGTGGGCGTCGAGGCGCTGATCCGCTGGGACCACCCGCAACTGGGGCTACTGGGGCCGGCCGAGTTCATCCCGGTCGCGGAGGACACCCGCCTGATCGTGGATCTCGACCGTCTGACCCTGCGCACCGCCATCCGCGAAGTCCAGCACCACATGCACGAGGGCTATCCGGAACTGCGCCTGGCGGTCAACCTCTCCCCCGTACTGGTGGAGCGCGACGACTTCGTCGAGGACTTCCTCGGCATTCTCGGCGAGGCGGGTTTTCCGCCCGATCTGCTGGAGGTGGAGATCACCGAGAACCTGCTGATGAGTGACACCCCGGACACGGTGCACAAACTGAATCGGCTGGGGGCCGCCGGTGTCCAGATCGCGGTGGATGACTTCGGTACCGGCTACTCTTCACTCAGCTATCTGCAAAAGCTGCCCATCCATACCCTCAAGATCGATCGCAGCTTTACCCAGACGATCTGCCGCGAGGACGAGGCGTGCATCGTCAACGCGATCATCTCCATGGCCCGTGGCCTGAACATGAACATTGTCGCCGAGGGCGTGGAGACCGACGCCCACCGCAATTACCTGCGCAAGCTGGAGTGCCCGACGATGCAGGGCTTCCTGTTCGGTCAGCCTGCTCCGCTGCACCGCCTGCTGGAAAACGAGGCGCTCGCACCCCATTCGGCCGCCTGCCAGTAAGCCGCGCCGAAGCCCGGGGAAGCCGGGAAACACTGATCAATGTACGCTCTCGCGCTCGAGTCGCTTTTGCGTGCGAACAAGGCGCGGTGACCGCCGTGCAGTCATTCTGCACAAGGGAGCCGCAACGCCGTGCGCGCGCAAAAGCGGACGAGCCCCTGCTTTCAATAGCTCGTGGGGTTGGTACCCCTGGTTCCCCGATCCTGCGTTGCACCCCTTGCCGGTAGAACCACTACCGGCAAGGGGCCGCGCCTTGTCTCGGAAAACCTGGGGTACCAACGCGAGTGTGTACATTGATCAGTGTTTCCTTAGTCGAGTGCGACCACCTGCGACTCCGCATCCGCCAGGAAGCGGTGCCCCTGGCGCAGGCAGTAGCGCAGCCACTTGTACAGGAAGCGATTGTGGCGCCAACGACAGACCAGGCCCGGATGCCCGATCAGGATCTCCGGCTCGGCGCTGACGCCAATGGTGCGGCAGTGCAGCTCCAGCACCTCGGCCTGACGCGCGTCGTGGAACAGGCGCACGCGCATGTCCGGCTGTTCACGGTGCTCGCCGTGGTGATCGAAGCGGTAGGTCAGATGCAGCGTCGTGGTGTAGCGGGTGCGCTCCAGCACCTCCAGGTGCAGGTCCAGGGCACCGTCGACCCGCGAGACGGATCGCGGCGGCTGCCGCTCCAGATCGGGGCACAAACGGCGCAACGCGAGGTAGTTCTCCTCGTACATCTCCATCAGCGCCGCGAAGCTCTCGGGCCTAGGTTCCAGATGGGACGGGGTCTGACGCTCCAGCAACATGCCGGGCAGTCTAACAGGAGCCATGGGCATTTCCGCGAAGCTGCACATTCAGCCCCGTTTCATCCGGTGCGGGACACCCTCCGGGCTTTTTGGTACCTTCGAATGGACCAACAAGGATGCGCGACCTCATGGATATCAGCGTCGTCACGACCCGGCCCTTTTCCGACCAGGAACCCGGCACCTCCGGCCTGCGCAAGCGCGTCCGGCAATTCCGCCAGCCGCACTACCTGGAGAACTATATCCAGAGCATCTTCGATGCCTGTCCCGAGCTGAAGGACGGCGAGTTGCTGGTAGGGGGCGACGGGCGCTTCCACAACCGCGAGGCGATCCAGGTCATCCTGCGCATGGCGCTCGCCAATGGCGTAAAGAAGGTGGCCGTGGGTCACGGGGGCCTGCTGTCGACCCCGGCCGCCTCGTACCTGATTCGCTCGCGTGGCGCCAGGGGCGCCCTGATCCTGTCGGCCTCGCACAATCCGGGGGGACCGGAGGGCGACTTCGGGGTCAAACTCAACACCGCGAATGGGGGCCCCGCGCCGCCCGGCGTGACCGACGCGATCTTCGAGCAGAGCACGCGCATCAGCCACTACCGCATCGCCAACGGCGCGGAGCATGTGGACATCGACCACCTGCACACGGGCCAGCTCGGGGAGATGGCGATCGAGGTCGTCGACCCCGTCGGGACCTATGCCGACTACATGGCCACGCTGTTCGACTTCGAACGCATCGGCGAACTGCTGCGCTCCGATCACTTCCGCATGCGCTTCGATGCGATGCACGCGGTCACCGGTCCGTACGCCGAGGAGATCCTGGTCCATCGCCTGGGGGCCCCGGCCGAGACCATCCTGCGCGCGGAGCCCCTGGCCGACTTCGGCGGCCGGCATCCGGACCCGAACCTGTCGCACGCCCGCGAGCTGAGCGAGGCCCTGTTCGGCCGCGACGCCCCGGACTTCGGCGCCGCCTCGGACGGTGACGGCGACCGCAACATGATCCTCGGCCGGCAGTTCTTCGTCACGCCCTCGGACAGCCTCGCGATCATGGCGGCCAACGCGCATCACATCCCGGCGTTCGCCGACGGCCTGAAGGGCGTGGCCCGCAGCATGCCCACCAGCCAGGCGGTCGACGTGGTCGCCGAAAAGCTGGGCCTCCCCTGCTTCGAGACCCCGACCGGCTGGAAATTCTTCGGCAACCTCCTGGACGACGGGCGCATCCGCCTGTGCGGCGAGGAGAGCTTCGGCACCAGCTCCGACCACGTGCGTGAGAAGGACGGGCTGTGGGCCGTGCTCTTCTGGCTGAACCTGCTGGCCGCGCGGCGTCAGTCGGTGGAGGAGATCGTGCGCGACCACTGGCGCCAGTACGGACGCCACTACTACACCCGGCACGACTACGAGGCCGTGGAAAGCGACCGCGCCGAGCAGGTGATGGCGCGCATCCGCGAACAGCTCTCGGTGCTGCCGGGACAATCCCTGGCCGGCATGCGCGTGGCCCGCGCGGACGACTTCGCCTACCGCGACCCGGTGGACAACAGCCTGACCGAGCACCAGGGCCTGCGCGTGCTGTTCGAGAGCGGTGCCCGCATCGTCTTCCGCCTGTCCGGCACCGGCACCGAGGGCGCCACGTTACGCCTGTATATCGAGCAGCACGAAACCCATCCCGAACACCTGGATGCCGACCCGCAGGAATTGCTGCGACCGCTGATCGATGCCGCCACCCGCCTGGGCGACATCCCCGGCCTGACCCGCCGCGAGAAGCCCGACGTCATCACCTGAGGCGGGCCGGATGGACATCACCGCCACCGCGCAGCGCTGGAGCCACGGCTATGCGTTCTTCCTGGCGGCGACGGCCTCGGCGGTGGGCCTGGGCAACGTCTGGAAGTTCCCCTACATCCTCGGCCAGAACGGCGGCGGTGCGTTTCTGCTGGTCTATCTCGGCTGCATCATCCTGATCGGTATCCCGATCATGATGGCCGAGGTCATGATCGGGCGCCGCGGCCGCCGTTCCCCTGGCTACGCTGCCCGGGAGGTGGCCCGCGAAAGCGGCGCCCACGACATCTGGCAGCTGGTCGGCTGGCTGGGCCTGTTGGCCGCCTTCATGATCATGAGCTTCTACGTGGTGATCACCGGCTGGGCCTTCTCCTACGTCCACAAAGCGGCCACCGGGGCCTTTGCCGGCGCGGACGGTGGCCAGGTCGCAGGGGTCTTCGCTGCAATGACCGCCTCCCCTGCCGAGATGCTCGCCTGGAGCACCCTCGCGGTCACCCTGGCCTTCGCCATCGTCGCCCTGGGGCTGCGCCAGGGCCTGGAACGCGGCCTGCACGTGCTGATGCCGGTGCTGCTGGGCCTGCTGCTGACTGTCCTGGCGAGCGCCTGGTGGATCGGGGAACCGCGCCAGGCACTGGACTTCCTGCTGCGCCCGGACTTCTCCGCCCTGACCGCGCACGGCATGCTGATCGCGGTCGGGCACGCGTTTTTCACCATGACCCTGGCCGCCGGCGTACTGATGATGTTTGGTGCCTACCTGCCCCGGGAGACCTCCATCGCCCGTACCGCCATCGGGGTGGCGCTGGCGGATACCGCCGTCGCGCTGATTGCAGGGATGGCGATCTTTCCAATTGTGTTCGGCTTCGGGCTGGACCCGGCCGAGGGCCCCGGCCTGATGTTCCAGACCGTGCCGCTGGCGCTGGCCGCGGTGCCGGCAGGGGTCGTGCTGACCACGCTGTTCTTCGCGACCCTGAGCCTGGCCGCATTCAGCACCATGATCACCAACGCCCGCGCCTTCGTGCACCTGTTTCACGAACGCCTGCACGCCTCGCGCATCCGCGCCGCCCTGGCCTGTGGTGGCGCAGTCTGGCTTCTCAGCCTGGCCAGCGTGTTCTCGTTCAGCGGTGCGGCCTGGGCGCGCCTGGACATCACCGTGCTCGGCCGCGATCTACCGACGCTGTACCACGCCATCGAACACATCGCGATCAATCTGCTGTTGCCGGTGGGCGGGCTGCTGATCGCGGTGTTTGCCGGCTGGGTGGTAAAGGATCGCGTGAGTCGCGAGGAGATCGGCCTGCCGCCCGTTGCCTTCGCGATCTGGCGCTTCGTGTTGCGCTATGTCGCGCCGATCGGCCTGGGCCTGCTGCTGCTGAACCTAGCCGGGGTGTTGTAGGCGTTTACAGGGCCGCCCGCAGGCGCTCTACCGCCTCGCACAGCCGGGCCTCGGACTGGGTATAGGCGATGCGCAGGTACTCCCGTCCCCGGCTGGGACTGAAATCAGTACCCGGCGTCAGGGCCACGCCGGCCTGGTCGAGAATCCGTGCGCAAAGCGCCTCGGAATCCGGGCCGTGGGCCGTACAGTCGGCATAGATGTAGAACGCCCCCTCGGGACGCGCCTGGACCTTGAGCCCGAGCCCCGGCAGCGCCTCCAGGAGCACGTCCCGGCGCCGCTGCAGTTCGCGCACCTGCGTCTGCAGCAAGGCCTCGGTCTCGGGTGTGAACGCCTCCAGGGCCGCCGTCTGGGCCATCGTGGCCGGGGCCACGAACAGGTTCTGTGCAAGGCGCCGCACCGGATCCACCCAGGACTCGGGCACGACCATCCAGCCCAGGCGCCAGCCGGTCATCGCGAAGTACTTGGAGAACGAGTTGATGACCACCACATCCGGGAACCCGGCGGCGGCACTGGGCTCGGAGCCGTCAAACACGATCTGGGCGTAGATCTCGTCCATGATGACCAGTCCGCCGCGCTCGCGCACCACCTCGACGATCGCGGCCAGGCGTTCGCGCGACAGGCAGGTACCGGTCGGGTTCGCCGGGGAACCCAGCAGCACCGCGCGGGTGTTGGCACCCCAGACCGCGGCGACGGACTCGGCGGTCGGCTGAAAGCCGTGTTCCGCCTGCACCGGCAGGCCCACCGGGATGGCGCCACGGGCGGCGACGAACTGCCGGTTGCAGGCATAGCCCGGGTCCGGCAGCAGGACCTCCTCGCCCGGGTTCACACCGGCCGCGAGCGCCAGCAGGATCGCGGCCGAGGCGCCGGCAGTAATCACGATGCGCTCCGGATCGATTTCGGCGTCATGACGCCAGCGGTAGTCGGCAGCCAGTGCCTCGCGCAGGGCGCGGGTCCCGTGCGCGGGGGTGTAGCGGGTATCCCCGGCGGCCAGGGCCGCGCGGCCGGCCGCGATCACCGGAGGCGGCGTCGGGAAATCGGGCTCCCCGACCTCGAGGTGGATGATGTCACGGCCGTCGCGCTCCGCCGCCAGGGCTCGCGCCAGGATGTCCATCACACGGAACGGCTCGACCACCTGCGCGAACGCCGACAGGTCCGGGTTGAGAGGATCCCCCGGGGTCATCCGATCAGCGGCGTACGTGCCGCATCAGGCGCTTGCGCTTTTGCTGCTGGCGCGGGGTCAGCTTGTTGCGGCGCCCGGCGAAGGGGTTGCGTCCGGAGCGGAATTCCAGCCGCAACGGCGTGCCGACCAGCTCCAGATGCTTGCGGAAGAAGTTCTCCAGGTAGCGCTTGTAGCTTCCCGGCAGGGAATCGGTCTGGTTGCCGTGGACCACGATGACCGGCGGGTTCTGACCGCCCTGGTGGGCGTAGCGCAGCTTGATGCGGCGGCCGCTGACCATCGGCGGGGCGTGCTCGGCCACCGCGGCCTCCAGCAGTCGGGTGAGCTCCGGCGTGGACACCTTGCGCAAGGCACTCGCGTAGGCCTCGCGCACGTCATCCAGCAGGTGCCCGACGTTGGTGCCGTGCAGCGCCGAGATCAGGCGCATGCGGGCGAAGTCGACAAAGCCCAGGCGCCGGTCCAGTTCGTCGCGGATGCGTTCGCGCGCGTGGTCCTCCATGCCGTCCCACTTGTTCACGGCCAGCACCAGCGCCCGGCCGGCCTCGATCACCATGCCCAGCAGGTGCGAATCCTGATCCGACAGCCCGGACTGGGCATCGACCACCAGGATCACCACGTGGGCGGCCTCGATAGCCTGCAGGGTCTTGATGACACTGAATTTCTCGATGACCTCGTGCACCCGCGCGCGGCGGCGCACACCGGCGGTATCGATCAGGGTGTAGTCCTGACCGTCGCGCTCGAAGGGCACGAAGATGCTGTCGCGGGTGGTGCCGGCGATGTCGGTGGCCACCACGCGCTCGTCGCCCAGGATGCGGTTGACCAGGGTCGACTTGCCCACGTTGGGCCGCCCGACGATGGCCACGCGAATCCCCGGCCAGTCATCCAGGGCGGCCTGTTGCGAGGCCTCGTCGAGGCCGTCGCTGGACGCCTCTTCACCGTGCTCCTCGTCTGCGGCAGCCGTCGCCGCCCGGCGGGCCGCCGCCACGTCCCGGCGTACGCTCTGCATCAGCCCCTGGACGCCGCGGCCGTGGGCAGCCGCGATGGACGTGATCGTCCCGAGGCCCAGGGCGTAGAACTCGGCACTGACGGAGTCGGCATCCAGGCCGTCGGTCTTATTCACCACCACGCGAGCCTTCACGCCGGCCTCGCGCAGCTGATCGGCAATCGCCTGATCCTGCGGCGTCAGGCCGTCCCGGGCATCCACCATGAACAGCACGTGATCGGCCTCGGCCACCGCGCGCCGGGTCTGTTCGGCCATCGCGCGATCCATCTCCGCGCCCTCGCCGGAGAGCCCGCCGGTGTCCACCACCAGGTAGGGAAAGTCGCCGACCTTGCCGATCCCGTACTGGCGATCACGCGTCAGCCCGGCGACGTCGGCCACCAGGGCATCGCGCGAGCGCGTGAGCTGATTGAACAGGGTGGACTTGCCGACGTTCGGCCGCCCGACCAGGGCGATAACCGGGATCATCGGTGGCCCAGCCCTTTGCCTTGCGCCCGGCGGACCGGCATCACGTGGTTCACTCGTCGCCCCGGATCGAGGGGTTAACCGCGCTCAGCTGGCCGTTGTCGGTCACGACATAGAGCGTCCCGTTGACCAGGGTCGGACGTGTCACCACGGATCCGGAGCTGGCGCGCAGGCGCGCCACGATGCGTCCGTCCTCGAGGTCGATCCAGTGGAGGTAGCCCTCGTAGTCGCCGACGATCGCGTGCGGCCCGACCACCACTGGCGCGGTCACGCCACGCAGGCGCAGGCCGTCCATCTGCCACAGGTCGCCGCCGCTGCGCGGCTGCAGGCCCCAGACGTGACTCTCGGCATCGGTGACGACCAGCACGTCGGAATCGGTATCCACGTCCGCGCCCTGGTAGGACGAGAAATCGCGCGCCCAGAAGATCTCCCCGGAATTCAGGTCGAGTGCGGCCAGACGCCCCTGATAGGTCGCGGCGATCGCCGCCCCGCGATACAGCGGGATGTGGCCGTCCACATCCACCATGCGCTCGACCTCGGTACGGCCACTGGGCACCCCAAGGGTGGTCTCCCACAGCACGTTCCCGCGGTTGAGCCCCAGCATGAGCAGGCGACCGTTGTCGAACCCGGCGAGCACCCGCCCGGCAGTGATCTGCGGGCGCTGGGCGCCGCGCAGACTCAGCGAGGGGGTCGTACGCAGCGCGGTCCACTGGGTCGCGCCGGAGGCGGCGTCCAGCGCGTGGATGCGCCCGTCGTTGGTCCGCACGACCACCAGTCCGCCGGCAACATCCGAGACCGCCAGCACCTCGCTGGAGAGCGCGGCGCGCCAGCGTTCGCCGCCCCCTTCCAGATCCACGCCGATGGCATAGCCATCCAGCGTACCGACCACCGCGAGGTCTTCGCCGACACCGACGCCCGCGGAGACACGGGCATCATCGAGACGCACCTGCCAGCGCTGGCTGCCGCCGTCGGGGCTGAGCCCGGAGACACGGCCCGAGGCGTCGGTCATCACCACCAGGTCGTCGGTGATCCCGGGATAGACCTGCCACAGGAAACGCTCGCCGCCGCTGCCCACGGAGCGCGACCACAGGCGCTCGGGCTGACCCTCCGCCTCGAAGTCCGGAAGCTCAGCGGGGGGCTCGGTGGTATCGCGCTGCCACAGACCGCAGGCGCTCAGGGACAGGATGAGCGCGCTGGCGATCAGCAGGCGCACGGCCGGACTCGCAAGGGAAGGCACAGACATCGGGCGACGCATCCTCTAGACGGAAAGTTCTTCGTATTTCAGGCGCAGGTATTCGGGGCTGTGCCCGGCATCCAGTGCGGCCTCGTAGTGTTCGAGCGCCCCCTCGCGATCGCCCCGGGCACGAGCCAGATCCCCCTCCAGCTCGCGCTTCAGGCCGGTAAAGGCGTCACTGCGGATATCCGCGAGCGTCACCTCGGCATCGTCGAACCGCTCGGCCAGGATCATCTGGCGCGCGAGACGCAGGGTCACGACCTCGCGGTAACCACGATCGGGGGCGGCATCGCGCGCCGCCTCCAGGGCACTGATTGCCGACTCGGCGTCACCCTGGGAAATGGCCACGTCCGCGCGATAGACCCAGGCGAGGGCGCGATACGGTGTGCCCCGGCCCTGTTCGATCACCGCATCAGCCAGTTCCAGCGCCCGCTCGGTCTGGCCGGTCTGGCCCGCCACCTGCAGGGCCTGGTACATCTCGGAGGCCGCCTGGGCGCGGGTTTCCTCCCGATCGCTCCACCAGTTCCAGCCGAACAGGCCGGCGACCCCGAGGACCAGGCCCGCCACGATCGCCATGCCGTTGTCCGCCCACCACTGTTTGATGCGTTCGG
The DNA here is from genome assembly GCF_000376845.1 of Thioalkalivibrio sp. ALE14. Classification (GTDB taxonomy): domain Bacteria; phylum Pseudomonadota; class Gammaproteobacteria; order Ectothiorhodospirales; family Ectothiorhodospiraceae; genus Thioalkalivibrio. Next base: position 55,819 of record NZ_AQXY01000029.1, read on the forward strand.
CTTTTTCTTCGTCGGTGAGATCACTCATGCTGTTCCTTGTCCTTGCTTGATCCGCGCCGGCGCGGTTACGAACGCTGCGCCAGCGCTGTACGGAGATGATCGGCCAGGGAGCCACGCGCCACAGCCACCTGTTCGCCGCCCTGCGATCTTAACGGCTTCACCGTCACCGTGCCCGCGGCATGTTCGTCGCTTCCGAGGACCAGGGCGTAGTGGGCCCCGAGCCGATCGGCGCGCTTCATCTGCGACTTGAAGCTGCCCCCGCCACAGTGCTGAACCAGGCGCAGCCCGGGCAGCGCGCCGCGCAGTTCTTCGGCCAGCTGGAGTGCCGGCCCCACCAGCTCGTCGCCGCCGATGATCAGGTAGGCGTCGGGCCCCGGGGCCGCCGGGGCCTCCTCGCGCGCCTCCAGCAATGCCACCAGGCGCTCCAGCCCCATGGCCATGCCGATCGCCGGGGTCCCGCGGCCACCGAGCTGTTCCACCAGGCCGTCGTAACGGCCGCCGGCACAGACCGTGCCCTGGGCACCCAGGTCGTCGGTGATCCACTCGAACACGGTATGCGTATAGTAATCGAGCCCGCGCACCAGTCGCGGGTTGTGCTCGTAGGGGATGCCCAGCGCGTCGAGATGCGCGCACAGGCCATCGAAGTGGGCGCGCGAGGCGTCGTCCAGGTCATCCATCAGGCTGGGCGCGTTCGCAACGACCTCTCGGGTCTCCGGATGCTTGCTGTCGAGGATGCGCATCGGGTTGTCGTACAGTCGGCGCTGCGCCTCCTCGTCCAGGGCGTCGCGGTGCTGCTCGAAATAGGCAATCAGGTGGTCGCGATAGCGCTGACGGCTTTCGGGGGTGCCCAGCGTATTCAGTTCCAGGCGCACGTTCGCAAGCCCTAGCATGCGCCACAGGCGGGCCGTCATCGCGAGCATCTCGGCATCCACGTCCGGGCCCGGAAGCCCGAACACTTCCACTCCGACCTGATGAAACTGCCGGTAGCGACCCTTCTGCGGGCGCTCATGGCGGAACATCGGCCCCAGGTACCACAGACGCTGCACCTGGTTGTGCAGGAGCCCGTGCTGGATCCCGGCGCGCACGCAGCTGGCGGTGCCCTCCGGGCGCAGGCTCAGGCTGTCGCCATTGCGGTCGTCAAAGGTGTACATCTCCTTCTCGACGATGTCGGTGACATCCCCGATCGAGCGCTTGAACAGCTCGGTCGCCTCCACAATCGGCATGCGGATCTCGTGGTAGCCGTAGCCCTCCACGACTTCGCGCAACGTCGCTTCCAGGTGCTGCCAGACGTGAACGGACTCGGGCAGGATGTCGTGCATCCCGCGGATCGACTTGATCGCTTTCATGGTGTCTTTTCTTGTACGTGATGACCGAGCGGGGCGATCCCGCGTCAGCCTTCCAGGTCGAAGCGCGCGGTGCGGTCGCTCCGGATATGCGGCTCGATGTCCACCGGCTCGCCATCCAGCATCAGCGAGACACCGGGGGCGTTGCCGAGGATCACCCGGCCCGGCAGTTCCAGGCGGAGCGTCTCGCGGTCGCCCGAGCTGAGCACGCCGGTCAGAACTACCTCGTCGGCGGCGTCGCGGATTTCCACCCAGGACGTCTCGCCAAACTCCAGTACCAGCTCGGCGCCCGCACCCGCCGCGGCCGGGTCTGCCTCGGAGGTTTCCGCGGCTGGCGCGGCGTCGGACGCGGCAACATCGACCGCCGGCGCGGGAGCCTCGACTTCGGCCGTGGCCGGTTCCTCCGGCAGGGCCAGCGGCTCGGTGAGGGATTCGGGCGTCACGCGGGGCGCCTCCGTCGTCGCCGGGGTCGAATCATCGGCCTCCCGAGCGGCCACCGCGTCCCCCGCCGGATCCGCCTCTTCCGGGCGTGCTTCCGGCGCCAGTGGCTCCGGTTCGGTACCCGTGGTATCCGTCGCCCCGGAAGGCGCGGCCGATTCGGTTTCCGGCGGTTGGGCGCTGGTCAGTGCAGGAACGACATCGCGGGCATCACCCAGGTTAAGCGAGGGCAGTACGGGGGTACCCGTGCGCTCGCTCCACGCGTACACACCCAGCCCCAGCAGGACCACGACCAGCAACAGGGCCACCCAATAGACCCCGCGCCCCCGGCGCCGCTGACGCGCCCGTGCGGAGGGGGTCGCGACGGCCCGCAACTCGGGGTCCACAAGGCCGTGGCGCTCGAATGCCTCGATCCAGGGGGTAACATCCACCCCGAGCTCGCGGGCACAGGAGCGCAGGTAACCCCGCACGTAGGCCGGCGGCATGTGGTGAAAGCGATTGGCTTCAAGATCCTCCAGCGTACCCCGCCCGAGGTGGATCCGGCTGGCCAGCGTCGCCGTATCGACCCCCGCGGCCTCGCGGGCACGGCGCAGACTGGCACCGGGCTCGTGATCGCCTTCGGGGGCTTCCGGCCCGGATGTGGCCGGCTGGTCGCGCGTGGTCAGGCCGTGTGCAGCGGAGAACGATGGCTCGGGATCGGGATCGCTGCCCTCACTGCGCAGGGGGGCCACGTTGCTGGTCGAATCATCGACGTCCTCGACCCGGCCCAGGTCCGGTTCCTTGTCGTGCGGATTATTCACCCTTCACGCTCCAGACGGCGCATTTCGGTCATCTCGTCGCTGTCGGGGTGCTGACGACTCAGGCGCTCGGCACAGGCATTGGCCGCGCGGCTGTTCCCCAGCGCGGTCTCGGCCCGATAGCACAACAGCAGGGTCTCGGCATTCTCGACCCCCTGGCTGTCCAGGCGCTGCAGAAAGGCGCGGGTCTGCATCGGACGGCCGTCGTGATAGGTCAGCCGGGCCATCTCCAGCAGGGCCCGCGGATACTGCGGATTCAGCTCGAGGGCCCGACGCAACTGACGTTCGGCCTGTTCGATATCGCCCGCATCCGCATGGCAGACGCCCGAATTCATGTAGGCAATGTCACGCCGGTCGTAATCCGGGTTGTTGATCGCCTGGGCGAACAGCGCCTGGGCCTCGTCGAAGTCCTCGCGGCTGCACAGCAGCGCACCGAGGTTGGTCTGTGCGAAGGGATTCCCCTCGTCCCGGCGCAGGGCCCGGCGGTAGTGTTCCTCGGCGCGGTCCAGCTGACCCTTGCGCTCGTACACCGCCGCCATGCCGATATTGGCCAGGGCATCACCGGGATCGTAGTCCAGCGCGCGGCGCAGGTTGCGCTCGGCCTGCTCGAACTCGCCCTCGCGCAGATAGCCGATACCCAGTTCCGCATGCACCTCGGCGGCATTCTCGCGGTCGCCGGACACCGGTCGATCGGCCGTGGCGGCACAGCCACCCAGCAGCAGCGCCAGGCACAGCACCGCGGCCAGGCGCAAACCCGTGCGTCCCGTCATGAAGCCCTCCGGTCCGTCTGGGGCAATTCGGCATGCAGACGGAACATGCGCATCCCGCGATTGGTGCGGTCCTCGACCTGCCCCACCAGCTGGCCGCAGGCCGCATCGATGTCGTCGCCGCGCGTCCGCCGCACGGTGGTGACATAACCGGCCTTTTGCAGACGCCGCTCGAAGGCCAGCACATCGGCCTCGCGCGGGCGGTCGAACGGCGCACCCGGGAACGGATTGAAGGGGATCAGGTTGATCTTGCCGGGGATGCCGCGCAACAGCCCGGCGAGCTCGTTGGCATGTTCGGGCTGGTCGTTCACCCCGGCCAGCAGGACGTATTCGAAGGTCACACCGCTGTGGGCGTCCGTCGCCTCCACATAGCGGCGGCAACTGTCCAGCAACTGGGCAATCGGGTACTTGCGGTTGATCGGCACCAGACGGTCGCGCAGCGCATCGTTCGGCGCGTGCAGGCTGACGGCCAGCGCGACGTCGGTATGCTCGCTCAGGCGATCCAGGGCCGGCACCAGTCCGGAAGTCGACAGGGTCACGCGCCGGCGGCTGAGGCCGTAGGCATTGTCGTCGGTCATCAGCTGACACGCCGGGACGACCGCATCGAAGTTGGCCAGCGGCTCGCCCATGCCCATCAGGACCACGTTACTCACTGCCCGCTTGCGACCCTCGGGCGCCGGCAGGCGCTGCATCGCCATCCATACCTGGCCGATGATCTCGGCACTGGTCAGATTGCGGTTGAAACCCTGCTGGGCGGTGGAGCAGAAGGTGCAGTCGAGCGCACAGCCGACCTGGGAGGAGATGCACAGCGTGCCGCGGCCGCCCTCGGGGATGAAGACGGTCTCGATGGCATTGCCGTCGGGGAGACGCAGCACCCACTTTACGGTGCCGTCGGAGGAGGCCTTTTCCAGCCCGATTTCGGGCACGCGGATCTCGGTCTCGCGCGCCAGGCGCTCGCGCAGCTTGCGCGAGACGTCGGTCATCTGCTCGAAGTCGGTGACCCCGCGTTGATGGATCCACTTGACGAGCTGGGTGGCGCGAAAACGCGGTTCACCCCACTGCGCCAGCAGCTCGACGAGCTGTTGGTGGCTGTAACCCAGCAGATTCAGGGGGGTGGAGGATGCGCTTGCCATATCAGGGACCGGTTGGCTCAAGTCCCCTAGTGTACTGTGCCAAAGGGACGCCTGCCTACGGGGCCCGGTGCGCGGTGCAACCGGGCTCCTTAGGTGTGGAGTCTCACAAGGTTGTCCTCAGGTAGACCGAGGATGCTGATGGGTGGCTGTTTGCTCAGGCTACCGTGTGGACGGTGCCAGTTGTAGTCGTGGATCCATCGGGGCAGATGGCGTTTGCGTTCCTCCGACGTAGCATACGTGAAGGCATAGGCCCACTCGCGCAGGGCGGTCTGGATGAAGCGCTCGGCCTTGCCGTTGGTTCTCGGCGTATAGGGCCGGGTCCGACGATGGCGGATGCCCAGCCGTCGGCAGGCTTGGCTGAACGCCCGGGCGTGGTAGCAGGGCCCGTTATCGGTGAGAACGCGCCGGATGGTGATGCCGAGGGTCGCGTAGTAGCGCACGGCCGCCTCCAGATGCGCGATCGCATCCTGGACTCGCTCGGCGGGATGGATCTCGCTGTAGGCGATGCGCGAGCGGTCATCGATCGCCACATGCACGTACTCGTAGCCGGCCCCGATGGAGTCCTTGGCGCGAACCCCGGTCACGCGGTGCCCCGGGTGACGGAAGCGCGCCAGCTTCTTGATATCAAGGTGGAGCAGATCGCCGGGGTGTTCGTGCTCGTAGCGCCGGGGGGGCTCGACGGGCTCCAGCGCACTCAGGCGGTTCAGTCCCTCACGCCGCAGGATGCGGCTGACGCTGGCCCTCGAGATCCCCGTGAAGGCGGCGATCCGATCCATGGTCCAGCGCTGGCGCCGCAAGGCGACGACCTGCCGCTGGATCCGTCGAGGGGCTCGGCGGGTCTGCTTCCGGGGCCGGGACGAACGATCCAGCAGGCCGGCACGTCCCGCCTCCTGGAACCGCTGGACCCAGCGGCGGACGGTCTTTGGATCTACGCCACAGACCCGCGCTGTGGCCCGAAGACTCTGGCCATGGTCGACTACCAGGCGGACCATCCGCTCTCGACCACGGGGTCCCATTAAGGCATTTTGATGAAGGTTCACGGGGCGTCCTCCTTGGAATGGCTAAGTCGGCAAACTCAGCATCCTTCGGAGTCGTCCCGTGGACAACCTATTGAGAGATCACACTTAGGGAAACACTGATCAATGTGCACACTCGCGTTGGCACCCCAGGTTGTCCGAGACAAGGCGCGTCGTGCGGCGGGTAGTGGTTCTACCCGCCCGTTTTTGATGGATTCTGGGCGCAACGCAGGATCGGGGAACCTGGGGCGCCAACCCCGAAGGGGCTCGGCCGCCCGTTGTTGATCAAAAACGGGCGTGGGAACTGCGTTGCGGCTCCCTTGTGCAGAATGACTGCACGGCAGTCACCGCGCCTTGTTCGCACGCAAAGGCGACTCGAGCGCGAGCGTGTACATTGATCAGTGTTTCCCTTGGCGCATGCGGACCGTCTCAGCGGGTACGCGGGCAGACGCCGTCGTCACCGAAGAAGAACGCAATCTCGCGCTCGGCGGTTTCCGGAGCATCGGAGCCGTGCACGGCGTTCTCGTCGATGGAGACGGCGAAGTCGGCGCGGATGGTGCCCGGGGCCGCTTCCTTCGGGTTGGTCGCACCCATGATGTCGCGGTTCTTGGCGATGGCGTCCTCGCCTTCCAGGACCTGCACCAGCACCGGGCCGGAGATCATGAATTCGACCAGGTCATTGAAGAACGGACGTTCCTTGTGCACGTCGTAGAAGCCTTCGGCCTGCTCGCGGCTCAGGTGCATCATGCGCGCGCCGACGACCTTCAGGCCCGCCTTTTCGAAGCGGCCGATGATGTCGCCGATCGCGTTCTTGGCAACGGCGTCGGGCTTGATGATGGAAAGGGTGCGTTCAACGGCCATGGGACGGCTCTCCTGCTACTTGGATGGATGTCATTCGCCGGGCCCGTCTGCAAACGCGAGAACCCGCCGAACGGCGGGTTCCCAACGCAAAACGACGCGGACACAACGTGCGGCGCGTAGTCTAGCGACCTGACGCCCTAGCAGCAACGTCCCCGGGTTTTCACCGCGACGCCCACGAGAGGCCTAGCAAGTCAAAAGCAATTCACAGGAAGGTTAGAAGATTGGAAGAATTCAAGGACAGGTTGGCCCCATCGGGATCCCACCAGGTCACGGCAATAATAGATTCCTTCCCATCTTCCCATCTTCCTGTGAATCGCATTTGACCTTCGTCAGGTCGTCGTGCGCGAAGAACGCATCAGTCGTCGACGTCGGCCTCGTCCATCCAGGCCAGCTGGATCGCCTCGAGGATGCGCTCGCCCGAGCGGTCCGGGTCGTCATCGAAGTCCGGCAGGCCCATTACCCACTGGCGCAGGTCCATGAAGTTGATGTTGCGCGGGTCGACGTCCGGGTGTTCGTCGGCCAGCTGCATCGCGATTTCCTGGGTATCGGTCCACTTCATCGCCTATCCCTCGCTCAGTGGTTTTCGGAGACCTGGTTGATGGTGTACTTCGGCAGCTCCACCACGAGGTCCGTGTCCGCGACGATCGCCTGACACGACAGGCGCGAGTCCGGCTCCAGACCCCAGGCCTTGTCCAGCATGTCTTCCTCGTCCTCGGTCGGCTCCTCGAGGCTGTCGAACCCCTCGCGCACGTAGACGTGACAGGTGGTGCACGCGCAGGACTTCTCGCAGGCGTGCTCGATCTCGATGCCGTTTTGCAGTGCGAGATCACAGATGCTGACGCCCGACTGGGCCTCGAGGGAGGCACCTTCGGGGCAGATTTCCTCGTGGGGCAGAAAGATTACCTGGGGCATGTTCTCAGTTCCCTGCGTCGTATTCGCTAACGTTGTGCCCGGCGAGCGCGCGCCGGATGCTGTCATTCATGCGCCGCGCGACAAAGGCCTCCGAGGCCTGTTCGACGCGCTTGCGGGCGGTCTCGATGGCGTCGGGGTCGGCGCCCTTCTCGCGTTCGGCGCGCAGGGCCTCGCGCGCCTGCTCGATCGTCTGGCGCTCCTCCGGCTCCAGATAGCGATCGCCATCCGTCTCCAGCGCCGCGTCCAGGGCCTCGAGGACGCGGTCGGCCTCCACCTGCTCCTCACGCAGGCGGCGGGCCTCCATGTCCTCGCGGGCCGAGGATGCCGAGTCGCGCAGCATCTGTTCGATCTCGGTATCCGTCAGGCCATAACTCGGCTTGACCTCGATATGCGCCTCGACCCCCTGGGTCTGCTCGCGCGCGGTCACGTTCAGCAGGCCGTCGGCGTCCACCTGGAAGGTCACCCGGATGCGCGCGGCCCCGGCGACCATCGGCGGGATACCGGACAGCGTGAACTGCGCCAGCGAGCGGTTGGCATCCACCACGTCACGCTCCCCCTGCACCACGTGCAGCGACATCGCGGTCTGGCCGTCCTTGAAAGTGGTGAATTCCTGCGCCCGCGTCACCGGGATGGTGGTGTTACGCGGCACGATGAACTCGACCAGCCCGCCCATCGTCTCCAGGCCCAGCGAAAGCGGGATCACGTCCAGCAGCACCAGTTCGGTATCCGGCTTGTTTCCGGCCAGGATATCCGCCTGCTGCGCGGCCCCGATCGCGACTACGCGATCCGGGTCGATCCCGGCGTGTGGCGTGCGGCCGAAGTAGCCCTCCACGGCCTCGCGCACCGCCGGCATGCGGGTGGAACCGCCCACCAGCACCACCTCGTCGATGGCACCGGGCTCCAGACCGGCATCCGCGAGGACCTGGCGGCAGGCCGTCATGGTGCGCTCCAGCAGCGGCCGGGCCAGTTCCACGAGGGTGTCGCGGCCCATTTCGCCGGACCAGGTCGAGCCGTCGGCGCGCACGACCTCGACCGGAGTGCTCGCGGCGTCGGTCAGGGCCTCCTTGGCCTTGCGGGCCGCCAGGAGCACGCGACGCAGGCGCTGCGGATCGGTCTCGCCCGCCATGCCGGCCTGATTCAGCAGCCAGTCGGCAATAGCGCGGTCGATGTCGTCGCCGCCCAGGGCCGAGTCACCGCCAGTCGCCAGGACTTCGAACACGCCCCGGCGAAGCTGCAGGATGGAGATATCGAAGGTCCCGCCGCCCAGGTCGTAGACGGCGATGATGCTTTCCTCGCCCTGATCCAGTCCGTAGGCGACCGCAGCCGCGGTCGGTTCGCTGATCAGGCGAAAGACGTTCAGCCCGGCCAGTTGCGCGGCGTCGCGCGTGGCCTGGCGCTGGGCGTCATCGAAGTACGCGGGCACGGTAATCACCACACCCTCGAGCTCGTCGCCCAGGGTCGCCTCGGCGCGCGCGCGCAGCGTCTGCAGGATCTCCGCGGACACCTCCACGGCCGTCTTGTCGCCCGCCGCGGTCTCGATGCGCGGCACGCTGGACTCGCCGGTCTTCAGCCGGAACGGCAGCTCGCCGGACAGCGTCGCGACATCCGCCGCGCCGCGCCCGATGAGACGCTTCACCGAGGCGATGGTGTTGTGCGGGTCGTCCGCGGCGTGCTCGGCCGCGGCATGGCCCACGCTCACACCATCTGCCGCATAGTGCACCACCGACGGCAGGATATGCCGGCCCTGTTCGTCAGGCAGCGTATCCGCCTCGCCGCTGCGCACGGTCGCAACCAGCGAATGGGTGGTGCCAAGATCAATCCCGGCCGCCAGGTGCCGCTGGTGCGGCGCGGAGTCGGCTCCGGGTTCAGTGATCTGCAGTAAGGCCATCGAAAATCGGCTCCTTCACTCGGCCGCAGCCAGGTTACGTCGGGTTCGTTTCATTTCGTCCAGCAGGCGATCAAAGAAGCGCAGCTCCAGCACCCGGTCCTTGGCATCCGCCGCCGGTGCCTCCGGGTCTTTCAGGGCATCCGCGACCTTCGCGCGCGCCTCGGCCCGGGCCTGTTCCAGTTCCTCGCCCGCCACTTCCAGCGCAGCGCTGTCCCGGGCCGCCTCGGCCTCTTCCAGGCGTTCACGCCATTCGATCTGCGCCTCGATGAACTCGATGTCCTGACTGGTATCGCGCTCGGGATCGAAATCCACCCCGGTGCGTTCCAGCAGGTGGACCGCGCGACGGTAGTCGTCGCCGAGGATCGCGTAGGCCTCGTTCACGTCGGCCGCCACCGCCGCCGCCATGCGCCGGGCCTGGTCGCCCTGGCGCACAAAGCGGTCCGGGTGCAACTCGGCCTGCAGGCGGCGAAAGCGCTCGTCCAGCTGGTGCCGGTCCACCTCGAAGGCAACCGGCAGGTCAAACTGCTCGAATGGGTCGTTCATCGGGTCTCGGCCTTGCGACAGCGCAACAAAAGAAAAGGGGTGGGACGACAGTCGCCGGGAACGGATCCCCGGCCGACCGCCATGCACCACCCCGAGTGCGAGGCTCAGTCAGATGCTGAAGCTTTCACCGCAGCCGCACCGGGCCTTCTCGTTCGGGTTATTGAACTTGAACCCCTCGTTCAGGCCTTCCTTGCCGAAGTCCAGCTCGGTGCCGTCCAGATACACGAGAGACTTCGGGTTCACGACCATCTTTACGCCACGATCCTCGAAGACCGTGTCGGTCTCCTCGATATCGTCGGCGAACTCGACCACGTAGGCCATGCCCGAGCAGCCGGTCGTCCTGACGCCCAGCCGGACGCCCACACCCTTGCCCCGCTTCTCGAGGAAGTTGTGGATGCGTTCGGCCGCGGGTTCGGTCACTGTAATCGCCATAGGGCCCTCAGGCAGATTGCTTCTCGGCTTCCGCGGCCTCGCCGTGGCGCTCCTGGTAGTTCGAGACGGCTGCCTTGATGGCGTCTTCCGCCAGCACCGAGCAGTGGATCTTCACCGGCGGCAGCGCCAGTTCCTCGGCGATCTGGGTGTTCTTGATCTGGCTCGCCTCTTCCAGAGTCTTGCCACGCACCCATTCGGTCAGCAGCGAGCTGGAGGCGATCGCGGAACCGCAGCCGTAGGTCTTGAACTTGGCATCCTCGATGATGCCCTCGTCGTTGACCTTGATCTGCAGCTTCATCACGTCACCACAGGCCGGGGCACCGACCATGCCGGTACCGACCGTGTCGTCGTTCTTGTCGAAGCTGCCGACGTTGCGCGGATTTTCGTAGTGGTCCAGAACCTTGTCACTGTAAGCCATGACCGTTCTCCTGTTGCGTGTGTACGCGTTGCGTTAGTGGTGTCGAGCGGGCCCCTAGTGGGCCGCCCACTCGACGGTGCTCAGATCGATGCCGTCCTGATACATCTCCCACAGCGGGGAGAGCTCGCGCAGCTTGGCCACCGCGGCGCGCACGATCTCGACCGTGTGATCGACCTCTTCCACGGTCGTGTAGCGACCGATGGAGAAGCGGATCGAGCTGTGCGCCAGCTCGTCGTCGCGGCCCAGGGCGCGCAGCACGTAGGACGGTTCCAGGCTGGCCGAGGTGCAGGCCGAGCCGGAGGACACGGCGATGTCACGCAGCGCCATGATCAGGCTCTCGCCCTCGACGAAGTTGAACGAGACGTTCAGGTTGTGCGCGACGCGCTGTTCCTGGTCGCCATTCAGGTAGACCTCTTCCATGCCATCCAGACCCGCCCAGAGGCGGTCGCGCAGCATGCGCACGCGCTCCAGCTCGGGACCCATCTCGGCGCCCGCGAGTCGGAAGGCCTCGCCCATGCCGACGATCTGGTGGGTCGCCAGGGTGCCGGAGCGCATGCCGCGCTCGTGACCGCCGCCGTGCATCTGCGCCTCGATGCGAACGCGCGGCTTGCGCCGCACGAACAGGGCGCCGATGCCCTTCGGGCCATAGGTCTTGTGCGCGGAGAAGCTCATCAGGTCCACCGGCAGCTTCGACAGGTCAACCGCGACCTTGCCGGTCGACTGCGCAGCGTCCACGTGGAACACGATGCCGCGCTCGCGGCACAGGTTGCCGATGGCCTCGATGTCCTGGATCACGCCGATCTCGTTGTTCACGTGCATCACCGACACCACGATGGTGTCGTCACGCATGGCGTCTTCCAGTTCCTGCATGTCGATCAGGCCGTTTTCCTTCACGCCCAGGTAGGTCACCTCGAAGCCCTCGCGCTCGAGCTGGCGCGTGGTATCGAGCACGGCCTTGTGCTCGGTCTTCACCGTGATGATGTGCTTGCCCTTGCGCTGGTAGAAGTGCGCCGCACCCTTGATCGCCAGGTTGTCGGCTTCGGTCGCGCCGGAGGTCCAGATGATCTCCTTGGGATCGGCGCCCACCAGCTGGGCGACCTCGCCGCGGGCGTTCTCCACCGCCTTTTCCGCGCCCCAGCCAAAGCTGTGGCTGCGCGAGGCGGGGTTCCCGAACAGGCCGTCCTTGGTCAGGCAGCCCGCCATCTTTTCCGCCACGCGCTCGTCAACCGGCGTGGTGGAGGAATAGTCGAGATAGATCGGCAGTTTCAGGTCACTCATGGGGCGTTAGCTCCTCTCCGCGGCTGCGTCGGCGGCCGCATGGCTTTTTTCGGTGGACGTCTGCAGGGAGGCACCGTGCATTACGACCTCCTGCACACCGTCCTTCTCGATTTGTTCGCGATGACGCTGCAGCACGTCCGCCAGCGAGCGGGTACTGAGGAAGTCGTACACCTGCTGGCTCAGATCGGTCCAGAGGTCGTGCGTCAGGCAGCGCGAGTCCGAATTGCAGTTGGCCTTGCCACCGCAGCGGGTCACGTCGACCGGCTCGTCCACCGCCACGACAATGTCGGCGACACTGATGCCCTCCGGATCGCGGCTGAGGGCGTAGCCCCCGCCCGGTCCGCGGCTGCTGTTCACCAGGCCCTTGCGGCGCAGCCTGGAAAAGAGCTGCTCCAGATAGGACAATGAAAGCTTCTGCCGGCGCGCCACTTCGGCCAGGGATACCGGTCCGTTGCGGGTATGCATCGCCACATCCAGCATGGCGGTCACGGCGTAGCGGCCTTTGGTCGTCAGTTTCATGGTTGAGTGCACTTGTCGGTCATTTGCCGGCAAGCTTAGCAATACCTGACCAAAACGATCAAGTATTCCCTTGCTGTTTACGTTCTTGTTCGCCTGCGGCGGACCCCGGAACCTCGCATTCATCCGGCTCCAGACCCTCCAGATCGCAGGCCTCCAGCGGGCCGGAGTCGTCGTCGCCCAGGGCCTCGCCCGGGTCGATGCCGGCGCGCTTGAGCGCCTGACAGGCCCGTTCCATGCGCTCGTCCAGGTCGTGCACGCGCTGGACGATACGGTGGATGGCATTGGCCACCGGGTCGGGCATGTCCCGTGACAGACCGTAGGCATCGAAGCCCATGCGGTCCGCCATCTGCTGGAAGCGTGGATCCGGCTCGGGCCGCGGGCCGATTACCCGTGCCGGGATCCCCACAGCGGTCGCATCCGCGGGCACGTCCTTCAGGACCACCGCGTTGGAACCGATGCGCGCATGGTCTCCGATGTGGATCGGACCCAGTAGCTTGGCCCCCGCCCCGATGACCACCTCGTTGCCCAGCGTCGGATGGCGCTTGCCACCCTCCCAGGTCGTCCCGCCCAGGGTCACCTGATGGTAGATCGTGCAGTCGTCGCCAACCTCGGCGGTCTCGCCAATCACGACGCCCATGCCGTGGTCGATGAAGAAGCGCCGCCCGATGGTCGCGCCGGGATGGATCTCGATCCCGGTGACCCAGCGGCTGAAGTTGCCGATCACCCGCGCCAGCCAGCGCAAGCGGCGCGCCCAGAACCAGTGCGCAACGCGGTGGTACCACAACGCATGCAGGCCGGGGTACGCGGTCAGCACCTCAAAGGCGTTGCGTGCCGCCGGGTCGCGGTCAAACACGCAGCGAATGTCCTCGCGCATCCTGTCAAACATCGGCCGGCCTCAAATCCTGAGTCATAAGCTAGGTTATCACGCGGACGGGCGGCGCCCTCAGCGGCCCCTTTCCGTGTGCGTCAATATACCGCGCAGCATGCGCACCTCGCTGGCGCTCAGCCCGGCGCGCAGATACAGGTGGCGCAGGCGCCGCATCAGGTGTCGCGGATTCTCCGGATCCAGCACATCGATGGTCGTCAGGGCCTGTTCGAAGTGCCGGAACAGCCCCTCCATCTCCGCCTGGGTCGCGGGCGGATCGCGCTCGACCCCGGTCGCGTCGGCACCGGGCGGCACAGGTGAAACGCCGCCCAGCGCCGCCATGCGCAGCGCATAGGTCATCACCTGCACGCTGCCGGCCAGGTTCAGGGAGCTGAAATCCGGGGTGGTCGGAATCTGCACGAAGGCATTGCAGTGATCGAGCTCGGCGTTGGTGAGACCGCTGTGCTCGCGGCCGAAGACCAGGGCCACCGGCCCTTCGGCAGCGTTCGCCAGCGCCTGCCCGGCCGCGACATCGGGGCCCAGGACCGGCACCGAGTGGGTGCGCAGACGGGCGCTGGTCCCGACCACCCAGACGCAGTCACTGATCGCGGCGGCGAGATCCTCCACCACCCGCGCCCGGGCCAGCAGGTCATCGGCCCCCGAGGCCAGCGCGGTCGCGTCGGCATGCGGGAATTTCTCCGGTGCCACCAGCACCAGGTCGGTGACCCCCATGGCCTTCATCGCACGCGCCGCGGAACCGATATTGCCCGGGTGCGTCGTGCCCACCAGCACGACCCGGACCCGGTCCAGGCGTTCTTCCATTCGTGGAACCCCCTCGTCAAAGGCCGGGATTGTACACAGGGGACCCTGCGACTTCCCAAAAAAGAGCCGCTTGTGTATTGTTCGCGGCCTTCCCGCGGCTTGCCAGAGAGGCCCGCCGGACACCCCGCAGAACACCAGGAGACCCCCATGCACCCCATGCTGAACACGGCGGTATCGGCGGCCCGCGAGGCCGGACGCATCACCACCCGCGCCTGGGGCCGGCCGGATCGCATGAACACCCGCGAGAAGGCCCGCAACGACTGGGTGTCGGACGTCGATCTCTCGGCTGAACAGGCGATCGTGCAGACCCTGCGCCGCGCCTACCCCGATCACAGCATCATGGCCGAGGAAGGCGGCGAGCAAAGCGGCAGCGATGCCGACTTCGTGTGGATCATCGACCCGCTGGACGGCACCACCAACTACCTGCGCGAGATCCCGCAGTACGGCATCTCCATCGCCCTGAAACACAAGGGCCGGCTGGAGCAGGCGGTGGTCTATGACCCGCTGAAGGAAGAGCTGTTCACCGCCACGCGCGGCGCCGGCGCCTTTCTCAACAGCCGCCGCATCCGCGTCTCCGAGCGCAAGGACCTGAACGGCGCCCTGCTGGGTACCGGCATCCCGTTCCGCGAGGGCCAGGACCTGGAGCGCTATCTGAGCAGCCTGCGCTACCTGATCCCGGGCACCGCCGGCGTACGCCGCCCGGGCTCGGCCGCACTGGACCTGGCCTGGGTCGCCTGCGGGCGCTTCGACGGCTTCTGGGAGATGGGCCTGCAGCCCTGGGACATGGCCGCGGGCCTGCTGCTGGTCCAGGAAGCCGGCGGGGTGGTGAGCGACTGGCAGGGCAACCCGGACGTGATGCGCCGCGGCGACGTGGTCGCCGGCAACCCGAAGGTCCTCAAGGCCATGCTCCAGCGCCTGCACAAGGCCGAAAAGGAAGCCTCCGCCCGCTCCGACGCCTGAACGTCGCTCCCTACCACTACACGCACGGAGAAGGTCAAAAGCGACTAAGCAGGAAGGCTAGAAGATCGGAAGGAATTTAGTTTGGATGAATGGCTCCGGAAACGGGCAAATCGCCACCAGAAATCGTTCCTTCCAGCCTTCCCTTCTTCCTGTTAACCGCCCTTGACCTTCTCCGTGTCCCCTGTGCGCTCTGTGGTAATACAGCCCTTCAGCGATTGCGTTCCTGCAGCCAGAGGATCAGGCGGGCGTGGTGTTCCGGGTCGGATTCGATGGCGCGCCCCGGGCGCAGATCGTATTCCGCGAACGCCGCATCCACCATCTCGCTGGCCCCACGCCACTCCTCGCTGAGCCGGAAAAGCAGGGTCGTCGGGGACGGCCGGTGCACCGCGGGGTGGAAGCGCTGCGAGATCATCCCCGGCAGCGGCGGCTCCGGCTCCGAGCGGAAGCCGTCGTCATCGCGGAAGCGTTCCCAGGCCGCCTCCAGCAGTGCCAGTGCCGGCGCCTGCTCGCCCTCGCCCGTGGCGGCCTTCCAGTCGCGCAGGCCGCGCGCAACAAAGGCGTAATCGTTCAGCGTGGCCGTCCCGGCCTGATCCGAGGGCAGGCCCATCAGCGCGGGCAGTTCCTCGGGATCGGCGGCGACTTCCAATAGCCAGGCCTGCACCGCCGCACCCGCCTCGCGGAAACGCTCGTCATGCTGCGCCCCCTCCGCAAGGGCGGAGAGCAGCAGACCGTGTGCCCCGGTCAGGACCTTTTCGTCCCGCGGCAGGCCGCGCGCCTCGCGCGCCCGGATCAGCGCCTCGCGCCCGGCGGCCACCTGTTCGCGCACGGTAGCCTCGTCCAGGTCAAAGCGTTCGGCCAGGGCCTCGACCCCCGCGCCACGCCGGGGCAGGTATCCGAGGTCGAACACGGAGCTGCCTTCCATGCCGAACCGCGCGCGCACCAGCTCCGGGTGCTCATGGTCCGCCAGCGCGGAAGCGATATCCGCCTCGGGCCACAGGTAGGCGCCCCCCTCACGACCCTCCGCGTCGACCGCCGACAGGCTGGAGGCGAACCCGCGAAAGCCATCCTCGGCGGTATCCGCCTGGTCGCCGGACTCGTCCTCGCGCAGGGCCATGTCGCGCTTGACGAAGTCGAGATTCTCCAGTCCCAGCTCGATCCAGTCCTGGCGGCCGAAATGGTCACCGGCGCGCAGATACACCAGTGCGAGCTGGGCCTGATCCTCCAGCATCACCTCGAAGTGCGGCTCGTTCCAGTCCGGCGACTCGGAATAACGGAAGAACCCACCGCCCAGCACATCGCGCAGGCCGGAATGCGCCATCTCGTCGAGCGTGATTTCCAGGAATTCGCCGACCCAGCCGGGCGCGGTGCCGGCCTTCTCGGCCTCCAGCATCGCGCGCAGGTACGGCGAATGCGGGAATTTGGTGGAGCTGCCAAAGCCGCCCTGAAGATCGTCGGACTCGCGCTCCAGGTGATTCCACAGCACCTGCGGCAGGCGGCCCGCGCGGCTGTCCGACAGCGGTTCCTCGCCCGCACGCAATCGCTGGGTGAGTTCGTCGCTGCCGCGCCGCGCTAGATCGACCAGCCGGTCGTAGTCGGCCTCCAGCCGCTCGGTGATGCCGTCCAGGAACTCGGCGAACTGATCGCGCGGCGCGTACACCACACCGGTCAGCGCGTGTCCATTAGGCGTGACCACGATGTTGAGCGGCCAGCCCGCGCTCCCGGCGGTCGCACGCTGGAACTCCAGCAGGTAACTGTCCAGCGCACCGTTGACTTCGCGATCGACCTTCACCGGGATGAAATTCTCGTTCAGCCGCTCGGCGATGCCGTCATCCTTGAAGCTCTTCTCCTGCATCACGTGACAGTAGTAGCAGGAGTAGTAGCCACTGGAGATCAGCAGAGGGCGCTGTTCCTCCTTCGCCTTTTCGAGCAGGGCCGGATCCCAGGCACGCCACTGAACCGGATCGTCCACATGCAGGCGCAGATAGGGCGAAATACTGTCCGCCATCTCGGGATTGGCCTGGGCCGGAACCGGCGCGGCCAGCGCTAGCAGAAGCAGCGATGCGAACGTAACGTTCCAGCGATTCCCCGGTGTTGCAAACATGCCAGTCTCCAGCAGCATCTGAAAAAGGTTGCTACCCTTTTGGGACGCGCAGACAGGGAAGGTTCATTCCAGCCCCCTGAGCCACGCGGATCGCAGTCCCGAACTCCGCCCTTGTACATGCGCTGTATAAATGTCGTACAATTAATCCATGGCGAGCGCGACGCACATCGAACTTCAAGACGAAGAAGGCCTGTACCCGATCCGGCACGTTTGCGCGGAGACGGGCATTAACGACGTGACGTTGCGTGCTTGGGAGCGTCGTTACGGGTTGATCCGTCCGATGCGCACACCCAAGGGCCACCGGCTCTACAGCCCGGGCGACATCGCACGGATCAAGCGGATCATGGAGCTGCTGGAGCAGGGGATCCCCGTCTCCCAGGTTCACCGCGTCCTCAACGACGAGCCATCGTCCGGCACGACAGACGCCGAGTCGACCGAGTCCGGCGCGACCGCGTCGGATGATGCCCCCGAGCGGCGCCGGGACAGCCCCGGCCCGGGGATCGCCCCCCACACCATGGATCCGCTCGCCGAGACCCTCTACGAGTCGGTCGCGAATCTCGACGTCGGCGAACTGGATCGCACCTACGCCCGCCTGGTCATGCGCCACGGCTGGGATGGCGTCCACGAAAGCGCCTTCCTCGACGTCTACCGCCGCCTGCGCGAGGAATCCCGGCACAATGCTGAGGGCGAAGTCCGTCTGGCCATCTTTGCCGCCTGGGCCACCGCGGCCTTCGCCGACCAGTTGCGCTCGGCCACCCGCGCCTGTGACGACCCTCCCTACCCCTGCCTGGTGCTGGGCGGTGGTCACCAGCAGGTCGGCGGCATGCTGCTGCAGCTCGCCTGTGCCCGCCGTGGTCTGAAGACCCTGCCGCTGTTCGACGCCACCAGTCCCGAAGGACTGGACACCCTGATGCGCCGCCTGAAGGCACCGGCGCTGATCATCCACGGCTCCTCGCAGCTGATGCGCAGCCCCGAACTGCCGCGGGTCGAGGCCATCCTCAAACAAGCCGGCCCGCCCTGTTACCTCGCCGGCTCGGCCGCCCTGGAACTGTCCCAGAAGGAACACCGCCGCGAGATCGAAGTCCTGCCCGGCCCCCCGCTGGAGGCCGCCGCGCGGCTCTCGCGGCACCTGCCCCAGTAACCGCCTGCTGCCCTTTCCGGCTCCGTGGCCACGTCCACTTCGCCCGCGACCGTGCGCACGCTCCTGCTCGTGCTCGGCGACCAGCTCGCCCCCGACCACCCGGGCCTGAAGGCCCTGGACCCGGACCAGGACGCCGCCTGGATGGCCGAGGTCGCTGACGAATCCCGATACGTCCCGTCGCACGTGGCCCGCACCACGCTATTTCTCTCGGCGATGCGCCACTTCGCCGCGCGGCGTCGCGACGAGGGTCTGACGGTCCACTACCGCCGCCTGGGCGAACACCCCGAGCAGACCCTGGGCGAGGCCCTGCTGGCGGACCTGGACCGGCTTCGGCCGCGGCAGGTGCGAGTCCTGCAGCCCGGTGAACACCGCGTCCTGAAGCAGCTGGGGCAGGCCTGTAACAAACGGGGAATCCCGCTGGAGATCCTGGACGACCCGCACTTCCTGGTCCCGCCGGAGGCCTTTCGACGCTGGGCCAGGGGCCGCAAGCAGTTGCGCATGGAAACCTTCTACCGCGAGCAGCGCAAGGCACTGGACGTGCTGATGAACGACGGCGAGCCCGCAGGCGGCCAGTGGAATTTCGATGCCGACAACCGCGGACACTTCGGGCGGGACGGCCCCGGTTGGCTGCCCGAGCCTGCGGCTTTCCCGCCCGACGCGCTTACCCGCGAGTGCCGGGAGGACATCGCACAGCACCTGCCCGACCTGCCGGGCCAGGCCGACGACTTCGACTGGCCGGTCACCCCGCAACAGGCGCAACAGGCGCTCGATGACTTCATCCAGCACCGCCTGCCCGCGTTCGGCACCTATCAGGACGCCATGTGGACCGACCAGCCGTGGCTCTACCACGCCCGTCTGTCCGCCGCGCTGAACCTGCACCTGATCCACCCGCGCACGGTGATTGACGCGGCCGAACAGGCCTGGCGCGACGGCCACGCGCCACTCCACGCGGTCGAGGGCTTCATCCGCCAGATCCTCGGCTGGCGCGAGTACGTGCGCGGGCTGTACTTTCACTTTGGCGAGGCCTGGCACGACTGGAACGCCCTGGAGGCGGACCAGCCGCTGCCGGCGCTCTACTGGGACGCCGACACTTCCATGCAGTGCCTCCAGCAGGCCGTGGGCCAGACGCTGAAACTGGGCTATGCGCACCATATCCAGCGGCTGATGGTCACCGGGCTGTTCGCCCAGCTGCTCGGCGTACGGCCGGCCGAGATCCACGCCTGGTACCTCGGCATCTATGTCGACGCCGTCGAGTGGGTCGAACTGCCCAACGTGATCGGCATGTCGCAGTACGCCGACAACGGCCGCATGGCCTCCAAGCCCTATGTCGCCACCGGGCGCTACATCCAGCGCATGAGCAACTATTGCGCGCACTGCCCGTTCGACCCGGGCGAGGCCCTGGGCGCGAAGGCCTGCCCGTTCACCACGCTTTACTGGGACTTCCTCGACCGCCACCGCAAGCGCTTCGCCCGCCATCCGCGCACCGCACTGCAGTGGAAGCATGTGGCGAAAATGGATCCCGAACGCCTGCAAGCCATCCGCGATCAGGCGAGCCACATCCGCCGCACCCTCGCAGCGGGAGACCGCATCTGATGCCGAGCCCCGGCCCCACCCTTGTCTGGCTGCGCCGCGACCTGCGCCTGGCCGACCAGCCCGCGCTGCACGCCGCCAGCGAACGTGGCGGCCCGGTCATCCCGGTGTTCATCCATGCCCCGGAGGAGGAAGCCCCGTGGGCGCCGGGTGCTGCGTCCAACTGGTGGCTGCACCACAGCCTGCAGGCCCTGGACCATGACCTGCGTGCGCAGGGCTCGCGCCTGACCCTGCGCGCCGGCCCCAGCCTCGCGACACTGCGCGCCCTGGTGCGCGAAACCGGCGCCACCGCCGTCTACTGGAATCGCCTGTACGACCCGGCCTTTGTCCTGCGCGACCCGGAGATCAAGGCCGGACTGCGCGCCGACGGCCTCGAGGTACACAGCTTCAACGCCCACCTGCTGATCGAGCCCTGGGAGGTCGCAACCGGGCAGGGGCGGCCCTACAAGGTCTTCAGCCCGTTCTGGAAGGCCTGCCTGAAACACGGCATCGACCGCGACCCGCTGCCCGCCGCCGATGCCCTCGCGCCGCCCGACGCCTGGCCCGAGTCACTCGACCCCGAACAGCTCGAACTTCTGCCCACGATCGACTGGGCCGCCGGCCTGCGCGCCACATGGAATCCCGGCGAGACCGCGGCCGGCCAACGCCTCGCGCAGTTCCTGGACGGCGCCGTGCGCGACTACGGTGTCGAACGCGACCGCCCGGATCACGATGGCACCTCGCGCCTGTCGCCTCACCTGCATTTCGGCGAGGTCTCGCCGCGCCAGATCCTGCGCGCACTGCGTCAGGCCGGCCTGCACCCGGACCACGGCGGGCCCGAGGCCTTCGTGCGCGAGCTGGGCTGGCGCGACTTCGCCCATCACGTGCTCTACCACTTCCCGTACACCCCGGACCAGCCGCTGAACCCGCGCTTCGAGGCCTTCCCCTGGCGCGAGGACAATGCGGACCTGCACGCCTGGCAGCACGGTCGCACCGGGCTCCCGATCGTCGACGCCGCGATGCAGCAGCTGTGGCAGACCGGCTGGATGCACAATCGCCTGCGCATGGTGGTCGGCTCCTTCCTGACCAAGAACCTGCGCCAGCACTGGCGGCACGGGGCTCGCTGGTTCTGGGACACCCTGGTGGATGCCGATCTCGCCGCCAACACCCTCGGCTGGCAATGGGCCGGAGGCTGCGGCGCCGACGCCGCACCCTACTTTCGCGTCTTCAACCCGCAAACCCAGGGCGAGCGCCACGACCCCGACGGGGCCTACGTACGGCATTTTGTCCCCGTACTCAAGGACGTCGAAACGCGGTATATTCACGCGCCAGGCGCCGGCGGCGCGCGCGGCTACCCAGCCCCCATCGTGGACCTGAAAGCCAGCCGCCAGGCCGCACTCGAGGCCTTTCAGGCCGTAAAAGACCACTGACCCCAATAGGCCCAACCATGAGCTTTTCCGAACAGAACCTGCAGTATCCCAAGGATGTGAGCTACAACTTCAGCCGCTACGACGACACCACACCGGTGCGCGTGACCCACGAGGGCAAGCGCTTCGTCGGTCAGCTGCTGAACCACGAGGCCCCCTACCGCATCCGGGTCACCGAAGAGGTCGTCAGCCCGGGCTCCTCGCGCTACATTCCGGTGCGCGAGATCCAGCTCCAGAGCCTCGACGGCGTGGAATACCTGCACAACGGCCACCACGGCCACTAAGCAGCTGCAGGGAGGCCGGACCCTTCGTCCCCCGGGTCCGCCCTCCCAGCACGGGTGCCATCACAGACACCCGCGCACGAAGCACCCGCGGGCCTGCTACGCTCAAGACAGGATCTCGCAAAAAGGGACGAACGTCATGCAACGCCTTCTCGCCGTCTTCCTGCTCTGCGCCCTGCTGCTCCCGGGCCTGGCGCTCGCCGACAAGCCCGGCGACCAGCGCGCCATTGCCGGCATGGAGACGGGACGCATCCTCTGGGACATCACCATCGCCGAACCGGAACGCCTGATCGCCCGCCTGAGCGTCATCCGCGAAACCTATGACGACATGCAGCGCCAGGGCCTGGAACCGGAGATGGTGTTTGCCTTCCGTGGCGGTGCGGCAGGACTCATCGCGCGCTCCACCGATCACCTCGACATCGAGGAGGTCTCCGCCGTGCGCCATATCCACGAGCGCCTGGAAGGCCTGCTGGAACTGGATGGCATCCACATGGAGGCCTGCAATATCGCCACCCGGCGCTTCGACCTGGAACAGGACGACCTGCTGCCCGGGATTCAAATGGTGGGCAACACCTTCCTGTCCATCATGGGCTACGAGAATCAGGGCTACGCGACGATCCGCATTGACTGACCCCGGTAACGGAATGCCGGTACAATCGATTCGAACGGAATCTCCCCTGGCCCCGGCCGTATGCCGGCGGCCCCAAGAGCCGATCCGCTGACGGGTCACACATGGCAGTACACGACTGCTGACGAAGAAGACGGGAGGCCTCTTTGGCGCATATGGAAATCACGACCTTCGGCACCGTCGGCGTGCGCGTGGAGGACCGTGACATACCCGCTCTTTCGGGGACGAAACTCGGCCTGCTGCTCACCTATGTAGCGGCCGAAAGCCCCCGGCGTATTCCGCGCGAGGAGCTGGCGCGCCTGTTCTGGCCGGACCTGGATTCCGACAGCGCCCGGGTCAACCTGCGTCAGGGCCTGTTCCAGCTGCGTCGCCAGCTGCCCGCCGGCGAGCCCCCCCTGCTCGATACCACGCCCCGCTATGTACGCTTCCAGCCGCAGCCGGAATCGCGCATCGATTTTCTCACCCTGCAGCGCGCGCGTTCCGAGCGCCGAACCGCGGAGGGCCGGGAGACCACCGCCCCGCCGCCCGACCTGGCGATCGTCTGCGACTACCGCGGGCACTTCCTCGAGGGCCTGCGTGCGCTGCAGGACCTGCCCGAACTCTCCGCCTGGGCCCAGTCCCAGCGCGACCATCACTGGCAGAACCTGCTCGTCTTCATCGGGCACAACCTCGCCGAGCTGGCCAAACCCAACGAGGGCGAGCCCCTGCTCGCCGAGCTCCACCGCCTGCTGGCGATGGAGCCGCACGACGAAACCCTGCACCACCTCCTGATGAAGGCCCTCGCCGCCAGCGGACACCCGAAGCGCGCCCTGGAGCACTACGCCCACCTCGAGGCCGAGGCGGGCAAGCCCCCGGGCGAACTCCTGGCGCGCACGCGCGAGGAGATCCTGGGCGCCGAACGCGCCGAGGCCACCAGCCAGCACACCAGCGCCGAGGACGCCGAACCCGCCGTCCTGCGCTCCGAACGCCGGCGGGTCACGGTCGTGGCCTGCCACCTACAGCCCGACGCGCAGGCCGACATCGAGATCCAGCAGCAACAGGTCAACCGCACGCTGGAGCATGTCGATTTCGTCCTGCTCAGCCACCACGGCCATGTCGTACCCTGCCCCGGGCACGGCCTCCTAGCCTATTTCGGCTACCCCGCCGGGCGCGAAGAGGCAACCGTCGATGCCGTGCACGCTGCCTGGCAGGCACTGCAAACCGCCCCCGGCGACTGCCAGTTGCGCCTGGCCGTGGACACCGACCTGATCGTCACCGGCGCCGACCCCGATCTGCCCGACCCGACGGGCCAGCTCACTGCCCGCGCCCATGAATGCGCCCAGCGCGCCTATCCCGGAACGCTGCGTGTCAGTGAACCCACCTACGCGCGGGTCTCGGGCTACTTCAGCTTCCGTCCGGCGGAGGACGACACCGGCGCCTATCGCGTCACCGGCGACCCCGGCCCGCTGGACCGCGTAGACGCCCAGACCCTGCGCGACCTGACCCCGCTGACCGGACGCAGTTCGGAACTCCAGCAGCTTCGCGGCCACTGGGATCAGGTCCTCGACAGCGGCGAGGTTCGCTT
The DNA here is from genome assembly GCF_000376845.1 of Thioalkalivibrio sp. ALE14. Taxonomy (GTDB): domain Bacteria; phylum Pseudomonadota; class Gammaproteobacteria; order Ectothiorhodospirales; family Ectothiorhodospiraceae; genus Thioalkalivibrio. The sequence continues at coordinate 79,522 of NZ_AQXY01000029.1, forward strand.
CATCCTGGTCCAGGGAGAGGCGGGTCTGGGCAAGAGTCGGCTGGCGCGCGGACTCGACCTGCAAGTCCGCGGTCAGGCCCGTTCGCGCTACCTGCTCAAGTGCCGCGAGGACCGCGCCCGGCAGCTCCTGGCACCCGTGCGCCAGGCCTTTGCCACCTGGATGGGCCATGACAGCCTGCGCGACGCCCGCCGGCGCCGACTCGAAGGGGCCCTCAAACATGTCGGAACAGCCCCGGACCTCGCGCCACGTCTGGCCTATTGGCTGACCCACCCGGAGGCCGAAGGCCCCGAAAGCATCGCCCACGAGGGGCTGGACCGCGACCGCATCATCGACACCCTGGTGGAGCTGGTCCATCGCCGCGCGGCCCACGGTCCCACGCTCCTGATCTGCGACGACCTGCACTGGATGGATTCGGGCACTGCGGAGTTCCTGCGGCGGTTGTACCAGCGCCTGCACCGGAAGCCGATCATGGCCATTCTGACGGCGCGCATGAGCTTTCGCTCCTCCTGGCGCGACCTCTCGCTGGAACACATCCGCCTGCACGGGCTGGACGATGCCGCCGCGCGCGATCTGGTCGACCGTCTGGACCCGAACGGCCGCCTCGCCAGCGGCGTGCGCGATCAGCTGATCGCACGCGGCGAGGGCGTCCCGCTGTTTCTCGAAGAGCTTACGCGCTACGCCCTCGAGGCCGCCCGGATCGGACAGCTCCCGGACACCCTGCCACCGGGCCTCTCCAACCTCCTGGTCGCGCGCCTGGAACAGCTTGGCAGCGCCCGGGAACTAGCCCATTCCGCGGCCGTCATCGGACGCGACTTCGATACCCGCATCCTCAGCCGCCTGCGCGGACAGCCGGCCGACACCATACGCCGCCAGCTGACGCGACTGACCGGCAAGGGCTTCATCGAGCCGGCCGGCATGGTCGATGGCGTGCGTTACCGCTTCCGTCATGCCCTGTTCCAGCAGGCCGCCTACGAATCCATGCTGCTGACCGAACGCACCCGCCTGCACGGCCAGCTGGCCGACCTGATGCAGGAAGACGGCAAGAACGGCATGCAGACCGCGGACTGGGGGCGCATTGCCACCCATCTGTACCACGCCGGGCGTTATCCGGAGGCGGTCAGTGCCTGGCTGCACGCGGGCGAGGCGGCGTTCGCCCGCGGGATCCTGCCCGAGGCCTCGCACTACTTCGAGGACGCATTGTCCTGCCTGGAACACCACCCGGAGGCCCACGAAGAGGCCGACTCGGGCGCGTCCGAACAGGTCACCCTGCGCGCCCTGGGCGGCCTGGGCGCCTCCAACCTGGCCCTGCTGGGATACGGTTCGCGCACTGTCAACGACATCTTCGAGCGTGCCATGCGCCTGACCGCCCCGGAACAGGATCCGGTGCAGTACTTCCGCGTGCTGTGGGGGCTTTGGCATGGGGCCGGCTCCTGGCACGGCTTCCAGGAGGCGCATCGCCTCGCCGCGGAAATGCAGCAGCTCGCCGAGCGCTCCGGCGACCGCCTGCTGCGGCTCGCGGCCCACTACGTGCAAGGCAACACCCATTTCTGGACCGGCCGTTTTGCCGAAGCGCTGGAACACCAGACCCAGGCGGTCGAGCTCTACCGCGACGAGGACCACGCGACCCTGGTGGCACGCCACACGGAGAACCCGGCCATCAGCGCGCGCGGTTTCATGGCCTGGACCTTGCTGCATCTGGGGAACCACGCCCGCGCCTGGCACGAGATGGATACCGCCTGCGAACAGGCCGACCAGCTCGGCCACCGTCCAACCGTGGCCTTCGCGCACGCCTTCCGCGCTGTTCTCGGCTTCTACTGCAGGGATCCGGAATCCGCCCTCCCGGCCGCACGCCGCACGCTCGCCATCGCCCGGGATTACGACTACCCCTTGTGGCGCGCCGCCGGCATTACCCTCGAGAGCTGGGCCCTGGCCCGCCAGGGGCAGGCAGATGCTTACCAGGCCATCGAGACGCAAGTGGAGGCCATGCGCCACATCATGGATGGCGTGAACACCATCTTCCAGCTCATCCTTCTCGACGCCATGCAGGCCAATGACGCCCCGCCCGAACAGTGCCTGACGGTCGCCGACGAGGCCCTCGCCGGCTGTCGCCAGCGCGGCGATTACGTGTTCGAGGCGCCCGTCCGGCGCCTGCGGGCCGTTGCCCTGCTCACCCGGAGCCCGGGCGAGGCCCCCGAGGGCTGGCAAGAGCTTGAACGCGCCCGCCGCATCGCCCACGAACAGGGCAACCCCAACGTGGAACGTCAGGCCCTGCTGGACCATGCGCGCTTCGCGACCGACCCCCAGGTGCAGGCCTGGGCCGAACGCGAACTCCTGCGCATCAACCACTGCATCATCCCGCGCCCTGACGCGGACGAACCGCGCCAGCGCGATCCCCGCCTCGCCTGACTCCCTGGCCTTCCAGCAGGGCAACCCGCCCTGCCCGACTGGGCACCGGGAGGCTTGCATGGCCGCCACAAAAGAAAAGGCCCGAACCTTGCGGTTCGGGCCTTTTCGGGATATGGCGTCCCCACGGGGATTCGAACCCCGGTCGCCGCCGTGAAAGGGCGGTGTCCTAGGCCTCTAGACGATGGGGACGTAGAGGCAACGTCATGTTGCTATTCGGGTGGGCCTTTGGGCCGATCTTCCTCGCTACCCGGCGCACGATGCAGAAGCGTCGTTACCAGACCGTTGAATACCAGCAAAAACCCGATCGGTACCAGCGCGATGAGGGGCTTGGACCAGGTCTGTTCCCCGGTGAGCAAGAGCCCGAATCCGCCGATCAATCCGACGACTGCCAGCACCAATCCAACGTAGAGCGATATGACTCCGAAACGATGCATTGATGAACTCGCAAATCACCTGAGTGGTGGAGCCAGGCGGGATCGAACCGCCGACCTCCTGCATGCCATGCAGGCGCTCTCCCAGCTGAGCTATGGCCCCGTGTCAGGCGAGCGCGTACTGTAGCCAGCACCCCGAAATGTGTCAACCCGCGTCGGCGGAAATTTTCGCCAACGCGCGGTCGATGCGGGCCAGGGCACGCTCGCGACCGATGAGCTCCAGCGTATCATCGATCGGCGGGGACACCGTACCCCCGGTCAGGGCCACGCGCAGCGGCTGCGCGACCTTGCCGAGCTTCAGCTCCAGGCGCTCGCCGGTGTGCACCACCACCTCGTGCAGCGGTTCCTTCTCCCACGCGCCCAGGGCGCTGAATCCGTCGTGCAGGGTCTGCAGCACGGGCTGCGCCTCGGCGGTCAGCTGCTTGCGCGCCGCCTTCTCGTCGTAGTCCTCGAACTCGCGATAGAAATACACGCTGTTCTCGGCCATCTCGCGCAGGGTACGCGCCCGTTCGCGCTGCGCGATGACCACATCGCGCAGTTCCGGCCCTTCGGAGGGATCGATCCCCAGCTGCCCCAGGTGCCAGCCCAGTTCCAGCGCGACGTGGTCCGGGTCCAGCGTCTTGATGTAGTGCTGGTTCAGCCACAGGAGCTTGTCCGGGTTGATCGCCGAGGCAGACTGATTGACGTCCTCGATATCGAACAGGCGCACCAGCTCGTCCAGCCCGAAGATCTCCTGATCACCGTGGGCCCAGCCAAGGCGCACCAGATAGTTCAGCAGCGCCTCCGGCAGATACCCCTCGTCGCGGTACTGCATCACCGACACGGCACCGTGGCGCTTGGACAGCTTGGCCCCATCCGGGCCCATGATCATCGGCAGGTGCCCGTAGCGCGGCGGTTCCACGCCCAGCGCCTTGAGGATGTTGATCTGGCGCGGGGTGTTGTTCAGGTGATCGTCGCCGCGGACCACGTGGGTGATCCCCATGTCCATGTCGTCGACCACCACAGTCAGGTTGTAGGTCGGCGAGCCATCGGAGCGGGCGATGATGAGGTCGTCCAGCTCGCTGTTCTGGAAGGCGACCTTGCCACGCACCATGTCGTCGACAACCGTCACACCCTCGTCCGGGGTGCGGAAGCGGATCACCGGCTCCACGCCCTCGCGCGGTTCGGTGCGCGCGCGGCAGCGACCGTCATAGCGCGGCTTCTCCTTGCGCGCCTTCTGCTCCTCGCGCATCGCGTCCAGCTCTTCCTTCGTGCAGTAGCAGCGATAGGCATGGCCGGCGGCCATTAGCTGCTCGATCACTTCCTTGTACCGGTCAAAGCGTTCCGTCTGGTAGAACGGCCCGTGGTCGTAGGTCAGCCCCAGCCAGTTCATACCCTCGAGAATGGCGTTCACCGACTCGGCCGTGCTGCGCTCGAGATCGGTGTCCTCGATGCGCAGCACGAACTCGCCGCCATGGTGCCGGGCGTACAGCCAGGAGAACAGCGCGGTGCGGGCACCACCGATATGCAGATAGCCGGTGGGACTGGGGGCAAAACGGGTACGAAGACTCATGCGCGGGACACTCGATTACGGATAGTCAAGAAAGTCGCCTAGGGTAGCAGAACGGCCCCGGCCGATGACCCGGTGATCCGGTTCTGGCTGGCTATACTCGAGACAGGCCAACAAGGGCGCCCGGCGCCCGAAGGAGTCATGATGAAAGCCGTATCACTCCCCCGTCTCGCCACCCTCGCCCTCGTCACCGGAGGGTTCGCCCTGGCCACCGCCGGCGCCGTGGGCATGGAACGCGTCTCGGCCCCCGAAGGCGCCGAGGTGTACTTCATCAGTCCGCAGGACGGCGCTACCGTCGAGAGCCCCGTGCGCATCCAGATGGGCCTGCGGGGCATGGGTGTGGCCCCGGCCGGCGTCGAGGCCGACAACACCGGGCATCACCACCTGCTGGTGAACCAGCCGCTGGACGACGTGGATCTGGATGCCTCGCTCCCCTTCTCCGATCACACGCGCCACTTCGGCGGCGGCCAGACCGAAAGCGAGATCGAACTGGAGCCGGGCACCCATACCCTGCAGTTGCTGTTCATGGACTACCGCCACCTCAGCTTCGACCCGCCAGTGACCTCCGACAAGATCACCATCACCGTCGAATAGGCGACACAAAAAAGCCCCCTCCGGACCCGGAGGGGGCTTGTCATCGCCAGTGGCAACCGGTCGCTTACGGCAGTGACGGGATCTCGAACTGCGGCATGTCACCGGTCAGCGCGTGCATGAAGGCCTCCAGGTCCGCGACTTCATCGTCGCTGAACTCCATGCCCAGCATCTCCTGCCCCATGATGCGGATCGCCTCGTCCAACGTAGCCGTCTCGCCGTTGTTCATGTAGGGGTAGGTCAGGGCCACGTTGCGCAGCGTCGGGGTCTTGAAGGCGAACCTGTCGCTCTCCTCGCCCGTCACCAGATAGCGACCCTCGTCTTCCGAACCCGGTACCTGGATACGGTGGAAGTTGCTGTCGGTCAGTGCCGGGCCACGGTGGCAGGCCACACAGCCGTTATCGGCGAACAGCTTCATCCCGCGCATCTGCTGCTCGCTCATCGCACCTTCGTCCCCGGCCAGCCAGCGGTCCAGCGGCGAGTTCGGGGTATTCAGCGTACGCTGGAAGGTCGCCAGGGCCTTGGCCACGTGATCGGCATTGATCACGTTGTCACCGTCATAGTCGGGATAGGCGGCCGCGAACTTCTCCTGGTACTCGTTGAACTCTTCCAGACGCTCGATTGCGTCCTCCAGCGGCATCGCCATCTCGATCGCGTCCTGGATCGGACCCAGCGCCTGGCCTTCCAGGTCGTCCTCGCGGCCATCCCAGAACTGGGCCGTGAAAAAGCCGGAGTTCAATACCGTCGGGGTGTTGCGCTCGCCGACCTGGCCGTCATGACCCACCGCGCGCGGGATGCGGTCCGCCCAGCCCAATGCCGGGTTGTGGCAGGTCGCACAGGAGATCACGCCGGAACTGGAGATGCGCGGCTCGAAGAACAACATCTTGCCCAACTCGATCTTCTCTTTGGTCATCGAGTTATCCGCCGGGATCGGCGGCAGCGCCGGCAACGGCTCGAACACATCGCGGTACTGGGCGTAGTCGGTATCCGCCAGCACCGGGGCCGAGGCCCCCACGGCGACGGCCGCGCAGGCCGCCAGCGCCGTCAAGCGAAATCCGGAAAGCATCGTCATGTCAGGTCTCCCTTGGGGAATGGATGTCGGCGAGGACCGAACTAGACTCGGTCCAGATCACCTGAAACCCACCCTACCCACACGGGAAACCGGACGCGATCAGAAACGGGTATTCCGTTGATCCAGATCAACGGATACCGCTGCCATCCCGACTCAACGCGCCCTTGACCCTAAAACGAAGGCGCCGTAGGGTCCGCCTTGCCTTCAGGTGCCCCGGCCAGAACCGGCCGGGGATAATCGGGAAGCCGGTGCGCGAACACGCGTTCGCAAGTCCGGCACTGCCCCCGCAACGGTAGGCAGAGTCAGGGCGGATCCAATGCCACTGCGGCGCATCCCCGAGATGCCCGCGGGAAGGCGACCCGCCCTGGATGCATCACGCATCCACTCTGCGAGTCCGGAGACCGGCCTGGAGAACACCCGACGCCGCGGTGGGCGGCCGAGCGGGCCAGGACCGGTGTGCTCAACGACCGGCCCTACCCTGCTCCCTGTCCAGCGTCCGGCGTCGTTTCATCCACGGCGTGCGGGGTCGCTCGTCCAGGGGAGCACCACAACAATGGAAAACACCCATGTCCGACCGGGGCGACGTGCCGTCCCGGCCCTTGCCACGTTTTGTCTGATGACGGCCACGAGTCTCGCGCCGGCACAGGCCGGCTTCGACTTCGGCGACGCGGAAGACGGCCTGCAGGTCACCCTGGATCCGCTAGTTCAGGGCCGCTACAGCTACAACCGAGACCCGGACGGCTCCCGCAGCGAGTTCGACTTCCGCCGCGCCTGGCTGGACAGCTCCGGGACCCTGTTCCACCCCGATCTGAGCTTCCGTCTGCAGCCGGATTTCAGCAGCGGCGAGCTGTCCATGCGCGACGTCTGGCTGCAGTACGCGCTGGCCGAATCGCTGAGTCTGCGGGCCGGTCAGTTCACCGTGCCCTTCGGGCTGCCACGGGATATCGGCGGGCCCAATCGCCTGTTCACCGAGCTGAGCATCGCCGGCAACCAGTTCGAGGTCCCGGCCGGGCGCGACACCGGCGTCGCCCTGCTGGGTGGCGCGGCCGACGACCGCGCCTGGGCCCTCGGCGTGTTTGACGGTCGGGGGCGCCTCGACCAGCGCGACGAGCGCCCATCCACATCCGGGAATCTGCTCAGCGCCCGCAGCGCCTGGGCCCCGGTAGGGGCGGTTCCGCGCGACAACACCACCGTGGGCCAGGCCGTGGAACACACGGTCGCCCTGGGCGCCGGCGTGCAGGCCGCCAGCCGCAATCACCTGCGCGACTGGAGCCGCGGCATCGAAGACACGGTGGCCAACCAGCGCGCCGACTGGATCACTGCCACCGCCGACGCGGTGGTCAAGTTCGGCCATACCTCGCTGTCGCTGGCGGCCTTCCGCCGCGATGTCTCCCCCGACCGCACCGCGAGCTACCACGACCTGGGGGCCGAACTGGAACTGGCACAGTCGCTACCAGTGGAGGGACTGGAGTTCGCTGCCCGCCACGCGGTGCTGCGCCACGACGCCGGCGACGACCTGGACGGAGACGAGCGCTGGCAGCGCGAATGGGGCGCCGGCCTGAACTGGTACCACCGTGGTCAGCGACAAAAGACCCAGCTTATGTGGCTGGACCGCGGCACCGACACCTCGAACTGGGAAATGCACTTGCAGCACCAGTTCCGCTTCTGAAACCGGAAAGGAGATCCGACATGACTAGAACCACCTTCACACCGGCCCTGCGGGTAACCTTCCTTGTCCTGATCCTGCTCGCCGCCACCGTCGCTCATGCCGGCGAGGTGACGCTTCCGATGCCCGGGCCCTGGGGTGACGACTACAGCGAGACCCTGGACGACCCGGACACAGTGGACGCCACCGAGGCTTTCCAGCGCTTCCGTCAGCAGAGCATGCAGGGCACCTCGGCCACCTACCGCAGCATCGAGCAGATCCTGCGTTATGGCGCACCATTCGCCGGACGTCTGCCCGATCTGGCCGAGGAACTGGCGCGCCGCGCCGACGACATCGAAACCTGGTTCGCACACGAGACACCCGCGCGGCACGGCGAACCCGGAGCCCTGCCCGCGGCCTGGGAAGACCCGGACTTCGCCGAGTACAAGGCCGCCTACCGCGAGGCCGCCCAACAACTACAGCGCAAGGTGGAGTCGGCCGAGGACCTGGGGAACGAAGACTTCCAGCTTCGCGCCACCGAGGCCCTGAACGGCGTGCGCCACCATTGCCTGGCCTGTCACGACAACTACCGCCGCCGCTGAACCGGGCGGGAACCAAGGGGCCGCCGCTGAACCGGGCGGGAACCAAGGGGCCGCCGCCCGGCGGCCCCTTTCCGTGATCCTGACCGGGAAGGAAGCACCTTCGCCTGCAAGCAGACTCCTACAGGTTCCTGGCGATGTGGGAGCCTGCTTGCAGGCGAACACCCCGGTGCCCCAGAACACCCACCAGACTCATCCCTGCCTGCGGAAGATCGAAGACGCGACGCTTAGTCCCCGTCCATGCCCCGATAACGGCGCACGTGCGCCGGGTCGTACAGCGCACTGTCGCGGAAATCGCCCGGATCCAGCGCCGGCCCCACCAGGATCAGCGCCGAACGCCGCGTGGTCAGGGCCACTGCCCGTTCCACGATATTGCCCAGCGAACCGCGCACCACGGTCTCGTCCGGCCAGCTGGCGCGGAAGACGATCGCCACCGGACAGTCGCAGCCGTAGTGCGGACGCAGGTCCTCGACCACGGTCTCGATATTGTGCAGCGATAGGTGGATCGCCAGGGTCGCCCCGGTCGCGGCGAAAGCCTCCAGCCGTTCGCGCTCCGGCATCGACGAGGCCCGTCCCGGCGTACGCGTCAGCACCACCGACTGTGCCACCTCCGGCACGGTCAGTTCGCGCCCCAGAGTCGCCGCGGCCGCGGAAAACGCCGGCACGCCCGGGGTGATGGTGTAGTCGATCCCGGCCGCCTCCAGGCGGCGGATCTGTTCGCCCAGGGCGCTGTACACCGACAGATCGCCGGAATGCAGTCGTGCGACATCCTCACCGGCCGCATGCGCGCGCTGGATCTCGTCCATGATCGCGTCCAGCGTCAACGGCGCGGTGTTGATCACACGCGCCCCCTCCGGCGCATGCTCCAGCACGGCCTCGGGTACCAGTGAACCCGCGTACAGGCATACCGGACAGGCCGCAATGCGATCGCGCCCGCGCAGGGTCAGCAGATCCGCGGCACCCGGCCCCGCTCCGACAAAATGAACCGTCATGATGACTCCTTGGATAGGTGATGGGCATCGACCCAGGCCACCGCACAGCTGGCCCGCGCTGACAGACGACGCGGCAACAGCAAACGCGCGCCTGCGCCGGCTGCCGCCAGCGCCGCCGCCTCGGCCACCGACCCGACATCGGCGGTTGCACGTGCCCGCCGCGACTCCGTAAGCACTACGCCGTCGCAGTCCGCCAGCGCGGCCGCGGACAGAAATACGAGTTCCAGTTCCAGCTCGCGCGCCACCGTCGCCAGCATGGCGCTGTCGCTCTTGTGCGCCGGCGCCGCCAGCTGCCGGGCCCCGATCGCCCCGGCACGCTCCGCTCCCGGCATGGCGCGGGCCTCGGCCAGAACCGCACGAATCAGACCCTCCAGCTCCCGCGTCGTACAGGCAGAGGCAAAGCCGACGCCTGGCACGACCCAGGATCCCGCCTGGTTCAACTCCGGTGCAGGGACCACAGGGTCACCGGCCGCAGCGGTTTCCAGCCCGACATCGCGCCCAGCGGTTCCGAGCGACTCACATTGATCCGTGTCAGCTCGCCACCATGGCGCTCGCGCGTCGCCGCCAGCACCGCATCGCCTTCCACCGTCACGCTGTTGGCGACCAGGCGCCCCCCCGGGCGCAGGCGCTCCACGCAGTGTTCCACCAGCCCGGGCATCGTCAGCCCACCCCCGATGAAGATCGCGTCGGGGGCAGACAGATCATCCAGCGCCTCCGGCGCGCGCCCGGAGATACATTGCAGGGCCGGGACCCCTAGGGCACGCGCATTGCGCCGGACCCGCTCCAGCCGCTCCGCACGCGGCTCGATGGCCACGGCGCGGTTCGCTGGATCCGCCAGCATCCACTCGATACCGACAGACCCCGACCCGGCACCAATGTCCCACAGGCACTCGCCACGCCCGGGCGCCAGCAGGGCCAGCGTTACCGCACGCACCTCGCGCTTGGTAATCTGCCCGTCCTGCTCGAATTGATCCTCCGGCCGGCCGGCGCTCGCCGCGATCACGGAGGCCGTCGAGGACGCACGGCATTCCAGGGCGATCGTGTTCAGCGGATCCACCTCACATGTCCTCCATTCCGCCACCGTGGCGGCCTCTACGCGCTCCGAGGCCCCGTCCAGTTGTTCCAGAACGGTCAGGGTCGAGGCCCCGAAACCCAATTCATCGAGCCACTGGGCCAACTCGCCAGGCGTCTCACCGTCGCGGCTGAGGATCAGCAGCCGCGCGCCGTCGTGCAGCCACGGGCGCAGCGCCTCCATGGGCCGGCCGTGGACCGACAGGCAGCGGGTCTCCTGTAGCGGCCAGCCCATGCGCGCGGCGGCCAGGCTGAACGCCGATGGCACCGGAAACACGCGGGTGGCTTCCACCGGGAAACGCCGCAGCAATGTCGTGCCAACCCCGAACCAAAACGGATCGCCGCTGGCGAGCACGCACAGCGGCTTCCCCGCTCGCGCCTCGATCCAGTCGAGAGCAGTCTCCAGCGGCGAGGGCCACAGCAGACGTTCCTGCCCCGGCTGCGGCGGCAGCATCTCCAGATGCCGGGCCCCGCCGATCACCGTGGTCGCCTGCGCAACGGCCTCACGGGCCTCCGTTGCCAGTCCGGACAGGCCGTCCGCGCCCACACCGACAATGTTCAGCCATGGCGTTCGTTCGCTGTTCGTGGCTAGACTGGTCATCCTCATGAGCTCCCGTTCATCTCCTGACTCCAGCCCCAGGGCAGCTCGCCCCCGGCACGTTCTGCTGCTGGGCGGCACCACCGAGGCCGCAGCGCTGGAGCCGCTGCTGGATGCGCACCCGCGGCTGCAGGCCACCGTCTCGCTGGCCGGGCGCACCCGAAAACCGGGACCGTCGCGGCTGCCTCGGCGCACCGGCGGGTTCGGCGGCGCCGACGGCCTGGCCGCCTGGCTGCACGCACACGCGATTGACGCACTGGTGGACGCGACCCACCCGTTCGCGCGGCAGATCTCGGCCAACGCCGTCACGGCCGCACGCAACACCGGCATCCCGCTGGCCCGACTGACCCGGCCGTCGTGGGAGGCCGGGCCGGAGGACCGCTGGATCCGCGTGCCCGACCTCGCGGCCGCCGCCCGCGCCCTTCCGGATATCGGCCGACGCGTGCTGCTGACCACCGGCCGCCAGCACCTGGAGGCCTTCGAGGCCGCGCCCGAGCTGGACTACGTGATCCGCACCATCGACCCGCCCGAACCGCCGCCGGCGCTGCCGCGGGTCACCTGGATCCACGCCCGGGGCCCGTTCACGGCCGAGGACGAGGCGCGCCTCTTGCGGGAACACGCGATTGACGTTCTGGTGACCAAGGACAGCGGCGGCGATGCCACGGCCGCCAAGCTGCAGGCGGCTCGCGAACGGGGTATCCCGGTCGTGATGGTCGAACGCCCGCCGGACGCCCCCGGGGTGCCACGATTCCACGCCCCGCAGGCGATACTCGACTGGCTGGAGGATCTCCCGGACGCACACGGCTAACGCGGCTCCCGCCTCATTCCGCCGATTCGACATAACGCGGGGTGTACACATGCCGCCGGCCCGACGGACGCTCCACCACCCGGGTGGACGCGGCACCCACGATCACCAACGTGCTCATGTTCGCCGTGGTCGGGTCCACTTCGCCCAGGGAGGAGATCTGCACGTCTTCGCGTTCGCCGCGGCCCATCGCGGTGGCCAGCACGACCAGGGTGTCCGGCCCCTGCACCTCGCGCACGATGCCCAGTGCCTCGCCCAGCTGCCAGGGGCGTGCGCGCGAGATCGGGTTGTAGAAGGCCATGGCGAAGTCGGCCTCGGCCGCTAGCCGTACCCGGCGCTGGATCAGCGACCAGGGCTTGAGATTGTCCGAAAGCGAGATCACGCAGAAATCGTTTCCCAGCGGCGCACCCAGCCGCGCGGCGGCGGCCTGCATCGCCGAAACCCCGGGGGCCACCTCCACCTCGACGCCCGCCCAGCGCCGAGCCTGCGCCCCTTCCAGGGCCTCGAAGACCGCCGCCGCCATCGCAAACACGCCCGGATCGCCGCCCGAAACCACCGCCACGTCCCGCCCCTCGGCAGCCATGTCCAGGGCGTGGGTTGCGCGCGCCAGTTCCTCGCGGTTGTCAGAGGCGTGCACACGGTGATGGGCGCTCGCAATCCGTTCCAGGTACGGCCCGTATCCCACCAGATCGGTCGCCGCTTCGAGACGGGCAGCGACCTCCGGCGTAATCCATTCCGGCCCGGCTGGCCCCACCCCGACCACACTCAACCGACCAACCGCCTGATCGCCATCCCCGCTCATCGCCGAACCCCGCGCCCGGGGATCACAATCATCGAGAAATAGGGCACCCGCTCCGGGATCTCGGACAACGGCAGGACCCGCTCCTCGGCGGTGCTGGCGCGTTCCACGTACCAGGCGCGTTCATCCAGCCCCAGCTCCTGAAGGACACCGACCACCGCATCGCGATGGGTTCCGACCTTCATGATGACCGCCGCATCGGTCCCCTGCAGGGCCTGGCGCAGATCGTCGATCGGCATCGTGCCGGGGATTACCGTCAGCAGGTCATCGCGCATGGTCAGCGGCGTCGACAATTGCGCAGCCGAGGCCATCATCGAGGTCACGCCGGGCACCACGTGGGTGGGAAACCGATCCTTCAGCCGCAGGTACACGTGCATGAACGATCCGTAGAAGAACGGATCGCCCTCGTTCAGCACCACCACCGAACGTCCGGCTGCCAATTCGGCGGCCAGCTGCTCGGCGGCGGCGTCGAAGAACTGCTCGATGCGGCGGCGATACTCGTCGGAGCCGTGCGGGATCTCGTTGGTCACCGGATACTCCAGCGGCATCTCCTGCTGCCCCGTACTCAGGTGGGCGTCCACGATGGCGCGCGCCTGGCCACGACCGCCTCGGCGACAGAAGTAGGCCACCACCGGGCTCTCGGCAATCAGCCGCGCGGCCTTCAGTGTCAGCAACTCGGGATCACCGGGCCCGGTGCCCACGCCATACAAACAGCCCGCATCCGAGGTTTCATGCAGCTCGTGAGATGTCGTCATATCCGGTCACTCGCAAAGGCGTTGATGGCCGCCGCGGCCATGGCACTGCCACCCCGGCGCCCGAAAATGGTCAGGTAATCGAGGTTCAGCGGGCTGGTGGCCAGCGCCTCCTTGCTCTCCACCGCGCCAACAAACCCCACCGGGATGCCGAGCACGACGGCCGGCCGCGGCGCACCCTGGTGCAGCATCTCCAGCAGGTGAAACAGCGCCGTAGGTGCATTGCCAATGGCCACGACCGCGCCGTCCAGGTGCGGTCGCCACCATTCCAGCGCCGCGGCCGAACGCGTGGTGCCCAGACGCTCGGCGGCCGCCGCCACCCCGTCCTCCCGCAGGCTGCAGATCACCGGGTTGTCCGCCGGAAGCCGGGCCCGCGTGACCCCGTGCGCCACCATGTTGCTGTCGCACAGGATCGGCGCGCCGGCGGCCAGCGCCTCGCGGGCCGCCCGGGCCACGCCGGCCGAAAACCCGACGTCCCGCGGCAGGTCGGTCATGCCGCAGGCATGGATCATGCGCACCACCGCAGGCACCAGCTCCTGTGGAAAGCGGTCCAGTTCCGCCTCGGACCGGATAATCGCGAAGGACTCCCGGTAGATGGCCGCCCCGTCGCGGATATAGTCGGGTACGGCCCCGGCCGTATCGCTCTGCGTCATGCTGAATCTCCGTTGTTCATCTTCGCGTTCATACGTCTCGTCAGCACGGTTCCCTCCAGCCGTTGCAGGGCCTCGATCCTCGAGTCATTCCCGCCACCCTCTTCGTGGGCGATGGCATCGAGGGCCGCAAGAGACGGCTCGACCTGCCCCGGCTCCAGCCTCTTCAGGACGGTCTCCCATCGCGCGGGGGCGCGTTGCAGCGCCAGGTCATAACGGCCTTCCCGCGCCGTGAGCAGGACCTGCGCATTCGCGGGACGCCCACAGTGCTTGTCGCAGCCACTCACATGCACCTGCCCGCCCCCCGCAAGCAACCCGCAGGCAGCGGCGACGGCTGCCTCTGCATCCGCCCGCGTGGCGGTACTGCCCGCGGAGCAACCCATCTGCCCAATACAGGCACTCACCGCCAGGCGCGGGTCGTCCGGATCGGTCACGCCACCCCACTCGGTGACGCGGTCCGGCTCCACAGGAGGTACCCCGGTCAGAAGCAGGCTGCGCCACGGCGTCAGCCGCAAGCGTCCGTCGTGCGCCCGGATATGCTCGGCCAGCCCCTGCAGCGCCTCGGCGCGCAAGGCCCCGAACGGAAACACGATCCCGAAGGCGCGCCCGTTCAGACACATCCCAATCCCGGCATCCGCGTATCCGGGGATCCGCGCCGCGACCCAGTCGCCGCCCGGGAGCACCCGCTCCAGCCCCGGCGGCGTCAACGCCTCGGGGCCAAACCGGGCCACGGCGCCAGCCAGCCGCCCCGGCGGATCCACATCGCCTACGCGCAATGCGACGAATCGTTCGAGCACCGCCAGGGCAACGTCCACGACCTTCTCCGGGCACGTCCAGCCCAGCACCGTAGCCGTGCGACTGGACGTCCCCACGGCTACGCGAAACCAAACCCCTCCCAGCGCCGTACAGGCCTCCAGTCGCAAATCCACCGGCACCTCATCCAGCGGCAAACCGCCGCCGGCCTCCACCAGCACCCCCACCTTCGGGGGCAATGCCCGCAGGCGCGGGTGGTCCCCCAGCGCCCGCACGAGATCCCGCGCGACAGGCTGCACATCCATGGCCGCCTCCGGGTCGATATCGGTCACCGGGGCCACCAGGACATTGCGCACCGCCTCCGCCTTAGGGTCGCGATCCGCCAACCCCGCACGCTCCAGCTCGGCGCGGGCCGGCTCCAACCCCGCCGCGTCCAAACCACGCAACTGCAGATTGCCGCGGCTGGTCAACTCCAGGACACCGGAACCAAAGCGACGCGCCACTTCCGCAATGATCTGCGCCTGCCCTGCATCCAGCCCCCCGATCGGGTGCCGCACCCGCATCAGCAGACCGTCCCCGGTGGCCATCGGCGCGGCCACGCCCGGACAGGCCTGGCGCGTCCGCGAATGATCAGCGCTCATCGCTGCACCTTACCCACACTCATGTCCGGATCCTCACACCGCGGGCCACCAGCGCCCAGGCCAGCCCGCCAACGACGAGGGTTGCACCCACGAGCACCCAGAAGGTCGCGGCCCAGGCAAAGCTGCCGGTCCCCAGCAGGCCGTAGCGAAAGCCCTCGATCATGTAATAAAGCGGGTTCAGTACCGCCAGGGACTGCCAGGGCTCGGGCATCCGTTCTACCGGGTAGAACAGGCCGCCCAGGTAGATCAGCGGGGTCAGCACGAACGTGGCCACCACGGAGGTATGGTCGAAGCTGCGCGCATACAGGCCGTTCAGAAGCCCGGCCAGGGCGAACAGCAAGGCGCTGATCAGCGCAATCCCCAGCGTGGCCGCCAGGTGGTGCAACTGGAGATTGGTAAACGGAATCGCGACCAGCGCCACCAGCGCACCCGCCAGCAGCCCGCGAATCACACCGCCGGTGGCGAAGCCCGCCACAATCAGCCAGGCAGGCAGCGGCGCGACCAGCAGTTCCTCGATATGTCGCTGCAGCCGTGCGCCGTAGAACGCCAGCGTCACATTGCTGTAGGCATTGGTGGCCACCGCCAGGATGATCAGGCCGGGCAGGATGAAATCGGCGTAATCGACACCCCGCATGGTGCCGAGCTCACGCCCGATCAGGTGACCGAAGATCACCAGGAACAGGACCGTCGTCACCACCGATGGCAGGAGGTTCTGCACCCAGGCGCGCAGGAAACGCCGCACCTGTTTGACCACCATCCCGCGGTAGGCAAATCCGTAAGCCGCGAGTCTCATGTCCCCCTCCCCGGCGGTGCGGCAGCGCGTTCCGCGATGCGCTGCAGGAACAGCGACTCGAGCCGGTTGCGCTTGTTGCGCACTCCCGCGACACGCACCCCGCTTGCGCCCAGGCGGTCGAACAGGTCATTCACCTCCATGCCCTGCGGCAGGTCGACCTCCAGGGTCCAGCGATCGGTCAGACGCATCGCCAACCCCTCCAGCGCCGGGGCCGCGTCCAGCGGCGCGTTCAGTTCCAGCACCAGGGTCTGCACGTTCAGCCCGTGCAGCAGTTCGCCGGTGTCACCGCGCGCGACGATCTCGCCCTGATCCAGGATCGCAAGGGTGTCGCACAGGGTCTCCGCCTCCTCCAGGTAGTGGGTGGTCAGGAGGATCGTCACGCCGTCCGCGTTCAAGCCACGCAAAAGCTCCCAAGTGGCATGGCGCCCCTCCAGGTCCACCCCCGCCGTCGGCTCGTCCAGGAGCAGGACGCGGGGGCGGTGCACCAGGGCCCGGGCAATCATCAGCCGCCGCTTCATGCCCCCCGACAGGCCCCAGGCCGACTGTTCGCGCCGGTCCAGCAACCCCGCCTGCTTCAGCACCTCGCCGGTTCGCTCGCGCGCGCGCCTTGGGGACAGCCCGTAGTAAGCCGCCTGGGCCTCGACGATCTCGCCCACCGGTTCGAAGCTGTTGAAGTTGACCTCCTGCGGTACCACGCCCATGCACGCCTTCGCCGCAACCGCCTGCGTGGCCACGTCGTACTCGCAGACCCGGATCGAACCGCGATCCGCCCGCACCAGCGTGGTCAACAACCCCACCAGGGTGGTCTTACCGGCCCCGTTCGGCCCCAGCAGGCCCAAAAAGCGGCCCGCCGGCACCTCCAGATCCACGTTCGCCAGCCCAACCCGGCCACCGGCGTAGCGCTTGGCCACCGACTGCAGGGCAATCGCCGCGGCCGTCATGGCGCGAGCCCCGCGGCACCATCCGCAAACCCGACGATGCGGCCCGCCCGATCCACCGCGCAGACCTCCAGCGCCGTGGTCTCCGGCAACATCCCGCGGGCCCGCTGCCAGGCGCGCGCACTGATCCGGTCGGCCAGCGCCACGCCTTGTTCCAGGCAGTCCGTGAGGGCCTGGGCACTGGTGTTGGCCGCGCGGATGCGCGCCACCAGGTCCGGGCTGGCGCCCAGATCCGCGGCTTCCTCCGCCAGGGCATCGAGATCGATGCGCGACTTGCGGCTATGGGCATCCAGATGCCCGGCCGCAAACTTGCTGAGCTTGCCGAAGCCCGCGGCCAGCACCACTGCGGGCAAGGGGTTGCGCCGCAGGTATTTCAGCGCCGCCCCGAACAGATCCCCCATCTCGATCAACGCCATGTCGTCCAGGCCGTAGCGA
Organism: Thioalkalivibrio sp. ALE14; assembly: GCF_000376845.1. GTDB lineage: Bacteria > Pseudomonadota > Gammaproteobacteria > Ectothiorhodospirales > Ectothiorhodospiraceae > Thioalkalivibrio. The sequence goes on from NZ_AQXY01000029.1 coordinate 97,043, forward strand.
TCACGCACCGCCGCCTCGCTGGTGCCGCCGGTACAACAGGCCACGCGCGAAGACGCGTTGGCGCGGGCCACGTCGATGGCCTGATGGATGGACGCGATATAGGCGGCACAGGAAAACGGCCGCACGATCCCGGTCGTGCCCAGGATCGAAAGACCCCCGAGGATGCCCAGGCGCGCGTTCATGGTCCGTTCGGCAATCCGTTCGCCGCCGTCCACGCCAACCGTGACGCGAAAGCCCCCGCTGTAACCGCTCGCCTCGGCAAGCGCCTCCAGGTGGCCCTGCATCATGCGCCGCGGGACCGGATTGATTGCCGGTTCGCCCGGTGCGAGCACCAGACCCGGACGCGTGACCGTACCCACCCCGGCGCCCGCCATGAATTCGACGCCGGGCGCACCGCACAGGGTCACCTCGACCCAGACTCGCGCCCCGTGGGTCGCATCTGGATCATCGCCGGCATCCTTGATAACCCCGGCGACCGCACCACCCGGGGTCGGTTCCAGGTCGTTCAGTGCCAGGCTCACCACCTGTCCCCTAGGCAGGGTGACCTCGACCGTCTGGAGCCGCTGCCCCTCCAGCAGCCAGCGGGCATCGGCGACGGCGGCCGCGGTCGCGCAGACACCGGTGGTCAGGCCGGTGCGCAGGCGCCCGGTGGTCTCGGGCGTCTCCGGGCGCATGGCGCCCCGCGGATGGTTCGTGTCAGCCGATTTCATGCGTTCCCGGGACGGACTGGGCACCTTGCGCGGCAATCGTCTCGCGCAGGCGCACCACCTCGCCCACGATCAGCAACGCGGGCGACTGGATGGCGAGATCCGCCACCTGCGTCGGGAGGTCAGCCAGCGTGCCCTCGATGACGCGCTGCATCGGGCGTGTGCCCTGCTCCACCAGCGCGGCCGGCATCGCACCATCCGCGCCCGCCGCCATCATCTCGCCGCAGACCTCGGCCAGGGTGTGCAGCCCCATGTACACCACCAGAGTCTGCTGCGGCTGGACCAGCGAGGCCCAGTCAAGATCCGTCTCGCCGGCACGCCGATGGGCGGTCACGAACTGGCAGCGATAGGCATGATCGCGATGGGTCAGAGGGATCCCGGCATACGCCGCGCAGCCACCCGCTGCCGTAATCCCCGGCACGATGCGGACCGGGATCCCGGCCGCGGCGATCGCCGCGGCCTCCTCGCCGCCGCGCCCATAGACGAACGGATCTCCACCCTTCAGGCGCACCACGTAGTGCCCCTCCCGTGCCAGCGCGATCATGCGCTCGTTCAGGTCCCCCTGATCGCAACTGTGCCGTGAGCGGGCCTTGCCCACATACAGGCGCTGCGCCTGCGGATTGGCCAGCTCGAGGATCGCCTCCGGGATCAGGCGGTCGTGCAGCAGGACATCGGCGTGCTGCATCGCGGCCACCGCATCCAGCGTCAGCAGACCCGGATCGCCCGGCCCTGCTCCGACCAGATCCACGCAGCCGGGCTTTCGCTCGCCGCGTAACGGAAGGCGGGCCCCGGCGCGTGCCCCACACCCGATCCGCGTCACCTTGTCCCGCTGCCGATCACTCATGATCGAAACAGCTGAGCCGTGGCCGCGGGGTTAGAAGGGAACCAGGCATGTAGGTAAGTGGCGGTCAGGCGACCATCGCGATAGATCGCCTCCCCCTGCGAGCCCGTCCCGCGGGCCCGCCAGCAGTGGCCATAGGGTTCCAGCCCGACTTCCGAGCGGGTGTGGTGAAAGGTATGCCCCCGCAACTCGCCCTCGGGCAGCGGGGCCGCCTGGAGACCCAGGCCCTGCAGGCGGTCCGCCAGCTGGGCCTTGCCCGGCACCAGCCCGGCCATGGGCGCGGCATGGCCCTCGCGATCGGCCAGTTCGTCCAGCAGGTAGAGAAAGCCCCCGCACTCCGCCAGAATCGGGCGGCCCGCCGCATGATGGGCCTCCAGGTCCGACTTCAGGCCGGTATTGGCGGACAGCTGATCCAGATACAACTCGGGGTAACCGCCCGGGAGCCAGACGGCATCGGCCTCTGGCAGCCCGTCCCCCGCAAGCGGGGAAAAGAACCGCAGCTCGGCGCCCATCTTCTCCAGCAGGCGCAGATTGGCCGGATACATGAAGGCGAAGGCCGCATCCCGTGCAATGGCAATGCGCACGCCGGACAGCGCCGCCTCGATCGGCGCGATCGCCTCTGGATGAAAGGTCACGGGCTCCGGAAGCCCTGTCACGGCGGCCTCTTCGATCGCGGCCGCCGCCGCCTCCAGCCGCGCATCCAGATCGCCGATCTCCCCCGCCTGGACCAGGCCCAGGTGGCGATCCGGGACACTTAGCGTCTCGTTACGCTGCACGGCACCAAAGAAGCGGATCGCCTCCGGGGTGCAGTCCTCCAGCATCCGCGCATGGCCGGGGCTACCCACCCGGTTGGCAATCACGCCGGCAAACGACAGGCCCGGACGGTAGGTCGACAAGCCATGCACCAGCGCCCCGAAGGTCTGGCCCATGCCGCTGGCATCGACCATGGCCAGGATTGGCAAGCCGAAGGCCTGGGCCAGATCCGCGCCGGAGGGATCCCCGTCGAACAGCCCCATCGAGCCCTCCACCAGGATCAGGTCGGATTCCTGGGCCGCCTCGTACAGCATCGCCCGACAGGCTTCTTCCCCGACCATCCACAGATGCAGGGCGTCGACCGGGTGGCCGGAGGCCTGCTCCAGGATCATCGGGTCGAGGAAGTCGGGGCCGGTCTTGAACACGCGCACGCGGCGGCCCTGGTTGCGGTGGTAGCGGGCGATGCCGGCGGTGATCGTGGTCTTGCCCTGGCCCGAGGCCGGGGCCGCCACGAACGCGGCGGGGCAGCTCACACTCACAGCTCGATCCCCTTCTGCGCCTTGATGCCGGCCTGGAAGGCGTGCTTGACCACACCGATCTCGCTGACGGTGTCGGCGGCCTCGATCAGGGCCTTGGGCGCGGCGCGACCGGTGGTGATCACGTGCTGCATGGGCGGGCGATTGGCGAGATCCTCCAGCACCTCGTCCACGTCCAGGTACTGATATTTCAGCGCGATGTGCAGCTCGTCGAGCAGCACCAGGTCGACGTTCGGGTCGCGCAGCATGTCGCGGGCATGCGCCCAGGCCTCGCGGGCCGCCTCCACGTCCTTCTCGCGGTCCTGGGTCTCCCAGGTGTAGCCCTCGCCCATCACGTGGTACTGCACGTGGTCCTGACCACGGAAGAAGGCCTCCTCGCCGGTGGCGAACTGCCCCTTGATGAACTGGACGATGCCGACCTGCATGCCGTGCCCCAGGGCCCGGGCGACCATGCCGAAGCCGGAGGAGCTCTTGCCCTTGCCGTTGCCGGTCAGGATCAGGAACACGCCCTTTTCTTCCTGCGCCTCGGCGATCTTGCGGTCCACCACTTCCTTCTTGCGCGCCATACGCTGCGCGTGGCGTTCGGCCTTGGCCGCGTCGGTATCGTTGGTCATGTCGCTCTCTCCTGCAGTTCGTAATGGAAAAACGCGGTGCGGGTGCGGCCGGACAAGCTACTGGGCCGCCGCCCACTCGGTGTGCCGCGTTTCAAGCTCGGCCAGTCCATCCAGGATCACCGGTGCCGGGTGCGAGAAATACCCGCTTGGCAGATTCACCACCCTCACCGGGCTCGATGCGACCACCGCTCGGCAGCTGCGAGCCTCGGACCCAGAGAAGGTGAACACCACGTCAGCGTCATACTGGTTGATCAGATCGGCCAGTTCGTCCGTGTCCTCCGACAGCCTCAGGTGATGCACACCTGGCTGGTCCGCAACGACCTCGAATCCCGCGCGGGTGAAGGCATCATGCAGCCAGGTCTTCGGGCCGTACACGTAGGCCTGCGCGCTGCACGAGGACATCAGGACCGCACGCTCACCGGAGGCCCCCACGGCATCGGCCGCCTCCTGCCACGCATCGTCGAATGCGGCGGCGCGCACCGCACCGTCGTCCAGGCCCGCAGCATCCGCAATGCGTTCGAGATTTTCGCGCACGGCATCCATCCCTTCGAAGCCGCCCAGCACGATGGCCCGGGTCCCCGCCGGCACGGTATCGGCCCAGTCATCGCGCTCGACCCAGCTCGAGGTGAACGCCAGATCCGGTTCGACGCGGCTGATCGCCTGCTCGTCCGGGTCCAGAATGCCGCCGGTATCCTCCACGTCGAGATCGTCGTAGCGGCTCGCCCCCACGATGCAGGGGGTCAGCTCCAGGTACTCCAGCGAGTGCGTAATGTACGGCGACTGGCTGACAATCCGCGGACACTCGCCCGCTGTCGCCGTTACCGGAAACACCAACCCCGCGGTCAGGACAAGGGCCAGAAACCCGGTCCCCGGGGTCCATGGCAAGCTGCAACCGAATGCGCGCGTGTATCGGCAGACCTGAGTGATCATCGGAAACTCCCCTTGATTATTGCCCGCGGGCCAACACGGCACGCAACGGCGTTCACTCGCCGATCAGGATCATGCGACCGGTGTCCGGGTCGCGGTACACCTGCCCCATGGACTCGTAACCGGAGCCAGCCTCGCCGGCGCCTTCGGGCGGGTCCGGGATCTCGCGCCCGGGTTCGATCTCGGCGCCGCCACTGGCCGGTTCGAGGCCGCTCCCCGAGGCGGCCATCACCACCATCAGGCCGACGGCGAAAACCAGCATGATGTCGGCCAGGTTGGCCAATGGCCCCATCGGTTCTTCGTCAGGGGCATCGAAGCGGCTGGCGCGGTAGTGCGGGACCCTCATGCCGCCGCCTCCAGGCGCTCCATCGCGGCGTCATACCAGCGCCGCCGCAGGCGTCCAAGCAGGAAGCCGAGGATGCCGACCAGCAGCCCCAGCACCGTGGTGTTGAACGCCACCGTAACGGCCTGGGCGAGGATTTCCAGTTCGCCCCGGCCCATCGCGGCCAGCCCTGGACCCAGCGGGATCAGTGTCCCCATCAGCCCGAGCATCGGGCCGATGCGCGCCAGCAGATCGGCGCGGTCGATGCGCCGGCGTGCGCGGTAGGCGAGGCGTTCGGCATCGCCGCTCAGTTCCAGGCGGCGTACCCCACCAGAGCGTTCGCCCAGTGCCAGGCCCAGCTCCCAGACGGCCACCGCGACCAGCACCAGCAGGCCGATGATCACCGGCTCCAGCAGCCAGCGCACCACGGTATCCATCAGCTCCATCGTGATCGAGAACGACATTCGGTTTACCTCGTTACCCTTGGTTCATTCATGACCCCGGCCCCGTAGAAGCCTGCTGGCAGGCGAAGCCCCTGCCAAAGTCGGACACGGGCAGGAGCATTCGCCTGCAAGCAGGCTCCTACAGCAAACCGATCCAGCGAGCGTTATCGCCGCCGACCCGTGGCGATGCCGGCAAGCAGCAGCAGGAACAGCGCAGCGGCGACCAGCCACGGGAGCCAGGGCATGCCCGCCGCCGCGTCGCCGGCCTCCTGGCCGCCTTCGGCTTCGGCCGGTTCGGAGATCTCCTGCATCTCTGGTGCCGTCGGGTCTTCCAGCGGCTGGATCTCGGTGACACGGCTGGGGTCGGCTTCCGGCTCCGCCCGATCGATCTGTGCGGCCGCCCGCACGGCGTCGAAGGCCTCGCGCAGTTCGAGGTCCTCCAGGCGCTCGGCCACCTCGTCCAGCATGGGGTGATCCGGGCGCGTGTGGCCGCTGCCGGGCAGGCCGTGCTCGGCGACCAGTTCCGCGAAGCGCTCGGACAAGGCATCCAGCACCTCGGGGTCGGCATCCCAGAACCCGTGGCTGGCCGCGACCAGGTGCACGGCCTGCAGGTGGGTCTTCACGTGCACGTTGTGGCCGTCCGCCAGGAACGCGTCCAGCCCCAGCCCGTGGCGGTCCTGCAGATACACGTCGTGCACCTCGTCCCAGACCCAGGAGCGGATGATCTCCGGATTCGTCACCTGCCAGCCCCACAGGTTGTCGACGAAGTCCCGCGCCATCGTGCGCGCCCCGGCGTAGCCGTGATCCATCAGCGGCTCGATCCACTGCGTGTTCAGGTTCTGCCCCTGCAGCTCGCGCATCAGCGCGCGGCCGAGGGTCTCCACCCGCGGGTCGTCCGGATCGGCGTGCTGCAGCACGCGGTTGTCCGGCACCTCGCCGCGGATGCTCTCGACCGCGGTCGAAAGCCCGCCCTGGAAGTCGAACCCGTCATCGTTGTCCAGCAGGCCGTAGAGGTGCGACGCGCGCCCAAGGTAGGTGCGCCCGACCTGGCCCAGCCGGGCCTCGAAGGCCTCGTGCGCGGAGCCGCCGGATTCGTCCGCCCCGTAGGCATGTCCCATGCGGCGCATATAGGCGGCGCCCAGTTCGGCACGATCCTCCCAGGCACCGGAACGGTCCGCGAGACGATTGACCCCGGCCCCATAGGCCCCGGGTGCGGTGCCGAACACTCGCAGCGCGGCCTGCTGACCCGCCTCGATGCCATTGAGGCCTGCGGCGCGCAGGGCCTCGGTGTCTTCCACCCACTGGGCGGCCACGTCGTTGCGCGCCAGCGGCTCGTCACCCGGATCGCGCAGGTCCAGCCCCAGTGGGGCCAGGGCCGCATCCAGTGCCTCTTCCAGTTCGGGGTACTCGGCAAGAATGGTCTCGGACGATCCGTCCAGCGCGAGGCGGGCGGCGCGATCCAGCCACACCAGCTGGTCCTCGTAGAGGTCGCGGAACAGACCCGAGGTGGTGAACAGCGCATCGCGACGGCGATCGCGCCCGGCTTCATCAAGGTCCATGCGCTCCAGGCCCTGGACGATCCCGCGGCTGTTCCAGGCCGGACGAATGCCCAGCATGTCCATGCCAAAGGCGATCATCACGCCCTCGTCGCGCACGGTATCCGACGCCCAGAGGATGATCGCCTCGCTGCCATCCGCCTCGGGATCGCCGTGTTCGCGGGCATCCGCGGCCAGCTCCTGGCCAATGCCCCAGGCGATGCGTGTGGGCACCAGATCCGCCGCCAGCGCATGGAAGTTGCGCCCGGTCGGCAATACCTCCGGCGTGCGGATCGGGTCGTTGCCTTGCCCGGGCGGCACGAAGCGTCCCTCCAGCGCCGCCAGCAGATGTGCGCGCTCGCTGGCCGGGGATCCACGCAGCTTCGCGTCCCAGTCGTCGCCGATCGCATCATCGCCGGCCATCGACTCGAGCATGGTGTCCAGGGCCTCGTCGCTCCAGTCACGCCCGAACACGTGGAGCCCCAGCGGCATCTGGTCTTCCTGCATGTCCGTCAGGTAGTGGCCGATCTCGTGGACCAGCAACTCCTCGTCCATCTCCGCCAGCGCGGTCGTTGCGTGCTCGTCATGACCCTCGCCCGCATGTTCGTCGTCGTGGTCATGCTCATGGGCGTGTTCGTGTTTTTCTTCCCCGTGTTCGCGGTGATGGTCCGCATCCCGATGCTCGTCGCGGTGTTCGTCCTCGTGACCTTCGCCATGCCCGGAGTCTGACTTGTCGTGACGACCCTCGTGGTGATCGCCGTGGTCATCATGGTGATGCCCGTGATCGTGGTGATGGCCCCGGGCCAGCTCGCGCTCGATGGTCTCGGTCAGGCCGAGGTCCTCGATGCGTTCGCGCAGGGTCTGGACGGCTCGCGAGCGCGTCGCGGCATCCGGCTGCGCGGCGGCCTCGTAGGTCTCCACCAGCTGACGCAGCTCCAGCAGGCTGTCATACAGCTCGGTGGCCGCCAGTGGCGGGGTCAGGTGACTGATCATCACGCCCATGGAGCGGCGTTTGGCCTGGATGCCCTCGCCCACGCCATCGACGATGTAGGGGTAGATGATTGGCAGAGCGCCCCCGAGGATCTCGGGGTAATCATCCGGCGCCAGCCCCGCCCGCCGGCGCGGCAGGAATTCGCGGGTCGAGTGGCGCCCAACATAGACCAGCGCATCCGCCTCGAAGTGATCGCGGATCCAGTGGTAGAAACCGACATACTGGTGGGTCGGCGGGAAGGTGGTGTTGGCGTGCAGCAGGCGCTCGCTGACCTCCCAGCCACGCGGCGGCTGCGGGCCGATGAACACGTTGCCGAACTCGATCCCCGGGAACAGCATCTCGCCATCGCGCGTCATCGCCTCGCCCGGCGGGTCGCCCCAGCCGGTCAGGCCCGGGATGCCCGTGCGCACCAGCGCCTTGCGCAACTGCTCGGTGGTCGCGTGCGCGTCCTCCCCCGCCAGCGTGGCCTCCCAGGCCTCCTCGTACTGGGCCAGCAGGTCCAGTGCCCGCTCCTGTGCCGCGTGCGGATAACTCTCGAGCATGTGGCGCAGATCGCCAACGCCGCTTTCCATAGCGCCCTGCGCGATCTCGATCTTGTCGGCGGCCCTGGCGGCCTCCAGGCGTGCCTGCAGATAACCGATCGGGCCATCCACCAGCTCCGCCTGGACGGGTTCCGGAAGGGCATCGAAATACGCTTGATACTGCTCGCGATCCAGTGAAGCCACCCGGCCGGCGATGGCGTCCAGCGCATCCGCCTGTTCCGGCAGGTTCACCGCACGGTCCTGGATCAGATCCAGCAGGGCTTCGGCATCCTCCGGGACCCCGTCGCCCAGGTCATAGCCTGCCGCCTCCAGGTTCTGCAGGATCTCCAGCAGGGACTCGGGCACATCCAGCTTGTCTGCGCCGATGTTCTGGCGACCCGGCGGATGGTTGTAGTAGACCACCGCCACCCGCTTGTCCGCGCTGTCCAGGCGGCGCAGCCGCTGCCAGCTCGCCACCCGGTCGGCCAGGGCCTCGACACGCCCGCCGACCGGCTCGGTCAGGGGCAGGCGCACGCCCGTGCGGCGGTCCTGTTCCGGATCGCCCGCAGTGGCAAGCACCATCGGCTGGCTCATGCCCTGCAACTCCGGCATGGCCACGTGGTAGTGGACCTTGTCCCAGGGGATGCCCTCGTGGGACAGCCGCCACTCGGTCTCGCTCACGTCCGCCAGACGGATGCCCTTGATCACCGGGACATCCAGCTCGCCGAAGGCCTCGGCCACCGCCTCGCGATTGCCACCCCCGCCGACCACGAAGTCCTGCAGGCTGACGATCCCTGCCAGATCCGCCGGCCCGGCCGCCTCGGCCAGCGTCTCGACCGCCTCGCGGCTGGCCCCGCCCCAGCGCGCGAGCACGGCGAAGCACTGAATATCACGTGACTCCAGGGCCTCGCAGGCGGCATCCAGCAACGCCCGATCACCCGGACGGTCACCGGTGTCCAGATCCAGCAACGCCACTGCGGGTCCGTCGTCCAGTTGCAGATCGTCCGGGTCGGGACTGGAGCTGTTATGACGGTAATAGCGGATAGTCTCGCGCGGGTCCGGCTCCGGCACCTCGATGTCGTGCCCACCGCGCGCGGCCAGCCAGCGCATCAGGCCCTCCATGTTCTCCGGCGTGCGCCCCTGGTAGAACGCGCGCCCGGTCAGCCAGCCCGCCTGTTCGGGGAAACGCTCCCGCTGTTGGGCCAGGTGCACGCGCGGGTCTTCGCCCGGGTCGGGGTTGGCCGCCAGTTCGGTGCGCTTCTCGTCATCGAGACCCGCGAGTACGGCCTCGCCGCCGATCCGGGACAGGGCCGTCAGGTGACGCACGCTGTTAATGGCCAGAATCGGGGCCCCCTCGGGCGGCGGGGTCTCCCGCAACAGACGATCGAGGCGTGCAGCCTGATCCCCGAATACCGCAGCCACCAGCACCGCGTCGGCCTCGCGCCACAGCGCCGATACCGCCTCGTCCGACTTGTCCGTGAGCTGCTCCGGCGTCCGCAGGATCACCTCCCCCTGCGGATGGGCCTCGAGGAAGCGGTGCGCCCCGGCGGCCACCTCCGCCGCCGAGCGATCGGAGACCACACCCACCACCAGCGGTCCCGCGCCGGCCGGAACACCCCCAAAGAGGAAAAACGCGAAAGCAATCAGAATGGAAACACGGAAACGCATGGGACTTCCCGACAAAAAGCGGCAAGGGGTCGCGAGGCGTATACCCGACACGCCAGCAACCGCTGCAATGGGAATGGGACGCCGCCAGAGCGGCGCCCGTCAGAAGAGCCGTCAGCCGCGCTGGCTGGCCGGCTGCCAGAGGACCTCGGCACCGTTTTCGTGGCGAGCGAGGACGCGGCAGAGCACGAACAGGAGATCCGACAGCCGGTTGATATAGGCCAGCGAAGACGGTCGCAATGCCTCGTGGTGGTTAAGCGCCACCAGACGCCGTTCCGCGCGCCGGCAGACGGTGCGCGCAATGTGACAGTCGGCCGTAGCGGGCCCCCCCCCCGGAAGGATGAACTCCTTCAGGGCGGGCAGATCGTCGTTGAAGGACTCCAACTCCACATCCAGCCGCTCCACGGAAGCCTCCGGGAGGGCCTGGTGCCCTGGCACGGCCAGTTCCGCGCCGAGATCAAACAACTCGTGCTGTACCAGCGCGAGCGAGCGCCGCACCTCCTCCGGCAGGTCGTGGACCAGCAACCGCCCCACGACACTATTCAGCTCATCCACGTCGCCAAACGCCTCGACCCGGTGGCTATCCTTGTCCACCCGCGAGCCGTCACCCAGCCCAGTCCGGCCTTCGTCACCCGTACGGGTCGCAATCTTCGAAAGTCGATTACCCATGAATCACCTCTGCTGGTAGCGCAGTTTCACGAACGCGGCCCGGCCCGGCTGGTTGTACCCGCCCACGGTCTCGTAATCCTTGTCGAACACGTTGTCGACCGAGGCCTCGATTCGCCACTCCGGATCGATCTGGTAACCCGCACGAAGGTTCATCAGACCATACCCAGAGAGCCGATGTTCATTGCCCGCATCATTATACGAACGACTCTTCCCAATCACGGACCCTCCGAGCGAGAAGTCCTGGAATTGCCGATCCAAGTCAAAACGGGCGGTTACAGGTGCCCGGCGCTGCAGCTCGTTGCCAGTCTCACGATCCTTCGCATCAACCAGAGTCAGCGAAGCTCGGGAAGTCCACAGTCCAAAATCGTGGCCACCTTCGATCTCTAGGCCACGAATACGTGCCTCATTAATGTTGGCCGGTTCATTGACCCTCATAAAAAACTGTTCAGCGTCACAATTTGCGACACATTGATTTTGGATCAAGTCATCAACACGAGTTTCGAACACGGACACATCGATGTAAGCTCCTCCAGCCGAGTACCTGGCTCCAATCTCGAAAGTCTCAGATTCCTCTGGAACAAGATCCGGATTACCCCGGTACCATCCGATATCCGGATGGTAAAGCTCGTTGAAGGTGGGGGCCTTGAAAGCAGTACCGTAGGAGGCTCGCAGGCGCAGCGCGTCAGTGGCCTGCAACCCCCAGGCAATCTGTCCGGTAGTCTTGTCACCAAAAAGCTCGTCGTCGTCGTGACGCAGCGAACCCTCTAGGAGATGATCCCCTAGTTCCGCTTGGAGCAAGGCGTAACTGCCCACGTTGTAACGGCTGTTTTCCTCGTACTTTTCCGTTCCGAAAAAGCCAGGATCGTCGACTTCAATACGGTCTTCCCGCGCATCCAGGCCAGCCGTCAAGAACAGACGATCCGTCAACGCGATCTCGCTCAGCCAGTCTATGGAATCCCGAGTGGTGTTATAACGCGACGCGAAGCTTCCATCATTATAACGATCGTTCTCATCCCTGCTGTGCGTTAAACTGACCTCCGTTTCCCAACGATCCGTGATGGCCAAACGAACACCGCCACGGACCGCAGCATGGACATAATCGGTGTAATCGCGCCCCTCTGTACTATCAAATTCCGACTCACCTTCGGAGTAAAGAATACTGCCGAAGACCTCGATCCCATTTTCCAGCCGGTGCGAGACCTTAGTCGAAAGCGAGGTATTGTCATATCCATTAGGGTCATCATCCCCAAAGTCGTCCTGGACATTGATGCCGTCAGTATCAAAGTGGCTGATCGAGAAACTGTAGCTAGTGCTATCAGTGCCTCCGGCCACGCCGACACCTGCTTCCCAGGTGTTGAAGCTACCCCCGCCGACAAACGCGTTGACCTTCGGCGGTCCCTTGCGGCCTTCACGAGTAAACACCTGCACCACCCCGCCGATGGCGTCGGAACCGTAGATACTGGTTCGCGGCCCGCGCACGATCTCGACCCGCTCGATCTCCTCCAACGGTAGGAACTGCCAGCTCGCGCCACCTGTGGTGGCGGAACCCATACGGACTCCATCGACCAGCAACAAGGTGTGATCGGAATTCGTCCCGCGGGTATAGACGGACGTTGTCTTGCCAAAAGCGCTGTTTTGGGAGGTTTCCATCCCCGCGCGGCCTTCGAGTAGATCGGTGAACTGCTTGGGCTGCAGCCGCTCGATCTCTTCACGGTCGATTATGGTGACCGATGCGAGCGTCTCGTCGACGGTCTGGGCGACGCGCGTCGCCGTCACCTGGACGGTGTCGAGGGTCTGGGCTTCGGTTTCGGGTGCGTCCTGGGCGTGTGCCAGGGCGGGGGTCGTGGCCAGCAGGATGGCCGCGGAAAGTGCTGTGCGTTTCATTGTGTAGAGTCTCCCGGCGAGCCGCCCGCACGCCGTTGATTCGTCGGGATCGCGCAGACAGGGGGAGACAGACACGAGGGGGATCGGCCACGACCGGCGAACGGCCCGGCACGATCATCCGCCTCGCATGCCCGCCGCATGCCGCGCGATCATTCCCTGGCCGGTCTCCGGGCTGACGAGCGTTCTGGCGCGGCGCCTTCCCGAACCTCAGGTTCAGTGGCACTGGCCGCGACCATCAGGGACCGTCTGGCGGTCCCTCGCTCGATCACCGTTGCGGGGGCAGCGTCGGATTCGCCCGCAGGCCTCGAAGACCTGCCCGGACTCACCGAACTTCCCGTTTAACCCGCCAGGTCGAGCCTGGCCGGGCACCGGGGAACGCCGCGAACCCTACACAATTGGGCGCAAAATTACCAGCCGCTCAGCGCTACGCGGCCGATCCAGCCGGGCGGGCTCGGTCCGGTCAGCGGCGGCGCCGTTCTTCCGCGTGCAGATAGCGGGTTCCGCGCTTCAGCAGCAGACCCCAGGTCTTGTCCTGCAGCATGGCGTCAAACTCGGGCGAACGTTCGGCACGCAGCGCCACGGGCTGAGATTCGTCCCCGGCGTGAGTCGCCAGCATTTCCAGGCGCTCGCGGTTCGCACCGTACTGTTCCACCAGGAAGTCGCGCATCGAGTCGCTCAGCGGCAGGTGGTAGATGCGCGTGAGGCGCAGCGCCAGCCACTCGGCCATGCGCCCGAGATCCTGGCGCACCTTGCGCACCATGGCCGAACCCAGGCCTGCCTTCGCATCCGCGCTCATGCCCACGTAAAGCCCGCCGAGGTAGGCGGCCGGGTTGGCATAGATCGCACGCTGGATGCTCGGGTTGGTGAGGTCCACCAGCGGCTCCAGGATCAGGGCCAGCTGGATGCCGATACGCTTGGCCGTCTCGTCATCGAGTGCCGAGCCGCCAAAATAGAACAGGTCGCCCTCGCGCTGGATCTTCAGCTCCCGCAGGAAATTGCAGAAATCGTTGGCCAGCTTCAGCTTCTGGTCGTCGGTCAGCTCGATCAGCTCCTCGCTGACCCGGATACCGCGTACGCTGCGCTTGAACCAGCGCTTCTCGCCCCGCTTCTCCACCTGGGCCAGACGCAGCGCCTCCCAGCGTTCCACCGCATTGGCGTAACGGCTCTGCGCCTGCATCAGCTGGTCGCGGGCCTCGCGCAGGTCCTCGACCCGGCGCAGCGCGAGCCCCAGCAGCTGGCCATCCGGCGAGTTCTCCGGTGGTTCGCGGTCCTCCAATTCACGTAACGCGTCCAGGACCTGGCGCCCAAGACTCGTCACCGGCTCGCGCAGGGCCTGCGGGTCCATCCCCGAGGCATCGCTCTGGGACAGCAGAATCCCGAGCGAGCGCAGACGGCTGACCACCCCCGCCTGCGCCACACGGAAGCGGTTGCCCTGGGATTCCAGCCGGTCCAGCGCAGCCCCGAGCTGCCAGCCACCGGACCACTCGAAGCTCAGGCGCTTGATCTGGCGGCCGTTCACGAGTTCGAACGCAAGCACGAAGATCGCCTGCACATCGTCGAGGGTGCAGCGGGCCAGATCATCGGCGTCGGCAGCGGAAAACAGTCGATCCAGGAACTGGTCCACGCGGCGCACGCCATCCTCCTGGGTCGGCGCCAGGCCGCGCAGGCGGTCGCGCAGCAGATCGGCGACCTCGGGGGCTTCGTGGTGCAGCTTCTCCAGGGCCGCCAGCCGGGAGTCCTCGGTCGCTTCCACCAGGTCAGCCACACGCGAGCGCAACCCCAGGCGGCGATAGATCTCGATCTGCTCCGCCGCGGACGCCAGGCTGGCATCCCCGGTCATCTCGCGCACCGCGACCGCGACGCCCTCGGGCGAGATATCCACCTCGTGGAGCAGGACCTCGGCCGCCTTGCGCCGGCGCATGTCCGGCGCCAGCTGGCCCATCGCGAGGTCGCGAGTAACGAACAGCAGATCCGGCAGCAGGTCGATGGTATTGCGCAGTTGATCGCGCGACTGTTCCTGGCGCTTTCCGCGCGTGGCATCCGCCACGAAGCGCGCGACCAGACCGATCACCCCGAACAGCAGGGTGTAGACGGCAAAGAAGATGAAGTTCTGCGCGGGCGCCGCGTGGCCGAACCCGAGGAAGTATCCGCCCTGCATGGCCAGGAACGTCACCGGGCCCGCTGCCCACAGCAACTGCAGGAAGTTCAGCGACCAGGGGACACGCCGCGCGGTGGCCGCCACCTCGGTGATACGGCTGCGGCCGGCCGCCTCGATCAGGACGTTCTCCTGCGACGGCCCGACGGCCTGTGGGTCTTCCTGACCCGGTGCCTCCCTGCGTTTACGAAAGCGACCGAACACGCGCTCCTGCTCCGGAATGGGTGGTTACCGCCGGCATGGCCGCAACGTCCCCATTAGTGTAGGGAAAGCGCGTTCAGTTCGCGCGCGTCGGACGCTAGGGAAACACTGATCAATGTGCGCGCTCGCGTTGGTGCCCCCTGTTTTCCGAGACAAGGCGTGGCGCGTAGCGCCGTAGCCATTCTACGGCCAAGCGGCGCAACGCCAGATCGGGGAACAGGGGGCACCAACCCCACAGGGGCTCGGCCGCATTTGCGCGCGCGCTGCGTTGCGGCTCCCTTGTGCAGAATGACTGCACGGCAGTCGCCGCGCCTTGTTCGCGCGCAAAAGCGACTCGAGCGCGAGTGCGTACATTGATCAGTGTTTCCCTGGTTTCGCGACCGTTTTCCTGCGCCTTCAGACGGCGTCGCTGCGCTGTGCCAGCGCCTCGCCGGGCGGGGTGGATATCACCTCGGGGGCGCTGTCGCGGTAGAGGTAGTCGCGGGTCAGCGGGACGGCGTCCTGCTGCTTGGCCATCTGCACATGGAAGACCACCTGGCCCCACCAGCGGAAGGTGCCCTCGCAACTCGCCAGGTAGAACTCCCACATGCGGCAGAACCGCTCGTCGAAGCGCTCCACGGCCTCGGGCCGGACCTTCTGGAAACGGCGATACCACTCCGCCAGGGTCTCCGCATAATGCAGGCGCCAGAACTCGACATCCGTGGTGTACAGCGGGGTCGGCTCCAGCGCAGCCATCACTTCGGACAGGGCCGGGGTGTAGCCGCCCGGGAAGATGTACTTGCTGAGCCAGGGATTGGAGGTCCCCGGCGGCTCCTGGCGGCCGATCGTATGCAGGACCGCGATGCCGTCCGGCTTCAGCAGGTCGTGCACGCGCTGGAAGAACGTGCCGTAATTGGGCGTGCCGACATGCTCGAACATGCCGACACTGACAATGCGGTCGTACTGATCGTCATGCTCGCGGTAATCCTGATAGAGGAAGCGCACCCGATCCTCCAGGCCCCGGCGCCGGGCCTCCTCCTTCGCCACGCGCAGCTGCTCCTTCGACAACGTGACACCATCTACCTGAACATCGGCGTGCTCGGCCAGGTGGAACGCCAGACCGCCCCAGCCGCAGCCGATGTCCAGCACCCGCATGCCGGGCTCGAGCAGGAGCTTCTCGCGCAGCATCGCGCACTTGGCCTGTTGCGCCTCTTCCAGCGTCATGTCCGGGCGCTCGAAATAGGCGCAGCTGTAGAACATGCCCTCGTCGAGAAACTGCCGGTACAGCCATTCGTCAACGTCGTAGTGATGGGCAATGTTCTGGTAGCAACGCGCCACCTTGTTGCCCTGCTCGATGAGCGCGCGGAACATGCGCACCACAGGATTGACGCGATTCCGGAACATCGGCGCGAAATTGCGCATGGCCACGTCGAGGAATACCTGAAGCCCCTCGGGACCGGGTGACCATAGGCCCCGCATGTAGGTCTCGCCCAGCTGGAAGCCCGGATCGCGCCCGATCTTGCGCAGCGCACTGGCATCGTGCAGCTGCATCGTGATCTCCGGCGCGCCACTTCCAAAGCGCTGCTCCCGCCCATCCGGGTGCCGGAGCACGAAGGTTCCATAGCGTATGTACTGCTCAAGTAGTCGCTCGACCATTCTGCCCCTATCCCTGCACTCGCGGCCGGGTCTCGCAGCCCTCTGATGCAATCCCGGCCTGAAATTCGCTCCTCCCGATGTAGAATTAGTCTAAAAACCGGGAGGATGAGTTGTCCACTTCGCCGGGGCGCCTTCTTCTCCGGGGCAGCCGTCCCTGGCGGACACAAGCACACATCCAGAAAACGCCCACGAACCTTGGGGACAGTACCGCATTCCTGTACCCGATGGCAGACCCCCGAAATCCCTTTCCCCCACCTCGAAAAAACGGCTACCCTGCAGACATGACGCTACGACCCACCCAAGCCTGCCAGCACTGCACTCTGCGCCAGCTCTGCCTGCCCGTGGGTCTGCCCAACGACGAGCTCTGGCAGCTCGACGAAATCGTCCAGCAGCGCCGGCCGATCGCCAAGGGCACGGCCCTGTTCACCATGGGCGCCCCGTTCGATGCCCTGTACGCAGTCCGAACCGGCGCGCTTAAGACGGTCCTGATCTCCGACGACGGCACCGAACAGGTCACGGGCTTCGGCCTGGCCGGCGACCTCCTGGGCCTGGACGCAATCCACTCCGGAAAGCACCCGGTCAGCGCCATTGCCCTGGAATCCACCAGCGTGTGTGCAGTGCCCTACACGCATGTCGACGACCTTGCCGGGCGCCTGCCCACGTTCCGCCAGCACATGATGGGCGTCATGAGCCAGGAGCTGGCGCATGACGAGAGCCTGCACGCCCTGCTCGGACAGCGAACGGCCGAGCAGCGCCTGGCAACGTTCCTGGTAACCCTGTCGGAACGCCACCGCGCCCGCGGTTTGTCCGCCGAGCGCTTCTACCTGCCGATGTCCCGGGCGGACATCGCCAACCATCTGGGCCTGACCCAGGAGACCATCAGCCGCCTGTTCACCCAGCTGCGCAATCAGGGTGTCATCAGCCTGCATACCCGGGACCTCGAGATCCTTCAGCCCGAGAGCCTGCGGAACACGGCCGGGGTTACGTTCACCGCCTCCGCCGCGAGCAGTGCCTGAATCCGGGCGCAGCCGGAAGCCTGATCCGCACCCGCCGCTCGCCGCGGACTTCACCGCCTTCTGGGACTTTGCCGGCACAGTCTGGGCCGACCCGTCGACACGCGCGCGCCTGATGCGCTGGCAGGACGCCTTCGACGTGGACGTAATGCTGGCGCTGTTCGCCGTGTGGTATCCGCGCCCGCTGGACGTCGCGCACTGGCGGGCGCTGGAAACGACGGCCCGCCACTGGCGGACGTCGGCGACCGGGCGCATTCGCGCGCTGCGCCGCCGGCTCCACACCCCGGACCGGCACGCACTTTACCGCGCGGTGCTGGACCTCGAGCTGCAAAGCGAGCGCCTCGCCGGGCTGCAAATGCTTGCGCACGCGCGATGGATGACGCCACCCACACACGAGTCGGTCACGATCGACCGCGAACGCCGGCTGCGCGTCCTGTTCCCCGGCCTGCCCACGGCCGAAATTCGCGACGGCCTGCACGAGTTCCCCGTCGCCTGAAGCCCTGCGGCTGCAAGCGGGACCGTATTCCGGCTATCCTCTCGGGGAAGCAGGCGAGCGTGTACATGGACGCGCGCTTACCTAAACCATTGACCCAACACGGCAGGATTCATGTCGGATGATCTGCGCAGCCAGCTCCTGAAAACGGGGCTGGTGGACGAAAAACAGGTTCGCAAGGCCAAGTCGCAAAAGCACAAGGCACAGAAAGGCAACGCAAAGAAGAAGAAGGACCGCAATACCGGTCCGGAACCCGGCGTGGCCGAGGCGCGCAAGGCCGAGCAGGCCGAACGCTCGCGGCAGAAGAACCGCGAACAGCAGGAACGAGCCGAGCGCCGGGCTCGCCACGCGCAGATTCGCGAGCTGGTCAGCACCCACCTGGCCCCGATCCCCACCGGGGATGCCGCGCTGGACTACCACTTCCAGCAGGGCGGGCAGATCCGTCACCTGCCGGTCACCGCCGACCTGCAAAAGCGCCTGGTCGATGGCCGGGCGGCGATCGCCGGACTTGATATCCGGCCGGAGAAAGGCTTTCGGGTGATTCCGCGCGAAACCGCCGACCGCATCCGCGAGCGCGACCCGGAGTGGCCGCTGGTGATCCCGGCCGAGGACGACGCCTCGTCGGAACCCGACCCGGACGATCCGTACAAGGACTACGTCGTGCCCGACGACCTCATGTGGTGAGCCGCCGCGCGCCGCAGGGGCCCGCGGCGCCACATGTCACTCAGTCCGTCGTGCGCTTCACGTCCGCGGCCGGCATGCCGCTTTGCTGGGGTCGCCGCGCCTCGTCACTGGACATGTCCTGCGGCGTGATACCGCCCTGCTCCAGGCTCCGGGCCTCACCGGCCGGCTCGTCCGGCTCGCCGCTCCCGCAACCCAGCGCCAGCAGGCTCACGGCCGTCACGCCGATCACCAGGGGGGTCGCTCGCTGAATCTCTCGCATCGCTATCGCTCTCGGGTGTTTTCAGGTCAAAGCGTGCAAGCCCGCGGCCCGTCGCGCAAGCGCCGGCGTGAAGATCACGGGCTTGGGTTCCGCCCTTGAGACCCGCCTCGCTGCGGGTTTTCCGTCAGATGCTGCCGACCGGCAGGATGCGGGTTCCAGCCTGACCAGCCAGGATGGCGGCGGCATCCCCCAGCGCGCCGATCCCCGCCTGGATACCGCCCTGGGCCGCGCGACGCGCCGCCTCCATCTTCGGCCTCATGGAGCCGGCCGGATATGCCGCCGGATCCACCGCCGTGACCAGCAGCGCCTTCAGACGCCGGGCGTCCGGCGTACCCCAGTCCATGTAGACGCCATCGACGTCGGTCAGCATCAGCAGCCAGTCGGCCTCGACATGCGCCGCCAGACGGGCCGCCGTCAGGTCCTTGTCGACCACGGCCTCGACACCCTGCAGGCGCCCGGAGACGTCGCGCGCAACCGGCACACCCCCACCCCCGGCGCAGATCGCGACAGAGCCACCATCCACCAGGGAGCGTACCGCCTCCATGCCCAGCAGCCGCTGCGGCTCGGGCGAGGCCACCACGCGCCGCCAGCCCGCGCCGTCGGGCGCGATATCCCAACCGCGTTCGTCGGCCAGCGCACGAGCACGGGCCTCGTCCCAGGTCGGGCCGATGAACTTCTCCGGATGGCCGAAGGCCGGATCGTTGGGGTCGACTTCCGTCTGGGTCAGCAAGCTGGCCACCCGATCGTGGCCCAGTGCGTTGTGCAGTTCGCGCGCCAGGATGTAGCCGATCATGCCGTGGCTCTCGGCACCGACCACGTCCAGCGGCCAGGCGATGCGGTCGCACTCCGCCTGATGGGCCAGGAGTCCGACCTGGGGGCCATTGCCGTGGGTAACGACCACCTCGTGGTCACGGGCCACCGCAGCGATCGCCTCCGCCGCCCGTTGCGCGTTGCGCTGTTGCGCCTCGGCCGACGGGGTCTCGCCGCGTTGCAGCAGGGCGTTTCCGCCCAGCGCGATCACGATGCGCATGGCGGCGTCCTCCGAAGTGGGGCGATGGGGGGGGTCAGGTACGCGGCAGGGTGACGCCGCGCTGCCCCTGGTACTTGCCGCCGCGATCCCTGTAGGAGGTCTCGCAGACCTCGTCGGACTGCAGGAACAGCATCTGCGCCACGCCCTCGTTGGCGTAGATCTTGGCCGGCAGCGGCGTGGTGTTGGAGAACTCCAGCGTCACGTGACCCTCCCATTCGGGCTCCAGCGGCGTCACGTTCACGATGATGCCGCAGCGGGCGTAGGTCGACTTGCCCAGGCAGATGGTCAGCACATCTCGCGGGATGCGGAAGTACTCGACCGTGTGCGCCAGGGCAAAGGAGTTCGGCGGGATGATGCAGACGTCCGACTGCACGTCGACGAAGCTGCCCTCGTCGAACCCCTTGGGGTCGACAATGCTGGAGTTAATGTTGGTGAAGATCTTGAAGTGGTCCGAGCAGCGCACGTCGTAGCCGTAGCTGGAGGTGCCATAGGACACGATCCGCTCTTCGTCACGGTAGCGAATCTGGCCGGGCTCGAAGGGCTCGATCATGCCCTTCGTCTCGGCCATCTCCCGAATCCAGCGATCCGACTTGATGCTCATGGGTCCGTCCCTGGTCGGCGCTTCGCCGGATCAGTTGTTCTGAATCACGATGTTGGGGAACTTGCTGCTGTAGTCCTTGGACTGCTCGGCCAGCTTGGCCCCGGTGCGCCGCGCGATCTCGCGGTAGATCTCGGTGATGCGGCCATCCGGGTCGGCGATCACGGTGGGCTCGCCACCATCGGCCTGTTCGCGGATGCGGATATCCAGCGGCAGCGCGCCCAGCATGTCCACACCGTATTCTTCAGCCATGTTCTCCGCACCACCCTGGCCGAAGATGTATTCCTCGTTGCCGCACTTCGAGCAGATATGGATGCTCATGTTCTCGATGATCCCGAGCACCGGCACCTCGACCTTCTCGAACATGCGCAGGCCCTTGCGCGCGTCCAGCAGCGCGATGTCCTGCGGCGTGGTGACGATCACCGCGCCGGACACCGGGATCTTCTGCGACAGGGTCAGCTGGATGTCGCCGGTGCCCGGCGGCAGGTCGATGATCAGGTAGTCCAGCTCTTTCCAGTTGGTCTCGTTCAGGAGCTGCTCCAGCGCCTGCGTGACCATCGGACCGCGCCAGATCATCGGCGTATCCTCCTCGATCAGGAAGCCGATCGACATGGCCTGCACGCCGTGGCGCTCCAGGGGCTCCATGCTCTTGCCGTCCTTGGACTCCGGATTGCCCTTGATGCCCAGCATGCGTGGCTGGCTGGGACCGTAGATATCCGCATCCAGGATGCCGACCTGAGCCCCTTCCGCGGCCAGACCAAGCGCGAGATTCACCGCAGTGGTGGACTTGCCGACCCCGCCCTTGCCCGAAGCAACGGCGATAATGTTCTTGATCCCGGCCATCGGCTTGAGGCTTTTCTGGACCGCGTGGGTGGTGACCTTGGTGCTGATGGTCACTTCCGACGATTCCAGCCCGGCCACGCCGGCCAGGGCGCCCTGGATCGCGGCCCGCAGCTCGTCGTGATAACCGTTGGCGGAATACCCCATCTCGATCGCGATGGAGGCGCGCGCGCCGTCCACCTGGATGTCCTTGACCGCGCCGGCGGCCACCAAATCCTGCTCCAGGTACTTGTCCTGAACACCCTTCAGGGCGTTTTCGATCTGCTCGCGCGAGAGTTCGGCCATGGCGTTTGTTCCATCCAGCAATTGAGGAGTGACCGCGCGATTCTACTGGCCCCGGTGCGGCACGCCAATGGCACCACGCCGCGCCAGTCCTTTTCAGCCCCCGGTGTAGCGGGATTCGGGCGGGTGTCAAGCCCTCCTGCGAGACTTTTATGCACAAAAGGCCCGCAGAGCTGCAGCACAAGGCAAGATAGACACACAAACATCCAAACCGCTACACAATGATCATGTATCCATCTGTTTTTTCGGTATTTTCGCATGATGGTCGATTTTTAACCAATCTGTCATACGGCCTTGTGTGGCAAGGCATTGCGCCCGATTCCACCGGGTTTCCCACAGACTTATCCACAGGTTTTGTGGACAACGAGCCGGAGCCCGCGGAACGCCTCGACAACCCGCCACCCAGCCCCGACAATAGCGCCCCTGCACCCCGCGGCCCGGGGCCGCCAACACGAGCCGAGCCATGACCGACAAACCGCGCAAGATCCTCGTCACCAGCGCCCTGCCCTATGCCAACGGCCCGATTCACCTCGGGCACCTGGTGGAGTACATCCAGACCGACATCTGGGTGCGCTTTCAGCGCGCAAGCGGCCACGAGGTGATCTATGTCTGCGCGGACGACGCCCACGGCACCCCGATCATGCTCAAGGCACGCGCCGAGGGCATCGAGCCGGAGGAACTGATCGCGCGGATGCGCCAGGAGCACGAGGCCGACTTCGGCGAGTTCCTGATCGGGTTCGACCACTACCACTCGACCCATTCGGACGAGAACCGCGAGCTGGCGGGGCAGATCTACACCGCGCTGCGCGATGCCGGGCACATCGAGACCCGTACCATCGATCAGGCCTATGACCCCGAGGCCGGGATGTTCCTCCCGGATCGCTTCATCAAGGGCACCTGTCCCAAGTGCGGCGCACAGGAGCAGTACGGCGACTCCTGCGAGGCCTGCGGCGCGACCTACAGCCCGCTGGACCTGAAGGACCCGGTGTCCGCCATCAGCGGCGCGCGGCCCGAGTCGCGCGCCTCCGAACACTACTTCTTCAAGCTCGGCGACTTCGAACCCTTCCTGCGCGAGTGGACCCGCTCCGGTCGCCTGCAGGACGCGATCCGCAACAAGCTGGATGAATGGTTCGAAACCGGCCTGACCGACTGGGACATCTCCCGCGACAAGCCCTATTTCGGCTTCGAGATCCCGGATGCGCCGGGCAAGTACTTCTACGTGTGGCTGGATGCGCCGATCGGCTACATGGCGAGCTTTCGCGCCTACGCCGAGCAGCAGGGCCTGGACTTCAACGCGTGGTGGGGCGCGGACTCCGACGCCGAGCTGTACCACTTCATCGGCAAGGACATCGCCTACTTCCACACCCTGTTCTGGCCGGCCATGCTGCATGGCGCGGGCTTTCGCACCCCTTCGGCGGTGTTCTGCCACGGCTTCCTGACCGTCAACGGCCAGAAGATGTCCAAGTCGCGCGGCACCTTCATCCGCGCTCGCGACTACCTGGAGCACCTGAACCCCGAATCCCTGCGCTACTACCTGGCCGCCAAACTGGGAGACGGCGTGGACGACCTGGACCTCAACCTGGACGACTTCGTGCAGCGGGTGAACTCGGACCTGGTCGGCAAGGTGGTCAACATCGCCAGTCGCTGCGCGGGGTTCATCAACAAGCGCTTTGACGGCGAACTGGCCGCGGAACTCCCGCGCCCGGACCTGCACCAGGCGTTCGTGGACGAGGGCGAGGCGATCGCCCGGGCCTTCGAGCAGCGCGAGTTCGCGCAGGCCATGCGCCGCATCATGGCGCTGGCCGACCAGGCCAACCAGTACATCGACGAGGCGCAACCCTGGGTGCTGGCCAAACAGGAAGGCCGCGAGGCCGAGGTCCAGGCCATCAACACCCAGGGCCTGGACTTGTTCCGCATCCTGATCGTCTATCTCGCGCCGGTGCTGCCGAAGCTCGCGGCCGACGCCGCCGCGTTCCTGAACCTGGAGGACACCCGCTGGGAGAGCCGCGAGCCGCTGGTCGGGCGTTCCATCCAGAAGTTCAAGCCGCTGATGACCCGCATCGAGCCGGAGACCATCGCCAAACTGCTGGAGGCCTCGAAGGCCACCCTGGCCGCCACCGAGACCGCGGACGCGCCCGAGAACGCCGCCCCGGAGGCGAATGTGGACCCCATCGCCGAGACCATCGACTTCGACACCTTTGCCAGGGTCGACCTGCGCATCGCGCGCATCGCCAATGCCGAACACGTCGAGGGCGCCGACAAGCTGCTGAAGCTGACCCTGGATATCGGTTCCGAGACCCGTCAGGTGTTCGCCGGCATCAAGTCCGCCTACGCGCCCGAGGACCTGATCGGTCGCCACACCGTGATGGTCGCCAACCTGGCCCCGCGCAAGATGCGCTTCGGCGTCTCCGAGGGCATGGTGCTGGCCGCCGGGCCGGGCGGTTCGGAACTCTACATCCTGAACCCGGACGACGGTGCCCGCCCCGGCATGCGCGTCAAGTAATGCCCGGCCCCTACGGCGTGTTTTGCGCCCAACCGCAACGCCCCATGGATTTGCACCCGAGCCTCGCGTAAGCTGCCGCTCTTTTCTCGACACCCGGACGCATGGAACAAAGCCCCGAATTCAAAGCGCAGGTTCGCCTGCTGGCCGACGCCGGACGCGAGCTCGCGGACCGCGGCTGGCTCCCCGCGCGCACCGGGCACTTCTCTGCGCGCCTGGACGACCAGCACATCGTCATCACCGCGCCCGGCCGCAGCAAGGATCTGCTGGACGCCCACGACTTCATGGTCGTCGACCTCGAGGGGCACCGGATCGCCGGCAGCGGCGAGCCCGGCCCCGAGACCTTCCTGCACATCATCATGTACCGCCGCGACGCCGATCTGGGGGCCGTCCTCCACACCCACAGCATTCACGGCACCGTCCTGTCGCGAGAGGTCTCGGGGTCCCTGCTGCTGCGCGACTACGAGGCGCTGCGCGAACTCCCGGGCTGCGAACACCCCGCGCGCGGCATCCGCCTCCCGGTATTCGCCAACCAGCCGGACATGCGGCAGCTGGCCGCCCGGGTCGACGCCGCCATGGATCGCGACCCGGCACTCGCCGGTTACCTGATCAGCGGTCACGGCCTCTACACCTGGGGCCAGACCGTCGAACGGGCCATGCAGCGCACCGAGGCCTTCGAGTTCATGTTCGAATGCGAGTCGCTGGCGCGCCAGCTGACCCCATGACCCCGGGCGACACATATCCCGCCCCGCAGGCCGTCATCCTCGCCTTCGAGGGTGTCCTCGCCCCGCCCGGCGTGCTGCGCGAGACGCTGGAACCGCACGCCCTGGAGGCGCTGCCGGACTTCCTCGAGCGCCACGCCGAATCCACTGCCGTGCAGCGCACCCTGGCGGACATCCTGGCCTACTCGGGGCGCGAACTGGACGTGGAGGGGCTGCTCGCCCAGATCCGCGCCTGGATCCGCGGCGGGCAGGACATCACGCCGGTGCGCCAGCTCCAGGGGATGGTCTGGGCCGATGCACTGGAAGCCGGGGCCCTGCAGCCCCGGCTCGACGAACCCACGGCGGGCGCGCTGGACCGGCTGCACCAGTCCGGCGTGGCCCTGTACAGCTTCGGCGCGACCCCGGCTCCGGTGCAGCGCGACTGGCTGCGCCATGGCCCGCATCCCGAGGTCGAACAACGGCTTGCCGGGTTGTTCGACACCCGCATCGGTGGGCGCCGCGACGCCGGCAGCTACCGCCGTCTGGCAGAGGAGATCGGCCTGACGCCGGAGACCGTGCTAGTGCTGTCCACCCGCCGCGACGAGCTGGACGCCGCCCACCAGGCCTGGCTGCTGACCGCCCGGCCGGCCGCGGACCCTCAGGCGGACGACGACCATCCGGTACGTACCTTGACCTCGCTCATCTCCGGCGACGCCGGAGACCGGTAATCTGGCCTGAAGACCCGGCCCGTAGCGCGCTTCGCGGCGGGCTTTTGCGGTCGAACAAGGCAATCGCCCCGTAATGGGCAGGGTTGAGCGGGCACGGCCCGTCGCCGATACTGTGTTGTTGACCTGACGACTCGGATTTTTCGTGGAATACGTCCTGATCCTCATCAGTACGATCCTCGTGAACAACTTCGTACTGGTGAAGTTTCTGGGCCTGTGCCCGTTCATGGGGGTCTCGCGCAAGGTCGAGACGGCCACCGGCATGGGCCTGGCCACGACCTTCGTGCTGACGTTGTCCGCCGTCAGTTCCTATGTGATCAATGAATACCTGCTGATCCCGCTCGGGCTCGAGTACCTGCGCACCATCGCCTTCATCCTGGTGATCGCGGCCGTGGTGCAGTTCACCGAGCTGGTGGTGCGCAAGACCTCGCCGCTGCTGTACAACGTTCTGGGCATCTTTCTCCCCCTGATCACCACTAACTGCGCGGTGCTGGGCGTGGCCCTCCTCAACGTCCAGGAGGCACACAACTTCGTCGAATCGGCCCTCTACGGCTTCGGTGCGGCGGTCGGCTTCTCGCTGGTGCTAATCCTGTTCTCCGCGATCCGCGAGCGCATCGCGGTGGCCGACGTGCCGGTGATGTTCCGCGGCAGTGCGATCGCCATGGTCACGGCCGGGCTGATGTCGCTGGCGTTCATGGGCTTTTCCGGGCTGGTGCGGCTATGAGTGTGCTCTACGCCATCCTGGCGATCGGCGGCCTCGCGGCCGCGTTCGGGCTGGTGCTGGGCTTTGCCGCCCAGCGCTTCCGGGTCGAGTCCGACCCGGTGGTGGACCAGATCGACGCCCTGCTGCCGCAGACCCAGTGCGGACAGTGCTCCTACCCCGGCTGCCGGCCCTACGCCGAGGCCATCGCCGCCGGCGAGGCGGACATCAACCGCTGTCCGCCCGGTGGTCAGGCCACCGTGCAGGCCCTGGCGGACCTGCTCGACCGCGAACCCACCCCGCTGGAGGAGGAAGAGCAGGAGAAGGCCGTCGCGATCATTGACGAGAACATCTGCATCGGCTGCACCCTGTGCATCCAGGCCTGCCCGGTCGACGCGATCCTCGGGGCCGCGAAGCAGATGCACACCGTGATCGAGGAGGAATGCACCGGCTGCGAGCTGTGCATCGAGCCCTGCCCGGTGGACTGCATCACCATGGTCCCGGTCGGCACCGACATCACCGAATGGCGCTGGTCGGAGCCGGAACCCTCGCCCATCGAGCGGCCCATCCACGCCATCGCGGACGGTTCGCGGGCACCCGGCTAAGCCGGGTTGCCACGAACCGTTAGAATACCCTTATGCAGCTGCATCGCTTCCACGGGGGCCTGAAACTGGCCGACGAGACCGCAGCCAGCACCCGCGACCCGGTGCTGGTGATGGGCGTGCCGTCGCAGCTGATTGTCCCGCTGGGCCAGCACATCGGCGAAGCGGCGGAGCCCTGCGTAGCGGTCGGCGACCACGTCACCAAGGGTCAGCGTATCGGCCAGTCCAAGGGCTACATCGCCGCCCATGTGCACGCGCCCAGTTCCGGCGAAGTGGTCGAGATCGCCCCGCACGCCGTCCCCCACCCCTCCGGTCTCAGCGCCCCCTGCATCGTCATCCAGACCGACGGCCAGGACGACTGGGGCGACAACCGCATGGAGCCGTGGCTCGACTGGGATACCCGCGATCCGCGCAGGCTGCGCCAGCGCATCCGTGATGCCGGCATCGTCGGGCTGGGCGGGGCGGCGTTCCCCACCGCGGTCAAGCTGAACCCGCGTGCGGGCCAGCGCATCCACACCCTGATCGTGAACGGCGCCGAGTGCGAACCCTACATCAGCGCCGACGACATGCTGCTGCGCACGGCCCCGGAGGCGGTCTTCGAGGGCATCCGGATCGTCGCCCATCTGCTGCGCGTGGATCGGGTGCTGTTCGCGGTCGAGGACAACATGCCCGAGGCCATGCGGTCCCTGACCGAGAACCTCCCCGGCGAGCTGCGCGACCTGGTCCAGCTCGTTTCGGTCCCCTCGCTCTATCCCACCGGCGGCGAGCGCCAGCTGATCAAGGTCCTGACCGGCCAGGAGGTCCCCAGTGGCGGCCTGCCGGCGGACCTCGGCATGGTCTGCAACAATCCCGGCACCTTCAA
This sequence comes from Thioalkalivibrio sp. ALE14, assembly GCF_000376845.1. Classification (GTDB taxonomy): domain Bacteria; phylum Pseudomonadota; class Gammaproteobacteria; order Ectothiorhodospirales; family Ectothiorhodospiraceae; genus Thioalkalivibrio. The sequence continues at coordinate 124,731 of NZ_AQXY01000029.1, forward strand.
GTCGGTCTGCGACGCCGTCATCCAGGGCCGCCCCTTGCTGTCGCGCATCGTCACCGTCACCGGGCCCGGCGTGCAGCACTCTCGCAACGTCGAGGCCTTGCTCGGGACGCCCTTTGCCGACGTGATCGCCGCGACCGGTGGCTACGCCGAGGGCGTGGACCGCCTGGTGATGGGCGGCCCGATGATGGGCTTTGCGGTCCACGACGACGCGATCCCGGTGATCAAGGGCACCAACTGCCTGCTCGCCACCCGCCCCCAGGACACCCCGCCCCCGGGGCCGTTGATGCCCTGCATCCGCTGCGGCGAGTGTGCGGCCGTCTGCCCCGCCCAGCTGCTGCCACAGCAGCTCTACTGGCAGGCGAAGGCCAAGGATTTCGACGCGATTCAGGACTACGGCCTGTTCGACTGCATCGAATGCGGCTGCTGTGCGCATGTCTGTCCCAGCAATATCCCGCTGGTACAGTACTACCGCTACGCCAAGAACGAGATCTGGGCGCGGGAGAAGGAACGCCAGAAGTCGGACATCGCGCGCGAACGCTACGAGTTCCGCCAGGAACGCATCGAACGCGAGGAACGCGAGAAGGCCGAGCGCCTGGCCAAGAAGAAGGCTGCGGTCAAGAAGAAGGAAGGCGAGGAAGGTGGCGACAGCGACAAACAGGCCGCCATCCAGGCCGCGCTCGAGCGCTCCCGTGCGCGCAAGGCCGCCAGGGCCGGCGGTGCCACCGGAGATGACAAGTCCGAGTCCGCCGATACGGCCCCGACCGATACTGAAAACGACGCGGGAGCGGCCCGGTCCGGCGAATCCCATTCCACGGACACGGAAAGCCGCTGATGCGCTTTCGCACCGAATCCTCCCCGCACATGATCCCGGCTCACTCCGTGGGCGGGGTGATGCAGCAGGTCCAGATGGCGCTGGTCCCGGGGACCCTGGCGATGGCCTGGTTCTTCGGCTGGGGCGTACTGGTCAATGTGGTCCTGGCCGTGCTGTTCGCCGTGGCCTTCGAGGCCGCGATCGTGGCCGCCCGCAAGCGCCCGGTCATGACCACCCTCGGCGACAACTCGGCCATCGTGACCGGCTGGCTGTTTGCCCTGGCCGTACCGCCACTGACCCCCATATGGGTGACCCTGATCGGCATCGCCTTTGCCATCATCGTGGCCAAGCACCTCTATGGCGGGCTGGGCTACAACCCGTTCAATCCGGCCATGGTCGGCTACGTGGTCGTGCTGGTCTCCTTCCCGCGGGAGATGGCCCTGTGGCCCGCACCGGACACCCTCTCCGACATGTCGCTGGGCCTTGGCCAGACATTGCAGACCGTCCTCACCGGCAGCCTGCCGGCCGCCATGGACTGGGACGCGATCACCCGCGCGACGCCCCTGGACGCCATGCGCGAGGGCCTGGGCACCGGCCGCACGGTCAGCGAGATCACGGCAAGCCCGATGTTCGGCAGCTTCAGCGAGAGCAGCTGGGAGTGGATCGGCAACTTCTTCCTGCTCGGCGGGCTGTACCTGCTGTTCCGGCGCATTATCCACTGGCATATCCCGGTCGCCGTCATCCTGGGCGTGGCGATCCCGGCCGGCTTCTTCTGGATCCTGGACCCGGATTCCTTCGCCTCCCCCGCATTCCACGTCTTCAGCGGGGCGGTGATCATCGGCGCTTTCTTCATCGCCACCGACCCGGTCTCCGCCTCTACCACCCCCCTGGGGCGCATCCTCTACGGGGCCGGCATCGGCTTGTTGATCTTCGTGATCCGCACCTGGGGCGGCTATCCCGACGCGGTCGCCTTCGCCGTGCTGCTGATGAACATGGTCGCCCCGACCCTGGACCACCTGACGCGCCCGCGCATCTTCGGCCGCTCGCGCCGCGGCCCGCCGCCGGGGGACGGGCATGCTTGACCTGAAGCCCCGCGACATCCTGCTGGCCACCGCCCTGCTCGCCGGCTTTGCCGCCGCCGGGGCAGGGATCGTCGCCCTGGTCCAGAACGCCACCGAGGCGCGTATCGAGGACAACCGCATGGCGGTCAACCGCAACCGCATTGCGGAGCTGACCGGGGAACTCGACTACCGCAACGATCCCGTCCACGACACCGCCAACCTGAGCCATGAACTGCTGGGCGGCGACCACCTGCCCGCCTGGTTCGCCCGCGATGCGGACGGCGATGTGGTCGGCATCGTCTTCTCGGCGGTTGCCCCGGACGGCTACAGTGGCGACATTCACCTGCTGATCGGCTTGGACCGGAACGGCGAACTCCAGGGCGTGCGCGTCTCCGCGCATCGCGAGACGCCCGGGCTGGGGGATGCCATCGAGGCCGAGCGCTCCGACTGGATCCACGGCTTCGACGGCCGCTCGCTGGGCAACCCGCCGGCCGAGGACTGGCGGGTGCGCAAGGACGGCGGCGTCTTCGACCAGTTCACCGGGGCCACCATCACCCCGCGTGCGGTGGTTCGCGCCGTCTACCGCACCCTGAAATACTTCGACCAACACCGCGACGAACTGCTGGCCACCCGGCCCGACGCCAGCGGCTCCGTAGTGGAACCGCTCCCGCAGGCCGAAGCCAGCGGGGATGACGAGGCAAGCCGATGAACCCGACCCTGACCGACATCATTCGCGACGGCCTGTGGCACAACAACCCCGGGCTGGTGCAGCTGCTGGGCCTGTGCCCGCTGCTGGCCATCTCCGGCACCATGGTCAACGCGATCGGCCTCGGCATTGCGACCACCCTGACCCTGCTGCTGTCCAACGTGCTGGTCTCGCTGATCCGCAACCACGCGCGTCCGGAGATCCGCATCCCGGTGTACGTGCTGATTATCGCGTCCATCGTCACCGCGATCGAGCTGGCCATGAACGCCTGGTTCCACGGGCTGTACCTGATCCTCGGGATCTTCATCCCGCTGATCGTGACCAACTGCGCCATTATTGGCCGCGCCGAGGCCTTTGCCTCGCGCAATTCGGTCCCGCGCGCGGCGCTCGACGGGCTGATGATGGGGCTGGGCTTCACCGGCGTTCTGATCGCCCTGGGCGCCCTTCGCGAGGTCCTCGGCCAGGGCACCCTGATGGCCAATGCGCACCTGCTGTTCGGCGAGTGGGGGCACGGGATGACCCTGCAGCTCTACCCGTCCGAGCACGGCTTCCTGCTGGCCCTGCTGCCACCGGGCGCCTTCATGGCCATGGGCCTGCTGATCGCCGCCAAGAACTGGATCGACAGCCAGTTCGAAGCCGAACCCGCGCCCAGTGCCGACGAGAGCGCCACCGAATCCGAAACCGCCCCGGACAACGCCTGAACCCGACCGGCCTTGATTCCTGGCCGTCAGCCGGTAAACTTCCGGCGCCACGAATTCGTTCTACCGGGGCCGCACGCCCCGGACACTCAAACGTCCCAGGAGATTGGCATGGCTGGACATTTCCCGTTTGCTGGCAAGCGCGGCACGCGCTACGGCCTCGCCCCGCGCGGCACGATCGCCGCCTTTTTCGAGAACCACGGGTTCAACGACGACCTGCAGGAGAAGTACTACAAGTGGTGGTACGACTTCGCCAAGGACTTCGTCGAGAAGGACAGCGACCTGTCCTACACCATGATCCGCAAGTTCGACAGCTACCCGATGGGGACCCACGCCCATCACGCGTTCCACCTGAACGACAAGTACTGGCCGAGCTGCCTGGACGAGCTGGGTTCGTTCATCCGGGATGTCATCTTCCCGAAGATGGACGAGAAAGCGATGCACGATCTCGAAGAGAAGCACTCCAAGCTGATCAAGGATCTGGAGAAGGAAGCCGAGTCCAACCCGCGCGACGCCGCGCCGGATGTCGGTCTTTTCCGCCACGTCTGAGCAACGCCGTTACGCGAGTTGCCGGCCCCGCGACGCGGGGCCGGTTTGTTTGGAGCTCCCGCATTCATGAACGCCGCGAAGCGTGAAGCCATCTTCGAGCGCCTGAAGGCGGCGAACCCCGAGCCGACGACCGAGCTCGACTACGCCACCCCGTTCGAACTGCTGATCGCGGTCATCCTGTCGGCCCAGGCCACGGATGTCGGCGTCAACAAGGCCACGCGCCGCCTCTACCCGGTCGCCAACACGCCCGAGGCGATCCTCGAGCTGGGCCTCGACGGCCTCAAGGAACACATCAAGACCATCGGCCTGTATAACGCCAAGGCCGAGAACGTAATGAAGACCTGCCGCATGCTGGTCGAGCGCCACGGCGGCGAGGTCCCCCGTGACCGCGAATCGCTGGAGGCCCTGCCCGGCGTCGGGCGCAAGACCGCGAACGTCATCCTCAACACCGCCTTCGGCGTCCCCACCATCGCGGTGGACACCCACATCTTCCGGGTCGCCAACCGCACCGGCCTGGCCCCGGGCAAGACGGTGCTGGAGGTGGAGAAGCGCCTGATGCGCCTGACCCCGAAGGCCTACTTGCAGGATGCCCATCACTGGCTGATCCTGCATGGGCGCTACGTCTGCAAGGCGCGCAAGCCGGAGTGCTGGCGCTGCCCCATCGCCGACCTGTGCGAATACAAGGCCAAGACCCCGCCGCCCGCCGGCATCTGAACGAACCGATCCCCTTCAAGGAACATCCCATGTACGGCAATCGCGACCAGATCCGCACCCAGTTCGTCGACGCCTGGCAGAAGGCCCAGGCCGGCGAGCCCCTGACCGATCTGGAACAGCAGCTGGTGGACGTGATCTCGGAACACCCTGAATACCACGAGTACCTGAAGGACCGCGAGACCGCGCTGACCGGCGAGTTCCCGCCCGAACTCGGCACCTCCAATCCCTTCCTGCACATGGCGATGCACCTGAGCCTGCGCGACCAGGCCCGCACCGACCGCCCGGCCGGGATCCGCGACCTGCACCAGGGGCTGTGCGCCCGCTTCGGCGTGATGGACGCCGAGCACCGGATGATGGAATGCCTCGGCCAGACCCTGTGGGAGGCCCAGCGCAGCAACGCCGCGCCGGACGAAAACGCCTACCTCGAGTGCCTCAAGCGCCTGGCGTCGCGCTAGCCTCGCGCTCGACCGCCACCGGTGGCCGATCCAGACCCCAGCGATCCAGCAACAACCTCTAGCGCGACCCGCAACCGGTTCATTGCGCCGAACCGAACAACCGCTGCCACCAGCGCCGGCGGCTACCGGTGGGCGGCACGGCCACTTCCAGGTCCACCGGCGGGACCCGCGAGACGACCCAGCCCGGCAGCACGCGCAGGCCGGACGAGCCGCAGCTCGAGCCGAGATTGTTGGGGTCGAAGATCTTCAGGAATTCGGGGTTTTCGCGATCGTCGACATAGACGATCCCGCAGTAATCCTCGTCATGGTCGCGGCGCAGCAGGGCATCGACCTCGTCAACAAAGCGCAGGAACGTCTCTTTTGGCGCCGGCCGGGTCGGCACGGCATCGCCCACGGCGTAGACATACCAGCCATCATCCGCATCCTCACGCAGACGTGCCCACAGCGCGTCCAGCTGTTCCCAGTACAGGATGCCGGTAGACCCGGCCTCGAAGCGTTGCAGAAAGTCGGGCTCGGGGTGTTCTTGCACGGTGGGCATGGAGTCGTTTCCGGAGTTCGCCAGCGAATCCATTCATCCTAGGGGAAACGCGGATCAATGTGCAGGCATGGCATGGCGACGGGATCGCCCCGCCCGCCCGGGCCGGCGGCGCCCAAAAATCCCGGATCGCTCTTGCAGGGAACCCCGGAAAGCCGCGAGGCTCTCAGGGAGAGACGGCTTGCCCCTCACCACCTGCCAGCGAAGACGATGCCGCCATGCGAACCATCCGCCATACCACCTCCCTGCGCGCCGAACCGGACCGGGTCTTCGAGCTGCTGAGCCACGTCCCCAATTTCGTGGAGCTGTGCGACCACGTGGAGCATATCGAATGTCTCGGGGACGATTGCTACCGCTGGACCGTTCGGGCCGCCGGGATGCGCATGGACTTCGACGTCGAGGTTTGCAGCGCCATCGCCCCCGAGCACTTCGCCTGGCGCTCCATCCGGGGCATCCACAACCGTGGCAGCTACCGGCTGAGCCCCGACGGCGAGGGCCACACACGGGTGGAATTCGAGCTGGAGTACAAGCTGAACCCGTTCCTGGATGCCGCCGTCCGCCGCGCGGCCCAGTCCCTTGTGGAGCGGGTCTCCGGCCAGTTGATGACCCGCGCCCAGCAGCGACTCGACGCCGAGTCGGCGCGCCCCTGAACGACTTCAGGCCGAGCCGGCGACCGGTTCGGGGTCAGGCGCGACATTCAGCAGGTCACGCAGGGTGCGCCCGTCCAGGCGCTCGCGGCGCGCGGAATCGACCTCCTTCAGGGTCGTTTCCACCGCGGTACTGCCGCGCAGGCGGCGGATGGCGTGGTCATCGGTATCCTCGCGCAGGGCCTCCAGGATCTCCTCCACGCGGATGGCATCGAGATCCCGCGCCGGCACCAGGTGCTGCCCGTCCTCCCCCGCCTTCAGCAGCAACCCGGCCTCTTCCAGCCGCCGCGCTGCAGCCCCCAGGGCATTGCCCGGCACCGCCAGTGCGCCGGCGACCTCATCCAGCGTGGGCGCCGGATGGCCGTCATGGAAGCGCTGGCCCACCTGCTGCATCAGGTGCAGGCCCATGCGCTCGCGCGCCGCACCGGACAGGCGCAGACGATGACCGCGCACATTCATGTATTCCGGGTGCTGGACGAAGAAGGCGACATTCGCCCCGATCAGCAGGATCAGCCAGGCGAGGTAGATCCAGATCAGCAGCATGATCATGATCGCGAAACTGGAGTAGATCGCCGCGTAGCGAGTGGAGCCCGCCACCATGTTGGCGAACACCCAGCCCACGCTCTGCCACAGGAACCCCGCGACCACCGCGCCGATCAGCGCCGGGAGGATCTTCACCCGGGTGTTCGGCACGAACACGTAGATAAAGGCAAACGCGGCAATGATCAGGAAGTACGGCGCCAGCCGCGAGATCTGGGTGATCAGCATGCCGAAGGGCTCGACCCCGGCAATCGCCTGCATCGCGGCCGACGACATCACCGTGGCGGTCAGCCCCAGGGCCGAGACCACCAGCACGGGACCGATCAGGATCACCGACAGGTAATTGGAGAAGCGCTGGGCCAGGCTGCGGCTGTTCTCCACCCGCCAGATGGTGTTGAAGGCCAGCTCGATCTTCTGCACCAGCGCGATGACCGTGTACACGAGGAACAGCAGGCCCACGAAGCCGAGCACGCCCACGCGCATGTTGTCGACGAAGTCGAGCACGTTGTGGGCGATCTCCACCCCCTGCTCGCCCAGGGGCTCGAGCACGCCCAGCAGGAACGGCTCCACCGCGTTGTGGGCGCCGAAGGCCTTGAGCACCGAGAACGACAGCGCCAGCAAAGGCACCATGGACAGCAGCGTGGTGTAGACCAGGCTCATCGCGCGCAGCGTGAGCTGGCCCTCGGCGACCTCGCGCACCAGACCGAACAGCCCCCGCACGATCCCCAGCGGCACCGCCTTCCACCATGGAAGAGCCGACAGGTCGGTGTCATTGACCAGTTCGGTCAGCTGACGGCGCCGGGCGTCCAGGCGTTCGGCCCAGGCTAGCCCCGCCACGCATCACTCCCGCAAATCGGACGCCTCCTCACGCGGCCCTACTTCTGCTGCCACTGGCCGTTGCGGTCCTGGTACCAGTAACCCGCGGGGGCTTCCTCTACCCAGACCCGGGCGAAGGTCTCGCGGATCTGGCGTTCCCAGTCCGGGCGGTCGTTGGCGCGGGCGATCTCGCGGTAGAGCGAATCACGGTCCGAGTTCTCCTCGCTGATCAGCCGCTGCACGGTGCTGCGATCCCGCAGCGGCACATCCGAGAGGTCGCGGATTACCACGTCGGCGTTGTTGCCGAAACCGATCGCCCCACTGCGGAAATGCGGCGCCAGCTGCGGCGCCCGCTCGCGCATCGAGGCCCGGATCCGGTTGATGGCCGGGGTCTCGATCTGCAGGTCCGGGCTCTGGGCGGCGGCCGGGCTCACCAGGCGTTCCAGCACCCACGCCAGGGCGGGGGTGGCGCCCGCGCTGCCGGCGTGACGCGGCTGCGCCGGCAGCTGCGCCCCGGACTCGGACTCCGGCGCCGCCTCGGCATCCGGAAGCTGCAACGCGTCTCGCACAATGGCGCGCGCCGCCTCCTCCGCCGCGGCAGTCGGGAAATAGATATTGATGGTCACGCAGCCGGCCATCAGGGCCAACACCAGCGCCAGTCCCGGAACACTCCACAAAGCCTTCATGCCTGTCATCCCTTGTTCGGGCGGGTCCATCCCGCATGTGCCCAATCTACACCATGATGCTGAATGGCAACCAAACGCGGCCCCGTCATTACTGGACCACCGGTCCTTCACCGGCCTGGATGACCGCCAGGCGGTTGATCAGCTCCGGCCAGTCCACCCGCCGGTTGTAGCCGATCACCTGGATCTGCGGCAGCCCGCCGCCCTGCACCAGCACGAAACCGCCATCGGGACGATCCGCGACGCCGGAGGCGGTGCACACGTCCCCGCGCAGTTCGCACCGAAAGCCCAGGCGGCGATAGCTGAAGTTCTCGAATAAGCGCAGAAAGATCGACGAGGCCGCCGCCTGCAGACCACCGCCCAGCTCGGTGATGTTCTCCACCGCGCGCTGGCTGATACGGCGCCGGCCCGGATCGTCCATCGGCGTCATCAGTTCCAGGTCCATGTGGACCGGCGACCAGTCCACCATCACCAGATCGTTCACGTGGCCCGACAGCCGACCCTGGATACGCCCGACATCGAAGGCGCGCGTGACCAGCTCCAGGTCCAGGCGCTGGATCTGCGTCGACAGCCCGAGCTCCGGGGCATAGCCGAACAGGTCGTGGATATAGAGATCGCGCAGGATGACCTCGCCGTCGAACACCTGGACCAGCAGGCGCCCGTCCACGTTCAGGTCGCCGTCCTCCAGGCGCACGCGGGGGATTATTCCCGCTACCTGCCCGGAGAATCGGGGCCATCCCAGCACCTCGGTCAGCGGCTCCAGGCTGATCGCCCGGATCCCGCCCTGGAACTGCACGTCCGGCCCGGTTTCCGTCTGCTGCACGCTGAAGGCTCCGACCCGCAGGCCACCGTCGAGGATCGGGATCTCGGTCGCCTCCAGCAACTCCAGCCCCTGCGGTCGCGCGCGTACGCTCGCGCTGAAGGCATCGAGCGGGAGCCCGTAGACATGGGCGGCATCCACCTCGATCCGCCCCGCCCCCCCCGGCACCGTGTCCGACCAGTCCAGCTCGCCCCCGGAACCGCTCAGACCGAAGCGTCCGCGCCGGTCCTGAGCCTCCACCCCGGACCATGCAACGCGAGCGTAGCGTGGCCCCGATGCCTCCAGCTCGATCTCCCCGGCCAGTCGTCCCGCCACGTCCAGTTCACCGAGGGCGGTCCCCACCAACCAGGGCGACAACAGGGTGTCGTAGATCACCCCCAGCGCCGCAACTTCTCCCTGGATCCGGCCCTCCAGGCCGTGCCCGGAGGCGAACGCCAGGTCCTGCCCCTGCAGGGCCGCCGCCGCTCCGTATTCCAGCGAGAGCGAATCCGTGCGTACCGAGCCGGCGTCGGCGTCCGCCACTACGCCGCGGGCCTCAAGCGTGACGGGCCCCTCGGCGTCGAGATCCACGAACCAGGGGTCGACGAACACCACCCCCGCCGTCACGGCCGCCTCCACGTCCCAGCCCCCGCCATCCCCGGCGACCCGCAACCGCGCATCCAGCTCCTCGCCCGCCTGGAGCCCGAGGTCGTCGCTGAAGGCGAGGTCATGGACCCGAAGGGTCGCTTCCGCATGGCCGCGTTCACGCCAGCGCAATACGACATCCGCCGTGCCCTGCCCCAGTTGCACGGGCAGCTCCAGCGGCAGGCGCGGGGAAGCGGTCAGCGCCGTCAGTTCGATACCCCGCAGGTCGGCCCGGACATCCCAGCCGCGCGAGGCGTCATGCTGCACACGGAAGTCGCCGCGTGCCCCGAACCAGCCGGGCCACGCGCCGGTCAACTCAAGCCGTCCGGCCTCGCGCCCCCAGCGCAGGCTCACCCGCTCCCCGCGCAGCGCCAGGTCCCCGGCATCCCCCCAGAGCCGCGCCGCGTCGCACTGGATACCGGCACGACTGACCCGCAGGTCGTCACATTCCACACGCAGTTGCCTCAGCGTCCCGACCGGGTCAGGCAGCTCGACACGCTCCGCACGGATCTCCAGCGACAGGCCATCGCGCGTCCATTGCACCCGCGTGCTCAGACCGCGTGCGTCGAGGTCGTCGCGTAACAGGGATTCGATCTGCAGGTCGAGCTGGATACCGCCGGATGTCGTCGCTGCATCGGAGGCCATTGGTGCCCCTGCCAGCAGGAAGAGCACCGGCGCGGCCGCCGCGGCCATCCTGCCCGGTGCACCGCGCAACGCGCGCATCAGGCCGGGTCGCCCCGCTCCGGCAGGCGATCGCGCAGCGGGCGCGCCAGACGCGCCAGCCACTCGCGCAGGGCAAAACGGGAGGTCTCCAGGGCGTCCAGGCGCGGCAGAAAGTCCTCGACCCGGCGCGGGTCACCGGTGGGGCCGCGGAAGCCGGTCGGGGCCGGTTCGGCGGCCAGTCCGGCGCGCTCGAAGCAGGCCAGAGCACGCGGCAGGTGCAGCGCCTGGGTCACCACCAGCACCCGCTCCACGTCGCTGTGCTGGAGCCGCTGGCGGGTGTGGGTGGCGTTCTCGCAGGTGTTGCGCGAGGTGTTCTCCAGCCAGCGCACCGGCACGCCCAGATCGGTCTGCAACGTGGCCGCCATCAGCTCGGCCTCGGAGCGCCGGCCGGGCAAGGCCCCCGGACGTCCGCCCGAGACGAGGATCGGCAAACCGGTATCACGGTGCAGAAGGGCGGCATGGCGCAAGCGCTCGTGGGTCCGTGGATTCAGGGCGTCCCGCCCCCCGTCCTCGCCACGGCCGGGCCAGCGCCCTCCGCCCAGCACCACGATGGCATCGGCCCGGCCCACGGCGATCACGGTGTCGCGCAGGTCCCGCTCGATGCTGTGGGCCAGGGGCTGAGCCACGATGTTCAGGCTCGGCAGCACGAGCGCCAGCAGGCCCACGGCCAGCAACGGGCGCCCACCGCGCCAGTCCGCGCGCCAGAAGGCGACACCCACCAGAGTCAGCGCGATACCCAGCCCGGGCGGCAGCAGCAGGTGCTCGGCGATCGTCTGCAGGGTGGCGAGCACGATGGTCTCCGCCCGCGGCCGGGGTTACTTCTTGCCCGGCGAGTAGAGATAGTGGGCGTAGGTGGCGACGTCCTCGGAAACCCGGCGGATCAGGTGATCCAGGCTGATGATGGCGAATTCCAGCAGGTTCACCGCGATGTACGGCTGCTCGACGCGCAGGCGGTCGTACATCGAGCGCGACAGCCGCAGCAGGCGGGTGTTGTCGCTCAGGGCCCGCATGCGCACGCCCCGCGGCACGCGGTCAAAGAACGACATGGACCCGGCCAGTTCGCCGGTCTGCATGCGGCCGACCTCGATCTCCTGACTGCCATCGTCGTGGTACAGCGCGGCGGTCCCGCTGACCACGAAGAACAGCGACTCCCCGACCTCGCCGATATCGGCGATCACCTGCTTGTGGTGCGTCTCCACCACCTCCAGGTACTGGAGCAGGACCTCGACCTCGGCCGGTGTCAGCGACGCGGAGATCGGGTGCTTGGAGAGAAATTCGGTCAGCAGTTCCTTGGACATGGAGAGGGTTCCTTCTGACGGGTCCGCAATGGGCTGTGAGAGGCTTTAGAGTATAACGAACGAAGCCCCGAAGCGGGGTCACGAACATGCCGAAGGAGGATCATTTGATCGACATCGAGGCCCTGCGCCGCCACCTGCCAAGGCGCCTGCGCGACGGGTGCGCCGTCGTGCTGGTGACCGACGCCGCAAACATCGAAAGCCCGCGGGGTGCGGAACTCGAAACGGTGGAAGCGTTTCTCGAGCACCCGCCGGAGGCGCGTGTGCCATTGGTCCTGCTACTGGACACGCTGAGCGGGCTCGACCTCGCGACCGGTCAGCGGCTACTGGGCGGACTGCGCGATCGCTGGGCCGACGAGGTCCTGATCCTGCACCGGAGGGACGACGAACGCTGGGACCTGAACGATTTCCTCGCCCTGGGCTTTCGTCATGATCCGGAGGCCGAGACCGCCGCACCGGACCACACGGTCTACCGCACCAGCCTGTACGACTACAAGCTGACCCCCGACTGGCTGAACGCCCGCTTCTGGGCCAACCCGGAGATGTGGAACAAGGCGCGCTGGTAGCGCGCCCCGCGGCCCTCCCCGCCGGCGCCAGTGGCCGGTCAGTCGTCCGGGTTCAACCGCGGGTGGGTCTCCTCGCCCCACCACCAGACCAGGGCCCCGGAGAGAAACATCGCGACCACCACAAACCAGAAGCCCCACACGACCGAGCCGCCCAGGTGGGCCACGATGCCCAGCCCGAGCGCACCCACGCCGTAGCCGAGATCACGCCAGAAGCGGTAGGTCCCGATCGCCGATCCTCGCCAGTTGGGGTGCGCGATATCCGCCACTGCGGCACTCAGGTTCGGGTACAGCAGCGCCATACCGAACCCGGTCACGGCCGCCGCGAACGACCACCACAGCACGCCGTCGCCCAGCAGCGTCAGGGCCACCCCGCCACCACAGATCCACATCCCCCAGATGATCGGCTGGCGGCGCCCGATGTGGTCCGACAGGCGCCCAGTCATGAACTGCGAGCCACCCCAGACGAAGCCGTAGATTCCGACCACCCAGCCGATCGCCGCCAGGCTGAGCCCCTGCTGGTACAGGAACACCGGATAGAACACCCAGACCAGGGCATCCACGAACTTCTCGACCAGCCCGGCCTGGCTGAATGCGGCCATACGCCGGTCGCGCCAGGACATCAGGGTAAACACCTCCCAGGTGGTGGGCGTGTCGGCGATGTTCTTCGGATAACGCGGAACCGGACCGGTGGACTGACCGGCCGCATGCCGCGCACCCTCTGCCTTGGCCCACTCCAGCGTCTCGCGCACGAACACCGCGGTCATCACGATCGCCAGCGCAATCACCACCAGGCCGAAGATCAGCAGGCCCATGCGCGGGCCGAACGCGGCCGCCATGTAGCCGGTCACGATCCCCGCGACAGCGACCCCGACATACCCGGAGAACTCGTTCATCCCCATGGTGAAGCCGCGCTCGTCGGCACGGGTGATGTCCATCTTCGCAGTCTGGGTCATCGACCACGCGAGCCCCTGGTTCACGCCCAGCAGCACGGTCGCCGCCACGATCCAGCTCCAGGACGGGGCGTAGAGGATCATGAACGGGATCGGAATCGCCGCAATCCAGCCCAGCATGAGGACCGTCTTGCGCCCCAGCCGCTCGGACAGGCGCCCGGCGACGAAATTGAGCGCGCCTTTCACCACCCCGAAGGCGACCACAAACGCGGTCAGCAGCATGAACGAGCCCTCGGCCACGCCGAACTCGCTCTCCGCCAGCGCCGGCACGACCGTGCGCATCATGCCGATCGTCAAGCCGACGAAGAAGACCTGGATCAACTGCTGCCCGAACTGTCCGAGATTCTCGCGGATGCCGTGCGTCAGGTGGGCATAGGCCTCCGCGGCCTTGTGATGGTCTGTCACGTCGTGCGCTCCGTGTCGTTGTGATCCACCGTTTCCAGGGGCAGCCCCTGGTAGCGCCACTCGGCAACGCCGTCCTCGAGCCGGGTCGCGTGAAAGCCGTACTGGCCCAGGACCTCCACGGCCTCGCTCGCCATCAGGCAGTACGGGCCTCGGCAGTACGCCACCACCGGCCGATCCGCCGGCAACTCGCCCAGCCGGTCGCGCAGTTCATGGACCGGGATGGAGCGGGCATAGGGAAGATGGGCATTCGCGTATTCCATACCCGGCCGCACATCCAGCACGATGACCTCGCCACGGCGGGCCTGTTCCAGCAGCTCGGGCCCGGCCATCGGGGCCAGCTCGCCCGGGCCTTCGGCGAGCTCGCGGGTAGCGGCCTGTAGCTCCAGCAGACGCTCCTCCGCCAGACCGCGCAGCATCACCCAGAAATCGGCAACATGCCGGTCCACCAGGCGATAGAACATGCGCCGACCCTCACGCCGGGCCTCCACCAGCCGCGCCTGGCGCAGTTCCTTCAGGTGGGCGCTGGTCAGCTTCACGCTGATCTCCGCATCGGCTGCCAGTTGCTCGACGCTCTTTTCCCCCTGCACCAGGACTTCGATCAACTCCAGCCGCTTCGGACTGGCCGCAGCCCGGGCAATGCGGGCCACCTGCTCGTACAGCAAATTCTTGAGGTCTCTACCCGACATAGCGTTCATTCCAATATTCGTTGGAATGAACGCTATAGGATCCGGCGACCTCACGCAATCCCCTGGTCAGGCTGCCCTTCCCCTCTGCGGCGCGCGCATTCCGGCGCACCCATTCCGACAGGGCACCCACGATCGGGCCCTCCGGTTTTTGGGTGATTTTGGGAGGAAGATTAATTCCTGAGTAATCTACTCGGGAACTTCGATTAGAAGTTGCTTACTAACTGAATGACTATCCCGTGCCCACGGGCACCCTTCCCCTGCAAAAGGAGGACGTCATGAGCCAGCTGATCAACAACTTCCCGGCCGACGGCGTGGTCACCATCAATCGCGTGATCCTAAAGCCGGAATACACCATCGACGACCTGCAGGAGCGTGTCGCGGTCCTCTGCGAGAACGTGAAGACCTATCACTCGGATACCGGGTTCGTGGGCGGCTTTGTGGCCCTGAACTCCGGCGCGGTCTCCAACGAGGGCTCGACGATCGGCCAGGCGGTCGAGAGCCCGATGAAGGACAAGGAAGCGCTGATCATTACCTTCTGGAACAGCTTCGAGGAACACGAGGCGTCGCATCAGAGCGAGACCTTCCAGCCCCTGTTCCAGCAGGTCCTGGAACTGTGCGAGAACGGGAACGAGGAGATCGCCTACGAGATGCTCTGGTCCGGCGCGGCCTACGACCCGGAACAGGCCAAGGCCGCCCGCGAGGCCAAGGAAACCCACGCGGCCTGACGGCTGCATGCCGGGAGCGATCCCGGAACAAGGAACTGTCGTCTCTCCAACGACTGTACCCATTGCCGGGGCCTAACGCCCCGGCTTTTTTGTCGGCCGCCCTGGTCGCGCCTCCATAGCGCCCTGCAGGAGCCTGTTTGCAGGCGAATTCCCCTGACCACGTCTGACTTTGGCAGGGGCTTCGCCTGCGAGCAGGCTCCTACGATGTTTGGGGTGTGCTGAACCGGGGGTCATCTCAAGCATCCGGGCTCTTTCTGACGCCGGAGATCCCGGCTCTGCGCTTCACCCCGGCCGGGTGACCGCATGGCCTCCGAACGCAGATGGGTGTCCTCTCGCCCCGGCCGCGCCGGCCCCAAACGAACGAACCCCGCGGCATGGCCACGGGGCTCGCTGGGTATACCGAAAAGCATCGGTCTCAGCGCGATGCGTCGTCCTGATCCTCGGGCTCGTGCATCTCCGGCGGCGAAGACAGGGTGTGAGTCTTCTCGTCGTAGCGTCCCTTCAGCTCGTCGGTCTTGCTGTGTTCCCACAGCGGCACACCGACGAAATAGCCGGCGCGTCCGATCGCGTGCGCGGCCACCGGAGCAGTCAACAACAGGAAACCGATCACCGCCACGGCCCGGGTCGTCACGCCACCGTCGCCGAAGTACACCGCTACCCCGACCATCATCAGGCCAGCGCCCAGCACCCCCGCCTTGGTCGTGGCATGCAAGCGCATCGGGAGGTCCGGCATGCGTACCAGGCCCAGCGCCGCCACCACCATGAACGCGGCACCCACCACCAGAAACAGCCCCGTGAAGAACTCAGTCATCGTCCCGGTGCCCCCCTTTCTCCAGATAGCGGGCAAACCCGACCGCCGCGAGGAACGCGGTCAGCGCCAGCACCATGGCCACATCAATGAACGGGGTGCGCCCGCTGGAGATCACGTACACCGCGATGAAGCCGATCGTCAGCGATGCGATCAGTTCCAGCGCGACCACGCGATCGGGCAGCGTCGGCCCCAGGTACAGCCGCCAGAACCCCAGCAGTAGCGCGATGCTCAGCAGGACGTTGGCAGCGATGATGGCGATATCGAACATCTAGCGCAGGACCTCCAGGGCCCGATGTTCCAGGTACTTGATCGAGCGGATCACCTCTTCCCGATCCTCGATATACATCACGTGGATATAGAGCACCTTCTTGTCGGTGGACACGTCGAGGCTCAGCGTCCCCGGGGTCAGCGAGATCAGGTTGGCGACAATGGTGATCTCGCCATCGGTCTCGGCATCCAGCGGGAATGCGATCACGCCCGGCACCATGTGGTGGGTCGGCGTCATCACGTCGTAGGCCACCTTCAGGTTGGACAGGAACAGCTCCCACAGGAAGTAGCCAATAAAGGCGATGAACTTCGGCACCCGCCGCGCGTAACTCGAAAACCCGGGCTTGTCGCGCAGCGCAAACGCCAGCAGCACGTAGCCGAGGAAGAAGCCTACCAGCAGGTTCCCGGTCGTAAACGTCCCGGTCAAAAAGACCCAGATCAGGGCCAGCGCGATATTCCAGGTCAGCGCGATCATGGGCGACTCTCCCCGAGGACCGCTTCAATATACTGCGACGGATCCAGCAGTTGTTCGGCCGACATCAAAGCCATCTGGTAGATCGGCTCGCCGTACAGGCCGATGGCCACGGTCATCAGTGCCAGCATGATCACCGGGATCCACATCCAGATCATCGGACCGGAGGTCACGTCATCGGTCTCCACGCCCTCCGGCTGCGCCTTCCAGAACACCTCGGCCCAGATCTTGATCATCGAGTACAGGGTCAGCAGCCCCACCACCAGCGCGACCGCCACCACCCAGTACGCCTCGGCCTCGATGCCGGCGCGGATGATGATGAACTTGGCGAAAAAGCCGGACAGCGGCGGCAGCCCCGCCAGCGACAGCGCCGGAATCAGGAACAGGACGCCCAGCATCGGGTTCGTGCGGTAGATCCCGCCCATCTGCTTCAGCTCGTGGGTCCCCTTCATCACGAAGGTGATCCCGCTGATCAGGAACAGATTCGCCTTCACGATGATGTGGTGCATGATGTAGAACACCCCGCCGACCAGCGCCAGCGGCGTGAACAGCGCCAGCCCCATAATCATGTAGCCGATCTGGCTGATGATGTGGAACGACAGGATGCGCCGGAATTCGTAGTGCGCCGCCGCCCCGAGCACGCCGGTCAGCATGGTGGCGGCCGCCACCCACAGCAGGATCTCGTGGGTATAGTCCACGTCCTGATTGAAGATCAGCGTGAACACGCGATACAGCGCGTACACCCCGACCTTGGTCAGCAGGCCCGCGAACAGCGCGGAGACCGCGACCTTGGGCGTGTGATAGGAGGCCGGCAGCCAGAAGAAGAACGGGAACGCCGCCGCCTTCACCCCGAACGCGACCAGGTACAGCATCGCGATCACGGTGATCAGACCGGTGTCCTCCACCGTGGCCAGCTTGTCCGCGATGTCCGCCATGTTCAGCGTACCGGTCAGCCCGTAGGTCAGGCCGATCGCGGTCAGGAAGATCATCGACGACAGCAGGTTCAGGGTGACGTACTTGATCGCCCCCTCCATCTGCGCGCGCTCCCCGCCCAGGATCAGCAGCGCGAAGGAGGCGACCAGCATCACCTCGAACCACACGTAGAGGTTGAAGATGTCGCCGGTCAGGAAGGCGCCGTTCACCCCCGCCAGCAGCAGATGGAGCAGCGGGTAGTAGCCGAACTTCTCCGACATCTTGCCGATGCCGGAGAGCGAATAGAGCGCGGTGGCAAAGCCGATGATCCCGGTCAGCACCACCATGATCGCGGCCAGCATGTCGGAGACCAGCACGATCCCGAACGGAGCGGGCCAGGAGCCCATCTCCATCACCACATGGCCGTGCTCCCAGGTATCCGCCAGCAGCCAGACGGAGACCGCCAGCATTGCGCCGGTGCCCAGCACACCAAGCGAGCGCTGTGCGAAGTGCGAGCGCCAGAACATCACCGACAGCGCGCCGAACAGCAGCGGCAGCACGACCGGAAGGGCCACCGACATCATCATCGATCAGTGTCCTTCATCTGGTCCATGTCATCGGCCTGAACCACCTCGTAGGCGCGGTGAATCAGCACCACGGCAAACGCCAGCACCCCGAAGCCAATGACGATCGCGGTCAGCACCACGGCCTGGGCCAGCGGATCGGCGGATATCCCCTCGGGCACAGTGTCGCCCGGCGCGATCAGCGGCGGCGCACCGGAGGTCATGCCCGCTACGGTAAAGATCAGCAGATTGGCCGCATTCGACAGCAGCACCAGCCCGATTACCAGCTTCACGATCGAGCGGCGCAGCATCATGTAGATGGCCGCGGCATACAGGCCGCCCACCACAAAGGCCATGACGACTTCCATCAGTCTTCCGCCTCCGCGAGGTTCAGCATGATGGTCAGCACGGACCCGATTACCACCAGGTACACCCCGATATCGAAGATCAGCACAGTGGAGAGCTTCATCTCGCCGAACAGCGGCGCGGTGAACTCCCACCACTGGGCGGTGAAGAAGGCCTCCCCGCGGAACACCCCGGGGATCGCGCTGATCACGGCCAGCACCATGCCAACGCCCAGCACGTCGCGCGGGTCCACGCGCAGCACCTTGCGCGCCGACTGGATATCCATCGAGAACAGGTACAGCACGATCGCCGCGGCCGCGACCAGACCGCCGATGAAGCCGCCGCCCGGTTCGTCATGACCGCGCAGCAGCAGGAACACGGAGAACAGCAGCAGCAGCGGCAGCAGGAAATGCCCCGCGGTGCGCAGGATCAGGGAATGCATGTTCATCGGCGGTCCTCCGCGCGGAAACGCAGCATCGCGTACACCCCGATCGCCGCCAGCGCCAGCACGAAGATCTCGCCCAGCGTGTCCAGCGCACGGAAGTCCACCAGGACCACGTTGACGATATTGCGGCCGTAACCGGAGGGCACCGACTCGTCGATGAAGTACTGCGAGATCGACGGGAACAGGCGCGCATCCAGGGTGCTCAGGATCAGCAGCGTGATCATGCCACCCATCACCAGCGCGATACCGGCATCGCGTACGCGCAGCGCCGTGGACGACAGGTTCAGGAAGCCCGGCAGGCGGAACAGTACCAGCACCAGCAGGATCACGGTCAGGGTCTCGACCAGCACCTGGGTGATGCCGACATCCGCCGCGCTGTAGAGCACGTAGACCAGGGCCACGGTAAAGCCCAGCGAGCCCAGCGCCGCCACCGCGCCCAGTCGCGAGCGGGTCAGCACCGCGAACAGCATGGACGCCACCAGGATCGCCAGGATCGCGACCTCGTGGATCTGCAGCGCGGCCCAGTCGAGGCCGCCCACACCGACGCCGAACAGCTGCGCCGTCACCCCGACCAGACCCGCGGTCATCGCGACGATCACAATCACGTAATAGCGCAGGTAGCCGTTCTGCAGCACGCGGGTCTGCCATTCGGACAGCGCCACCAGGCCGTCCATCATCTTGAAGTAGCCCTTCTCCGGGCCGTATTCGGCGGCACGGTCCACCCACGCCAGCGCGCGGCGCGCCTGCTCCCAGCGCCAGTACAGCACGCCACCGGCGACCAGGCTGAACGCGGAGATCGCCAGTGGCCAGTTGACCCCGTGCCACAGCGCCAGGTAGCCGTCCACCGGCGCGCCCTGCACGCTGGCCGCCGCGGCGTTGATCAGGCCTTCGTCCGCCAGCCCCGGGCCGAGACCGAAGATCAGGCCCAGGCTCGCGAGCACCGCCGGGCCGGCGAGCATGGCCACCGGGGCGTCATGGTGCGGCGTCTTCGGCGTCTCCACCTTGGGTCCGAACCAGGGGCGGATACCCACGATCGCGGCCACCGCGACCCCGAGGATCGCGGTCAGCACCGCCAGCAGGGCGAGGATGCCGCCCAGGCTCGGCGCATCGAGCACCGCCTCCAGCATCAGTTCCTTGGCGACGAAGCCGAACAGCGGGATCACGCCCCCCAGCGACAGTGCCGCGAGGATCGCGAACGCCGCCGTCACCGGCAGCGCGCTGCGCAGCCCCCCGGTCTGCAGGAAGTCCTTCGCCCCGGCCTCGTGGTCGAGAATGCCGGCGACCATAAACAGCGCGCCCTTGTACAGCGAATGCGCCAGCAGGAAGGCCATCGCCGCCATCAGCGCGGTCTCGGTACCAATGCCGATCAGCATGGTCAGCGTGCCCAGTGCCATCACGGTGGAGTACGCCAGCACCTTCTTCACGCCGGTCGAGCGGAACGCCAGGAAGACCCCGGTGAACATGGTCACCGCGCCGAACAGCGCCAGCGTGGTGAACCAGATGTCGGTGCCGCCCAGCGACGGATTCAGGCGCGCCAGCAGGTACACGCCGGCCTTCACCATGGTGGCGGAGTGCAAGTAGGCGGAAACCGGCGTCGGCGCCGCCATCGCGCGCGGCAGCCAGAAGTGGAACGGGACCTGCGCCGACTTGGTGAATGCCCCGAGCAGGATCAGCATCAGCAATGGCAGGTAGAGCGCATGCTCGCGCACCACGTCGCCATTGTTGAGGATCTCGGACAGCTCCCAGGAACCACCGGCCATCGCCAGCATGATGATCCCGGCCAGCAGCGCCAGGCCGCCGCCCACGGTGACGAACAGGCCCTGCAGGGCGTATTTCCGGGCGTCCGCGTTCTCGTGGTTGTAACCGATCAGCAGGTAGGACGTGATGCTGGTCAGTTCCCAGAACACGAACATCGCGACCAGGTTGTCCGCCAGCACCAGCCCCAGCATGGAGCCCATGAAGGCGAGGATGATCACGTAGAAACGCCCGAGGTCGCGATCCCCCTCGAGGTAGCGCCCGGCATAGGTGACGATGAAGAAGCCGATGCCCGAGATCAGCAGCGCAAACAGCAGCGACAGACCATCCACCAGGAACGAGAGCTGGATATCCAGCCCCGGCAGCCACGGCCAGGCGAGCACGATGGACTCGCCGCTGGAGACCGCCGGCAGGAAACTGAGGAAATAGACGAACAGCGCGGCCGGCAACAGGCCCAGCACCCAGCCGCTGGCACGGCCGGTCAGGCGGTGGACCGCGGGGGCGATCGCCGCGACCAAGAACGTTGACAGAATCGCGTAGAGCATCCGGCCAGCTCAGTCCTTTTGGTTCCGGGCCAAGGGCGCGGCCGGTGGCCACGCATGAAGAATCGTTCCGTCGTACAGAATTCGGACAGGCTTGGGTATCGCGTGCCGGTCTCGAACGGTCGCGGAAGCCTACTGACTTGGGTGGGACCGCGCAAGAAACGCGATGTTCCTCACGACGATCCCTTGCCGGAGGGCCGAAATCCCGATCAGACCCAGTCGCTGCGGCGCCGGCGCGTCGGGATACGGGTCAGGATGATACCCAGGATCACCGAACCCACGGTGACCAGGGCGCCGGTCATGAACCACTTGCGCTGGCTGTCCGCCTGCATCACCTCGACCTGTCGACGATAGTCGTCGGCCGAGTCGCGGGCCTCGATCAGCTCCTGCTCCAGCCGCCGGTTCTCGCGCTGGATCTCCTGCGGGCGCGACGCGATATCCCGCAGTTCTTCCAGTTCCGACTCCATGTCCGCGATCCGGGCCTGGAGTTCGTCGCGCTCGGTGGTCAGTTCGTTGCGCCGGTCCAGCAGCTCCGCGATCCGACCCTCCTGGTCGTCGGCGCCGGAACGGATCTCGGCCAGCTCGGCCTCGACCTCGGCCAGGCGTTCGCGGGAATGCGGCTCGTCCTGCAGGTAGCGCGTCAGGATCCACGCCTCGTTGCCGCTGGGCAGGCGCACCCGACTCCAGCCATCGCCGGAGGCTTCCAGCACCGTCAAGGGCTGCCCCGCCCGCACGGCACTCACAATGCGGTTCTGGGTGGAGGGACCACCACGCACCCCCACTTCCAGTTCCTCACTCACGTACCGCGTCTGCTGAGCGGCCGCGCCGCTCCAGGCCACCATCAGCAGTCCGCCCAGGATCAGCATCATCGCGCGCATCGGCCACCCACTCATCGTCATGTCTGCTGCCATCTCTTGATTCATCAGGGAACAACCGCGCCGCATTCTACAGCGGCACAGACCGGGCGCGCGCCACGTCGCACCAGGGGTTGATCGAGTTCACATAACGCCTCACATGAATCGCTCGCGCACCACTCGCGCGGGGAACGTGAGCAGATCAAAGGCCACGGGCACCAGTCGCCGGACCTGCGCCGCCGTAACCGCCAGCAGGTACAGGATTCCGGCGAGCACCGCGAGCAGCAGACTGACGAGCCCGCCCAGCATCACGCGCGTCGCCTGAAGAACACTCACCAGCCAGATCGGTGCCAGCGCCACAATCAAGGGAATGACGAGGCCGAGGATCGCCCCCACGGACTGTTCGAACAGATCCAGCGTCGCCGGAGGCGCCGCATCCCCCGCCAGCAGGGTGTCCAGCAGTTCCTGCCGATACACCACCCACTCCAGATGAAACCCGCCAAAGCCCGACACCAGCGCCACTGCAGCCAGCGTGACCGCAGCCACCAGCACCAGGGCACGGCGTACGCCTTCGCTCCCGTCCATCAGGGCCTGCGGCAGGAGTCGCGAAACGCCCCGGGCCTCGGCCAGCAACCAGCCGCAGACCGCCGCGCCCCCGAGCAGAAGTGCGACCACCAGGTCCGGGAAGGCCATACCACCGGTCTCCATCGACCCCGGAAACTGCGCACTCAGGGCCGGATCGAACAACCGCTGGTACACCACCACCGCGACGCCGGTCAGCACCAGCCCGGCCGCGCCCAGCAGCCACTGACTACCGGCCTGGGCATACGCCGGCAAATGACGCTGCGCCGGATGGTCGCGGCTCTCGAAGCGAGTCAAACCGTTATCCAGACGTTCGCCCTGGCGCTGCAGATCCGCCAGCCGCCGATGCACCTGCTCCAGTCGCCCGGTGAGCTCCTGCAAAGGGGCCTCCAGACGCCGGCGGGCCGACAACAAGCCCCGCGCTGTCTGCCGGTGCTCCTCCATGCCCAGACGGGCAATCCGTAGCACCGTTTCCTGCATGTCCTGCGCCAGGCGCTGCCCCTGCGGGCTGTCACTCACCGGCGTACTGACGAGCGCCTCCAGCCGGCTGACCCACCCCGGCTCGGCGGACAGGCGCCCCTCGTCGCGGACATAGGCATCTTCCAACTCTCGCAGCGTCTCGTGGACCTGCTGGCGCAGATCGGGGATCTCGGCCAGGTCATGGCCCACCAGACGGGCGTAACGCCGCTCCAGGGCATGGACCGCCACATGAACGCGTTCGGCCTCCAGCCGGGCCAGATGTGCGTGATGCCAGCGCTGGGTCGCGTCGCGCAGGTGCAACACCTGACGCCGCAGGGCGCAAACCAGGCGGGTTACCCCGCCCGTGAGCCCCACCAGCAAGCGCCGCAAGGGCCGCCGTGCCAGGTCCAGCACCACGATTGCGACCACAACCCCCAGCACCCACAGCAAAACAGTGACGGCCACGACTCCCCCTCGTTTGTTGTTCTTTCAGGCATGGTCCGTGCCCGCCACCTCGCGCGCAACTCCGGGCCCCACCAACCGGTTGCCTGATTATGTCGAATCGTTCCGGTTCTCGCCTCCACGCCGGGCCGATCACGCTCAAGTTTGCCTCGTCCGCGCCGATACCCGGATTAAATCCCCGGAGACCTCGCGATGCTCAGCCTCGACCTCATGCCGGCACCCGAACCGGCACGCAGCGAGAACCCCGCCTGGCTGGACGCCGGCTTCACGGCCGGCTGGCTCCCGGCCTTCCGCCACCGGCGCACCGGCGAGGTCCACGCCAGTCACCTGGAAGACGGGCGCCTGGCCTGCACCCATATCCTGGATACGGTCCCCACCCCCTGGGTCGCCGAACGCGACGACCAGGGCCGTCCCGGTGCACTGATCGCCGAAATCCAGGCCGGCTATCTCAGGGGCGATCGCTTCTTCACCCTCGCGGAACTGCTACGGTATCCATCCGACGCCTGAGACACGGTCATCAGCGCGCCGTCGAACCCCGCCGCAATTGCTTTTGCGCGCGGGTTTCGGTCCAATACCGGCCTTTTCCCCGAGCGGCGCTCCCATGCAGAAGAACCAGTACGATCGCGACGAACTCCTGGCCTGTGGCTACGGCAACATGTTCGGCCCGGGCAACGCCCAGTTGCCGGTCCCCAACATGCTGATGATGGACCGGGTCACGGAGATCAACAGCGACGGGGGCCAGTACGGCAAGGGTGAAATGATCGCCGAGCTGGATATCAACCCCGACCTCTGGTTTTTCGCCTGCCACTTTCCCGGCGACCCGGTGATGCCCGGCTGCCTCGGCCTCGACGCGATGTGGCAGCTGGTCGGTTTCTACCTGGCCTGGCTCGGCAACCCGGGCCGCGGCCGCGCCCTCGGCGTCGGCGAGGTCAAGTTCACCGGCCAGGTCCTGCCCACCGCGAAGAAGGTCACCTACCATATCGACATGAAACGGGTGATCTCGCGCAAGCTGGTCCTCGGCATCGGCGACGGCATCGTCAAGGTCGACGGCCGCCCGATCTACGAGGCCCACGACCTCCGCGTCGGCCTGTTCACCTCCACCGAAAACTTCTAGCCCGACCGGCTTTCGCCGCCGCTGGCTCGGGAGCCGGTTTTCTTCACCCTCGCACGTTTCCGTGCCTTCGACCTGCCGCCTCCCTTGTTGTGGCTGGTCCCGGTTAATCCTCCGGTGTTTGCGTGCTTTCGGTCCGGCGTCCCGCCCGGGAATGGCTGGACCTGGATCCGGCGTTCGTGTTTATGGTGGCTTTGCCCCGGCGTCCTGCCAGGCGCTCACTCGCGAGCGCGCCGCGAGTTACTTCTTTGCTTGTGCAAAGAAGTAACCAAGAAACACACCCGACTGTCGCGACCCCGGCCCGCTGCGCGGGCCGGGGTTTCCCTCGCTCCGAGGGCTTTCGCGGGCGGCGCCGAACTCGCTACGCCTTCGGCTCCGCTCAGACATGCGGCGCCTTGTTTCCCGCGAAAGCCCTCTCCACTCGGCGCGACAAACGGGGGCGCGAAGGTCAAGACAATTACAGGCCGAAAGGCAGTGCCTGTGGCCGTGAACCGGGTGTTCTGGCCTCATCGGCACGCTGGGCCTTTGGCCCTCGCGTGCCGCGCCCGCGTGGCGGGCGCCGGGGGGTGTTCTCGCCACCGGGGACGACTCTTGGGCACAAGGGTTCGGGCACCGCTGGTTTTGACCTTATCCCCCCGTTTATTCGCCCCTTGCGGAGGGCGTGGCAGGCCGGGAGAAGGCGCCGCATGTCTGAGCGAAGCCGAAGGCGCAGCGAGTTCGGCGCCGCCGGCCTGACGCGTCCTCCGCAAGGTTCCCGGGCGAATAGTCGGGTGCCCTTCTTTGGGTACTTTCTTGGGCAAGCAAGAAAGTACCTCGGGGTGCGCTGGCGAGTCAGCGCCGGGCAGTATGCGGGCCGAAGGCACGTAAACACCGAAGCCGAACCAGGACCAGCCACCACAAGGCAGGTGGCCGGGGCGAGGCCACCGCAAACACCGGATGACGAACGACGCCTAGCCACAGCAGGGCAGGTGGCCAGCCGAAGCCACTGCGTAAACCGGATGCAGAATCAAGGTCGTGGTAGGGCCGGACAGCTAGAACGCTCCACCGGCGGCAAAAAGGCGGAGTCACCCATCTACATTGGAGGACGCGCCGAAGGCATCGCGCATCCAGCCCCGAAGGGCGTCGAAGCCGTAGTCGGCGTGTTCGCCTGGCGGCTGCATGCCGGGAACGAAACCACGCTCGAGGAACGGCTCGAGTAGCGCGGGATCACCCGATATCACGTGCACCGGAACCGCCCAGCTCGTGTCCTGGCCAGTGACCAGGGCGGCCGGCTGATGATCGCCGAGCATGAAGAACAGCGTCTGGTCATCGACATGGCGCGCCGCATAGGCTCCGGTGACCTCCAGCGAATAGCGCACCGACTCCGCGTAGTACTCGCGCACCCGATCAAAGTCCCGCCACAAGCGCTCCGGGGGCGGCCCCTTCCCGGCCCATTCGTGAAACACCCCACCGTCGCCGATCGTGTCCCAGTCTTCCATCACGGGGAGGATCGGCGTCCACGGTGCATGCGAACTCACCAGCGCCAGCATGGCGAAGATCGGCGCATCGCTCGACGCCCGCACCTGTTCCTCGAAGAACGACCAGGTGTACTGGTCCGGCATCGTCACCCAGAAAAATGGTGGGCCCGCGTAGTCGAAGTCGTGCTTGTCGACGATCCGATCCCAGCCGAACCAGCGCCCCTCCGGCCAGTCGAGCTGGATCGCCGGGGCGAGCATGGCCGTCCGATGCCCGGTAGCCTGGAAGTCCTGTACGAGCGTATCACGCGGTTCGGCTTGTAGCGCGTCGTAATGCCCCGCGTACCGGACCTGCAGGCCGGACAGCAGCGAGGCGTGCGCCAGCCAGGACTGCCCACCGGCGATCGGGGCCTCCAGTACACCGGTCACCACGTGCAATCCAGCCGCCTCCAGGTCGTCGCCGACCTGGTCGAGGACGGGCACGATCACCGGCGCGTAGCGCTCGTCGAACACCGTGGAGACCCCGTAGGACTCCACCAGCCCCAGGATCACATCGATGCCATCGAGACCCGGGAACGGCCGCCCTTGGGCCTGCTCGCGGGTCGCCTCCAGCTGCGTACGAAAGCGCCGGTTCTCGGCAATGGCCGCCTGCCCCGCCATGACCTGCTGCTGAACCAGGCCAAAACCCGGCGCCGCCGTCGCCGGTGGGGCCACCCCGCGCATGGCGGCCAGCGTACCCGCCAGCCCCACAAGAAGCAGTCCGAGGGCCACGAATGACGGAACCCGGGGATGCCCGCGATGATCCGGCGCTGTTCTTGCGAGTGCGTGCAGCCCGCGGCTCGCACCCCAGACGACCGTTACCAGCCCCACTGCCAGCACCAGTCCCAGCAGCCCCGTGGTGAATGCCCCGAGATTGCCGGTCACCAGTCGGTACACCGCATCCAGCAGCACCCAGTCCTGCACCACATTCAACGGCCGGGTCAGGCTCGCGCGCGTCAGGGCATCGAACAACGCCAGGACCACCAGAGCCAGGAGTACTGCACCGATCAGCCAGGCCAGGCTCCGGGCGAGCCTTCCAGCCGGCAGCAGGGCGAACAGGCCAACCAGCAACACGGCCTCCCAGGCCAGCCCGTACGGGCCGAGCCCCGCATGGCGCGGGATCTCCAGGGCAAGCAGCACCGCATTCAGCGCAACCAGCGTCAGCAGCAGTCGGGTCATTCAGGCCCCGGGCTCAGTGTCGGGTCCGGCCGAAGGTCATGCGCTGCATCACCCCGTCACGGCGCACACGCCAGTGGTACAGCGCGGCCGCCACGTGTCCCACGACCAGGATCAAGGTCACCCTTCCCAGGGCCTGATGCCAGGCAAACAGGGTCTCCGAAAGCGCCTCGTTCTCCGGGAACAGCCCCGGAAGGATCAATGGCCCCAGCTGCACCGGATACCCCCCGGCCGCGGTTCCCCACCACCCGATCACCGGCATCGCGATCAGCAACACGTAGAGCAGCCCGTGCACCGCCTCCGACCCGACTCGCTGCCACCGGGCAAGGTCCACCGCATAGCCGGGCTTGCCGCGCCGGATCCGCAGTCCGATCCGCACCAGCATCAAGGCCAGGATCAGCACCCCGAAGCTCTTGTGCCAGGTGTAGATGGTGTTGGTCGTCGCCTCGCCGAAGCGCGCCTGCAGGCCCTCGAAGCCGAACCAGCCGATCGTCCCGCCAAGGCCCACTGCCCCCAGCACCAGCACCGCCACCAGCCAGTGCAACACCCGCTGCGCCAGGCCGTAGCGGGGCCAGACCATCGAATCGCTCTCGTTGCGCATCCCGAACCACCTCCTCGACCCGAATCACTTGGTACCCCCTCACCCTATCAAGCCGACTCGAACAGAGGGCTCGAGTACCCCCAGCGTCGTTATCCGAATATCCGATGCAACCCGGCCCCACGCTACTCTTATGCTAATGAATCATTCCATTGCAAGCGGACCACGCGGACCCGCGCCCCTCGATCCGGACCGTATCCGCTGCCTGACGTTCGACCTCGACGACACCCTGTGGCCGGTGATGCCGGTCATCCACCACGCCGAGGCGCGCTTCTATGCCTGGCTGCGCGAGCATGCCCCGGCGGTCTGCGAACGCTTTGATCCAGACGACCTGATCCAGGAGCGCACGGCATTCATGCGCGCGGCCCCCGACCACGAGCGCCACGACCTGACCCGCCTGCGCAAGCGCTGGCTGCGCGAACTGGCCGATTCCTGTGGCTGCTGTCCGGACCACCTTTCGAGCGAAGGCTTCCAGGTGTTCTGGGAGGCACGCAACGAGGTCACGCCCTATCCCGAAGCCGAAAGTGTGCTGACGACGCTGTCGCGTCACTTCCGCCTGGGCGCGATCAGCAACGGCAATGCCGATGTCTTCCGCACGCCCCTCGGGCAGTACTTCGACTTCGCCATCGCCGCCGGCGAAGCGGGTGCGGCCAAGCCCGATCCGCATATCTTCGACCAGGCCCGCAAGCATGCGGGGATGGCGCCCGACGCCATCCTGCACGTCGGGGACGACAGCACGGCGGACGTCCTCGGCGCGCTCCAGGCCGGCTTCCGCGCCGCCTGGTTCAACCCGCAATCTCTCCCCTGGGAACACGGTCACCCCCGCCCCTGCCTGACCCTCGGCCGCCTCGGCCAGCTACCCCGCCACCTCGGCATCGACACCTGACTCGGCGCACCACCACACCGGTGGGAGCCTGCTTGCAGGCGAAGCCCCCGCCCGCGTCCGACTCTGGCAGGGGCTTCGCCTGCAAGCAGGCTCCCACCGGGCAGAACCGATGAAGGGGCCCATCCCATGTTCCGGGATTGGCTTTGGTCCGCGATTCTTCCAAACTGCGCCCATGATCCCGACCACCTCCCCGCGTCCATGAAGCTCCTGTGCGTGGGCGATATCCATCTGGGCCGACAGCCCTCGCGCATCCCGCCCGCGGTGGACGAGGCGCTCGGCATCGCAAACCTCGGCCCGGCCGCTGCGTGGCGCCGCAGCGTCGACTACGCCGTCGAACAAGGCATCGACGCAGTGCTGCTGGCCGGCGACGTGGTCGAACAGGAGGACGACTTCTACGAGGCCTACCGCGACCTGAGGGCGGGTGTCGAACGCCTGACCGAGGCGGGCATCCGGGTCCTCGGTGTCGCCGGCAACCATGACGTCCAGGTCCTGCCACGACTGGCCGAATCCCTGCCGGCCTTCGAGCTGCTGGGGGCCGGCGGGCAGTGGGAAACCCGCGAGCTGCGCGGCCATGCTGAACAGCGCCTGCGGATTGCGGGCTGGTCGTTCCCCGAAGCGCGCGTAACCACCAGCCCGCTGGAAGGCGATTTTCCCGCCCCCACAGACTGCCCCACCGTCGGGCTGCTGCACTGCGACCGTGACCAGTCGCGCAGCCCGCACGCCCCCGTGCGCAGCAGCGACCTGGAAGCGGCCCCGGTCGAGGCCTGGCTGCTGGGCCATATCCACCGCCCCGATCCGCTCGCCGCGCCCCGCCCGATGGGCTATCTGGGCTCCCTGAGCGGCATGGACCCGGGCGAGCCCGGCCGCCATGGCCCATGGTGTCTCGAGATTACCCCGGGCGGCGACCTCGCGATCGCGCAGATTCCCCTGGCACCGTTGTACTGGCATACCCTCGAAATCGCCGTGGATGGCCTGCAGGAAGCGGCCGATATCCACCGGCGGGTGACCGAGGCCCTGGAAGCCCTCCATACCGAGCTGGAGACCTGGAGCCACAGACCTGCGGCCGTCGGCTGCCGCCTGCGCTTTACCGGGCGCAGCGATCAGCGCCACGCGCTGGAGCGCAGCCTGCACGCCGACGACCCGCGCACCACACCGCAGGACCTCGGCGGCCGTTTGTATTTCGTCCACGACTGGCGCCTGGAGGCCCTGCCCGCCCTGGATCTGGCGGAACTCGCCGCGGGCAGCGACCCCGCCGCCTTGCTGGCCCGCAAGCTCCAGTTGCTGCAAGGCCCGGACAACGCGGCCCGCCGCGAACTCCTGGACAAGGCCCGCGATCCGCTCGCCCAGATAATTCATGACCCGCGTTATCGCGCCCTCGCCCCCGACGTCCCGGATGACGAGGCGATCGCCCGCCACCTGGAAGCGGCCGCCCTGCACGCCCTTGACCAGCTGCTGCTCCAGCGCGAGCGCGAAGCGTGAGGGCCGCATGAGACTGGACTCACTGGATATCGTCCGCCTGCCGGGCATCCATCCGGGCTTCCGTCTGGATGCCCTGGGGCCGGGCGTGAACGTGGCGGTCGGACCCAACGCTTCGGGAAAATCGAGCCTTGTGCGCGCCTTGCGGGCCGTCCTGTATACCCAGGAACTGCGCCAGACCGGAGTCCAAATCGAGGCGACCTTCGTCGATGCCCAGGGCCCGTTGCAGGCCCATCGGCTGGGGACCGACCTGACCTGGTCGCGCAACGGCGAACGCGTCGAGGCGCCCCCGCTGCCGGATCATCGCTTCATCGACTGCTACACCCTGCGCATCGAGGACCTGCTGAACGCCGACCACGGCACCGAGCAGGAGATCGGCCTGCGCCTGGCCCGCGAGCTGGCCGGTGGCTACGACCTGCCCGCCTTGCGCGAAGACCTGACCCTGAAGTCGACCCATGCCCGTAGCGAGTCTCAGGCGCTGACGGCCGCGGAACAGGAACTGCGCGAACGCCGCCAGCAGCAACGCGGCCTGCAGCACGACGAACAGCGCCTGACCGAGCTGAAGGCGCAACGCCAGCAGACCCAGCGCGCCGCCCACGAGGCCGATCAGTACGAACGCGCCCTGGACCTGCTGGGGGCCCGACGCGAACACCGGGATCTGGAGACCCGGATGGCGGCCTTGCCTCCCGGTCTGGACCGGCTGCGCGGCGACGAACTGCAACGCCTCGCCCCGCTCCAGGACGAGTTGCGGCGCCTGGAACACGAACAACAACAGGCCCGTGAACGCCTGGAGGACGCCCGTCAGCGCCGCGAGGAAGCTGGCCTGGCGGACTCCGAGCTGCATACGGATTCCGTGGACGATCAACGCCCCGTGGCACGCAGGCTGCTGGAGCTGGAGAGGGGGCTGGAACAGGCGACGAGCGAGCTGCACGAGGCGCAGGCAACACTGCGCCAGGCAACCGAAGAACTGGGGGGCACGCCAGAGGCGGCTCCAGCCCTGGACCCCGCCACGCTCCACGGGGTGGAACAGTCCCTGGAGACCCTGCGCGGGCTGCAGGCCGGCATCACGCAACGGGAAGACGAACTCGCCTCCCTGCCTCCGACCGAGGACGCCCTGCCCACCCCCGACACACTGCGCCGCGGCCGCGACGAGCTGCTGCACTGGCTGGGGTCCCCGCGTCCCGCCCCCTGGACCGGCCTGCGCCGGGTCGCCGCCGGGATCGCCCTGCTCGCGGCGAGCGGCGCCATTGGCACCGCGGCGGTGCTGGTACACCCCGCCTTCGCCGTACTCGCGCTGCCGGTCGCCTGGGGCGCCTACATCGCCGCTCGCCCGGCGACCGACCGCATACCCCGCGAGGCGGCCAAGGCACGCTTCCGCGATACCGGTCTGGAGCCGCCCACGGACTGGGAGACCGACGCGGTCCGCGAGCGCCTGGCCCACCTGGAGCGCGACCTGGAAGCTGCGGAGGCCGCGCGACGAACGGCGGAGCGCCGCGCTCGACTCGAACGCGAACTGCAAGAGCGGCGCGCCGCCCGCGAGCAGGAACAGGAGCGCCTGAAGGATATTGCCCGGCAGGTCGGCTTCGACCCCGACTGCATCAATGCCTCGCTGCAGCGCTGGATCCACCTGACCGCGAATCATGACCGGGCCCGCCAGGCCGTTAGTGCGGCCCGGGCAGAGCAGGAGCGCCTGACAGCCGAGCTGGAGGCGACCCGGGCGCCCATCATGGCCTTTCTCGCCCAGTATTCATTGGTCCCCCAGGACCCCAACCCGTCGGCGGATGCCCTGGCTCAGCGCCTGGACCGTCTCGCCGCGCGACTGCAGGCACGGGACACCGCGCAGCGCGAGGAAAAGGCCGCCCAGCGCGAACTCGAACGCCTGCAAGCGGACACGAACCGCACGCGAGAGCAGATCGCCGCGCTGTACGCAGCCGCCGGCCTGGAGAATGGCGATGAATCGACCCTGCGCGAGAGGCTGCGGCTATGGCCCGACTGGCAGGAACTGAGCGTGCAACTGGGTAATGTGCGCGAACGCGAGCGCGAACGCCGCCGCCACCTCGAGGACCGCCCGGACCTGCTGGAGGCGGTCGAGGCCGATGCCGCGGAGCCCCTGGAATCGCAACTTCAGACCCTGCGCGACCAGGCGGGGGAACGCGACCGGCTGAGCGAGGAGGTCGCCCGCATCGAAGCGGCCATCGACCGCGCCGGCCATGAACGCCAGCTGGAATCGGCCCGCGCCCGCCGCGAACTCGCCCGCGACGCCCTGAGCGAGCGCCTCGACCAGGCCCTGTTTGCCACGGCCGGAAACTTTCTGCTGGACCAGGTCGAGATGGAACACGAACAGGCGGTGCAGCCTGCGGCCCTGCGTCAGGCCCGGGAGTGGTTCCAGCGCTTCACTCGCCATCAATACGAACTTCAGTTCTCGCCCCATGCCACGGCCCGATTCAGCGCCCGCGAGACCGCCAGCGGGGCGACCCGCGCGCTCACCGAACTCTCCAGCGGGACGCGGATGCAGCTTCTGCTCGCCGTACGCATCGCCTTTGCGCTGGAGGCCGAGCGCGGCCGCAGCGCGCTCCCGCTCATCCTCGACGAGGCGCTGGGCACGGCGGACCCGGACCGCTTCCGGGCGGTGGCCGAAAGCCTGCAAGCACTGGCCCACGAGGCCGGCCGCCAGGTCTTCTACCTGACCGCCCAGCCCGAAGATGCCCGTTACTGGCAGGCACAGGACTCCAGCGTCGAGATCATCGACCTGGCCGCACGCCGCTGGGGACAGCAAACGCTGGGGAGCCCCGAACAGCTGACCCTTCCGGAAACCGAACCGGTACCCGCCCCCGGCAACGATTCGCCCGAGGACTACGCCCAGCGGATCGGAGGCGTCCCGCTGATCGCCCCCTGGCAGGACCCGGCCGGTATCCATCTGTTTCACCTGCTGCGGGACCGTCTGGAGCTGTTGCAGCGCCTGCTGGAGCTGGGAGTGGATCGCCTGGGCGCGCTGGAGTCCCTGCTGCAAGGCCCCGCCGACTCCCTGCTGGACCACGCGGAACGCCAGATGCTTCAGGCCCGTAGCGAGGCCGCCCGCGCCTGGATTCGCGCCTGGCGCCAGGGTCGCGGCCGCCCGGTAGACCGCGCGGCCCTGGAGGCCTCCGAGGCCGTCAGTGCGACCTTCATCGACGCCGTCTCCGACCTGGCGAGCCAGCTGAATGGCGACGGCGAAAAGCTCCTTGCCGAACTGGAAAACGGTACGGTCAAGCGCTTCCAGAGCAGCGCCCGCGAACGGCTGTCCGAATGGCTCACCGACAACGGCTATATCGACCCGAACCCGGTCCTGACCGAAACCGAACTCGAACACCGCGCCATCGCGACCCTGAAACCACACCACACCACACCGGAGCAGGCCGTCACCGAAGGCCAGGCCCTGGCCCGCGCCCTGCAAGCCGGCTTGCACCCGCCCGCCTGAGTAGTGCAACGACGGAAGCCCGAAAACCGTTGACAGGAAGATACGAAGACTGGAAGTAAAATAATGGTGGTAGCGCTTGGAACCACCCGGTCATCCCATCAAGAACCTTCTTACGCTTCTTGTCTTCCTGTTGCCGGCCCCTGACCTTCAATGTGCGCTCGCCCCTGCGGCGATGTTTCGGTGCTATTGTGGAGAGACCACGCTTCGTGACCCCGCCTCGCTGGCGACACCCCGATGGAGACCCTGCTGCCCTATGGCCAAACCGAACTACCAATACGAAAAGCGCCAGCGCGAGCTGAAAAAAGCCGCCAAGCAGGAAGAAAAACGCCAGCAGAAACGGGCACGCAATCAGCCGGATGACCCATCCGGCGCCCCGGAGGACCCACCCCATGAAGAGCATGGATCGTAAGCGCGACAGCAAGAAGAAGGCCGAAAAGAACCTAAGGCAACACTGATCAATGTACACGTTCGCGCTCGAGTCGCTTTTGAGTGCGAACAAGGCGCGGTGACTGCCGTGCAGTCACTCTGCACAAGGGAGCCGCAACGCCGTGCGCGCTCAAAAGCGGCCGAGCCCCTTCGGGGTTGGTACCCCAGGTTCCCCGATTCTGCGTTGCACCGCTTGGCCGTAGGATGGCTACGGCTCTGCGCGGCGCGCCTTGTCTCGGAAAACCGGGGGCACCAACGCGAACGTGTACATTGATCAGTGTTGCCTTAATGGAGAAACGCACCGCCAAGGCGGAGAAGCGAAAGCCCAAGATCTTTCTGCCCTGACCCAACCGTTTTGGAACGCACGACGCCGGCCTCCGGGGTTCTCCCCGGGTCGGCGTCTTTCGTTTCACTAACCCCGTACCCGCTCATGAAAACCCCCAAGATGCTCCAGCCGCTGATCGAAGACGGCGTCATTGATACCGTCCTCGGGCAACTGCAAAGCGGCAAGGAGGCCAACATCTACCTCGTCCGCAGCGGGGGCGCGACACGCTGTGCCAAGGCATACAAGGAAGCCAAGCATCGCGGCTTCCACAAACTGGCCGAGTACCAGGAAGGCCGCAAGGTCCGCGGCAGCCGGGATGCGCGGGCCATGGCCCGACGGGGACGTCACGGCCGCGAGGTCGAGGAGACCCAGTGGAAGAACGCCGAGGTCGAGGCGCTCTACCGCCTGGCCGACGCGGGCGTGCGCGTGCCTGTCCCCTACGGCGTATTCGACCGCGTCCTGCTGATGGAACTGGTGCTGGACGCCGACGGAAACACCGCGCCCCAGCTGCACGAAGTCGAACTGGACCCCGAGACGGCGCGCGAGTGGTTCGTATTCATGATCCGCCAAATCCAGCGCATGCTGTGCGCCGGCCTGATCCATGGCGACCTCTCCGAGTACAACGTGCTGGTGGACGCGCACGGACCCGTCATCATCGACCTGCCCCAGGCCGTCGACGCCGCCGGCAACAACAACGCATTCCGCATGCTGCAGCGTGACGTGAACAACATGCGCGCAACCTTCGGCCGCGCGGACCCTGCGCTGCTGGAGACGCAGTACGCGCACGAGATGTGGGATCTGTTCGCCAACGGCGACCTGACTCCGGACACACCCCTGACCGGGCACTTCGAGCACAGCGAAGAGATCGCCGATGTCGATGGCGTGCTCGACGAGATCGAGGATGCGCGACTGGAACACGAGGCCTTGCTGGCCGCCCTCGACCCGACCCACCCCGACAACCAGTAAACGGCTGTCCGGGCGATCCTGCCTGGCCTGGCCTGGTCAGGATCGAAGCTCTTTGGCGGGGGCCCTTCGCCTGCAAGCAGGCTCCTACGAGGGCAAGACCCGGTAGGAGCCTGCTGGCAGGCGAACCATCCGGCGGCTCGGAAGCGCCCAGGGGGTTCTGGCCCGCGAAGGATGGGGCCAGTCAGAAGCCCGATTGCGCGTTACGCGCGGGCCGTGCCCGAGAGAAACGCGTCCACGCGGTCCAGGTCCTCGGGGGTATCGACGCCGGGCGGGTGCGCCTCGGTCCTCCTCCCCACCTGAATCCAGGCGCCCATTGCCAGAGCCCGCAGCTGTTCCAGTTGCTCGAGCTGTTCCAAGGCGGCGGGCGGCTCGGCACTCATGCGGCGCAGGAACCCGGCACGATAGGCATACAGGCCCAGGTGGCGGGTCGCCTGCTCCACTGCGGGTGTCTGCCCGGCGCGATGGGCCTCGCGATCCCAAGGGATGGGGGCGCGGGAGAAGTACAGGGCCCGTCCGTTGCGGTCGGTCACCAGCTTGACCTGATTGGGATCGGCCAGATCCTGCGCGCAGCGGATCGGCACGCCGAGGGTGGCCATATCCGCCTGCGGAGTCTGCTCCAGCAGGGCCGCCAGGTCGTCCAGCAACGGGCCTGGCGTCAGCGGTTCATCTCCCTGCAGATTGACCACGATCGACTCGTCGCCCCAGCCCTCGGCCGCGGCGACCGCGGCGATACGGTCGGTGCCCGAGGGGAGCGCGGGATCGGTCAGGAAGGCCTCGGCCCCGCACTGGCGGGCCACGTCGAGGATGCGCTCGTCATCCCCGGCCACGATCACCCGTCGCGCGGCGCTCTCCTGCGCCCGACTGATGACGTGGGCGATCAGCGGGCGCCCGGCCACCGCGGCGAGCGGCTTGTCCGGCAGGCGGCTGGAGGCCATGCGGGCCGGGATAACGACGACGAAGCCCGTCATGCGGCGACTCAGGCCGCGCGCCAGCGTTCCTTCTCGTCCTCGGAGAGGGCCCGCGCCTCGTCCTCGAGCATCACCGGGATGTCATCGCGGATCGGATAGGCGAGACCGGCGGAGACGGAGATCAGCTCCTGGTTCTCGCGATCGTACTTGAGCGGCCCCTTGGTGACCGGGCAGACCAGAATATCGAGCAGACGCTTGTCCATGCATTACCCCAGGTGTTTGAGCCGACTGATGGTCTCCAGACGCGCGAGCAGCGCCGGCTCGAAAGTGGTTGGCAACCGGGCCGCGATCGGCCAGTACCAGTGATTGTCCTGCGCAAACGACCGGCATTTTACGGCATCCTTCTCCGTCATCAGAACCGGCAGTTCATCGTCGAACCGGATCTGGTGCGGCAGGAAGCGATGATGGTCCGGGAACGGATGCCGAATGATACCGATCTTCGCGGCCTCCAGGGTACGGAAGAAGCGCTCCGGGTCCGCGATGCCCGCAATGGCGTGGGCATCGCGCCGGGCAAAGCGGTGGGGCTTGCGCGCCTCCTCCGCCCCGTCGACCCGCTGCAGGCGACTGGCGGGGACCAGCTCCATCGCGATCTCGCCGGGCTCCGGCTCGCCACCGGTCACGATCACGAAGTCGGCCCGCTCGCGCGCCCGCTTGGGCTCCCGCAGCGGCCCCGCCGGCAGGCAGAGCCCGTTGCCGAAGCGGCGCTTGCCGTCGACCATCAGGATGGTGATGTCGCGCGGCAGGCGGTGATGCTGCATGCCGTCGTCGGCGATCACCACATCCACGCCCTGATCCGTCAGGGCCCGCGCACCACGGACCCGGTCACGGTCCACCTGAACCGGCACGCCGGTGCGCCGCGCGATCAGCAGCGGCTCGTCGCCCACCACGACCGGGTCGGAATCGGCCGTCACGGCGATCCCGGCGACGTCCCCACGACCGCCATAGCCGCGACTGACGATCCCCGGGCGGTAGCCGGCTGCGCGCAGGCGCTTGGCCAGCCAGACCGTCATCGGGGTCTTCCCGCTGCCCCCCAGCGTCAGATTGCCCACCACGATCACGGCCCTGGCGGGGATGGTGATCTCGCGGCGCATTTGCTCCTGGCGCTGGCGATTCCACTCCGCCAGGCCGGCATACACGAGCGACAGGGGGAACATGGCGGCCGCGAACGGGCCGCGCTGGCTCCACTGATCCCAAAGCCGGGCCCCCAGCCATGCCTGTAGCGAACCCATGACTACCAGTCCCAGACCTGCTGCAGTACGGCGTCAAAATTTGCATCCACCTGGCGCCGCTCGTCCCAGAAGCGCCGGCGTGCCGCATCCCCCTGCTGGCGTCGCGCCGCCGGGTCATCGCGCAGGCCCTGCCAGGCCTCCAGTACCGCGCCAGGTTCGCCCAGCAGCGGACAGGGCACCGCTGCGGCCGTCGTCTCGCCCAGACTCACCGCGGCGCCGCCGGCCAGGCCCTGCCACAGGGCCTGACGATCCGGCGTGGCCAGATGCACCGCATGGGCCGCGCTGGCCGCGGCGGCAAACCAGCGCCGGTCGTCCAGGTGCAAAATGGTTCCGGGCGCCAGCGCCGAACGGTCCCATTGCGACACCGCCAGATCGGCAGCGGCCAGTCCGCCGTCGTCCGTCTCCCCGTGCTGACTGGCCAGCAGGATATCGGTCCGTCCCCAGCCGGAGGCCTCCCAGGCCGCTCGCCACGCCGGCCACTGATCCTTCGTGCCATGCCACCACCACAGGCGCTCCACCTCGCCCCCGACCAGCGAGCGCAGGACCACATCCGCCTGGGCCTCGACGAAGCGCGCCTGCGGATCGGCTGGCACCAGCGCCTCGGCGTACGCATTTTCAGGCCACGTCGCCGCGGCACCGGTGTCGACCGGCCAGTAGCGAACCACCGGGGGCACAGTCCGCACCGGCGGGGCCGTATTGACGGCAATCACCGGCGTCTCGGCCGCCTGCAGCAGATTCGCCGGGGCCTGACCGCCGGCCAGCAGGATGCCGTGGGGCTGGAAGCGCTGAAGCACCCGACGCACCACCCGCGGGCGATCGCAGGGGCCATAGCCCACGCCCACCTTGCGAAAAGGCTGCATATGGCGCTCGAAGAGTTCCGGGTAGTCCTGCTCGAAGGTCAGGACAATGCGCACATCGTGGCGCTTGTCGCGTACCGCGCCGAGAAATTCGATCCCCAGGCGCACGTCCTCGGGGCTGCCTCCGGCCTTGATCCAGATCAGCCGCCCGCGATCCTCCGGCGGCGTGAGAAACCCCCGCCGGGCCCGCGCCCGGCTGCCATCGCCCCGCCGGTAGTCCCGCCAGGTCGCACGCCAGACCGGGAACGGGCGATCCCCGTACCCCCTGACATCAAGCCCCATCCCCCGCCTCCTCGCGGAACTGGAGCCGGTGCAGATGCGTGTACACCCCGCCACGGGCAATCAGTTCATCGTGGCGGCCGCTCTCTACAACCCGGCCGTTATCCATCACCAGGATGCGGTCGGCGCCTTCGACGGTGGACAGACGGTGGGCAATCACCAGCGTCGTGCGGGTACTCACCAGCGCCTCCAGTGCGGCCTGCACCTGGCGCTCGGACTCGTTGTCCAGCGCCGAGGTCGCCTCGTCCAGGATCAGGATCGGGGCATCCCGCAGCAGCGCGCGGGCGATCGCCAGGCGCTGGCGCTGTCCACCGGAGAGCCGGGTTCCGTTTTCGCCCACCAGGGTCTGCATCCCCTGCGGCAGCCGGTCGATGAACTCCAGCGCATGCGCTGCACGCGCCGCCTCGCGGATCTCCGCCTCGGTGGCCTCCGGCCGCCCGTAGGCGATATTGGCCGCGACGCTATCCGCGAACAGCGTGACATTCTGGCCGACATAAGCGATCTGTCGCCTCAGATCGCGCAGGCGGATGGTCTCGAGGTCGTGGCCATCCAGCAGGATGCGCCCCTCGGTGGGGTGGTAGAAACGCGGCAGCAGGTTGACCAGCGTGGTCTTGCCACTGCCCGAGCGCCCCACCAGGGCCACGTTCTCGCCCGGCTTCACCTCGAAGGAGATGGCCTTCAGCACGTCCGGGCCCTCCGGACCGTAGCGAAACGCCACGTCCTCGAAGGCCAGCTGCCCCTCGGCCCGGTCCAGCGGTACATGCCCGGTATCGCGCTCCGGGGTCTCGTCCAGCACCGCGAAGATGTTCTGCCCCGCCGCGATACCGCGCTGCAGGGTCGCATTGATCATCGACAGCCGGCGGATCGGGCTCAACAGGAGCAGCATGGCGGTCAGGAACGAGACGAAGGTACCGGCCGTGACGGTGTCGTCGCCGAAATCCGAGGTCGCGACCCAGATCACGAAGGCCAGAACCGCCGCCACCAGGAACTGGATGGTCGGGGTATACGCGGCCTTGATGCCTTCCATGCGCATGTGCAGCCGGCGGTTACGCTCGTTGATATCCTCGAAACGCCCGCGCTCGTAGGTCTCGCCGCCGAAGATACGCACCACCCGGTGCCCCTCGATCACCTCCTGCGTCACATGGGTCACGTCGCCCATGTTGTACTGCAGGCGGTGCGAGATGCGCCGGAAGTGCTTGGTCACCACTCGCACCAGGATCGCCATCAACGGCGCGATGATCAGGATGGTGAGCGTCAGGGTCGGCGTCAGCCAGAACATCCACGCCAGCAGCGCGATGATCGTGAGCGTGTCCCGGACCAGGGTGCTGAATCCGTCGGTCGCGGCCGTGGCCACCTGCTCGACGTTGTAGGTCACCCGCGAGATCAGTTCGCCGCTGCTCTGCTCCTGGAAGCGCTGCACCGGCATGTGCAGCAGGCGCTCGAACAACTCCTCGCGCAGGCGCTTCACTACCTGCCGCCCGACGTAGCGCATCGCGTAAACGGAGCCGAACTCGGCCACGCCCCGGATCAGGAACAGCCCGATCAGCGCGACCGGGATCCACGGCACCATCGGATGTGATTCACCCTCGGCGAAGGATTCGTCCATCAGCGGCTTCATCAGCGCGGCGAAGCCGGCCTCGGTGGCCGCCATGCCCAGCATCGCGACTGTGGCGATCGCCAGCAGTGGCCAGTACACAAAGGCGTAGCTCAGCAGGCGGCGATAGACCGTCCAGCCCGAATCGAAGTGCTGCGGGTGCTGCTCCTCAGTCGTCATCGGCGGCTTCACCCAGGGTGGCGATGGAGACCGAGGTGATGCCCAGGCGGCCGACCACGTCCAGCACGCGCACCACGGACTGGTGGCTGGCATTGGCGTCGGCGCGGATCAGGACCGGATCGTCCTCGCGGCCCTCGCGGGCCTCGGACAGCACACGCTCCAGGGTCTCGGCGCGGCGATTGATCAGCTCCTGGCCGTTGATGAAGTAGTTGCCGTTGGCATCCACGATTATGTCGATCCACGCGCGCTCAACGGCCTCGGCCTCGCGGTCGGCCGAAGGCAGGGTCAGCTCGATGTCCGCGTGCTGGTCGAAGGTCGTGGAGACCATGAAGAAGATCAGCAGCAGGAAGACGACATCGATCAGTGGCGTCAGGTTGACGCCGGGTTCTTCCTGGCGGCGGGGCGTGCGGAAGTTCACGCCTTCGCCCCGCCCTCGGCCGCGCCGGCCTCGCGCTCGCCGTGGATCACCTCGACCAGCTTGGTGGCCTCCTGCTCCATCTCCAGCACCAGCTCGTCGATATGCCCGCGGAAGTAGCGATGGAAGGCGAGTGCCGGAATGGCCACGCCGATGCCGGTGGCGGTGGTGATCAGGGCCTGGGAGATGCCCCCGGCCAGATCACGCGGGCTGCCGACGCCGATCTCGGTGATCACGGTAAACACCTCGATCATGCCGACCACGGTGCCCAGCAGGCCCAGCAGCGGGGTGATCATCGCGATCGTGCCCAGGGTATTCATGTAGCGCTCGAGTTCGTGGGCCACGCGGCGGCCGGCCTCCTCGATGCTCTCCTGGGTAATCTGACGGGCGCGGTCGTGGGTCGCCAGGCCCGCGGCCAGGATCGCGCCCAGCGGAGAACCGGCGCGCAGGCGCTGGATGTCGTCCAGCTTCAGCCCCTGGGTACGCATCTGCTCCCACACCGAGGTCAGCAGCCGCGGCGGCACCACGCGCGAACGGCGCAGCGTCCACAGCCGCTCCAGGACGATGGCGACGGCCAGTACGGAACACAGCAGGATCGGCAGCATCAGCCACCCGCCCGCTTGTACGATCTCCAGCATGCAATTCCCCTCGGATATCGGTGCGCCTCAGGCGCGCCGGAATACGGCCATGGATTCCACGTGTGCGGTGTGCGGGAACATGTCCATGATCCCCGCCCGCTCCAGGCGATAGCCATGATGATGCACCAGGCGCTCGGCGTCACGGGCGAGCGTGGCCGGGTTGCAGGACACGTAGACCATGCGCTCGATGCGCTGCGGCGCCAGGGCCTCGATCACCGCGGCCGCGCCCGTACGCGGCGGGTCCAGCAGCACTCGGTCATAGCGCTCGCCCAGCCAGCCCGCATTCTTCAGCGCCTCGATGTCGTCCAGATCGGCGCGCTCGTAGCAGGTGTTGGCGATGCCCTGATCACGGGCGTTCGCACGCGCCCGCGCCAGCATCGCGTCGTCCACCTCGACGCCGACAACTTCGCC
This sequence comes from Thioalkalivibrio sp. ALE14, assembly GCF_000376845.1. Classification (GTDB taxonomy): domain Bacteria; phylum Pseudomonadota; class Gammaproteobacteria; order Ectothiorhodospirales; family Ectothiorhodospiraceae; genus Thioalkalivibrio. Next base: position 166,694 of record NZ_AQXY01000029.1, read on the forward strand.
CTCGGTCACGGTCCGTGCCAGCGGCAGGGTGAAGTTGCCCAGCCCGCAGAACAGGTCCAACACGCGCTGTCCCGGTTGCAGGTCCAGCGCCTCCAGGGCCTGCGGCACCATCTGGCGGTTGATCTGGGCGTGCACCTGGATGAAATCGGTGGGCATAAACGGCACCGACACGCCGTAGTCCGGGTGGCGATAGACCAGCGGCTCGATCGGCCCGGCCAGCGGCTCCACCGTCTCCGGCCCGCCCGGCTGCAGGTACACCTGGATGCCCTCGGCCTCGGCCCAGTCGGACAGGCGCCGGGTATCCGCCTCGGACAACGGATCAAGATTGCGGAAGATCAACGCCACGCGTTCGTCGTCATCCACCGCGACCTCGATCTGCGGCAGGCGGTCGCGCGCCTCGAGCCCGTCCAACAGCTCGCGCAGCGCCCGGATGCGTTGGCCGACCGCCGGGTGCAACACCTCGCAGTGGTCCATCTCGGCCAGGTAGGGGCTGCCGCGCTCGCGGAAGCCGACCAGTACCCCGCCCTTTTTCGGCACGTATTTCGCGCCCAGGCGCGCGGTGCGGCGATAGCCCTGGGTGTCGGCGGTCAGCAGCTCGAAGCGCGCCTCCGGCGTCACGTGGCCGATGCGTTCCAGCGCATCGAACAGGGCCTGTTCCTTGATGGCCCGCTGGGTCTCGATGGAGGCGTGCTGCAGCTTGCAGCCGCCGCACAGGCCGAAGAACTCGCAGGGCGGCTCGACCCGGCCCGGGGCCGGCTCCAGCACCTCGACCACCTCGGCGCTGTCGAATCGGCGCTTGCGACCGGTCTGCACCGCCATCACGCGCTCGCCCTTCAGCGCGCCGTGGATGAAGCAGGCCTTGCCATCGCGGCGGATCACGCCCTGGCCGTCCAGGGTGACCTCCTCGATCGTGGCCTCGAACGGGGTCTTGTCGATGCGTGCCATCAGTCCGCGCGACCGGCCGGCTGCCAGGCGTCGAGGAATTCCCGGTGGTGGGCCGCACCCGAGCCGTCCAGGTATTCGGCCAGTTGCTGTTGCCGGCTGGCCAGGGCGGCGTCGGTCAGGTTGCCGCGCATGTACTCGAAGCGCAGCCAGACCAGATAGGTGTTGAGCACGTCGTGCTCGACGTAGTCGTGGATCTCGGCCTGACGCCCGTCGCGCCAGGCCGGCCAGACCTTGGAGCCGTCCATGCCCAGCTTGCCGGGGAAGCCGAGCAGGCTCGCCATCATGTCCAGGCTGGTGACCGCGCGGCCCTGGAATCCGGCCAGCACGTCCATCAGGTCCACATGCCGCCAGTGGAAGCGCGACAGGTAGTTGTTGTAGCGAAACTCGCGGTCGTCGTCGCCCTGCTCCCAGTAGCGCGGGGCCTGCACGCCGTTGACCAGGGCACGGTAGTGCAGCACCGGCAGGTCGAAGCCGCCGCCGTTCCAGCTGACGAGCGTCGGGGTGCGCTTGTCGATCACGTCGAAGAACTGGCGCAGAAGTTCCACCTCGGTCGGCGCCTGACCATCCTCGCCCTCGCGGCCGAAGGCGGAGAGCTTCAGGGCATCGCCACCCTGATAGAGCACACCGATGGACACGATGCGATGCAGCGGATGCTTGAGAAAATCGGAGCCTGTCTGGGCACGGCGCAGCGCAAACATCGCCTCGGCGACCTCGTGATCGCTCAGGCCCTCGAAGTCGTGCAGGCGCCGCGCGCCCTCGATGTCCGGGACGGTCTCGAGATCGAAGATCAGGACCGGGGCGCTCATGACGGGAACACGCCGGTGGAGATGTAGCGGTCGCCGCGGTCACAGATGATCGCGACGAACGTCCCGCCCTCGGTCTCGGCCGCCAGCTTCAGGGCCGCGGCCACCGAACCGCCGGAAGAGACCCCGGCGAAGATGCCCTCCTCGGCGGCCAGCCGGCGCATGGTGTCCTCGGCCTCCTCCTGGGTCACGTCCACGGTCTGGTCGACCCGCGAGGCCTCGAAGATGGTCGGCAGGTAGGCCTCCGGCCAGCGTCGAATGCCGGGGATGGAGGAGCCTTCAGTCGGCTGCACGCCGACGATCTGCACCTCCGGGTCGCGTTCCTTGAGATAGCGCGACACGCCCATGATGGTCCCGGTGGTCCCCATCGCAGAGACGAAGTGGGTGACCGTGCCCTCGGTGTCGCGCCAGATCTCCGGACCGGTGCCGAGGTAGTGGGCATCCGGGTTGTCCGGGTTGCCGAACTGGTTCAGCACCCGCCCCTTGCCCTCGGCTTCCATGCGGTCCGCCAGGTCGCGCGCGCCCTCCATGCTCTCCTCGCGCGAGACCAGCACCAGCTCGGCGCCGAAGGCCTTCATCGAGGCGCGGCGCTCGGCCGACATGTTGTCCGGCATCACCAGGATCATCCGGTAGCCCTTCATCGCCGCGACCATCGCCAGCGCAATGCCGGTGTTGCCGCTGGTGGCCTCGATCAGGGTGTCGCCAGGCTGGATGTCGCCACGGCGCTCGGCCGCCTGGATCATGTTCAGCGCGGGCCGGTCCTTGACCGAACCGGCGGGGTTGTTGCCCTCGAGCTTGACCAGCACGGTGGACGGCAGATCCGCCGCCATGCGCTGCAGGCGCACCAGCGGCGTGTTGCCGACGAAGTGCTCGAGGGTCGGGAAGGATTCCGGATGCAGTCGTTTCTTCATGCGCGCAGAGTATAACGACCGGGCCCCGTCCCTGCCCACGCGCCTCTCACTGCCGCACGAGGCTCCCCGGCACTGAGAGCCGTCCATTCACCGCCATGGCACCCGTGCCCCTCGCAACGACACACGTTCCGGCCTAAGCTCGGGTCATGCTCGTGCTACTGGAATACCTGGTCGTCACCTTCCTTGCGGTGTTCGTGATCGTGAACCCGCTGACCACTGCCTTCATCTTCATGGCGATGCTGCCGCGCGCATCGGAGGAGAAGCGCCGGGCGATCGCGCTGCGCTCGGTGAAGGTGGCCACCTCCCTGCTGTTCGCCTTCGCCCTGCTGGGCGGGGTGATCTTCCAGCTGTTCGGGATCACCCTGGCGGCGTTTCGTATTGCCGGCGGCATCATCCTGTTCGGGATCGCCATCGGCATGATCCGGCAGAAGGGCGCGACCGAGAAGGAAACGGCCGAGGAGGTCAAGGCCGACAAGGGACACGTGACCGAGGACATCTCGGTGATCCCGCTGGCCATCCCGTTCATGAGCGGTCCGGGGGCGATCGCCACGGTGATGATCCTGACCAGCGAGGCGCCGACGGTCTATCACACGGGGCTGGTGTTCCTCGCCGTGCTGGCCTGCATGGTCGCCTGCTACTACGCGATGGTGTACTCGCGCTTGATCGTGAAGTACCTCGGGGACACCGGGAAGGACATCCTGACCAAGGTCTTCGGCCTGATCCTCGCGGTGCTGGCCGTGCAGTTCGTAATCAACGGCGTCAGCGATGCCGCCGTCGGCTTCATGCTGGACACGCAAATGCTTGACGAGACCGAGGTCGAGGATCCGCGCGTTCCCCCGCGCGAACTCGACTGAAGCCGCTGGGGGCCGTGCCCGCTAGCGGGCCCCGGCGAGCCAGGCGCGCAGCGTGGCCACGTCGACCACCGGCCCCCGCAGTTCGGGCCCGGCCAGCACCGTCGCCGGCTGATCCGGCTCGCCGAACCCGTCCAGCACGGCCAGGGCACCTTTGAAATCCTGATCGCGGGTGTAGTCATTGGTGGTGACGACGACCTCCAGTCCGGCGCCGCGCGCCGAACGCACCCCGTTGTCGGAATCCTCCAGCGCCAGACAGGCCTCTGCGGGCAGGTTCATCGCCTCCAGTGCGTGGGTGAAGATGTCCGGGGCCGGCTTCTTGGCCGGGACCACGTCACCGGCGGAGATCACCTCGAAGCGGTACGGACCCTCGCTGCCCAGCGTGGCCTCCAGCAGGGCGGTGACATTCTCCGGCGTAGTGGTCGTCGCGATCGCCAGACGCAGCCCTTCGGCTTCGGCCTCGTCCAGCAGGCGGCGAACCCCCGGGCGCAATGGAATCGAGCCGGTCTCCAGCAGGGCTACATAGTGGCGGGTCTTGGCCGCGTGCAGCTCGCGAATGCGGTCGTCGATCCCCGGCTCCTCGAGGATTTCGGGATGATCTTCGGAGAGGTACTGGCGAATACGCTCCTTGCCGCCCGTTACCCGCAGCAGTTCGCCATAGCGCGCGACACTCCATTCCCAGTCCAGGCCGGCCTCCGCGAACGCCTTGTTGAACGCGACCCGGTGACCATCGCGTTCGGTGTCCGCCAGCGTGCCGTCCACGTCGAAGATCAATGCCTGCAGTTCCTTCATCCGTATTTCCCTGCCTCGCCCTGTATCTCGCTGATATCGCACGCCGCGCGGCCCGATTCACCAACGGGCGGGTGGGGTCGCGCGCAAACTGTTATGGCACGGGACTTGCCCGCCCCGTCCGACTCTGGTACTAAGTGCGCCTCATTTTTCCAGCCGGAGAAAGCCCGCATGGCTGCAGACGAAAACACCGACAAGCCCTCCACCCAGCATATGGTCGCCGGGGGGATTGCGCCCTACGTGCCAAAGCCGGACGAAGAGTACATGAACCCGGATCAGCTGGAACATTTCCGCAGCCTGCTGCGGGCATGGCGCCAGGAGCTGGCCGAGGAAGTCGATCGCACCGTGGGGCACATGCGTCAGGACGCGGCCAACTTCGCCGATCCGGCCGACCGCGCCACGCAGGAAGAGGAATTCGGACTGGAACTGCGTGCCCGGGATCGCGAACGCAAGCTGTCGAAGAAGATCGACGAAGCCCTGCGCAAGATCGAGACCCACGACTACGGCTACTGCGAGACCTGCGGCGTGGAGATCGGCATCCGTCGCCTGGAGGCCCGCCCCACGGCCACCATGTGCATCGACTGCAAGCAGCTCGACGAGATCAAGGAAAAGCAGCGCGCCTGATCACGACCGGGCCGTGACCATCACGCCCGAACGGATTGCCCCGGCCGACGGCTATGTCGGCCGGTTCGCCCCTACCCCTTCGGGCCCGCTCCACGCGGGCTCGCTGCTGGCCGCCGTCATCTCCTGGCTGGATGCCCGGAGCGCTGACGGGCGCTGGCATCTGCGTATCGACGACATCGACGCCCCCCGGGTTCGTCCGGGGGCGGCCGATGCCATTCTCCACACGCTGGAGGTCTTCGGCCTGGGATGGGATGGCCCGGTCACCTGGCAAAGCCGGCATGGACCGGCCTACCAGCACGCCCTGGATACCCTGCTGGACACGGACCGCGCCTTCCCCTGCGGGTGCACCCGCAAGGACCTGGCTGCCCACGGCCGGACCGGTTGGGAAGGCCCCGTCTATCCGGGCACCTGCCGCCATGGCCTGCCACCCGGCCGCGAGCCCCGGGCCCTGCGCGCCCGCGCCACCACCCGCTACTGGACGATCGAGGATCGCTTTCTCGGCGCGGTCGCCTTCGACCTGGAGGCCCTGGGCAGCGACTTTGTCATCCGCCGCGCCGACGGCCTCGTGGCCTATCAGCTCGCGACGGTGGTGGACGACATGGCCCTGGGCGTGAACCAGGTGGTGCGCGGGATCGACCTGCTGGGCTCCACGCCGCGCCAGATGCAGCTGTACCAGGGACTGGGCGCCACCCCGCCGGCGTATGCCCATCACCCGGTCCTGGTCGCCCTCGGGGGCGACAAGCTCGCCAAGGCGACCGGGGCCGCCGCCATCAATCCGGACATCGCCCGGCGCGAGCTGGCCCGCACCCTCGCGCGGGCCGGCCTGCCACCCAGCGACCCGCAGACACCGGACACCCCGGCGACCCAGCTGAACGAGGCCCTGGAGCACCTGCGGCGACGCGACCTCGCCGACTGCCTGCCCGTGGAATCGGCACTGCCCGGAGACCTGCACGCGGTGTAGACTCGCCGCATGCCTTCCCTTCGCGCGCCAACCCGGACGGCCCCGCAGGCGCACCCGCCTGTGCGCACGCCAGTGGCGACACACGCCGGCTCATGAATGCCCCGCGCGCCATCCTGATCGCCCTACTGGGCGTGCTGCTGTTCCTGAGCCCTCTGGTCATCTGGGTCGCCCACCTGAGCCCCGCCTGGTGGTGGCCGTTTGCGGCCTGGGGGCTGTTCATCCTGGCCATTGCGGCGCTGACCCGGAGGGAGCGCCGTGACCCTTAGCCTCGGCCTGCTCTACGCCGTCGGGGTGGCGTACCTGGCGTTGCTGTTCGGCATCGCCTTCCTGGCCGACCGGGTACCCCGGGTCGGTCGACTGGCGGCCAACGGCTGGATCTTCAGCCTGTCCCTGGGGGTCTACGCGACCTCCTGGACCTTCTACGGCAACCTCGGCTTCCTCGCCGATCAGGGCTATCTGTACCTGACCATCTACCTGGGCGTGACCCTGGCATTCGCCGCCACGCCCTGGCTGCTGCGCCCCATCCTGCGCCTGACCCGCGAGCAGCAGCTGACCTCGCTGGCTGACCTGTTCGCCTTTCGCTACCGCAGCCGGTTCACCGGGCCGGTGGTGGCGCTGTTCATGCTGGCCGGCGTGCTCCCCTACATCGCCCTGCAGATCAAGGCCGTGGCCGAGTCCGCCGCGGTCCTGACGGCAGAGACCCCGCCGCACTTGCTCGCCCTGACCTTCAGCGCCACCATCGCGCTATTCGCCATCCTGTTCGGCGCGCGGCACATCGCCCCGCGCGAGAAGCACGCCGGGCTGGTCCTGGCCATCGCCTTCGAATCCATCGTCAAGCTGATCGCCATCCTCGGCATCGCGGGCGTGGCGCTGTATGCCGTGTTCGGTGGTTTCGGCGGCCTCAACAACTGGCTGGCTGAACATCCCGAGGCGGTCGACGCGCTATACGCGCCGGTCCGCGAGGGTGGCTGGTTCGCGATGATGATCCTCGCCTTCGCCGCCGCCTTCCTGCTGCCGCGCCAGTTCCACATGCTGTTCACCGAGAACATCAACCCGCAGGCCCTGAACACCGCCGCCTGGGCCTTCCCCGCCTTCCTGCTCCTGCTGAACCTGCCGATGCCGGTGCTCTACTGGGCCGGCGAGGCCGTCGGGCTCGGCATCTCGCCCAACTACTACGCAATCGGGATCGCCGGGCTGCTGGAGTCGCCCAGCCTGGCCCTTCTGGTCTTCGTCGGCGGGCTGTCCGCGGCCAGCGCAATGATGATCGTGACCACCCTCGCGCTCGCCCACATGGGCACCAACTACCTGTCGCCGCTGACCCGGCTGCACGAGGAGGAGCGCAGCGCCAACCTCTACACCCGCCTGCTGTGGGGCCGGCGCATCTGGATTGTCTTCATCATCGGTCTGGGCTACGCCTTCTACGGACTCCTCCAGGTGGTCGAAGGCCTGGCGCAACTGGGCCTGATCTCCTTCGCGGCGGTCGCCCAGCTCCTGCCGGGCCTGATCGGCCTGATGCTGTGGAAACAGGCGACCCGCGTCGGCTTCCTGCTGGGGCTGGCGGCGGGCATCGCCGGCTGGACCTTTACCCTGGTCATGCCCCTGCTGTCGGATGCCGGCATCGCCACGGGCCTGCCGGATCCGCAACGCCTGCTGCAAGCCGAGATGCTGGACCCCTGGACCTTCGCCCTGATGCTGAGCCTGGGCACCAATGCCGTGCTGTTCGTGGTCGGCTCGCTGCTGACCCGTCCCAACCGCGAGGAGGCCGAGGCCGGGCGTGCCTGCTGCCCCAACGAATCCCCCGGTTCCGGCGCGGGGCTCCCCCTGGCCGGCGACGTGACCGAGATGGAGACCGCTCTGGCGGCCACTCTGGGCCCAGGTGCGGCACGCCACGAGGTCCAGCGCGCCCTGGACGAGCTCGGCCTGCCGCGCCACACGCGCTCGCGCGGCGACCTGCGCCACCTGCGCGAGCGGATCGAACGCAACCTGTCCGGCCTGCTCGGCCCGGTGCTGGCACGGATGATCGTCGACCAGCACCTGCGCCTGGATGCCGCAGGACGCCACACCCTCAGCGAGAGCCTGCGCCGAATCGAGGAACAGCTGGAGACCCGCTCCCTGCCGCTTTCCGGCTTGGCGGCCGAACTGGATGCCCTGCGCCGCTTCCACCGCCAGATCCTGCACGAGCTGCCCCTGGGGGTCGCCAGCCTGACCAACACCGGCGAGATCACCGGCTGGAACCAGGCCCTGGCGCAGCTCACGCAGGTCGCCACGGAGGATGCGGTGGGTCAGAACATCGGCCAGCTCGACAGCCCCTGGAGCGGTCTGCTGACGGCCTTTCTCGAGAGTCCTGACCGTCAGTGGTACAAGCTGAACGTGGACCTGCCCGCCGGCAATCGCCGCCTGAACCTGCACCGCTCCGAGCTGCAGGATGCCCAGGGTCAGGTGGAGGGCCGCGTGGTCCTGATCGAAGACGTGACCGAGCGCGCGCAGCTTGAATCCGAGATCGCCCACGGCGACCGCCTCGCCTCCATCGGCCGCTTTGCCGCTGGGGTCGCCCACGAGATCGGCAACCCACTGACCGGTATCGCCTCGCTGGCGCAGACCCTGCCCCTGGAGGACGACCCGGAGGAGATCCGCGGTATTGCCGACGACATCCTCGCCCAGACCCGGCGGATCAACGCGATTGTCCAGTCGCTGATCACCTTCGCCCATGCCGACGAGGGGCCCTCGGCCGGGCACTTCGAGACCATCGCGCTGGACGATCTGCTGGCCGAAGCCATCCGCCTGACACGACTGGCCGGGCGCAAGGACCTCCAGTTCACCGCCACCGGCCTGGAAGGGCTGCATGTCCGCGGCTCCCACGCCACCCTGCTGCAGGTCTTCATCAACCTGCTGACCAACGCCGAGCAGGCCTCGCCCGAAGGCTCAACGGTCGCCATCGCCGCCCGGCTGCATGGCCGCCACATCCAGATCACCATCGACGACGCCGGGCCCGGGATCGACGAAGCCAGCCTGGAGCGCCTGTTCGAGCCGTTCTTCACCACCAAGCCGGCTGGTCAGGGCACCGGCCTCGGCCTGCCGGTGGCCTACAGCATCGTGCGCGACCACGGTGGTACCCTGATGGCCGCCAACCGCCCCGAGGGCGGGGCCCGGTTCTTGCTCACTCTGCCACACGACGACTCATGACCCGCATCCTGCTCGTTGACGACGAAGCCCCGATCCGCCGCGCCGTGCGCCGGTTCCTGGAGCATCACGGCTTCGAGGTCGGTGTCGCCGAGAACCTGGCCGAGGCGCGGGCCCTGGCGGCCGCCGACCCCTACGACCTGCAGCTGGTGGATCTGCGCCTGCCGGACGGCGAGGGGATCGAACTGCTGCCGGAGTTCACCCGCTCGCCCACGGTGATCATGACCAGCTATGCCTCGGTCCCCTCGGCCGTGAACGCCATAAAAGAGGGCGCGGCCGACTACATCGCCAAGCCCTTCGATCACGACGCCCTGCTGCTGACCCTGCGCGCCGCCCTGCGCGAACGCGAGGAACGCGAGCGGCCCACGCCCGCCACGCCGGAGGAGGCGACCGAAGCACGGACCCACCCGGGGCTGGGGCTGGTGGGCGACAGCCCCGCCATGCAGCAGCTGCGCGACCAGATCCGGCGGGTCGCCGCCACGCATTCCACTGTGCTCCTGCGTGGCGAGTCCGGTACCGGCAAGGAGCTCGCCGCGCGCGCCCTGCACGAACTGAGCCCGCGTGCCGGCGGCCCGTTCGTCGCGGTCAACTGCGCCACCATCCCCGAGGGCCTGGTCGAGGCCGAACTGTTCGGCCATGCCCAGGGCGCCTATACCGGCGCGGTCAAGGCCCGCACCGGCCTGATCCAGAGCGCCCACGGCGGCACCCTGTTCCTGGACGAGATCGGCGAACTCGCCCCCGCCGCCCAGGCGCGCCTGCTGCGTGTCCTGCAGGACGGCGAGATCCGCCCGGTCGGGGCCAACGAGAACCTGAAGGTAGACGTGCGCCTGCTGGCCGCGACCCACCGCGACCTCGAGGCGATGATCGAGGAGCAGGCCTTTCGCGCCGACCTGTACTACCGCCTGCGGGTGCTGGAACTGGCCATTCCGCCTCTGCGCGAGCGGCGCGAGGACATCCTGCCGCTGGCACAGCACTTCCTCGAGGGCCTGGCCGGAGCAGGATCAGTTCCCCGCCTGACCCAGGCCGCGAAGGACGCGCTGGAGGCCCAGGACTGGCCCGGAAACGTGCGCGAGCTGGCCAACGCCCTGGAGCGCGGCTGGGTCTTGAGCCCGGACGGACACATCGGGCCGGAACACATGGGCCTGGACACCCGCGATGCCGGCGGCAGCGACGACCTCCCGAACCCGGCCTTCCCCACACGGCGCAAGGGCGCCGGCGCGAGCCTGAACGAATACTTCCGCCAGTTCGTGCAGGAGCACCAGGAGCAGATGACCGAGACGGAGCTCGCCCGGGCACTGGGCATCAGCCGCAAGACCCTGTGGGAACGCCGGCAGCGCGAGAACCTGCCGCGGCCGCGTAACTGAACACCTCGCCATGGGGGAGCAGCCCGCTGTCCGGCGTGTCTTCCTGGCCCTGTGGCCCGACGAGCAGACACGCGAGATGCTGGACCGACTGGGACGCGGGCTGGACGGCCCCGGTCGGCCGGTCCCGCGCGAGCACCTGCATCTGACACTGGCCTTCGCCGGTACGATTCCCGCCGGCCAGGCCGATTGCCTGTCCGATCGCATCGAGGCACTGGCGTGCCCCCCGCTGGACCTGACCCTGGACCACCTCGGCCACTTCGCGCGGCCGCGCATCACCTGGATCGGACCCAGCGAACCACCGGCGGCCCTCCTCGCCCTCGCCGACCGGGCTCAGGCCCTGTGCCGGGAGTGCGGCATCGACACCGGCCCACCACGCCCCTTCCGACCTCACGTGTCCCTGCGCCGCCACGCGGCACCGCCGGTCCACGAACGTATTGAGACGCCGCTGCACTGGGCAGCAGACACGATTGTCCTGATCGAATCCGGCCGCGACGGACATCCAGGGTCCTACCGCATCCTCGCCCGGACGTAGGCGGCATCGCTTCTGCAGCGCGCCACTGCAACCGGGAGGAAATCCTCCCGGGCGAGAGGGACACCCCTTGGCAGTGATCAGTCCACAGGGGGGAGATTGCCCGTTTCAGCCGGATCCGCCGGCGATGCCGGGTCCGCGGGATCTGCCGGCTCGGCCGGGCGGTTACCGGTGTCAGGCCACGTCGGGGTTCGATCACCCAGCGGAGGGGCATCCTCGCCTCGGGGCTGACGCTGCTGGCCCAGCGGCGGCGCGTCCTGGGGCTGGCCCTGTCCCTGCGGTTGCCCCTGACCACCCGGTGGCTGGCCCTGCCCCCGGGGCGCGGTCGGCGCGCCACCCTGGCCGGGGGCCGGCTGACCGCCGCGCTCCATCTGGCCCCGGGGCTGTTGCCCCTGACCCGGTGGCTGGCCGGGGGCCTGCTGACGCTGTTCCGGGGGCATACCCTGACCGCGGTGTTCCTGCCCCTGGCCGCGCGGCATTCCGCCCTGGCCCGGCACGTCTTGTCCACCGGCCGGCGGGGCACCCCGCTCGGCGGGCGGCATGCCCTGACCCATGCCATCCTGCTGCCCCCCCTGCTGCGGGGCCTGGGCATGGGCCGAACCCGCGGCGAAGAGGGAGCCGAGGGCGATGATCAGTGCCGTACTGCGGAATCTCGTCATGGGGAACTCCTTGAAACGTTGAAGCCATTGGTTCACGCCCCGGAGATAGCAGCCAGCGGAGGTTGTCCCAAGGCCTGTGAACGAGTTCCCCGGATTTTCGTGAAGTCCTTCACTTCAAGGAACGAGAAACACACCAGCCGATCAATTCTTCAGGGCGACCGGCATGGTGAACATCAGCAACCCGTAGTCGGACTCGTACTGTTCCTTGAACCGGGCCGCGATCCGGTCGCACAAATCGGCCGAAGCCACGACCTCCAGCTTGATGTTGCCCCCGGCCCGCCAGTTGCCCCGACGCTTGCCATGCCGGCCCCAGCCGCGCGCATCGGTGACGGTGTAACCGGCGGCACCCATGGCGCGTACCTCGTCGATCAGCATCTCTTCCAGGATCGCCTCGGCCACCACGGTCAGCAGGTACATATCATCGCCTTGCATCGAACTAGCCTCCCAGCGAATAGAGGGTCTGGGCCATCCAGAAATAGAGCGGCACCCCCACGAAGATGTTGAACGGGAACGTGATACCCAGCGAGGCGCCGATCGAAAGCGCCGGATTGGCCTGTGGGACGGCAATGCGCATCGCCGCCGGCGCCGCGATGTATGACGCGCTGGCGTACAGGGTGGCGAGCAACAGCGTACCGCCCACCGACATCCCCAGCGCATATCCCAGCAGCATCCCCAGCACGGCCGAGACGATCGGCATCACGATCGCGAAGGCCACCAGAAAGAACCCGTACTGGCGCACGTCCGCGATGCGGCTGGAGGCGACCAGGCCCATCTCCAGCAGGAACAGCGCCAGCACCCCCTTGAACAGATCGAAGAACATCGGCTCCAGCGGCTCGATGTGTACCGGACCGGCAATGAAACCGATCACCAGACCACCGGCCAGCAGGAAGATACTCTTGCCAAAGAAGACCTCGTGCAGGGTCTTGCCCCAGCGGGTCGGCCCCTTGCTGCCCATGCGCGCCAGCAGGATGCCGATGATCAGGGCCGGCATCTCCAGCAGCACCAGGAACACCACCATGTGCCCCTCGTAGTCGATCCCGCGCGAGGCCAGCAGCGCCACCGCGACCGAGAAGGTCACCACCGACACCGAGCCGTAGTGCGCCGCGATCGAGGCCGAATCCGCCAGCGGCATGCGCCCCAACCAGCGCAGCACCGGGAACGCAATCAGCGGGATCAGCGAACCCACGGCCAGCACCGCCAGGCCGGGCAGCAACAGCGGGAGCAGTTCGCTTTCCGCCAGTTTCACCCCGCCCATCAGGCCGATCGCCAGCAACAGGTAGATCGACAGCGCCTCATAGATCGCCATCGGGATCTTCAGATCCGACTTGGCGAGCCCGGCAATCGCGCCCAGCAGGAAGAACAGTACGACCGGATCGAACGCCATCTCACCTCCACCTGCCCTGACCAAAAAAACCGTATGCGAATCGGTTCAGTATCGTAGGCGAGACCGGGAGCGGAGGAAACCGCGGCGAAGCCGCGCGAGCCCGCATCGTGGTGGCTCCGGTATCACGGGCATCCGTCACCCCCCCCACCTGCGGGGTCCGCTGATCTACGCTCGGAGGAAGGGCCCCGTTTTCACGAGGACAGCCGCATGACCCGAATCCTGATCCTGCAGGGCCACCCGGACCCGGCCGGGGGTCACCTGGACCACGCGCTCGCCAACGCCTATCGCGAGGGGGCCGAACAAGCCGGCCTCGCCGTGGACACCTACACCATCGCCCATCGCGACTTCCCGCTGCTCAAGAGCCAGGCCGAATTCCTCGACGAGACGGTGCCGCCGGCCATCCTGGAGGCCCAGGAACTGATCGAGACCGCCCATCATCTGGTCCTCGTCTACCCCCTCTGGCTGGGCGACATGCCCGCCCTGGTGAAGGGGTTCCTCGAACAGACCCTGCGACCCTCATTTGTCGCCGATGGCGACATGAACCGCCTGCGCCACACGCGGCTGAAGGGCCGGTCGGTTCGCATCGTCGTCACCATGGGAATGCCCGCCCTCGCCTACCGCTGGTGGTTCGGCGCCCACAGTCTGAAGAGCCTGGAACGCAACGTGCTGCGCTTCTGCGGCTTCGGCCCGGTCCGGCACACCCTGATTGGCCGGAACGGCGGCGACACCGCAGCCCGCGAACGCTGGCTCCACCACCTTCGCGAACTCGGCCGCCAGGCGAAATAGCTCCCCTGAGTCAGCCCGGCAGGTCGGGCGTCGGTGGCGCTGGCGGTTGCGGGAGATCGGACGGGTCCGGCAACGGCGCATCATCCGGGGACGGTGGCGAGGAAGGCTCCGGGGCCCGCGGGAGATCGGGACGCTGATCCGGACGCGGGTCGCCACGGCGCTGCCCGGGCGGGGTGCCGCCATGGCCGGGCGGCAGGTCACCCGCAGCCGGCGTGCCTCCACTGGCCCCCGGGGCGCCCGTCGGCGGGCCGCCCGCCGGCTGCGCCTGGGCACTGCCGAACGCCAGGAGGGCGCTCACGAACGAGGCCTGCATCAGGGAACGAAAGGGGGTCTTCATGCCACACACTCCTTTTGTGGTTGCCTGCCCCTGAGGCGGTCGTGCGGGCCCATGGTTCACGGCGGCATTCGACTCTGCCAAGGCCGTCACACCATGGACCGGCGTTTCGCTATCCCTGTACCACCAGCTGCTGGAACAACCCGCCGAGGATCACCAGGGCGAAGCCCGCGTACAGGCCGGCGACCACGTCGTCCATCATGATCCCGTGGCCGTCCTGCCACTTGTGATCGAAGTAGTTCGCCGGCCAGGGCTTGAGGATGTCGAAGATCCGGAACAGCAGGAAGCCGACGACCACCCACATCAGCCCCGCCGGGGCAAAGGCGAGCGTGATCAGCATGCCCGCCCATTCGTCCCAGACGATGCCGGGGTGGTCGTGCACCCCCAGTTTGCGAGCACTCTCGCCACAGATATGGAAGCCGGCCATCACCACGATCACGGTGATCGCGATATAGGCCCATTCGGGGAAATTCATGATCGCGAAGTACAGCACCAGAGCACCCAGCGAGCCTGTGGTCCCCGGCGCCCAGCGCGACAGACCACTGCCGAAGCCGAAGGCCAGCAGGTGGATCGGATCGCCGAAGACGGTCTTCACCGACGGCATCTGCGGTTTGCGGTTCTTCTGCTCCGACATGTCCGGTGTGGCTCCCCTGTCCCTAGTGTTCCTTGGGAAACACTGATCAATGTACACGCTCGCGCTCGAGTCGCTTTTGCGTGCGAACAAGGCGCGGCGACGGCCGTGCAGCATTCTGCACAAGGGAGCCGCAACGCCGTGCGCGCGCCCGTTTTTGATAACAACGGGCGGCCGAGCCCCTTCGGGGCTGGTACCCCAGGTTCCCCGATCCTGCGTTGCGGCCCTTGCCGGTAGAACCACTACCGGCTGCGCACCGCGCCTTGTCTCGGAAAACCTGGGGTACCAACGCGAGTGTGTACATTAATCAGTGTTTCCCATGTTGTCCGCGAAATGATCGTGGCCCGCCCGCGCCACGTCCAGTCGCTGCCCGTCCGCGTCCTCGACGACCACGGCGTCACCCTCGGTGCACTCGCCAATCACGGTCAGCGGCACGTCCACGCTGAACGCCAGAAGGTCCAGCGATTCCCCGGCCGGGAGGGCGAACAGCAGCTCGTAGTCCTCGCCACCGCCGAGCGCGTAGTCACGCGCCTGCGCGTCCGGAATCTGCGCCAGCAACGGGTCCCGGGGAACGGTGGGCCAGTCGAT
The DNA here is from genome assembly GCF_000376845.1 of Thioalkalivibrio sp. ALE14. GTDB lineage: Bacteria > Pseudomonadota > Gammaproteobacteria > Ectothiorhodospirales > Ectothiorhodospiraceae > Thioalkalivibrio. The sequence continues at coordinate 182,033 of NZ_AQXY01000029.1, forward strand.
CCGCGCGCCACAGCCCGAGGCGGCACACAGATGCCCCAGGTCCGCCAGCAGGCCGTCGGAGATGTCGATCGCCGCCCGGGCCCGGTTGCGCAGGCCCCGGCCCAGCGCCAGGCGCGCTCGGGGCCAGAACAGGCGCTCGCAGGCCGGCTCGCCGGCATTGGCGGGCGGCATGCCACTCGTAGCGCCCCGTGCCCGCCGGGCGGTCTCGTGCGCCAGCCCGAAGGCCGCCCCGCCGAGCGCACCGGACACCACCAGGCGATCGCCGGGCCGGGCCCCGTCGCGCCGCAGGGCCTGGCCCGCGGGCACGGCGCCCAGTACGGTCACGCTGATGGCCAGCGGGCCACGGTTGGTGTCCCCGCCGACCAGCGGGATCCCGGCCTCTTTGGCCAGCGCCAGGAAGCCCTGGCTGAAACCCGCCAGCCAGTCATGGTCCACCCGTGGCAAGGTAAGCGACAGCACGGCGCCCAGCGGCTCGGCCCCCATCGCGGCCAGGTCACTGAGGTTGGAGGCCAGGGCCTTGTGGCCGACGCTCGCCGGCGGATGGTCGGGAAAGAAATGGGTACCTTCGACCAGGGTGTCGACAGTGACAACCAGCTCGTGCCCCCCCGGCACGGCCAGCAGGGCGGCATCGTCCCCGATGCCCAGCCGGACGCCTTCGGCAGACGCGGCCGCCGCCGGCGCACCGAAGTAGCGCTGGATCAGGTCGAATTCGGAATCGGGGCCGGCCATGGCCGTGTTGCTGACCCGCGCGGGGTCAGCGCGGCGCGGGGCGTTCGGGACCGCGCAGGTCGGCGGAGAGCCGGTCCAGCACGCCGTTGATGTAGCGATGCGACTGCTCGGCGCCGTAGCGCTTGGCGAGATCCACGGCCTCGTTGATCACCACGCGGTAGGGCACCTCGAAGCGCTCGGCCAGCTCCCACTGCCCCAGCCACAGCAGGGCATGTTCCACCGGATCGAGCTGATCCAGCGGACGGCCAAGATACGGTTCCATGCGGGCATCCAGCGCCTCGCGGTCGCGGGTCACGCCGATCAGGAGCTCGCGGAAGTACTCGGCATCGGCCTTGGCGTGTTCCTCGTCGTCGCGGAACTCGGCCAGGATGTCTTTCGGGTGGGCTCCGGTCATCTGCCAGGAGTACAGGGCCTGCATGGCCCGCCGCCGCGCGAACGAGCGCGCATGCCGCGCCCGCTGCTCGGGCGTGCTGCGCGGACGCTTGCCGCGCGCGGCGCCCTTGGCGGCCGGACGGTCGGATTGAGAGGGGTTGCCGGGTTCGGTCACGTCGGTTTCGTGCTCGTGGTCGCTCAAGCGCCGCGCAGCTGGCGCATCAGGCTGACCATCTCGATCGCGCCCATTGCGGCATCCGCGCCCTTGTTGCCGGCCTTGGTGCCGGCGCGCTCGATGGCCTGCTCGATGGAGTCGGTGGTCAGCACGCCGAAGCTGATCGGCAGGTCTTCGGCCATCTGCACCTGAGCCAGGCCCTTGGCCGCCTCGCCGGCGACATAGTCGAAATGCGGGGTCGAGCCGCGGATCACGCAGCCCAGCGCGATCACGCCGTCGTACTGCCCGGAGCGCGCCATGGCCTGCGCCGCCAGCGGCAGTTCGTAGGCACCCGGAACGCGGACGATGGTCAGGTTCTTTTCCTGCGCCCCGTGGCGTTTCAGGGTATCCACCGCGCCTTCCAGCAGGCGCTCGACGATCAGGCTGTTGAATCGCGCCAGCAGCAGGCCATAACGGTGATCGGCAACGTCGATGAAGTCGCCTTCCAGGGTCTTGATCTCGGACATGGTGTGATTCCGGTTGGGACAAGGCCGGGCCGCACGCCCGGGATGGTGGATACAGGACGCCCTGAACGAATCGCGCGTTCGCGGGGATCCCTCAATGTTTCAACGCGCGACATCGGCTCGGGCGTGATCGTGCGATGGGTTCAGAGCCGCCCTAGTGTAGCGCACCCGGACCCGGCATCGTAGGACCCGGGCGCGACAACCCGGCGCGATCACCCCTTGAACTTCACCAGCCGGCTGACCTGGATATCCGAGATGAACACCACGCCGCTGTGCTTGTTGAAGAACGGGGTAAAGCCCTCGAGGATCGGCTCCACCAATTCCTCGGGCACGGCGGCGATGATCATGATCAGTACCTCGTCCTCGTTGAACATCAGGTGCCCCTCGTGGAACCCCTGGCTCCCCTTTCCGGAGAGGTTGCCGATGATGGTGTAGCCCTTGACGCCGGCCCGGTCGAGCAGATCGGTGGCAAAGGCCTGGTGCTCACCCTCCAGGATGATCTCGAGCTTTTTCAGTGGATTGAGATTCAAGTCGTTCATGAAGGGGCCCCCTCCGCAGCAGATTCGTCAGTTGCATCGTGCCCGGCATCCGGCAGGGCTTCCTCGCGCCACTCGCCCTCCACGAACCGGTATACCCGATCCGTCGCGGGATCCAGGATCATGACCAGAATCCAGCCATTGACGACCAGGCTCCTGACCTTGGCGACACCCTCGATCGCCGCGCGGGCATGTTCGAAAGGGGCCTCGATCAGGGTCAGCAGGCGCACCGGGTCATGGTAGGGCCACCCATCCTGCAACACCGTTTGCGAGGGGAGTCCGGTACGCAGGTCACTGAGGTTCCCGGTGATGACGCCAAGCCGGCAGGCCACGTTGTGGTACACCTTGCTGCCGCTGCCGTAGCGTTCATTGTCGACCGCCGAGAAGTAGTGCTCCATGTTGATCCACTGGGCGACCACCAGCGGGCCGGTCAGGATGCTCTCGAGCAGGCGTCCCCGGGGGTCGAGCCGGTAGTCGTAGGAATGCAGGAAGGCACGGCCCTCGAGGTCCGAGGCCTCGGTCAGGTGGCGACGCCCGATGATGAAGCCGGCGTTGCGCGCCAGTCCCCATTCCGGGCGCACCTGCGCCCAGTCCACGGTGTTGCGTTCGGCGATGCGCGCAGCCCCGATCGGGTCGAGCGCCGGCGAACCCTCCGGCAGGAGCGTCGGAACCCGCTCGGCGGCGGACCGCCGCTTCGCCGCCTGCAGCCCGTTGCGCAGACGCTCCAGGTAGACCAGGTGGCTGGCCGGCAGCAGGTCCAGGTCGTGTAACTGGATCTGGTCGGAGGTGGTGTTATGGAACGCCGGCAGAAACCACGCATCGTCCGGAATATGGATACCTTGTTGTCGTATGCGGCGACGCACCGCCGGCTTGTTGGCCATATGCGCCAGCACACGGGCACTCACGAGCCCGTGGCTGCCGCCACAAGCACCACAATCGAGCGCCGACTCGTAGGGATTGTTGTGCGAATGGCTGCCATGGCCGGTGAGGATCACAAAGCGCGAGAACCCTTCGGTCAGACCGATCGAGCGCAGTGCCTGGGCCACGAAGTAGGTCTGTTCCTCGAGCGAGAAGCCGATCCGGCCCAGGCGCTCTAGCTGCATTTGCGCATAGGAACGGTTGATGCGGTAGTCGGCCTGCAGCGTGCGGATGAACCTGGATTCGGCAGTCTCGCTCAGGGCGAAGTCACGAGCGAATTGGGTCTGGCCGGCATGATTTTCCATCGCCGCCTCGCGCAGTTCGCGAATGATCGAGTCGGTAATCGCCTCGCGCTCAATACCGAATTCCTTGTGGATCGCCTCGACGATGATGACCCGCTGGAGCGCACGAACCACCGAATCCGCCTGTTCCCGAGTGAGCTTGTCGACCAGCAGCCGCGTCGAGGGCTTGTCGTTCTCGATCTTGTGACGCCAGCGATTGTAGGCGCGCGGGGCGATGGTCTTGCCGACCAGGTCGAACCCGAACAACAGACCGATCGCCTCCACCGTGAAGTAGGGCGAGAGCACCGAGTGCTTGAGGTCGTGCAGAAGATGCTCGGCCGACGAATACAGGTCGGTATCCAGCTTTTCGGCGCCCGTGCTCACCTCCAGCACCAGATTCTTCGGCGTGACCACCACGGGGCAGAGATGGTCCTCGCTCCCCTTGCCGAGCGCGATGAAGCTGACCGGAACGCCGAAGAACCCGGCAATGCCGTAGGTCTGGTAATCCCCGATGGTCTCGAGCTGGCGGCGGATCCGTTCGGAGCGCACATCGATACAGAACAGCAGTTGGGCGAACGGGCGCTTTGCGCGTGGTGCGGGTGACCCGCGACGCAACCGCGCGAGCAGCGAACGCCGATAACCCGCCTCCATGGCCTCCAGCCAGACCATGCCCTCGCGCTGTTCGAACGCGGCCAGCTCCTTCAGCACCCGGCCCAAATGCTCCCGATCCAGCTGGTGGAACACCTCCGGCATGCCGGCATGTTCCGCCAGATCGTCGAGTGCCCGGGCCTGGCGCTGACTCTCGGCGTTCCGCCGGGCCGGGATATACCGGCTGAGCAATGTGGCGACCTCGTCGGGTCGACCGCGGGCGACGACATCCTCGACGTGTTCTGCCTGCGCCGGAAGCACTGCACCGGTGAACAACTCGTGGCGCAGGTAGCACTCGGCCGGGCACTCGGTGAGCAAAGCCTCCAGCTCGGTCCGGTTTGCGGGCATCCGCCAGCGCAACGCATGCTCGCGGACGAGCGCCAGCGCGAGAACCAGGCGAATGGCCAGAAAGTCCACCAGATCGGCGGGGTACGCGCGGGCCCAGTGGTAGTGACTGGCCGTCGAACGCCAGCGGATGAAGCCCGCCCAGCCACGCATGTGCGTCAGTTCCCGCACAATCAAGTCCGGCCAGGCCTCCTCGGGGATACCCAGTTCGTCGAGGATGAAGGCGATGACCCCCTCGGGCGAATCGGCCTGCGCGACGATCTTTTGCACGTGCAGCCCACGCAGGAACAACCGCAGATTGCGCCGGGCCAGGCGACTCCAGGCTGCAAACAGCCCCTTCTCCCGACCAGGCATCTGCCAGGCAGACTGGCCCTCGTCGAAGAAATCCAGGCAGGTCTTGATCAACAGCTCGTCGAGGGTCTCCCCTGCCCGAGTCCCGTAAAGTGCGTCCAGGGCCTCGTAAAACGGGCGTTCGGGCGGGAATTCGCCGCGCAGGTGATCCGCGAGCGCTTCGACATTCACGGCGTCCGGTGCGGCGTGCGGTGTCTTGCCGGCAAGGGCTGCTGCGACGTCATCGAGGCGGGCGACCTTGCGTTGACAGATGACCGGGTCGCGCCGGCGAGTCAGCAGGGCATGGACCAGCGCGCCACCCGCGATCGATTGCAGCGTCGGGTATTCGCCAAGGGCCGAGTGGATGCTGGCCTCCAGCGAATCGCGATCGATCCGCCCATCGGCAAGCCACCGCTGGTAGTCGGCGCGCCTGAGGAACCCGCGACCATGGAACAGCGCTTCGCCGCGCGCGACCGCTTGGGGAAATGGCAGCTCCTCCAGCCCGTGCAGCGGGTTGTGGTGAATGAACGTGCGCATTGGCCAGAAGTTCGGGATCGGCTCGGCGGCCATGTGCACCATCGACCGAATCTTCAATCGGCGTCCGAGGGAAAGGGTCACAGGGCACCTCCGGTCCAGACCAGGCCGGCGGCCACGATCAAACCGATCAGCAAGGCCGCCCACCAGGCCGCAAAAGCGGACAAATCCGGCGCGACGGGGCCGCTGCGCGGACCGAACACCGTGCCCTCCAGCAGACGCGCACCTGCCCAGCTCCACAGCAGCCAGGTCAGCAGGATGCCGATCGCCACCCATAGGGTCGCCCCACTCAGCACGGCGAGCAGGGCGAAGAATCCCGGGAACAGCGGCAGGGCCATTGCCGCCAGCGTCGTCACCACAATCAACCCCGACAGCCGCGGCAGGTCCCGTGCCAGTCCGCCGTGCAGGCCCGTGTACGCGGCCTCGAGGCGGCTTGCGAGGGCCGCACGCACCACCAGTATCAGCACGGGGGCGGCCGTCAGCGCCAGGGTGAAGGCAACGAGACTCGGCGCGGTCGGGGCCTGCAGGGCATACAGCCACGCCAACGGCCAGGCGGAACTCGCCAGCATGGCGCTCCAGCGGCCTACCTCACGCACGGTCAGCATCCTAAACGCGTAGAGGATCGCGCTGAGCACCGCCCAGGCCGCGATCACCCCGGGCCCGACTGCAAGATCGCCCCACAGGATCAGTACCACTCCGATCTGGGGCCAGATAACGAACAAGGCCACCCGCGCCGCGAGGTGGTCACTGGCGGCGGCCAGGCGATTGAACACGACACTGGCCGGGAACAGGGGAAGAAAGAACACGGCGAGGAGCAACACGAGGATGGACATGTCAGCTCCACCTCAACCAGACGTTCAGACGTTTGGAGAGATCCAGCAACCGCGCCGTCCCACGCTCGTAAATGTCGGCCACGTACAGCTCGCGCGAGAACAGCGAATACATGCTCAGCCAGACACCGCCGCGCCCGTCGTCGACGGGCTGGCGGCGCACCCGGGTGAAGTAGGCGCCCAGCCAGCCCAGTACCATCAGGACGGCCAGCAGGACCACCAGCATGTTGAAGGTCAGCTCATGGATGCCGGCGGCCGAGTAAAGCGCGGCGCGGAACGCGGCATCGGGGTACAGGAAGGCCTCGAAGGTATGGCCGACCATCACGTAGCCCACCACGATCACCGCGAACGACAGGATGATCAGCGCCATCATGCGTAGCGGGTTTTCGGTGTCCAGGCGATAAGCGGAAAACAGCACCTGGACGCCGGCCACCCAGCCGAAGAACAGCAGGACAATGGCACCCTGCTGCTGGAAGAAACCGGGTGCCACCCAGGCATGGACGATCACCAGGATGGCCAGCGGCACGATCAGGGTGATCGCCGCAATCATCAGCCATGGCAGGCTCGCCGGAGCGGACTTGCGCTCGACCAGGAAGTCGTAGAGCGGGTCGTTGGGGACGCCATCGTGCCGGCGCGCGGCGTTGATGACATTGCCGGCGTTGAGAAACAGGGTGCCCTTGAACAGGCCGTGGGCGATGAGATGGAAGATCGCGAGGGCAAAGGCCCCGGCGCCGGCCTCCATCACCATGAACCCCATCTGCCCCATGGTGGAGTAGCCCAGCGCCTTCTTGATGTCGTTCTGCGTGAGCATCAGCACCGAGCCGATCAGCGCCGTCAGCAGGCCCACCACGAACAGCAGATGCAAGACCTCGCCACTGTGGACAAACACCGGGGCGAAGCGATTGATGATGATGCCGCCGGCGTTCACGACCCCCGCATGCATCAAGGCCGAGACTGGGGTCGGCCCCTCCATGGTATAGGGCAGCCAGGTGTGCAGCGGGAACTGGGCGGACTTGGCGAAGGCGGCCAGGGCCACCAGGAAGGCGACGGCGCCGGTGACCGGAAGATCCAGGAACGTACGCGCGTCCGGCGTCGCGGCGATGCGTTCGAACAGGGTCGGGAAGTCCAGCACGCCATAGGTCTGGAACAGGATTACCGCCGCCAGGACCAGTGGCAGGTCGCCCAGCCGGTAGGCAATGAACGTCCAGAACGCGTACCGCTGCGTACGCGGCGGCTCGGTGTTGTGCCCGAGCAGGAAGTAGAGCATCACCCCGATCAGGTGCCAGGCGACCAGCAAGGTAATCAGATCGCCGGCCATGACCATGAGCAGGATCGACCCGGTCATCAGGTCGAGCAACATGAAGAAGCGGCCGTACCCGGGCTCCTCGACCATGTAGCGCACCGAGTAGATGTGCACCACCAGGCTGATGCCCGACACCACCAGCGCCATGATGGCGCTCAGCGGGTCGATCTGCAGACTGCCCCAGCCACCCGTCAGAGCCACCCACTGGGGCCCGGAATCCGCCGCGATGTAGTGAAACAGCTGGTAGGCCGCGAGGATCAGAACGACCAGGTTGAGCCCCACACTGAGGCGTGCGACCCGCTGGCCCAACCGCCCCGAAAGGAGGTGCACCAGCAGCGCTGCGACAAAGGGCAGCAGGGGTATCAGCCACTGCAGCTCGATCATCGATTCACCATTGTCGGCTCACCTCCCGCTCATCGAGCTTAGCAGGAAGATTCCTACATGGTGAATGATCCTTTCAACCGGGAATGCGCCGCGTCGCCCCTTGGGCGGGGCCGGTCATACGGCCGCGGCCCTGCGCCAAGCCCGCCGATGACTGCAGCGCGGAAGACTTCTTGAGGATTGCCCCCCCCGGGCGGCCGGCGGGCCCTGCTATGCCACGGGCCGCAGCAAACGGCTCGCCGCGGCGTTGCCCCGCTCGCGGTGCCTGGCCGCGGGAGCCTACTCGTGGACGTAGTCCACCACCTCCAGGCCAAAACCGCCGAGGCCGTGGAAGCGCTTGGGCGCGGACATCAGCTTCATGCGGCCCACACCGCAATCGGCCAGAATCTGCGCGCCGATGCCATACATACGCCATTCGGCGGAGTTCTCGCGCCCGCTGCTCTCCTCTGGCGCAGGCTGCCCGATATGCTCCAGACGCTGGGCCAGGGCGTCTGCGCTCTCGTGTTTGCGCAGCACCACCACGACGCCCTCGCCCGCCTCGTCGATCCGGCGCAGGGCATCATCCAGCGGCCAGCCACGATCCGGGCCGGCATAGCCGAGCGTGTCGTACAGGGTGCTCTCCAGATGCACGCGCACCAGGGTGTCCTTGTCCGGTTTCGGCTCGCCACGCACCAGCGCGAAGTGGAGCTCGTGATCCACCTCGTCCTCGAACGCCAGCAGGCGGAAATCGCCGTACTCGGTCGGGAAGGGGCGCTCGGAAACCCTCTGCACGGTCTTTTCGTTCTCGATGCGGTAGCGGATGAGGTCCTCGATCGTCCCCATCTTCAGGTCATGCTCGGCGCAGAAACGTTCGAGATCGGACCGCCGCGCCATGCTGCCGTCTTCGTTCAGGATCTCCACGATCACCGCCGCCGGCTCGGCCCCGGCCAGGCGCGCCAGATCGCAGCCCGCCTCGGTATGGCCAGCACGCACAATCACCCCGCCCGGCTGCGCCATCAGCGGGAACACGTGACCCGGCTGGACGATGTCCTCGGGCTTCGCATTGGGGGCCACGGCCGTGCGGATGGTGTGGGCCCGGTCGTAGGCCGAGATGCCGGTGGTCACGCCCTCGGCCGCCTCGATCGACAGGGTGAAGTTGGTGCCGTGCACGTCGTTGGTGTCGGTCACCATCAACGGCAGCGCCAGCTGCTTGCAGCGCTCGCGGGTCAGCGTCAGGCAGATCAGTCCGCGGCCGTACTTGGCCATGAAGTTGATGTCCTCCGGCCGCGCGTGCGAGGCGAGCATCAAGAGGTCGCCCTCGTTCTCGCGGTCCTCGTCATCGACGATGACCACCATGCGCCCGGCCTGCAGCTCTTCCAGAATGGTTTCGGTATCGGAAAATTCCATAGATTCCTGCTTTCGGCCGCGGGGCTAGTCGCGCGGACCGGATTGATTGGGAAAGCCCTGCTCGGCAAGCCAGGCCTCGGACAGATCACCCGCCTTTGTACCCGGCTCGGCCGCACGATCGCCCAGCATCAGGCGTTCCAGGTAGCGGGCGATCAGGTCCACCTCGAGATTGACCGGTGTGCCCACCGCATAGATGGCGAACCGGGTCAGCGACCAGGTATGCGGGATGATGTTCACCTCGAACTCGGCGCCGTCCACCCGGTTCACGGTCAGGCTGGTGCCGTCGATGGTAATCGAGCCCTTGGCGGCGATGTAGCGCGCCAGCGGCGCGGGCGCGCGAAAGCGCACCCGGGTCGAACGTGCATCGGGCTCCATTGCGACAACCTCGCCCACGCCGTCGACGTGCCCGGAGACCATGTGCCCCCCCAGGCGATCGCCCAGCGCCAGCGCGCGTTCAAGATTCACCCGGTCTCTTGGGCCGAGCCCGCCCAGCGTGGTGACATCCAGCGACTCGCGCGAGACGTCGGCGGCAAAGCCATCACGGGCGAGATCGGTCACCGTCAGGCAGACCCCGTTGACCGCGATGGAATCCCCCAGCCGGGTGTCGGACAGGTCCATCCCGGTGGCGTTTACGTGCAGTCGCACGTCGCCACCGCTGGGGGTCAGGCGTTCCAGGCTGCCTAGGGTCTCGATGATTCCGGTAAACATGGACGTCCGCTCGTTCCGGGGTGCCCGGACGGACCGCGCCGGGCTGCTCGCCGCCCATCATAGGGAAACCCTAATGAATTCGCACCACGCCCCGGCCGGTTGCCCGGTTCTATCAAGAAAAATCTCGGTTCACCACGGAGGGCACAGAGAACACGGAGGACGGCCAGTCAGGGTCAAGAGCGATCAACAGGAAGACGCGAAGATTGGAAGAATGATGATGTTTTGGGACAGACGCCCAACGCCACGCAGGGGCATACCGGGAGCAGCGGTCATCCGTCTTTACTGTAAACCTCTTCCCATCTTCCAACCTTCGTGTGAACCGCCTTTGACCTTCTCCGTGTTCTCTGTGTCCTCCGTGGTACACAAAGCCCTTACGGACGTGGGTAGGCGCGCAGGCGCAGGGTCTCGCCGACCCAGCGGGTGTCGACGATCTCGAGCTCGGCGCGTTCCGACATCCGGGTCAGGGGCCATTCCACCAGGGGGCGGGCACTGGAACCCAGCAGCAGAGGCGCCTGATAGATCAGCCATTCGTCCACCCAGCCCCCGCGGGCCAGCGCCCCCGCCAGGCCGGGGCCGGATTCCACGTGCAGCTCGTTGATCTCGGCGCGTGCCAGCTCGCTCAGCACGGCGCCCAGATCCAGACCGCCCTCGGCCGATTCCTCCGCCAGCGGCACCGCACGAACCTCCGCACCCTTGCCGCGCAGCGCGTCCGCTGCGGGCGAGTCGGCCACTTCGGGCTCCGTGAGGATCCACACCGGGCTCTCGCGCAGGATCTGCGCGCCCGGTGGCGTGCGCAGGCGGGCATCCAGGATCACCCGCAGGGGCTGGCGCGCCGGCAGGTTTTGATAGTGCGGGTCGTCCGGAAAGCCGGCGTGGGCCGCCAGGTCAAACGGCTTCATGCGCACGTTCAGGCGCGGATCGTCGCCGACCACGGTACCACTGCCGGTCAGGATCGCCCCGGCCCGCGCGCGCCACAGCTGCACGTCGCGGCGCGCCACCTCGCCGGTAATCCACTGCGACTCGCCGGAGGCCATGGCCGTGCGTCCGTCCAGGCTCGCCGCAAGCTTGACCCGCACCCAGGGACGCCCCTGCTCCATGCGCTGCACGAATCCGGGATTCAGGGCTCGCGCCTCGGCCTCCAGCACACCGCTGTGGACCGGAATGTCCGCCGCCCGCAGGGCCTCGATCCCGCCGCCGCAGACCTGCGGGTTCGGGTCCTGCATCGCGATCACGACCCGCGCCACACCGGCGGCGATCAGGGCGTCGGTGCAGGGCGGGGTCCGACCGTGATGGCTGCAGGGTTCCAGGGTGACGTAGGCGGTGGCGCCGCGCGCGGCCTCGCCAGCCGCCTGCAGTGCGTTCACCTCGGCATGGGGCTCGCCGGCCTTCCAGTGCAGGCCCGCGCCGACCTCGCGCCCGTCACGCACGATCACGCAACCCACCCGCGGGTTGGGGTCCGCGGTGAACCGACCATAGTCCGCCAGTTCCAGGGCCCGCGCCATGTGGCGGCGGTCGGCGATCACCTGCTCGGTCGTGGGCGTCTCCATTACTCCCCCTTCTCCGAGCCGCTCCCGGTCTCCGGAGTGGCCCGTCCATCCGCCGTCGGTTCCGGGACGATGCCGGTCGCCTCCTCGTCGATCAGGCGCATCTGCGACCGGCGCATCTCCGGGCTGAGATCTTCCTCCAGCCGTTCGATCGCCTCGCGGAAGGACTGCACACTGGCGAAGCTGAGATAAATGGAGGCAAACCGGATATAGGCCACATGGTCGAGCCCGTGCAAGGCCGCCAGCACCATTTCGCCGATCCGGTCGGACTTCACCTCGGGGGCCGTGAGTGCGGAGAGCTGGCGCTTGATGTCGTCGATCACCCGCTCGACATCGTCGGTCTTCACCGGGCGCTTGTGCAGGGCCCGGCGCAGACCGCTGCGCAGCTTTTCCTCGTCGAAGGCGACCCGTTCGCCGGAACGCTTGACCACCCGCGGCAGGCTGAACTCCGCCCGCTCGAAGGTGGTGAAGCGCGCCCCGCAGGCGCGGCACTGACGCCGGCGCCGGATCTGTTCCTGCTCCGGGCCGGCCACCCGCGAATCGACCACGCGGGTGTCCTGGTCATGACAGGACGGACAGCGCATCCCGCGCCCGCAGCCCGCGGCTCGCCGTGGTTATTCGCCGGCGCCGTACACCGGGAAGCGACGGCAGATCTCCAGCACCTTTTCGCGCGTCGCGTCGATCACCTGCTCATTCTCGACATCGTCCAGCACGTCGGCGATCCAGCCGGCCAGCTCGCGCGACTCGGCTTCGGTGAAGCCACGGGTGGTCAGCGCGGCCGTACCAATGCGGATGCCGGAGGTGACGAACGGGGACTGCGGGTCGTTCGGTACCGCGTTCTTGTTGACCGTGATGTTGGCACGACCCAGCGCGGCGTCCGCCGCCTTGCCCGTGATGCCCTTGGCAACCAGGCTCAGCAGGAACAGGTGGTTATCGGTACCACCGGAGACGATGTCAAAGCCGCGCTCCACCAGCACCTCGGCCATCGCACGGGCGTTGGCGATCACCTGCTTCTGGTAGGTCGTGAACTCGGGTTCCAGGGCCTCCTTGAACGCCACCGCCTTGCCGGCGATCACGTGCATCAGCGGACCACCCTGGGTGCCCGGGAAGATCAGCGACTGGAACTTCTTGTTCAGTTCCGGCTGGCCCTTGGAGATGATGAAACCGCCACGCGGACCGCGCAGGGACTTGTGCGTGGTGGAGGTGACCACGTGGGCGTGGTCGATCGGGTTCGGGTACTCGCCGGCGGCGATCAGGCCGGAGACGTGGGCCATGTCCACCATCAGGTAGGCACCGACGGAATCGGCGATCTCGCGGAAACGCTTCCAGTCCACCACGCGGGAGTAGGCGGAGAAACCCGCGACGATCATCTTCGGCTGGTGTTCGGTGGCCAGGCGCTGGACCTCGTCGTAATCGATCAGGCCTTCGTCGGTGATGCCGTACTGCACGGCATTGTAGATCTTGCCGGAGAAGTTCGGCTTGGCCCCGTGGGTGAGGTGGCCGCCGGCATCCAGGCTCATGCCCAAGACGGTGTCATGCGGCTGCAGCAGGGCCATGTACACGGCTGCGTTGGCCTGCGAACCGGAATGCGGCTGCACATTGGCGTAGTCCGCGCCGTAGAGCTGCTTCAGGCGATCGATCGCCAGCTGCTCAACCACGTCGACATGCTCGCAGCCACCGTAGTAGCGCTTACCCGGGTAGCCCTCGGCGTACTTGTTGGTCAGCACGGAGCCCTGGGCCTCCATCACGCGCGGGCTGGTGTAGTTCTCCGACGCGATCAGCTCGATGTGCTCTTCCTGGCGCTGCGCCTCCTTGCTGATGGCGCCCCAGAGTTCGTCGTCGTAACCGTGGATACTCATGTCGATCGAAAACATTCGGTTCTCCCGTTCAAGGCTTCGGATTCGGCGGATTGCGGCGCGCCCGCCGGAAGGCGGCACTGCCGTCAAAAAGGCCGCTTATCATACGTCATCCGGCCCCTGTTTTCAGGCCGGGCGGCTCCCGGGGCGCCCACCACGACGCCTCCCGAACGGCGCGGAAAGACGGGTTTCGCAAGTTTGATCAAGTACTTTGATGCCGGCCCACCCGGCCGGGACAGGGCCGACTCAAGCCCCTGCCCGCAACCGTGGAATACCGCGCCCAGCGCGCCTCAGGCGGGTCCGTCGATCCGCTGGACACCCACCTCGTGGCGAATGGGATAGACCGGCAGGCCGAACTGGTTGTAGATCGCCACGTCCGCCGCGTCGCGACCGTAGCCCACCACCACGTAGCCACCGCGCAACTCGGACTGGGTGGGATCGAAGCTGTACCAGCGCCCACCGACAAAGGCCTCGAACCAGGCATGCATATCCATCGGCTGCAGGCCGTGCAGGTATCCGACCACCATGCGCGCCGGGATGCTGAGACTGCGGCAAAGCGCGATGCCCAGATGCGCCAGGTCACGGCACACCCCGCTCCCGCGCTGGTTCACCTCCACCGCCGAAATCGGGATATCGCTGGTACCCGGGAGATACTCGATGCGCTCGCGCAGCCACTGCGTGATCGCAGCCACCTGGTCGTAGCCCAGCCACTGGCCCGCGGTGATCTCGGTCGCCATCAGGTTGAACCGGTCCGATTCGCAGAAGCGGCTGGGCAGGAGGTAACCCAGTACCGCATCCGGCAAGGACTGCACCTCGATGAACGGAGCGCCGGGTGCCCGATCCAGGGCATCGGCCGTCTGTACCTCGGCGGCGGTGTGGATCGAGAATGGCCCCGGTGGTGCCACCAGACGCTGGCAGAGGTTGCCGTATACGTCCACGAACTCGGTCACCTGTGCGTTCGGCACCAGGCGATATTCCTCGCGGGCCACCCACTGCAGCGGGCCGCTGCGGGGGCGCAGCATCAGCACGAACGGCGTCGGGACCGGGATCTCGAACTCGAAGTCACAGCGGGTTTCAAGCCACATGGGGGCAATGCCTGCGTCGGGTGAAACTCCCACCCTACGCGCCCGCCCGCGTCAGAACCAGCAAATTCACGTGTCCGGGCTACCCGGGCGAGCGTGTACATTGGGCGGCAATTCCCTACACTCGCGGTACCGCCTGTTCCCCGGAGCACACATGCGAGCAATCCCCGTGCGCTGCACCCCGAAACGCGCCCTGACCGGCGGACTGCTGGCCCTCGGCCTGTTGCTGCTTGCACCCATGGCTGCGGCCGAACAACGCTTCATCAACATCGGCACCGGCGGCGTCACCGGAGTGTACTACCCCGCCGGCCAGCACCTGTGCCGGCTGTTCAACACCCGCCGCGACAGCCACGGGATGCGCTGCACCGCGGAGAGCACCGGCGGTTCGGTATTCAACCTGAACATGGTGCGTTCCGGCGACATGGACTTCGGGGTGGCCCAGTCGGACCTGCAGTACCACGCCTATCACGGCAGTGGCCGCTTCGAGGCCTTCGGACCCGGCGACCACCTGCGGGCGATGTTCAGCCTGCACCCCGAGCCACTGACCCTGGTGGTGCGCCCGGATGCGGACATCCAGGGTCTGGACGACCTGCCGGGCAAACGGGTGAACATCGGCAATCCCGGCTCCGGCCAGCGCACCCTGATGGAACAACTGATGGCGGAGCTCGGCTGGGACCACGACACCTTCCGCCGCGTCAGCGAGCTGCCCTCGCGCGAGCAGGCGCAGGCGCTGTGCGACAACCGGATCGACGCCTTCGTCTTCTCGGTGGGCCATCCCTCGGCGGCGATCCAGGAGCCGATCGCCACCTGCGACGCGCGCCTGGTGTCCATCGAAGGCGCGGCCATCGAGGAGCTGATCCGCTCGACCCCGTACTACCTCACCGCCGTGATCCCCGCCGACACCTACCCGGGGCAGGACGAGGACATCCACACCTACGGCGTGGGCGCCACCCTGGTCACCTCGGACCGCACCTCGAATACCGCCGCCTACGAGCTGACCCGCGCCGTGTTCGAAAACTTCGAGACCTTCCGCGGCTTGCACCCGGCCTTCAGCGGCCTCGAACGCAAGAGCATGGTCGACGAGGGCCTGTCCGCCCCCATGCACCCCGGTGCCCGGCGCTACTTCCGCGAGGCAGGACTGATCGATGACTGAGACCCGAGCACAGGATCCCGCCACTTCGGAGGACCGCCAGGTCGCCGAACTGGAGACCGGCGGCCGCCACCCCGGCCGCGCGACCCGCACCCTGATCTGGCTCACGGCCGTCGCCTGGTCGCTGTTCCAGATCTGGATCGCCTCACCGATCGCCGACTGGGTGGACATCTTCGTCGTCTCCGAGACCGAGGCTCGCTCCATCCACCTGGCGTTCGCGATCTTCCTCGGCTACCTGCTGTTCCCGGCGGTCCGCGCCACCGCCCGCGGCAAGGGCTGGCAGCACGCGATCGGCATCCTGTATGCGCTGGGCGGGCTGGCCCTGATTGCACTGGGGCTGTGGCAATTCCTCGGCCTGGAACGCCTGGGAGAAGTCTACCTGGCGCTCGGCATCGCCCTGGTGGGAGTCGCGTGGCCGCTGCTGCACGGAAATGACCCCGTACATCGCGTACCGGTGGGCGACTGGGTATTCGCCGTGGTCGCGGCCTTCAGTGCCCTGTACCTGTACCTGTTCCACGAGGCCCTGGCGGCACGCCCCGGCGCCCCCACCGAGCTGGACCTGATCATGGCCGGGGTCGGTCTGATCCTGCTGCTGGAGGCGACCCGCCGCGTGCTCGGGCCGGCGCTGACCATCATCGCCGCGATCTTCCTGTTCTATACCTTCGCCGGCCCCCTGATGCCGGACCTGATCGCCCATCGCGGCGCCAGCTACCCGCGCGCGATGGCCCAGCAGTGGCTGTCCAACGAGGGGGTGTTCGGCATCGCGCTGGGGGTCTCCACCAGCTTCGTGTTCCTGTTCGTGCTGTTCGGCGCGCTGCTGGAGCGCGCCGGGGCTGGCGACTACTTCATCCGCGTCGCGTTTGCCCTGCTCGGGCATCTGCGTGGCGGCCCGGCCAAGGCGGCGGTGCTGGCCTCCGGGATGACCGGCGTGGTCTCCGGCTCCTCGATCGCCAACGTGGTCACCACCGGCACCTTCACTGTTCCGCTGATGAAGCGGGTGGGCTTCGCCCCGCACAAGGCAGGCGCGGTGGAGGTGGCCAGCTCGGTCAACGGCCAGCTGATGCCGCCCGTAATGGGCGCCGCGGCCTTCCTGATGGTCGAGTATGTCGGCATCCCCTATGTCGAGGTGCTCAAGCACGCCATCCTGCCGGCCCTGATCGCCTATATCGCACTGATCTATATCGTCCACCTGGAGGCCTGCAAGAACGGCATGGAGGGCCTCCAGCGCGCGACGGCCACGACCTGGCGCGGGCGCCTGATCAGCTTCGCCCTGACCGTGGCCAGCCTGATCATCCTGGCCGGCGCGGTGTACTGGGGACTGGGCTGGATCAAGACCGTCGCCGGGGATGCCGCGGCCTGGATCATCGCCGGCCTGTTGTTCGCCACCTACCTGGTACTGGTCTGGATCGTCGCGCACGAGCCGGACCCCGAGGCCCTGGATACCGAACGCCCGCTGCCGCGCGTCGCCCCCACGGTCCTGAGCGGCCTGCACTACCTGCTGCCGCTGGTGGTGCTGGTCTGGGCCCTGGTGGTGGAACGCCTGTCGCCGGGGCTGGCGGCCTTCTGGGCGGTGGCCTTCATGATCTTCATCGTGCTGACCCAGCGCCCGCTGGTGGCCCTGTTCCGGCGCCAGGGGCGGCTCGTCCAGGCCGCCTGGGTCGGGGTCTGGGAACTGTTCCAGGGCTTCGAGACCGGCGCGCGCAACATGATCGGTATCGGCCTGGCCACCGCCGCGGCCGGGATCATCGTCGGCACGGTCGCGATGACCGGCGTCGGGCTGGTGCTGACCGACCTGGTGGACACCCTGTCCGGCGGCAACCTGCTGCTGGTACTGGTGCTGACCGCGGTGATCAGCCTGGTCCTTGGCCTGGGCCTGCCGACCACTGCGAACTACATCATCGTGGCCACCCTGATGGCGCCGATCATCGTCGATCTGGGGGCCCAGCACGACATCCTGATCCCGCTGATCGCGGCCCACCTGTTCGTGTTCTATTTCGGCATCATGGCCGACGTGACGCCACCGGTGGGCCTGGCCTCCTTCGCCGGCGCGGCAATCGCGAAGGCCGACCCGATCCGCACCGGGATCCAGGCCTTCGCCTACAGCCTGCGCACCATCGCGTTGCCGTTCTTCTTCATCTTCAACAGCCAGTTGCTGTTGATCGGGGTGGACAACGTGTTCCAGCTGGCGCTGGTCTTCCTCGGCTCGCTGGCCGGCATCCTCGCCTTTACCGCGGCCACCCAGGGCTGGTTCCTGACCCGCAGCCGCTACTGGGAATCCGCCGCGCTGATGGTCATCGCCTTCGTGCTGCTGGTACCCACGGTGCTGATGGACCGCCTCGTGCCGCCCCACCAGCACCAGCCGCCGGAGACCCTGTTCGAGGTCGTCCAGACCATCCCGGACCGCGATTCCTTGCGCCTGGAGGCCACCGGCATCGACCTCGAGGGCCGCGAGATCACCCGCACCGTGATGTTCCCGCTGGGTGACCCCGACCTGGCCCCGCGCGAGCGCCTGGCCGATGCCGGGCTGGATGTGCGCTTCGATCCGGAGGACCAGAAGGCGCAGATTCAGACGGTTGCTTTCGGCAGCCCGGCCGGCCGAGTAGGCTTGGAGGGTGGCTGGACCATTACCGGCGTGCTGGTGCCCACGGACCGCCCGAGTCCCTACTGGTTCTATCTCCCCGCGCTGGGTCTCGGGCTCCTGGTCGCCTGGAACCAGCGCCGCCGTTCGGAGCCGCCGGGCGGCGGCCCGACGGCCGGCGCACCCGCGCTTTCGGCGTAGCCATATCCATTGCCAACGGAGTACCCGCCATGGAACAACCCAAGTACGGATTCAACGTCATCGTCCGGGGCGACATCACCAGCGTGATCGAGCGCACCACGGCGGCCCTCGGTGAGGAAGGCTTCGGCATTCTCAGCGACATCGACGTCGCCGGCGCCTTCAAGAAGAAACTGGACCTGGATCATCGCCCCTACCGCATCCTTGGTGCCTGCAACCCGAACCTCGCCCGGCAGGCGATCGAGGCCGATCCCAACATCGGCCTGCTGCTGCCGTGCAACGTGCTGGTTCAGGACAACGGAAACGGCTCCTGCACCGTCGGCTTCATGGACCCGGTCGCGGTGATGGGCCTGGTCGACAAGCCCGGCGTCGAGGACCTGGCCACCGATGTGCGCCACCGTCTGGAGCGTGTGCGCCTGGCCCTGGAGACGGGCTAGCGCCCGCTTCCGCAAGCCCCCGATGGAGACCGGAACCGACCAGTCCGCCATGCTGGCCGAGCGCATCCGCTCGGCCAGCGCCGCCGGGCACCGCCTGGCCATTGCCGGTGGCGGGAGCCAGCGCGCGCTCGCGTTCCCCGCGGGGTTCGAGCCGGACGTCCGGCCGCTGGAGGCCAGCGGCCACCAGGGGATCGTCAATCTGGCCCCCAGCGAGTTGGTGGTGACGGTGCGCGCCGGAACCCCGGTCATGGAACTGCAGGCCGCGCTGGAGGAGGTTGGCATGATGCTCCCCTTCGAACCGGCCATGCCCACACCGTCCAGCACCGTCGGCGGCATGGTGGCTCTGGGCCTGTCCGGCGCCCGGCGCCCGTGGACCGCCAGCCTGCGTGATGCCGTGCTCGGCACCCGGATCGTCAACGGGCGCGGCGAGATCCTGCGTTTCGGCGGCGAGGTCATGAAGAACGTCGCCGGCTTCGATGTCTCGCGCCTGATGGCCGGCAGCCTCGGCAGCCTGGGCCTGCTGCTGGAGATCAGTTTCAAGCTGCTGCCCGCCCCCGCCTACCAGGCCTGGCTGCGCCGCGAGGCGACCGCCACCGCCTTCATCGAGCAGGCCCGCGACTGGGGCCGCACCGCCTTGCCGTTCTCGGGCCTGGCCTGGGCCGATGGCGTCAGCCACATCCGCCTGGGGGGCGGCCAGGAGGCTGTACAGGAGGCCGCCGAGCGACTCGGCGCGGAGGCGGACATCGACGGCCCGGCCTTCTGGTCACAGCTGCGAGACCGCCACATGCCTTTCCTGACCCGAACGACAAGCGGCGACGAACGCCTGTGGCGCCTGAGCCTGCCACCGGCGACCCCGCCCCTGGACCTGCCCGGCGAGTGGCTGCTCAACTGGGGCGGCGGCGAACGCTGGCTGCGTTCCACCGCCCGCCCCGAAGCCGTTCGCGCGGCGGTCGAAGACGCGGGCGGTCACGCCCGGCTGTGGTTCGGCGATCCGGCCGGCGCGTCCTGGCTGCATCCACGGCCAGCGGCCCACGCACGCCTGGAAGGCGAGGTCCGTGCAGCCCTGGACCCGGACGGGGTGTTCTTCGCCCCGCTGATCGCTCCCCATCCGCGTACCGCCCAGCCGACCCGGAACCCGAGCTGAGACCATGCAAACCCGCCTGCACCCCCGCTTCGAGAACGACCCGGCGGCCCGTATCGCCGAGGATGCGCTCCGCGCCTGCGTGCACTGTGGCTTCTGCAACGCCACCTGCCCGACCTACCAGGAACAGGGCGACGAGCTGGACGGTCCGCGTGGACGCATCTACCAGATCAAGGAGGTCCTGGAGAGCGGCGAGGCCAATGCCACCACCCGCACCCACCTGGACCGCTGCCTGACCTGCCTCAACTGCATGACCACCTGCCCTTCCGGCGTGGACTACAACCACCTGGTGGCGGTGGGCCGCGAGGTCGTTGAACGGGACCTCGACCGCCCCTGGCGCGAGCGGCTGCTGCGCGGCCTGCTGGTGCGCGCCCTGCCGGCAGGCTGGCCATTCCGTCTGGCCCTGGGCCTGGGACGCCTTGCCCGCCCGGTCCTTCCGGCCGGGCTCAAGCGGCGCGTGCCGCGCGCTCACGCCACCAAGGAAGATACGGCCCGTTCGTCCGCGCCCGCCGCAGCATCCGGCTTCGAGCATGGCCGGGTCCTGCTGCTGAGCGGCTGTGTCCATGACGCCATCGACGCCCGTATCAACGCCGCCCTGCGCCGCCTGCTGGCACGTCTCGGCGTTGAGGTCGTCGAAGCAGGAGAGGCCCGGTGCTGCGGGGCCGTGGAACACCATCTAGCCTTCGAGGAACGCACCCGCGCCCGAGTCCGCGCCAACCTCGACGCCTGGGAACCGACCCTGGACCGCGGCGTGGACGCGGTCGTCAGCACCGCGAGCGGCTGTGGCGTGCTGCTGCGCGACTACGGGTACCTTCTGGCCGACGACCCGGCCTACGCCGACCGCGCGGCCCGGCTGGCGGCTCGGGTTCGCGACCCGGTGGAACTGTTCGACGCCGACAGCATCCGCGAACTCGGGATCCGCGCGTCGGCCGACCACCCACCCGTGGCCTGGCACGCTCCCTGCACCCTGCAACACGGCCAAGGCCTGGCGGGGCGCGTGGAACCCCTGCTGCAGGCTGCCGGCTTCGATCTGGTGCCGGTCATCGAGCCGCACCTGTGCTGCGGCTCCGCCGGTACCTACTCGATCCTGCAGCCCGAAATGGCCGGGCGCTTGCGCCAGCGCAAGCTGGACAACCTCGAGGCCGGCGGCCCCGCGCGCATCGTCACCGCCAACATCGGCTGCCAGACCCATCTGCAAAGCGGCACGGACACCCCGGTCGAGCACTGGCTCACACTGCTCGAGCGCCATTGCCCCGCAACTCCCGCCGGTGCGTAGGGGCGCTTGCCCGCGCCCGGCCCGCGATCTAGATTCCCCCTTTTCCAATCCGGTAGACGCATCCATGCAGGCAAAATCCTTTCTCCCCCCACAGCGCACCCTGATGGGCCCCGGCCCCTCCGACGTGAACCCGCGCGTGCTGAGCGCGATGAGCCGCCCGATTATCGGCCACCTGGACCCGGTGTTCGTCGGCATGATGGAGGAGATGAAGGGCCTGCTGCAGTACGCCTTCCAGACCAGCAACGCCCTGACCCTGCCGGTCTCCGCCCCCGGGTCCGCCGGCATGGAGACCTGCTTCGTGAACCTGGTCGAGCCGGGCGACAAGGTCATCGTCTGCATCAACGGCGTGTTCGGTACCCGCATGAAGGAGAACGTCGAGCGCTGCGGCGGCACCGCCGTGGTGGTCGAGGACGACTGGGGCGCCCCGGTCTCCCCGCAGAAGGTCGAGGACGCGCTGAAGGGCAACCCGGATGCGAAGATCCTGGCCTTTGTGCACGCCGAGACCTCCACCGGGGCGCGCTCGGATGTCGAGACCCTGTGCCGCCTGGCCCGCGAGCATGACTGCCTGAGCATCGTCGACTCGGTCACCGGCCTCGCCGGCAGCCCGCTGTACGTGGACGACTGGGGCGTGGACGCGATCTACTCCGGCTCGCAGAAGTGCCTCTCCTGCACCCCCGGCCTGTCGCCGGTCAGCTTCAGCGAGCGCGCGGTGGAACGCATCCAGGCGCGCAGCCACAAGGTCCAGAGCTGGTTCCTCGACCTGAACCTGGTCATGGGCTACTGGGGTGGCGGCGGCAAGCGCGCCTACCACCACACCGCGCCGATCAACGCCCTGTATGCCCTGCATGAATCGCTGGTGATCCTCGCCGAGGAAGGCCTGGAGAACAGCTGGTCGCGCCACGATCGTCATCACGATGCCCTGCGCGCCGGCCTCGAGGCCATGGGTCTGAGCTTCCTGGTCGATGCCGAGCATCGCCTGCCGCAGCTGAACACCATCCACGTGCCCGAGGGCGTGGACGAGGCCGCGGTACGCAGCGAACTGCTGAACCGCTACGGCCTGGAGATCGGCGCCGGACTCGGCCCGTACGCCGGCAAGGTCTGGCGCATCGGCCTGATGGGCTACGGCGCCAACGAGAAGAACGTGCTGTTGTGCCTGTCCGCGCTGGAGGCCGTGCTGGCCGACATGGGGGCCGTCACCCCGGGTCGCGCCATGCCCGCCGCCCGGGCCGCCTACGCGCAGCAGGGCTGAATCCACATACCACCAGGGGCCACCGCGTCCGTGCACGCGGGCGGCCCCGCGAGACCCAACGGGAGGCGCACGATGACGCTGAGTGAACTGCTGCAGTATCTGGATGAACACATGGACGGCGTGTTCCTGGACGGCGACCCCGCCGCGTCGCTGGAAAAGGCGCGTAGCGGCGAACACCGCAACCCCATCGCGGCCGAGGTCGTCGTCGCGCTGATGGACGGGGCCGGCGCCGACAGCCCGGACACCACCCTGGAGCGCGCCGAGGCGGTCAAGTCCATCGGCCCGACGCGCCTGAAATACATGGGGGATGACGCCCCGGTGGAGGGCTTCCGCCTGGTGGAGAAGACCATCGTCACGATCGACGCCGCCTACAACGAGGAGGCCCTCGCCTCGCGCGGCTGACCCCACCTGCCCTGCCATCATCCCGGAAACCGCGCAGCGGTTATCCGGGATCTCCGACGCCGGAACAGACCAAGGCGGAGGAGAATTGTGGACGCGGAAGCTCCCGGCTCCGCGCTTCGCTGCAGCCGGGATGACGGGCCGGGCGAGCCTTCCGGAAGGGCTAGGGAAACACTGATTAATGCACACGCTCGCGTTGGCACGCCAGGTTTTCCGAGACAAGGCGCGCCGTGCAGCGGGTAGTGGTTCTACCCGCAAGCGGTGCAACGCAGGATCGGGGAACCTGGGGTACCAACCCCACAACTTAATGAACGAAGGGGCTCGGCCGCTTTTGCGCGCGCACGGCGTTGCGGGTCCTTTGTGCAGAATGACTGCACGGCAGTCGCCGCGCCTTGTTCGCACGCAAAAGCGATCGAGCGCGAGCGCGTGCATGAATCAGTGTTTCCCTAGAACAGCCCCGCGACCCAGAGCACCGCACCCGCCATCGAGGCCCCGATCAGCGCGCCCATGGCGATGTCACTGGGATAGTGCAACGCCAGCACCAGCCGCGAGGCGGCTACCAGCGTCGCAAACGGCACCACCAGCCAGGCCCAGACCGGGAGCCAGGCCACCAGGACTACGGTGAATCCCACCGCGTGCATGGTGTGGCCGGACGGGAAGCTGAACTCGTCCAGCGGGTCCACCGTGCGTGCGAACGGACGGTCGCGATGGCAGGGACGCCGCCGGCTGGTGCGCCGCTTCAGCCACTTGTACACCGGCAACGACAGCAGACCGACCACCGCCATCTGCAGGCTGACCCATACCGCCTGCGGGCCGTGCAACAACGGCAGCGCCAGCATCAGGACATACCAGGCCACCCCGTCCCCGAGCCGGCTCACCGCCCCGAAGAAGCCGCTCACGGCACGGCGCCGATTGTAGTGGTTGAACTGCCGGCAGACCGCCAGCTCCAGCTCATCCATCCATTGCAGGACTCGCATCACGCGCCTCCTTCAGGGTTCCCAGACAATGCGCCTCGAACCCGGCCACCACCTCGACCCAGTCGAGCCCGCGGGCATGCGCCCGGGCATTTCGCCCCATCTCGCCCCAGGCCTCCGAATCCTGCGCGAGCGCGGCAGCCGCTCCGGCAAACGCGGCCGCATCCACGCTCGCTTCGCCCGTAAGGGGCACCCGCACCCCACTCACCGCGGTCGTCACGTGCTCGTGCGCCGCAGCGGTGTCGAAGGCCAGCACCGGAAGCCCGCTGGCCATGGCCTCGATCACCACGTTGCCGAAGGTCTCGGAGGTCGACGGGAACAGGAACAGGTCAGCGCTGGCGTAGTGCTGGGCCAGGGCCTGCCCCACCTGCTGCCCGGTAAAGATCACGTCCGTATGCGCCCGTTCCAGTGCGGCCCGCGAAGGACCGTCCCCAACCAGGACCAGGCGCGCCTCCGGCAACTGCGGCTGTAGCGCGCGAAAGGCTTCGATGACCAGCGCGAGGTTCTTCTCCGGTGCCAGCCGGCCCACGTACAGCACCACCGGTGTGGCGGTTCCGGCGCCCCACTGGCGGCGCAGGCGCGACGAGCGTCGCGCCGGGGTGAAGCGCCGGGTATCGACGCCCCGCGCCATGACCCGTACCCGTTCGAAGCCTTGCGCCGCGAGCGTGGCCGCCAGCGCCTGCGTCGGGGCCAGCGTCACGTCGCAGCGGTTGTGAAAGCGCCGGAGAATCGACCGCACTGCGGGCGTCAACCAGCCGACGCCGTAGTAGCGCGCATAGCCATCAAAGTGGGTGTGAAACCCCGCGATCACCGGGATCCCGAGACGCCGCGCCGCGCCCAGGGCCGAGTGGCCCAGGGGGCCTTCGGTGGCGATGTACACCGCGTCCGGCCGGTTTTCCGTCCACAGGCCCTGCAGGCGACGGCGGGCGGGGAGCCCCATGCGCAGGCCGCTGTAACCCGGGATCGGCAGGCCGGGCAGCAGCCGGTCCCCGGGATCGCGGGCATCCGGATCGTCACGCAGCGCCAAGGCCTCGCCCGGCTGCCGGGGACGGAACACCTGCACGCGATGACCGCGATCGCGCATCCCTTCGACCAGGCGCGCGAGGGTATGGGCGACGCCATTGACCTCCGGCGGCCAGGTCTCGGTGACCAGGGCCAGGTGAAGCGAAATTCGGGGCGGGCGGCGGGATTCGGTGCCGGACCGGGGCGACATGATGAATCCCTCTCCGCCCGTCGCTATGCAGAAGCGCGGGCGGTTGCGCGGCCCGATGGCGGATCGACCGGCAGGCCGAGGACCTCGACGATGGCGCTGCGAGACCCGTCCGCGAGGGCACGCCGCTCCTGGTCCAGGGTTTCCAGCGGCGCCAGGAAGTGCAGATCCACGTGCGTCTCGCGGCGGCACAGCAACTGCCAGACATTGGGGATCAGGCGGTCGCGATCGGCATAGGAGACAGGCACCGGGCCGTCGGGCAGGCGTTCGTAGGCCAGCGCCACCGGCTGCACCGGGTGGCGGGTGCCGGTCACGGCCGCGAACAGTCGCGGATGAAAGCGGCGCACGAACTCGCCGCGGCTGGTCGTGCCCTCAGGGAACACCACGAAGTGACGCCCCTCTTCCAGGCCGGCCTGCATGGCTTCTACGTGGGCGGAGGCCTGGTGCGCGCCGCGCTCGATGAAACGGGTGTCGTGCTGACGCGCCAGCCAGCCGATGATTGGCCAGCGCGCGATCTCCGCCTTGGACAGGAAGCACGGATCCACCGCCGCCCCGATCAGCGGGATGTCCAGCCAGGAGACGTGATTCGCCACCACCAGCGAGGGCTGCCGGGGTGGCTCGCCGTGGACCCGGAAACGCACACCCGCAATCCACAGGGCGCGGTCATACCAGGCCCGGCGGACGCGACTGCGCTCCTCGAAACCGGCTTCGCGACGGGCCATCCGCCAGGTCAGCCAGACCCCTGCCAGCATGTGCAGCACGATGCGCATCAGTCTACCCAGGGCCCGCAGTGTTCCGGTCATGCTCCGTTCCTCGGCTTGCGGGCGCCGCGGCGCCCAGGAAGTGCCGATGGTAACGGTCCGGCATGGCGCGCACATCCAGCAGGACGAGCACGTCCGCCACGTTGAAGTCGGGATCGAAACAGGCCTCGCCGCAGACCCGGGCCCCCAGGCGCAGGTAGGCCTTCAGCAGCGGCGGCATGCCGCTGCGACTGGGCGTCCCGTGGCAGATGGTCAGGGCATTCGGGAGCGGCCGGCGCGGCGTGACCCGCAGGCGCGACGGGGCCCGGTGGAACATGCGCAGCCAGGCCAGCTGGGCCGGCGTCTTGTCGGTCAGCGGCAGGCTCGCACAGCCCATCAGATAGTCGAAGCGATGGGCGTTCATGAAGCGCGCCAGACCGGTCCACAGCGCGTTGATCGCAGCGCCCTGGCGATGGTCGGCGCGCACGCAGGTACGACCGACTTCCAGGGTCCGGCCGGGCAGGTTCATCAGCGGGCCCAGCTCGAACTCCGACAATGAATAGAAGCCGCCGGCGGTGCTCGCGCTCTCCTCCGTCAGGATGCGCGTGCAGGCCACCACACAGCCGGAACGCCGTTCGCGCACCAGCAGGTGATGGCAGTACGGGTCCAGGGGATCGCGATCCAGGCCCGAGGCGGTATCCGGAAGTGCCGCACCCATCTCGCCGGCGAAGACCTCGTGGCGCAGGCGCTGGGCCGCTTCCAGGTCGCCGGGACTGGAGGCCAGATGAACCTGGTAGGCAGTTTCGGCATCCGCGGGCAATGCGGACGGGGAGCGAAGCGGTGCGGTCATGGTGGCGACCTCCGGTTGAACTGTCCCGGAGACTACGCCGCGTGGTTGACCACCCCGTGTAGGAACGATGACAGCCGCGTGAATCCGTTGCCGTACCAATGGCCGGCAACAATACCCTGCGGGGTGCGGGCCACGGCGGCCCGAACCCCGCAGGGATTACGGCTGTTGGGGCGCGAGTCCTACGGCAGCGGGCCGTCGTAGGCGCCGGATTCCACCGGCAGGTCCTCGGCTTCCCAGCCCTTGATGCCGCCGGCAATGTTCACCACGTTGGTAAAGCCCATGTCCTGCAGCCGCTGCACGGACATCGCGGCACGGCCGCCGGTCGCGCACATCACGGCCACCGGCTTCTCGCGCGCATTCACCAGGGCGTCGATGCGGTGCGGGGTGTTGGGATCGGCCGCGCCTTCCAGCAGGCCGCGCGGGACGAGGATGGACTTCGGCGCGTGCATCTTTTCGAACTCGTAGGGCTCGCGCACATCGACCACCAGCCAGTCCTCGCCGTTCTCCATCTTCTCGGCGAGATCCGCCGGGGCGATCTCCTTCACGTTCTGCCGCGCCTCGGCGACGAAATCCATCAGTTTCTTCTCGCTCATTCGAACATTCCCTTTTGCAATGATCTGGATGTCTTTGTAGAGCCTGCTTGCAGGCGAATGCCCCTGCCCGCATCCGACTCTGGCAGGGGCATTCGCCTGCAAGCAGGCTCCTACACACCGGACTTCTCTATTCTACCGTGGGTGCGCGACCGGGTGATTCAACCCGGTGCAAGTGCGCCTTCCAGCGCAGCGGGATCGGTCACGGGCGCTTCGCATTGCAGGCCGCGACAGAGATAGGCGCGCACGCCCGTCTCCGGGGCCGCCTTCTCCGCCAGCGCGTCCGGCAGGTTTCCGGACTGTGCGGGAATCGCGAAGGCCCAGACCGGGACATCCTGCGCCCGCAGGCGCTGCTGCCAGTCGGGCAGGTCAGCGGCCGTCCCGCGCAGCACGACCAGGGCCGGCGGCTGGTAGTGGATGTCCAGCGCCATCAGCAGGCTCATGTGTCCCACCGGGGCCTGCTCGATCATCGGTCCGGCGTTGGCGAGGGTGCGCTCGGCCGCCTCGAGGTACCGTGGCTCGGCCAGCAGGAACCCCAGCTTCTGCAAGGCCTGCGCCGCGACACCGTTGCCGTTGGCCATGGCATCGTCCGCATAGACCTTCGGCCGCTGGATCAAGGCCTCGTGGTCGCGGGCGGTGAAGAAGAAACCGCCGTGCCCGGAATCCTCGAACTCCGCCAACAGGGTGTCGGCTAGCGTGGTGGCCCAGGCCAGCAACTCGCTGTCCCACTCGGCCTCCAGCAGCGTCAGCGTGGCCTCCAGCAACAGGGCGTGATCGTCCAGATAGGCGCGCGGCATCGCGCCGGTCGCCCCCTCGCGCACGCTGGCGTACAAGCGGCCGTCGCGCCACAGACGCTCGCGCACGGCGGTCATCGCCTCGCGTGCCAGGCGCAACCATTCCGGGCGCTCCAGGGCGCGCGCGGCACGCGCCAGGCCCGAGATCATCAGGGCATTCCAGGCGCCCAGGATCTTCTCGTCGCGATGCGGTCGCACCCGGTCCTGGCGTGCCGCGAGCAGGCGTTCGCGGGCCCGGTCCAGGCGCGTGTTCGCCTCCGCCTCGTCGATCCCCAGCGCATCCGCGACGGTCGCCGCTGGTGCCACCTCGTGCAGATGCCAGCGCCCCTCGAAATTGGCCGGGCCGTTCAGTCCCCAGACCCGGCTGGCGACGGCCCACTCGTCCTCCGTCAGGAGCGCCTGGACCGTCTCCGGGTCCCAGACATAGAAGCGTCCCTCCTCGCCCTCGGAGTCCGCGTCCAGGCTCGAGTAGAAGGCCCCGGATGCATCCCGCATTTCGCGCTCCAACCAGGCCACCGTCTGCTCCACGACCCGTCGGGCCCGGGTATCGCCGTTGGCCGCGCGCTCGGCGTAGAGCCCCAACAGGGGACCGTTGTCGTAGAGCATCTTCTCGAAGTGCGGGATCATCCAGCGGGCATCCACCGAATAGCGGCAGAAGCCGCCCCCCACCTGATCGAAGATGCCGCCCGAGGCCATCGCGTCCAGGGTGCGCCCCAGCATGCGTTCGGCCTCGCCATCGCCATGACGGGCCGCGTGCCAGGCCAGCCACTCGAGCGAGGCCGGGTGGGGGAACTTGGGGGCATCCCCGAAGCCACCGAACTGACCGTCGAAGGTCTGCGCCAGTTCCGCGCGCCCCTTGTCGATGACACTGAGCGCGGGAACCGCAGCACCCGCGGGGCGGTAGATCCGGCCCAGCGCCTGCTGCAGCGATTCGTTCTGGCGCTGGATCTCGTCGGGGTGCTCGGCGAGGAAGTCGGCCACCCGTGTCATCAGATCCACGAACGACGGCAGGCCGTGGCGCGGGGTGCTCGGGAAATACGTCCCGGCAAAGAACGGCACCTGGTCCGGCGTCAGGAAGACCGTCAATGGCCAGCCACCGGGGCGCTGCGACAGCAACATGTGCGCATTCTGGTAGATGCGGTCAAGGTCGGGACGCTCCTCGCGATCCACCTTGATGTTGACGAAGCGCTCGTTCATCACCGCGGCGGTGTCCGGGTCCTCGAAGGACTCGTGCGCCATCACATGGCACCAGTGGCAGGCGGAGTAGCCGATCGAGAGCAGGATCGGCTTGCCCTCGCGGCGGGCGCGTTCCAGCGCCTCCTCGCCCCAGGGGTACCAGTCCACGGGGTTGTCGGCGTGCTGCAACAGATAAGGGCTGCTGGCCCCGGCCAGTCGATTCATCGCGCGACCTCCTGGAAAGTGGATCCGGCTGCCCGCATGCAGGTGCATGCCAGGGTCAGGCCGGGTAGCATGTGCAGCCGGTTTTTCATCCGCAAGCGCCCATGCCCACACACCCGTTTATCGACCCGGTCGCGCTGTCCATCGGCCCGCTGACCCTGTACTGGTATGGCCTGATGTACCTGGTCGGCTTCATCGCCTTCTGGGCACTCGGCGTCTGGCGCACGCGTACCCGCGACTGGGACCCCCTGCACCCGTGGCAGGTGGGCGACCTGCTGTTCTGGGGCGTGATCGGCGTCGTAATCGGCGGGCGCCTCGGGTATGCCCTGTTCTACAACCTGGACACCACGCTGGCCGACCCGCTGAGCCTGTTCCGCATCTGGGAGGGCGGCATGGCCTTCCACGGCGGACTCGCCGGGGTACTGGTCACCTGCTGGCTGTACGCCCGCAAGATCGGCCAGCCGTTCTTTCGCCTGACCGACTTCATCGCCCCGCTGATCCCGATCGGTCTCGGGGCCGGGCGCATCGGCAACTGGATCAACGGCGAGCTGTGGGGCAAGCCAACCGACCTGCCCTGGGCGATGGTCTTCCCGGCGGCGGACTACATCCCCCGTCATCCGTCGCAGCTGTACCAAGCCTTCCTCGAAGGGCTGGTGCTGTTCGTGGTGCTGTGGGTCGTCTCGCGCCAGCCGCGGCGTACCGGACTGATCTCCGGGCTGTTCCTGACGCTCTACGGCAGCTTCCGGTTCGCGGTCGAGTTCGTTCGCGTGCCGGATGCACACATCGGCTACCTCGCCTTCGACTGGCTCACCATGGGCCAGGCCCTCAGCCTGCCGGTGATCCTGTTCGGGGTTGCCCTGATCGTCTGGTCACGGCGCAACCCCCTGCCCGCACCCCGTCCGGCCCCGGAGGCCTCCTGAGATGCAGCAATACCTGGACCTGGTCCGGTACATCCGCGACCACGGCACGGATCGACCGGACCGCACCGGCACCGGCACACGCTCGGTCTTCGGCTACCAGATGCGCTTCGACCTGGCCGACGGCTTCCCGCTGGTTACCACCAAGCGCACCCACCTGCGCTCGGTGATCCACGAACTGCTGTGGTTCATCGCCGGCGATACCAATGTCGGCTACCTGCGCGAGCACAAGGTCCGCATCTGGGACGAGTGGGCCACCGCGGCCGGCGACCTGGGCCCCGTCTACGGCGCGCAGTGGCGCAACTGGGCCGGCCACGACCAGCTTGCCGAACTGATCGACAACCTGAAGAACCGCCCCCACTCCCGGCGCCACATCATCAGCGCCTGGAACGTGGCCGACCTGCCGGACGAATCCGTATCGCCGCAGGCCAACGCGGAGGCCGGGCGCATGGCCCTGGCGCCCTGCCACACCCTGTTCCAGTTCTACGTGGCCGAGGGCCGGCTATCCTGCCAGCTCTACCAGCGCAGCGCGGATGTCTTTCTCGGGGTGCCGTTCAACATCGCCAGCTACGCCCTGCTGACCCACATGCTCGCGCAGGTGGTGGGCCTGAAGCCCGGCGAGTTCGTCCATACCTTCGGCGACGCCCACCTCTACCGCAACCACCAGGAGCAGGTCGAAGAACTGCTCGGGCGGGAGCCGCTGCCGTTGCCCACCCTGCACCTGAACCCGGACATCACCGACCTGTTCGCCTTCACCTTCGACGACATCGAGGTGCGCGACTACCAGTCGCACCCCCCGATCAAGGCCCCCATCGCCATCTGAGCGTTTCCGGAGTCCGCATGCCCCAGCCCGAGATTCATCTGATGGTCGCGCTCGATCCGGATCACGTGATCGGGCGCGACAACGACCTGCCCTGGCGCCTGCCGAAGGACCTGCAGCACTTCAAGCGGGTCACCGACGGCCACCCAATGATCATGGGTCGACGCACCTTCGAATCCATCGGCCGGCCATTGCCCGGGCGTCGCAACCTGGTGCTGACCCGCCAGCCGGACTGGCAGGCGGAGGGAGTCGAGGTCTACCGCGACCTGGACGCGGCCCTAGCGACCATCGACGCCGGCCCGGCCTTCGTGATCGGCGGCGCCGGCCTGTTCGAGGAGGCCCTGCCGCGCGCCGACGTGCTGCACCTGACACGCGTGCACGAGTGCCACGCCGGGGACACCTTCTTCCCCGCCCTCGACCCCGCCGACTGGGACGTCGTCTGGTACGAACACCACGAGGCCGACGACCGCCACGCCTGCCCCTTCACCTTCGAACGCCTCGAACGCCGCCGCTGACCGCTGGGCGGCGCCCTTTTATTCACCACGAAGCACACGAAGGCACGAAGAAAGCCAAGGTCAAAACCAAAGAGCCTGAACAGGAAGAAAGGAAGTATGGAAGTATTCTGAAATGGATCTGTGCCTGCGGTGCGGGTCTGTGCCCGCCGATTCGCCCCCCATTCAGATCATTCTTCGCGTCTTCTCGTCTTCCTGTGAATGCTCTTGACCTGGGTTTTCTTCGTGCCTTCGTGCGCTTCGTGGTGAATACAGGGGTTTCAGCGGCCGCCGAAGTGGGGGATCAGGCGGCCGGGCAGCAGGTGGACCAGGATGAAGCCGAGCATCGCGGCGACCACGATGGTCGGGCCGGTCGGCGTGTCGTACTGGAAGGAACCCCACAGCCCGGCCCCCACGGCCAGCATGCCGATGATGCCGGCGAGGATCGCCATCTGCTCGGGGGTGGCCGCGAAGCGCCGCGCACTGGCCGCGGGGATGATCATCAGCGCCGTGATCAGCAGCACGCCGACCACCTGCATCGCCGCCGCGATCACCAGCGCGATCAGCAGCATCAGGCCCAGCCGCACCAGCAGCACCGGCACACCCTCCACCTGGGCGAGCTCCTCGTGCACCGTCAGCGCCAGCAGCGGGCGCCACAGCAGGATCAGCAACAGCAGGGCCACGCCCCCGCCAATGGCGATGGACAGCAGGTCCCCAGTGCCCACCGCGAGGATGTCACCGAACAGGTAGGCCATCAGGTCCACCCGCAGCCCCTCGATGAACGTCACCGCGACGATCCCCAACGACAGCGCGCTGTGCGCCAGGATCCCGAGCAGGGTGTCCGACGCCAGTTCCTGGCGCCGCTGCAGCAGGACCAGCAGGATCGCGATCGCCACGCACACCAGCGTGACCATCAGGTTCAGGTTCAGTCCGAGCAAGACGCCGAGCGCCACGCCCAGTAGCGCGGAATGCGACACGGTATCGCCGAAGTACGCCATGCGCCGCCAGACCACGAAGGCCCCCAGCGGCCCCGCGACGGCGGCCACCATCAGCCCCGCCAGCAGGGCACGCATCAGGAAATCGTCGAGCAGGCCACCCATCATCGCGAATCGCCCCCGGGACCGGGCCGGTGGCCATGGGCACAGCCGGCGTGATGTTCATGCACCTCCCCGGCCACATCGTGCACGTGGTCGTGATCGTGCCGGTAGACGCCGATCCCCTGCATGTCCGTCTCCGGGAACAGACGCTGGTACTCGGGATGCCGTGACACCTCCTCCGGGCGTCCGGTACAGCAGACATGCTGGTTCAGGCAGATCACCGCGTCGGCTCCGGCCATCACCAGGTGCAGGTCGTGCGACACCATCAGCACCCCGCAGCCGGTCTCGTGGCGGATATCATCGATCAGCTTGAACACCTCGCCCTGGCCGACGATATCCACGCCCTGGGCAGGCTCGTCCAGGACCAGCAGGTTCGGTCGATTGAGCAGGGCGCGCGCCAGCAGGACTCGCTGCATCTCGCCGCCGGAGAGCGACTGCACCGGCTTGTGCAGAAGATGCGGCACACCGACCCGCTCCAGGCGTTCTAGAAGGACACCCTCCGGCGCCCGCTGGCGCAGCGTCAGAAAGCGCCGCACCGACAGCGGCAGCACCGGCTCGATCTGCAGCCGCTGCGGCATGTAGCCGATGCGCAGACCGCGCCGGCGCTGTACCCGGCCCTGCCCCGGCTTCCACAGCCCCAGCAGGACCCGCAACAACGAGGTCTTGCCCGCCCCGTTGGGACCGATGACCACGGTCACCTCGGCCGGCCGCACCTGGACCGAGACGTGATCCAGGATCACCCGTCCGGCGCGTTCCAGCGACACATCCCGGGCCGACAGCAACGGGACGGCATCGGAATCGGGTTCGGCCGGCAGGGAGGGGGTTTTTCGCATCATATTGGTATACTATAACGTTAATTAGACCCAATGGAGAATCCGCCCATGCGTTCCGCTGCACGCCGTCCGACCTTCCCCGCCCTGCTGCTGGCTCTGGCCGCGCTGGTGGCACTGGCTGCACCGGTCCAGGCGGAGAACTCGCGTATCGTCGCCTCGATTCTACCGGTCCACAGCCTCGTGTCCGCGCTGGCCGGCGACACCCACCAGGTCGAACTCCTGGTACCGGCCAGCGCCTCGCCCCACGGCTACGCCATGCGGCCCTCCGAGGCGCGCCGCCTGCAACAGGCGGACATCGTCATCTGGGTGGGCCCGGAACTGGAAGGCTTCCTGGAACGGTCTCTGCACGGGGCCTCCGACCGCGCGACCGTCATCAGCCTGATGCACGATCTGGATCTGCCCCTGCTGGAGGGTCGCAGCGGTGGCGTCTGGGAAGGCCACCATGACCACGGCGATCATGACGGTCCTGAGCATGACGATCACCGTCACGGCGATCACGGACATGACCATCATGCCCAGGACGCGCACGCTCACGGCGACGATCATCACGGACACGATCATGGCACGCACGACCACGGTGCTCACCGATCGGACGATCACGGGCGTGGCGCGCATGACGACGACCACGGGCATGCGCATGGCGATGTCGACAGCCACCTGTGGCTGTCGCCGGCGGTGGCTCGCGCGATTGTCGAACAGCTGGCCGACCGCCTCGCGGAACACGCCCCGGACCAGGCCGCAACGATCCGGGAGAACCAGGAGCAACTGCTCCAGCGCATCGCCGACCTGGATGCCGACATCGCGGAACAACTGGCCCCGGTGCGCGACCAGCGCTTCATGGTGTTCCACGACGCCTACCAGTACTTCGAACGGCACTACGGCCTGAATGCGGCCGGTTCCATCAGCGTCGACCCGTCGCGCATGCCCGGGGCACGCCGCCTGTCCGAACTGCGCACGCGTCTGGCCGAGGGCGATGTCACCTGCCTGTTCACCGAACCGCAGTTCCGCCCGGCGCTGGCGGAGACCGTAGCCGAAGGCACTGGCAGCCGCCTCGGCGTTCTGGACCCGATCGGCGCGAACCTCGAACCCGGTCCCGATGCCTGGTTCCAGCTGATGCGGGGCATGGCCGCCGGCTTCACGGACTGCATGAGCTCCATCGACTCCTGACGGGCCTGCATGCCCCGCGCACCGGCGCGGGACCAACGCCGCCGGGCTTCCTCCCCGCCATACGGGCCACGGACGGCCCTGTATCGCCAACGGGGAGAACCCCGCCTCATTCCCATCATCCCGGGCACCGCCCACCCCATGCCGTCATCCCGGACACTGCGCAGCGGTTAGCGGGGATCTGCCACCCATGGGTAGCCCCGGCACCGGAGGTCCCGGCTCTGCGCCTCGCTTCGGCACGGATGAACCACGGCGGTCAGAGCAGGATCAGTCCCCAGACCATAGCCGCCAGCAGGAAACTCGCCAGCACCGCGGCCGAGGCCATGTCCTTGGCGCGGGCCGACAGCGGGTGATGCTCATCGCCGAAGCGGTCGATCGCCGCCTCCACCGCGGAATTCAACAGCTCCACGACCAGGATCAGCAGCACGCTCCCCGCCAGAAGGGCCCGTTCCACGCCGCTGTCACCCAGCCAGATACCCAGCGGCAGCAACACCGCCACCAGCACCAGCTCCTGGCGAAACGCGGCCTCGTGTCGGTACGCGTCGCGCAGCCCGCGCCAGGAATAGCCGAATGCGTGCCACACCCGGGCCAGACCGCGGCGCCCGCTATGCGCCACAGAACCTTCCCGAGACGCGCGCCGTTCCAGAACGCATGTTCACCGCTGCACTTCCACACGATCGCGACCGTGCCGCTTGGCGGCATACATCGCGTCGTCCGCGCGTTTGATCCAGTCCTTGATGGCCTCGCCGCGGTGACACTCGGCCACCCCGAGGCTGATGGTCACATGCCCCACATGCGACAGCTCCAGCGCCGCGACCTGCCGCCGCAGATCCTCCGCCAGGCGGCAGGCCGCCTCGGCACGGGTACTCGGGAGCAGGACCATGAACTCCTCGCCACCCCAGCGGCCCAGCACATCCGACTGACGCAGCCGGTCGCTCGCCACCGCCACAACCCGCCGCAGGACCTCGTCACCGACGTCATGGCCGTAACTGTCGTTGATCCGCTTGAAGTGGTCCAGATCGAGCATCACCAGCGAACAGGGATCGGCGTAGCGATCGGCGCGCCGGGCCTCCTGTTCCAGCAGGGCCTCGAAGTGGCCGCGATTGGCCGCATCGGTCAGCGGATCGTAGAAGGCCTGGTGTTCCAGCGCCGCCTCCAGCTCCTTCTGCCGCGAGATATCGTGAAACATGGCGACGTAATACTCGATCGCCCCGGTGGCATCCCGGATCGCGGTGACGATCTCGTGCAGCGGGAAGACGCGGCCGTCCTTGCGCCGGTTCCATACCTCGCCCGACCAGTGCCCCTGCTCGCGCACGGCTCGGAACATCTCCTCGTAGAAGCTGCGGTCCTGGCGGCCGGAGTTCATGATCCGGGGGTTCCGGCCCAGCGCATCGGCCTCGGTGAAGCCGGTCAGCTCGGTGAAGGTGGCGTTGACACGCTGGATCGTCCCCTCGACGTCGGTGATGAAGATCGCCTGACTGCTGTCGAAGGTCGCCGCCAGCAGGCGCTGCTCGCGCTCCAGCTGGTGACGCTCGGTGATGTCCTGCACCGTCCCGATCATGCGCAAGGCCCGGCCGTCCTCGGCGAATTCGACGTAGCCGCGCTCGTGCACCACGCGTTCCTCGCCGCCGGGGCGCAACACGCGATGGATGGTATCGAGCGTTCCCTCCCCGGCCATCGCCGCATCCACCTCGGCCTGGATGCGGTCACGATCGTCGGGATGGACGGACTGCATGAAGGCCTCGTGCGTCCCGCCCCACTGGCCCCGCCGCAGGCCGAAGATCCGGAAGACCTCGTCGGACCAGCGAATCTCGTTGCGCACGAAGTCCGACACCCAGTTGCCGATATGGGCAATGCGCTGGGCCTCGGCCAGCTCGCGCTCACGCTGATGGAGCGCCTCCTCGGCCCGCACCTGCTCGGTGATATCCAGGATCACGCCATTCCAGAGCACACTGCCGTCGTCCAGGGCCTCGGGGCTGGAGTGCCCTTCCAGCCAGATTTCACCGCGGTCGGGATGGTGCACTCGGTAGCGCTGGCGCCAGGGGGTCAGACAGCGCATGGACGCCTCGATGCTCACCGTCACGCGGTCCAAGTCCTCCGGATGGACCACCTCAAAGACGCAACGGGCGTCCCGCATCACTGCCTCGGGCGTGACCCCGTAGACATCCACGATCCCCTCGCTGGCATACGGGAACGTCGCATGCCCGTCCGGGGACTGACGGTACTGATAGATCACCCCCGGCAGGTTCTGCGCGATCTTCTCGAGGTGACGCTCGGTTTCCACCCGGGCGCCCACGTCCTGGAAGGCGCCGATCAGCTCGACCACCGCCCCCTGATCGTCCCGGATCGCGGTGACCTGGTCCTCCAGCCACTGCCAGTGTCCGCCGGGCATGCGCTGGCGATAGTTCAGGCGACAGAATCCGCGGGCGCCTTCCGCCAACCAGCGTTTGATCTGGCTTGCGCAGCGCCGATAGTCCTCGGGGGCGAGATGGGTGAGGAGCCAGTCCGGCTCGCGCGTGATCTGCTCCGGACTCCAGCCGGTCACCGTCTGCACGTTGCGGCTGAGCCAGGTCATGGTGCCCAGATCCGACGGATCCATGGTGTAGATCACCGCCGGGCTGGCCCGCAGGAGGGTCTCGGTGCGCTGCTCGGCCGCCTTGCGCGTGCCGATATCGTTGACCACCACGAGCAGCGCCTCGGGGCTGTCCTCGGTGGCCGGGATGCGGCTGGTCGTCAACTCCACCCACTGGGCCTGGTCGGTGGCATCCAGCAGCCGAGCCTCGACCTTGCCGTTGCCGCACCCGCCATTCAGCAGGGCATGGCGATGAGCCTCCACCCGCTCGCGGTCGTCCGGGCAGACGTGCGCTTCCAGCGTGGCACCGGCCAGATCCGCCGGATCAAAAGCCAGCAGGGCCCCAAGGCGGAGATTGGCGCGCAGGATGCGCCCCTCGGTATCCATCTCGGCCAGCCCCACCGGCGCATGTTCGAACAGCGCCGCATAGCCGTGGATGCCACAAATCTCGCTCATTGGATTGCATTCCTTGCCCGTCTTGGTCTCTCTTGGCGGAGACTTGATCGACACACGCTCGCGGTGCCGGCTGCCCTCGGGCCTGACAGTGCTTGAGTAGACTGAATCCAGAAACTACCAGATGCCGAGTCTGGTTTCTGCTTGACCCTACAAAATCGCGATTACTGCCGTGCAAAACGAGAACGCCCCCGGCGAGCGGGGGCGTCTCGAGCAGGGCGCCGAAGCGCCCGGGGTGGATCCGACCCTAGCCGTGAGTACCGGTCCGGGGCGCGCTTTCGCCCCCCTCGTCGGTGGGCTGGAACACCACATCCAGCGCCTTGGCCGCGGCCACCTCGTTGAAACGTCGATTGGGCAGCGTGTGCGGGGCGGCCTTGATGGTCTCCATGTCGTTCTCCGACTCGGCCAGGATGCAGGCCATCGCCTCGACGAAGCCGTCCAGCGTCTCCTTCGATTCGGTCTCGGTCGGCTCCACCAGCAGGCACTCCGGCACCAGCAGCGGGAAGTACGTCGTCGGCGCGTGGTAACCGTGGTCCAGCAGGCGCTTGGCGACGTCGCCCGCGGTCAGGCCGCGTTCCTTCGCCTGCTTCTTCAGCGTGACGATGAACTCGTGGGTGGCGCGGCGCTTGGGATAGGCCAGATCGAAACCGGCCGCGGCCAGTTCCCGGGCCAGGTAGTTGGCGTTCAGGGTAGAAAACTCGGAGACCCGCACCATGCCCTCGCGGCCCAGCATGCGCATGTACACATAGGCGCGCAGCAGCACGCCGGCATTACCGGCAAACGCGGACAGGCGGCCGATGCTCTGCGGGCGGTCGGACTCCTCGGCAAAACGGTAACCGCCCTGCTCCGCTTCGATCACGTGCGGGATCGGCATGAACGGCAGCAGGCGCTCGGAGACGCCCACGGCACCGGAACCCGGACCACCCCCGCCATGCGGCGTGGAGAAGGTCTTGTGCAGGTTCATGTGGATCACGTCGAAGCCCATGTCCCCCGGGCGCACCTTGCCAAGGATCGCGTTCAGGTTCGCGCCGTCGTAGTACAGCAGGCCGCCGGCGTCATGGACGATCTTCGCGATCTCGGAGATCCGCCGCTCGAACACGCCCACGGTGGACGGATTGGTCAGCATGATCCCGGCCGTCTGCGGGCCCACCGCGGCCTTCAGGGCCTCGATATTCACGTCGCCGGTCTCGTCGGTGGGGATCTCGCGCACCTCGTAGCCGCACATGATCGCGGTGGCCGGGTTGGTGCCGTGCGCGGCGTCCGGGACAATGATCTCGCGGCGCTCGGTATCGCCGCGGGCGTCGTGGTAGGCGCGGATCATGGCCACGCCGGTGTACTCGCCCTGGGCACCCGCCATCGGCGCCAGCGACACGGCCTTCATGCCGGTCACTTCCTTCAGCATCTCCTGCAGCTCGAACATGGTCTGCAGGAAGCCCTGGCTGTGGCTGGCCGGGGCATGCGGATGCCGATTCAGGAACCCGGGCAGCATCGCCAGGCTGTTACAGGCGCGCGGGTTGTATTTCATCGTGCACGAGCCCAGCGGATAGAACTCGGTATCGATGGAGAAGTTCTTCTGCGACAATCGCGTGTAGTGCCGCACCACGTCCAGTTCCGAGGCGGCCGGCAGACCCGGCGCGGACTTGCGCTGCAGGTTCGCGGGGATACGGGTCGCGGCATGGTCGCGCGGCGCCTGGGCCACGGCCGAGCGACCGGCACGGGAACGTTCGAAGATCAGATGGGCGTCTGTGGTGCTCATAGCGGTTTCTCGCTTGCGTATTCGGGTGACGGCGACCGGGCTGGGCTCGGCCGCCGGCGGCGCGGAGTTTGTCCGGCCGGTTACTGGGTCGGGCTCAGGTTGGCCCGGTCATCCAGGGCCGCGAACGCGGCATCGTAGTCCGGCTCGTCGCCGATTTCGGAGACCAGCTCGGCGTGCATCACCAGGTTGTCGGTATCCAGCACGACTACGCCGCGGGCGGTGATCCCGGCCAGCGGACCGTCCTGGATGAGCACGCCGTAGTCCTTGGCGAAGTTACGATCGCGCATCATCGACAGCACGGTCACGCGCTCCAGGTTCTCGGCGGCGCAAAAGCGGCTCATCGCGAACGGCAGGTCGGCGGAGACGATCAGGATCTCGAGATCCGGACGGCTGGCGACCATCTCGTTGAACTTCTTGGTGGAGTCGGCACAGACCGGGGTATCCAGGCTGGGCACGATGGAGATCAGCTTGCGCTTGTCGCCGAAGTCGCCCAGCGAGACGTCCTGCAGATCCTTGTTGGTCAGCTTGAAGTCCGGGGCCGGCGAGCCCACGTGTGGCAGGTCGCCGTTGGTGTTGATCGGATTACCTTGCAGCTTGATTTCGGCCATGGTTGCCTCCCGGCTTGGTGTGTATGGCGCGTGGTGTCGTTGACCGAGGGTGGCGGGCCGTCTCAGGCGGCCTGCTCCCAGGTGGTCACGTACTGCTCGAGGTCGGATTCGGTCTTGGTCTCGGTGGCGCAGACCAGCACGCAGCCGTCCAGCTGGGCGTAGTCGCGGCCCAGTTCGAAGCCCGCCAGCACACCCGCGTCGGCCATCGCCTGCACGCGGCTCGCGGCATCGCCGCCGAAGTCCAGCGCGACTTCGTGGAAGTACTCGCCGGTAAAGCGCGGCTTGATGCCCTTGGCGGCGAGTTTCTCCACCAGCGCATGGGTGTTGGCGTAGCAGGCCTCGGCCACGCGGGTCAGGCCCTCGTCACCCAGCATGGACATGTGGATGGTCGCGGCGGTCACCACCAGACCCTGGTTGGTGCAGATATTCGAGGTCGCCTTGGAGCGGCGGATATGCTGCTCGCGCGCCTGCAGGGTCAGCACGAAGCCGGGCTTGCCGTCGGCGTCCTCGGCACGGCCGACGATGCGCCCCGGCATCTGCCGGATATGCTTCTTCAGCGTGGTCATGAAGCCGAAGTACGGCCCCCCGGAGGACAGCGGCGCCCCCAGCGGCTGGCCCTCGCCGACCACGATGTCGACGCCGCTGGTGCCCCATTCGCCCGGCGGCTTCAGCAGCGCCAGCGAGACCGGGTTCACCACGGCGATCACCGGGATGCCGCGCTCCTCGGCCCAGCCCGTCAGGGCGTCCACGTCTTCGAGGATGCCGAAGAAGTTCGGCTGACTGATCACCATGGCGGTGACGTCCTCGTCGGCGTGCGGCGCCAGGGCGTCCATCGGGGTCTGTCCGGTGGTCTCGTCGAACGGCAGCTCCACCAGCTCGATGCCCTGGTTGCCGATCAGCGTCTTCACCACCTTGCGGTAGTCCGGATGCAGCGCGCCCGGCAACAGCACGCGCTTGGCCTTGGAACGGCGATTCACGCGCACCGCCATCAGCACAGCCTCGGCAAGCGCGGAGGCGCCGTCATACAGGGAGGCGTTGGATACCTCCATCCCGGTCAGGCGACTGATCATCGTCTGGTATTCGTAGATTAGCTGCAGCGTGCCCTGGCTGGCCTCCGCCTGGTACGGCGTGTAGGCGCTGTAGAACTCGCCGCGGGTGGCGATCTGCCACACGGCGGCCGGGATATGGTGCTCGTAGGCACCGGCCCCGATGAAATTGGATGGCATGCCGTCCTTCGCGGCCCGCTCCTGCATCAGGCGGGTGATGCCCATCTCGTTCTCGCCCTCGGGGATCCCCGTGAGCGGCGGCGAGCGCAGATCGGCGGGGATCTCGTCGAACAGGTCCTCGACGGAATCGGCACCGATGCTGTCGAGCATGGCGCGGATGTCTTCTTCGGTATGCGGGATAAACGGCATGTCAGGTCTCGCTTTCGCCGATTGCGGCGAACTTCGGTTGGGTCCCGGCCGGACGCGGCCGGGACCGGTAATGCGCGGCTACGCTCAGGATTCGGCCTCGACGTGCGCGGCATAGGCATCCGCGTCCATCAGGGCGTCCAGCTCGCCGGCATCCGAGGGCTGCACCTTGAACAGCCAGCCGTCCTCGAAGGGCGACTCGTTGACCTTCTCGGGGCTGTCCGCCAGCTCCTCGTTGACCTCGGTCACCTCGCCGGAGATCGGCGCATAGATATCCGAGGCGGCCTTGACCGATTCCACGGTGGCACAGGCCGTGCCGGCCTCGATGCTGCTGCCCGCTTCCGGGGCCTCGACGAACACCAGATCGCCCAGCAGTTCCTGTGCGTGATCGGTGATGCCCACGGTCACGCTGCCATCGGCCTCGCTGCGTACCCACTCGTGGCTCTTGGTGTACTTCAGATCCTTCGGTGCTTCGCTCATGACGTCTTCCTTATCTCGATTGAACCCGCAGCCGCAGTGTAGTCACTGCGCACTGGAAATGTGCACTATCCGGCGCTCGGCAGCTCGATCTGCGGCTCGCCATTGCGGACGAACACCGGCTTGACCACACGCACCGGCAGCTTGCGTCCGCGGATGTCCGCGTGCAGCTGCTCGGCCTCGACCCCGGCCGGGATCCGCGCGAACGCGACCGACACCCCGAGGCTGGGCGAGAAACTGCCGGAGGTGACCACGCCGTCACCGGCCTCGGTCTCGATGCGGGTGCCGCCACGCAGCACCCCGCGACCGTCCAGCACCAGCCCGACCATGCGTTCCTTCACGCCCTCGGCCTTCGACTGCTCGATCGGCGCGCGGCCGATGAAGTCGCGCTCGACATCCTTCAGCGCGATCGTCCAGCCGAGGTTGGCGGTCAGCGGATTGGTCTGGTCGTCCATGTCCGTGCCGTAGAGATTCATCCCGGCCTCCAGACGCAGGGTGTCGCGCGCGCCGAGACCGATGGGGTGCACGCCGGCGGCCTTCAGCTTCTCCCAGAAGCCGTCGGCCTGTTCCGCCGGCAGCATCACCTCGAAGCCGTCCTCCCCGGTATAGCCGGTGCGGGCGACAAACCATGTGTCATTCCAGACCGCGGAGAACGGCTTGAGATCCCCGGCACTACGCAGGTCATCCGGCAGCAGCGGCAGGGTCTTCTCCACCGCCTGCGGGCCCTGGATCGCGATCAGCGCGAACTCCGGGCGCGGCTCGACGTTCACGTCGAAATCCTTCGCCACCTTTTGCATGTGGGCGATATCGCCCTCGGCGGTCGCGGCATTGACCACCGCGCGGTAACTGGCACCCCCGGTCCAGTAGATGATCAGGTCATCGATCACCCCGCCGGCCTCGTTCAGCATGCAGCTGTACAGCGCGCGGCCTTCGGTCTTCAGCTTGGCTACGTCGTTGGCCAGCAGGTAGCGCAGGAACGCCTGCGCCTGCGGGCCGTGGATATCCACGACCTGCATGTGCGAGACATCGAACATGCCGGCGGATTCGCGTACCCGCTTGTGCTCCTCCATCTGGGAGCCGTAATGCAGCGGCATCTCCCAACCGGCGAAATCGACCAGCTTGGCCCCCGCGCGCTGATGCGCGGCATGGAGCGGAGTTGTCTTCAACGTCGTCATGTGATTCTCGCCTTGCTTGCGTGTCGTGGTCGGCTCGCCGGCTTCCGCCGGTGGAACCGCGAGGCCCGGGCGCCGTGCGCCGGGCATAAAAAAAGGGGCGGCCAGCAGGGATAATCTGCCAGCCGCCCCTCTGTCCTGAAACCTGAGAGTTTGCGTCGCGTCAGCCCGTTGCCGGACTGCGTGACCGCCCCCTTCGGTGGGCCGTTTCCGGCCGCTCTCCAGAGTGTGTCTCCTGCACCGTTCCGGTCCTGTAGCCTGAGCGATTCCGGGCGGATGTTGCGCCTTCGGCGTCTGCCAATCGACTTGCGATCGCAGATCTCTTCCAGAACAGTGTGCGGGCATTGTCGGGCACCCGCAGACGAAACTAATTGTAGACCAAAATATCTCCGGAGCGAAAGCCCGGACGCCCGGCGGCGACTTTCCGGCCCGGAGCAACCGCTCGACCCGCGCCCCCTTCGCGCAACCGGGGCACCGTCATTGCGAGGCGCCGAAGGCGACGCGGCAACCTCCGGAAGCTGGCAGAGCGTCAGCATCCGCTGGTTTCGTAAGGAGGTTGCTTCGTCGCTGCGCTCCTCGCAATGACGGTGCCAGTGGCGACTATGCCCTACAGCGCCAGGTCGATCGCCAGCAGGACGACGAAACCGACCAGCACGCCGACCGTGGCCTGCGCCTCGTGCCCCTTGCGGTGCGACTCGGGGATGATCTCGTGACTGATCACGAACAGCATCGCTCCAGCCGCGAACGCCAGCCCCCAGGGCAGCAGGAACTCCATCAGCGTGATCGCTCCGGCCCCGATCAGGCCGCCGATCGGCTGCACCAGGCCCGTCAGCAACGTCACCCCGAATGCCGCCCACTTGCTGTAGCCCAGCGACAGCAGGGCGATGGCGACCACCAGCCCCTCGGGCATATTCTGCAGCCCGATCCCGATGGCCAGGGCGATACCGTCGCTCACGTCATCGCCGCCGAAGCCCACGCCCACGGCCAGACCTTCCGGCAAGTTGTGCAGGGCGATGGCGAAGATGAACAGCCAGACGCGGCGGATCTTTTGCGGGTC
The DNA here is from genome assembly GCF_000376845.1 of Thioalkalivibrio sp. ALE14. Taxonomy (GTDB): domain Bacteria; phylum Pseudomonadota; class Gammaproteobacteria; order Ectothiorhodospirales; family Ectothiorhodospiraceae; genus Thioalkalivibrio. The sequence goes on from NZ_AQXY01000029.1 coordinate 226,307, forward strand.
CGCCCCGCTTTGCGGGCCGATAAAGAAATGCTCGTGGGGCACCAGCTTGTGCAGTGCCAGCAACGCGCCACCGCCCAGGCCGATACCCACCGCGAGCACGACAATGGCCATGCCCACGCCGCCGTACTGCGCTTCCGCCTGCTCCACCGAGGGCAGCACCAGCTCGAAGGCCGTGGCCGACAGCATCACGCCGGCGCCGAAGCCCATCATTGCATCCTCGACCGACTGACTGATCCGGCGCAGGAAAAAGATCGGGATCGCTCCCACCGCGGTCATCAGCCCGGCGACGAAGCTCGCCAGCAGCCCGATCTGCAGCGTACTCAGATCGGCGATGCGATCTTCCAGCATCGGCCACAGAAGACTGACCAGCCAGATGAAGACCGCCAGGGCGATCAGCGATCCCACGAGGAAGATCCGGGGTACCGGTTTGCCGTGCTCCGGTTCGGAAGCGGCGGAAGAGGATTCGGTCATGCGTCGTCCTTGAGAGTCGATACCGGTATTGAAACAGGGTCCACGGCGGCGTTCCACAGACGCGCCCTATGCCCAGGTTCGACAAAACCTATCGTCAACACCCTTCGTGCGCGGTAGAGTTTTGAGCCACAACCGCACCGGCCCACCCCGGACCACAAGGACCCTCCGATGCTCGACACCATCGACCAGTTCCTCGGCGACACCGCCGGCCTGCTTTGGGGCAACCCGATCACCCTGATCCTGCTGCTGGGCACCGGGCTCTATCTCACCATCCGCCTGGGCCTGGTCCAGGTGGTGGCCTTCCGCGAGGGCTGGCGCGCCCTGCGCGGTTCCGACGGGCGCGCCGGCGGCACCGGGCAGATCTCGCCGTTCCAGGCGCTGTCGACCGCGCTGTCCGGCACCATCGGTACCGGGAACATCGCCGGCGTGGCCACGGCCATCGCGCTGGGTGGCCCCGGGGCGTTGTTCTGGATGTGGGTCACTGCCTTTTTCGGCATGGCCACCAAGTTCGCCGAGACGACCCTGGCCGTTCGCTACCGCGAGATCGCCCCGGACGGCAGCATCGCCGGCGGGCCGATGTTTACCCTGCTCAACGGCCTCAAGATGAAGAAGCTGGCGATCCTGTTCGCCGCCTTCACGCTGATCGCCTCGTTCGGCATCGGCAACATGGTGCAGGCCAACTCGGTGGTCGACGGCCTGACCTTCATCGTGCCGGACCTGCGCGCCGACGACGACATCATGGGCTGGATGGCCCTGATCATCGGCCTGACCATGGCCGTGCTCGTGGCGCTGGTCATCATCGGCGGCGTCAAGCGCATCGCCATGATCGCCTCGACCATCGTCCCGTTCATGGCGGTGATCTACATGCTGGGCGCCTTCGTGGTCATCGTCGCCAACATCAACGCCGTTCCGGCCGCAGTCGGCACCATCCTGAACCTCGCGCTCAACCCCTGGGCGGCCGGCGGCGGTGCCATCGGCCTCGCCATCCAGTACGGCGTCGCCCGCGGCATGTTCTCGAACGAGGCGGGCCTGGGCTCCTCGGCCATGGCCCACGCCGCGGCCAAGAACGGCGATCCGCCCCGCGAAGGCTCGGTGGCCATGCTCGAGCCGTTCATCGATACCATCGTGGTCTGCACCTTGACCGGTCTGGCCATCGTGGTTACCGGGGCCTATATCGACCGCGCCGACGACGTGGTCGGCGCGTCCCTGACCGCCACTGCCTTCAGCTCCACGCTGGGTCCGTTCGGTGCCATGGTGGTCGGCATCAGCCTGATGCTGTTCGCCTTCTCCACCATGATCGCCTGGTCCTACTACGGCGATCGCTCGGCCTACTTCCTGTTCGGGGAACGCGCGGTGCTGCCCTACCGCGTCGTGTTCGTCATCCTGATCGTGATCGGCGCCACCATCCCGCTGGGCGTGGTCTGGAATTTCTCCGACATCGCCAACATCGCCATGGCGGCCCCCAACCTGATTGCGCTGATCCTGCTGGCCGGCCTGGTCAAGAAGCTGCGCGACGACTATGTGGCCTACCGCCCGATGCCGGATCGTCATGAGCGATAGGCAACCCATTGCCGGTGGACCGGTCGACCCGTTCGCCCAGGGCCCCGCGCGGCCGGATGCCGCCATGCTCGTGCGCGAGGTCGAGGCCGCCCTCGCGGAGGACCTGGGCCCCAACGGACTGGACGGCGACCTGACCGCGGCCCTGGTCCCCTCCGAGCGTGTCGCACGCGCCACACTGCTGCTGAAGGAACCCGCGGTCCTCTGCGGTCAGGCGTGGTTCGATCGCGTCTTCGCCAGCCTGGCGCCGGAGACCCGGATCGACTGGCAGGCCGCCGAGGGCACCCATCTGGACGCAGGACTTGAACCAACCGTGGTCGCCACACTGGAAGGTCCCGCGCGGGCCGTTCTGGCGGCCGAACGCGCGGCCCTCAACCTGCTGCAGACCCTGTCTGGGACCGCCACCGAGACCGCCCGCTGGGTCGCCCGCCTGGCGGGCACGGACAGCCGCATCCTCGATACCCGCAAGACCCTGCCGGGCCTGCGGCACGGGCAGAAGTACGCCGTGCGCTGCGGCGGCGGCTACAACCACCGCCTCGCGCTGTGGGATGCGGTCCTGATCAAGGAGAACCACATCGCCGCCTGCGGCTCCATCGCCGCCGCAGTCGAGCGTGCACGCGCCCTGGGGGCTGGACGCTGGGTGGAGGTGGAGACCGAGACCCTCGACGAGGTCGATCAGGCCCTGGCCGCCGGTGCCGACGTCATCATGCTCGACGAGCTGTCGCTGGAGGACCTGGCGACTGCCGTGCAGCGCATCCGTGGCCGCGCGATCTCCGAGGCCTCGGGCGGGATCACGCCGGACAGCCTGGCGGCTATCGCGGCCACCGGCGTGGACTACATCTCGGTCGGCGCCCTCACCAAACACCTCCACGCCATCGACTACTCCCTACGCCTGGACTAGCCCAGCGGTTGCGATCCCGGCGTTTACGGCGCTCCGCTTACCGTCTGGGACCGGGCCTGGTTCATCCTTCGGAGTTTACGGTGGCTTCGGTCCGCCGCCTGCCACACGCTCTCTCGCGAGCGCACCGCGAGGTACTTTCTTGCTTGCCCAAGAAAGTACCCAAAGAAGGGCACCCGGATTCCGCCCGGGAACCTCGCTCCGGACGCGCTGGGCCGGCGGCGCTGAACTCGCTGCGCCTTCGGCTCCGCTCAGACATCCAGCGCCCCGAATTTGTAGAAAACGGGCCGGCCCATCACGCCCTCCGCGAGGGGCTCCATACGGGAGGCGAAGGTCAAAACAGGAGGTATCCCAGCCCCGCAGCATGACAACAGTCATTGCCGTCTGAAGGCCCCCGGCGCCCGCTTTGCGGGCGCGGCACGCAACGGCCGAAGGCCGAGCGTGCCGAAGATGTCCGAAAGCCTAGCCATCATCCACTGGCAACAACGCCGGGATAGCCGTTGTTTGGACCTTCCTCCCCGTTGTCGTCGCGCCGAGTGGAGAGGCTTTTCGCGGGAGAAGAGGCGCTGGATGTCTGAGCGAAGCCGCAGGCGCAGCGAGTTCAGCGCCGCCCGCGAAAAGCCTCGGAGCGAGGGAAACCCCGGCCCGCGCAGCGGGCCGGGGTCGCGGCAGTCGGGCGTGTTTCTTGGGTACTTCTTTGCACGAGCAAAGAAGTACCTCGCGGCGCGCTGGCGAGTCAGCGCCTGGCAGTATGCGGGCCGAAGCTACCGTAAACACCAAGTGACGAACCAGGACCAGCCACCGGTCGAACCACCGTATTCATTGATCGAGGATTCCAATCCCGGCACTTCCGGGGCCAGACATGCAAAAGGGGCCACACGGGCCCCTTTGCTGAATCTGGCGGAGAGGGAGGGATTGCGGCGACGGAGTCGCCGCCCTGCGGGCCGCCTCCGCTCCGCTTCGGCGTTCCGGCGTCGCTACGCGCCACCGGTCGAACCCCCGTGTCTATCAATCGAGGTTTCGAATCCCGGCACCTCTGGGGCCAGACATGCAAAAGGGGCCACACGGGCCCCTTTGCTGAATCTGGCGGAGAGGGAGGGATTCGAACCCTCGATACGGGGTTACCGTATACACACTTTCCAGGCGTGCGCCTTCGACCGCTCGGCCACCTCTCCGTTTTCCGCGACCGCTGGACGGCCACAGAGCGCGGAATCCTAAACCAGGCACGGCATCGGCGCAATGGATGGTCACAAAACAGGCGCTTGCGGGTTCAGGAACCACACTTGCCCGGCAGGCCGGGAAAGGCATGCACGTTGCCACCGCCAGTGCCCGCGTCGTGGATGCGCGGCGTCCCCACGGCCGTGACTTCGTCGATGCGGATCAGCGCGTGCATCGGTACGTGGAAGCGCTCCACGCCCTCGAACTCGGTGCGCAGCCGTTCCTCCGAGGGATCCACCACCATTTGCGTGCGCTCACCGAACAGCAGGCCCTCGATGGTGACGAACCCGTAGAGCTCGTCCTGGTAGACGTCACGGGCAAACAGCTCGTACGTCTTGCCGTTGTTCAGAAAGCTGATTCGGTAGCGTATGTTCTTTTCCATGGGTCCCATCATGGGGGAGCAACCGCAGATTGCAACGGGTTGGCGTTGGTCCATGCGGACAGAGTCGGTATGATTCCCGCCGTCATCCGCATGGGCCGCCGGCACGCCAACGATGGATTCCTCCCAGGAGCTGCTCGATCACTTGAGCCGCAACAGCTCGCCGTACCAGGATCCGCTCACGCGGATTCGCTGGGATGCGCTGTCGTCGGAGGACTACTGGATCCCGGAAGAGGCCATCTCGCTGTTCGGCACCCCGGAATACTCGGCGCTGTCCGGCGAACAGAAACGTCGCCTGTCGCAGTACGAATTCCTCTACTTCATCAGCGGCGCGCTGTGGCTGGAAGGCCTGTTCATGGAGCGCATCTCGCGCATCTCCATGCATTCGACCGGCCGTCTGGACCGGCTGAACTACCGCCTGCACGAACTGCGCGAAGAGGCCGGGCACAGCCTGATGTTCATCGAGTTCATGCGCCGCAGTGGCCTGGACCTGCCGGAGAAACGGTTCCCGAAGCCCCGGCTCGCCACCCTGGTCGGCCGCTTTGCCCCGTTCGAGTCTTCGGTCTTCTGGATTGCGGTGATGATCGGCGAAGAGGTCCCGGACCGGATGAACCGCCTGATCCACCAGCGCCGCGACCAGATCAGCCCCACGGTGCATGACGTGGTGACCACCCACATGATCGACGAGGCGCGCCACATGGCGCATGCCCGCGATACCCTCGAAAGCTACCTGGAAACCCTTCCAGCCTGGCAGAAGGCGACCTACCGCCCGTTGATGCGCCGCGTATTCCGGCAGTTCGTGCACGCCTTCTACTACCCCACGGCGGACATCTACCAGCTCGCGGGCCTGCCTGCGGGCCCGAATTATCGCCGCCTTGCCCGCGACAACCCTCGCCGTGCCGACTTCATCGACACCTGTGTTGATCCGGCCCTGCAGATCCTCCGCGCCCAGGGGCTGGTACTGAACTGGCGCTAGGAACGTCGCACAGGTCCCGTTCCCACGCTGCCCGCACGGCCGATTGGGTATGATCGAGCCCATGGCCCCGCACCTCCACCTCCGCCCCCCGAGTACCACCTGGCGCCAGATCGAGCTGGGCATCTTCATCGTTCTGCTGGTCATGATCGGCCTGCGCGTGTGGTTCCAGCCACCCTCCGCCCTGGAGCAACTGACGTTCCGCGAGGAACTCCAGGTGGTCCTGGTCGATAACCCCCTGGGGCGTTCCGAACTGGCGGCCACCAACGGCCATGACCAGCTGGAACTGGACCTGCTGCACGGCTTCGCCCGAGAACTGGGTACCCGCATCCGCGTGACTCGCGTGGAAACAGCGGACGAGGCCCACCGGCGCTTGCGCGAGCAGCGCGTGGACCTGGCCGCCGGACTTCTGGTGGATCCCGCCGATCCGGCCATCAAGACGGGCCCGGAGATCCTCGCCGTCGAACAGGTTCTTGCCTTCTGGCGCAGTAATGAATCCACCCGCGCCCTGTCCTCCCTCGCCGAACTGCCCGCCGGTGCCCGCCTGGGGCTCACCGCGCAGTCGCCCCTGCCCGAGCGCCTGAAGGCCCATCTAGCCCATGCCGAAGCGGCCAGGCAGCACGGTTCCGGCGCGTCAGTGCGACCGGAAACCGACCAACCGGACGCGGAACCCTTCGAAACGCTGGGGTACGTGCCGCGGGACCCGCCAGTCGAACTGGTACCAATGGGGACCGCCGAGGCGCTGCGCCAGGCGCTGGCCGCGGGCGAGATCGACTACGCCCTGATGAACTCGCTGGAATTCGGTCGTCTGCGCCGCCTGCATCCCGAACTGCGCACCGCGTATGGATTCGAACACGGGGCGGCCGTCACCTGGCTCTTCCCGTCGGGCTTCGATCAGAGCCTGATCGAAGCGACGGAGAACTACATCAACCGCCTGCGCGAAAACCGCGATCTGGAGCTGATGATCGACCGTTATCTGGGGCATCTGGAGATCCATGACCTGGTGGACGCCCTGACCTTCGCCCAGCGGGTGGAGAACCGCCTGGACCGCTTTCGCGACCTGTTCGAACGCGCCGGCGAGGAATACGGACTGGACTGGCGATTCATTGCCGCGGTGGCCTACCAGGAATCCCACTGGAATGCGGACGCCATCTCGCCGACCGGGGTCCGAGGACTGATGATGCTAACCCAGAATACCGCGTCCGGGCTGGGCGTCGAGGACCGCACCGATCCTGCATCCAGCGTGGATGGCGGCACCCGCTATCTGCTGGATTTGCGCGAACGCCTGCCCGATCGCATCCCGGAACCCGACCGTACCTGGATGACCCTGGCCGCCTACAACGTGGGACTGGGACACCTCCATGATGCCCGCCGCCTAGCCGACGCCCACGGCGACGACCCCGACCGCTGGCTCGACGTGATGCACTGGCTACCCCGGCTGGCCGAACCGGAATGGTACGAACAGACCCGCTACGGCTACGCTCGGGGCTGGGAGCCGGTGGTCTATGTGCAGAACATCCGCAGCTATTACGACAAGTTGATCCAGCGCTTCCCCGAAAGCGGCGACCATCTTCCGCCACCGCCCGAACTCTATCGCCGCGTCCCGTTAACCCTGTAGGCCGGCGTTGATGCATCGGGTCGCAGGCCGCCCCGGACGGGTGGTCACTCTCTCGCACCTCTGAATATGGCCCGTCACGGGAATCAATTGGATCAATATCGGAGCCTGGCGCGTCTCTTTTTGAAACCCATCCCACAAGGTTTCAATGGTCCGCTGTTTTGCCATCCTGTTTGTCGCCCTGGTCCCACTGCTTTCGAGCCCATTTATCGCTCTGGCGCAGGACGACGGCGTGTCGGCAGGCGCCGTGGATGCAGCCGCCCCGATCGAAGCCGGCGGCGCCGAGATCCCGGTGGAACGCTATCGCGCCGACGGCGACGCCGTGCTGGTGTGGTTCCCCTCCGAACACGGCCTGCGTGACGGTCATCGGGAACAGGCCCTGGCGCTGCAGGCCGTCGGGGTAGAGGTCTGGCTGGCCGATCCGTTCACCGGCCACTTCCTGCCGGAGGCGGCGTCGAGCTTTGACGACATGCCCACCGCCACGGTGGTGGACCTGATCGAGGCGGCGCACGCCGACACCGGCCGACCGGTGTTCGCGTTCGGGCATGACCGCGCCCTGCCCTGGCTGCTCACCGGGCTCTATCAGTGGCAGCAGACCCACCCCGATGCGGATCACCTGGCCGGCCTCCTGATGGCCAGTCCCTTCCTGCATACCGGAGTGGATACCGAAGCCACCGAACTCCAGCCCATCGTCGGGCTGACCAACCTGCCGGTGTACATCCTGCAACCCGTCCAGTCGCCCCAGCACCAGCAGCTCGGCCGGGTACGCGCCGCGCTCGCCGAGGGCGGCAGCACCGTGGGCGCCCGCCTGCTCCCGGACATCCGCGACCGCTTCTTCTTCCGCCCGGACGCCACCGAGGGCGAACGGCAGGCAAGCGAGACCTTCCACCACGAAATCGTCTTCGGCATGGACCTGCTGTCACGCCTGCCGCGCCAGAGGATACCGGCCGTCGCCGATGCCGACGCGGACCTGGCCGTGCGCACTCCCAGCGGCAGCGACGCGCAACTCAACACCCTGAACGAACCGGTGGCCGCCCCGGCGCTGGAGCGTCCCGACCTCGCCGGCGACTTCCACCGCCTCGAGGACTACCGGGGCGAGGTGGTGCTGATCAACTTCTGGGCCAGCTGGTGCCCGCCCTGCGTACACGAGATGCCCTCCATGCAACTTCTGGAAGACGAGCTGCGCGAGGAGGGCTTCCGCATCCTGGCGGTGAATCTCGGCGAGGACGAGGACACCATCCGCCGGTTCATCGAGGAGGAGGTCCAGACGGAGTTCACCATCCTCCTCGATCCGGAACAGGACTCGCTCGACGACTGGCGTGCCATGGCCTACCCGACCAGCTACGTCGTCGACCGCGAGGGCCGCCTGCGCTATTACCTGTTCGGCGCCATCGAGTGGACCGAACCCGGCGTGATCGACCAGATCCGCGAACTCCTTGGCGAGGACGCCTAGCGAGCGGCAGCCGGCAAACACTCACCAAACCGCTCCTGCGAGCCCTTCCGGCTGTGCGGTCTTGCGTGCGGTCACGGCCGGCCCGGCCTATCTTCAGGATACGGGGGACGACGACCGGAGACGGCCATGAAGACACCTCGGAATACGCGAACCGCCGTATACCCACTACTCGCGATTGCGGGCCTGCTCCTGGCCACACCGGCCTTCGCGGAGGTGGAGGTGGGCATCACTACGGACATGAGCGAGTTCGAGGTACGCCACGGTGACGAGCGCGTGACGGTGTCCCGGGATCAGGACACCTTCGCCACGATCGACCTTGACTACGCCCAGATCGCGCGCCCCTGCCCGCCCTTCTGCATCCAGCCAATGAGCCTGGGTCGCGGCATCGAGACGCTCGGCGAGCTTGAGTTCATCGACTACCTGAAGCAGACCACCGAGCGCGACGACCTGTTGATCATCGATTCGCGCACCCCGCGGGAATACCGCCGCGGCACCATCCCCGGCGCCATCAACATCCCCTGGGACCGCCTGCACTTTGCCTCCGGAGCCGACCCGGACGATGTACGGAATGTACTGGTCGACGAGTTCGGGGTGATCTTCGACGGCGACTTCTACGACTTCAGCAACGCGAAGACCCTGGTGCTGTTTTGCAATGGTCCCTGGTGCGGGCAGTCCCCCACCAACATTCGCACCCTGACCAACCTCGGCTACCCGGCCGAACGCATCAAGTGGTACCGCGGCGGCATGCAGATGTGGCACGCCTTCGGCCTGACTACCGTCGAAGGCACGCCCCACGACTAGCCGACCCCATCCACCCCGTCATTGCCTACGCCGCGACCGGCGGGCCGTCTGGCAACCCCGACCGGTCAACCGTAGCGGCGTTCACCGTCCGGATCCGCTGGATCAGCGTCATCGGATTCACCGGCGCCACTCTCGAGTTCGGGAGGCGCCCCCGGAGCCACACACTGGACATCGATGATCCGCGCGGCTTCATCAAAATGAACCGTCACGATATTCGCCGTCGCGATCGTCTCGGCCGCCAGACGATCGATGCCGAAATGCCGGGCGAGCTCCTCAGTCCCGACCGGGTCCGGGGCATGTCGCCGTTCCTTGTTGTGGAAGCGGAACCAGTTGTAACCGGCCCAACCAATAAAGATCACGCCCGCCGAGAAAATGGCGAGGCCGTACACCTGGATCGCACGCAACGTGCCCATGGGGTCATCCAGAATATGGCGTTCGAACAACTCGACGCCCAGGGCCCACCCGATCAACGCGATCAGGGGCATAAACAAGTAGATCCAGATACCCCAACCCACGATACTGATCAACTGACCCACATAGCGCTTTCCACTCGGCTCCAGGTCCGAGCGGTCGATCACCCTGGGAACACGCGGCCGCAAGTGCTTCATGGGTTCATTTTTCCGGCGGCCGCAACCCGCGATCCGGGCTGATCCATCGAGCACGCTCCCCGGAACGCTTGAGGAGGGCGCGCGGAACGGCCGCGACCGTGGTCGCCATCGACAATAGCCAGAACGCCAGCGGATACCAGATCACCCAGAAGTAATTGCGAAAGAATCGGCGGTCAGATTCGTAGCGGCGGTCGATCATCAAGCTGACAGAGAACTGTACTAGCGCCGTCAGCCCGAGAATCACGCCCGCCCATTGCGGCAACAACCCCGGCTGGATCCAGCCTTCCGGAAGCTCGATCACCAGGCCCAGGAAAGCCACCAGAATGATGGCAAACATCACATAGGCCCAGACGATACTGGCCACGTACTCGAGCGCTACACCCCACAATCGCCGCTTGGGCCAATGGAACAGGCTGGTACCGTGGCGAAGGATCGTTTCCACCCCGCCTTGAGCCCAGCGCAGGCGCTGGCGCCAGAGGCCCCTCAGGGTCTCCGGCATGTAAATGTATGAAAGTGCATTGGGCTCGTATCGGATGTCCCAGTGATCCAGCTGCAGGCGCCAGGAAATATCAATATCTTCGGTGACCATGTCACTGCTCCAGTACCCGACACGATCGAGCGCCGTACGGCGAAAGCCCGCGATCACGCCCGAGACAGTGAATATGCGCCCGTACACCCGCTGCGCGCGCTTGATCAGTCCGATGGTGGCCGAAAACTCCCCCACCTGGAGCTTGCCAAGCAGGCTGCTGCGATTAACGATCCGCGGATTCCCGGTAACGGCGCCCACTCGGGGACCCGAGGTCAGGTGGAACATCATCCAGGCGACGGCGTTCGGATGCAGCAGCGCGTCGCCATCGATGCAGATCAGGAAGTCGTGCTTCGCCGCCAGTGCTCCGGTCCGCAGGGCCACGGCCTTGCCCTGATTCGTGGCCAGATGCACCACGCGCAGGCGGGGATACTCGTGGGTCAGTTGTTCGAGGATCTCGGGGCTAGCGTCGCTACTGCCATCATTGACGGCAATGATCTCGAAGTCGTGGTATTCGCTGGCATGGGCGTAATGGATGGTGTCGCGAATCACCTCGGCCTCGTTGAAGCAAGGGATGATGATGCTGCACGAAGCCGGATTGCCGCTGTCGATCGGATGATCCGGATCGGTCTTGTTACGACCTTCCCAATGGAGGTAATACCAGACGCCCCCGATGATCCAGACCCACGCCATGATCAGCGGATAGAAGAAGGCAAAGTTCATCAGGGCGTTGAAGGTCATGCCAGGAGGCTCCTATCGCGCATGAGGGAAGGCATTCAGCGACATGCCTTCGAACGTTGGGCCAAACTCCGGCTGATTCCGAAGGAAATCGTCCGGGTAGTACCCGAAATTCAGCACCCCGCGCCGCACAAGCTGTTCCATCCAGTCGCGCAGGAGCGTCGCCTCCAGCCAGCGGCCTTCGCCGCGCCAGTCACGCGCCTGCAACTCGAACACTACGTCCTCGAAGCCCCCGACCTGCTCCTCCACAGCATCCGCGAGTCGGGCCAGCCAGACATCCGGCGGAAGCTCGGTCCCATCCAGCCAGGGCATGGCCATGATGGCCACCTCGTCGTACGCCTCAACGGCAGCGGGCAGCGCCTGGGCGAACCGGGCCTCGGCTTCCGGGTCGAGAATTACTCGCGCATACAGGTTGCGTGCGGTGCGAAAATCGAGCGACAGGTTGGTAAAGGTGCGCAGTCGGCCGATCACCTCGTCCCCGAAATCGATCAGGGCCTGGGTCTTCTCCTCCGGTCTCAGGATGCATTCCGCAAGCGGGCGGTCCGTTCCGGGCCAGCGCGCCGCGTCCTGACAGGCGGCCAGATCCTCGTCGGCGGCCAGGTAAGCGTCGTCGTGGATCAGCACGCCGGCAATACCGCTCGCCGCCATGCCGAGGTCCTCGTAGATATCCCCAACAATCTCCAGCGACCGGGGAAGGAACGGGCTCAGGCGGCGATAGTCACGATCGGCCGGCACAGGATCGCCTTCCGGGCCGGGCCGCTGAACTGACAGTTCGGCGTGGAGATCCTGATCGGGCAAATCGAAGGCGAGCAACGGCATCCAGGCATACACGCGCACCCCGGCTCGCGTCCGGAGCTGCCAGGCGACGCGATTGAACAAATCTGCGCGCATGGGCAGATGCCGGTTCGGGAAATACAGGGCATCCGCGTTGCCATCACCGTTCGGGTCGGCGAAGGCCTGCAGGTAGACCGTGCGGACCTGCATGCGCTGGATGCGGTCCAGGAGCACACCAAGATTGCGATTGGCCTGTTCCGGATCAGGATCGTAGACGTAATCCAGGTCGACATGGATCACCCGCTGGGGCTGCGGTGATGCGGCCCGCCTCGCGGACTCGGGGCGTACACTCTGTGCGATCTCGACCGGCCGTGGATCTTCGCTGATCAGCAGCCGATTGAAGCGCGATTGTTCGGGGTGGTTGACCGGCTCCGCACCCAGCGAGATCGACCAGAGCATTCCGGCCTCGCTCGCGAGCGCGTCCACCTCCTGACTGTGCGCGCCGTACGGCCAGACGATGGCCCGCGGTGCCACACCCACCATCGCCTCCAGCAAGGCACTGCTGGCCCTCATGTCATCGAGAATTCGCTGGCGAAACGCGTCGTGATCCTCGTAACGGCCGTGTTCCGGGTCATAACGCCGCGTAATGGCTGCTGGCTGCTCGTTACCCTGCGGATTGGCCAGGATTCCGCGATGCAGATCGTGACTGTGGCTGGCGAATTCCACCAGTCCCGATGCCTGCATCTCGCGCAGCTCGGACAGCGCCAAAAACCCCTCGGCCCCGAGCGGTGCCTCGTTGTACTGGACGGTCCCTGGCGGGGCTTGGTCCGCAGCCACCCCGGGACCCGAGCCATCGGCGAAGGTCTCGGGATTGTAGGTCACATCCTCGCCGGCCCAGACCGTCTCCAGCCAGCCGGTCTGCAGCGCGACCAGCGCGGGGTATTCATAGGCCTGCAACAACGGGAACACGTGGCTGTAAACACTGGCCAGGCCGTCGTCGAAGGTCAGCAGAACGGCATTGGCCGGCAGTGGTTCCCGCCCCTCGCGGGCATCCAGAATCTGCTGCAACGAAACCGGCTGCCAGCCATGCCGCTGCATCCAGTCAAACCATTCCACCAGACGCCGCGTGCTGACGGCGTACGGATCCGGGTCCCTTCCCGGAACCACGTCGTCGCGCACATCGTGATAGGACAGCGCCAGGAAGTGCCCCTCCGGGATGGTGAAGGCCTCCTGCGCATGCACCGGGCCATGCCCTATACCCGCAAGCATCAGCAGGATCATGAAAAGCCGTTGCATCAGAAGGTCCCTCGCAGGCGCACAAGCCCGAAGAGCCGGTCTTCCCGGTTGCCGTCGTACGTCGTGGAACCCCAGCCCACGCCATAATCGATGGACCAGCGACGATCCAGGTCCCAGCGATGCTCGTAGCGAAGCGCCACGGTCGGATCATTGCCGAAGCCAGACTGGTAACCGACACCGACGGCCGCGTGAAAATGTTGAGTAAAGGCCCGGTCATAGTCGCGCCAGGTAATCCAGTCGTGGTCCACCCGAACCGAGGAGCTGGCCGACCGCTCCGGATTGAAATAGGGTCCGCCCGGCTGGCTGTTCTGCTGGAAAAAGAGATCGGCGCCCACATCGGTCGCGTGGTGGGCTCTGGCATACACCCGCCGTGTCACGCCCCCGCCCAACGAGCTTCGGCGATTGCCGTCATCAATCGACAGCAGACCCACATTGGCATAGGCCGAAAGGGATTCGTTGGCCCGCCAGTCCACGGAAGCCGAGGCAGACCAGCCTTCGAGACCCGCATCGATTGCCCTCAGGGGCGTTTGCATCGAGTAACTGTCCGCTTCAATCCCGATCCGCCAGTGGTCCCCGAGCCACTGCGACCACCCCGCCGCGATGCCGGGGTTGGCATCGCCCTTGAGATCGCGGTCTAACCGCACCCAGGCCTGTTTGCGACGGGCGTCCCACTCGATTCCCGCACCAATGCGGTCATAGCGACCTTCTGCATCGCCGAAAGTCGCCGTGGTATAGCGGTGTTCCAGAAAGGCCCGAAGTGGATGATCGGACCAGGGCGAATTCAGTCGTGTACGCCATTCCCGGTCGCGATCACCGCTGACCAGTCCGTCGCCGCCCGATGTGCGGCCAAAAATCACCTCGCTCTCGATGGATGGGCGACCGCGGTCCTCCAGCTCTTCGGACAGGCGCTGAACATCCGGCGACCGGGGGAAGTCGGACCGCAGGGAATCGACCTCCTGCGCCCAGATATCGTGCTCGCCGAGGTCGCGCGCGTTCTCCGCCCGATTGAGCCGCGTATCCCGGGCATCGGGTGCCCAGCGCTCGGCAATGTCAGTAATGTCCCGCGAGCGCACCGGCCAGCCGCGCCAGCGGGCCATGCGGGCCTGGGTGTTACGCAGCCCGGCGTGAGCCGGCGCCTGGCGGACCAGTTCCCCACTGCGCTCCCAGGCCAGTGCGAGATCCTGTCGATAGGCCGCGTCGTACACCCGAAGCTGGTCGACATCGACACGTTCCCAGTTGGGGATCGGGTCGCGATCCGGGTCGATGCTCAGCCAGACCGGCGTGTGGTGATGGGCACGTTCAAGTTGGTCCGCCGCTGCGGAATAATCCTCCAGCGCGAGGTGTGTGTAATAGAGATCCAGCAGCAACGAGACGTCCGGAGGTTCGTTCTCGGAAACCAGGGACTCGTACAGCGGGAGAGCCTTTTCGGGCTGTTCTTCAGACAGGTAGGCATCTGCCGCCGCCCGGCGCACATAGGCGGGGGCGATCAGGTCGTCCGGAAGTGCCTCGAATGACCCAATCGTCTCCGGCATTCGCTCGAGTTCACGCAACAGCGCGATGCGGTCGAAGCGAACCCGCAAATGTTGTGGGTGCGCCTCCGGAATACGCGAAAGAAACTCGTCTGCCCTCACCAGTGCCCGATTCAGTGCCCGGTTTCTCTCTTCATGGCGGCCCTCGGCCTCCATCCGAGAGCGCACATCCAGCGCCTGCCGGATGTCCGACGCAATGGCATCTGCCTCGGCCTGATAGCGAACGTCGTCCTCGAACAGGTCCGGGCGTTCCTGTATCGCGGCCCACGCCCGGTGGCTGGCGCCAAGCGTCCACAGGGCCAGGATCTGCTCCTGGAATGCCAGGGGATGCTGGGGATCGCGGGCACGCGCGCGATTGGCCATCGCCAGGGCCTGCCGCGGAACACCCGACTGGCGCAAGCCATACGCCATCAGCGCCAACTCCTGAGCGGATTCGGGCAAGGGGGCGACTTCTGCGAGGGCCTGACGCGCCGTTTCTGCGTCACCGGCCTCGGCACTGGCGACGGCGAACAGAATTTCCGCGGAGGTACCCAGCCGCTTCCTGGATTGGCGCAGGACATCCGCCGCTGCCGCGAACTTGCCTTCGTCACGCATGGCAAAGGCCCAGCTCATGTGGGCATAGTCCGGAACGGATTCGGGATCGAACCCCTGGGTTCGAGAGGCGATCGCCGCGTTGTCTCCAGCCAGACGCAATACAACGATCAGGTCCGCTTGCAGGCGGGGCGCGCCGGGGAAACGGGCATCCAGCTCAAGCAGACGATCAGCAGCCTCGGTCACCCGCCCCTGCTGGGCAAGCTCGACCGCCTGTTCTCGCTGATGGTCCAGAGCAGAAGCGTACCCAGGAAGCGGCAAGGCCCATGGCAGCACGAGGAGACACGCGAATTGCACCCACCGTCCAATGGAGCGGTGAGGCAGGTGTGCCCGACCATACGCCACGTCCCTGTCCATCAGCCCCTGCGCCCACCGCTCTTTTTATTTTGTGAACTCTATCACACGGGACATTCAGCAAAACCGATATTCCCACTTTCCCCGCCGCTGGCGTCCAAACATGGTCCTCGGTACCCGGCAGCTACAGCTGGTGTTGCAAGGGCACGCCAGGCGATGGACGCCCCATTCCGCCCGCCGACGGGCTATTCGGGCTCCGCCATCAGGGCGCGGACCGTGGCGATAACGTCGGGATCATCCCATTCGATGGCGCTGTTGACCGAATAGCGCACGCGGCCGTCGCGGCCGAGGATGAACGAGCTGGGGAAGGCAAACACGCGCCAGTCAGCGGCGACCCGCCCGTCGAAATCCATCAGGACCGGGAAGTCCACCTGCACCTCGCCCATGAAGGCGGTGATGTGCTCGGCGCTCTCCTGGTAGTTGACCGATACGATCGCGAAGCTATCGCCCAGGGTCTCGGCCATGCGGTTCATCGACGGGATCTCGTGCACGCAGGGCGGGCACCAGCTGGCCCAGAAGTTCAGCAGGACCACCTGCCCTTCGTAATCGGACAGCGACTGCTCATCGCCTAGGTGATCGGTGAGCGTGAAATCGTCGACCGGTGGCGGGTGATCGCGCTCGACCAGTCCCCGGCCGGCCTCGACCTCGCGTGCGATTTCCGGCATCGGCGCCGCCGCCAGCGGTCGCGGGACGCTGGCCAGCAGCCGGCCCGCCTGCAGCAACTGCACGGGCAGACGCGCGGCCGCGGCGGCCTCTTCCGGTTCGGGTTCGGAACGGCGCAGGCAGTAGAAATCGCGCACCCCCGGGACCATCTGCACGAACACCGCGCTGCCGCCACGGCGCAGGTCGGCCAGGATCTCGTCGAGGTGCCAGCGATAGACGCCCTGGGTCGGCTGCAACAGGAATACGGGCAGGCTGGTGGCCCGCACGACGTCCACGAACTCCGCGGGCGCACCGGCCACCGGGGTATCGACCATCAGGTTGGGGAAGGCCAGTGCCGCACCGAGCACATAGCCCGATTCGGGTCCGTCTTCCTGCCACTGGCGCAGGCCACGCAGGGCCGTGATGGCCGGGCGGCCGGAGGCCACCAGCATCACGTCCTTGCCCGTCTGCGCATGCGCCGCTCGCAGCAAAGCGGCCACGCTGACCCCGTCTAGGGAAACACTGATCAATGTACACGCTCGCGCTCGAGTCGCTTTTGCGTGCGAACAAGGCGCGGTGACTGCCGTGCAGTCATTCTGCACAAGGGAGCCGCAACGCCGTGCGCGCGCCCGTTTTTGATAACAACGGGCGGCCGAGCCCCTGCGTTCAATCAATTGTGGGGTTGGCACCCCAGGTTCCCCGATCCGGCGTTGCGCCGCTTGTGGGTAGAACCACTACCCGCTGCGCGACGCGCCTTGTCTCGGAAAACCTGGGGTGCCAACGCGAGTGTGTACATTGATCAGTGTTTCCCTAGGCTGCGCATGCTCTCGTTGGTGCGGGGGAGGAAATGGGCATGCAGCAGGTCGATTTGCCAGACCTCGATGCCCATCGCGGCCAGCTCGCGGCCAAACACCGCATGATTGGCGTGTACGCCCGCCTGTGGCAGCAGCCAGAGGAAGATGCGGTCGCCGGCAGCCGGGTAAACGGTCACATCCAGCTCCACGCCGGCGGGGTCGGTCACGGTGACTGTGTGCGGCTCCAGCGTGTCGGCCGGCACCGGCGTAGACAGAACGAACAGGCACAGGAGCAGGCAAAGACGCGGCAGAACGCTCATCGACACGCACGCAAGGATCAGGGAGACGGATCGCGACTATAGCGCCCCGCCGTATCGGCGAAAACGGCGTGGGCTTGCCGGGCGTACAGGATCAGCGCGGGTGCGTGTGCCGGTAGGTTCGCAGGCGGCGGGTCTTCTCCACCATGCGCCAGAGGGAACGGCTGTTGTTGTAGCGCGAGACATGCTGCAGCGGCACCCAGAGGATATCGTGCGACTCGTGACTTCCGGGCACCGGCAAACGGTCGTCGATCTCCAGCAGGAAGCGCACGTCGATGTGCTCGTGCATCGGGAAATCCGGCCTGGCCGGGATGGTGTGGATATCCAGGTCGAAGACGTCTTCCTCGACAAGCCGGATCTGCTCGGGGGCCAGGCCGGTTTCCTCATGGGTCTCGCGCAGGGCCACCTGCAGGATGTCGGCCTGGCCGTCGGCATGGCCGCCCGGCTGGAACCACCGATGGTGCTTGCCGTGCAGCAGCAACAGCGCCTGCTCGCGGTCCGGGCTGACCACCCAGGCGGAGCCGGTCACATGCGCCGGGGTCAAGTCACAATGGAAGCAGTCCGGGTGGTCGTTGATGAAATCCAGCGCCCGGCGCACGAAACCGGCCTCCTCGATAAAGGTCGTCTGGTGCCGGGCGAGCAGATCCAGCAGCTGCGAGCGATGCATCTCAGGTCCCGGCCGGATTGTGCAGCGCGTGGATGGCCGCACGCGCCGCCTCGTCCACATCGCCTTCCCGTCCCGCGAGGGTCAAGCGACCAAAGGCGCCGACAGCGCGCACGTCGATCAGCGAAACATTGGATGCCTTCAGTGCCTGGTTCGCGGCATAAATGATGTAGCCGGCCGGTTCCGCCTCGAGGATGAACATGCTCTGGTCCGGCAGGATCATGTTCCCGCGGCGGTTCTGGCGGTTGATCAGCACGGTGTGGTCCGGGGTCATTCCACGGATGGTCTCCTGCCACGGGATGCGACAGGGCTGGCGGTCATCCTGGCTGGCACCGAGACGCTCCAGCAGCACCCGGCCGGCCTCGATCACCTCGCTCTGGCTGCGATGGTGGATCACCATGGAGCCGAATTCGCGCTCCACAACCTGCTGCGCCAGGTGCACGTTGGTCGCCTTCAGCGCGACGTCGGTCAGGCGGTGCACCGCCATCCCCGGCGAAACCTCCACCCACAGGCAGGAGTCCCCCGGAACGGGCAGAAAGCCCTGGGAGACCGTAGCCATGTATTCCGCCAGCTGCGGCTGGAGGGAATCCATGTAGACGTAGGTACGCAGCTGGATCATCGATTCACTCTGGGCCGGGACCCGGGGTCCCATGGTTCCCGCACGTCGCGGCCCGAACCCGCACGGGAGTCCGCGCACGCACACGGCGGGCCGCCATTTTCACGCCGGCCTGCGCGGGTACATGGGAGAATTGGAGAGCGTATTGTGAACGCAGCGGGCCTCAAGCTCAATGTCCGGCACCGGTCCGCAACGCGCGCGGCGCCCCGTGCGGCCGTACCGGCACCGCGGGCAGCACCACCCGGCCCTGCGTTCGTATAATGTCGCGGTCACGCCCACGAGCCCAGGGATTGCCATGCCAAAGCAGGATGCGGAACACCTTCTCGCCTGCGTGGAAGACACCGATCTCGACCTCGCCGAGACCCTGCGCGAGATCGTCGACTGGCTGCGCCCGGAAGACCCCCGGAACGTCGCCCCGGTGATCAACCGGATCGAACAACTGACGCTGGCGCTCGCGGACAACCCAAGCCTGCAGGACCGGCTACGCGCCCGGCTGGAGGACGGGCTGGAGGACGCCCGGCACCTGACGCTGTACACGGGTATCGGGCTGTTCTCGCGCAAGGGGTTCTTCCGCGAGGCAGCCGAGCTGATCTACGAGCGCATCAACCCGCGGCCAATGGATCGCCAGGATCTGAAGGACGTGCTGTTTCACGTCTTTCACCAGACCGATGACGCTACCTGGGTCGCGGCCCTCCCCGACGATGCCTGGTGGCGCCTGCTGGAAGCGCTGGGCTGTCTGTCCGGCGAACACCCGGGGGTACTGCAACGGGCCCGGGAGGAAATCCTTTATGCCCTGGAGATGCTCTCCATCTGGGTCGCGGCGGAGGAACTGGAGCCGGAGCTGCTGCGCCTGGACCCGTCGATCGCCGAACGCAACTCGGCCTTTGTCGCGCAGGAGCGCGAAATCTCGGCCTATGTGCGGGACTACCGCGCGGCGCTGGAGGATCCCAACCGCGAGCGCATGGACGACCGTCATGCCCGGGTGCTGCTGGAACAGTGCAGCGAACAGATCGCGCACCTGCGGCGGCTGGCGATTACCCATGGCAACAGCCTGTCGCTGACCCACCTGCTGGAACGACTGGACCAGACCCTCCGGCGTATCCACAAGCTGCTCGACCTGCTGGAACCCGATGCGAAACGTGACACGCGCAAGGCCTCGGTCGGGGTGTTCCGCGAGCTCATCACCATCAGCGCCCGCCAGCACGGCGTGCGCGCGCTCTGGCAGGACAACATTAAACTGGTCTCGCGCAGCATCACCCAGCACGTCAGCGATACCGGCGAGCACTACATCACCCAGTCGCGGGGCGAATACCTGCAGATGCTGCGTTCCGGGGCCGGCGCCGGGCTCATCATCGCGGTCATGGCGTTGATCAAGATTCAGATCGGGGCCATGGACCTGTCCCAGGCGTCCTACACGCTGTGGACCAGCCTGAACTACGGCCTCGGTTTCGTGCTGATCCACATCCTGCATTTCACCGTGGCCACCAAGCAGCCGGCCATGACCGCCGCACGCCTGGCCGCCGCCATCGAGGAGAGCGAACGTGGTACCGCCGACCCGCGCAAGATGGCGGACCTCCTGATGCGGGTGGGACGCTCGCAGTTCGCCGCGGTGCTGGGCAACGTGGGCATCGCGCTGCCGACCGCCATCCTGATCGGACTGGTCACGACCCGCCTGTTCGACGCCCCGATCCTGTCAGGCCCCGAGGCCGACTACCTGATGGACGGACTGCGCCCGATCATGGGACTGGCCCTGTTCTTTGCCGCCATCGCCGGGATCTGGCTGTTCGTCTCCGGGCTGATCGCCGGCTTCTTCGACAACCGCTGCGCCTATCTCGACCTGCCGGGCCGGCTGCGCGAACACCCGCTGCTGCAACGGCTGCTCCCGACCGGCGCACGCCACCGCCTGGCCGACTGGATCGGCTACAACTACGGGGCGCTGATCGGGAACTTCCTGTTCGGCGTCCTGCTGGGCGTGACCGGCTACATCGGCTACCTGCTGAGCCTGCCGCTGGACATCCAGCACGTGGCCTTCGCCTCGGCCAACCTCGGCTATGTGACGGCCAGCGAGGCCCCGGGCCTGGCCACGTTCGCGCTGTTCCTGGTATTCGTGCTGCTGATCGGGGCGGTCAACCTGTGGGTCAGTTTCGGGCTGGCGCTGTACGTCGCACTGCGCGCCCGCGGGGTACGCATGGGGGCCTTCGGCCGCGTGTTCCGCGCCTATGGCCGCCATCTGCGCGAACGCCCCGGCGAATTCCTGTTCCCCCCGAGTGCCCAGGCCACGGCCAACGGTGGCGACAACGACCCCGATGCGCGGTAGCCCCGCCCTGCATCTGCTGATGCCGCTGGTCGGCCTGTGGGTGGCCGGCTGTGCCGGAGCGGTCCCCAGTCCCTCCGGCGGTGACACCCGCGCTCCGACGCTCACCCCGGAGGCCATCCAGGCCGCCGATGGCGATCCACTGCCACTGCATCGCTGGGGTCCAGAGAACCCGGAGCAGGTGGTGCTCGCCCTGCACGGCTTCAACGATCACGGGGGCAGCATGCAGGCCCTCGGCGAGGCCCTCGCCGAGCACGACATTGCAGTCTATGCCTACGATCAGCGTGGTTTCGGCGCCACGCGCAACGTCGGCTACTGGTCCGGCCACCGGCTGATGGCCGAGGACGCCCGCACCGTGCTGCGGCTGCTGGAGGCGCGCTATCCCGGGCAGACGCCGTATCTGGTCGGCAAGAGCATGGGCGGAGCCGTCGCGCTCCTCGCCGTGGGCGAGGCGAACGGTGCGTCGGATGCGTCGTCGCTCGTGGCCGGTACCGTGCTGATCGCACCGGCGGTCTGGAGCCGTGGCGACATGCCCTGGTATCAACGCTTCGGCCTCTGGCTGGGGGCGCGCCTGGCACCCGGCTGGCGTCTGGATGGGGAAATGGCCGCGGAACTGGATATCCGTCCCACGGATGATCCCGCCGTGCTGCGACAGATGCGCGACGATCCACTGGTCCTGCGCGATGCCCGCATCGACGCCCTGGACGGCCTGACCACCCTGATGACCCGCGCACTGGAGGTCGGCCCCAACCTGCCCCCGCCCAGCCTGACGCTGTACGGGGCGCGCGACGACCTGGTGCCGCCACTCCCCCTGGCGCGCCTGCTGGAGGGCCTGTCCGCACCGGAATCCAGCGCGCATCGCGCCGTGCTCTATCCGGAGGGCTACCACATGCTGACCCGCTACACCGGTGCCGAAACCACCTTCGAGGACATCGCCACCTGGCTGCGGGATCCGCGCGCCGCTTTGCCCTCCGGCCACGAGCGCTCGCCCGACGCCCTGGCGCAACACCTGCGGGAGCTGGACTGACTGGCCGCGGCCGCGCATCGGCGCTACGGTGGACCCATCCAATCTCTGGAGAACGACCCATGAGCCAATCGACCCCCAATCGCCTGGACAATCTGGTTGCCCGCAGCCGGCGCGACCAGGCGGAGCGCGAACGTGGCTACCGCGAGCAGGCGCTGAAGATGTATCCATGGGTGTGCGGGCGCTGCGGGCGGGAGTTCACCCGCGCCAACCTGCGCGAATTGACGGTGCACCACCGTGACCACAATCACGACAATAACCCCGCCGACGGCAGCAACTGGGAGCTGCTGTGCCTGTACTGCCACGACAACGAACACCAGCGCTACACCGATGCCACGCCGGGCAGCGGCAAGACGAGCGGGACCGCGGCCACGCACAACCCCTTCGCCGGACTGGCCGGCCTGCTCAGCGGGAATGACGAACAGGGTGGCGGCGACTCCTCGAAGTCGTAGCCGGCGCCAGTGACCACGACCGGGTCAGAGCCGGCGCCACCAGAACTGCAATGGCTTGAGACTTTCCTGCGCCTCGCCAATGTCCGGCCAGGGGAAGTAGCCAATCACCCCCTCGGCGCGGCTATAGCCGCGTTTCTCCCAGAACCCGTCCAGGGAGCGGTAACGGGGCGGGCGCCGCGGGTGGTCGTCCGGACGCACCACGGCGCAGAAAGTGGCATGGGAAAATCCCAGGCGCCGGGCGGCTGCCTCGCGCTCGTCGAAAAACCGGTGCCCGGCTCCCTGACCGCGGAACGCCGGCTCCAGCACTGACTCCGCGAGGTAGTAATACGCGACAGGGTCCAGGCCCTGCGCGCGGAACGGTGCCTGGAACTCCGGCTCGGCCGCGACCAGCGGCAGCGCCGTGGAGGCGCCGACGACCCGATCGCCGTCCAGCGCCAGCACCAGCGTGCTGTCCGGGCAGTCCACGTAGTCCTGCAAATAACGCGCCTCGTACTCCGCGCTGCCCTCGTAGAGATACGGCCACTCGCGGAACACCGCGATGCGCAGGCGCGCCACGTCTTCCAGGTAGGGCGCGATCCCCGCGCCGCTGACGGTCCTGAACTCCATTCGTCTCGAACTCCTCGAACGCCTCGTCAGGCCGGCCCGGGCGTCTCCGCCGGCACCGGTCGTCCCACGCCCCGCAGCAGTCGTCCCAGGATGTCGGTCCCGCTCAGGATGCGGCGCTGGTCGTCGGTCCACAGCAGTATCACGTCATCGCCGACAACCGTATCGCCGCTGCTGGCCGGTCGCACCTTGAAATACGGCACCAGCCCTCCCAGACGGCGGCCAGCATCGTGCACCACCAGCGGGTGGTGACAGAGATGGTGGGGGTCGAAGCGATCCGGGGCAAACAGGGCTTCGCGGGTAAACTCCGCCACCCGGATCACCGTGCGCGGCTCGCCCTCGGGGTCGGTGATGACCGTCCAGCTCCGCCCCGGCCGGTTGAGACGGCGCAGGAACGGATCGTCGGTGCGGGGCTCGATTGCCGGGAATACCGGACGCCCGTCCTCGAAATCGAGCGCGATCACGCTGTCCGGGTCCAGGGCCTCGCCCTCGTGCTGCACCAGAATATCGTCCAGCTCGAGGAAATTGCGCGCACCGCGCCCTTCCACGCGCGTGATCTCGCTCCCGTGGGCCTGCATGTGCAGATCGATCAGGTGGTGCAGGTCACGCTCCGGGAAGAAGCGGATCTCCTCCCCGCCCAGCCAGCGGTCCAGCACCCAGGCCGTGGGCCGTGCCACCGGATACATCAGGACCTGATAGAAACGCAGCAGCGGATAAAGCGCCCCGGCCACCTTGAGCGCGTGCCGCGAAAAGTAGGACTGCGGCAGGATCTCGGCAAAGATCGTGATCACCACGGTGGAGAACAGGAACGCCGCCACACCCCCCATCACCGATCCGGACAGCAGTGCCAGCAGGACGTTGACGGCGACATTGCCCCACAGGATCGTCACCAGCGCGAAGTTCGCATCCCCCCTCAGGGCCAGCAGGCGTTCCGCGCGCGCATCGCCCTTCTGCGCCTCGACCTCCAGCTCCAGCTTGCTGCGCGAGAACAGCCCGAGATTGAGCCCGGACAGGATCGCCGATTGAGACAGGCAGACGAGGATACCCAGCCAGGTCAGGAGGCTCATGGGGTCTTCCTTGGCATGCAGAGACGTTCAGGGTACCGCGCGCGGCGGTACGTGCGCGCCCGCACGGAACGCGCGATCCATTACCGGCCACCCCACCCCGCAGCCCGGCAAAGCATCTACACTCGGAAATGGGGCCGGTGCCTGCCGGGCCGGCCTCGCAGCGGTCACCGCGGCCCGAAAACGGGTCATGCGGGACCACCGTCTACGCCACAGGAGGATCTGCATGGATACTGTCTGGATCGTTGTCGCCGATGCCGCGCGCGCCCGCATCTTTTCCTGCGAGGGCCGCGCCTGCCAGGGGATGCACGAGAGCGAGACGCTCTCGCACAGCGAGTCCCGCGCCCACAATCAGGATCTTGTCTCGGATCGCCCCGGGCGCAGCTGGAGCAGTGCCAGCGGTGATGCCCGCCACGCCATGCAGGACAGCACCGACCCCGCCGCCAACGAGCGGAACCGCTTTGCCCGCCAGGTGGCCGAACGCCTCAAGTCCGCCTACCACAACGGAAGCTTCAAGAAGCTGGTGATCGTCGCTGCCCCCGCATTCCTGGGGGTTCTGCGCGACATGCTGGACCCGGCGGTTGCACAGAGCGTCAGTGCCGAGGTCGCCAAGAACGTGACCAAGTCCACCGACGCTGCCACCCTGCGCAAGCACCTGCCCGACTTCCTCTACTAGGCCCCTCGGTTGACCCCGCCCCGGCCCTGCCTCGCGGGACCGGGGCCCTGCCGGGCCGGCCGCCAATGACCCGCGCTGGCCCGACACCGGTTCGCAGGGTTACAGATCATCGGGCTGCAACGTCCCCAACAGGCGCGGACCATCGGCGTGTGGCTCGAACACGGCCATCTCGGCCTCCTCGATCTCTACGTCCGCGGCATGACGCAGGTTCAGGTCGTGACCGACGATGACAATGTTCTTGCGCGGGTCCTCGGGCGGTGTGTTCAGGTGGCGCCGCAGGCCCTCGACCAAATCCTCGCGGCGTTCGTCATCCCGAATGATGGGAAGGTTGTAGAGTTCGGTCCGGATCTCGTATTCGCCGAAACCGTAGTGGGCGGTCTCCCAGTTGCGGCAGAACTCGCTCGAAAGCACCTGCTCCACCGGGATCGCGTGACGCTCGAAGCCCTTGCCTACGTGCCGCGCCTGTTCTCGTCCGCGCGTGCTCAGGTTACGCTGCCCTTCGCAGTCATCCATGTCCGACAGGTCGTAATCGTCGTGCGATCGATCTGTCGCTGCATGCCGCCAGTAGACAACGAGCCCGCCCGCCTGCAGCCGCTCGATCAGGGGGCCCGCCGCGAGCATGTCGGCGTTCACCGTGGTGAACCCCCCCAGCAACAGCACCAGCATCCCGCTCGCGATCATGCTTCGCATCCCGCCCTCCAGGTACGTGCGCGTCTGACTCCTAGATAGACGAGCCGCAGCGCCGCTGCCCGGGCCCGCCGTCTGTCAGTCGAAATCCGCGGGGGTAAGGACGCCCATCACACGAGGCCTGTCGCCGCCCGGCTCGAACACCGCGATCTCGCCCTCGTCGATGCGCACGCGTGCGGCGCGTTGCAGATTGATGTTGTGGCCCACGATGACCACGTTCTTTGCGCCATCCTCCGGCGGTGTCACGAGGTAGTCCCGCAGGGCGCCCACCAGGGCCTGCTGACGCTGGCGGTCACGTACCGGCGGCACGTTGAACAGATCGTCCCGCACATCCCAGGAGTCCTCACCGAAGGCGATCCGGGCGGTATCGATATTGCGGCAGAACGCCGAGCTCAGGATGCGCTCCACCGGGATCGCGTGGCGTTCGAACCCCTCGCCCACCCGACGTGCCTGTTCGCGCCCGCCGTCGTCCAGATTGCGCTGCAGTTCGCAGCGACTCATGTCGCTGAGGTCCCGGTCACGGCGGCTGCGATCCGTGGCCGCGTGGCGCCAGTAGATCACCAGCCCGCCGGCCTGCATGCGCTCGATCAGGGCGTCGGGCTCAAGGGCATCGGCCCCAGCCACCGAGGGCAGAAACAGCAGGATCAGCAACAGCCACAGGCCCGACCGGAACATCGCAATCTCCTCGAGGAATGGGGGTCCAATGCCGTAACAGACCACCGTTCGGGGGCACCGGTTCGGTGCATTCGCCGGCAGGGCTCAACGCTGCGCCGCGTTGACGCCCCCCGACCCCAGCCCTAGTATGCCGTCACTGCCTTGCCCGGAAACCCGCGCCCCCATGACCTACTGTGTCGCCATCGATCTGGACGACGGCCTCGTCTTCGCCTCCGACTCCCGCACCAACGCGGGCGTGGACCAGGTGAGCACCTACAGCAAGATGCACACCTTCGAAATCGAGGGGCAACGGGTCTTCGTGGTCCTCGCCGCGGGCAATCTGGCCACCACGCAGTCGGTGGTGCAACAACTCAAGCGCGACATGGAGGAAGGCGCCGAGGAAAGCCTGGCAACGGTGGAACGCATGTCGGATGCCGCCGAATACCTCGGACGGCTCAACCGCGAGGAAGCGGAGAAGCACTCCGAGGCATTGTCCCGCTCCGGCATCAAGGCCGAGGCCACGCTGATCATCGGGGGCCAGATCGGCGACGACGCCCCGGCGATCTTCCTCGTCTATCCCCAGGGCAACTACATCACCACCTCGCAGCAGACGCGCTTTTTGCAGATCGGCGAGAGCAAGTACGGCAAGCCGATCCTGGATCGCATCATCGAACCGGCCACCCCGCTGGGTGATGCGGCGCGCTGCGCCCTGGTCTCCATCGACTCGACCATCCGCTCGAACCTGACCGTGGGCCCGCCGATCGAGGTAATGGTCTACGAGCGGGGCACCCTGACCTTCGACCATTACCTGTGCCTGGAGACCGACGACGCCTACCTGCGCTCGCTCACCCAGGCCTGGGACACCAACATCAAGAAGGCCTTCACCGACCTGCCCCGCTTCGACTGGGAGTCCGCCCACGCGCGCAAACAGCGCGGGACCCGCGTCAGCCGCGGATCCGGCAAGTCGGCCGCATCCTCTTCGGGCAAGCCGAAAAAGTCCCGCCGCTGAACGGATCGCAGCGTCACCCACGATCCATCCAGTACCTCCCTATGCCGCCTGACTCTGGGTTTGCGCCGGCGCGATCCGGAACCAGGTCTCCACGTTCGCAGCGTGGATATCCCCGATATCCCGCTGCAGCACATCCATGAAGGCATGCAGGCCGTCTTCCGCGATCAGTTCCTCCACATGCGCACTGGAGGCGTGGCGGCGCGCCTGGATCACCAGACGCAGCGGCAGTTCGTTGCGTGGCAGCTTCTCCAGCGCATCCTGCACCTGGGTCAGGGCATGGGTCACCGAACGCGGGAAGGCGGTGTCCTGCAGCAGAAACCGCACCACGTCCACACCGTTGATCCGCCGCTTCACATGCTGGCGGTACATCTGAAAGCCACTCCCCGAGCGCAGGATGCTGGTCCATAGCAGTCCCTCGTAGGGTTCGGGATCCTCGCCGTCCTTTTTCAGGAGCTTGAGTGCGCCCACATCGACATGCCGAGTGGACATATCGGCCCGCTCCAGATTGCGCCCCAGGCGGATGAAGTCATAGGCCGCATCATGACTCATGGTGCCGGCCAGCAGCCCCGTCAGGGTCTGGCAGCGCTGAACCACCTCGGAGAGAAACTCGAACCGGCCGCGCTTGCCGATGCCCTGATCGATATGGTCACGGGCGAACAGGTACAGCTCGTTCATCACCTCCCACGCCTCGGAGGGAACCAGGTCGCGGGTGGTACGCACATTCTCGCGCGCCGCCCGCAGGGAGTTGAGCACCGAACTCGGGTTGTCGGCATCCGCCAGCAGGAATTTCACACAATTGCGTTCATCGTCCCGCTGATAGTGATTGTCGAACAGGCCCTCGTTGCCGGTGACCTCCACCAGGCCCTTCCACGACACCTGCACCGATTTCGGCATGTCCAGCGCCAACAGATTGAAGGCCGTGACCATGCGTGCCGTATTCTCGGCGCGCTCGACATAGCGCGCCATCCAGTAAACGCGTTCGGCGACTCTCGAGAGCATCTCAGTTCTCCTCGTCCACGATCCAGGTGTCCTTGCTGCCCCCGCCCTGCGAGGAGTTCACCACCAGCGAGCCCTTGCGCATGGCCACGCGCGTCAGCCCGCCGGCGGTCACGTC
The DNA here is from genome assembly GCF_000376845.1 of Thioalkalivibrio sp. ALE14. Taxonomy (GTDB): domain Bacteria; phylum Pseudomonadota; class Gammaproteobacteria; order Ectothiorhodospirales; family Ectothiorhodospiraceae; genus Thioalkalivibrio. The sequence continues at coordinate 254,718 of NZ_AQXY01000029.1, forward strand.
GGTGCGCACCCCCTGGAGGATGAACGGGCGCAGGTCCAGATGGCGCGGCTCGATCTCGTCACCGCACAGGGTCGGGGCCACGGACAGATCCAGCGTCGGCTGGGCGATGTAGTTGCGCGGGTCCTTCTTGATCAGCTGGGCAAACTCGGCCCGCTGCTTCTTGGTCGCGTGCGGGCCCACCAGCATGCCGTAACCGCCGGACTCGTTGGCCGGCTTGACCACCAGCTCGTCGAGGTGGTCCAGCACGTAGGCGCGGTCCTTCTCGTTCACACAGAGATAGGTCGGCACGTTGGGGATGATCGGCTCCTGGTCCAGGTAGTAGCGAATGATGTCCGGGACGTAGGCATACATCACCTTGTCGTCGGCCACGCCCGCGCCGGGGGCGTTGGCCAGTCCCACATTGCCCTGGCGCCAGGCGCGCATCAGGCCGGGCACGCCGAGCATCGAGTCGGGGTTGAAGACCTCCGGGTCGAGGAACTCGTCGTCGATGCGGCGGTAGATCACGTCGACGCGCTCCAGGCCGTCGATGGTCCGCATGTAGACGCAGTCGTCGTCCCCGACCACCAGGTCCGCGCCCTCCACCAGCTCGGCCCCCATGCGCTGGGCAAGGAAGGAGTGCTCGAAGTACGCGGAGTTGTAGATGCCGGGGGTCAGCACCGCGATCTCCGGGTAGTCCTGCGGGCGCGGCGAGATCGACGCCAGCATGTCGAACAGCTGGGTGGGGTATTCATCCACCGGCAGGATGCTGGAACTCTCGAACATCTCCGGGAACACGCGCTTGGTGACCTGCCGGTTCTCCAGCATGTAGGAGACCCCGGAAGGCACGCGCAGGTTGTCCTCCAGGACATAGAACTGCCCCGATCCGTCGCGCACCAGGTCGCTGCCGCAGATGTGCGCCCAGACGCCCTGCGGGGGCTTGATCCCGATGCACTGCTCGCGGAAATTCTTCGACTGGTTCAGCACATAGCGCGGGATCACCTTGTCCTGGAAGATCCGCTGCTCGTTGTAGATGTCGTCGATGAACAGGTTCAGCGCGTTCAGGCGCTGTTCCAGCCCGGCCGAGACCTGGTCCCACTCCTTGCGCGCGATCACCCGGGGAATGATGTCGAACGGCCAGGCGCGGTCGATGTTCTCGCCCTCGGTATAGACCGTGAAGCTGATGCCCATCTCGAGGATCGCACTGTCCGCGGCCTGCTTGCGGCTGTGGATCTCCCCCTCGTCCAGCGAGGCCAGGTATTCCGCCAGCGCCTTGCCCGGCCCGCGCGGCTTGCCGGGCTTATTGATCAGTTCGTCGTAGAACGGGGCGGGGTCATAGCGCTTCCAGTCGATGGCCATTCGTCGGGTCCTCTGACGCGGTGGGCGGGGTTCCTCTACAGTAACGCCTTTTCGCGACAACGGGCGAAAGGGCTACAGGCTTTCGTCCACCATGCCCCAACCGAGGTTCCCATGTCCGACGCACTCGAACAACGGCTGATCGAGCTGTACCACCACCCGAAGATCCAGGGCTGCAACTGGCAACCGCGCCTGTTCTGGCAGCCGGCGGCGGACGGCTCCCCCTTTGGCGATCTTCGGGTGGATGGCCGCGAACTCGAGGTCTTCCTCGCGACCCTCATCGGCGAGGCCTCGACCCAACAGGCGGCCCTGGACCGGGAACTGGGCGGGCGGGGCCGCTTCATCGCGGCCAATGCCCGGCGCCACGAGCTGCCGCTGTTCACACGCCGCTGACTGCCGGCGCGACTACCACAAACACCGTCATCACCAGGTCCCGCCAGGGGACCGTGACACCAAAGCGCGACGCGCGTTGAACAGCCGCAGATCGGCCTGAAGGGCGCGCGCAGGGAGGACCCTTCTGACGGAACCCCGGCATTTGTCCCCTCCGGCGTCGGGGCGCTCCATGGAGATCGCCACGGCGCTGCGCGCCTCGCGATGACGGTGCTCGGATCCTCGTCATTGCGAGGCCCCGCAGGGGCCGTGGCAATCTCGTGGTCGGCCCCTGCGCGGCCCTGCATTGACGGCGCTCTGGCGGCGCCCTGCGAGGAACGACGTTCAGGCGGGCTTGCGGAATTCGACCTGCTTCCAGTACCCGAACAGGCTGGCCGGCGCGACCATGCAGGGTTCCTGCCCCGTCACGCGGACGAAGTCCTCGTATTCCATGTCCGGGCGGAAACCGACGGCCTTGGAGAGCGGGCGCAGGCAACGCTCGAAGCCCCGCAGCAGCCATTGCTGCGAGGCAAAGTGGTTGACCACCAGCAGCCGCCCACCCGGGCGGCAGACCCGCCACATCTCGGCGAACAGGGCATCGGGATTGGGCACGACGGTGGCCACGTACATCGCCACCACCGCGTCAAAGCTTTCATCGGCGAAGCCCAGTTGTTCCGCGTCCATCTCGCACAGCCCCGACACGGCGGGAAGGCCGCCGTTCAGGCGGCCGCGGGCCACATCGAGCATCTCCCGGGACACGTCGATCCCGACGACCTCGCAGTCGTCCGGATAATCCGGGAGCGAAATGCCGGTCCCGACCCCGACTTCGAGGATGCGCTTGCCGGAAAGCGGTGCCAAGGTTTCCTGTGCACTCGCACGCCCGGTCGCGAACACCCGTCCGAACGTCGCGTCGTAATGCCGTGCGTAGCGCCGGTAACTCTTGCGAATACTGACGAGATCCATGCCCAAGCGTCCCGAATCTGAATGGCCAGGCACCGCGATCCGGTGCCCGTGAACGAAACGAGTCCGATCAGGACTCCGGTTCGACCGCCTTCATGCTCAGGCGAATGCGCCCCTGCTTGTCCACTTCCAGGACGCGCACGGTGACGGAGTCCCCCTCGGAGAGGAAGTCCCCCACGTTCTCGACCCGCTCGTCGGAGATCTGCGAGATATGCACCAGGCCGTCGCGGCCCGGCAGGATCGAGACGAACGCCCCGAAGTCCATGATCTTCGCGACCTTGCCGGTGTACTGACGCCCGACTTCGATATCCGCGGTCAGCTCCTCGATCCGGCGCTTGGCCTCGAGCCCGGCGGCCTGGTCGGTGGAGGCCACCTTCACGGTACCGTCGTCCTGGATGTCGATGCTCGCGCCGGTCTCCTCGGTCAGGGCGCGGATGGTCGCCCCGCCCTTGCCGATCACGTCGCGGATCTTGTCCGGGTTGATCTTCATGGTGATAAAGCGCGGCGCGTGCGACGACATCTCTTCACGGTGGCGCGGCAGCGCCTCGTTCATGCAGCCGAGGATATGCATCCGGCCCTCGCGGGCCTGGGCCAGCGCCTGCTCCATGATCTCGCGGGTGATCCCGTCGATCTTGATGTCCATCTGCAGCGCGGTGACCCCGTCCGAGGTCCCGGCGACCTTGAAGTCCATGTCACCGAGATGGTCCTCGTCGCCCAGGATGTCGGAGAGCACCGCGAAGCGGTCGCCTTCCTTGATCAGACCCATCGCGATGCCCGCGACCGGGGCCTTCAGCGGCACGCCGGCATCCATCAGCGCCAGCGAGGTGCCGCAGACAGAGGCCATCGAGCTGGAGCCGTTGGATTCGGTGATCTCGGAAACCACGCGGATCACGTAGGGGAAGTCGGTCTCGTTCGGCATCACCGCCTGCACCCCGCGCTTGGCGAGGCGCCCGTGGCCGATCTCGCGGCGCTTGGGCGTGCCGACAAAGCCCGTCTCGCCGGTGCAGTAGGGCGGGAAGTTGTAGTGCAGCATGAAGCGGTCGCGGCGCTCGCCTTCCAGGGCGTCAATGACCTGGGCGTCGCGGTCGGTCCCGAGGGTCGCGACCACCAGCGCCTGCGTCTCACCGCGGGTGAAAACCGCGGAGCCATGTGCACGCGGCAGCACGCCCGTGTTCACGGTAATCGGACGCACGGTCTTCGTGTCGCGGCCATCAATGCGCGGGTTGCCGTCCAGGATGCGATCACGCACCAGGCGGTACTCGAGATCGTGGAAAGCGGTCTTCACGTCATCCGCGCTGGGCCCGGATTCTTCCTCGCTGGCCAGCGCCTCCACGGCCTTGCCGCGCAGCTCACCGATGCGCTGGGTGCGCGCCTGCTTCTCGGCGATCTGGTAGGCCTCGACCAGCTCGTCGCCAACCACGCCCTTGACCTGATCTTCCAGCGACTCGATGGACACCGGCGGCTCCCAGTCCCAGGCGGGCTTGCCCGCCTCGGAGGCCAGTTCCCGGATCGCCTGGATCGCGGCCTGCATCTGTTCGTGGCCGAACATCACCGCACCCAGCATCGCCTCTTCGGAAAGCTGATTGGCCTCGGACTCCACCATCAGCACGGCGTTTTCGGTGCCGGCCACGACGAGGTCGAGGTCGGATTCATCGAGCGCGCTGTAGGTCGGGTTCAGCAGGTACTCGCCGGCGCGGTAGCCAACACGCGCGGCGCCAATGGGCCCCGCGAACGGCACGCCGGACAGTGCCAGGGCCGCCGAGGTCCCCAGCATCGCGGGGATGTCGGGATCCACCTCGGGGTTGATCGACATCACCGTCGCGACCACCTGGGTCTCGTTCTTGAACCCCTCGGGGAACAGCGGACGGATCGGGCGATCGATCAGACGGCAGGTCAGGGTTTCCTTCTCGCTCGGACGCCCTTCGCGTTTGAAGAAACCACCGGGGATTTTGCCGGCCGCGTAGGTGCGTTCCTGGTAGTTCACGGTCAGGGGGAAAAAGTCGCGCCCCGGGTCGGCATCCTTGCGGGCGACCACGGTGACCAGGACCACGGTCTCGGCCATGTTGACGAGGACGGCGCCACTGGCCTGGCGGGCGATGTCACCGGTCTCGAAGGTGACGGTATGGTTTCCGTACTGGAATGACTTCTTGTATGCCACGTTTTTTCCCGTTTCCCGTGTTCTGACGACTGTAATGCCTGAATTCTGGCCTCCGCGACCCGCTTGCGCAGGCCCGAAAGCGAACGGGCCCGCACCAGTGGCGCGGGCCCGTTGTACCGGCCTTAGCGGCGCAGCCCAAGCTCCTTGACCAAGGCCTGATAGCGGTCCTGGTCGTGGCGCTTGAGATAGGTCAGCAGCTTGCGACGCTGGCTGACCATCTTCAGCAGGCCGCGGCGCGAGTGATGATCCTGCTTGTGCTTGTCGAAGTGACCCATCAGATGCTGGATGCGGGCCGTCAGCAGCGCGACCTGAACCTCCGGCGAACCGGTGTCGTTGGCATCGCGCTTGTGCTTCTCGACGATGGCCGATTTTTCTTCGGTAGTGAGCGACATGAAAACCTGACTCCTGAGATTTCTAGACCGTTAATCGACCAGTGGCGCTGGCGATAGGCGCGTAATGGTAGCACGCCGCGCGCCGGCATGAACAGAAAACAACCCGGCCGGTTCAGGCCGCCGGGACGAACAGACGCCGCGCGCGAACCTGCCCCTGGTCGTCGCGCACCCCTACGGCCAGGAACCGCCCATCGGGATCAAACACCCGCACCAGCGGCCAGCCGGTTTCGGCCTCGTTCGGCGCATCGGGCGCTCCCGGCAACGCCCCGATCACCGCCGTGTCGGCCGCCGCGTTGCCATGCCGCATCGCGGCGCTGGCGGCGGCATCCAGGGTCACGGCCGGCCAGTGCGCCAGCGCCGTCTCCGCGGGTTGCAGCAGCGCCTCGATCGCGGGTGCACCACCTGCCTCGAAGGCCGCCTCGATCGCCTCCAGCGAAACCATCGCGGACGCATCGAAGTGACCGTGCCCCACGCGGTGCAGGGTATCCACCGCCGCGCCACAACCCAGTGCATGACCCATGTCGGCGACCAGCGAGCGGATGTAGGTCCCCTTCGAACAGTGCACCTCCAGACGCAGGCGATCCGGCGCCGTCTGCTCGATGTGGAGGGAATGGATCTGCACCGCGCGCGGGGGCCGGTCGACCTCCACGCCCTGGCGGGCGAGTTCGTACAGCCGCCGGCCCTGATGTTTCAGCGCCGAAACCATGGGCGGCACCTGCGCCTGCTCGCCGCTGAAGCGCTGTTCCAGTTCGCGCAGCGTCGCCGGATCGATAGCGGGGACGGCCGCCTCCCGGATCACCGCGCCGTCGAGATCGGCACTGTCGGTCTCCACCCCCAGACGGGCCTCGGCGACGTAGCGCTTGTCCGCGTCCAGCAGCCACCCGGAGACCTTGGTCGCCTGGCCGAAGCACAACGGCAGAAGGCCGGTCGCCCGCGGGTCCAGTGCCCCGGTGTGACCGGCCTTCTTCGCCTGCAGCAGATACTTGACCCGGCCCAGCGCCTGGTTGGAACTGCGCCCCCGCGGCTTGTCCAGCAACAGGATGCCGTCGACCTCGCGCCGCTTGCCCGCCATGTGGAAGTCACTCAACCGGAGACGCCCGGGCTCAGGCCCCGCGTTCCGGCCCCCGGTCCGACCCGCGATCTTCCTCGGCCCCGTCGTCCTCGGCCCCGTCATCCACGCCGCCTTCCTCCGGAGACTCGGAATCGTGCGCGTGATGCGCCCGATCCTCGGCCAGCGCCCGATCGATCAGGGACGACAGATGGGCGCCACGCTCCGGGGTGTCGTCGTAGACAAAGCGTAGCTGGGGCACCGAGCGCAGCCGCATGCGCTGGCCGAGCGCCCGGCGCAGGAAGCCGGCCGCATTGTTCAGCCCTTTCTGCGCCTCCTGGCCCTTCTCGGCACCCTCCAGCTGGGTAAAGAACACCCGGGCGTGAGCGAGATCCCGCGAGACCTCGACACCCGCCAGGGTAATCATCCCCACGCGCGGGTCCTTGACCTCCATGCGGATCAGCTCGGCCAGCTCGCGCTGGATCTGCTCGCCGACCCGGTCCGAACGATGGAAGTCGCGGTTTGCAGGCATCAGAGCGTCCGGGCCACCTCGACGCGCTGGAAGACCTCGATCTGGTCACCCGCCTTCACGTCGTTGTAGTTCTTCACCGCGATACCGCACTCGGTACCCGCCTTGACCTCGTTCACGTCCTCCTTGAAGCGACGCAGGCTCTCCAGCTCGCCCTCGTAGATCACGACATTGTCGCGCAGCACGCGAATCGGGTTGCCGCGCTTGACCGAGCCCTCGACCACCAGGCAGCCCGCGACCTGGCCAAAGCCCGAGGCCTTGAACACGTCGCGCACCTCGGCCAGGCCGATAACCTCTTCGCGGATCTCCGCCGACAACAGGCCGGACAGCGCCTGTTTCACGTCGTCGATGGCCTCGTAGATCACCGAGTAATAGCGCACGTCGATCTCGTTCTCGGCCGCCAGGCGCTTGGCACCCGCATCGGCACGCACGTTGAACGCGATCACGATTGCCTCGGAGGCCATCGCCAGGTTCATGTCGGACTCGGAGATCCCGCCCACACCGGCGGACACCACCTTCACCCGGACCTCGTCGGTCGACAGCTTGACCAGCGACTCGCGCAGCGCCTCGGCCGATCCCTGCACATCCGCCTTGATGAGGATGTTCACGGTGGCGATCTCGCCTTCCTGCATCTGGTTGAAGATGTTCTCCAGCTTGGCCGCCTGCTGCGCGGCCAGCTTGCGCTCGCGCTGCTTGGTGTCACGGTGCTCGGCCACCTCGCGGGCCGTCTTGTCGTCCGCGACCACCAGGACCTCGTCGCCCGCCTCCGGCACGCCGGAGAGGCCGAGGACCTCCACCGGCATCGACGGACCGACTTCCTTCACCGCCGCGCCGGTGTCGTCGAACATTGCCCGCACGCGACCGTACTCCTTGCCCGAAAGCAGGATGTCACCGTGCTTGAGCTTGCCGGACTGCACCAGGATGGTCGCCACCGGGCCACGCCCCTTCTCCAGACGCGATTCGATCACCACGCCACGGGCCGGACCCTCGTCCGGGGCCTTCAGTTCCATCACCTCGGCCTGCAGGCCCAGGGCCTCCAGCAGTTCGTCGATCCCCTGGCCGGTATGGGCGGAGACATGGATGAACTGAGTATCGCCGCCCCAGGCCTCCGGGATCACTTCGTGCTGGGCCAGCTCGTTCATGACCCGGTCCGGTTCGGCCTCCGGCTTGTCGACCTTGTTGACCGCGACGACAACGGGCACGCCAGCCGCCTTCGCATGCTGGATCGCCTCGATGGTCTGCGGCATCACGCCATCATCCGCGGCCACCACCAGGATCACGATATCCGTGGACTGGGCACCACGGGCACGCATGGCGGTGAACGCCGCATGCCCCGGTGTATCCAGGAAGGTCACGCCGTCGTGATTGTTCTTCACATGGTAGGCGCCGATGTGCTGGGTAATCCCGCCCGCCTCGCCGGAAGCGACCTTCTCCTTGCGGATGTAGTCCAGCAACGAGGTCTTGCCGTGGTCGACATGCCCCATCACGGTCACCACCGGCGGGCGCGCCTTGGCTTCGGCGTTCTGCTCGAGACCGGTATCGATCTCGTCCTCGACCGAGGTCTCCTTCGCGGCGATCGGGTTATGCCCCATCTCCTCGACCACCAGCATCGCGGTGTCCTGATCGATGGACTGGTTGATGGTCGCCATCACGCCCATGCCCATCAGTGCCTTGATGAGCTGAGGGGCCTTGATCGCCATCGCCTGGGCCAGATCGGCCACGGTAATGGTTTCCGGCACCTCGACATCCCGCACCACCGGCGCGGTGGGTTTGGCGAAACCATGCTTGCTGGTTACCGCCTGGGCCGCGGCGGACTGGGCCTTGCGGCCTTCGCCCTTCTTGCGACGGCCACGACGGTCGCCGGCCACGTGAAGTTCCTTGCGGTCATCCTTGCGGCCGCCCTTGCGAGCACCCTTGCCGGCCTTGGCATCACCCGCCGGTGCCGCCGGTGCGGCGGCCGGTGCGGCCTGCCGGGCTGCGGCCTCGCGTTCCAGCCTTGCCTGTTCTTCCTTCTCGCGCTTGGCCTCCTGGGCCTCCAGCTCCTTCTGCCGGCGCTTCTGGCGCTCCTCGCGCTCGGCCGCCTCCTGCTTGCGGGCCTCGGATGCCTTGCGCTGGGCCTCGCGTTCGGCTTCGACCTGCAGCGCCAGCTGCTCGGTCCGGCTCAGCGGGCGCTTCGGCTTGGCCGGCGCCTCGGGCTCCGGTTCCGGCGCGGGCTCTTCGGCCGGTGCCTCCTCGGCAACCTCGGGCTCCGGCTCGGCCGGCGTCTCGGCCTCCGGCTCCTCGACGGGCGGCTCTTCGGCCGCCGGAGTTTCCTCAACCGGGGCCTCGGCAGCCGGCTCTTCCGTCGGGGTGGCGGCACGCGTCTCTTCCGGAGCCTCCGGTGCCGGCGCCTGTTCCTCGGCGGCCGGGGCTTCTTCCACCGGCGCCTCCGGCTGTGCCTCGGTCGGCTTGCGTTTCAGCGTGCGCTTCTTGCGAACTTCGACGTTGACCGTCTTGGAACGCCCCTGCCCGGAACTGACCTTGAGGGTCTGCGCCTGGGTACGGCGCTTCAGCGTCACGCGTCCGGATTCGCCACCCTCGCCGTGCGACTGGCGGAGGTGATCGAGCAGCTTGCGCTTTTCCGCGTCGGTGATCGCCGCCTCGGGGCCATCAACCTCGACGCCCGCCTCCTTGAGCTGGACCATGAGGCGGTCAACCGGCGTCCCCACCGATTCCGCGAATTGCTGCACTGTCATTTGCGCCATGGCGCCTACCTCCATTCCAGATTCTTTTCAGGCCAACCGACAGCCTGTGATACGGGGTCGTACGTCGAACGGCCGGGGATCAGTCCCCGGTCTCGAACCACGGGGCGCGCGCCGTCATGATCAGCGCCGACGCCTGCTCCGTATCCAGCCCGGTCATCTCGACCACATCGTCGGATGCCTGCTCCGCCAGGTCCTCCATGGTGCAAACCCCGTGTGACGCCAGCGTGTTCGCCAGTGCCGCGGTCATGCCATCCATGTTCAGGAGGTCCTCGGCGGGCTCGAAGCCCTCGCGACCGTCTTCGGCCGCAATGGCCTTGGTCAGAAGCGCATCGCTTGCGCGGTTGCGCAGCTCCTCGACCATGTCCTGGTCGAACTCTTCGATCGCCAGCAGCTCGGCTTCATCCACATAGGCCACCTCGTCCAGGGTCGTAAAGCCCTCCTGCACCAGGATGCCGGCCACTTCCTCGTCGACGTCCAGGGCCCCCATGAAGAACGTGACCAGCTGCTGGGCCTCGGCCTCGCTCTTCTCGGCCGCCTGCTCCTCGGTCATCACGTTCAGCTCCCAGCCGGTCAGCTGGGAGGCCAGGCGGATATTCTGGCCGCCGCGGCCGATGGCCAGGGACAGCTTGTCTTCCTCGACCGCGATATCCATCGACTGCTTGTCCTCGTCGACCACGATCGAAAGAACCTCGGCCGGCGACATCGCGTTGATCACGAACTGCGCCGGGTTTTCGTCCCAGACGATGATGTCGATGCGCTCGCCGGCCAGCTCGTTGGACACCGACTGCACCCGCGAACCGCGCATGCCGACACAGGCCCCGACCGGATCCAGCCGCGGGTCGTTGGAGCGCACCGCAATCTTCGCGCGCATGCCCGGATCCCGGGCCGCGCCCATGATGTCGATGATGTTCTGACCGACCTCGGGCACCTCGAGCTTGAACAGCTCGATCAGGAACTCCGGCGCGGTGCGGCTCAGGATCAGCTGCGGCCCGCGCGCCTCCGGACGGATCTCCTTCAGGAACCCGCGCAGGCGGTCATTGGTGCGTACCGTCTCGCGCGGAATCATGTGTTCACGCGGGATCAGGGCCTCGGCGTTGCTCCCGAGATCCACATAGGTGCCATTGCGGTCGGTCCGCTTGACGATCCCCATCACCAGCGTGCCGACACGATCCTGATATTCCGCGACGACCTTCGCGCGCTCGGCCTCGCGCACCTTCTGCACGATCACCTGCTTCGCGGTCTGGGCCGCAATGCGGCCGAAGTCCACGGCCTCGACCGGCTCCTCGATCACGTCGCCGATCTGGGCGTCCGGATTCTTCTGCTGGGCATAGGACAGCAGGATCTGGTACTCCGGGGATTCGAACTCCGGGTCCTCGTCGTCCACCACGGTCCAGCGGCGGAAGGCCTCGTAGTCGCCTTCCTCGCGGTCGATGCTCACGCGGACGTCCATCTTGCCGCCGTGGTACTTGCGGGTCGCCATCGCCAGGGCCGATTCCAGGGCGTCGAAGATGATGTCCTTCTCCACTCCCTTCTCGTTCGCCACGGCATCGGCGACCAGCAGGATCTCCTTGTTCATGTCTTGCCTCTCCGCACTCGGCAGTCGCCTGCCGATTCAACAAAAGCGTAGCAGCGCCCTGTACGCCAGCCGTCTCTACAGCTGTTCAAGGACACGCGCGTTGTGGATCGCGGCCAGCGGCAGCTCGTAGGCCATGCCGTCCACTTCCACTTCGATCATGGGTTCGTCCACCGACAGCAACACGCCACGGAAATTGCGACGGTCGTGCTCCGGCCACGCAAGGCGCACCTTCACCGGATGGCCGATGTAACGCCGGAACTGCTCGGGGGTAAAAAGGGGGCGTTCCACCCCCGGGCTGGATACTTCGAGCGTGTAGTTTCCCTTGAGGGCCTGTTCGACTTCCAGCACCGCACCGACCTGCTCACTGACACGTGCGCAATCATCCACCGTGACGCCGTTTTCGCCATCGATGAAGATACGCACCACGGGCGGTTTGGAGCCGGCGTGATACTCCAGCCCCCACAGCTCCATGCCTTCCCCCTCGACCACCGGGGTTAGCAGCGTGTTCAGTTGTTCAGCCTTCTGCGACAAGGGCGTCTCGATCGACTCCGTCCCGCGGGCGGGACCCAGAAACAAAAAAAGGGCGCCGAACGCCCCTCGTACACCTCTCAAGATGACTGCAGCGAAACGTCCGCTGCGAGGCGCGCGGGAGCGCGGCCTTAAGGACGGCGGGCCGACCGCGAGCAGTTGCGACCGGACCATGGGTCCTTAACAAAAAGGCCCCGTACGGGGCCTCTCTGAAAATTGGTAGCGGGGGCAGGATTTGAACCTGCGACCTTCGGGTTATGAGCCCGACGAGCTGCCAGACTGCTCCACCCCGCATCCGAGACGCAGAACTATACCAAAGCGACGCCCGGCGCCGCAAGGGTTGCCGGCGATTATTTACCGGGTGCGGCGCTGCCCCGCGCGCAGATGCGGGCGCAGGTCATAGCGCCAGATATAGCCGGGCAACGCGAACATCGCGAACAGCGACAGGGTGATCACGTAGAACTCCCAGCCCTGTGGATGAATCCCGCCAGTCGCCTGGAATTCGAGACCCTTGCCAATGGCGCCGACCAGGAAATACAGCACCAGCCATTCCCCGATCCGGGTCCACGGGCCCTTGGTGCCACTCGCCGGCAGCACCATCAACCCGATGCGTTCGCTGAGCCAGGGCAGGTTCGCGCTGATGAACGCGACGACCACAAACCCCCAGACCAGCGCTTCAAACGGAATCCACTGTGTCACAAGTTACCCGATGATTGCGTAGTGGGTGAGAGACAGCAGCAGCCCCGGGAAAATTCCCAGCAGCAGCACCGCGAGCCCGTTGATGCTGAGCGCGGTGGCCAGTGCGCCCGAGGGCTGCACCGGTTCCTCGGCCCCCTCCTGCGGGTCGTCGAAGAACATCATCTTGACCACGCGCAGGTAATAGAAGGCACCAATGATCGAGAAGATCACCGCAACGATCGCCAGCCAGACGAGCTCGGCGCCCACGGCCGCCTGGATCACCGCCAGCTTGGCGTAGAACCCGACCGTCGGCGGCACACCCGCCATCGAGAACAGCAGCAGCAGCATGATGAACGCGAACCAGGGGTTGCGCTTGGCCAAGCCCTTGAAGTCGTCGATCTGGTCGGCCTCATAGCCCTTGCGCGACAGGAACACGATCATCCCGAAGCCGCCGGCCGCGGTAATCGCGTAGACGATCACGTAGAACATCGCCGAGGCGTAGCCGCTGTCGGTACCCGCCAGGATGCCCATGAACAGGAAGCCGATATGGGCAATGGTCGAATAGGCCAGCATTCGCTTGATGCTGGTCTGGGCGATCGCGATCACGTTCCCCACGGCCAGCGACAGCACGGCCAGGATGATCAGCATGCCCTGCCAGTCGGCGTGCATCGGCCCCATGCCTTCCACCAGCAGCCGCATCAGGAAGGCGAACGCCGCGATCTTCGGCGCGGTGGCGATAAACAGCGTCACCGCCGTGGGTGCGCCGTCATACACATCCGGTACCCACATGTGGAACGGCACCGCCCCCAGCTTGAAGGCGATCGCCACGACCAGGAACACCAGGCCGAACACCAGCGGGATGTTCAGGCTCTCGTCGGCGGCCACCAGCTGGGCGGCGATAACGGCGATATCCAGCGAGCCGGTCATGCCGTAGATCATGGACATGCCGTACAGCAGCAGCCCCGAGGCCAGCGCACCCAGCACGAAGTACTTCATCGCCGCCTCGGTGGCGCGCGAGTTGTCGCGCCAGAAGGCGACCAGCGCGTAGGACGCCAGCGACAGCAGTTCCAGGCCCAGGTACAGGGTCAGCAGATTGTGCCCGGAGATCATAATCATCATGCCGAGCACGGCAAACAGGCCCAGCACGTAGAACTCGCCCTTGTGGATGCCGCGTTCCATCAGGTACGGGCGGGAATACAGGAATACCAGGAAACTGGTCACGTACACCGCGACCTTCAGGATGTCCGCCATCGGGTCCTTGACGAAGGTATCCGAGAAGGTCAGGACCGTCTCCGGACCCATCAGCCACAGCGTCAGGCCGGCCGCCGCCACCAGCGTCGCCTGCACCAGGCCGTAGGTGACATCGCGCCGCGAATCCGGCAGGAACGCGTCGATCACCAGGATCAGGCACGCCATCCCGAGCACGAACATCTCGGGCACGGCGGGGAGGAAATTGGGGATCTCGAAATTCATGTCAGGCGTCCCTTCAGAGCTTCGACTGCGCGATATGCGCCACGAGGTGGTCGATGGTCGCGTTCATCACATCCAGCAGCGGGGCCGGCCACACGCCCAGCAGCAGCGTGAAGAAGGCCAGCACGCCCATCAGGAAGAACTCGCGGCGGTTCATGTCGGAGAGACCGGCCACGTTGTCGTTGGCCACCGCGCCGAAGATCACGCGCTTGACCAGCCACAGGGTGTAGCCGGCCGCCAGGATCAGGGTGGTCGCGGCCAGGAACGCGATCCAGAAATCCGCCTTGAACGCCGCCAGGATGACCATGAACTCGCCGACGAACCCGGAGGTGCCCGGCAGCCCGGTGTTGGCCATCGCGAACAGCACGAAGAACGCAGCGAACCACGGCATGGTGTTCACCACACCGCCGTAGTCGGCGATCTGGCGACTGTGCAGGCGGTCATAGAGCACGCCCACCGCGAGGAACATGGCCGCCGAGATAAAGCCGTGCGAGATCATCTGCACCATGCCGCCGGCGATACCCAGCGAGGCGCCTTCCCAGTCCCCGGTGTTCGAGTAGATGTAGAACGCGAGGAAGAAGCCGAGGGTCACGAAGCCCATGTGCGCGATCGACGAGTAGGCAATCAGCTTCTTCATGTCGCTCTGGATCAGCGCCACAACCCCGATGTAGACGATCGCGATCAGCGACAGCACGATCATCAGGGTATCCAGCACCGCGCTGGCATCCGGGGTGATCGGCAGCGAGAAGCGAAGGAAGCCGTAGCCCCCGATCTTCAGCATGATCGCGGCCAGGATCACCGAGCCACCGGTGGGCGCCTCCACGTGCGCGTCCGGCAGCCAGGTGTGGACCGGGAACATCGGGATCTTCACCGCGAACGCCATGAAGAACGCGAGGAAGATCAGGATCTGCGCGGTCAGGCCGATCTGCAAGGCATGGAAGTCCTGGATCAGGAAGCTGCCGGACTGGATATACATCCAGATCAGCGCGACCAGCATGAACACCGAGCCAAGGAAGGTGTAGAGGAAAAACTTGATCGTCGCGTAGACGCGCCGCGGCCCGCCCCAGATCCCGATCACCAGGAACATCGGGATCAGCATCGCCTCGAAGAACACGTAGAACAGCACCGCGTCCATCGCAGCGAACATGCCGATCATCAGGCCTTCCATCACCAGCATCGCCGCCATGTAGTAGGCGATGCGGTCCTTCACCGACTCCCAGGCGGCGATCACCACGACCACGGTGATCAGCGTGGTCAGCAGGATCAGCGGCATGGAGATGCCATCCACGCCCAGGTGGTAGTTCACGTTGAACGCCGGGATCCACGAGGCCAGCTCCTGGAACTGCATATCCGCGGTGCCGCGCTCGAAGGCAAACCACAGCGGGAGACTGGCCACGAAGGTCGCCACGGCCACCGCGAGCCCGAGGCGCCGCGCCACGTGGGGCGCATCGCGCCCGGCGGCGAGCACCAGGAAGCCGCCGAGAATCGGCAGCCAGATCAACAGACTCAAGATAGGCCAGTCAGCAAACATGGTCGTTCCTTGAAACAGCGATGGGCTTCGAGCGCATGGGTGTCGAAGCCGCTCAGATCACGAAGGCGAACATCAGGACCAGCAGGCCGATGATCATCACGAACGCGTAGTGGTAGAGGAAGCCGGACTGCATGTGGCGCACGCGGGACGAGATCCAGCCGATCGAGCGCGCGGTGCCATTGACCAGCAACCCGTCGATGATCAGCGCATCGCCATAGCGCCACAGCGCCCGGCCCAGGCGGACGGTGCCGCCGGCGAAGAACCAGTCATTGAAGCGGTCGAAGCCGTACTTGTCCTCGAGGATGCGCACGCCCAGCTTCAGGCGCTCGGCGATCACCGCGGGCAGTTCCGGCCGCTTCATGTACAGGTACCAGGCGGTCGCAAGCCCCGCCATCGCCAGCCAGAACGCCGGCAGCATCAGGCCGTGCAGCACGAATCCGAACACCCCGGTGTAGGTCTCGCCCTTGGTCGCCAGCACGTCCTGCTCCGGCAGCACGAACAGGCTGTTGGCGAAGAAGTCACCGAACAACATCGGCCCGATGAAGTAGCCGGCCACCACCGACGGGATCGCCAGCAGGATCAGCGGGACAGTCACCACCCAGGGCGATTCCTTCGGCTGCAGCGGGCCGTGATCGTCGTGATGATCGTCATCGTGGTCATCGCCATGATCCGGCATGTATTTGTGCGCCTGGTCGTAGCGCTCCTCGCCATGGAACACCATGAAGAACATGCGGAAGGTATACAGCGCGGTCACGAACACGCCGGCCAGCACCAGCCAGTAGGCAAACGTCGCGCCCGGGGTCTGGGAGTAGCCCACCGCCTCGATGATCGCGTCCTTGGAGAAGAACCCGGAGAAGAACGGGAACCCGATCAGTGCCAGCGAACCGATCAGTGCCGTCACGTAGGTAATCGGCATGTGCCGACGCAGACCGCCCATCGCACGCATGTCCTGCAGGTGGTGCATCGCGATGATTACCGAGCCCGCGGCCAGGAACAGCAGCGCCTTGAAGAAGGCGTGGGTCATCAGGTGGAACAGGCCGGCAGCGTACGCCGAGGCGCCCAGGGCCACCGTCATGTAACCCAGCTGCGAGAGCGTGGAGTACGCGACCACGCGTTTGATGTCGTTCTGCACCAGCCCGATCAGGCCCATGAAGAAGGCCGTGATCGCGCCGATGATCAGGATGAACGACAGCGCCGCGACCGAGAACTCGTACAGCGGCGACATGCGCGCCACCATGAAGATCCCCGCGGTGACCATGGTCGCCGCATGGATCAGCGCGGAGATCGGCGTCGGGCCTTCCATGGAATCCGGCAGCCAGACGTGCAGCGGCACCTGGGCGGATTTCCCCATCGCACCGATGAACAGGAAGATCAGTGCCAGATCCAGCAGGCCGAAGGTCCAGCCCGGCCAGATGGTGATGGTCGCCTCGCTCATCGCCTGACCTTCCGCGAACACCTCGGTGTAGTTCAGGCTGCCGGTGTAGAACACCAGCGCCGCGATCCCGATCAGGAAGCCGAAATCACCGACGCGGTTCACGATGAACGCCTTCATGTTGGCGTAGGTCGCAGTCGGGCGCTTGTACCAGAAGCCGATCAGCAAGTACGAGACCAGGCCCACGGCCTCCCAGCCGAAGAACAGCTGCATGAAGTTGTTCGCCATCACCAGCATCAGCATGGAGAAGGTGAACAGCGAGATGTACGCGAAGAAGCGCTGGTAGCCGGGATCGTCCTGCATGTAGCCGATGGTGTAGATATGCACCATCAGCGAGACGAAGGTGACCACGAGCATCATCATCGCGGTCAGGTTATCGACCAGGAACCCGACCTCGAACTGGATGCCGTCCGACACCAGCCAGGTGTAGACGGTCTCGTTGTAGACCCCGGCATCGCCGAACACGTGGGCCCAGAACACCACCACGGACAGGATGAAGGACACCGTCACCCCGAGGATGGTGACCGTATGTGCCCCGGTGCGGCCGATCTGGCGGCCGAACAGGCCGGCGGCGATCGCGCCGAACAGCGGCGCCAGAACAATGAGTAGATAAATCGTATCCATGGCCCGTTATCCCTTCATTGCGTCCATGTCCTGAACGTTGATGGTTCCGCGATTACGGAACAGCAACACCAGGATGGCGAGGCCGATGGCCGCCTCTGCCGCGGCGACGGTCAGAATGAAGAACACGAATACCTGGCCTGCAAGGTCCTGCAGGAAGAACGAGAAGGCAATGAAGTTGATGTTCACCGAGAGCATCATCAGCTCGATGCACATCAACAGCACGATCACGTTTTTCCGATTCAGGAAGATCCCGGCCACGCTGATGGAAAACAAAAGCGCGGCCAGCACCAGGTAGTGCTCTAGCGTAATCATGTTCTAGCCCTGAGTTCTTTCGGGGACGGTAACCGCCCCGGTGTCCGGGTCCCGGCGCGCGGCCGGGGGCCCCAATTATTGGGATTGCACTCGGTTCGCCTACTTGTTGGAATCGTCGTTGCCGTCGGTTGTGCTCGCGGGCCCCTGCCCACCGCGGCGCGGGGCCTTCTTCTTCTCGGAGGCCATCGGCACCATGCGCACCCGGCCCTCGCGCGAGACCGCCATCTGCTTGCCCGGGTCGATCGACTTGTTGTCCGGCCGCTTGCGCATGGTCAGCGAGATCGCGGCGATGATCGCGACCAGCAAGATCACCGCGGCGATCTCGAACGGATAGACGTACTCGGTGTAGAGGATCGCGCCCAGCGCCTCGGTGTTCGAGTACTCGGGTCCGGCGCGCTCGGGCGCCTCCATGGTGATGTAGCGGGTAATCACCAGCACCAGGACCGTCGCCATCGCCAGTGCAACGACGATGCCCACCGGCAGATACTCGGTGAACCCTTCGCGCAGCTTGGCAAGGTTGATGTCCAGCATCATCACCACGAACAGGAACAGCACCATCACCGCCCCCACGTAAACCACTACCAGCAACAGTCCAAGGAACTCCGCCTCGGCCAGAATCCACAGCGCCGCGGCGGCGATGAAGCACAGCACCAGGAACAAGGCGGCATGGACCGGATTGCGGACGCTGATCATGGCCAGCGCGCCTCCCAGCAGGATCGCGCTGAACAGGTAGAAAAGGAGAAGCTCGAAGGTCATGAGGCGTTCCCTGCGTTACCGGTAGGGGGCATCGACCGCACGTGCCTGCGCGATCTCTTTTTCGAAGCGGTCACCAATGGCCAGGAGCTTGTCCTTGGTCATGATCTGCTCGCCCCGGTTCTCGAAGTGATACTCGAAGATGTGCGTCTCGACGATGGAATCCACCGGACAGGCCTCCTCGCAGAAACCGCAGAAGATGCACTTGAACAGGTCGATGTCGTAGCGCGTGGTCCGGCGCGTACCGTCATCGCGCTCCTCGGTATCGATGGTGATCGCCAGCGCCGGGCAGACCGCCTCGCACAGCTTGCAGGCAATGCACCGCTCCTCGCCGTTGGGGTAACGACGCAGGGCGTGCAGGCCCCGGAAACGCGGCGACATCGGGGTCTTCTCGTCCGGATACTGCACGGTGAACTTGCGGCTCAGCAGGTAGCGCCCGGTCAGGCGCAGCCCCAGCAGCAGCTCATAGAACAGGAAACTCTTGAAGAAACGGCGCATCGCTTTCATCACGAACTCCTCATGCGAACCACGGGCCGACGTTGAAGGCGACCAGAATGCCCTCGACGAACAGCCAGACGATGGTCACCGGGATCAGCACCTTCCAGCCCAGACGCATGATCTGGTCGTAGCGATAACGCGGGAAGGTGGCGCGGAACCACAGGAAGGCGAACAGGAAGATGGCCGTCTTGAACAGGAACCAGTGAATCCCGTGATCCAGCAGCGCGCCGATCACCGGCAACTCGAAGGCACCGGCCGGCAGGATGCCCTGGAACGGCGACAGCCAGCCGCCGAGAAACAGGATCGCGGTCAGCGCCGACACCAGGATCATGTTGGCGTACTCGGCCAGGAAGAACACGGCGAAAGCCATTCCCGAGTACTCGACGTGGAAGCCGGCCACGATCTCCGACTCGCCCTCGGCCACGTCGAACGGCGCGCGGTTGGTCTCGGCGATTCCGGCAATAAAGAACACGGCGAACAGCGGCAATAGCGGCAACGCGAACCAATGGTAGATACTCCCCGACTGCGCCTCGATGATCCCGCCCACATTCAGGGTGCCGGCGGCCATCAATACACCCACCAGGGCAAAGCCAAGCGCGATCTCGTAGGACACCAACTGCGCCGCGGAGCGCAGTGAGCCCAGCAGGGCATACTTCGAATTCGACGCCCAGCCCGCGATGATGATCCCGTAGACGGCCAGCGAGGTCATCGCGAAGAGATACAGCAGCCCCGCATTCACGTTGGCCAGAGCCCCGCCGTCGAAGAACGGGATCACCGCCCAGGCGGCCAGCGCCGGGGCAATGGTCAGCACCGGAGCGCTGAGAAACAGGAAGCGGTTGGCATTGGTCGGAAGGATGACCTCCTTGGTCAGCAACTTCACAGCATCCGCGATCGGCTGCAGCCAGCCGCGCGGACCGACCCGGTTCGGCCCCACGCGCACATGCGCGTAGCCGATTACCTTGCGTTCCGCGAAGGTCGTGTAGGCCACGGCCAGCATCAGCGGGATCACGATCAGCTGAATGCCGATCAGGATCTGCATGACCGTCGGCAGGCTGTAGAAGAGGTTCATCATCCAGTCGAACATGTCTTAAGTCCCTCAGGCCCGCGCCAGCGCGACCGTCGTGTTCGGCAGCCCGAGGGCCCCCATGGCCGCGGAACCCGCGAAGGTCACGGCCAGGCCCGGCGGCACCGAATCGTCCAGCAGCAGGGTCAGCTCGGTCTCGGCCTTGCCCTGGCGCAGCCGTACGCGACTGCCGTGGTCATGCCCGCCGGCCGAATCGGGATGCACCAGCACGCTCTCGGCCAGCAGGCCCTCGGGGCTGGTCTGCAGCGGCTCGGCCCGGCGTACCAGCGGATCGCCACTGTAGAGTGCAGCCGCCTGCACACGCTGCAGGCCGTCCAGCGCGCCGGCCTCGGGCAGTTCCACATGCACCTTGTTCAGGTTCACGGCGGTGTCGAAGCTGGCGTCCGCCAGCTGTCCCTTCAGCTCGTCCCGCACCGCGGGCGAATCCAGGTAGTCAATGCCACGCTGCTCGAGCAGGTTGCCGAGCACCCGCCAGACCTTCCAACCCGGCCGCGCATCCTCGGGCGCACGCGAGGCGGCGCGGAAACTCTGCCAGCGACCTTCGGCATTCACGAAGGTCCCGGAGTGTTCGAAGCTCGTGGTGATCGGCAGCAGTACATCGGCCACCGCCTCGAGGTCGTCGTTCGCGAAACTGGTCAGCGCCACGACCAGGCCAGCCCGCTCCAGGGCCGCGCGGAAGGCGACCGGGTCGGCGCCGTCGCGGCCCGGTTCAAGCCCGGCGATCACGAAGGCGTCGCGGCCCTGCTCGATCATCTCGGCGGCATTCGCGCCGGCCTTCTCCAGCTCGGCGCCGGCCACACCCCGATGCGGCACGACGCCGGCCAGCCAGGCGCCAGCGGTATTCGAACCCTGCGGGAGATAGCCCAGGCTCGCGCCGGTGTGCTTGGCAATCCAGCCGGCCAGGGCACGCAGGGTCGCGAAGGCCGGGCCATTCACGGCGGCGGCACCCAGGAGCACGTGGCCCTGCTTCCCGTCCAGCAGTGCACGCGCGGCGCGCTCGAATGCCTCGCGGGTGGCGGCGTCATCGGTCTCGGCGGCCTTGACCGCCTTCTCCAGTTTCTTCGGCAGTGCCTTGCCGGCCGCGGCGATCTGGCCGGCAATCCCCGCCAGCGCCAGGACCTGGTCGTGCGCGTCACCGACCAGCTGGGCCTGCACCGGGTAGGTCAGGTCCAGCAGCATGTCGTTGATCAGACTGACCTGAGCGCCGCGCGAGGCGGCCTTGCGCAGGCGGTGGGCGATCAGTGGCTGCTCGCGGCGCGGGTTGCTGCCGACCAGCAGGACGGCATCGGCGTTTTCCAGATCGGCGATCGCGGACCCGAGGTAGGGGAACAACGGCGCCGCGGCCTCGTCGCGGAAATCGCGCTGGTTCACGCGGTGGTCGATGTCGGTCACGCCCATGCCACGCAGCACCTTTTGCGCGAGGTAGTGCTCTTCCAGCGAAAGCGAGGGCGACAGCAGCCCACCAATGCGTTCCGGGGCCACTTCCTTCAGGCCCTCGACGGCGTAGCTCAGTGCGGTCTCCCAGGAGACCTCCTGCCACTGCCCGTCGACCTTGATACGGGGGCGAGTCAGCCGATCCTCGGCGTACAGCCCGGTGTAGCTGAAGCGGTCGCGGTCCGAGATCCAGGTCTCGTTGACGGCCTCGTTCTCGCGCGGGACCACGCGCATCGCGCGGCCGTCATCGGTATGCAAAAACAGGTTGGAGCCCACGGCATCGTGCGGGGCAATGGTGGCGGCCTGGGCATATTCCCAGGCACGCGCGCCATAGCGCGACGGCTTGGCGGTCAGCGCGCCCACCGGGCAGAGGTCGATCACGTTGCCCGACAGCTCGTGGGCGACGGTCTTCTCGACATAGGTGCCGATGCGCATGTGCTCGCCGCGCCCGGTCGCCCCCAGCTCGCGCACCCCAGCGATTTCCTCGCCGAAGCGCACACAACGGGTGCAGTGGATGCAGCGGGTCATCTCGGTCTCGATCAGCGGACCGATGTCCTTGTCCTTCACCACGCGCTTGGCTTCGGTGTAGGTGGAGACACTCTCGCCATAGCCCATGGCGACGTCCTGCAGCTCGCACTCGCCCCCCTGGTCGCAGATCGGGCAGTCCAGCGGGTGGTTGATCAGCAGGAACTCCATGGTCCCCTTCTGCGCGCGCAGCGCCAGCGGGGACTGGGTGTACACCTTCATCCCGTCCATCACGGGCGTCGCACAGGCCGGCAGCGGCTTCGGCGCCTTCTCCACCTCCACCAGGCACATGCGGCAGTTGGCCGCCACCGACAGCTTCTTGTGATAGCAGAAGCGCGGGATGCGGATATCGGCATCATCGGCGACGTCGATGAGCATGGCGCCCTTGGGCGCCTCCACCGTACGGCCGTCAATCTCGATGCTGACCAGATCCTGTTTCTGATCCTGACTCATGCTCGATTCCTGATGCGATGGCGCGGTAGAGCGTCAGGCGGCGTCTGCCACCGGGCTCCGGCCGTGCTGGATGTAATATTCGAATTCGTGGCGGAAGTGCTTGACGAAGCTGCGCACCGGCATGGCGGCGGCGTCGCCCAGAGCGCAGATGGTGTGCCCCTCGATCTTGCTGGCCACGTCGTCCAGGCGTTCCAGATCCTCGGGACGCCCCTGCCCCTCGACGATGCGGGTCAGCATGCGGTAGAGCCAGCCGGTCCCCTCGCGGCAGGGCGTGCACTGGCCGCAGGACTCGGAGAAGTAGAAACGGGAGATCCGCTGCAGGGCCTTGACCATGTCGGCGGTCTCGTCCATCACGATCACCGCCCCGGAGCCCAGCATGGACCCGGCGTGGGCAATCGAGTCAAAGTCCATGTTGGCCTGCAGCATGACGTCGCCCGGCACCACCGGCACCGACGATCCGCCCGGGATGACCGCCTTCAGCTTGCGGCCATTCAGCACGCCACCGGCCATCTCCAGCAGATCCTTGAACGGTGTGCCCAGCGGGATCTCGAAGTTGCCCGGCTTGTTGACGTGGCCGGACACGGAAAACAGCTTTTCGCCACCCGACTTCGGTACGCCCAGGTCCGCGAACCACTGGCCACCATTGCGGATGATGGACGGGATCGAGGCCAGCGACTCGGTGTTGTTGATGGTGGTCGGCTTGCCGTACAGGCCGTAGTTGGCGGGGAACGGCGGCTTGAAGCGCGGCTGGCCCTTCTTGCCCTCCAGCGACTCCAGCAGCGCGGTCTCCTCGCCACAGATGTAGGCGCCCGCGCCCAGCGACGGGTGCAGATCGAAATCCACCCCGGAGCCGAAGATATCCTTGCCCAGGTAGCCGGCGTCGTAGGCCTCTTTCAGGGCAACGGTGAAGCGGGTATTCACCTCGTCCATGAACTCGCCGCGCATGTAGTTGTAGCCCACGGTCGCGCCGATCGCGTAGCCCGCGATGGCCATCCCCTCGATCAGGGCATGCGGGTTGTACATCAGGATCTCGCGATCCTTGCAGGTGCCCGGCTCGGATTCGTCCGAGTTGCACACGATGTACTTCTGCCCGGGGGTATTGCGCGGCATGAACGACCACTTGAGCCCGGTCGGGAACCCGGCACCGCCGCGGCCGCGCAGGTTGGAGGTCTTGACCTCCTCGATCACGTCCTCGGGGGCCATCTTGCCCTTGTAGACCTTTTCCAGCGCCTGGTAGCCGCCCACGCTCTTGTAGGTCTCGAGCGATGCGGGGTCATCCAGGTAACGCGTGGCAAAGCAGATCTGGTTGGCCATGCTACTTCTCCAGACCGTCGAGAATCTCGTCCACCTTCTCGGGCGTGAGATTCTCGTAGTAGACGTGGTCCACCTGCATCATCGGCGCGCCGCAGCAGGCCGCCAGGCATTCTTCTTCCTTCTTCAGGTAGAACTTGCCGTCGGGCGTGCTCTCGCCCAGCTTGACCCCCAGGCGGTTTTCCAGGTGTTCGATGATCGTCTCGGAGCCACGCAGCATGCAGGAGATGTTGTTGCACACCATGATGGTGTGCTTGCCCACCGGCTCCAGCGCGTACATCGAGTAGAACGAGCCGACCTCGTAGACCGCGATCGCCGGCAGGTCGAGGTAGTCGGCCACCGCATCCATCTTGGCGGTAGAGAGGTAGCCATCCTCGTGCTGCACCGCCCGCAGGGCACCCAGCACCGCGGAGCGCTTCTGGTCCTCCGGGTAGCGCGCCAGCCAGGCGTCGATCTCTTCGCGCTCGTGATCACTCAGCTCGACATTCTTGCCGGCCGGCTTGTGGAAGGCGACGGTTTTCTGTTCGGCAGCCATCAGCGGTCGATCTCCCCGAATACGATGTCCTGGGTCCCGATGATGGCGACCACGTCGGCCAGCATGTGGCCGCGCGCCATCTCGTCCAGCGCGGACAGGTGCACGAAACCCGGCGGACGGACCTTGAGACGATAGGGCTTGTTGGAGCCGTCGGAGACCAGATAGACCCCGAACTCGCCCTTGGGATGCTCCACCGCGGCATAGGCCTCGCCTTCCGGCAGGCACATGCCCTCGGTGAACAGCTTGAAGTGGTGGATCAGGGCCTCCATGTCGGCCTTCATCTCCTCGCGCTTCGGCGGGGTGATCTTGTGATCCTCCAGCAGCACCGGACCCGGGTTCTGGCGCAACCAGTCCACGCACTGACGAATGATGCGGTTGGACTGGCGCATCTCCTCGATGCGCACCAGATAGCGGTCGTAGCAGTCGCCGTTCACGCCCACCGGGATATCGAAGTCCAGTCGGTCATAGACCTCGTAGGGCTGCTTCTTGCGCAGGTCCCACTCGATGCCGGAGCCGCGCAGCATCGGACCGGTAAAGCCCAGCTGCTTCGCGCGATCCGGGTCGACCACACCGATCCCGACCGTGCGTTGCTTCCAGATCCGGTTGTCGGTCAGCAGCGTCTCGTATTCGTCGACGCAGCCCGGGAAGCGCTCGGTGAAGGCCTCGATGAAGTCCAGCAGCGAACCCTGGCGGATCTTGTTGAGGTCGTCCACGACCTCCTGCGACTTCCAGGAGGACGGCTGGTACTTCGGCATCGTGCCGGGCAGGTCACGGGCGACGCCGCCCGGACGGTAGTAGGTCGCGTGCATACGCGCCCCCGAGACCGCCTCGTAGCAGTCCATCAGGTCCTCGCGCTCGCGGAACGCATACAGGAAGACCGCCATCGCGCCGATGTCCAGCGCGTGCGCGCCCAGCCACATCAGGTGGTTCAGGATGCGGGTGATCTCGTCGAACATCACCCGGATGTACTGCGCCCGCAGCGGGGCCTCGATGCCCAGCAGCTTTTCCATCGCCAGCACGTAGCCGTGCTCGTTGGCCATCATCGACACGTAGTCCAGACGGTCCATGTAGCCGATGGACTGGTTGTAGGGCTTGCTCTCGGCGAGCTTCTCGGTGCCGCGGTGCAGCAGGCCGATATGCGGGTCGGCGCGCTGCACGACCTCGCCGTCCATCTCCAGCACCAGACGCAGCACGCCGTGGGCGGACGGATGCTGCGGCCCGAAGTTCAGGGTGAAGTTGCGAATCTCAGGCATTCTCGGCTCCTTCGCCCGGCTTCTCGCCCTCGCTGTAGCGATGGTCGTCGCGGATCACCTTGGGCACCAGCACGCGCGGCTCGATCGTCACCGGCTGGTACACCACGCGCGCCTGTTCGGCGTCGTAACGCATCTCGACGTGGCCGATCAGCGGGAAGTCCTTGCGGAACGGGTGGCCGACAAACCCGTAGTCAGTGAGGATGCGGCGCAGGTCCGGGTGCCCGGAGAACAGGATGCCGAACAGATCGAAGGCCTCGCGCTCGAACCAGTTGGCCGAAGCCCAGACCTCCACCAGCGACTCGATCTCGGGAAATTCCTCATCGTCCAGCCAGGCCCGCATGCGGACGCGGCGGTTGTGCGCCACCGACAGAAGGTGGGCCACCACGGTGAAGCGTGGCCCGTCCCAGTTGGAATCTTCCGGGGCGTCGTCAAAGGTAAAACGCCCCGAGGTCGCGGCCTCGACACCACGGGAAAAACCGGTGTTGGTGGCGGAGTCCGTGCCCCATTCGTCCTGCCCGTATTCGAGGTAGTCCACCCCGCACAGGTCGATCAGGATCTCGAAGCCCAGGGCATCGCGAAGCGTCTCGCCCGCCGCGCGCCAGGACCCGGGCACGATGTCGACGG
This sequence comes from Thioalkalivibrio sp. ALE14, assembly GCF_000376845.1. Lineage (GTDB taxonomy): Bacteria > Pseudomonadota > Gammaproteobacteria > Ectothiorhodospirales > Ectothiorhodospiraceae > Thioalkalivibrio. The sequence goes on from NZ_AQXY01000029.1 coordinate 280,871, forward strand.
TGATCTCGTCGTTCGCCTCATGCAGGCTCTCCAGGGCGTCGCCCAGTTCGGCCCGCAGGGCGTCGATCCAGTTGTCTTGTTCAGCCATCGGAAACCCCGGGTGCGTCAGCGCGCGATGGTGTTCGTGCGCCGGATCTTGTTCTGCAGCTGGATAATGCCGTAGAGCAGGGCCTCCGCCGTTGGCGGACAGCCCGGCACGTAGACATCCACCGGCACGATGCGGTCGCAGCCGCGCACGACGGCGTAGGAGTAGTGGTAGTAGCCGCCCCCGTTGGCGCAGGAGCCCATAGAGATGACCCAGCGCGGCTCGGGCATCTGGTCGTAGACCTTGCGCAGGGCCGGGGCCATCTTGTTGACCAGGGTGCCCGCCACGATCATCACGTCCGACTGGCGGGGACTCGGGCGGAAGACAATCCCGAAGCGGTCGAGGTCGTAGCGCGCCGCACCGGCATGCATCATCTCGACGGCACAGCAGGCCAGACCAAAGGTCATCGGCCACAGGGAGCCGGTGCGGGCCCAGTTGATGAGCTTGTCGGCCGAGGTGGTGACGAAGCCCTTCTCAAGAACGCCTTCTATTCCCATTCCAGCGCCCCCTTCTTCCACTCGTAAATGAATCCGACGACCAGAATGACAAGAAACAGGGCCATCGCAAGAAGCCCGAACAGGCCAATGGTGTCTAGCGACACGGCCCACGGGAAGAGAAACGCGATCTCGAGATCAAAGATGATGAACAGGATCGCAACCAGGTAGAAGCGGACGTCGAACTTGAGCCGGGAATCCTCGAACGCCTCGAAGCCGCACTCGTAGGGCGAATTCTTCGCCGCGTCCGGTTTGCGCGGACCCACGGCCATACCTACGATCAGCGGCACGATCCCGATCACGATGCCTACTGCGATGAACAGCAGGATGGGTAGATAACCTTCCAGCATTTCTCTCTCCCGTACGCCGCCTCTGGCGGGCAGGTTCGCGAGGCGTCGCGTGGATCGGGCGCGCCGGCGAGCCGTTCAGCGTTGCTGGTTGAAAGCGCGGGTACGTGCCGGTCCCGCAAAGGCGAGACAGGGCCGCACACCGGGCACGGAGTCTAGGTGATGCCCAAAAACGGTGTCAAGTATTCGTAATTTTATAAGACGCTGATTTTATTGTTATTTAATCCGGGCGCTCATGAATGCCAGCGTCCCGGATCAACCAAATTTTGGTGCAGATGGTGGGACTCGAACCCACACGGCTTGCGCCACTACCCCCTCAAGATAGCGTGTCTACCAATTCCACCACATCTGCCGATTGCTACAGAGACCCGGGATCAGTCGGGTACGTCGGCCGGCCGACCGGACTGCGGGGTGTCGCCCGCGGGATCCTGGCCGGGAATGACCTCGCGCGGAAGATCCGGCGGGCCGTCGCCTTCCTCTTCCATGGCCTCCATCTGGTCCAGCAGGCTCTCGGCCTCGGGGCTGGACGCGGCCAGAAAGGCCAGCGTCAGGCTGTTCAGAAAGAACACCACGGCCAGAACGGCCGTCGAGCGGCTCAGGAAGTTGGCCGACCCGGCCGCCCCGAACACGGTTGCCGAGGCACCGCTGCCAAAGGCAGCACCGGCATCGGCCCCCTTGCCATGCTGCATCAGGATCAGCGCGATCAGGCCGATCGAGACCGCGACCTGGACGACCAGGAGCAGGCCGTAAATCATGCTGCGACTCGCTCGCCAGCGGCGCGGACGATCGCGACAAAGCCATCGGCATCCAGCGAGGCGCCACCGATCAGCCCTCCATCGATGTCCTCCAGCGCGAGCAGGCCAGCCGCGTTGTCGGCCTTCATACTGCCGCCGTAGAGGATCCGCAGGTCCGCCGCGACGCGCGGATCGCGACCCGCGACCCGGTTACGGATGAAGGCATGCACTTCCTGGGCCTGCTCCGGCGTGGCGGTCAGGCCGGTGCCGATAGCCCACACGGGCTCGTAGGCGATGACCGCGCGATCGAAGGCCTCGACCCCGGCGGCGTCCAGCACCGCGTCCAGCTGCTCGGACACGACACTCTCGGTACGCCCGCCTTCACGATCCGCCTTCTGCTCGCCGACGCAAAGGATCGGGACGAGCCCCGCCGCCTGGGCCGCGACGAACTTGGCGGCCACCCACTCACTGGACTCGTTCTGGCGCTCGCGGCGCTCGGAATGCCCGACAATCACGTAGCGGCAACCGGCCTCGGCCAGCATGGAGCCCGCAAGCTCACCGGTGTAGGCACCCTTTTCCTGGTCCGAGCAATCCTGGGCACCCACCGCGATGGGGCTGTCGGAGAGCTCACCGGCGATCTCGGCAAGGTAGACCGCGGGCGGGCACACTGCCACGTCCACACTCTGGATGCCGCCCAGGCTGCCCTTCAGGGCGGACAGGAGCGCGCGATTCGCATCCCGCGAACCGTTCATCTTCCAGTTTCCGGCGACCAGCGGCGTGCGCATGCGGATCTTCCTCCTGCGGTCGTTCGGACTCCGCGGATACACGGGGTCCGATCATGATGGTTAGAGCGGCGGGATGTTACCGGCGCACCGGGAGCAAATCAACCAAGCCGGCGCGCGGCAGGCGGGCGGGACCAACAGGGGGCGCGGCGCCGGGACGCATCCCCGCGCCGAGCGCGAAGGTCAGATCGCGGCCCGGATGCAGTCGGCGATGCGTTCGGCCGCCGAGCGGGTCTCGTCGGCGTCCTGGCCCTCGACCATGACCCGGACCAGGGGCTCGGTGCCCGAAGGGCGCAGCAGCACACGGCCGCGCGCGCCCAGCTGCCCCTCGACTGCGGCGACCTCCGCGCGTACCGGATCGGCCTCCAGGCAGCCCGATGCGGCGCCGCTGACCGGCACGTTGATCAGGCATTGCGGGAGCCGGGGAATGGCGGCAGCCAGGGCCGAAAGCGGCTGGCCGGTGCGATGCATCAGATGCGCGACCTGCAAGGCGGCGACGGTGCCGTCCCCCGTCGTGGTGTGCTCGAGGCAGACGATGTGCCCCGACCCCTCGCCGCCCAGGGTCCAGTCCCGGCGACGGAGCTCTTCGAGCACATAGCGGTCCCCGACCTTGGCGCGCACGAACGGGATGCCCGCGGCATTCAGGGTCTGTTCCAGACCGAGGTTGGTCATCAGGGTCCCGACCACGCCGCCGTCGAAGCCACCCGCCTGCTGCCGGGCCAGCGCCAGGATGCCCAGGATCTGGTCGCCGTCGACTACCGTGCCCTCGGCATCGGCCAGGATCACCCGGTCGCCGTCGCCGTCCAGCGCGATCCCCAGATCAGCCCCGCTCGCCCGGACCTGTTCCGCCACCTTTTCCGGGTACAGGGCGCCCACGCCCTCGTTGATGTTGTAGCCGTCCGGGCTGGCCCCGAGAATCTCGACTCGGGCGCCCAGCTCCTCGAACACGTGCGGCGAGACGTTGTAGGTCGCCCCGTGGGCGCAGTCGATCACGATTTTCATGCCGCGCAGTTCGGAGCGCGCCGGGATCGCGCTCTTGCAGAACTCCACGTAACGGCCCGCCGCATCGGCAATGCGCACGGCCTTGCCCAGGCGCGCGCCGTCGATCGGCTGTGCCGGCTGGTCCAGCCGCGCCTCGATGGCCGCCTCGGTCGCGTCCGGCAGCTTGTCGCCCTCGGGCGTAAAGAACTTGAAGCCATTGTCATGGAACGGGTTGTGCGAGGCACTGATCACGATGCCCGCCGTGGCGCGGAAGGTATGGGTGAGGTACGCAATGGCCGGCGTCGGCATCGGCCCCAGCAGCGCGACGTCCAGCCCGGCGGCAGACAGCCCGGCCTCCAGCGCCGACTCGAACATGTAGCCGGAGACGCGCGTGTCCTTGCCCACCAGCACCGGGCCCTGGCGCTGCCCGTTCTCGCCCAGCACCTCGCCCACGGCATAGCCCAGCCGCAGTGCAAACTCTGGCGTCATCGGCCACTCGCCGGTGCGCCCGCGAATCCCGTCGGTCCCGAAATACTTGCCCATCAGTTCCCTCGATTGTCCTGCCCGTCGTGCAATTCGGAGTATAGCGCCAGGGCGTCGCGGGTCGCCGAGACGTTGTGCACACGCAGGACACGCGCCCCGGCCTGTGCCGCCAGCATCGCGGCGACCGCGCTGCCCGGATCCCGCTCCGCGACCGGACGGGCCCCCAGCAACTGGCCAATCATCGACTTGCGCGAGACCCCGACCAGCAACGGAAGCCCCCCGGAGGCCAGGCGCGGCAGCCCGCGGAAAAGCGCAACATTGTGCTCCAGTGTCTTGCCGAAGCCGAATCCCGGGTCCAGCAGGATCTGCCTGCGCGGAACACCGGCGGCCTGGAGATCGGCGACTCTCTGTTCGAGAAAGGCACCGACCTCGGCCACGACGTCGCCGTAATGCGGAGACCGCTGCATCGACTGAGGCTCGCCCTGCATGTGCATCACGCAAAGGGCCACGCCATGCTCGCGGCCCGCCTCCACCGCTGTCTCCAGCGCCCCCTCGGCGCGAAAGCCGTTGACGTCGTTCAGCAGCCCGGCGCCGGCCGCGACCGCCTCGCGCATCAGCGCCGGTTTCATCGTATCCACCGAAAGTGGCACATCGAGCTCCGCATGCAGGGCCTCGATCACCGGCAGTACGCGACGCCGCTCCTCCGCCAGCGGCACCGGCTCCGCGCCGGGGCGCGTGGATTCCCCGCCGATGTCGAGGATGTCCGCCCCCTCCACGACCATGGCCCGGGCACGCGCCAGAGCCTCGTCGATCCGGGCGTTCTGGCCACCGTCGGAAAAGGAGTCGGGGGTCACGTTCAGAATCCCCATGATGCGCGCCCGCCCCAGATCCAGGGTGCGCTCACCGCATTGCAGAACGGCTTGATCGATCGCCACGGTCACTCTCCCGGAGAGTCCAACGAAAAAGGCCGCCAGACAAAGGGCCTGGCGGCCGGATAAAGCGACCGGGAACGAACCCGGTCACGAGCGGGGACGCGCCCGTCAGGACTGCGGTGCGGGGCCGCCTACGACGCCCTTGTTGTCGTCGTCACGACCATCGGAACCATCGCCGGAGCCTTCCTCGGCATCCGCAGCGCCGGACTCGTCACCGGCCTGCGCCGAGCCACCGGAGCCGCCGCCACTGTCCCAGTCAGCCGGCTCGCGGGGTTCCCGCCCGGCCATGATGTCCTCGATCTGCTTGTCGTCGATGGTTTCGTACTTCATCAACGCCCCAGCCATCGCGTGCAGCTTGTCGACGTTGTCCACCAGGATCTGCTTCGCATGCTGGTAGTTGGTATCGATGATCTGGCGCACCTCGGCGTCGATCTGGCGCGCGGTGTCATCGGACATCGGCTTGGACTTGCCCATCTGACCACCGAGGAAGGGCTGACCCTCTTCCTCGCCATAATCCAGCGGCCCCAGTTTTTCCGAGAGCCCCCACTTGGTCACCATGTTGCGGGCGATCTGCGTGGCGCGCTCGATATCGTTCGAGGCCCCGGTGGTCACCTTCTCGTCGCCGAAGATGATCTCCTCCGCCAGGCGTCCGCCGAACAGGCTCGCCAACTGGCTCTGCAAGCGAGTCTTGGAATGGCTGTAGCGGTCTTCCTCGGGCAGGAACATGGTGACACCCAGGGCACGGCCACGCGGGATGATGCTGACCTTGTACACCGGGTCGTGCTCCGGCACCGTCAGGCCGACGATCGCGTGCCCGGCCTCGTGGTAGGCCGTCAGCTTCTTTTCGTCCTCGGACATCACCATGGACTTGCGCTCGGCGCCCATCATGATCTTGTCCTTGGCGCGCTCGAAGTCGGACATATCCACCAGGCGCTTGTTGGCGCGTGCCGCGAAAAGCGCGGCCTCGTTCACCAGATTCGCGAGGTCCGCGCCGGAGAAGCCCGGCGTACCGCGCGCGATCAGGTCCGGCCGGACATCCTCGGCAATCGGGGTCTTCTTCATGTGGACCTTGAGGATCTGCTCGCGACCGCGCACATCCGGCGGCGGCACCACTACCTGACGGTCGAAGCGGCCCGGCCGCAGCAGGGCCGGATCCAGCACGTCCGGGCGGTTAGTCGCCGCGATCACGATGACTCCTTCGGTGCCCTCGAAGCCGTCCATCTCGACCAGCAGCTGGTTCAGGGTCTGCTCGCGCTCGTCGTGACCGCCACCCATGCCGGCACCACGCTGACGACCCACCGCATCGATTTCGTCGATGAAAATAATGCAGGGCGCGTGTTTCTTGGCCTCGGAGAACATGTCGCGCACGCGCGAGGCGCCCACGCCGACAAACATCTCGACGAAGTCGGAGCCGGAAATGCTGAAGAACGGCACCTTGGCCTCGCCGGCGATGGCCTTGGCCAGCAGCGTCTTCCCGGTACCCGGCGAACCGACCATCAGCACGCCACGCGGGATCTGGCCGCCCAGCTTCTGGAACTTGGACGGATCGCGCAGGAAATCGACCAGCTCGGTCACCTCCTCCTTCGCCTCGTCGCAGCCCGCCACGTCGCCAAAGCCGACCTTGACCTGGTCCTCGGACATCAGCTTGGCCTTGGACTTGCCGAAGGACATCGCGCCCTTGCCACCGGCACCGCCGCCCTGCATCTGGCGCATAAAGTAAATCCACACGGCGATCAGCAGCAGGATCGGGAACCAGCTGATCAGGATGCTCATCAGCAGGGAACGCTCGGCCTCCTCGTGGGCATTGACCTCCACGTTGTTCTGCAGCAGGTCGCCGATCAAGCCGGGGTCATTGGGGTTCACCGTCGTGAACTGCTGGCCCTCGATCGTGGTGCCCTTGATCTTCTCGCCCTCGATGGTCACGTTGTCCACGCGACCACCCTGCACATCGCGGATGAACTCGGAGTAGGTAATACTCCGCACATCCTGCGTCTGCTGCTGCGGGCCGAAGTTGTTGAAGACAGACATCAGGACGACGGCAATCACCGCCCAGATGATCAGGTTCTTGGCCAGACCGTTCAAAACGACACCTCGAAAAACATCAATCGTCAATGACAGGGAGCTTTACACATCCCTGGGCTCGCGCGCCAATACATACACTTCACGTGATCGAGGGCGCGACGCTTTCGGCTTGCGCACCTTGACCGATCCGAAGCGCCGGCGAACCTCGGCCAGATATGCATCGGATCCTTCACCCTGAAACAGCTTGACCAGAAACGCCCCCCGCGGGTTCAGAATCTGGGTCGCCAGGTCCAGCGCCAGTTCACAAAGATGGATCGAACGCGGCTGATCCACGGCATCCGTACCTGTAAGGTTGGGGGCCATATCGGAAAGCACAAGGTCGGCCGGCTCGTCGCCCAGCTTCGCCAGGATCTCCTGCAGCACCGCATCCTCGCGAAAATCACCCATCACGATCTCGGCACCGGGGATCGGATCCATCGGGAGAATGTCCGTCGCCACCAGCACACCCTTGCGACCGATCTTCTGCGCGGCGTACTGGCTCCAGCCACCGGGGGCCGCGCCCAGGTCCACGACGCGCATCCCGGGCTTCAGCAGCCGGTCACGCTCGTCGATCTCCTGGAGCTTGTAGACCGCACGCCCGCGGTAGCCCTCCTGCTGGGCCCGCTGCACGTAAGGGTCGTCGAAATGCTCCTTCAGCCAGCGCTGGCTGGAGCGGCTACGCTTGGGCATACCCGATCCTTGCGCCAGCGTGCGGCGTGCTACAATTTTGTCGTTTCAACACCGAAAACGGCCTCCCGTGAATCTGACCGACGCGCAACGCCGCCATCTGCGCAGCCTCGCCCATCCGCGCAAGCCCATCGTGACCATCGGTCGCAACGGGCTCACCGACGCGGTGCTGGCGGAACTGGAGCAGGCGCTGACCCACCACGAACTGGTCAAGATCAAGGTGAACATCGGCGACCGCGAGGCCCGCAACGGGGCCGTGGAAGAACTCTGCGAACGCACCGGCGCCGAGCGGGTGCAGCGCATTGGCTATGTCGCCACCCTGTTCCGCCGCAACCCGGACGACCCGAAGGTGGCCCTGGACCCGGCCTGACAGACGGGTCCGGCTGCGTCAGTTGACGTAGCGGACCTCCAGGATCTCGTATTCCGTCTCCCCGCCCGGGGCCTGCACGGTCACGACATCGCCTTCTTCCTTGCCGATCAGCGCCCGCGCGATCGGGGACGATACCGAGATCATATTGTTCTTGATGTCGGCCTCGTCCTCGCCCACGATCTTGTAGGTCACCTGGCGCCCGTCCTCGGTCGCCTCCAGCACCACCGTAGTCCCGAACACCACCTTCCCGGTCTGCGGCAAGGTGGTCACGTCGATGATCTGGGCGTTGGAGAGCTTCGCCTCCAGTTCGCGGATGCGGCCCTCGATGAAGCTCTGCTGCTCGCGCGCAGCGTGGTACTCGGCGTTCTCCTTGAGGTCGCCATGCTCGCGCGCCTCGGAGATCGCGTTGACCACGCGCGGGCGGTCCTCGCCCTTCAGCTTCTTCAGCTCTTCCTTCATCTTTTCCGCGCCGGTCACGGTCAAGGGCGTCTTGTTCATGCGCTTTTCCCTCCGAGGTTTTCCTGGTGGAGGTCCTGCAGCCGGAAGACGTCATTCGCCCCCAGGTGATCCAGGGCCTGCACCGTGGCCTTGGCCCCGGCGATCGTGGTGGTATAGCCCACCTTGTGCATCAGCGCCTCGCGGCGAATGGTGTAGGAGTCCGAGGTCGACTGCTTGCCCTCCACGGTATTGATGATGAAGCTGATCTCGTCGTTCTTGATCATGTCGACGATATGCGGCCGTCCTTCGGTGACTTTGTTGACGCGGGTCACCGCGATCCCGGCCTCCTCCAGTACGTTTGCCGTACCCCGGGTGGCCAGGACCTCGAAGCCCAGCTCGACCAGGCGCCGCGCGACCTCGCCCACCAGCGGCTTGTCGATCTCGCGCACGGAGACGAAGGCCTTGCCGGTGGACGGCAGCAGCACGCCTGCACCCAGCTGGCTCTTGGCGAAGGCCTCGGCAAAACTGCGGCCAACCCCCATCACCTCGCCGGTGGACTTCATCTCCGGCCCCAGGATCGGGTCCACGCCCTGGAACTTGGCGAACGGGAAGACCGACTCCTTCACCGAGTAGTAGTCGGGGTAGACGGCGTCGCCCACGCCCTGTTCGGGCAGGGTCTGTCCCGCCATGCAGCGCGCGGCGATCTTGGCCAGCGGCCGGCCCACGCTCTTGGAGACGTACGGCACGGTGCGCGAGGCGCGCGGATTCACCTCCAGCACGTAGATGTCATTGCCCTTGATCGCGAACTGGGTGTTCATCAGGCCCACGACCTTCAGCCCCAGCGCCATCTTGCGCACCTGCTCGACCATCTCGTCCTGCAGCTCCAGGGACAGCGAGAACGGCGGAAGCGAACAGGCCGAGTCGCCCGAGTGCACGCCGGCCTGCTCGATGTGCTCCATGATCCCGCCGATGATCACGTTCTCGCCGTCCGAGATCGCGTCGACGTCGACCTCGATCGCATCATCCAGGAAGCGGTCCAGCAGCACTGGGGCATCGTTGGAGACGGACACGGCGTTCTGCATGTAGCTGCGCAGGTCCTCGCGGTCGCGGACGATCTCCATCGCGCGGCCACCGAGCACGTAGGACGGACGCACCACCAGTGGGTAGCCGATCTCGTCGGCCAGCTTCTCCGCCTCTTCCTCGCTGCGCGCGGTGCGGTTCGGCGGCTGCTTGAGTCCCAGCTTGTTCAGCAGGGCCTGGAAGCGTTCGCGGTCCTCGGCCAGGTCGATGGAGTCCGGGCTGGTGCCGATGATCGGCACGCCCGCGGCCTCGAGGTCGCGGGCCAGCTTCAGCGGGGTCTGCCCGCCGTACTGCACGATCACGCCGGCCGGGTTCTCGGTCGCCACGACCTCCAGCACGTCTTCCAGCGTCAGCGGCTCGAAGTACAGGCGATCCGAGGTGTCGTAGTCGGTGGAGACGGTCTCCGGGTTGCAGTTGACCATGATGGTCTCGTAGCCGTCCTCGCGCATCGCCAGCGCCGCATGCACGCAGCAGTAGTCGAACTCGATGCCCTGACCGATGCGGTTCGGCCCGCCGCCCAGGACCATGATCTTCTGCCTGTGAGTCGGCTCGGCCTCGTTCTCCTCTTCGTACGAGGAGTACATGTAGGCGGTGGTGGTCGCGAACTCGGCCGCGCAGGTATCCACCCGCTTGTAGACCGGGCGCACGCCGAGGCCGTGGCGGTGCTTGCGCACGGCCTTCTCGGTTTCGTTGAGGATCGTCGCCAGGCGCAGGTCGGAGAAGCCGCGCTGCTTCAGGCGGTACATCTCCTCGGCCTTGATGTCGCCCAGGATGCGGTCGCGCAGGCCCTTCTCGACGTCCACCAGTTCCTGGATCTGAGCCAGGAACCAGGGGTCAATCGCGGTCAGGTCGAAGATATCCTGGATCGAGAAGCCGGCGCGGAAGGCGTCGGCCACGTACAGCACCTGCTCCGGGCTGGGGTTGGCGAGCCGGGTGCGCAGCTGATCGACCACGTCGTCGGCATCCAGGTCAATGCGCTCGTCGAGACCGTCCATGCCGGTCTCCATCGAACGCAGCGCCTTCTGGAACGACTCCTGGAAGGTGCGGCCGATGGCCATCGCCTCGCCCACCGCCTTCATCTGCGTGGTCAGCCGCGCCTCGGCCTGCGGGAATTTCTCGAAGGTGAAACGCGGGATCTTGGTGACCACGTAGTCGATGGACGGCTCGAACGAGGCCGGGGTCAGCCCGCCGGTGATCTCGTTTTTCAGCTCGTCGAGGGTGTAGCCCACCGCCAGCTTGGCCGCGACCTTGGCGATCGGGAAGCCGGTCGCCTTGGAGGCCAGCGCGGAGGAACGCGACACCCGCGGGTTCATCTCGATCACGATCATGCGCCCGTTCTCGGGGTTGATCGCGAACTGCACGTTGGAGCCGCCGGTTTCCACGCCGATCTTGCGCAGCACCGCCAGCGAGGCGTCGCGCATGATCTGGTATTCCTTGTCGGTCAGGGTCTGCGCCGGGGCCACGGTGATCGAGTCCCCGGTGTGAATACCCATCGGGTCGAGGTTCTCGATCGAGCAGATGATGATGCAGTTGTCCGCCTTGTCGCGGACCACCTCCATCTCGAACTCCTTCCAGCCAAGCGCGGACTCCTCCAGCAGCACCTGGTTCACCGGCGAGAGGTCGATCCCGTTCTTGACGATGTACTCGAACTCCTCGCGGTTGTAGGCGATACCACCGCCCGAACCGCCGAGGGTGAACGACGGCCGGATGATCACCGGGAAGCCGATCTTCGGCTGGATCTCCTGCGCCTCCTCCCAGGAGTGCGCGAGCATCGCGGTCGGGGTGTCCAGGCCGATGTCGGCCATCGCCGCCTTGAAGTGATCGCGGTCCTCGGCCATGTCGATCGCGGCCTCGTTGGCGCCGATCATCTCCACGCCGTACTTCTCGAGCACGCCTTCGCGCGACAGGTCCAGCGCGCAGTTCAGCGCGGTCTGCCCGCCCATGGTCGGCAGCACGGCGTCCGGGCGTTCCTTCTCGATGATCTTGGCGACCGTCTCCCACTCCACCGGTTCGATATAGGTGGCGTCCGCCATCTCCGGGTCGGTCATGATCGTCGCCGGGTTGGAGTTCACCAGGATCACCCGGAATCCCTCCTCGCGCAGGGCCTTGCAGGCCTGGGCACCGGAGTAGTCGAACTCGCAGGCCTGGCCGATCACGATCGGGCCGGCCCCGAGGATCAGGATGCTCTGGATATCGTTACGCTTGGGCATAGAGCAGCTCTCGCAGGCTGTCGAAATCAGGAATTCTTTTCAGGAAAGGGACTTAGCTACGCGCGGCGCGCATCATCTCGACGAAGTCGTCGAACGCCGGGGACACGTCATGCGGGCCCGGGCTCGCCTCCGGGTGGCCCTGCAGGCTGAACGCCGGGCAGTCGGTGCGGGCAATGCCTTGCAGCGTGCCGTCGAACAGCGAGCGGTAGGTCGGCGTCAGCGTCGCCGGCAGGTTGTCCTCGTCGATCGCAAAGCCGTGGTTCTGCGACGAGATCATCACCCGCCCGCTTTCTTCGTGGCGGATCGGGTGGTTGGCCCCGTGGTGGCCGAACTTCATCTTCACGCTCTTGCCGCCGCTGGCGATGCCCAGCAGCTGATGCCCCAGACAAATCCCGAACAAGGGCAGCTTGCGTTCGCAGATGTCGCGGATCGCGTCGATCGCGTAGGTGCAGGGCTCGGGGTCGCCCGGGCCGTTGGACAGGAACACGCCGTCGGGTTTCAGCTCCATCACCTCGTCCACCGGCGTCTCGGCCGGCACCACGGTCACGCGACAGCCACGGTCCGCCAGCATGCGCAGGATGTTCTGCTTCATGCCGAAGTCGTAGGCCACCACATGAAATTCGGCCTGCTCCGGGTCCACCCGGGCCGGCTCTTCGCCGAGCTGCCAGGTGCCCTCCAGCCATTCGTAGCGGCTGCGCGTGGTGACTTCGCGCGCAAGGTCCATGCCCTTGATGCCGGGAAACTCGCGCGCCGCTTCCAGGGCCGCGGCCTCGTCCACCTCGCCGGCCTGGATGCACCCGTTCAGCGCGCCCTTCTCGCGCAGGATCCGGGTCAGCTTGCGGGTATCGATCCCGCTGATCGCCACGATGCCGTGACGCAGCAGGTAGTCCGGCAGCGACTCGCGCGAACGCCAGTTGGACACCAGTGGCGGCAGATCGCGGATGATCAGCCCCGCGGCATGGGCGCGCGCGGATTCATCATCCTCCGGGGTGGTCCCGGTATTGCCGATATGCGGATAGGTCAGCGTGACCATCTGCCGATGATAGGAAGGATCCGTGAGGATCTCCTGATACCCGGTCATCGCGGTGTTGAACACCACCTCGCCAACCGTCTGGCCCAGGGCGCCAATCGCCTGACCATGAAACACAGTGCCATCTTCCAGGACGAGCAGAGCAGGCGCGGACACGGGGGGACCTCCGGATGGTCTGGGTCGGGGCCGCCAGGTCTTTGCCGGCGGCGATACTGCGATTCGTTCGGGATCTTCGACCCGGCCTTTCCCGCACCGTTTCACTGGGGACAGGACCCCATTCACGGACAACGGTTCGGAGCTTCAGGACGGGTACGGATACGCCTTCAAGTGTACGCGAGCGCCGCGCGCGGCGTCCAACGAGACCCCCGCTTTCGGCGTCATGTGGCTCGCCGTTCTGGAATGGCGGTGATTCATCACGCGCCGTTAAGGATGGCCCTGGTTCGACGCCCGGTCTTTATGATGCTTTCGGCCCGCCGCCTACCTCGTGGTGGCTGGTCCTGGTTCGGCCTCGGGTGTTTACGGTGGCTTCGGTCCGCATACTGCCTGGCGCTGACTCGCCAGCGCGCCGCGAGGTACTTTCTTGCTTGCCCAAGAAAGTACCCAAAGAAGGGCACCCGGATTTCGCCCGGGAACCTTGCTCCAGGGCCCTCGGGCCGGCGGCGCTGAACTCGCTACGCTGCGCTTCGCTCAGACATCCAGCGCCTTCCCCCGGCCCGAGAACCCTTCCGCAAGGGGCTCCATACGGGAAGAGTAGGTCAAGACAGAAGGTGTTCCCTCCCCCCGGACACAACAATAGGCAATGCCGCCCGAGCACCCTCGGCGCCCGCTCTGCGGGCGCGGCACGCAATGGCCGAAGGCCGAGCGTGCCGAAGATGCTCGAAGACCTAGCCATCATCCACTGGCAAGAACGCTGGGATAGCCGTTGCTTGGACCTACCTCCCCGTTGTCGTCGCGCCGAGTGGAGAGGCTTTTCGCGGGACGATTCTAAATAGAAACGGGGGCGCTGGATGTCTGAGCGAAGCCGAAGGCGCAGCGAGTTCAGCGCCGCCCGCGAAAAGCCTCGGAGCGAGGGAAACCCCGGCCCGCGCAGCGGGCCGGGGTCGCGGCAGTCGGGCGTGTTTCTTGGGTACTTCTTTGCACGAGCAAAGAAGTACCTCGCGGTGCGCTCGCGAGAGAGCGCGTGGCAGGCGGCCGGACGAAAGCACGTAAACACCGGAGGACGAACCAGGGCCAGCCTCTACTGGGCGAGACATGCCCCAGGGCGGAAGACACCTCAAACGGCAGCAAGCGAGCCGCGCGGCTTGGTGCGCGTTAGCGCTTGACGGTGGCGCGGAGGGCCAGGCGTACCAGGGTCTCCACCGAATCCGCCTGGTCGCGGACTGCCGCGACCATCTTCTCGGCGCTGGCCCGCGGGTAGCCGAGAGACTCCAGCGCGGCCAGCGCCTCGCCCTCCATCGCGGCCGCCGGAGTCGGCTCGCTGCCGGCCACGCCCCCGGCCGGCGCGGCGGCAAAGCCCATCTCGGCGAGGCGCTCGCCCAGCTCCAGGACCACCCGCTCGGCGGTGCGCTTGCCGATGCCCGGCACCTTGGCCAGGCCCGTCACGTCACCTCCACTGATCAGGCCCGCCAGCTCGTCGCCGGCGTAGGTGGAGAGCATGGCCAGTGCCAGCTTGGCGCCGATCCCGTTCACCCGGATCAGGCGGCGAAACAGGTCGCGGTCGCGCTTGTTCAGGAAACCGAACAGCTGGTGGGCATCCTCGCGCACGACCAGGTGGGTCGCCAGCACGACCGTCTCGCCCGGCTCCGGCAGGGCCGCCAGCGTGGACAGCGGGACATCGACCTCGTAGCCGACCCCGCCGGCGTCGATCACCACACCATTCACCTCGCGGCTGATCAGCCGCCCTTCCAGGCGGGCGATCATGGACGCCCCCCGATCATGGCGGCGGCCGAGCCTTGCAGGCGCGCCTCGTTCTGCTCGGTGTGGGCGTGGCAGAGCGCGACAGCCAGGGCATCGGCGGCGTCGCTGCTGGCCGGTTCGGCCAGGCGTAGCAGTTGCTGCATCATGTGCTGGACCTGTTCCTTGTCCGCCCCGCCGACACCAACCACGGCCAGCTTGATCGCGCGCGGGGCGTATTCGTGTACCGGCAGACCGGCCTGGGTGGCGGCGCAGATGGCCGCGCCACGGGCGTGCCCCAGCTTGATCGCGGACTGGGCATTGCGGGCGACGAACACCGACTCGATGGCCAGTACGTCGGGCTTCAGCTCGTCGATCACCTCGACTACGCCGGCGAAGATCTCGCCCAGGCGCTCGGGGAAGGTCTTCGCCTTCGGCCGGATCACGCCGTGGCCGCAGGAACGGCCGCGGCTGCGATCAAACTCGATTACCGCGAAGCCGGTGACGCGGGAACCAGGATCGATCCCGAGGATGCGCACGCCGCTCACACCGCGGCCGCGTCAGTCACCGCTGACTTCTTCGGGGAAGTCGGCGTTGGTGTAGACGTTCTGCACGTCATCCAGGTCATCGAGCATGTCCAGCAGCTTGAGGACCGACTCGGCGGTCTCCGCATCCAGGGGTGCGAGGGTCTCCGGGCGCCAGGTGACCTCGGCGTTTTCCGGCTCCAGGCCGCGCTCCGTCAGCGCGGCGCGCACGTCCTGGTAGGTCTCCGGCTCGGTGATCACCTCGATGGCACCGTCGTCCTCGACCTGCACATCCTCGGCCCCGCCCTCCAGCGCGGCCTCCATCACCACCTCGTCATCCAGCCCGGGGGCGAAACGGATCACACCCTTGTTCTGGAACAGGTAGGCGACCGAGCCGTCGGTACCGAGGTTGCCGCCCATCTTGGAGAAGGCGTGGCGGACCTCGGCAACCGTGCGGTTGCGGTTGTCGGTCATGCAGTCGACCAGGACCGCCGCGCCACCCGGGCCATAGCCCTCATAGCGGATTTCCTCGACATTGTCGCCATCACTCTCGCCAGCGCCGCGCTTGGCGGCCCGTTCGATGGTGTCGCGAGTCATGTTGGAACCCAGCGCCTTGTCGATCGCCAGGCGCAGGCGCGGGTTGGTCTCCGGGTCCGAGCCGCCGTGGCGCGCGGCCACGGTGATCTCGCGGATCAGCTTGGTGAAGAGTTTGCCGCGCTTGGCGTCCTGGGCATTCTTGCGATGCTGGATGTTCGCCCACTTGCTGTGGCCTGCCATTCGGTCACGACTCCTTGAGTTGGGTTCGGTTGTGCCGACCCGGCATACCGCCGGGCACCGGAATGCGCACAGTCTAATCGCTGGGGCCGCGCTAATCACGGATGCGCACGACGTGCCCACGCGGTGAACCTCAAGCCGTCATTGCGAGAAGCGCAGCGGCGAAGCAATCGCTTGACGGGACCGTAACGTTCGGCCCGCCGCCGGAGCCACCCAGCGAGATCGCCACGGCGCTTCGCGCCGCGCGATGACGATTCTTGTTGCCCCTGACGGGGTTCGCCAGGCGTCAGGGCAGGAACTCGCCCGCCTCCAGGAAGTGCAGGGTCTCGCGCACCACCACGGTGTCGAACAGCATGCCCATGTGCGTGACCGGCAAGGTCAGGTGGCGCGAGACGTCGGGGCCCCGCGTCTCGTCTACCGCGACCAGGCCGTCATGCGGATGCGGCAGGCGCGCGATCAGCGGGCCCGGCCCGATCGCGCGGCTGCCGGCCAGCATGCCGATGTCACGCCCGCGCAGGATCGGGCTGCCACCGAGCAGGCCGCGATCCAGCGCCGCGCCCAGCCACCAGCGCCCGGCCCGGTTCCGCGCCAGCCGCGCCGCCACGCGACTGCCAGCCAGGGGCGAACCCAGCATCACGATGCGGCCCGGGCGCTGCACCGGCGCGACCTCGAACAGGTGACGCACCACCACGCCACCCAGGCTGTGTGCCACCAGGTGCACCAGGTCCCCGGGGACCTGTTCCAGAAAGGCCGCCAGCGCGCGAGCCGCCTGTTCCGGAGACTGACGCTGCGAGGCGTAGCGAAACGGGTACACCGCGTGGCCCCCGGCGCGCAGTCGACGCCGTAACAAGGCCATCTCCAGGCCGGACATATGCCAGCCGTGGACGGTAACAACGCTGGTGCGCATGCCGGCCATGATGCGCGACCGGCCGGGCCGTTACCCGGCCTGTTGCGTAGCGCTGGGGCGCAGGCGGATGCCCAGCTCGCGCAGCTGTTTCTCGCCGACCGGCGCCGGGGCATCGGTCAGCAGGCAGGCGGCGGTCTGGGTCTTGGGGAAGGCCATCACGTCGCGGATCGAGTGGGCACCGCTCATCAGCATCACCAGGCGATCGAGGCCGAAGGCCAGGCCGCCATGCGGCGGGGCGCCGAACTCCAGCGCATCCAGCAGAAAGCCGAACTTCTCGCGCGCCTCGTCCTCACCGATGCCGAGGGCCTCGAACGCGGCCCACTGCATCTCCGGGTTGTGGATACGGATGGAGCCACCACCGACCTCGGTGCCGTTGAGCACCATGTCGTAGGCGCGGGACAGGGCCTCGCGCGGGTTGGCGCGCAGTTCGTCCGGGCTGTCCACCGCCGGGGCAGTGAACGGGTGATGCAGGGCGTACAGGCGCTTGTCCCCGTCGTCGTACTCGAACATCGGAAAGTCGACCACCCACAGCGGCTGCCAGCCTGCCTCGACCAGCTCCAGGTCGTGGCCGATCTTCACGCGCAGCGCACCGATCGCCTCGTTGACCACCGAGGCCTTGTCCGCGCCGAAGAAGATCAGGTCGCCGGCGGCGGCCGCAGTCTTTTCCAGAATCTGCCGGGTCACGTCCTCGGGCAGGAACTTGAGGATCGGCGACTGCAGCCCGCCCGCGAGATCGGCCGGGTCGTTGACCTTGATGTAGGCCAGGCCCTTCGCGCCGTAGCGGCCGACGTACTCGGTGTAGACGTCGATCTCCTTGCGCGTGAGCCTGGCCCCGCCCGGCACGCGCAGCGCGGCCACGCGGCCCTCGGGGTCGTTGGCCGGGCCGTTGAAGACCTTGAACTCTACCTGCTGCATCACCTCGGTCAGCTCGGTGAACTCCAGCGGGATGCGCAGATCCGGCTTGTCGGAACCGAAGCGGGCCATCGCCTCGGCATAGGCCATACGCGGGAACGGATCGGGCAGCTCCACGCCCTGGACCTCGCGGAAAAGGTGGCGGATCAGGCCCTCGGTCACGTCCATCACGTCGGCCTCGTCGACGAAGGCCATCTCCATGTCCAGCTGGGTGAACTCCGGCTGGCGGTCGGCGCGCAGGTCCTCGTCGCGGAAGCAGCGGGTGATCTGGTAGTAGCGGTCCATGCCGGACATCATCAGCAGCTGCTTGAACAGCTGCGGCGACTGCGGCAGGGCAAAGAAGCTGCCAGGATGCGTGCGGCTGGGCACCAGGTAGTCGCGCGCACCCTCCGGCGTGGCCTTGGTCAGCATCGGGGTCTCGAGGTCGAGGAAGTCGCGTTCCTCGAGGAAGCGGCGCATGGCGGCCGTCACCTGCGCGCGCAGGCGCAGGCGCTGCTGCATCACCGGGCGACGCAGGTCCATGTAGCGGTAGCGCAGGCGGGTGTCCTCGCCGACGTCCTCGTCGTCCAGCGGGAACGGCGGGGTCTTCGCGGCATTCAGGACCTCCAGCTCCAGGCCCAGGATCTCCACCGCGCCGGTGGTCAGGTCCGGATTCTCGGTGCCCTCGGGGCGCCGGCGAACGCGACCGGTCATGCGGATCACGTACTCGCTGCGCAGCTGCTCGGCGCGCGCGAAGACGTCCTCGCGGTCGGGGTCGAACACCACCTGCACCAGCCCCGCGTGGTCGCGCAGGTCGACGAAGATCACGCCGCCGTGGTCACGCCGGCGGTTGACCCAGCCGCAGAGGGTCACCTCCGAGTCGAGTTCGTTCTCGGTGACACGTCCACACAGATGAGTTCGCATTGCGCTGTTCCAGCCGAAGGGCACCCCACCTGGGGCTGCACGGTTAGTCGGGAAAACGGGGCGAACATGCCGCTCGCGCCCGCGAAAAGGCCGGAAATCTTACGATTTGCCCTGCTCCCGCGCAACCGGAGCCGGGGCATCCTCGGGGCTTTTCAGGGGGGTGACGACCCCCATGGACATCACGAACTTGAGGCCGTCCTCCACCGTCATGTCCAGTTCGATGGCCTCCTCGCGCGGGACCATCAGCACAAAGCCGGACGTCGGATTGGGGGTGGTCGGGACAAACACGGTGACCACATCGCGCTCGGTCCGATCCTGCACCTCGCCGGCCGCCATCCCGGTCATGAAGCCGACCGACCACAGTCCGCGGCGCGGATACTCGATCAGAATCACCTTGCGAAACGCCTGCCCGCCATCGGACAACACGGTCTCGGTAACCTGCTTGACCGCGCCATAGATCGAACTGACCAGCGGAATGCGCCGCACGATGGATTCGCCCACCGACACCAGCTTGCGACCGACGATGTTGGCCACCACCACGCCGGTGACGAACACCACCACCACGGCCAGCACGATGCCGGCACCCGGGATGGAGAAGCCGAGAATCGCCTCCGGCCGCCAGGCCGGCGGCAGGAGGAGGATGGTGAAGTCCAGCAGGTCGACCAGCAGCTTGATGATGAAGCCGGTGACGATCAGCGGCAGCCAGACCAGCAGCCCTGCAATCAGGTAGCGGCGCAGGGAGACCAGCACGGATCAGGTACCGGTCGCGGCGGTACCGGTCTTGGCG
Organism: Thioalkalivibrio sp. ALE14; assembly: GCF_000376845.1. GTDB lineage: Bacteria > Pseudomonadota > Gammaproteobacteria > Ectothiorhodospirales > Ectothiorhodospiraceae > Thioalkalivibrio. The sequence goes on from NZ_AQXY01000029.1 coordinate 300,285, forward strand.
CTACCGGAGGACGAGGACTCGGACTTCGGCGCGCTGCTGGCGCTCGAACTGCTGCCCTCCTTCAGGTTGCGCTTGCCGTCCTTCTTGAAATCGGTCTCGTACCAGCCGCCCCCGGCCAGACGGAAGCCGGCGGCGGAGACCTGCTTGGTCAGGGCCTCGGCGCCGCACTCGGGGCAGGTGGTGGCCGGCGGGTCGGAGATCTTCTGCAGGATCTCGGAAATCTCGCCGCAGTCCTTGCACTGGTATTCGTAAATGGGCATGGCTGGAATCCTCGGAATGCATCCGCGAAAACACGGGTTGAGGCGTATTATGCGGCCGTTTCGCGGGAATAAAAGGCCTTCCCTGCCGACAATCCGTGTTTGCGCCCGGAAGCCGCAGCGCGGATCATTCCCCCAAGCAACGAAACGCCGAAACGACCGCACAAGGACCCGTCATGGCCGAAAAGATCGTGATCATGCTGCTCAACCTGGACCTCGACCGCCCCGGCACGCTGGGCGCCCCGTTCTTCCAGGCCACCGTCGCCGCCGCAATGGACCTGGAAGTCGAGATCTATTTCGCCGCCGGCACCACGCGCCTGTTGCGTCAGGGCGTGGCGGACAAGATCTATCCCGGCGAGGCCAGGGAGAAGTCGGTCTACAGCTTCATGCAGGATGCCCACGAGGCCGGCTGCCATTTCTACGCCTGCGCCGGCGCGATGGACGAAAACGGGCTGACCCTGGACAACGCGGTACCGGAACTGGACGGGATGCGCGGCGGTGCCGCCTTCATTGGCGAGGTCGTCGAGGACGACGTCGCCACGCTGACCTACTGACCCCGTTGCCATGAGCGAATCCCCCTCGCGCGCGGTCCTGATCACCGGCTGCTCCAGCGGCATCGGGGCCTGCACCGCCCGCGTACTGCGCGAACGCGGCTACCGGGTCTTCGCGACCGCCCGACGCGGAGAGGACGTCGCCCGGTTGAAGAAGGACGGCTTCGAAGCCTTGCAGCTGGATCTTGACGACTCCGCCAGCATCCACAGCGCGGTCACCGAGATCCTGCACCGCACCGAAGGCCACCTCTACGCCCTGTTCAACAACGGCGCCTATGGCCAGCCCGGCGCGGTGGAAGACCTCAACCGTGCGACCCTGCGCGCGCAGCTGGAGACCAACGTGCTCGGCTGGCTGGAGCTGACCAATGCGGTGCTGCCCGCGATGCGCCGTGCCGGCGAGGGCCGGATCATCCAGAACAGCTCGGTCCTGGGCCTGGTCGCGCTGCGCCTGCGCGGGGCCTATGTGACCTCCAAGTTCGCGATCGAGGGCATGAGCGACACCCTGCGCCAGGAACTGCACGGCACCGGCATCCATGTTGCACTGATCGAGCCGGGGCCGATCCGCAGTGAATTCCGCGCCAACGCGCTGAAGGCCTTTCGCTATCACATCCAGCGCGAACACAGCCCGTGGCAGGAGACCTACCGCGCCGCCGAGGCGCGCATGGCGGACGCCGAGGCCGATGCCCCGTTCACGCTGGGGCCCGAAGCGGTCGCGCGCTGCGTGGTGCACGCCCTGGAGGCCCGCCGCCCGCGGGTGCGCTACCACGTGACTTTCCCCACCCGGCTGTTCGCCTTTCTCAAGTGGCTACTGCCGGCCCGCGGGATGGATGCGGTGCTGCGCGGTGTATCACGCGGGGAGAACCGCTGACCGTGGCGCACGGTACCGCATGAATCTGATCTTTCTCGCCCTGATCGTGATCGCCGTGGCCACGGCCGCGATCCGCGAGATCCGTTCCACCGATCCCGACGAGCAGCCGATGCAGGCCCTGTCCGAGGGCGCCATCGACGCCGCCGGCTCCGCGGTGGAACTGGCACTGGGGCTGGTGGGGGTAATGGCCCTGTTTCTGGGCCTGATGAAGATCGCCGAGGCCGGCGGCCTGCTCACCGTGCTGGCGCGGCTGCTGCGGCCGCTGATGGTGCGGCTGTTCCCGTCCGTCCCGCCCGAACACCCGGCGATGGGCGCGATGATCCTGAATTTCTCCGCGAACATCCTGGGCCTGGGCAACGCCGCCACGCCCTTCGGCATCCGCGCGATGCAGGAACTGGAGAAGCTCAACCCGCACCCGGGCACCGCGACCAACGCGATGGCCCTGTTCCTGGCGATCAACACCTCCAGCATCACCCTGCTGCCCACCGGCGTGATCGCCCTGCGCGCCTCGCTGGGTTCCGAGGCCCCTGCCGCCATCCTGCCGACCACGCTGTTCGCGACCCTGTTCGCGACCATCGCCGGCATCGCCAGCGCGCTGATCCTGCAGCGCTACTTCCTGCCGCCGCCGGCGACCCGCACCATTGATCCGGGCCGGACGTCCGCGGATGCAGCGAGCGAGCTGGACGACACAATGCGCGAGGCCGGCCGGGAGGCGACCGCCGAGCCCACCCAGGACGTCGACCCGACAGCGGACACGACCAACCAGCAACCGATGAACATCGAGGTCCCCACCGAGGGCTATCCCGCATGGGTCTCGCTGACCGTGCTGGCCGGAGTGCTCGCCATCATCCCGCTGACCATCCTCTACGGCCAGGCGATCGCACCATGGATCATCCCCGGGCTGGTAGTCGGCTTCCTGTCCTACGGCGTGATCCGCGGCGTACCGGTCTACGAGGTCTTCGTCGAGGGGGCCAAGGAGGGCTTCAATGTCGCGCTGCGCATCATTCCCTATCTGGTGGCCATCCTGGTCGCCGTGGGCATGCTGCGCGAGAGCGGTGCGCTGGGGATGTTCGTCGGGCTGGTCGGCCCGCTGACCACGCCCTTCGGCCTGCCGGCGGAGGCGCTGCCGATGGCGCTATTGCGCCCGCTCTCGGGCTCCGGCGCCTACGGCATCATGGCCGGCATCATGCAGGATCCGACGACCGGACCGGACACCCACGTCGGCATTCTGGTCTCGACGCTGCAGGGCTCGACCGAGACCACCTTCTACGTGCTTGCGGTGTATTTCGGCGCCATCGGCGTCAAGCGCGTGCGCCACACCCTGGCCGCCGCGCTGACGGCGGACGCCGTCGCGGTGATCGCGGCGGTCGCGATCGTCGGCTACTTGTTCCTGTAGCGAGCCACTGACCGCAATCAGTTCGGCGGGCCGCCCGGATTGATGTCCTTGTCCTTGACGATGAAGTAGACCCCGATGGCGGCCAGGCCCATCCACATCAAGAGCGCGAACACCCCGAGAATCTCCCAGAGCGTCACAAAGAAGAAGAGCATAATGGCGGCAGCGCCAAGGAAGATATTGCCGATCACGAAATTCGACGGCCGGCGGGAATCATTGTCGGGCATGGAGGGCTCCGGTGCAGGCGCCCGGGAAGGCGCCGGATGGGGCTATTGCTTCTTGTAGGGGGCGAAGTCGAACTGCCCGGCGGTCATGTCGTCCCACAGATCGCTCTGCAACACGGCCAGCAGCTTGAACAGCTTGCGCAGTTCGGGGTCGTCCATGAAGCGCTGATCCTCGCTGGCCTTCAGCACTTCCACTAGCGTTGCGCACTGCTCGCGGCTGATTCCGAGGACGTTCAGGCCCTCTTCTCCCATCTCGACATCCATCGAGCATCTCCGGTTCGGTTAAGTGGCACCGATTGTAGTCACATGCCTGCACGCAGCGAAAACACCGGACCCTGACCGCGTCATTGCGAGGCCCCGCAGGGGCCGTGGCACAAAAGCGCGTAGCGCGTCGAACGGCCGCAGGCCGGCCCGAAGGGCGAGCGCAGCGAGTAACCTCCCAACGAACCCCCGACGCTCGCTCCGACCGGCGCCCGGGCCGGCCACGGAGATCGCCACGTCGCTGCGCTCCTCGCGATGACCGGTACGGCCTACGCCGCCTGGGCGCGGATCAGATCGACCCGGCTGCGCACGTACAGGTAGTACAGCACCGGGATGATCACCAGCGTCAGCAGGGTGGAGACGAACACGCCGAAGATCAGCGAGATCGCCAGGCCGGAGAAGATCGGGTCATCGAGGATGAACCCGGCCCCGACCATCGCCGCCAGCCCGGTCAGGACGATCGGCTTGGCGCGCACCGCGCCAGCATGCACCACCGCCTCGATCACGTCCACGCCGCGGCGGATCTCCTCGTTGATGAAGTCCACCAGCAGGATGGAGTTGCGCACGATGATCCCGGCCAGCGCGATCATCCCGATCATCGAGGTCGCGGTGAACTTGGCATCCATGAAGAAGGCATCCATGAAGGCATGCCCCGGCATCACCCCGATCACCGTCAGCGGGATCGGTGCCATGATGATCAGCGGCACCATGTAGGACCGGAACTGTGCCACCACCAGCAGGTAGATCAGGAGCAGGCCCACCGAGTAGGCGATGCCCATGTCGCGGAAGGTCTCGTAGGTCACCTGCCACTCGCCGTCCCACTTCAGGGAGAAGTTGTACGGGTTGTCCGGCTGGGCGATGAACAGCTGCTCCAGCGGCTCGTCATACGCCATCGGCTGGTCGCGCAGGCCGAAGAACATGTCGAACATGCCGTACAGCGGGCTGTCCAGCCCACCGGCCAGGTCGCCCATCACGTAGACCACGGGCAGCAGGTTCTTGTGATGGATCGAGTGCTCGAGGCTGGAATCCACCACGTTGACCACCTCGGACAGCGGCACCAGCGTGCCGTCGCGCGAGCGCACCTTGAGCCCCAGTACCGGGTCCAGGCTGCCCTTCTCGGCCTGGTCGAACTCCAGCCGCACGGGCACCGCGTACTTCACATTGGAGCCGTACAGATAGGTCACGTCCTCGCCGGACAGGGCGGTCTCGATCGCCTGCACCACCGCCTGCTGCGACACACCCAGGCGCGCGGCGCGTTCGCGGTCGACCTGCAGGATCTTCTTCTGCCCCGGATACTCGACCGAGTCGTCGATGTCCGTAAGGCCTGCGGTGTTCTCGAAGCGTTCGCGCACCTGCCGGGCGATCTCGATCTGGCCGTCGTAGTCCGGCCCGTAGATCTCGGCGACGATCGGCGACATCACCGGCGGCCCCGGCGGGACCTCGACCACCTTGACCGCGGCATTGTGGCGGTCGGCGATCGCGTTGATCGCGTCGCGCACGCCCAGGGCCACTGCGTGGCTCTTGCGGTCACGCTCCGAGGAGTCGACCAGATTCACCTGGATATCGCCGACATGCGAGCCCTCGCGCAGGTAGTACTGGCGCACCAGGCCGTTGAAGTTGATCGGCGCTGCGGTGCCCGCGTAGGTCTGCACGTTGTGCACCTCGGGGACCGTCTTCAGGTAGTCGCCCATCTCCGCCAGGACGCGGGAGGTCCGCTCCAGGCTGGTGCCCTCCGGCATGTCCAGTACCACCTGGAACTCCGACTTGTCGTCAAACGGCAGCATCTTCATGACTACCAGCTGGAAGTACGCCAGCGACACCGAAGCCAGGATCAGCACCAGCGTGCCCACCCACAGCACCAGGCGGTTGGTCTTCTTGCGCCCGCCGCTACCGAGAAACGGCAGCAGCAGGGTATTGAAGAGCTTCATCAGACCGGCGGAGGCGCTCTCGCCCTCCGCGCCGTGGCTGCCCCCCGACGGGGCGGCGTGTTCATGCTTCTCGGCCTGGCGGCGCAGCACCTTGTAGGTCAGCCAGGGTGTGACCACGTAGGCGACCGCCAGCGAGATGATCATCCCCATCGAGGCGTTGATCGGGATCGGACTCATGTACGGCCCCATCAGCCCGGTCACGAAGGCCATCGGCAGCAGTGCCGCGATCACCGCAAAGGTCGCGAGGATGGTCGGACCACCGACCTCGTCCACCGCCAGCGGGATGGCTTCCAGGAACTTCTTGCCGCCCTTGGCCATGTGCCGGTGGATGTTCTCCACCACCACGATGGCATCGTCCACCAGGATCCCGATGGAGAAGATCAGCGCGAACAGCGACACCCGATTGAGCGTGAAGCCGTAGGCCCAGGAGGCGAACAGCGTGATCGCCAGGGTGATCACCACCGCCACGCCGACGATAAAGGCCTCGCGCCAGCCCAGCGCGATCCACACCAGGATAACCACCGACGCGGTCGCCAGGATCAGCTTCTGGATCAGGGTATTGGCCTTGGCGTCGGCGGTCTGGCCGTAATTGCGGGTAATCGTCGTCTCGATCCCGTCCGGGATGTAGGTCCCGCGCAGCTGCTCCAGGCGTTCGACCAGGGCATCGGCGATATCCGGGGCATTGGTGCCCGGCTGCTTGGCGATCGCCACCGTGACCGCCGGATGGCTGTCGCCCAAGCGCGCACGATCCCCGGCCGCCGCCCCATGGGCGAAGCGCACATGTTCGGTGGCATAAGCCGGGCCCTGCACGACCTCGGCGACGTCCTCCAGATAGACGGGGCGGCCGTCGTGCATGCCGACCACTAGCCCGGCGAAGGCCTCGGGCTCGGTAATGAAATCGCCCGCCTGGACCAGGATCTCCTCGTCGTCCTGATAGAACTGCCCGGCGTCACGCGAGAAGTTGGAGGCCTGCAGGCTGGTACGCAGATCCTCCACCGACAGGTTGTAGGCCGCCAGGGTCTCCGGCTTGAAGCGCACATGCACGACGTGGTCCGGCCCGCCAACGGTGTAGATGTCGCGGGTGCCGGGCACACGTTTCAGTTCGGCCTCGATACCGTGCGCCACCCGCAGCAGGTCATGCCCGCCGCGATCATCGTCCTCGGTCCACAGGGTCACGTTGACGATGGGGACGTCATCGATGCCCATCGGCTTGATGATCGGCTCGCCCACCCCCAGGCCCGGCGGCAGCCAGTCCTGGTTGGAGAAGACCTGGTTGTACAGGCGCACCAAGGCCGCCGTACGGTCCTCGCCGACCTCGAACTGGATGGTGATCTGCGCCATGTTCGGGCGCGAGACGGAATAGATATCGTCGATGCCCTCGATCTCCGAGAGCACCTGCTCGGCCGGCGTGGCGACCAGTTGCGCCACTTCCTGCGCGCTCGCCCCGGGGAACGGGATGAACACGTCGGCCATGGTCACGTTGATCTGCGGTTCTTCCTCGCGCGGGGTCACCAGGATCGCGAACAGGCCCAGCAGCAGACCGATCAGGGCCAGCAGCGGCGTGATCTGGGTGGTCAGAAAGGCCTTGGCAATGCGTCCGGAGATCCCCATGCGCTCGGACGCCGGGTCCGTGCTGGCATCGCTCATCGGTTCACCTGCTGATGTTCCTTGAGATAGATCTGCGCGTGCACCGGATCCAGCGCGACGCGTTCGCCCGCATCCAGGCCGCCGAGGATCTCGATCATGCCGTCATGCTGACGCCCGACCCGCACCTGGCGAAACGCCACGCGGTCCTCCTCGTCGACCACATAGACCGCGATCACCTCGCTGCGATACACCACCGCCTCCACCGGCACCAGCAGGCGCTCCACGGCGTCCACCACGAACGCGGTCTTCACGAACATGCCGGGGAACAGCCCCAGGTCCCGCTGCTCCGGCAGGTTCACGCGAATGCGGAAGGTCGAACTGGCCGGATCGGCATAGGGGAAGATGGTCAGGCTCTCGGCCGCCACCCGGTCACCGTTCAGCAGGACCTCGGCACTGCGCCGTTCGCGCACGTTGTGGATCAGGCGCTGCGGCACATCCACGGCCACGCGCAGCTGGTCCAGACTGATCCCGGACAGTAGCGGCGAACCCGGGTTGACCGATTCGCCGACCTCGATATGACGCTCCGTGACGATACCGGAGTACGGGGCATACACCTCGGTGTAGCCAAGCTGTTCGCGGGCCTCTTCGACCCGGCCCTCGGCGGAGCGCAGCCGGGCGCGGGCCGACTCCAGCGCCGCCTCGGCGCGATCGAACTCGGACCGAGAAACCACCCCGCGATCGAACACGTCGCGGATCCGCTCGAATTCCGAGCGGGCCTCGTTGAAGCGGGCACGGGCCTCGGCAAGGTCGCCCTCGGCCTGGCTGACCCGGGCCTGCTGCTCGGTGTCGCTGACCCGGACCAGGAGTTCGTCCGTCTCGACAAAGTCGTCCACATCCACATAGATCTCGCGGATGCGCCCGGAGGTCTGGGCGGAGATCGTGGAACGCTGCACCGCCTCGACACGGCCATCCAGGATCCGTTCCTGGGCGATGGTCTGGCGTTCGGCGGTTACCGTGTCGAATGGCAGTTCCGCCTGGGCCGCGAATGGCAACAGCAGCAGGCCCCACAGGGCGTGGCGCATCGGGATTCGTGTCATGAGGCGTCTGTCCTTGCTTGGTGAGGTTCCTGGCCGCGTGCAGTCTCGCACACGCCCCGGCCTCCATATATTAGATTTCTCTAATTTATTATTTCCTGATGTTCGACGCAATCCGGACGGACCCATCCGCGCCCGGATCGCCTCCCTCGCAGCGAGTATAGCCACCCTGACAAGGGTTTCACCCGGCCCCAGCCCGGATGTTTCATAAATTGCACGCGCCCTCGCGGGTCTCTTGTCCGCACAGGGAATTTTCCCCAGTCGGCCGTATCGCCAACGCCACTCCTTCGAAAAATCCCCTGTGCGGCCAATATCCTGCGCGATCATCACGCGAATCCATGAAATATCCGGGCTAGGCACGCACGCTGCAGCAATCCCGCGCTCCCCGTATCATGGCGGCCTTTCTGGAACGACCCGGAGGATGCCATGCCGCTGCTGCAAGTCGAGACCAATGCCGCCCTGCCCGACGACACCGCCGGCCTGTGCCAGCGCCTGTCCGCGCAGGTCGCCGACTGGCTGGGCAAGCCCGAGGGCTACGTGATGGTGGCCTGCCGCCACAACCCGGCCATGTGCTTTGGCGGGAGCACGGATCCGCTCGCCTACTGCGAACTGAAGAGCATCGGCCTGCCGGAAGGTCTGACCCGCGAGCTGTCGCGGAAGCTGTGCGACGCCCTGCAGGCCGAACTGGGCCTCGAGCCGGCCCGCGTCTACATCGAATTCGCCGACGCCCCGCGCCACTTCTGGGGCACCAACGGCACCACGTTCTGAACCCTTTCCAGCCATCAACCACGGACTGCCCCCGATGCGCGTCTCGCAATTCCCGCTGAACACCCTGAAGGAAACCCCGGCCGACGCCGAGATCATCTCCCACCAGCTGATGCTGCGCGCCGGCTACATCCGCCGGCTGGCCTCCGGGCTGTACACCTGGCTGCCGCTGGGCCTGCGCGTGCTGCGCCGGGTGGAAAACATCGTACGCGAGGAGATGAACCGCGCCGGCGCCCTGGAGGTGCTGATGCCGGCGGTGCAGCCGGCCGAGCTGTGGCAGGAATCCGGGCGCTGGGACTTCTACGGCGCCGAGCTGCTGCGCATCAAGGATCGCCACGAGCGCGACTTCTGTTTCGGCCCGACGCACGAGGAGGTCATCACCGACCTGGTACGCCGCGAGGTCCGCAGCTACCGCCAGCTGCCGGTGAACTACTACCAGATCCAGACCAAGTTCCGCGACGAGCGCCGGCCGCGCTTCGGCGTGATGCGCGCGCGCGAGTTCCTGATGAAGGACGCCTACTCCTTCCATATCGACGGCGACTCGCTGGCCGAGACCTACCAGCAGATGCACACGGCCTACAGCCGGATCTTCGAGCGCTGCGGGCTGGACTTCCGCGCGGTGGAGGCCGACACCGGCGCCATCGGCGGCAATGCCTCGCACGAGTTCCACGTACTGGCCAGATCCGGCGAGGACGCCATCGCGTTCTCCCCGGCCGGGTTCGCCGCCAACGTCGAACTGGCCCCCTGTCCGCAGCCGGGGCCGGCCCCGGCCCCCGGCGCGGCGATGGAGAAGATCGCCACGCCCGACGTGCACACCATCGACGATCTGGCGAAGTTCCTGGACATCCCGACCGAGCGCACGGTGAAGACCCTGGTGGTCGCCGCCTCCGACGCGATCGACGCCGACCTGGTCGCCATCGTGCTGCGCGGCGACCACGAGCTGAACGCGGTCAAGGCCGAGAAGCACCCGTGGATCGCGGAACCGCTGCGAATGGCCGAGGCCTCCGAGATCCGCGCCGCGTTCGGCGCCGATCCGGGTTCGCTGGGCCCGGTGGGCAGCCCGATCCCGGTGCTGGCCGACCAGACCATGCTGGGCATGGCCGACTTCGTGGTCGGCGCCAACGAGGACGGCCACCACTTGACCGGGGTGAACTGGGGCCGCGATCTGCCGCAGCCGGAGACCGCCGACCTGCGCAACATCACCGAGGGCGAGCCGGCGCCGGACGGCTCCGGGGCGATCGAGATCCGCCGCGGCATCGAGGTGGGCCACATCTTCCAGCTGGGCGACAAGTACAGCCAGGCCCTGGGCGCCCGGGTTCTGGACGAGGACGGCCGCGAACAGGTCGTGACCATGGGCTGCTACGGCATCGGCGTCTCGCGCGTCGTGGCGGCGGCCATCGAGCAGAACTCCGACGAGCGCGGCATCTGCTGGCCCACCGCCATCGCCCCGTTCGACATCGCCCTGTGCCCGATCGGCGCGAAGAAATCCCAGCGCGTGCGCGAGGCCGCCGACAAGCTGCACGACGACCTCGAGGCCGCCGGCTTCCAGGTCCTGCTGGACGACCGCGGACAGCGCCCCGGTGTGATGTTCGCCGACATGGAACTGATCGGCATCCCGCACCGAATCGTCATCGGCGAACGCGGCCTGGACGCCGGCGAACTCGAATACCAGGACCGCCGCGCCCCCGAGGCCGAACACCTGCCGCTCGACAACCTGATTAACAGCCTGCGCGAACGCCTTGAACGCTGATTTGACCTGCAAGGACATGAACCTTGCGACCTATTAACGCGTCGCGTTAATGTTAACTCATGATCAGGAGCTACCGAGGCAAGGACGCCGAGCAGGTAGCGCAGGGCGGGACATCTCGCCGGCTGCCGGCCGACATCGTACGCCGTGCGCGGATGCGGCTGGCACGCATCCATGCCGCCACCCAACTGGACGACCTGAAGGTTCCGTCGTCGCACCACCTGGAACGGCTCAAAGGAAACCGGGCGGGCCAGTACAGCATCCGCATCAACGCGCAATGGCGGATCTGTTTCGAATGGCACGACGGCCATGCGTACAAGGTTGAAATCGTGGACTACCACCGATAGGCGGGCTGCTGGAGGCGACCATGAATGATGAGAATTCGCATAACCCGATCCACCCAGGGGAACACTTGGCCGAATTCCTGGAAGAGACCGGGATCAGCCAGTATCGCCTGGCGCTGGATATCAGCGTGCCGCCCCGCCGGATCAACGAGATCGTTCGCGGCAAGCGCGCTATCACCGCGGACACAGCCCTGCGCCTGGGCCGATACTTCGGCACCTCGCCCGAGTTCTGGATGAACCTTCAGGACCACTACGAGCTGGCGTGCGCTCAGCAAGCACTGGGCAATCGGCTCGATCAGGAAGTTCGCCCGCACGTCGCCTGAACGAAGGCAGCGGCCGCGCCATGCGCACCCATGAACCACTGATCAGTAATCGCGTCGTGCGCGGCGGTCACTAACCGCTGTGGAAAGCATCGTGTTCACCCTGGAGATGGGGATCGTGTTCGGCCTGCTGGGGCTGACAATCCTGCTGTTCGTGACCGAGGTGATCCGGATCGACCTGGCGGCGCTGAGCGTGCTGTTCCTGCTGGGGATGGTGGCGCTGGTGCCGGGGGTCGCCCCGATCGTCGAGGGCGAGGCGCTGTTCTCCGGCTTCGCCTCGAATGCGGTGATCGCGATCATCGCGGTGATGATCATCGGCACCGGGCTGGACCGTTCCGGGGTCATGAACCGCCTGGCCGACCTGATCCTGCGCTTTGGCGGGCATACCGAGCGCCGGGTGATGGCCACCACCTCTGGCGCGGTGGGCATCATCACCAGCTTCATGCAGAACATCGGGGCCGCCGCGCTGTTCATGCCGGTGATCAACCGCATCGGGGCCGCGGCGCGCATCCCGCGCTCGCGCCTGCTGATGCCGATGGGCTTCGCCGCGATCGTCGGCGGCACCCTCACCCTGGTCGCCTCCAGCCCGCTGATCCTGCTGAACGACCTGCTGCCGGAGCATGTCGACGGTTTCGGGCTGTTTGACGTGACACCGATCGGGCTGGCCCTGCTGACCATGCTGATCCTGTATTTCGCCCTGTTCGGAAAATGGGTGCTGCCCGCCCGCGATCCACAGGGCGAGGACCCGGACGAGAGCCGTGTGCAGACCACCTCGGCCTGGTTCCGCGACGTCTACGGGATGGACTTCGGCGTGCGCGAGGCGCGCCTCGGCGAGGACAGCTCGCTGACCGGACTCAGCGTCGGTGACTTCGAGGCGACCTTCGGCGTGCATGTCGTCGGCGTCACGACAGCCGACGAAACCCGCATCGAGCCGAACCGGGACGTGGAGCTGGAACGCAGCGCGCATCTGGCGATCCTCGGCCCGGTGACCACGATCGAGACGACCTGCGAACAGACCGGCCTGAGGCTGAAGGACGAACTGGACGTGTTCGCCCGCGCCCTGTCCGCCCGCCATGGCGGCATCGCCGAGGTCATCGTGCCCCCGGGCTCCGAGCTGATCGGGCAAACGGTGCGCGACAAGGGCATGCGCCGCACCTACGGCATCTCGGTGCTGCGCATCCAGCGCGGCGACGACCTGATCATCGACGAGGTCCCGGATACCCCGCTGAAGGCCGGCGACACCCTGGTGGTACATACCCCTTGGGAGAATCTGCAGGCGCTGGAGGACGACCGCGACTTTGTGGTGGTCACCAGCCGCTACCCGCGCCGCAAGCAGGAGGCCTCGAAGACCCACCGGCCGCTGGCGGCGCTCGGCTCGCTCGCGCTGGGGCTGGGGCTGGTGCTGTTCACCGACCTGCCCCTGGCGCTCGCCCTGCTGGGCGGTGCGCTGGGGATGATCTTCACCGGCGTCATCAGCATGGACGAGGCCTATCGCGGCATCAGCTGGAAAACGGTGTTCCTGCTGGCCTCGCTGATCCCGCTGGGTCTGGCGGTGGAGAACTCCGGTGCTGGCGAGTGGATCGCGACCAACGGCATGCAACAGCTACAGGGCATGCCGGTATGGGTGCTGCAGGTCGCGGTCTTCCTGCTGACCACCTTCTTCACGCTGGTGATGTCCAACGTCGGCGCCACGGTCCTGCTGGTGCCCCTGGCGGTCAGCTTCGCGAGCGTCGCCCAGGGCATGGGCATCGACGCCGACCCGCGGGTATTTGCTCTGATCGTCGCGATCGCGGCATCCAACTCCTTCATCCTGCCCACCCATCAGGTCAATGCCCTGATCATGGACCCGGGCGGCTACCGCGTGGCCGACTACCTGCGCGCCGGGGCCGGCGTCACGCTGCTATTCATGGTCGTCTCGCTGATTGTCATCAACCTGCTCTTCTGAGCCCGGTCACGACCTTTCGGGTCCACTCGGGCCGATACCCGCAACCGCAACCCGGCGCTACGGACGCATCATTGCCTCAACCCGTGGCGAAATCCCGTGGCGGGGTTTCGGGCGGCTCAACCTCCTCGGCCTCCACCGCGTCCACGCGCGCCATGCGCGGCCCGTCCGCCAGCCATTCCTCCAGCGTGTCGAGCGCCTCGCGCGGGCCCACGGCCAGCACCTCGACGCTGCCGTCCGGTTCGTTGCGGGCATAACCGGTCAGCCCGAGCCGCCGGGCCTCGTCGCGGGTGGAGGCGCGGAAGAACACGCCCTGTACCCGGCCGCTGACACGCCAGCGGCGGGCATGGTTATCATTGGCCTCCGTCATTTGTTGTCCTCCGGAGTGGATTCATGTCCGATGCCCCTACGCTGTACCACAACCCGCGCTGCAGCAAGTCGCGCGCGACCCTGGAACTGCTGCGCGAGCAGGGCGTGGAGCCGCAGATCGTCGAATACCTGAAGACCCCGCCGGATGCCGCCACCCTGCGCGCCATCGTCGACCGGCTGGGCATCGCCCCGCGCGATCTCCTGCGCACCGGCGAGGCGGAGTACCGCGAACTGGGCCTGAAGGATGCGGAGCTGGATGACGAGGCCCTGATCCAGACCATGGTCCAGCACCCGAGACTGATCGAGCGGCCGATCCTCGTGCACGGCGACCATGCGCGCATCGGGCGCCCCCCCGAGCAGGTGCTGGAGATCCTGTCGTGAGCGCGGCCCCCGAGGTCCTGGTGCTGTACTACAGCCGCTACGGCGCGACCGCCGAGCTGGCCCGTCACGTCGCCAGCGGCGTCGAGCGGGCCGGTGCGGTCGCACGCGTGCGCACCGTCCCCCCGGTGAGCACCAACATCACCGGCGACGCCCCGGCGGTTCCCGCCGACGGCCCGCCCTACGCGGAGACCCGCGATTTGGAGGAATGCGCCGGGCTGGTCATGGGCTCCCCCACCCGCTTCGGCAACATGGCCGCGCCGCTGAAGCACTTCCTCGACGGCACCAGCGGCCTGTGGGCCAGTGGAGGTCTCGTCGACCGGCCGTTCGGCCTGTTCACCAGCACCGCCACCCAGCACGGCGGCCAGGAAACCACGCTGCTGACCATGGCCATGCCCCTGATCCATCAGGGGATGCTCTGGGTCGGCGTGCCCTACACCGTGCCGGAACTGAGCACCACGACCTCCGGGGGCTCACCCTACGGGGCCAGCCACGTCGCCGGCGGCCAGGGCGAACATCCGGTCTCCCGCGAGGAACAGCGCATCGCCGCGGCACTGGGCGAGCGGGTCGGCCGCATCACGCGCCGCCTGCAGGCCGGGGAGCCGGCATGATCCTCGCGGCGCGCGGGCTGGCGCTGATCGCCTACCTGGCCCTGCTCGGCCTGATCCTGGTGTGGACCACATGGATCGACCCGCCGGAGATCGTGCCGATCTCGGTGGCACTGGTGATCCTGGTCCTGCCGCTGCTGTTCCCGCTGCGCGGGATGCTGCACGGGCGCCGCTACACCCACGCCTGGTCCAGCCTGCTGGCGCTGGCCTACGTGACCCTGGGGATCACCCTGGCCGCGGCGGCGGACGCACGCCTGTACGGCCTGCTGATGACGGCCGCCAGCCTCGCCTGGTTCGCCGGCTGCCTGCTCTACGTCAAGCTGGACGCCCGCCGCGCCCGCCAAATCGCTTCCTGAGCGTTTTGGGCCCACTACGAAGCGTACGGAGAAGGGCAAGGTCAAGGGCGATTCACAGGAAGATGGGAAGGCTGGAAGAAAGGCCATTTATTGGCTGGAACGGATAGCCCGGAACACCGCCGCAGTGCGCAGTGCCTCGCCTACACGCGTCACCCCGGACACCGCGCAGCGGTGATCCGGGATCTCGCCGAGGCAGTGTTCCCGACGCCGGAGATCCCGGTTCTGCGTTACGCTCCGGCCGGGATGACGAACTCCTTGGGTGCTACCCCTACAGGTCCTTACTCCCTCGGCCCCCATCCAGAACCTTCCCGTCTTCTCACCTTCCTGTAAGCCGTCCTTGACCTTGACCTCGCCCTTCGTCGGACGCTTCGTGGTGAACGTCAGGAACGCGCGAGCTGGTCGCGGACAAAGGGGATGGTCAGGCGCCGCTGTTCCGCCAGGGCGGCCAGGTCCAGGCGGTCCAGCAGTTCCAGCAACGCCACCAGGTCACGGCGATAGTGGCGCAGCAGGTAGTCGGCCACCGCCTCCGGCAGCTCCAGCCCGCGCAGTGCGGCGCGCTGGGCGAGGATGCGCTTGAGGTCGTCCTCCTCCGGTGCCTGCATGCGGAACACCGGCCCCCACGCCAGCCGCGACGTCAGGTCCGGCAGGCGGCTGTCCAGCCCGTCCGGCGCGTGAGTCGCCGCCAACAACACCCGGCAGCCGCCATCGCGCAGGCGGTTCAGCAGCCCGAACAGAGCTTCGTCCCAGTCACCCTGCCCGACCACCTGGTCGAGATCGTCCAGTGCCACCAGGCGGGCACGCTCCAGGCCGTCCAGCACGGCCAGCGGCGGGGCGGATGCGACCTCGCCCAGCGGCAAGTACGCCACCGGCTCGCCGCGTTCGTGGCCCTGATGGCAGGCCGCCTGCAGCAGGTGGGTCTTGCCAACGCCGGACGGGCCGTGCAGCAGGATCTGCGGCTCGGTCATCCCGAATCCGACGGCCAGGGCCTCCACCGCATCCCGGGCGAGCGGGTTGCTGCCGGGATAGAAGCCGGCAAAGCGCGACGTGTCCCGCAGGCGTAGATCCAGCGGCAGCTGGCGCTGGGGGGCAGCCTCGCGACCCTGACCGGCACTCATTCCCCGGGGGCCTCCCGCTTCGAGGACGCTTCCCCGGCATTCAGGCGCCGGTAATGCACCAGAAGATGCCGCACGCCGACGGCCAGGATCGCCGCCACCGGCAGCGCCAGCAGCACGCCGAAGAAGCCGAACAACTGACCACCCGCGAGCACGGCAAAGATCACGGCGACCGGATGCAGGCCGGTCCGGTCCCCCACCAGCCAGGGCGTAAGGACCATGGACTCCAGCACCTGCGCGACGGCGAAGATCGCCAGCACGATCAGCAGCAGGGTCCAGCCATCGCCCTGCACCAGCGCCGCTGCGCTGGCCAGCAGCACGCCCACGATCACGCCGACATAGGGAATGAAGCTCACCAGCCCCGCGATCAGTCCGATCGCCAGCCCCATCTCGACCCCGGCCACGGTCAGCGTGACCGCATAGAACAGGCCCAGTGCCAGCATCACCAGCAGCTGCCCGCGCAGGAAGGCCCCGAGCGTCTCGTCCGACTCCGCAGCAAAGGTGAGCACCGCCGGGCGCCAAGTCTGCGGCAGCAGGTCGCGCAACCCGTTCAGAACGCGCGGCCAGTCGCGCAGCAGATAGAAACTCACGACCGGGATGAGTACCAGGTTCAGCACCCCCAGCACCAGCGCGCCGGTGGAACTGCCGATCCACTGCAGCACGCCGCCGGCCAGCCCGCCGGCCTCGCGCCAGTGCTCGGCGACCAGCCCCTGGAGGGCGCCGGCGTCCAGGGGCGGCAGGCTGTCCCCGGCCAGGTCCTCCAGCCACGGACGCACCTGCCCGTCGAACCAGCCGAGGATCTGCGGCATCGCCAGCGTGAGCCGCTCGAACTGGGCAATCGCCAGCGGGATCAGGATCAGGATCAGCGCCGCCAGCCCCAGCATCACCAGCAGGAAGATGACCACGGTGGCCAGGGTGCGCGAGCGCCCGGTGCGCGCCGCCAGGCGGGTCACCAGCGGATTGAACAGATAGCCGATCAGCAGCGCCACGACGAAGGGCGTGAGGATCGGCGCGAGCAGGTACAGCGCCCCGCCCAGCAGAAGGAGCCCGACCAGGGCGGCAAGGGTCGCAGCCGATAGCGGCCAGCTTCGATCCAGGGCCGGCGTCGTCATGATTTTCTCCCCGATGTTCCCGCCGCATACGGATGTCCACGCAGGTGGCGCCAGGCGTAATACCCCCACTGCACGGTATAGGCCAGGCCGCTGGCCAGGGTCGTGAAGGCCACGACAATCATCAGCAGCTGCACCCAGATCGGGTCCAGCGCCAGCAGGCCGACCTTCACGATCGCCACCAGCACCAGCGTGATCTGCAGAAAGGTGTTCACCTTGCTGATCAGCAGCGGCCGGATCGCCAGGGGCCCGACAAACAGCCGGTACAGCGCGGAGCCGGCGGTCAGCCAGACATCACGTCCCACCACCAGCAAAAGCAGCCACAACGGCAGCAGTCCCGACAGGGTCACGGCCACGTAGACCCCCAGCATCAGCAGCTTGTCCGCCGCCGGATCCAGCCAGGCGCCCAGCTGCGTGTGCCAGCCGTAGCGCCGCACCAACCAGCCATCCAGGGCGTCACTCAGCCCGGCGATCGCCAGCAACACGACCGCCACCAGGTAGTGCTCCAGCGCCAACAGCACGACGATCGGCGGGATCAGGAGGATCCGGCCGATCGTGACGGCATTGGGGATCTGGTGACGAGGCAGCATCCGGTTCGACGCGGCAACGCTCAGGGCCGGCTCAGCCAGGCGTCGGCCTCGACTGTGGCGTCCGGGACCTCGGCCCGGGCGAAGCCGGAACCGCGCAGCAGATCCACCAGGTCATCCCGGTCCAGCCCGGTGCGGACCTGCAGCACCACGCTGTCGCCGGCCAGGGAATCCAGGCGCGCCGCCTCCACCGCCTGCAGCCGCGTCAGCTCCGCGCGCAGCCGCTCGAAGGCGCCATAGCCCTGGATACCCGCAAAGCCCAGGCGCAACCATTCGGGTTCGGCCGCGACTCGCGCCAGGGACTCACCCACCTGATCCAGGCCGATCGCCACCGCCTCGCGCGCCGCCGCGGCGGGGCTCTCGCCGCGCGCGGAACTGCGGTACTCACGGGCGTCGTGCACGGCGATCACCCGCGCCTCGGCCCCGCCCGCCGTCTCACGCACGTGCAGCAGCAGGACGCCGTCGGCCTCGTAGCGGCGGGCGGCCTCCACCAGCGGTTCGGTCACCCCGCCGACGATATCGGAGGGCTGCGCGGCCCGGCGGTCCTGCAGGTCACCCAGCGGGAACAGCAGGGGCATGTCGCGGGCCTCAGCCAGATCGCCCAGCGCGGCGAGGACCCCCGGCCCGTCCACCGTATCCCCCAGCAGGTCACGCTGCCCGCCCGCGTCGTGGACGGCCCAGACCAGCAGCGCCGGGCGCTCCCCGAGCAGGGCCGGCACACCGGCATCGCGCAGCGCGGTGCGCAGGCGGAAGCGGTCGAACTCCAGGCGGTAAGCACCGTCGTCCACCTGCTGGCGACGTTCCAGCGCCGCGATCCAGCCCGCGTCGTCGCGCGCCTCCAGCATCTCGTCGACCAGCGCCAGCACCGGCTCCGAGCGCAGCCCGGCCAGCCGCACCAGCGCCTGCTCCAGACCCTCCTCCAGCGCCTGCGTCTCGTCCTCGGACGAGACCGTTACCACCAGCGGACCGTCGGCCGCGGCAGGCGGCGCCAGCATGAGAAAAAGCAGACCCAGCAACAGGGCCAGGCGCGGATAGGCTCGGGGATGCAGGGACATGGTCTCGTTCCGTCGTTCGACAGGCGCCACAAAATACCACAGCCTCCCTGACCGGAAGCGCCGGGCCGGGGGCCCGGGAAAGCTCGCGACAACCGGGCGCGAGGGCGTCCGCGGGTCCCGGCCTGCTTTGCACGCCCGCAGCCGGCTCGCTACCATGCCGGGTTCTGCGAGACCGCCGCAGCGCGCGGCCTCCACCCGCGCTTACTCAACATCGGGGAACCCATGTCCGAATCCCGTTCAGGCCTGACCTACCGCGAGGCCGGTGTCGACATCGAGGCCGGCGCCGAGCTGGTCGAACGCATCAAGCCGCACGCGGCGCGTACCCGGCGCCCCGGCGTGATGGCCGGCCTGGGTGGCTTCGGTGCCCTGTTCGAGCTGCCGATGGACCGCTACCGGCAGCCGGTGCTGGTGTCCGGCACCGACGGCGTCGGCACCAAGCTGCGCCTGGCCCAGGAGAGCGGTCGTCATGACAGTATCGGCATCGACCTGGTCGCGATGTGCGTCAATGACATTGTCGTCCAGGGCGCCGAACCGCTGTTCTTCCTCGACTACTACGCTACCGGCCACCTGGACGTGGACATCGCCGCGGACGTAGTCACCGGCATTGCCGAGGGCTGCGAGCAGGCCGGCTGCGCCCTGATCGGCGGCGAGACGGCCGAGATGCCCGGGATGTACCAGGGCGAGGACTACGACGTCGCCGGGTTCGCGGTCGGCATCGCCGAGAAGGACGCCCTGATCGACGGCAGCCGGGTCGCGGCCGGGGACGTGGTCCTCGGTCTGGAGGCCAGCGGCCCGCACTCCAACGGCTACTCCCTGATCCGGCGCGTGCTGGAGCACGCCGGCGCCCGCCTCGACACCCCGCTGCCGGATGGCGACGGCGTCACCCTCGGGGAGGCCCTGATGGCCCCCACCCGGATCTACGTGCGACCGCTGCTGGAGCTGCTGGAGGAGTTCCCGGTGCACGCCATGGCCCACATCACCGGCGGCGGCCTGACCGAGAACCTCCCGCGCGTCCTGCCGGACACCCTCGGCGCGCGCATCGACCCGGACAGCTGGGCCCGCCCCCCGGTGTTCCAGTGGCTGCAGCAGGCCGGCGACATCAGCGATGAAGAGATGCTGCGCACCTTCAACTGCGGCATCGGCATGACCGTGATCCTTCCCGAGGACCGGGTCGAGGCCGCCAGTTCGCAGCTCGCCCGGGCCGGCATCCGCAGCTGGCCGATCGGCGTGATCCGCGAACGCGACGAGTACCAGCCCGGCGTCACCTACGCCGCCGCATGAGCGGACCCATCGAGCAACCGGACACGACCGCGCGGCGCCTGGTAGTACTGATCTCCGGGCGCGGAAGCAACCTCGGAGCGCTGATCGAGGCCTGCGAACAGGGGCGCATCCCGGGGCGCGTGGTCGGGGTCATCAGCAACCGCCCGGATGCCGGCGGGCTGGAGTTCGCCGAACGCCACGGCATCCCGCACCGCGTGCTGAACCACCGGGACTACCCCTCGCGCGAGGCCTTCGATGCCGATCTTGCCGATGCCATCGAGGACTACACCCCCGACCTGGTCATCCTGGCCGGCTTCATGCGCATCCTGACCCCCGGTTTTGTGGACCGCTTCACCGGCCGCATGCTGAACATTCATCCCTCACTGCTGCCCAAGTACCGCGGCCTGGACACCCACGCCCGCGCCCTGGCCGATGGCGAGACCGAGCACGGTGCCAGCGTCCACTTCGTCACCCCCGAGCTGGACGGCGGGCCGGTGATCATGCAGGCCCGCGTGCCGGTGGCGCCCGACGACACGCCCGACACCCTGGCCGCCCGCGTGCAGCGGGCCGAGCATCGGCTGTACCCCGAAGTCGTGCGCCGCGTGTGTTCAGGCGAAATTCAGTGGTCCGGGCGGATCCTGCAGGGCGACGGCAGGCCGCTTGAGGCACCGCTGCAACTCGACGAGGACACCCATGAACGTTCAGGCCCTGAGGACCGGAGCTAGCCGCGCGATGACCCGGCGTGCCGTTTCCATGATGCTGGCCCTGGTGCCGGCCCTGCTACTGGCCCTGCTGGCCACCCCGGCAGCCGCGGACCGCGACCTGCGGCCGATCCCGCCCTACACCGCCAGCTACGAGGCCAGCGCCATGGGCAACACGCTCAAGGCGCGCATCACCCTCAACCACGAGGACGTCCAGACCCGCATGGCGATGGATGCCCATGTCTCCGGCTTCCTGCGCATCCTGGGCCGCTTCGAGCTGAGCCGCGAGGCTCTGATGAACACCCGCAACGGCGATCTGCAGCTGGTCCAGTCGCGCAGCCAGCAGATCACCCCGCGCCGGGAACGCAAGGTCGAAACCCGCTTCGACTGGGAAACCCACCGCGCGATCGGCACCATCAACGGCGAGCGCTTCGAACTCGAGGTGCCGGAACGGACCCTGGACTTCCTCGGCTCGCTGTACCTGATGATGCAGCGTCTGGAGACCGGCGAGCTGGCCAGCGAGGGCGATCGCGTGACCGTCCAGGCCCTGGAACGCGACCGCCTGCGCGAATACCAGTTCGAATACGCCGGGCGCGAAACGATGGACTCCCCGATCGGCCGCGTGGAGACCATCCGCATCGACCGCCGCAGCCAGGACAGCGACGTCGCCCTGTCCGCCTGGTTCGCCCGCGAACTGCGCCATGTCCCGGTGCGTTTCGACTACGAGGCCGACGGCCGCGTGTTCGAGCTGAACCTGACGCAGCTGGAATGGCACGACCCGATCATTGATCTGACCGACGAGTAACCATCATGAGCGAAACCTTTGACCTGGCCATCATCGGCAGTGGCCCCGGGGGCTATCGTGCCGCCGTCCTGGGTGCCCTGCGCGGACTGAACGTCGTCATCATCGAGAAGGGCGACTGGGGCGGCTGCTGCCTCAACCGCGGCTGCGTACCCAAGAAGGACTGGTACCACACCGCCCGCACCGTCGCCGCCCAGCGCCACTTCGAAGGCCGTGGCATCAGCGGCAGCCTCAGCGCCGACATGGGCAAGGCCTGGGACCACCAGAAAGACGTCGTCACCGAGGTGCGCAACTCCTACCTCGGCTACATGAAACACCTGAAGATCCAGTACCGCCATGGAGCTGCGAGCTTCCGCGACGCCGAGACCCTGGAGGTCGTCACCGACGACGGCGCCGAGACCGTCAGCGCCCGCCACACCATCATCGCCACCGGCGCCACCGCCAGCGTGCCCGCGCCCTTCGAGGCGGCGCCCGGCCGCGTGCTCACCACCGACATGCTGTTCGATGACAAGCCGCCGGCCGGCCAGCGCGTCGCCCTCATCGGCTCCGGTGTGGTCGCCACCGAGTTCGCCTGGATCTTTCACCATCTCGGCAAGGACGTGACCTGGCTGAGTCGCTCCAAGCCGCTGTCCGGCCAGAAATTCAGCCCCCAGGCGCTGGGAACCCTGAAGGAACGCCTGGCCGAGGACGGCGTCGAGCCCACCCGCGTCAAGGGCTACGAAAGCGTCGAGGCTTCGGACGACGGCGTCACCATCACCGACAGCGAAGGCAACACCTTCGAGGTCGACTGGGTCCTGCTCGGGACCGGGCGCACGCCACACACCGAGGGCCTGAACCTGGACGCGATCGGGGTGAAGACCGACGCCCGCGGCTTCGTGAAGCGTCGCCCCACGTTGCAGACCGACGTCGACAACATCTACGCCATCGGCGACGTCGCCAGCGAGTGGCAGACCGCCAACCATGCCCTGGCCGATGCGACCATCGCGGTCGAGAACATCCAGAACGGCAACACCCGCGAGCAGGACGAACGCTTCGTCCCGATCGCCATCTACTCCGCGGTCGAGATGGCCCGGCTGGGCATGGACGAGGACGACGCCGAGGACGAGGAACTGGAACCGGCGGTCGGCTTCGCCGCCTTCGAGACCTCCCCGCGCGCACTGGGCCAGGACGAGCCCGAGGGCTTCGTCCGCCTGATCGGCGACATGGACACCGGGGCCCTGCTGGGCGGCGAGGTGATCGGCGCCGACGCCGGCGAACTGATCCACATCCTGTCCCTCGCCCCGGACCGCGACACCGCCCTGGCCTGGATCGCCAAAGGACAGTGGAACCACCCGACCCGCGCCGAAGAATTCCTCAACGCCACCGAGACCCTCGCCTCCAAGTGGAACCTCAAGTCCGAAATCTTCGGCCTCTGACCGGGCCTGTAACGAACCTGGGATCCTGAATTAGCGCCTGGCCCTGGCGCGCTTGGCAGCGAGGAGTTCGGCGTCCGCGCGGTGGACCAGGGGTTCGAGGTGCGTGTCGTCGGCGAGGAAGCCGGCCGCCCCGAGGCTGATCGAGACGCCCGCCTCGTCCTGCACCCGTGCCTGCAGACGCTCGCCCATCCGACGCGCGGCGGCCAGGGTTGTTTGCGGTAGCAGGACCACGAATTCGTCGCCACCAAAGCGTCCCAGAAGGTCCGCTTCGCGCAGCGTTGCCTGCGCGGTCTCGGTAACCCGCTTGAGGATCGTGTCGCCGGCGGCATGGCCGGATTCGTCATTAATCCGCTTGAAGCCGTCAAGGTCGAAGATCAGCAGTGAAAGCGGACTGCCGTGACGGCGTGCCCGCTCCATCTCGCTCTCGGCCCGCGCCTGGAAATGCCGGCGGTTGCCGACCCCGGTGAGGGGGTCACAGGATGCGAGCGTCTCCAGCCGCCGGTTCGCTTCCTCAAGTTCCCGGTTGGCCTGGTTCAGAGCCTTTGTACGCTCCTCGATCACGGCCTCGAGGTCCCGGTTGTAGCGTTCCAGGCTGGCGCGCGCCAGGCGCAGCTCGGTTACGTCCTGGGAAACCCCGAACAGGTGCGTGATCGCCCCCTGCCCATCATGCACCGGCAGCAGCAGCGTCAGCCAGTGTCCCTCCTTCTCCTTCCCCTGAGCATTGCGGAAGGCGGCATGCTCCTCGTAACGCAGCGGCGCGTTTCTGCGCAGGCACTCGCGATAGTGCGCCACCACCTCCTCCGCGACATGCCACGGAAGAATGTCATGCAGACGCCTGCCCGTGCAGTCCTGCGCAAACAGCTCCTGCATCTTCGCGTTGGCCGCCTCCACAACGAAGTCCGGCCCGTCGACCCGGATCAGAAACATGTTCTCCGGGAAATGCTGCCAGACCTCGCCCAGCACGGAGGCTCGATCGAGCACCTCAGGCAATTGTTCTCTGGATACCATCCTGTCTTCCGTCATGCGGGTACTGTGCCACGCCTTGTTCGACTCACCCAGCACCCCCTGCATTGTCGATCCGGCAAAAACACCCGTAGACCGGGCGGACACGCCATTCGCGCGGCCTGCCATGCGGGACTGACAAGCCCCCGGGTTTGTGTTCGTTCCGCCGCCTTCGCAGGCGCCAACAAGGGGCCTGATCGTAGTATTAGGGGCAATGCTTCGTCCGGCGAGGCGCCCAATGAGCCCGCCCCTGCCCTTCGAGCCACCACCACATGCGCCGATGTCCGAGTCTCGTCCTGCTGCTGTTCCTGTCCCTGGCGCCCGCTCACGCCGCCGAGGACACAGACGTCGGAAAATTCGCCCCCCAATGGCTTCACCAGACACGCGAGGGCACCCGCGACTTGACCCACTGGCTGGTTCGCAGCATCGATGGCTGGTTCGGCGACAAGCCCTTCGAGGACAACGGTGGCGAGGTTTCAGGGCGCATCCGGATCAGTGGCCTCCACCGCGAAGACAAGGGTCTCGAGGCCTCCGCGCGATTCCGCCTGAACGTGACCATGCCCAACGTCAACGAGCGTGCCTACCTGTTCCTCGGACGCGGCGCGGAGGACGAACTGGTCGAGGATCAGCCAGAGACTTTTTCACGCCCATGGCTCCTGCTTCCGGAGGACCGTGACGAGGACCAGACCTGGTTCGGCGGACTTGGCTATCACCTGCGCGAGCACGTCGACCTGCGTCTGGGCGTCCGCAGCGGCTACAAGCCGTATGCCCAGGCGCGCTACCGCCGGATCTTCTGGCCGAATGACACCACCACGCTGCATTTTCGCGAGACCCTGTTCGTGTCCTCCAGCGATGGGCTAGGCGCGACCACATCCCTCAACCTGGCCCACGCACTCACCGAGCGCCGCGCATTTCGCTGGCGCAATTCCGCCACTGTCAGCACAGAGACGCGGGGGGCGGCCTGGTCCACTGCCCTGGGGGTGTTTCACACCTTCGGGCCGGAGCGGGAGATCTCACTGGAGGCACTGGCCAACGGCGAGACCGCCCGACCGGTGAAAGTACGCGAATACGGCCTGCGCGGGATCTATCGCCAGCCCGTCTACCGCGACTGGCTGATCGGCGAGGTCATACTCGGGCATTTCTGGCCACGCGGCGATCGCGACCCCGACCGGCGCGAGGCCTGGGCCCTTGGCCTTGGAGTCGAAATGATTTTCTGAACCGAAAACCAACACGTCCGCCCCCATGGATCGGCCTTTCGCGAACATTTTGCGGATGCTCACGATGAAAGCCACCGGTCTGGATCAACGCAGACGGGTATCGATCACCGCACAGTCCATCTCGCGTAGCGCGTAATGCACCACAAAAAAAGCCCCGCACAAGGCGGGGCTCTCCGACAACCTGGCGCTTGAGCGCCGGGGTTGTCTTACTGCGCTTCGACGTTCGCGGCAGCCGGACCCTTCTGGCCCTGCTCGACGTCAAACGAGACGCTCTGGCCTTCGGCCAGCGACTTGAAGCCGCTACCCTGGATGGCGCTGTGATGGACGAACACGTCCTTGGAGCCATCGGTCGGGGTAATAAAGCCAAAGCCTTTTTCGTCGCTAAACCACTTCACTGTACCTGTAGCCATTTCGGTTACCTCTGATTGTTCATAGTAGATTGGGATTTCGAGGGGGAGAGACTGGAGGGCAACCGAACGACGGTGAAGATTGATCGTGATTCTCTGCGGCCCCAACCGGGACCGGAACTGCGAATCTGAACGCCCCTTGCGGGGTGTCGCCTGGTGCTGCATGGAGCCTGTTACCGTTACCTCGCGGCCATTGTCCGCCCAAACGGCTGCGCATTGATAGTGTTTTTTCGGATTTTCTCGTGCGCTGCACCAAAACCCCCTTTTTATCCGACACTTGCCTGCGAATTTAATTTCGGGCCTATACGCTTCGACCCGATTTCAGGCAGGCAGCCGCCACAAGATCCGTCGGTATCGGCGTCAACCAGCCCCCTCCCCGGCCGACGTTCCGATGGCAAAGTCGTCCAGCGCCAGCGGCAATGGGACGTGCAGCGAGGCCGCCATCACCCGCAGCAGCTCGACCTCGGCCGTGACCACCTGCCCGCCATGACTCGCGGTGGCCACCATCGCGCGGATCAGGCGGTCCTTGTCGCGCATGCGCAGATCATCCAGCTGTTCCAGCACCCGGTCCAGGACCCGGGCCCAGGCGCGCGCCCCGGCCGCTCCGGTCAGGGCCTCCGGGATCTCGGCCGCCAGTGGCAGCGCGCCGGTGAGCACGCCGACACCGGCGGTCAATGCGGCGCGGGCCGCGGCGGGGTCGTCCGGATGACCGTGATGCGCCAGCACCGCCAGCAGGTAGTGCGCGTTTTCCTGGTGCGCCTCCAGCGAGGCATGGCGAGGGCGTGAGGCGGCTTCGGGGTCCTGTACGTCCCGGAGCTGCCGCTCGAGTAGACGCCCCAGCGCGTACTCGAACACCGCCACCCGGCCATCGGCATGGATCAGGCGATCGACCAGCCCCCGAAGGCGGGCCCGTTCGTGACGGTCCAGCCGGCGCAGTGCCGGAAACGCGAGTTCCAGCAGTGGCAGGCGCAGGTCCTCGCGCAGCACCGGTTCCACGTGCTGCAGGCGGCCCACGGCCTCCTGGCGCTCCACACCCAGCGCCTCGCCAATCATCGCCAGCTGCCGCTCGCGCGCCTCCGTCTCGCGGCTCAGGAGCAAATACAACACCACATCGATCGCCCGCGCCTCCGAGCGCGCCGCCCAGGCCAGCGGCCCCGGGATGGCCGTGAGCAGCATGCCCGCCCCCAGGATGTGGGTCAGCGCCGGGTGCCCGCCAAGGGCATCGCCCACGGCCCCCGCACCGGGCAGGGTCCCCTCGCGCTCGCGCTGCATCCCGTCCACGGCCCGCTCGCGAGCGCGCTCGCGCACCCGCGCATTGAGCCGCTCGCGCAGCCCCTTTAGCTCCTCCGGATCAAACTGCGGCTGCAGGATGCGCACGCGATCCAGCAGGGGTGGGTGGGTCTCGAAGATCTGCCCGATCGCGTCGCTGGCGAACAGCATGTGGGTAATCTCCTCGGTATTGCCGTTCAGCCCGGCATAGCGCGCGGCGACCTTCTTCAATGCCCCGGCCAGGCCGTCCGGCTCGCGGGTGAACTGCACTGCATGGGCATCCGCCAGGTATTCGCGCTGGCGCGAGATCCCCGCCCGGATCCAGCGCGCCAGGGCCAACCCCGCATAGCCGACCACGATCAGGGTGACGCTGAGCACGCCGACCCCGGTTTCCGTGACATCCCCCTTGTGGCGGCGCCGCCGGCGCGCCAGCCCGCCCTGCCCCAGCAGCGCCAGGACCTCGATCCCGTAGAGAACGCCGATCAGGCGCATGTTCAGACGCATGTCGCCATTGAGGATATGCCCGAACTCGTGCGCGACCACGCCCTTCAACTCGGCACGCTCCAGGCTGTCCAGCGCGCCGCGGGTAACGGCGACCACCGCATCGTTCGGCGCGAAGCCGGCGGCGAAGGCATTGATGCCCAGGTCCTGCTCCAGTACGTACACCTCGGGCACCGGCACCCCCGAGGCGATGGCCATCTCCTCGACCACGTTGCGCAATTGCCGCTGCTGCGGGTCCGCGGGATGGCCTGCGAGCCGGATACCCCCCATCTCCCGCGCGATCAAGCCACCGCCACCCTTACGCAGCTGCCAGCCGCGATACAGACTCGCCAGCACCATCAGCCCCGCGGTGATCCCCATGGTCCAGGCGATGGCCATACTCCCGCCGCCCAGGGACCAGACGAGGACACCCAGGGCCCCGACGACCAGCAGCACCGCCAGCGCAAAAAGGACCAGCAACCAGCGGGTCCTGCGCTGCACCTGATCCTGCTGTTCGAAGAAATTCATGGCCGTTTCTCGCCATCGGGAGACACCTACCCCACGGGGACAGGCCGGTCGCGGGTCCCGGGCCACGCGGCCCCGAAACGAGAGTAGCAGTGCGGGTGATGCGGGGGAATGCGCTGTCGGTGCCCGGCACGAGCACCCACAGCGCAGTTGGGGCGGGGTCAGTCGCCGGCGACCGTCATGGATTCGATCAGGATAGAGCCGGTGTGGATGTTGCCGCGGCGGTCGACGTCGGTGCCCACGGCTGCCATCCGCTGGAACATGTCCTTCAGGCTGCCGGCGATGGTGATCTCCTCCACCGGGTACTGCAGCTCGCCGTTCTCCACCCAGAAGCCGGCCGCGCCCCGCGAGTAGTCGCCGGTGACCATGTTCACGCCCTGGCCAATCAGTTCGGTGACCAGGAATCCGGTTCCCATCTCGGCCAGCAGGGCGGCAAAGTCCTTGTCGCCCGGGGCCACGGTCACGTTGCGCGCGCCCCCGGCGTTACCGGTGCTCTCGAGCCCCAGACGGCGGGCGGCGTAGCTGTCGAGCGTATAGCTCTGCAGCACGCCGTCGGCAATCAGGGGACGATTGCGGGTGCGCACGCCCTCCCCGTCGAAGGGCGCGCTGCCCAGCGCACGCGGGGTCAGCGGACGCTCCTCGATCTGCATCCAGGCGGGGAACACGTTCTCGCCAACGGCGTTCAGCAGGAACGAGCTCTCGCGGTACTGCGCCGGGCCGGAGATCGCCCGGGTGAAGCTGCCGATCAGGGTGCGGGCCATCTCCGGCGCGAACAGCACCGGGCAGTTGCGGGTGGACAACTTGCGCCCGCCCAGCCGGCGCACGGTGCGTTCGGCGGCCTCGCGCCCGATCTGCTCGGCCGCGGTCAGATCGTCCGCGTGGCGCGCGACGGTATAGGCATAGTCGCGCTGCATGCCGGCGTCGTCGCGCGCCACCAGCGCACAGGACAGCGAGTGCCGCGTGCTGCGATAGCCCCCCATGAACCCCTGGCTGTCGCCCAGAAAGGCGATCGCCCGCCGGGTGCTGACGCTGGCGCCCTCGGAATTCTCGATGCGCTCGTCGGCCGCGAACCCGGCGGCCTCGATGGTACGGGCCAGTTCGGTGGCCTCGGCAGCGCTGCAGTCCCAGGGGTGATCCAGGTCGAGGTCGTCCCAGTCGGCCGCCTTGAACGCGGGATCGGGCATGCCGGCGTACGGGTCCGGCTCGGTGTAGCGGGCGATGCGGCAGGCCGCCTCGACGGTGTCAATCAGGGCCTGGTCACTGAAATCGGTGGTAGAGGCCGCCCCCTTGGACTGGCCGAAATAGACGATCAGCGACAGGCTCTGGTCGCGCTCGTGCTCCAGGGTCTCGATCTCGCCCTTGCGCACGCCCAGCTCCAGCCCGACGCTGTGGCTGACCACGGTCTGGACGTCCGAGGCGCCGCGCTCGCGCGCGGCCTCCAGTGTGCGCTGCACCCGTGCCTGAAGGGATTCCGGCGAATGGGACAGGGCCTGGACCTCGCCGTCCTGGGACACGGGTTCCGGGCTCACGCGTTCGGGAGATGTGCTCATGCAGGGTTCCGCTACTCGATGACTGATCGGGGATCTTGAGGAAAAGGCCCCGGACCGTATGGCCCGGGGCGGGGACCGGTCGAGGGCCTTCTAGTCGAACCGGGTGCCGTGCTTGTGAACCGCGCCGGCGTTACCCCAGCGCTCGAGGTCGTCGACGTGCACGCCGACCCAGTAGAGCATGCCGACGCTGTCGCGCGTCCAGCCGCCCACCAGTTCCTGGCCGCCGCTTAGCTCGACGTGGTGGGCAAACTGCTCGGCCTTCTCACGCGCACGGAAAACATGCCACTGCACGATCTTGTCGTGGCCATGCCCTTCCGGCAGGGAACGTTCCTGTTCGAGGAAATCGAGATTCATTGCTGCCTCCTTGTCGCCGTCTATCCGGTGCCCGGCGCTCAGGCCGCCTGGGTACCGCCCACGGTCATGCCATCAATACGCAGCGTGGGCTGACCCACGCCGACCGGCACGCCCTGGCCCTCCTTGCCGCAGGTACCGATACCGGAATCGAGCTTCATGTCGTTCCCGATCATCGACACCCGGGTCAGGACATCCGGGCCATTCCCGATCAGGGTCGCACCCTTGACCGGATACGTCACCTTGCCGTTCTCCACCCGGTAGGCCTCCGAGGCGGAGAACACGAACTTGCCGGAGGTGATATCCACCTGCCCGCCGCCGAAATTGACTGCGTACAGGCCGTCGTCCACCGAGGCCAGGATCTCCTCCGGATCGGCGTCTCCGCCGAGCATGTAGGTATTGGTCATGCGCGGCATCGGCAGCCGGGCGTACGACTCGCGGCGGCCGTTGCCGGTGGACCGTGTGCCCATCAGGCGCGCATTCATCTCGTCCTGCATGTAGCCGCGCAGCACGCCGTCCTCGATCAGCACCGTCTGCTGGGTCGGGTTGCCTTCGTCGTCGACGTTCAGCGAGCCGCGGCGACCTTCAAGGGTGCCATCGTCGACGATGGTGATGCCCTTCGCCGCGACCTGCTCGCCGATGCGCCCGGAGAACGCCGAGGTCCCCTTGCGGTTAAAATCCCCCTCCAGCCCGTGGCCGATGGCCTCGTGCAGCAGCACGCCCGGCCATCCCGGCCCCAGCACCACCTTCATGGTACCGGCCGGGGCCTCGCGCGCCTCCAGGTTCACCAGGGCCTGGCGCACGGCCTCGCGGGCGTAGCCCGCCGCCCGGCCGCCCTCGCGGAAGTACTGGTAACCGAAGCGGCCACCGCCGCCGGAGGTGCCCGACTCGCGGCGCCCGCCCTGTTCGACGATCACCTGCACGTTCAGGCGCACCAGGGGACGCACGTCGGTGGTCAGCTCGCCCTGGGCATTCAGCACCAGCACGACCTCGTGCACCCCGGCCAGCGAACACATCACCTGGGTCACCCGGGAATCCTCGGCGCGGGCCACGGCATCCACCTCCTTGAGGAGGTCGATCTTGGTCTGCTCGTCGAGTGAATCCAGCGGGTTGTCGGGGGCATAAAGCGCCGGGCGCGAGGGCGAGCGCGACGCCACTGCGATGCGCCCGCTCTGGCCGGCACTGGCAATGCTGCGGGCGGTCTTCGCGGCCTCCAGCATGGCCGGCATCGCGATGTCGTCGGAGTAGGCAAACCCGGTCTGCTCGCCGCGCACCACGCGGATGCCGACCCCGCGCTCGATATTGAAGCTGGCCGATTTCACGATGCCGTCCTCCAGTGACCAGCCCTCCTGGCTGGCGAACTGGAAGTAGCAGTCACCCCCGTCGATACCGTGACCGAAGGTGGTGCCCAGAAGGGTGCTCAGCTCGCTGTCGCCGAGGCCGGCGGGGTCGAGCAGGGTCTGTTGTGCAAGGCGATCGATCATGGAGTCCTCTCGGGTTCCGGAGATCCGCTGCCCCGTCTGTATCGAGGACGGACCAGCGTTTGGGTATCCAGTATGGAGCTTGGGGCAGCACCCGCGCTTTCAAGCGCGCGGGCGTTGCGGGTTTAACCCGGATGTTTCATGAATTCGCGTGATGACCGCGCAGGATATTGGCCGCACAGGGGATTTTTCGAAGGAGTGGCGTATTGGCGATACGGCCGACTGAGGAAAACTCTCCTGTGCGGACAAGAGACCCGCGAGGGCGCGTGCAATTGATGAAACATCCGGGTTAGAGCGGGCCCGCCGTCAGATGGCTCCGGGGCACGGCAGGCGGCGGTGCTCCACGGCCGGAAAGCTGTTGCGGATGCGTTCGGCCTGGGCCGGGTCCAGATCGGCCAGCAGCACCCCGGGATTGCGCTGCAACTGTCCCACCACGCGGCCCCAGGGGTCCACCAGGGCACTGTGCCCGTAAGTCTCGCGGCCGTTCACGTGGAAGCCACCCTGGGCGGCGGAGAGCATGTAGAACTGGTTCTCGATCGCCCGCGCCCGCAGCAGGACGTCCCAGTGCGCCTGCCCGGTCTGCGCCGTGAAGGCCGCAGGCAGCGCAACCCATTCCGCGCCCTGGTCCAGCAGCGCCCGGAACAGCTCGGGGAAACGCAGGTCGTAGCAGATTGCCAGTCCCATGCGCCCTACCGGCGTGTCGACCACCACGACCTGATCCCCGCGCTCGAAGACCTTCGACTCGGTGTAGGCCTCGGTGCTGTCCGGCAGACGCACGTCGAACAGGTGGATCTTGTCGTAGCGCGCCACCTGCTGCCCCTGATCGTCGAACACCAGGCAGGCCGAACGCGCGCGCTCGCCGCCCTGCGTCTGCAGCGGGATGGTCCCGCCGACAATCCACAGCCCCAGCCGCCGGGCCTGCTCCGCGAGAAAGGCCTGCAGCGGGCCGGCGCCGTCGGCGACCTCCGCGATCCCGAGCACGTCGGTCTCCTGCATGCCCATGAAGGCGAAGTTCTCCGGCAGCACGGCCAGGCGGGCGCCCTTGTCGGCGGCCTCCTGCAGCAGTCGCTTCGCCTCCAGGAGATTCGCCTGGGGCTGGGGTCCGGAGGCCATCTGGATGGCCGCTACCTGAGTCATGTCACCTCGCTCTTCCGTTGCGAGACCAGCCAGGGGCCCGCGCCCCCGGTTGGTGTCAGTCGTTGTCGGTCCCGTCGGTATCGGCGGCCGGTTCCACCAGCACGCGCACCTGCGGGTCGTCCCAGGGGCCCGTCACCGCATACTCGACACGGGCCGCCTCTTCTATCTGATCCCCGATCCCCAGCACGCGTTCCGCAAGCAGCACCACGACCCCGGTAACGGGTCCGCCCACCAGCGCCCCGACAATCGGCAGCGCCGTGCGCAGGCTGGGCACAACCACGATCTCGTGATCGTAGTCGCGCGCCACCAGCCCGGTACGCCCGCTCAGGCGCACCCGCGCCGAGGGCCCCTCCATGCGCAGGGCCGGCACGTAGAGGTCCCCATCGCGCAGGGTGGCATCCGCGGTCAGCTCGCCAAAGGTCAGGCCCTCGGTGAACACGTCGCGGAAATCCAGCCGCAGTCGCCGCGGGAGCACATCGAGGCTGACCAGCCCCAGCAGGCGTCCGGCCCCAGGCTCGACATCCGCCAGGCGCCCGTCCTCCAGGGCCAGCTCCATGGAGCCCGCCAGCAGGGCCAGGCGCGGGGCATACAGCGGCCCCGGCCAGTTGAGTGACAGCGAGCCCTCGCCGGAGCCCCCGACCAGGGCCCGCGACAGCCCCGCCGAGCGCATCGCCGCACCCCAGTCATCGCCGGACAGGGTCACGTCCAGGCGGCTCTCCGGAAGGCCGTCGTGGCCGATCTCCCAGACCCCGACGGCGTCCGCGTGCAGATCCCCGTCCGGGGCCCGTACCTCGAGATCCCGGACCACCAGTCCGTCCGTCTGCGGCTCCAGGCCCAACTCGATGTCCGCGAAACGGTAATCGCCCAGCACCAGGCTGTCGAGTGTCAGGTCCACCGCTGGCCACACCCGTGGGTCCTCGAAGGTCCCGGCGGCGACGGGTTTCACCTCCGGATCGGGCCGGGCCTCGCCGTCCCATTCGAGGTCCTCCAGGACCAGATAGCTCAGATGCGCCTCCCAGCGATCACGCCCCCCCGCCGCCATCGGCCGCCAGCGGGCCTCGCCCGCCAGCCAGTCGGAGGCCACTTCCAGGTCCCAGCCGGCGGCCCCGCGCCGGCCCAGGAAGCGCAGACCGGGCAGCGCATGCTCGCCCCAGCGGACGCGGTCGCGGATATCCAGCTCCAGCCGGGTCAGCGCCACGGCCCCGTTGGTCTGGCCGCCATCCTCGCCACCCGCACCGAGGTCCACCTCCCCGTCCCACGGCGCCTCGCTCAGGGCCTCCAGCCAGGGATCGACCATCAGTTCCGGCAGACGCGCGCGCACCGAGACACCCGCCCCCGGCAGGGCCAGGGCACTGGCGCTGGGCGCGCCGATCTCCAGGGCCATGGACTGCAGGGCGATCCCGCGCGCGGCCGTGCGCGGTTCGGCGCCGCGTACCGCCGGGTCCTCGGGAGCGGCCGTGGGCGACAGGCGCATATGGGCCCGCAGAACTGATCCCAGCGTCAGATGACCAATACCGGCGCCGTCATGCCCCAGCGGGAGCGTCAGCTCCAGCGGACGGACCTCCTCCGCCGGCTTTCCGATGGGCTCAGGCCAGTCGATCGCAACCCCGGCCAGATCCGAATTCAGGTCCAGCCGTACCCCGTCCACCGCCGGACCGAGGCGCAGCCGGGCCTCCCAGTGAGCCGAACCTTCAAGATAGGGGGCAAGCTGGGGATAGTCCTCCAGCCAGGGCCCCAGGGGTTGCATGCCGCTCGCCGTCAGCCGTGCCATCTCGCCATCCAGCGGCCAGTCGGCCCCCAGGGTCACGGTCTCGTTATGGACGCGGGCGGTCACCCCCTCGGCGCGGATGCGATCGGCGGTATCGAATCGGACCCGGCCCTCCACGTCTTCCAGCACCGCCGGCCAGCCCGGGACCTCGGCGCGGGTTCCCCGCAGGTCCAGGTCCCCGGCCACGCGGGTCTCGTCCATGCGACCCTCCTGCAGCGGAAGGGTCAGGGACAGCCCGAGCCGGGTCGGCCCGTCCAGCCGCGCCTGATCGCGCAGCTCGGCCGCATCCTCCAGCAGGTCGGCCTGGCGCAGATAGGTCAGCAGATCCGCGGCATCGCCCTCGGCCGCCCCCTCCAGCTCGAGCACCGCGTTCTCCATATCGCGGATGCCGATCCGGGTATCGCTGACCTCGGTGTCCAGGATCCGCCCACGCGCGCCCTCGGCCCGGAAGCTCGCGTTGTGGAACAGCAGGCGTCCGGCAAGATCCTCGGCCCTCGGCCAGCCCTCCTGGTAGTCGAGGATGCCCGCCTCCACATCCGCCCACAGGTCGAACACGCCCTCGCCGTCGGCGAACGGGAAGTCCTTCCCGCGCCCGCGATAGACCATGCCGCCGCCGGTGGAGACCCCGGTCACGATACTGTCCACCAGCCACTGATAGGTGTTTTCCGGCAGGTGGTACAGCGGCAGGTAGTGCGCTGTGCGCTCGCCATCAGCGCGCAGGATATCCATGGAAATGTCCACCCGCGGGCCCGCCTCGTGCCCGTCCAGGCGCATCCGCATGCGGCCGCGAACCGCGGCATCGGAATTGGCGGCCTGCAGGCCCTCCCCGGCCAGATGCCAGTGCCCGGCGTCATCGCGCTCCGCGCGCAGCCGGCCGCGCGCGACGTCCAGCGCCACCGGATCGGCCAGCACGCGCGGGAGGACCACTTCCAGGTCGCGACTGTCCAGCAGCAGTTCCACGCCCCCACGGCGCCACTGCAGGTAGCCGGCCGCCCCCTGCACCCCGAGGCCCACACCGGCCGCGCGCCAGCCAAGGTCATGCACGTCGGCCTCGGCCCAGACCGGCTGCAGCCGCCCCTCCTCGCGCCGCGCCTCGAAGCGGGCAACACTCAGAGTCCCGCGCGGATGCAGCTCGGCGATGCGCTCCGCCAGCTCGGGCGCCGCCTCCCGTAGGAGGGTCAATAACGGCGAATAGGGCTCCACCTCCACGTCCCGCGCCGCCAGCTCCACCCCATCGACCACCAGCTCGCGCGGCTCGCCTTCCAGGCGATACGCCAGGCGCAGATCGCCCGAGCCCGGACGCGTCCCGCTCCAGGAAGACTGGTGCCGGCCGTCACGCACGCGCCAGTCGAAGCGGTGGCCGATCGCCGGACCGACGGGTTCCCCGGCCAGGTTCAGGGTGGTTTCATGGTCCCCGCGCAGCCAGACCATGCGCCCATCCGCCAGCGCGCCCCAGAGGCGCAGCGAGGCCGAACCCTCGGGGGCGGGCCAGCCCAGATACGCCAGCCACGGCTGCCAGGCTGTCAGATCGACCGCGTCGGCCCGCAGGAAGAAACGGCCATCACGCAGATCCGCCGCCGGGGCCTGCAGGCCCAGTTCGAAATCCCCGCCCGCGGCACCCGAGCCGCCGGCATCCAGCGCTCCGTCCAGATAGAGGCGCAGCGAACCGTCGTGGGCCGTACGCAAGGCCGCGCGGGCCAGTTGCGCGGAGGACTCCAGGCCAGCCCCGCGATCCTCCCAGGTCAGCCGGACCGCCTCCGCCTCGACATCCGGCCACTGGGCCACGGGGATGGTGAGCACCCGGCCCTCGCCCATGCCGATCTCGCGCCCGTGCAGGGAAAACTGGCCGTCGGCGTGACGCACCAGGCGCAACTCCACGCCCTCGATGCGTACCGCGAACGCCGGGTGGCGGCTGCGCAGGCTGGCGCCTGCGCTCAGGGAGACCCCGAGGCGCTCGATGGCGACCGGCTCGCCGCCCGGCATCTCGACTCGCACGTCGCGGGCCACGAGCGCCGGCGACCAGCCGGCCCAACCCAGCTCGACGCCGTCCGCCGTCACCCGGCGATCCAGCCGCTCGCTGGCGGTTTCCTCCACCCAGGCGTGCATGCCGTCCCAGTGCGGGAGGGCCAGGCGCAGCGCGAGCATCGCGATCAACAGCGCCAGCACCAGGGCCAGGAGAACGCCCAGCGTGACCCGCACACTGTGTGACGCAATACTCATTTTTGCCCCGCCCGATCACGCCGCGGCCTGCCCGGCCGGCCGGGACCCCGATCCTTGCTGGGTCCGCACGTGTGATTCATCTTGGCGTCGCTCCCTCCCGGATGGAGATGGGGGCCGGGGCCCTGTAGTTCAGACGAAGACGACGTCGAACTGTTCCTGGGTATAAAGCGTCTCCACCTGGAAGCGGATCGGGATACCGACAAAGCTCTGCAGCTCCGCCAGGGCGGCGGACTCCTCGTCCAGCAGCAGGTCGATCACGTTCTGCGAGGCCAGTACCCGCAGCTCGCGCGCGTCGTACTGGCGCACCTCGCGCAGGATCTCGCGGAACAGCTCGTAGCACACCGTCTCCGCCGACTTCAGGTAGCCGCGCCCGCCGCAGACCTGGCAGGGCTCGCACATCTGATGCTCCAGGCTCTCGCGCGTGCGCTTGCGGGTCATTTCCACCAGCCCCAGCGGCGAGACGTCGCAGATCTGCGTCTTCACGTGATCGCGTTCCAGCGCCTTTTCCAGCGCGCGGATCACCTGACGCTTGTGCTCCTCGTCCTGCATGTCGATGAAATCGATAATGATGATCCCGCCGAGGTTGCGCAGGCGCAGCTGGCGGCCGATCGCCTGGGCCGCCTCCAGATTGGTCTTGAAGATGGTCTCCTCGAGTTTGCGATGGCCGACAAACCCGCCGGTGTTGATGTCGACGGTGGTCATCGCCTCGGTCTGGTCGAAGATCAGGTAGCCGCCGGATTTGAGCTCCACCTTGCGCTCCAGGGCACGGTGGATCTCCTCTTCGACGTTGAACAGATCGAAGATCGGCCGCTCGCCGGGATAGTGCTCGATGTGTCCGATCAGCTCCGGGAGATAGCGTTCGACGAAGCTGCAGACCTTCTGATAGGTCTCGCGCGAATCGATGCGGATACGTTCGATGTCCACCCCCACCATGTCGCGCAGGATGCGCTCGACCAGCGGGAGGTCGGCGTAGACCTCGGTCCCCGGCGGGGCTCCGGCGGCCTGCTCCTGCAGGCTGTCCCAGACCTTCTTCAGGAACGCAGTGTCGTTGTACATGGCCTCGTAATCCGCCAGCTCCGCAGCGGTTCGCACGATGAAGCCGTGCTGCGGAGCCAGCTCGTCGCGCAGCTGTTCGATGGACTCGCGCAGCCGGGCGCGCACGCCCTCGTCCTCGATGCGCGTGCTCACGCCGACGTTGGCCTGGTTCGGCATCAGCACCAGGTTGCGCGACGGCAGCGTGATGTAGGTCGTCAGGCGCGCGCCCTTGGACCCCAGCGGGTCCTTGACCGCCTGGACCAGGATGTCCTGCCCCTCGCGCAGCAGCTCGCGGATGCCCTCGCGAGGCGGCGTCCCGCCTCCATTGGCGTTCCCGTTGCCCGTGGGGGCCGCCGGGGCATCCCCGCCCGACAGCGCATTGCCGTTGAGTTCCTCGCGCTCCACCGGCGCCACGTCGGAGGCATGCAGGAAGGCCGTGCGTTCCAGGCCGATGTCGACAAAGGCCGCGTCCATGCCCGGCAGCACACGCACCACCCGGCCCTTGTAGATATTGCCCACGATCCCGCGGCGGCGGGTCCGCTCCAGATGCAGTTCGGTCAGGACACCGTTTTCCACCAGAGCCACGCGGCTCTCCTGGGGCGTCACGTTCATCAGGATCTCGGTTCCGGTCATGCGTTCTTCTTGTTATTGAATCGATTAAAGGAGCAGGGCGCCGCCCCGCCAATTCGCGGCGCAGCGCCCTGGAATGTCGGCCTACTTCGAGGCGGCTTCGCCCCCGGATTCGGCTACCGCCGCCTCGGGCGGGGACCGGTCGGCGCGCGGCCAGGACTTGATCACCGCATGTACCAGCGTGGCCAGCGGGATGGCGAAGAACACCCCCCAGAGGCCCCAGATACCGCCGAACACGAACACCGCGGCGATGATCGCCACCGGGTGCAGGTTGACGACCTCCGAGAACAGCAACGGCACCAGCACGTTGCCGTCGAGGAACTGGATCACCCCGTAGGCAATCAGCACCCAGGCGAACTCGGAACTCAGGCCGAACTGGAAGTACGCGACCGCGGCCACCGGGATGGTCACCACGGCCGCGCCGATATAGGGAATGATCACCGAGATGCCCACCATGAACGACAGCAGCACCGCATACTCCAGCCCGAACCAGTTGAAGGTCAGGAAGCTGACTGCCCAGACGATCACGATCTCGATGAACTTGCCGCGGACGTAGCTGGCGATCTTCAGGTTCACCTCGCGCCAGACCTGGCTGGCCAGGTGAGTGTCCCGGGGCATGAAGCCACGCACCCAGCCGAGGATCAGGTCGCGATCCTTCAGCATGAAGAACACCATCAGCGGGACCACGACCAGGTAGATCACCACGTCCACGATGTGCCGCGCCGAGGACAGCGAGAACGACACCACACGCTGCCCCAGCAGGGTCGCCTCGGCACGGATGGCCCCCATCAGCTCAAGGACCTGCTCGTCCGTGATCAGCTGCGGATACCGCTCGGGCAGCTGCAGCAGCAGATTCTGGCCCTCCGAGATCATGCCCGGTAGTTCGCGCACCAGCTGGGTGACCTGGGCCGACATCAACGGGACGACACTGAAAAGCGCCGCAACGGTCAGCGCCAGGAAGGCCAGCAGCACCAGGGTCACCGCGAGGATCCGCGGGATATGGAAGCGGATGAACTTCTGCACCGCGCCCTCGAGCAAATAGGCGATGATCAGCGAGGCCAGCAGTGGCGCCAGGATGCGCCCGGCGAAGATGATAATCAGGAAGCCCGCGAGCAGCAGGAACGCCAGAATCACCACCTGCGGGTCGGTGAAATGCCGCTGGTACCACTGGCGCAGGATATCGATCATCGCGAGGACGTCCCCGATTCCGGATCGTCACCGGCATCCGCCTGGCGCGCCGGATCCTGGGCAACTTTCTTCTCGTAATGGGTGCGGAAGACCACCTCCAGCTCGTCGATCACCTCCACCGCCGGGCGCCCCTGCATCACGTGCTGGCCCATCAGGGCCGAGGTCTCGTTCAGCAACTTGGAGCGATCCAGCATGTGGTAGGTCGCGGACAGCCGGCGCATGGCCTTGATCACTGACTCGTTTTCCGGACGCGGGATCGGCTCCGGCTCGGGCACCGGCTCCGGAGCGGGGGCCGGTGACTCCTGCTCCAGGAAGCGGGCAAACTTCAGCAGGCTGGCCTGGTCCTCGGGCGACAGCCGCGCGGCGATATCGGCGATCGCCCTGGCCGGGTCCTCGCGCCCCTTCTTGCGCGCGCCGCCGAGCACCGACCCGAGGTCACCCCCGGGCAGGCCGCCCTGGTTACCCGTGCCCAGCGGCGGGATCATCCCTCGTCCTCGATCTTCAGGCTGAACACCGGCATTTTGCGGCGTTCCTGCATCAGACCCAGCGCCTTCACCAGGGCCACGATCACGTCCTCGGTCACCTTCTGCATCTCGCCCCATTCCATGCGCGCCTCGCCCAGGAGCTCGCCCATGTTCGGCGGCGGATTGTGGCGCGCCTCCATGATGATGTCCTCGAGCATTCCGGGCTTCATCTCGGGCCGAAACAGCATGCCATAGGTCAGTTCATCCGGCCGGATCGCCAGCCAGTCGCCGTCGTCGTCCACCAGGACCGGCTGGACGTCGTCCGGCAGGTCCACCCGGCCGTTGACCAGCTGCAGGACACGGCGGCCGTCCAGGGCCTCCGCCAGTTCGTCGCCTTCCCCGGCCGCGGTCTTGTGCGCGGTCACGAAGCGAGCCCGATACATCGGGTCCTCCTGTGCGGTACCACCAGCCTGCTCGGCCACCAGCAAACCGCCCATGCCAATCCCGACCACCGGACGCTTCGAGCGCCGGAAGATATCGATCAGCGACAGCTCGTCCGGGACCTGCGGGTTCTCCTCGTGATCCGCGGTCGGCCAGGCGCCCCCCAGCAGCCACAGCCCGTCGAACTGGGCCGCGGAGCCCGGCAGGTCCTGCCCCACAAACGGGCGGTAGTAGGAAAAGCCGATATCGCGTTTTTCCAGTTGCGACTCGATCAGTCCGAGAAACTCGGAATAGGTATGCTGCACCACGCAGTAGTTTTTCATGTCACGTCAGTCCTGATTTGAATTCGGATCCGGGGCGGACGGGTACTAGCCGGTGCAGTAACCACGCAGGAACTGCATCAACACCTCCAGCGTGGGCACGCGGAACTTCTGCCGCGCATGCACCAGCGAGATCGGCCGTTCCAGCGGTGGTGAAAGTGGCAGCGCCACCAGCTCCCCCAGTTCGAGCTCCTTGGCCACCACCGCCTCGGACAGCACCGAGATCCCCATACCGGCCACCACCGCACCCTTGATCGCCTCCGAACTGCCCAGTTCCATGCAGCCGCGCAGGCTGTTGCGGTCGTATCCGGCGCGCCCAAGGTACTCCATGATAACTTCGCGGGTCCCGGAACCCTCCTCGCGGCATATGAATGGCCGCTCGATGAAGTCCGCGACGCTGACGCTGTCACGCCCGGCCAGCTCGTGGTCCGTCGGCACGATCAGGCGCAACTGGTCCACCAGGCACGGCTGAACCTGCAGGCTGCGGTGGGTCACCGGGGCCTCGACAATGCCGAGGTCCACACTGCCCTCCTCGACCATCACCACCACACTCTCGGTATTGCCCACGCGCAGGCGGATCCCGATATCCGGATGCTCGCGGCGGAAGGCCCCCAGCAGGGCCGGCAGCATGTATTCGGCCACTGTCGTACTCGCGCCGATCACCAGGGCCCCGCCGTCCGCGCCCTTCAGCTCGCGCAACGCCGCCTCCAGCTCGCCGTAGGTGTCAAAGATGCGCTCGGCATATCGTTGAACCAGGCGACCGGCGTCCGTCAGTGTCACTCGATTGTGATTGCGATCGAACAACCGGGTGTCCAGCTGCTCTTCCAGCTGACGTACCTGAAAGGTCACCGCGGGCTGCGTCATGTGCAGCACCTCGGCGGCCCGGGTAAAGGACAGCAGCCGCGCCACCGTAAGAAAGACCTGCAAACGCCGATCAGCCATGCCGCCCCACCCTGGAGAAAAGAAATCCGTGCCAACCCCGGATGCTACCAAGCCCCCGCAACCGGCAACAGCGGTCCCGCCGAGCCACGAGGGCGGTCAGGGCCCGGCAGGCGCACCCCGGGAACCGGGCCTGGCGCTCGTCATTCATATGTGTCTATAGCGCCCCCATAAGAGTCACCTCCCACACAGAAGGAACTGGAATGACGCAACCGCCTAGCGACGCCGGGTCGCATGTGCGCTCGCAAGGAATCCCTGGACGCTGGCGACTCGCGGGCGCTGCTGGCGCCCTGGTGCTGATGACGCTGGTCGCCCTGCTGGTATACCAGACCGGCGGTACCTCCACCGCGTACCTCAACTTCATCCTGATACCCGTGCTGCTGGGCGCCGCCCTGTTCGGCCTGTGGGGTGGCCTGGCCTTTGGCTTGCTGGCGGGTCTGATCCTGGGGCCCTTCATGCCCCTGGATACCGCCGGCGGAATCGACCAGCCCACCCTGAACTGGCTCACGCGCACGGGTATCTACGTGGTGCTGGGCGGATTCTCCGGCTGGCTGTTCGACACCCTGCGCCGGCACTCGGACCGGCTCCTGGAGCAGGCCTACCACAACCCCGTCACCGGCCTGCCCAACCGCGAGTCGCTGGAACAGTACGTGCGCCAGCTGATGCGGGAGGCAGATGCGCCGCAGGCAGCCGCGACGCGCGTATTCGTGATCAGTCTGGAAATGGCCAACTATCAGGACAGTATTAGCGCACTGGGCTTTGCCGCCGAACGTCCGCTGCTGCGCACGATTGCCGACCGCCTGCAGGCAGTGACCGAACCCGCCGGCGCCAGGTTGTTCCACGTACACGACGACCACTTCGCCCTGATCCTGCCGCACCGCAGCCGCAAAGACGCCCTGACGCTCACGCGCAGCGCAATCGAATGCCTGCAGACCCCGTTCGATGTCCTGGACATCCCGGTCTACCTCGGGGCCCACGCGGGCCTCTCGTCCTTCCCCTTCCACGAACAGGACGAGCCGACCCGCCTGCTCACCAAGGCCTGGATGGCGATGCACGAGGCCAGCCACTCCGGCCGCCGCTACCGCAGCTACAACCGGCACAGTGACGACCACAGTCTGGACACCGTGGAGTTGCTGGGTCAGTTGCAAAGCGCGCTGGACGACGGCCAGCTGCACCTGCATTACCAGCCCAAGGTCGCACTCGCGAACGGACGCGTGCAGGGCCTTGAGGCCCTGCTGCGCTGGGAGCATCCCGTCCGCGGCCGGATCGCGCCCGGGCAGTTCATACCACCTGCCGAACGCACCGGGCTGATCCACGATCTGACCGATCGGGTCCTCGACCTGGCGCTGGCGGATATCGCCCGCCTGCGCGCCCAGGGCCTGGACATGCCCGTGAGCGTGAACATCTCGGCCCGCAACTTTCTCGATCCCGCCTTTGCCGACCGCCTGCTGGAGAAGGTCCAGGCCTCGGGTCTTCCGCCCTGCGCGGTGGAACTCGAATTCACCGAAACCGCCCTGATGGCCGACCCGGACGAGGTGATACATGCCCTGCGGCGGCTGACCGCGACCGGGATGGAGCTTGCCATCGACGATTTCGGCACCGGGTACTCGTCGCTCGCCTACATCAAGCGCATGCCGGTCACCACCCTCAAGATCGACCAGGCCTTCGTAAGCCAGATGCTGGAGCACCCAGTCGACGCGCAGATCACCCGCGCCAGCATCAGCCTGGCACGCGACCTGGGCCTGAAGGTCGTCGCCGAAGGGGCGGAGGACGCGCGGACCCTCGATCGGCTGCGCGAATACGGCTGCGACGCCGCCCAGGGATTCGGCATCGCCCACCCCATGCCGCTGGAGGCCATGCTTGAATGGGCGCAGACGAGAGGCACCGTACCCGCCCCGTGCGCGGAGCACCGGCAGGAGGCGAACGGCTGACGGCGCCATCCCGGCCGCGCCGGGTTTTCCACCGGGGCTCCCTTGCGCCGTCTCCGGGGCTGCGCTATAGTCCGCCGTCTTTCTGGTAGACCCAAATTCCGGAGTCCCCCGATGGCCCGAGTATGTCAGGTGACCGGCAAGCGCCCGGCGACCGGTAACAACGTTTCGCACGCCCACCGCAAGACGCGGCGGCGCTTCCTGCCCAATCTGCACTCCCACCGTTTCTGGGTGGAGAGCGAGAACCGTTTCGTACGCCTGCGCGTCAGCAGCAAGGGCATGCGCATTATCGACAAGCGTGGTATCGACGCGGTCCTGGCGGACTGCCGTGCCCGCGGTGAAAAGGTCTAAGGAGGCTTCACGATGGCTGCCAAGTCCGCACGCGACAAGATCCGCCTGGTGTCCTCCGCCGGCACCGGTCA
This sequence comes from Thioalkalivibrio sp. ALE14, assembly GCF_000376845.1. Taxonomy (GTDB): domain Bacteria; phylum Pseudomonadota; class Gammaproteobacteria; order Ectothiorhodospirales; family Ectothiorhodospiraceae; genus Thioalkalivibrio. The sequence continues at coordinate 344,092 of NZ_AQXY01000029.1, forward strand.
CTTCTACACCACGTCCAAGAACAAGCGGAACATGCCCGAGAAGATGGAGATCAAGAAGTTCGATCCCGTCGTCCGCAAGCACGTGATGTACAAGGAAGCCAAGATCAAGTAATCGCGCCCTCCGGCACGATTACCCGATCAAGGGCAGAAAAGGGCCCGGCCCGCGGATGCGGTGCCGGGCCCTTTTCGTATGGCCGTACCTGAATGAACCGGCCTGAAGGGCCCGGATGAATGTCCGAATTCACCCGGGGCCCTCGGCGCCCGCTCAGACCGGATCGGGCTGCCCGCCCTCCCCGGGCGTCGCGTTGCCTTCGGCGGCGGTCTCGGCCCAACGCGTCATCACGCGGCCCCAACGATGGGCCGTCGCCGGATCCAGTTCGATCTTGGTATAACGCCCGCCATCGCGGATAATAATCCGCAGCAGCGGAACCCCCGAGTCGTGCAGAATCTGGCGCAACTCCACGACTTCGCCAAATGGTGCATCAATCGAATCCATGGTGCGTGTGTTCCTCCCGAGCCGGCCTGCCGCACGCAGTCGTGGCCGCCCATCCGTGTTTTCCCTGGCGCAAGCATGCAACCAATTTTTGTCGGCCGGCAACCCATCTTTGACGATCAGGAGAATCTGGTCGGCTTCGAACTCCTGTTCCGCGCGGGTCACCTGGATGCCGCTTCGGTCACCGACGGCGACCTGGCCACCTCCGATCTCCTGCGCAGCGCCTTCATCGACATCGGCCTGGAACACCTGGTCGGCAAGCACCTCGCCTTCGTCAACCTGACGCGCGGCTTTCTCGAGCACGAGGTCATCACCAGCCTGCCGCCGGAGCAGGTGGTCCTGGAAATCCTCGAGGATGTCGAGATCGATGCCGAGGTGATCGCCGCGGTGCGCCGGTTGAAGGACCGGGGCTTTCGCATCGCACTGGATGACTACCAGTTTCAGGAAAGTCACGCCGAACTGGTCGAGCTGGCGGACCTGGTCAAGCTGGACGTGCTCAGCCTGGGAGGGGAACGCCTGGAAGAGGAAGTCGCCAAACTGCGTCGCTTCGGTGTCGAACTGCTGGCCGAAAAGGTGGAGACCGCCGAGGCATATGCCCACTGCCAGCGCCTCGGGTTCAGCCTCTTTCAGGGGTTTCACCTGTCCTTCCCCCACGTCATCGAAGGCCAGCGCCTGGAAAGCCTCGAACTCGCCCTGTTGCGGCTGCTGAAGGCACTGCAGGCGCCCGACCCCTCGCCGGAAGAGCTGGAGGGTCTGATCGCCGCCGAACCGGGGCTGGCTATCCAGCTATTGCGCATCGCCAACAGCCCGGCCTACCGCGGCCAGCGCGCGACCGATTCCCTGCACGATGCGATCCTGCGCCTGGGACAGGGGCGCATCAAGCGCCTTGCCATGCTGATGGTCTTGCGCGGTTCCGGCGGTCAGACCCAGGGCCTCGAACAGGTCATGATCCGCGCGCGCATGGGCATGCTGATGGCACGCGCCCTGGGCCTGCCCTCCGAGGAATGCGAACGCTATTTCACCCTGGGCATGCTGTCCGGCCTGGATCGTGTACTGGGCGTGCCGCTGCGGCGCATCCTGGGTGAACTGCACCTGTCCGACGAGATGGAACAGGCCCTCCTGGAGGGGAGCGGCCCACTGGCGCCCCTGCTGGCAACCATCGCCGCCTTCGAGGACCCGGCAGTCCCGCCCGACAACACGAGCACCCCCGTCCCCGAACCGGTCTCCAGCCGGCTCTACCTGGAAGCCGTACGCTGGACCGAGGACCTCCTCGCGTCACTGGAAGAGAGCTAGACGATGTCCCTGTCCCTTCGCTGCCAGCTCAGGCCGGAAGCCGCCACGGGCCTCGACTCGGGGCTGCATGTCCGGTTGCGCGATCCGGCGGGGGTCGAGGCCGGCCGCCACACCCTCGAGGTGCACCCGGGCCTGCACCCGCTGGCGCCGGACGCCTACGCCGAGTACTGGGCGGCGGACGGCATACCCCGGGCCGCCCAGGAAGGGGGCGTCCACCTGCTGGAGTATGACGACGTCCTGTTCGCGACCTGGGTCGGACCGGACCGTAATCTGCGGGGCCGGACCGAGGAGGCCTACCGCGCCCTGCTCGCCGCCTGCCGCACACGGGGGTTCGGGCACCTGGCCCGCATCTGGAACTTCTTCGGCAACATCCACGCCGAGGAGGATGGTCTCGAGCGCTACCAGGCCTTCTGCATGGGCCGGGCCGAGGCGCTGGAAGCGCTGGAGATCCCGCAGGCGAGCATGCCCGCGGCCACCGCCATTGGCAGCGACCGGGACCGGCTGGTGATCTACCTGATCGCCACCCGCCACCCGGCCGAACCAATCGAGAATCCCCGGCAGGTGAGCGCCTACCACTACCCGGAACGCTACAGCCCGAAGAGCCCGACCTTTGCCCGCGCGACCCGCCTGGACACCGCCAGCGGCCCGCTGATCCTGCTCTCCGGCACCGCCAGCATCGTCGGCCACGAGAGCCGGCACCCCGACGACGTAGCCGCCCAGGCCCGCGAGACCCTGTCCAATCTCCAGGCCCTGCATGACACGGCCGGGCGCGAACTGCCCCGGCCGTCCTGGCTGCGCGTCTACCTGCGCCATCCGGAGGACCGCACCCGCGTCTCGGCCGTGCTGGCGGAGCACTACAACGCGGCCCACCCGGGGCCGATCGTGCAGTGGGTGCGCGGCGACATCTGCCGGCGGGAACTGCTGCTGGAGATCGAGGGCGTGCATGCCTGAACTCCCCGAGGTCGAGACCACCCGGCGCGGACTGGAGCCGCTGCTGACAGGACACCACATCACCGCCTTCGAGGTCCGCGACCCCCGCCTGCGCTGGCCTGTCCCGACGGAACTGGCGCAGCAGCTGGCGGGTACGCGGGTCCGCCGCCTATCCCGGCGTGCCAAGTATCTGCTGCTGGAAACGGACCGCACGGGCCTGCTGCTGCACCTGGGAATGTCCGGCAGCCTGCGTCACTGCACGCCGGAGACGCCACTGCGGCGGCATGACCACCTGATCCTGCACCTCGACAACGGCTACCAGATCCGCTTCCACGACCCGCGCCGTTTCGGCTGCTGCCTGCCGCTCCCGTCCGACGGCACCCCGCATCCGCTCCTGGCGGACCTCGGCCCCGAACCCCTGGAGCCGGCACTCGACGGAGACTACCTGTTCCGCCGCAGCCGCGGCCGGCGCGGCCCGGTGAAGGCCTTCGTGATGGACCAGGCCATTGTGGTCGGGGTCGGCAACATCTACGCCACCGAGGCGCTGTTCCTCGCCGGGATCCGCCCGGGGCGCGCGGCCGGTCGGGTCACCCGCGCCGAGTACCAGCGCCTGGCGCTGCACATCAAGGCGGTACTGGCCGAGGCCATCGAACAGGGCGGGACCACCCTGCGCGACTTCCTGCGCGAGGACGGCACCCACGGCTATTTCCGCCAGTCCCTGCGCGTCTACGGCCGTGCCGGGGAGCCCTGCCACGTCTGCGCCGGCGTCCTGCGCACCCGCCGCATCGGCCAGCGCGCCAGCAGCTACTGCCCCACCTGCCAGAAATAGACGCCCGTTGTGGCTTGAAGGCCGCGAAAGGCTTTTTCACCACAGAGGGCACAAAGGACACGGAGTGAAGTGGTCCAATGACAGCGGACACCCCAGTTAAGCCACACTAGATGGGTAACTGGAGGTGAATGTGAGCAAGCAGAGACGAGCGCGATACAGCCGGGAGTTCAAGGCCAACGCGATTGCGATGGTCGAGAGCCAGGGCTATGGCTGCACGGAGGCGGCCCGGCGGCTCGGGATCAACCGGAGCATGCTGTCCCGCTGGCAGCGTGAGGCGCGGCGCAAGGCGGCCGGCGAAGCCGTTACTGAGCCGGCCTCGAACGGTCAGGAACAGGAGTTGCGGCGGCTGCGCGAGGA
>NZ_AQXY01000030.1 GCF_000376845.1 Thioalkalivibrio sp. ALE14
GGAAACGCTGATCAATGGCCCAGCACCCGGATCCATATACCGCCAACGCGTTTCTGGAAGGACATTTGGGCCAGGTCGGCCTGCTGTACCCCCTGTAACCGCCGTTTTTGGCGGTTACAGGGGTGATTTCCGGTCCTGCGAACACACTACCCCTGCGACAGGAGCCCCCATCGTCGCGCGCGGTACAGGTTCGCGAGGGCGAACAGGCTGTGCAGCTGCGCGGTGTTCTTCCTGAGACCCCGGTAGCGCACCTTGCGGTACCCGAAGAGGTTCTTCACCACATGGAACGGATGCTCGACGATCGAACGCAACTGGGCCTTCTGCCGTTCATCGGCGCGCACCTGTTCGCGCGCCGGGCCTTCCGGCATCGCGCGCACGGTGCCGCGCTTGCGCGCGATATGGGTCTCGGGGCGATGCGTGTTCAGGCGCTTCTCCGCACCGACATACCCGGCGTCGCCATGCAGGCTCTGTTCCTCGCCGTGGAGCAGTTCCGGCACCTGCGACACGTCCGAGACGTTCGCGGCCGTCCCCTTCACGGTGTGCACCAGCCCCGTGACCACATCCGCTCCGACATGCGCCTTCATGCCGAAGTACCACTGGTTACCCTTCCTGGTCTGATGCATCTCCGGGTCCCGCGCCTTCTCCTGGTTCTTGGTCGATGGCGGGGCCGCAATCAGGGTGGCATCCACCACCGTGCCCTCGCGCAGCAGCAGGCCGCGCTGCTGCAGATGGGCGTTGATCCGGTCGAAGATCACCCGAGTCAGGTCGTGCCGCTCCAGCAGCCGACGGAACTGCAGCAGGGTGGTGGCATCCGGGGCGTCTTCGCGGCTCAGGTCGATCCCGACAAAGCGCCGGATCGCCTGGCTGTCGTAGACCGCGTCCTCGATCCCTTCATCCGACAGGTTGAAGCACTGCTGCGCCACGTACATCCGCAGCATCCGCTCCAGGCCAATCGGTGGGCGGCCGCGCTTCCCCTTCGGGTAGTGCGGCTCGATCGCCTCCACCAGCGCCGCCCAGGGCGTGATCGCGTCGATCTCGCCCAGAAACCGGTCGCGCCGCGTCTGCTTGCGCTTGGCGGAGTACTCGAGATCGGAAAAACTGCGCTGCGACATCGACCATCACCTCGGGCAGGAAACCTGCTGCCATTATCCCAAACCCGCTCGCCGCGCGGGAACAGCGGCGGATTAAATCAGCGTCTCCCTAAAGAGGGATGGTCGCTTAGAGCTTGCATCGCTCTCATTGCTGGATGCTCCTCTATGCGCTGGAACGCCGCCAAGTCGGCAGAGTCTTCAAGTTGCCGGTATGCCCTCAAGGCCGGCGAGTCATCCAGGTCTCGCATAAGTGGCATTTCGTTGAGATCCCGTACCGCCTTCATTGCAGGTGAGTCATTCATCTGACTCAAAGCACGCCATCCAGGGGACTGACTCAATTCATGACCGAGCCGCGCAACAGGCGAGTCCTCTATTGCATGAAAGGCTTGCATTGCGGGCGATTCGTCAATCGCACGCAGGACCTTCATAACAGCATTGTCATACGGCTCGCCCATGGGGCTGCACCTACTGCACAGATGTGTTGGCCCCTATGAGACATGATCGCGCCGACGAGGCTAGGGGCGCTCACCGAGTCGACTTTAGAACGGTAACATGCATCGTGGGGGACGTCTGGCGTCACGCGCCGTCTGGCGCAACCGTTCATGGTACGCTTAACCGTACTGCGCCCGCCGGTCAACGGGGGCCATGCGAATGGCGAAGGGGCCCGAACCCTGACCATTCCACCACGGGCGGAGCGGGATCGGAGGGTGGTGGAGCGCTGGTGCGCTTATAGCGCATCAAGTCGGTGTGCGGGAGATACAGACATCTTCAAGCTAAAGTTTGCTTATGAGTACTCGAAAGAGGCCATTTGAGAATGCACAGCAGATTATGGATGCCGTGGATCGCGGCGAAGCGGTCTTCTGGAGTAGCCTCCGTTATCCCGTGCGCAAGGACCGTTTGGGGCAATATTTCATTGGAGAAGGTCCAGGCATGGTGGGTCTCACGTGGGCGGACGGCGTGACCCTCAACGGTCAACTCGACGAGTTCTTCACACTTACGCCTGCTCAAGCGGTCAAATTGCGACCGAGTACGCGCCACTAACCTTCACCAGCTGACCGTTCTGGATTGTAGCGTGCTGACCGACTGGATCTTACTCGCTCGATAACAAAGGGCTAGAATCGGGGACCAACCGGACGCGCACTCCAACAGGCGCTACAGCAAGTCAACCGTCCAACGCGTTCTCAATGGCAGCCTTGTATACGTCCGCGGCCGGCAACGTAACGTTATTGAATGCCTCTTGAACTTTGTACACGGTCGTTGAATGTGTCGCGTCGTGCGTCAAAGGGATGACGCCACCCGTCTGTGGTGCTTGGTCAGAACTGTGGCTGTACACCATAAATGTAATTGAGGCAGGCTGGAGTGCGTATGTCACAAGTCCTGCCTGCCCGCCTAGGCGGTCCATGATGCGCTGATAAACGGGTTGCGGGCAGACAAAGAAAAGACCCTTCTTACACAGCGACTCGCGCTGGAGGACCTGCCCTTTGTAGATTAGCTGAGGAAGAATGCGTTTATTGACATTCTCCCAGTTCAATCCGGCCCCGGTTTTTTCGTCAGTGCGACCGTTACTTAGGGCGTCAAACCCTTTCCGATAGCTGCCGGTCGTATCTATACTTTGAACTTCGACGGCTACAAACTCTTCTAGGCTTCCAGTGCCGTCTAGTTTCGCAAGAACCCAATCGACAAAGTAGCTTCCTCGACCGGATTTTTGAGGGAGTCGAAGCTCCCCCCCCCAGCGCTGGCCAAACACCGCAACGCATGGTCGTCCCGTTTTCTTTGCATGAGATCGAGCTTCGCGCCCTGGCAGCAAATCAAACCCTGGGCCAAATGCTTGATGCGTCACATCGCGGAGAATTTTGTAGTTCTCCGAATACAGGCGAACGGGGCAACAAATTACGGGTCCTGACTTAATGGGCTTGATCGTGCAGACGCCTGACGTTACACCATTGTTGAAACGTTTTTCGCAATCACCCTTAAGGATGGGGCATTGCCCGGCTTGAAAAGCTTGCACAGCGTTATGGGAGGTGTCATTAGCTCGATAGCCAAAGAATTCCCAAATGTAGCTCGCCATCAGATGGCTCGCATCAAATCAGAGGTCGACCGCCCAAGAACGCGCGCGAGCGACCTTCCGATAGCAGCCGCCAGAAGAGGCGGTACCGCGTTGCCCACTTGCTCATATTGCTCTACACGCGACCCCACGAATCGGAAGGTATCAGGGAAAGTCTGGATGCGCGCCGCCTCGCGCACGGTGAATGCGCGATCTTGATTGTAATGAAAGTAAGAGCCCCAGTGAGGGTCACACTTAGTGAGAATGGTTGAGGCCAAACCATCTGGATCCACTCTTCCGTACCTGCGGGTATGATCAGTCCTTCGGGCTCTTTGCATGCCTTTCGGCAATAGATGGAATGGGATTTGGGTCCAGTTTCCACCTGGAGAAATATGCTGCATGCGCTCGAGGTTAAGGCGGCTGAGTCGCGCCGCGGAATGATTCATCACCTCCGCGGAACCGGCCCGCATCATCTTTTGGAAGTCATTCTGGGGCGGGAGGCGATACGGACTGCCTTCCGGAGAAGCCTCTCCGTTCTGAAGGATGGGAAGATCGTCGATCGCATCACGGACCGTAGTATGAGGGGGCAACTCGATTGTGTCGGGGATGGTAACGATGTTTCGCCCAGCAAACTTTGAGGTGAAATTCACGCGAAGAGGGGCAGAGCGAACGGGTATAGGGAATGCATCGTCCACACTAACGTGATCTCGGAGGCCAAGCACGATCGTGCGCCAACGGGTCTGTGGCACTCCAAAGTGAGGGGCATAGAGGATTCGGACGTCGGACGCGTAACCATGGTTGGTGAGAGCTGCAAGGATCGCGCCTAAGGTATCGCCCCCCTCGTATGAAACCAGACCCGGCACATTCTCGATCAAGACCGCGCGAGGCTGGAACTCGTCGACGAAGCGGAGAAAGTCTTTGAATAGGTGATTGCGCTTGTCCTCACTGGAGCGGACAGGGGCGTTAATGGAGAAGCCCTGGCAGGGTGGGCCACCGGCGAGTAAGTCAAGATCCCCACGATTCAAGCCGAGACGGCTGCGAACAGCCCGGGCATCCACTGACCGGATATCTGACGTGTCAACGATGGTCTCAGGGTGGTTGATCGCGTAAGTCTGTGCGTACCTCTCCTCAATCTCATTGGCGTAGAGCGTCTGCATCCCCGCCTCATGAAGCCCCTCCGATAACCCGCCCGCACCCGCGAAGAGGTCGATCATCGTGAGCGAGGGAGGTTGGGACTCCGCAGCGGTGCTTCGCAACTTAGCCATCGTGTTACCCCTTTTCCCGTGGTCGGAGCGTCGGGCGCCCGCATGAGCGTGGTTCGTACCGGGAGGAAGTGTAAGGGGTCGGAGCCATGAGTGCCACGATGCTCGGAGGCCGAAGCACGGTCAGAAAGCAACACGGAGTGCGTGCCGGTGCTGCATGGGGCCTTCCCGCGAGAACCGTGACAGTCACGCCTCGTGAGTGTGACGTTGTCGGATCGATTTCTGAAAAACAGGGCGCGACCATTCAGGGATTCCAACGGAATTTGGTGTCGATCCCGAGCGACCATACAGTCGCCCCTCCACAGGACCGCCCTATGCTGCGCTTGTTTCGCCGTCGAGAGCCTGCTTCACATACGCCACCGAGCACGCCCCGCGAAGGCCTGCTCCCCGTCCTGACACCCAACGACCTGCTGCAGCCACCCCACCGCCAAGCGCTCCTGCGCCAGATCACCGGCCTGCTCGCACTCCCGTCGGAGTGCGCCGAACGGTATATCGCCGCGAGCCTGCGCCAGTACGCGGCATTCGTCCAGGCAGTACCGGCGTCCGAGGTGCACCATCACTCCGGTCGTGGCGGCATGCTGGACCACGGCCTCGAAGTCGTGCTCAAGGCGCTTCAAATTCGCCGGGGATACGTCCTGCCACCCGGGGCGGAGCCCGAGAGGCTGTCACACGAGGCGGATGCGTGGTCCTACGGCGTCTTCTCCGCCGCTCTGCTGCACGACGTAGGCAAGCCCGTGGTTGACCAAGAGATCGTCCTGTACGACGCCGTTGGCAACCGCCTGGGGCGCTGGGAACCCTGGCACGGGCCGATGACCGAGCGACCGGGTGCGCGCTGGTACTCCGTGCGGTACAGGCGCGGTCGCGCTCACAAACTTCACGAACCGGTATCCAGTCTCGTCGCGCATTGGGTCCTGCCGCCGGAAGGCATGTCCTGGATCGCTCAACACCAGGAATTGCTGCAGGCGTGGATCCATGCAATCCACGGGCAGATGGAGGATGCGGGGGCGCTGGGACAGATCATCCTGCAGGCCGACCGGGAGTCGGTGGCGCGGAACCTGGGTGGCGAATCACCGGACCGACTTCCGACGCCCACGAAGCCGCTTCACGAGAAGTTGATGACATCGCTTCGACACCTATTGAGCAGCGAAGATCTGCCGCTGAACCGCAACGGGGCGGCAGGCTGGCGCACGGAGTCGGATCTGTGGCTCGTGTCGAAGCGTGCGGCCGACGCGCTGCGGGCACAGCTCCGCGAGGAGGGGCATTCCGGTATTCCTTCAAACAACGACCGGATCTTCGACACACTGCAGGAGCACGGAGTGCTGACCGCCAATGGGGACCGCGCCATCTGGAGGGCCCGGGTTGCCAGTGACGGCTGGTCGCACGAGCTGACTCTGATCCGCCTGCCGGTGGCCCGTCTCTGGTCCGACCCCGAGACGATGCCGACGGAGTTCGAGGGTTCCGTGACTCCGCTGGGCGAGGCATCGACCGAGGAGACAACGGAGCCTGGCGACGGAGCGACAAGCCGCCCTGCACCGGAAGAAGTGGCCACCCCCGCAGCAGAACCGCCCGCGGCGAGGAGCGTCGCAATCCAGACGGGGCAGTCTGGCGAGGTGGCGGAACACCACTCGCCCCCCGGCCCGCCCGTATCCGCCGGCGTTGACGATCTGCCACTCCCGCCGGGTCTCGACGATGCCCTGGATAAAACCACTGACGAACCGACGGCCGAGCCACCACCGCAGCCGATTCCGTCCTGCGATACGGGTGCGGACACTCCCCTGTCTGAAGACCCGGGCGACGCCTGTCTCGAATGGATCCGGCGAGGTGTCGCGGACGGGTCGCTCCTGGTGAACACGCGAGAGGCCCGGATCCACGTCGTCGCCGAGGGCGTGCTACTCGTCAGTCCCGCGATCTTCCGCGACTTTGCGAGTGCGACGGGCCACGCATGGAACACCGCTCAGAAGCGCTTTCAGCGGTTACAGCTGCACGAGAAGTCCTCAGAGGGCACCAACATCCATCGCTATGTGGTGAGGGGCGAACGCCAGACCAGCCGGATCAACGGTCTCCTGATCCGCGACGTCTCCGTTGTCTTCGGTCCGGACTGGACACCCTCACCCAACGACCACCTGACACCCGCCGTCGAAGCGTGAGCCAGCCGTCTTGCCCGGATAGTTACAGGCATGTGACACGGGAGGAATACCGGGATATTCTACACGGCTTATGGGGGAATAATAACGACCGAATATTCGGAAGCACTACAGAGGGATCTGGCAACCAGGCAAGGAAGCAAGGAGGAGGATAAGGAATGTTGGTTTTGACCCTGAAGGACGGGGAAGCGCTGTACGTGGGGGATAGCGCCCTCCTGGTCGCGGTGCAGACCCAGGAAGCACCCCTTCGACTGTCGGCATGTGCGCCCGGTCTCAATATCGAGTGGGACACCGCAGGCAGCCGGATCACACTTCATCACCCGGACGGTCCTGTCCGGATGGAGTACGTCGACCATCGCAAGGCGCGCCTTGGCATCGAGGCCCCCGAGAGCGTGGAGATCGTGCGCGAGGCATTGCGGGAACGACGTCAATCCTCCCAGGAAATTTCGGCTCCATCGCAAACGGAGTAGGCGGTTTCACTGCTGAATCCGTAAGGTCGCGCGCCTGGCAGGGAGACCGTGTGCTAACTTCAGTGATGCCAGGGGCGTGACTTGAACCCGTTACAGGGGAGGGCATGCCCGCGATGGAAACCCACCGCACCCTCGACGACCTGGTGCAGATCTATCTGCGCGAGCGGATTTTGCGGCCCGATACCGCCATCCGATACCAACAGGTTGTTCGACAGTTTCAAAACGACATGGGCGTCAGGACGCTGGACGAGATTCAGCGCGACACGCTGCTGGAATGGCGCAGCCAGGTCCTGCAGCGCGCCCGCGCGACGACCTGGAACTACTACCGTCGCCATTTCCGCGCGATGTGGCGCTTCGCCATGGAAGCGGAATGGATCAGCCATGACCCCCTGGAACGGGTCGATGCGGCTCCTGAAGATCGGCGGATCAAGACCGTTTCGCGCGACCTTCTGGATCAGGCGATCGCGGCGCTCGATGATTCCGAGAATCGATGCCTTGAGCCCCGCTGGTTCTGGCTCGTGGTGCTGCTCACCTTCTACTACACCGGTATGCGACGGCGGCAACTGGTGGCACTGACCTGGGGCGATGTGTGCTGGAAAGAAAGCGAGCTGCGGCTATCAGCAGCGGGATCGAAAACCCACCGAGAGTGGGATATTCCGATCCCCGCGCCCTTGGTGGAGCCGTTGCGGGAACTCTATGACCGGACCATTGCGCTACGCGGCCCCCGGGGCCTTGAGCAAGCGCAAGTGTTCAACCTGGGCCTGCACCGTGGCGAAACGCGCTACCAGGGCGACGGCATCCGAGTAGGACAGGTCAGCGGCTTTTTCCGGAAGTTAGGCGAGGTACTGGGACAGCCCATTTCGCCGCACCGTCTCCGGCATACGCTGGGGACCGAGGTGGGGCGTCAGGAGAACCCTCCGCTTCGCGCGCTGCAGCACCTGCTGGGACACACCAACCTATCGACTACGATGCAATACGTCGAACCCGATATGGGGCAGCTGCGCCAGTTGGTTGACCACCTTCCCCAACCGGGCCGGTCCTAGCCAGCGTGCCGGATCGCCGCAGACACGCAAACCCTTTCTTGACTGTGGATTCCGATATGGGATAGTAAAGGATCGGGTGGCTGTGCATGCCGTCCGTAGCCAGTCAGTACGTGCCACCTGGCAGTACGCCTCGACATTCGAGCGGGGGACGCAAAAAAGAAGGGCGGTGCGACCAACACCGCCCTTCCGATGGTCCGAATAGGGCGGACCTGTCCCTGGCTCTGGTCTGTCATCGTCCCCTTGATCCGGCGATGACAGCAAGTTTGGTGCCGGCGAGAGGAGTCGAACCTCCGACCTATCGATTACGAATCGATTGCTCTACCAACTGAGCTACACCGGCGAAGCGCGACATGATAGCGGGGGCCGGGACCGACCACAATCCGGCAGGGCCGGTCCACAGGTTCAGGAGCGGCTGCCCACGCGAATGATCACGTCCACCCCCTGCAGCTCCTTGCCCTCCGGCAGCGGCGGCAGGTCGGAGATGTCAATGCGCGCCGGATCCACGTCCTCCAGCTCCCCGGTGTCCGTGTGGAACAGGTGGTGATGGGGATTCAGGTTGGAGTCGTAGAACAGCTTTGCGGGGTCGATCAGGACCTCGCGCACCAGCCCCTTCTCGGCGAACAGGTTCAGGGTGTTGTACACCGTGGCCTTGGAAACCCGCGAGGCATGCCGCATCAGCTGCGCCAGGATCTGCTCGGCGCTGAGGTGCTGGTGGCGGGCGAACATCACGCGTGCAATCTCGACGCGCTGCTCGGTCGGGGAGATCGCATGATCGCGCAGCAGTTCGCGCGCCGCGTCGACCGCCAGCAGTTCCGGATTATTGGAGTCGAGGTTCATGTTTCCGACGATATAACAGGGGTCTGGAGCAAGTCCATATCCCGCCCCGGAGACAGGTCAGGACGACCGATACGGCCGGGAAGCCTGATAGAATGAAAAAGATGGAGCGGGTGATGGGAATCGAACCCACATTAAGAGCTTGGGAAGCTCCCGTTCTACCATTGAACTACACCCGCTCGAGCCGGCGATTGTAGGCCTTGTCGGCCTCCGGCTCAACGGCAACATGACCAGTCGAAGAACCATGCAGATTCAGCTGAACGGCGAACCCTTTGAACTCCCCGATGATCGGGAGGCCACCCTGGCCGCGCTGATCGAGGCGCGCGGTCTGGGCGGGCGCCGCCTGGCGGTGGAGGTCAACGAGGAGCTGGTGCCGCGCAGCGAGCACGCGGCACACCCGCTGCGTCCCGGGGATCGCGTGGAGATCGTGCAGGCCATCGGGGGCGGATAGGAAGCCGTGTTCCCCAACCGCACCGGCCTGCAATCACTTACAACGAAGGAAGCACCATGACCCAATCGGCCGCCGCAAAAGCCGACGATCTGTTCCGCGTGGGCTCGCGCGAGTTCACCTCCCGCCTGCTGGTGGGGACCGGCAAGTACCGCGATCTGGACCAGACCCGCGACGCCATCGAGGCCAGCGGGGCGGAAATCGTGACCGTGGCGATCCGCCGCACCAACATCGGCCAGAACCCGGACGAGCCCAACCTGCTGGACGTGATCTCGCCGGAGCGCTACACGCTGCTGCCGAACACCGCCGGCTGCTTCAACGCCGAGGACGCCATCCGCACCTGCCGCCTGGCGCGTGAGCTGCTGGACGGCCACAACCTGGTCAAGCTGGAGGTTCTGGGCGACGAGAAGACCCTGTACCCGGATGTATTCGAGACCGTGAAGGCCGCAGAGACGCTGGTGGCCGAGGGCTTCGACGTGATGGTCTACACCACCGACGACCCCCTGCTGGCGAAGCGCCTGGAAGAGATCGGCTGCCTGGCGATCATGCCGCTGGCCGCGCCGATCGGCTCGGGACTGGGCATCCAGAACCGCTACAACATCCGCGAGATCGTGGAAAACGCGTCGGTCCCGGTGCTGGTCGATGCCGGCGTGGGCACCGCCTCGGATGCCGCGATCGCGATGGAGCTGGGCTGCGACGGCGTGCTGATGAACACCGCGATCGCCGCGGCCGACGACCCGGTGCTGATGGCCTCGGCGATGCGCCACGCGATCGTCGGCGGGCGTCAGGCCTTCCTCGCCGGGCGCATGGCGCCGCGGCGCTATGCCTCGGCCTCCTCGCCGCAGACCGGCCTGTTTTTTAGCTGAGCATGGGCGAAACTGTCGATTCCGCTTCCGACGACAAGCCGTTCTACCGGCGCATCCGCAGCTTCGTGCGCCGCGAGGGCCGGCTGACGCCGGGCCAGCAGCGGGCGCTGGATGACCTGTTCCCGCGCTTCGGCCTGCAGCTGCCGGAACCCGCCGCACCGCTGGACCTGGCGGCGGTATTCGGGCGGTCGGCGCCCGTGACCCTGGAGATCGGCTTCGGCGACGGCGAGAGCCTGGCCGAGCAGGCCGCGAACCAGCCAGAACGCGACTTCATTGGCACCGAGGTCCACCGGCCGGGGGTCGGGCACCTGCTGCGCGAGGTGGAGCAGCGCGGGCTCACCAACGTACGCGTCAGCGACGCCGATGCGGTGGAGCTGCTGGAACACTACCTGAAACCGGCCAGCCTGGATTGCGTGCAGGTGTTCTTCCCCGACCCGTGGCACAAGAAGCGCCACCACAAGCGGCGCCTGATCCAGCCGGCCTTCGTGCGCCACCTGGCGACGCGCATCCGGCCGGGCGGGCGGCTGCACCTGGCCACCGACTGGGCCGAGTACGCCGAGCACATGATGGCGGTGATGCAGGAATGCGCGCCGTGGTTCGAGCCGGACGGCCCGGTTCCGGCGCCTGGCCGGCCGCCGGAACGCCCGGTCACCAAGTTCGAGCGTCGCGGGGAAAGCCGCGGCCACGAGGTGGCGGATCTGCTTTACCGGCGCACGGACGAACCGGCCTGAGGCCGGAGGGAAGCACGGATCAATATACACACTCGCGTTGGCACCCCTGGTTGTCCGAGACCAGGCGCGGTGCGCAGTCGGTAGTGGTTCTGCCGGCCCGTTGTTGAATGATTCGGGCCGCAACGCAGGATCGGGGAACCTGGGATGCCAACCCCGAAGGGGCTCGGCCGCCCGTTGTTATCAAAAACGGGCGCGCGCACGGCGTTGCGGCTCCCTTGTGCAGAATGACTGCACGGCAGTCACCGCGCCTTGTTCGCCCGCAAAAGCGACTCGAGCGCGAGCGTGTATATTGATCCGTGCTTCCCTCAGACGTTCTTGACCACCAGCACCGGGCATTCGGCGCCGCCGATCACGCGCTCGGAGACACTGCCCATCAACAGTCGCTTGAGGCCGGTACGGCCGTGGCTGCCAAGCACGATCAGGTCGCGCTGATCGCGATGGGCGATGTCCACCAGCGCGAGCTCGGGGCGGCCTTCCTCGGTGGTGGCGTCGGCCGTCAGCCCCTTCTCGCGGGCCTCGCCCTGCAAGCGCTGCACCGCCTCCACGCCCTCCTTGCGGCGCTCGTCGCTCTGGCCCGGGACCGCCACCGTGGCAATGGTGAGCGGCAGGTCGCAGTAGCCCGCCAGCTCGATCGCGGCGAGCACGGCCTGGTCGCCCAGCTCGGATCCGTCGGTCCCCACCAGCAAACCGCGATGCGGTGCCTGGGCCCCGCGCGGGACGACCATCACGTTGCAGGGTGCCAGCCCGATGACCTTGCGCGTGGCGTCGCCCACCATCAGGCGCGACAGATCACCACGCTCGCGGCGCCCGATGACGATCAGTCCGGCCTTGAATTCCTCGGCGATGGCAACGATCTCCTGATGCCGGTCGACCCCGTGACGCAGGATCATCGAGGCATCGATCCCGACCTCCCGGGCGCGCTTCTCCAGCGCATCCAGGTCGGCCTGGCCAGCCACGCTCGCTTCGTGGCTGCGCGGCGGGGAAAGGGCGTCGTGCTGGGTGTCCGTGGGGATGATGCGGGCAACGACCAGACGCGCACCGCAGCGCTGCGCCAGGTCCAGCGCCACGCTCTCGGCGGATTCGCTGAACTCGGAGCCATCGGTCGCCAGGACGATGGTCTCGAAACGGCACAGCGGGGCTTCGGATTCGGACATGCGGGCTCTCCACCTGGGCTTTTTTCTCAGCATAACCGACACGCCGGCAAACGCCAGCACTCGGGATGCCACCCCCAAGGCACCCAACCACGCCTTTTTTGCGTCCGTGCCCGCGGGATGAAATAATCCCGCGCTTTCAAGGGAAAGGCGGAATCCGTTTCCCCGACCCGCCGCCTCGGCGCCCGCGCCCGGCGTGCGTCCCCTTCGGCTTCCGGCCACGCGCCGCCCGGCGCGGGTCTTCAGGACACGACTGGAACATGGAAAACCTTACGCTGACCACCGAGATGATCGTGGTGCTCGCGCTGCTCGCGTTCACGATCTTCCTGTTTGTTTCCGAGATCGTCCGGGTGGACCTCGCGGCCATCTCGGTGATGGTACTGCTGGGCCTGCTGACACTGGTGCCCGGGCTCGGGATGCTGGTCGGCCAGGAGGAGCTGTTCAGCGGCTTCGCCTCCAACGCGGTGATCTCGATCATCGCGGTGATGATCATCGGCGCGGGGCTGGACAAGACCGGCGTAATGCACAGGGTTGCGGCGTTCATCATGCGGGTGGGCGGCACCTCGGAGAAGACCATCATCCCGACCGTCTCCGGGACGGTCGGCGTGATCTCCAGCTTCATGCAGAACATCGGCGCGGCCGCCCTGTTCATGCCGGTGATGAGCCGCATCTCCAACCGCCTGAACATCCCGCTGTCGCGCCTGCTGATGCCCATGGGCTTCGCCGCGATCGTGGGCGGGACGATCACCCTGGTCGGCTCCAGCCCGCTGATCCTGCTGAACGACCTGCTGCCCTCCGACATGGAGCCGTTCCAGCTGTTCGACGTGACCCCGATCGGGCTGGCCCTGCTGGCGACCGCCATCGTCTATTTCGTGCTGCTGGGCCGTTTCGTGCTGCCGTCGGTCAAGAGCAAGGCCACCCAGCGCGAAAGCGCGCAGGACTACTTCCAGCGCGTGTACGGCCTGTCCTACGAGATCCACGAGCTATTCGTCCCGGAGAACGACCCGATGGTCGGCCGCACGGTGGCCGAGATCGAGCGCGAGACCGGGATCGCGATCGTCGGCACCTACGTGCGCGACGAGCTGCGCATGGCGCCGTGGACCGGTTACGAGATCCAGGCCAACTCGCACCTGGCCGTGCTGGCCAGCCCGTCACGCATGGAAAAGCTCTGCGAGGGCACGCGCAAGCGCCCCACCACCCATCTCGACGTGTTCGCCAACGCCCTGGACCGTGGGCGTTCCGGCGTCGCCGAGGTGGCGATCGCACCGGGCTCGAACCTCGCCGGCAAGACAGTCACCGAACTGGCGATGCGCCAGACCTACGGCCTGTCGGTGATGCGCATCCAGCGCGGCAACGAGACCTATGGCGAGGGGCTGCGCGACATCCCCCTGGAGCCGGGCGACATCCTGGTGGTGCACTGCACCTGGGAATCCCTGGCCCGGCTGGAGCAGGACCGCGATTTCGTGGTGATCACCTCGGATTATCCGCGCGAGGAACTGGTACCGTCCAAGGTGCCGCATGCGCTGTTCTTCCTGGCGCTGACCGTGGGCCTGATCGTGTTCACCGACCTGATGCTCTCGGTCGCACTGCTGACCGGCGCACTGGGCATGATCCTGACCGGCGTGATCAGCCTCGACAACGCCTATCGCGCCGTCAGCTGGAAGACCGTCTTCCTGCTGGCGTCGCTGATCCCGCTGGGCATGGCGGTGGAAAACACCGGCACCGCGGCCTGGATCGCGCAGAACACGCTGGAGATGCTGGGGACCGTACCGCCCTGGGTGCTGCAGGCGACGATCTTCGCCCTGGCCACATTCTTTACCCTGGTCATGTCCAACGTGGGCGCGACCGTGCTGCTGGTGCCGCTGGCGATCAACTTTGCGATCGCGGCGCAGGCCGCGGGCATGGACGCCGACCCGCGCGTGTTCGCGCTGACCGTCGCGATCGCGACCTCGAATTCCTTCCTGATCCCGACCCACCAGGTGAACGCCCTGATCATGGGCCCCGGCGGCTACCGGGTGAAGGACTACATGAAGGCGGGCGGCATCATGACCATCCTGTTCGCCGTGGTCGCCATGTTCATGCTCAACCTGATTTTCTAGTCTCTTAAACGCAACCTTCCGCAACCCGTTTGCAAGGAGAACTCCCATGTCCCAGAAGCACCCCGTGATCGCAGTGACCGGTTCCTCGGGCGCCGGCACCTCCACCGTCAAGCGCTCCTTCGAGTCCATCTTCCGTCGCGAGCAGATCAGCCCGGTTGTGATCGAGGGCGACAGCTTCCATCGCTATGACCGCAAGGCCATGAAGGAGGCCATGCAGAAGGCCGCCGACGACGGCAATCATCACTTCTCGCACTTCGGCCCCGAGGCCAACCTGTTCGATCGCATCGAAGGGCTGTTCAAGACCTACGGCGAGACCGGCCAGGGCGAGAAGCGCTACTACCTGCACTCCGACGAAGAGGCCGCCGAGCACAACGAGCGCCTTGGCACCAACCTCGGACCGGGCGAATTCACCCCCTGGGAAGAGATCCAGCCGGGCACCGATCTGATGTTCTACGAAGGCCTGCACGGCCTGGTCGTGAACGGCGAAGTGGACGCCGCGCAGCACGTGGATCTGGGCATTGGCGTGGTCCCGATCGTGAACCTCGAGTGGATCCAGAAGATCTTTCGCGACAACGCCGAGCGCGGCTATTCCGCCGAGGCCATCGTCGACACGATCCTGCGCCGCATGCCGGACTACGTGAACTACATCACCCCGCAGTTCGGCTACACCGACATCAACTTCCAGCGCGTGCCGACGGTGGACACCTCCAACCCGTTCATCGCCCGCGCGGTGCCGACCCCGGACGAGTCGATGGTGGTGATCAGCTTCAAGGATCCGACGAAGCTCGGCATCGACTTCCCCTATCTGCTGAACATGATCCCCGACTCCTTCATGTCCGATCCCAAGACCCTGGTGGTCCCGGGCGGCAAGATGAGCTTCGCGATGGAGGTCATCCTCGGCCCGATCATCCACGACATGCTGTCGCGCCGCGGCTGATCGCGCCGTTCGAAGGAAGTTCCCAAGCCCCGCTCCGGCGGGGCTTTTTTCGTTCCGTGCCGAGCATTCGGCTAGGATTCGGGCTTTATCCACCCGACAGGACGGAGCAGGCGTGTTCGGACTCTTGGGGCCACGGCCGGCCCAGCAAATGGAGCGCTTTCGCGGCCGCTATACCGGTCGCTCGCTGATCGTTCATCAGGGCTTCACCGGCGACTGGCTGGAGGAACTCCTGAAGCAGCCGGGCGGCGGCGGGCATTTCCGTATCGACAGCCGTCCGCTGCCGCGGCGGCGGCCCAGCCCCGTGGAGTGGCTGGTGCAGACCCATATCCTGCCGCTGGAACTGCCCCAACCCCTGTTTCTGGACGTGCGCGAGGACGCCATCCTGGCCCGTCACCTGGTGCGCGGCAGCCATGCGGTGCATCCCTCGGAGATCGCCTGGTTCCTGGAAGAGCTGGACACGCGCCACCACGCCCGCCTGGTCTTCACCGAAGACGGCGGCCTGAACGTGCACACCGGCCTGTCGGTCGACGACAACGAGGCCCTCAGCATGCTGGAGCAGCTCGGTTTATGACCACACCCTTTCGCAGTGCCACCGCCCGCGGCGACGAACCCCGGGCCCTGGCCGACGCCCTGATCGCCGAACTGGGCGAACAACCCCAGCGTGGCGAGGATGAGGTACGGGTCGGCTTTATCTACCTTTCCGATGCCCTCAGCCGCCATGCCCGCGCCCTGCTGAAGCATCTGCGCGAGGGGCTGGGCGTGGACCACTTCGTCGGCGGCATGGCCATGGCCGTGATCGGCCCGCAGGACGAGCTCTACGAGCAGCCTGGCGCGACCCTGATGATCGGCGAATTCCCGGCCACCAGCGTCCGCGTCATCTACCACCCGGTGCGTGGCTTCGACGAACTGGTGAAGGAGCTCGACGGCTTTCTCGACCCGCAGACCCCGGGCCGGCTGATCCTGAACGCCGACCCGCGCATGGAGGGGCTGGAGGACACCCTGACCGAGATCGGCGAACGGACCGCCTGGTTTGCGACCGGCGGGGTAAACTCCGGTGACGACGGCGTGGTGCAGATCGCCGACGGCGTGGCCGCCTCGGGCATCACCGGGCTCGCGCTGCGCGACGACGTCGCGATCGCCGCGCGCCACAGCCAGGGCTGCACCCCGCTGCCCGGCCAGCACGAACTCACCGAGACCTGGCGCAACATCATCGTGCGCCTGGACGGCCAGCAGGCCCTGCCGGCGTTCAAGGGCATCATCGGGGATGTCCTGTCGCGCGACCTGGAGCGGGCACTGGGCTACATCCTGGTCGGCTTTCCCATCGCCGGTTCCGACACCGGCGACTACCGCGTGCGCAACATCATCGGCATCGACCTCGACCAGCAGGTCCTGGCGGTCGGGGAGATGCTGGAGCAGGGCTCGCAGATCCTGTTCGTTCGCCGCGACGGGCAGGCCGCGATCGAGGACCTGGAGCGCATGCTGGAGCAGATCCGCACCCAGGCCCCGAATGGCATCCGCGGTGCGATCTACGTCTCCTGCGTGGGGCGCGGGCGCCACCAGTTCGCGCAGGAGGGCACCGAACTGGGTATCGTGCAGAAGCACCTGGGCGACGTACCCCTGGTGGGGTTTTTCGCCAACGGCGAGATCTTCGCCAACCGCCTGTACGGCTATACCGGGGTCCTCACCCTGTTCACCTGACACGCCTGACTGCAGCCGGGAGAAGGCATGGAATACCGCAAACTGGGACGTACCGACATCGGGGTCAGCCTGATCGGCCTGGGCACCATGACCTGGGGCGAGCAGAACACCGAGGCGGAGGCCCACGAACAGCTCGACTACGCGCTGGAACAGGGCGTGAACCTGATCGATGCCGCCGAGATGTACCCCGTGCCCCCGCGCGAGGAGACCCAGGGCCTGACCGAGACCTATATCGGCAACTGGCTGGCGGCGCGCGGCAACCGCGATCGGGTCGTGCTGGCCAGCAAGGTCGCCGGTCCCGGCATGATCGACTACCTCCGCGGTGGCCCGAAGCTGAACCGCGAGCACATCGAGCAGGCCCTGAACGACAGCCTGACGAGGCTCCAGACCGACTATCTGGACCTCTATCAGGTCCACTGGCCCGCCCGTTCCACCAACTTTTTCGGCCAGCTGGGCTATGTCCACAAGCCGGATGACGACGCGACCCCGATCGAGGAGACCGCCGAGGCCCTGAAGGCCCTGGTCGACAGCGGCCGCGTGCGTACCATCGGCATCTCCAACGAGACCCCCTGGGGCTTCATGGAGTGGATCCGCGCGCATGACCGCGGGCTGTCCGAGCGCATCGTCTCCATCCAGAACCCCTACAACCTGCTCAACCGCAGCTTCGAGGCGGGGCTGGCGGAGATGGCCATCCGCGAAGACGCGGGGTTGCTGGCGTATTCGCCGCTGGCCTTCGGCATGCTCTCCGGCAAGTACCTGGACGGGGCCAAGCCGGAAGGGGCCCGCCTGACGCTGTTCGAGCGTTTCCAGCGCTACAGCAACGAATCCGGCCTGGCCGCCACCGCCGAGTACGCCCGGCTGGCCGCCGAACACGGGCTGACCCCGAGCCAACTGGCGCTGGCCTTCGTCAACCAGCAGCCGTTCGTGACCAGCAATCTGATCGGCGCCACCACGATGGAACAGCTGCGCGAGAACATCTCGACCGTCGACATCACCCTGTCCAATGCCGTGCTGGAGGCGATCGAGGCCATCCACGCCCGCTACACCTACCCCTGCCCGTAAACTCGGGGAGCAGGGCGTGGAGCTGATCGACACGCACGTCCACCTGGACCTGGACGCGTTCGATCCGGACCGGCCGGCGGTGCTGGATCGCGCCCGGGCCGCCGGGGTACAGGAGATGGTCCTTCCCGGCGTCACCCGCGCACGCTGGCCCGATCTCGACGCCCT
This sequence comes from Thioalkalivibrio sp. ALE14, assembly GCF_000376845.1. GTDB lineage: Bacteria > Pseudomonadota > Gammaproteobacteria > Ectothiorhodospirales > Ectothiorhodospiraceae > Thioalkalivibrio. Next base: position 18,046 of record NZ_AQXY01000030.1, read on the forward strand.
GAGCCGTCACTACGCCGGCCTGCATGTCGCCTACGGCCTGCACCCGATCTTCCTGCAGGACCACGCGGATGCCGACCTCGACGCACTGGAGGACTGGCTGGACGCACACCCCGAGACCGTCGCCATCGGCGAGATCGGCCTCGACGGCTATCGGCTGGACCGCGACTGGGACCGCCAGTGGCGCTTTTACACCCGACAGCTGGCGATCGCCCGGGAGCGCGAGCTGCCGGTGATCATCCACAGCCGGCGGGCGCTGGACGAGGTCCTGAAGGGCCTGCGCCAGCACCAGGGTGTCACCGGCATCCTGCACGCCTTCATCGGCAGCCCGCAGCAGGCCCGGCAGGCCGTAGATCTTGGCTGCTGCCTCGGGATCGGCGGCCCCGTGACGTATGAGCGCGCCAAGAAACTGCACCGCGTGGTGCGCGAGGCCCCGCTGGAGGCCCTGGTGGTGGAGACCGATGCCCCCGACCAACCCCTGGCCGGGCACCAGGGCGAGCGCAACGAGCCGGGCCGGGTGCGCGAGGTCAACACAGCGATGGCGACACTTCGGGACATTGCGCCGCAGGACATGGCTATAATAACCACACAAAATGCACGCCGGATCCTCCGGCTACCCAACGGCACTCCCCAATGAGCACGAACCCGTCCCCGGACTTCAATCCATACACCGAGCGCACGGATCTGCTTCTGGGGCGGGATGTGACGGCGCGCCTGCGCGACCGGCATGTCTTCATCGCCGGGCTGGGCGGGGTGGGCAGCTACGCCGCCGAGGCCATCGCCCGCGCCGGCGTCGGTCGCATGACCCTGGCGGATCACGACGTGGTGGGCGCCTCCAACCTGAATCGCCAACTGGTCGCGCTGCGCTCCACCGTGGACCGACCCAAGACCGAGATCATGGCGAACCGCATCCACGACATCGATCCCGAAATCGAGCTCACGATCCGCCACGACTTCCTCCAGCCCGATACCGTCGGTGACCTGGTCCCGGAGGATGCCGACTTCGTCCTCGACGCGATCGACTCCATCGTCTGCAAGGCCGCGCTGGTCGCGACGGCCCAGGCGCGCGGGCAGGGCGTGATCTCGAGCATGGGGGCCGGCGGGCGCATCGACCCCACCGCCGTGCGCGTGGGGCCGCTGGCGGGGACGCGCGTGTGCCCGCTCGCGCGCCAGATGCGCAAGCGCCTGCGGCGCCTGGGCGCGCATCTCGACTACCCCGTGGTGTTCTCCATCGAACAGCCGCGCAAGGGCACCGAACACCGCCCGGTGGGGGACGGCGGCCGGCCGCGTTCGGTCAACGGCACGATCTCCTACCTGCCCGCGATCTTCGGCCTGACCGCCGCCGGCCACGTAATCCAGAGCCTGATCGCCCGCGCCTGACCGCTATACACGGCTTGCTCCGTCAGACCCCTGCACCCACGGGTTCCGTCCTGCCCTGTGGGAGCTCAGCCCCCTGAGCGATACGGCGCGGCCCGACCTCATCGGCCAGAGGGCTGGCCTCCTACAGGCCAAGACAACCCCACCCCCTACGAAGACGCTATTCGTCGAATACCGCCTCGATGCGGGCCTGGATGTGCTGGTCGGCGTCCGGGCCATACTGCGTGCTCGCCGGGTCGAAGCGATCACAGAAGGCGTAGGCAAACTTCAGGTCCTTCACGCCCAGGGCGCCGAACAGGCGCGCCTCGAAGGAATGGTCCTCCGGATTCTGGGTCAGCGTGGGCCAGCCATCCGCCCCGGGTGCCAGCGCCGGGCCAAAGAACACGACTCCCGGCAGGTTCTTCAGGCGCAGGGCACAGGTGCCCTCGGTCACCCCGGCCATCGGCAGGAAATCGATGGTGCGGGACAGGCGCTGCTTGCGGTTGAAGGCGATATCGATCTCGCCGCCGGCCGCGCGGATCGCCGGGGCCTCCGCCTCGAACGCCAGGGTCTCGAGGGCAGCCGCCCGCCAGGCCTCCAGGTCCTGTGCCCCATGGCGGCTGGGCAGGAACAGGTAGGCGGGCCTGGTGATGGCCCGGATCGCCGCCAGCAGGGGTTCCGAATACGCCGGCGCGTTGACCAGGATCCCGCCCAGTTCGAGGTCGTCGATCAGCCAGACCGCCGGCGAACCATCCCCGATGCGGTAAATGGTCCGGTCACGCAGTTCGACCAGCGGCGCGCTGATCACGGGTTCATTCGCCATGTGCGGGCTCCGATGACGGACGGGCGGGACGCGGCTCGATCCCGGCCATGGTGGTCTCGATCCATTCTTCGACCTCGGCCAGCACCTCCACCGGCTTGCGCCCGGCGGTCTCGATCGGCGGGCCGATCACCACCTCGATGGTGCCGGGGTAGCGCCGGATGCCTTTCTTCGGCCAGAAGCTGCCACTGTTGAGCGCCACCGGCAGCACCGGGTAACCGGTGCGCGCGGCCAGCATCGCGCCGCCCTGACGGTAGCGCCCGTGTTCGCCCGGGGCCACGCGCGTGCCCTCGGGGAACACGATCACCCAGCGGCCCTCGTCGAGGCGCTGCCGGCCCTCGGTGACCAGATTCTCCAGCGCCTGGCGCCCACCTTCGCGGTCGATCGGCACCGGATCGATCATCGCCAGCGTCCAGCCGAAGACCGGGATACGCATCAGCTCGCGCTTGAGCACCCAGGTCTGCATCGGGAAGATCGCGACGAAGGCGATAGTCTCCCAGGCCGACTGATGCTTGGACAGCACCACATGCGGGCGCGACGCATCGATGTGTTCGGCGCCACGCACCCGGTAGTCCACGCCACAGGTGACCCGCAGCCACCAGACATTGAAGCGCCCCCACTGCGTCAGCACCCGGTAGCGGGTGCGGCGCGAGAGCGGCCAGATCAGCGGCGGCACCAGCACGCCGAAGACCAGCATCGAGCTGATGAACCCGAGCTGGAACAGCAGACCGCGGATCAGGGGCAGCATGCGGCGGTGCTATCCCGTGGCCAGGCGGCCGATGTCGGCCACGGTCTCGAACGCGCGGCGCAGTTCACGCAGCAGGGCCAGACGGTTGCGCCGCTCGGCGGCATCCTCGGCCATCACCATCACCTGGTCGAAAAAGGTATCGACGCGATCGCGCAGGCCCGCCAGATCGCCCAGGGCGTGCAGGTAATCGCCATCGGCCACCGCCTGCTCGACGCCGGGACGCACCGCCTGCAGGCCCTGGTAAAGCTGACGCTCCTCGTCCAGCGCGAGGGCCTCCGGGTCGAGGTCGGCCTCGGCCTCCTCGCCGGCCTTGCGCAACAGGTTGTGGATGCGCTTGTTCGCCGCGGCCAGGGCCTCGGCCTCCGGGCGCTCGCGAAACAGGCTCACCGCGCGCACGCGGCGAGCGAAGTCCAGCGGGGCATCCGGCGCGACCGCGGCCACCGCCTCGATGGTTTCGTGCGCCTGGCCCTGCTCCAGCAGGTACCCGCGCAGACGCTCGAGAATGTACTCGCGCACCGGCTCCACCGCCTGATCGGCCTCCGGCACGCGTTCGCGGATCGGCTCGGCGGCGGCCTGCAGCAGCGGGGTCAGGGCCAGCGGCAGTTCGCGCTCGACCAGGATGCGCACCAGCCCCAGCGCCGCGCGGCGCAGGGCGAACGGGTCCTTGGTGCCGGTGGGCTGCTTGCCAATGGCGAAGATGCCGACCAGCGTGTCGAGGCGATCCGCCAGCGCCAGCGCCTGGGCCAGCGGGGCGTCCGGCAGCTCGGAGCCGGACTGGCGCGGCCAGTAGTGCTGCTCGATCGCGGCGGCGACAGACTCGTCCTCGCGGTCATGCAGGGCGTAGTAACGGCCCATCGTGCCCTGCAGCTCGGTGAACTCGAACACCATCTGAGTGACCAGATCGCACTTGGCCAGACGCGCGGCGCGCGCGGCCAGGTTCGCGTCCAGATCCATCAGCCCGGCCAGGCGCTGCATCAGGGCCTCGAGGCGCGCGGACTTGTCGCGCAGCGTGCCCAGGCGCTTCTCGAACACCACGGAATCGAGTGCCTCCAGGCGTTCCTCCAGGCGCTTCTTGCGGTCCTGCTGCCAGAAGAACTCGGCATCGGCGAAGCGCGGGCGCAGCACGCGCTCGTTGCCGTCGCGCACCGCATGCGGGTCGCGCGACTCGATGTTGCTGATCACGATGAAGTGCGGCTGCATCCGGCCGGCCTCGTCGACCACCGGGAAGTATTTCTGGTTGTCCTGCATGGTGGAGATCAGCGCCTCCTGCGGGACCTCCAGGAAACGCGGGTCGAAGGCACCGGTCAGGGCCACCGGCCACTCGACCAGCGCGGTCACCTCGTCCAGCAGCTCGGCATCCACCAGCGCCCGGCCGCCCAGGGCCTTCGCCTGTTCGTGGACCTGTTCCAGGATGCGCTCGCGGCGCGCCTCGAACGAGGGCTCGACAAAGCCGGGGCTGCGCAGCCGCTCGGCGTAGTCGTTCCCGCGCTTGAGCTCCAGCGCGCCGGGCTGGTGGAAGCGGTGGCCATGCGTGGCGCGCCCGGCCGTCTGTTCCAGCACCGTCATGTCGAGGACTTCGGTGCCGTGCAGCACGACCAGCCAGTGCGCCGGGCGCACGAACTCGGTGCGGCTGCTGCCCCAGCGCATGCGCTTGGGGGTGGGCAGGGCGTCCAGCGCGGCCTCGAGCATCTCCGGCAGCAGCTCGCCCAGCGCGCGGCCCGGCTGTAGCTGGCGAAAGACCAGATATTCGCCCTTGTCGGTGGTCTCGCGCTCCAGGCGATCGACCTCGACGCCGCAGGAGCGGGCAAAGCCCAGCACCGCCTTCGTCGGCTCGCCAGCGTCGTCGAACGCGGCGGCCACGGCCGGGCCGCGACGCTCCTGCAGCTGGTCCGGCTGCTGGGCCGGGACGTCCGGGAACAGCACCGCCAGCCGGCGCGGGGTGGCAAAGGTCTCGGGCGCGCCCGGCTCCAGCCCGGCCGCGCGCAGGCGGGTGGTCAGGCCCTCGGCCAAGGCATCGCGCAGGCGCGCCAGCGCGGTCGGGGGCAGCTCCTCGGTGCCGAGTTCGATCAGGAGTTCGCGGGCTTCAGCCATGTCGGGTCCGTGTCGGGTCCATCACGACCGCGCGGGGGGCGCGGTCCGGAAAAAGAATTCAGGCGGCGTCGGGCTTGTTCGCATCGTCGTCGGCGCACAGGGGAAAGCCCAGGGCCTCGCGTGACTCGTAGTACTTCTGCGCGACATTCCGCGACAGCTCGCGCACGCGCAGGATGTAGCGCTGACGCTCGGTGACCGAGATCGCGCCACGCGCATCCAGCAGGTTGAAGCTGTGCGAGGCGCGCAGCATCTGCTCGTAGGCCGGCAGCGGCAGGCCCAGCTCGATCATGCGGTCGCTCTCGGTCGCGTGCTGGTCGAAGGCGGCGAACAGCGCATCGCGGTCGGCGTACTCGAAGTTGTAGGTGGACTGCTCCACCTCGTTCTGGTGGTAGACATCGCCGTAGGTCACGGGGCGGCCGTCCGGGCCGACGGTCCAGATCAGGTCGAACACACTCTCCACGCCCTGCAGGTACATCGCCAGGCGCTCGAGGCCGTAGGTGATCTCGCCGGAGACCGGGTGGCAATCCAGCCCGCCCACCTGCTGGAAGTAGGTGAACTGGGTCACCTCCATGCCGTTCAGCCAGACCTCCCAGCCCAGCCCCCAGGCGCCGAGAGTGGGGGACTCCCAGTTGTCCTCGACGAAGCGCACGTCATGGGTCAGGGTGTCGAAGCCGAGCGCCTCCAGCGAACCCAGGTAGAGGTCCTGGATATCCGGCGGCGAGGGCTTCAGCAGCACCTGGAACTGGTAGTAGTGCTGCAGGCGATTGGGGTTGTCGCCGTAACGCCCGTCGGTCGGGCGCCGGCTCGGCTGCACGTAGGCCGCCCGCCACGGCTCCGGCCCGATGGAACGCAGGAAGGTCGCCGGGTGGAAGGTCCCCGCGCCCATTTCCATGTCATAGGGCTGCAGGACCACGCAGCCATGATCGCTCCAGTAATCCTGCAGGCGCCGGATGAGGTCCTGGAAGGTCGGGCTGCTGGACGGGGTACGTTCGTGCGACATGCGGGATCCCGGGTCAGAGCAAAGCGGACAGTATATCGGGCGGGCTCCAGCCGCGGCCACCGCCAGCGCGAAACGCGGACTCACGGAGCCAGCCGCGCGAGCCCGCATTTTGCGCGGTTCGGCGGCGGGTTTTGCGCCAGCCGGCAAGGCGCCCATACTGGAGGCTTGATCCGGTTCGGGAGAACCGCCCTGAGCGAGCCCCACGCCAATTCGGAGCCGACGGTGACCGCGGAGAACGGTCAGCGCTACCGCGACACCCGCCGCGTCACGCTGGTGGGCGCGACCGTGAACAGCTTCCTCGCCCTGGCGCAGCTGATCAGCGGCTGGCTGCTGAACTCGCAGGCGCTGGTGGCGGACGGCGTGCATACGCTGTCGGACCTGGTCACGGACGGGGTCGTGCTGTTCGCCGCGCGCAAGGCATCCGCCTCCCCCGACCAGGACCATCCCTACGGCCACGCCCGCATCGAGACGCTGGCGACGGTGGTCGTCGGGGTCTTTCTGGCGCTGGCGGGCCTGGGGATCGCCTGGGCGGCGGGCAGCCGGCTGGTCGAGCCCGAGGGCATGACCGGCCCCGCGAACATGGCCATCTTCTTTGCCGCACTGACGCTGGTGGCCAAGGAGGGTCTGTACCAGTACACCCATCGGGTGGCGAAGCGCCTGCGCTCGCGGATGCTGGATGCGAACGCCTGGCACCATCGGTCGGATGCGATTTCGTCGCTGTTCGTGCTGGTCGGCGTGGGTGCGGCAGTGGCCGGCTACCCGTGGGCGGATGCCCTGGCCGCGCTGATCGTGGCGCTGTTCATCCTGCACATCGCCGGACGCCTGATCGTGCGCGCCGCAGCGGAACTGATCGATACGGCACTGGAACCGGAAAAGGTCGATCGCATCCACCAGACCATCATGGACGTGCCCGGGGTGAAGGATGCGCACATGCTGCGCACCCGCCGCCACGGCAGCGACGTGGTGGCCGACGTGCATATCCAGGTCGCCCCGATGATCTCGGTCTCCGAGGGCCACCGCATCGCCGATGCGGTGTTCCATTCGGTGACCGACGAACACGACCGGGTCAACGACATCACTGTGCACGTGGACCCGGAGAACGATGCGGACCAGGCGCGCAGTTCGTCTCTGCCGCTGCGCCCGGTCCTGGTCGAGGCCCTGCGCGAAGCCTGGGCCGGCACCCCGGAGCTGGAGGCGGTGGAACACCTGTCGCTGCACTACCTCGGCGGCCGGGTGCACATGACTGTGACCCTGCGCCTTGACGGGGCAACCGCCGCGCCCGACCTGGAGGCGCGGGCCCGAGCCCTGGCCGACCGGCTGCATGGCCACTCGCAGGTGGGCGACATGCTGGGCGAGGTCACGCTACTCTATCGACCCTGCACTCATTAGGTGCGCTCCTGGCCGGTGCGCCCAATGCTTGTGCATATAACGCACTATTGTGGTGCAGACAGGATGCGGCGGCGGGCACCGGGTGCCCGTTTTTCGCGCGCCCGGGCCGAATCCGGCCGGATGGCATGATGCCTGCATAGTGAATCGCGAAGCCGTGCAGGGCGCAGCAAGCCGGCCGGCCACCATTGAAGACTCAAGTAAAGACCAAGGAGATCCCCATGTCCGCAGCCGACGTGCTGAACCAGATCAAGGAAAAGGAAGTGCGCTTCGTCGACTTCCGTTTTACCGACTCCAAGGGCAAGGAACAGCATGTGACCATGCCGGCCCACGACATCGATGAAGAGACCTTCGAGGAAGGCAAGATGTTCGACGGCTCCTCGATCTCCGGCTGGAAGGGGATCAACGAGTCCGACATGATCCTGATGCCGGACGCCGAGTCGGCCGTGATCGACCCGTTCTTCGAAGACATGACCATGAACATCCGCTGCGACGTGGTCGAGCCGGCCACCATGCAGGGCTACGACCGCTGCCCGCGCTCCCTGGCGCGCCGCGCCGAGGCCTACCTGCAGAGCACCGGTATCGCCGACACCGCGCTGTTCGGCCCTGAGAACGAGTTCTTCATCTTTGACGACGTGAAGTGGGGCACCAGCCTGTCCGGCTCCTACTGCCGCGTGGACTCCCAGGAGGCCTCCTGGAACTCCGAACGCGTCTACGAGGACGGCAACATCGGTCACCGCCCGGGCGTGAAGGGCGGCTACTTCCCGGTCCCGCCGGTCGACAGCCTGCACGACATCCGCTCCACCATGTGCGAAGTGATGACCGAGATGGGTCTGGAGACCGAGGTGCACCACCACGAGGTGGCCACCGCCGGCCAGTGCGAGATCGGCGTGGGCCCGGCGACCCTGACGCAGAAGGCCGACGAGGTGCAGATCCTGAAGTACGTGGTGCAGAACGTGGCCCACATCCACGGCAAGACCGCGACCTTCATGCCCAAGCCGATCGTCGGCGACAACGGCTCCGGCATGCACGTGCACCAGTCGCTGTCCAAGGACGGCAAGAACCTGTTCTCCGGTGACCTCTACGGCGGCCTCTCCGAGACCGCGCTGTACTACATCGGCGGCATCATCAAGCACGCCCGCGCGCTGAATGCCTTCACCAACCCGTCCACCAACAGCTACAAGCGTCTGGTCCCGGGCTTCGAGGCGCCGGTGATGCTGGCCTACTCCGCCCGCAACCGCTCCGCCTCGCTGCGCATCCCGTTCGTGATGAACCCGAAGGGCCGCCGCGTCGAACTGCGCTTCCCGGACTCCACTGCCAACCCCTACCTCGCGTTTGCCGCGATGCTGATGGCCGGTCTGGACGGCATCCAGAACAAGGTCCACCCGGGCGACGCGATGGACAAGAACCTCTACGACCTGCCGCCGGAAGAGGAAAAGGGCATCCCGCAGGTCTGCCATTCGCTGGACCAGGCGCTGGAAGCCCTGAACCAGGACCGCGAGTTCCTGACCCAGGGTGGCGTGTTCACCGACGACATGATCGATGCCTACATCGACCTGAAGATGGAAGACGTCACGCAGATGCGCATGACCACCCATCCGATCGAGTTCGACATGTACTACAGCCTGTAAGGCATCCGCTTCCGGCCCCTCGGGGCCGCGAGGCCTTCCGCCGCCGCGCCCCCGGGCCGGCGGCTTTTTTGTGTCTGCCGGCCGGCCCCACGAAGACGGCCGAGGACACGCCCCGGACCCATCACGGCCTGGCGGGACGGGGACGGAAGCCGCAAATGAAGGGCCCCGCGAATCGTCGATCCGCGGGGCCTTCTTGCGTGGCACCGGGAGGACGCTCCCGGGCCTCTGACCGGCGATCGGCAATCAGGCGTGCCAGCCGAACTCCTCGGCCTTTTGCTGCGCCAGCGCCGGGATGTCGGTGGCGACGAATTTCTCGTACAGCACCTGGACCCCGATCATGTGATTGATCACCGCGTCCAGCTGGACCTGGGTGGCGGCCGGGGTGTCCTCGGACTCGTGCAGCTCGAACACCTGGCGTACACCCTCCGGATCCAGCAGGCCGGCCTCCTCGACCTTCTCCGGGGCGAGGTAGCGATCGGCCAGGGCCTTCATCGCGGCCCACTTGACCGGGTCGGTATGCGCCGGCGGCGCCATGAACGCGAACTTCTCGCGCTCGTAGAGCACCTTCGGCAACAGACCCTTCATCGACTCGCGCAGCACGTACTTCTCGGTCGGGCCCTTGATGCGCATGGTCGGCGGCAGGTGGGCAGCGAACTCGGCCAGGTGGTGATCGAGGAACGGCGGGCGTGCCTCCATCGAGTTGGCCATGTCCATGCGATCGCCGCCCCAGGTCAGGATCTGGCCCTCCAGCATGGTCTTGATCCAGACGTACTGGGCCTTGTCCAGCGGATGACGACCTTCCAGCATGTCGTTGTCCAGGGCGTTGGCGATCGCCTTGCCCGGCTGGTAGCCCTGCATGCGCTCGCGGCGTTTCGGGTGCAGCAGGCCCGGCACGTGGTCGGCCGCGGCCAGCCACGGCTGCAGGCAGGACGGCGTGAACCCCATCATCTTCGTGAACTCGGGATCGTCCACCTCGTCCTCGGCCAGCATCGCGCCGGAGACCAGTTCGTTGGACTCGTTCAGCATCTGCTGCCAGGCCTGGCGGTCGGCCTCCGGCAGGGTGTCCAGGCCGTGCAGGAACATGTCGCGGCGGAACGCCGGGTAACCACCGAACAGCTCGTCCGAGCCCTCGCCGGTGACCACCACCTTGTAGCCGGCCTTGTTCACGTGGCGGCTCATCAGCAGCTTGGCCACGCCGAGGGTGTTGTAGATGGTGCGCTCGGCGTGCCACAGGGCCTCTTCGAAGTTGTCGTAGAGGTGGTCCGCGTTCAGGGTCATGATGTCCTGGTCGGCGCCGACACTCTCCGCCATCTCGCGGGCGATCGCGGTCTCGTCGTAGTCGGCGTTGTCGAAGCCGATGGTGAAGGCCTTGACCGGCGACTGCTGGCTGGCCGAGGCCAGCCCCAGGGTGATGCAGGAGTCGATCCCGCCGGAAAGGTAGCAGGCGACCGGCACATCGGCCTCCAGGCGCAGCTGCACGGCCTCCATCAGCTTCTCGCGCACGCCCTCGATCCAGTAGTCCTCGTCGGTCTCGCTCTCGGGCGGGCGTTCGGAGGCCAGCGGGAAGTCCATGTCCCAGTACTTCTCCTGGCGGATCTTCAGCTTCCCGTGGGCACGCTCGACGATCACCATGTGCCCGGGCTTCACCTGCTGGATGCCCTCGAAGGCGGTGGTGCCGGGCACCATGGTCTGCATCAGCTGGTGGTACAGGCCGTCGTCGGAGAACTGGCGCGGGACGTCGGGGTTGGCGAACAGCACCTTCAGTTCGGAGCCGAACACGAAGCTGCCGTTGGCCTCGGTGAAGTACAGCGGCTTGATACCGAAGCGGTCGCGGATCAGCACCAGCCGGTCGTGCTCGCGGTCGTACAGCGAGATCGCGAACTCGCCGCGGAAGTGCTTCACCGCGTCCTCCAGACCCTCGCGCTGGTACAGGTGCATGACCATCTCGGAGTCGCTCTTGGTGCGGAACTTGACGCCGCGCGAGGTGAGATCCGTGCGGATGCGCTTGTAGTCGTACAGCTCGCCGTTGACCGCGGTCATGATCTCGCCGTTGGTCATGCAGAACGGCTGGCGACCGCGGTTCTCGTCCAGGTCGATGATCGACAACCGGGCGTGGGAGAAACCCACACCGCGGTCATCCTGCGTCTTGTAGCCGAAGCCGTCGGGCCCTCGGTGATACTGGATCGCGGCCATGTTGACCAGAGTTTGCGGGTCGACCTTGCGGTTCGGGTCGGCGTGGAAGATTCCGGCAATGCCACACATGGCATGTCTCCTTGGTTATCCGTTCGGGGCGAGCGGGGCGCGGGCCGGGCTTGTCCGGCGCGCCACGCCGCTCGCGGTTCAAATGAAAAGGTGGGGCGTCAGCCCTCCGGGGTGTCCATCACCGCGCTGATGCGGCGCACCACCGTGGTCAGCAGCGCCATGCGCACGAACACGGCCCCGCGGGCCTGGGCGAAGTACCAGTTGTGCGGGGTGTCGTCGAGATCGGTGGACAGCTCGTCGCCGCGCGCCAGCGGGTGCATGATGATCGCCCCCTTCTTCAGCGGCGAATTGCGGTCCAGCTTCAGACCCTCGCCCATCGACTCGAAGGTATCGCCGACCCAGGCGATGGCGTTGATGTAGACGACATCCAGCTCCGGCAGCACCGGGTCCAGATCGTGGACCACCCGCAGGGAAAGCCCCGCCTGTTCCAGCTCTTCGCGCTGGCCGGGGTCGAAGTTCTCGTCCTCGCGCGAGATGATCACGACCTCTTCGATCGCCTCCGGGAACAGGCTCAGCAGGCGCAGCAGCGAACGCACCGTGCGCATCCGCGACGGCACCCCGATGATGCCGACCTTGATGCGGTCTTGCGGGGCCACCTGCCCGGCGAACAGCTCCGGGCGCCACTTGGCCAGGGTGTAGACATCGGCGAGCGCCTGGGTCGGGTGCTCGTCGATGCCGTTGCCGGCATTCACCAGCGGGATGCGCAGGTTCTCCAGCATGTTGTGCGCCGCCTCGCCATCCGAGGAGCGCAGCACCAGCACGTCACCGTAGTTGTTGAACATCTCGGCGATGTCCGCCAGCGACTCGCCCTTGGCGATGCCGGTGCTCTTGGGGTCGGTGATCGACATCACCGCCCCGCCGAGGCGGTGCCAGGCGCTCTCGAATGACAGCCGGGTGCGCGTGGACGGCTCGTAGAACGCGCTGATCAGGATCTTGCCCGCCAGCGGCAGGTGCATCAGCGCCGGCGTGGTCTCGTACTGCGCCGCCAGGCGGAACAGCTGCAGCAGCTCGTCGCGCGAGAACTGCTGGCTGGAGACCACATGCGCGGCGGCCAGCTTGAGGAGCGGATCCGGATCTTCCTCCACCGCGTCCAGCAGCGCCTTCGGCCGGTCGGTGCCAGCGGCGCCGTCTTTCGGGTGGAGCACGTGCAGGGGATCTTCGGTGTAGTTCACCAGAGGCATCCTTTTTTCCAGTCGCGGATAAACAGGGCAAGCAGCAGGATCGGGGTCAGGGTCGCCACGCTGGTGGCGATGACCACGATCACGGACAGTGCGGTAATCGAGATCGTCATGCCGGCACCTCGGCGTCCGAACGGGCCAGGCGGCCCCAGTCAAACGGCCGCGGCATCAGCCAGGTGGTCAGCACCATCACGGCCAGCGACACGGCGGCCCCGACCAGCGCGGCCACGTAGAACCCGATCAGGAAGTAGCTGGCCAGCCCGATACCGGACCCCAGTATCATCGACCAGGCGGCGCCCTGCGGGTTCGCCTTCTGCCAGTACAGCCCGGCGACGATGGGCCAGATCGCGGAGGCCACGAAGGCCCCGGTGAAGTACAGCAGTTCTGCCAGGGAACCGACAATCGGGATCTCCCCGCGATAGCTGGCCGCCAGCCAGGTCAGCAGCCCCAGCAGCACGACGATCACCTTGGTCGCGTGGAACTGGTGCTGCTCGCTGGCCTGCGGGCGGATATGGCCGCGGTAGATGTCGCGGGTCACCAGGTCGGACGTGGCCGCCAGCAGTGAGTCGAGGCTGGAGGCCAGCGCGGCGAACACCACGATGAACACCACGATCGCACCGGTCAGGCCCAGCACCTCGGCGGCCACCAGCGGGCCGACCATGTCCGCCGCGGGGACGTTGATCCCCAGCGCCGGCGTGGCCAGCGCGATGAAGCCCGCGACGATGGGGATCGGCAGCCACAGCAGGCCGCCGAAGAGGTAGGCGCGAAAGCCCACGTTGCGGCCGAAGGCGAAGGCGCGCGACCACCAGACGTTGGAGTGGAAGATCTCGCCCACGCCAAACAGCAGGTTGTTGAACAGGAACATGATCGCCGCCGGAAACAGCAGGTTCAGCAGTTCCGGACGCTCTTCCATCAGGTTGAAGTGGATCGCCTCGAAGCCGACCTTGTCGATGGTCAGCCAGGCGATGAACGCGGCCCCGCCAATGATGATGATGGTCTGGATGAAGTCGGTGCCGATCACCGCGCGCAGGCCGCCCAGCAGGGTGTAGACCACGCAGACAGTCAGGATGACGGTCATGCCCACGCGGTAGTCGATGCCGGCCAGGGCGTTGATCAGCACGCCACCGGCCATCGCCATCGAGACCAGCCAGCCGAAGGCGTAGATCAGCGAGACCACCAGGAATACACGCCAGGTGAAGGTTCCGAAGCGCAGGCGGATGAAGTCGCCGGAGGTAAACCCCCGGGGCATCAGCTCGCGAATGCGTCGCGCCAGCGGCGCGAACAGGATCAGGCCAAGGGCACCCAGCGAGTACCCGAGCATGCCCCAGACACCCAGCTGCAGCGCGAGCTGCGGGGCCGTCATGGTGGTGTTGGCGGTCACCCAGGTGGCCATCGCCGTGGCCGTGGCCAGCGCCAGGCCGACGTTGCGCCCCGCCAGCATGTGGTCCTCGGCGGTCTTGTTGCGACGACCCAGCCACCAGCCCAGCACCACCCAGAGGACGCTGAACGCCGCCAGCAGCCCCCAGGCAATGGAAGTGGGGAGGATGGGGTCGTCGAGACCGGTCACGAGGCCTCCTGCACCTTCTTGATCTCGCGGATCGCCTCGTCGGTGGTCATCACGCGGGCGTAGCGGTCCTTGATCGTCGTAAGCGTGGCCTTCTGCATCTCCGGCGTCACCGTGGCCGTGGCGTCGTCCATCAGGGTGACATAAAAGCCCAGGTCACAGGCATCGCGCACGGCGGTGGAAACGCACTCGTTAGAGTACACGCCCACGATGAACAGCGCGGAGATGTTCAGGTTGCGCAGGATGTAGTGCAGGTTGGTGGAATTGAAGACCCCGCTGGCGGTCTTGTCGAGCACGATCTCGTCGCCCACCGGGGCCACCTGCTCGACGAACTCGGCATCCTTGGAGCCGGGGGCCGCGTGCAGGTTCAGACGCTTGTGGCCCGGGCTGCGATCGCGGCCATCGTGCGTCAGCGAGCGGATGCGGGTATGGATCACCTCCAGCCCCTCCTCGCGGAAGGCATCCTGCAGGCGGCGCACGTTGGGCAGCACCGTCTGCTCGAGGCGGTTGAAGTAGTACTCCTGCGCCTCCAGCGGCACACCGGATTCGGCGGAATCGGCGAACACCCCGTGGCCCCGCGCGGCATCCAGATACTGGAGGTCGATGCACAGGAGCGCGACATGGTGCTCCCGCAGCTCCTGACGCAGGACCGGTGTGGTGATCAGGCTCTCCTGGTACTGCTCGCGCAGCGGGTCCAGGGAGTCGTAATCGGTCAGGCGGGAGACGTTGTTGTTGTCGGCCATTCCGGGCGTTTCCTCTCGTCGCGGTTTATTGCCGGGCCGCCAGCGCCAGGGCACTTTGCAGGGCCAGGTTGGCGCCGGTCTCGATGTCCTCCCAGTTTGTCCATTCCGCGGCGGAATGGCTACGCCCCTGGAGACTCGGCACGAAGATCATGCCCGTGCGGGTGATCCGGCTCATGCTCTGGGTATCGTGGGCCGCGCCACTGGGCATCGTGATGTACTCCAGCCCCATGCGTTCGGCCTGCGCCTCGATGGTCTGCACGACGCCCGGGTCGCAGCGCACCGGATCGATCTCGGAGAGGACGTCGAACTCGAACATCAGGTCGCGCCGGCGCGCCAGGCTCGACAGGGTGCGCCGGGCCGCATGGGCCAGCGCGGTCAGGACCTTCTCGTCGGTGTCGCGCACCTCGAAGGAGAAGGTCGCCATGCCCGGCACGGTATTGGCCGCGCCGGGCGCGAGCTCCACACGCCCAATGGTCGCCCGCGAGTTGGGGCTGCCGTGTTCCTCGAGCAGGCGATTGATCTCGCCGCCGAACTCGGCCAGCCCCTGGAAGGGATCGATGCGCATGTCCATCGGCGTGGTGCCGGCGTGGTTGGGCTGGCCCTTCAGGCGCACCTCCCACTTGAACAGGCCGGTGATCGCCTCGACCACGCCGACACTGAGGCCGCGCCGGTCGAGGACCGGCCCCTGCTCGATATGGGTCTCGATAAAGGCATGCAGGGTGTGCGGATCGCGCCGGGCGGCCAGGGCATCGTCGGCATTGAGGCCCCAGTTGGCCATCGCCTCGACCAGGGTCACGCCCTCCAGGTCGCGCGCATGGCTGATGCTCTCCGGGGTCAGCTTGCCGGCCATCGCCTGCGAGCCGAACATGCCGCCGAATCGGCCTTCCTCGTCGGTGAAGTCGATCACCTCGAGGGGGTATTCCAGATCGACCGCGTTCTCCTTGGCGGTGCGCAGCACCTCAAGCCCGATCAGCACGCCCAGGGCCCCGTCCAGCGGACCGCCGCCGGGCACCGTGTCCAGATGCGAGCCCATGGCCACCACCGGGCGCTTGCCGTCGTAGTCCAGACGGCCGTGAAGATTCGCGGCGCCGTCCTGCCACACGTCCAGACCCGCGGCCTCCAGGCGCCCGCGAAACCACTCGCGCCCGGCGCGGTCACCCTCGCTGAAGGCGCGGCGGTGCAGGCCGCGATCCTCGTCGCGGCCGATCTGCCCCAGTTCGTTGATGTCCTGTTGCAGGCGCTGCATGTTGATCTTGAGATCCGTCATGGAAACCTCCGGTAGCGGGCCCACCCCGGATCACGCGAAGACGCTTTACGCAGCCACGGATCGACGAGACGGGCCGGGTGAATCAGTCGCGCGGGCGACCGCGCAGGATGGCCCCGATCAGGACCAGAAAGACGACGGCGCCCACCGCAAAGAAGCCGAAGGCGCGCGCCAGGCTGTGATGCTCCACGACGACGGTGGCCTCGTCGGCCCAGGTGTCGGCATCCGCGGCGCGCAGGCGGAAGCGATACTCGCCGTCGGGCAGGCCGCTGACCACGGTGCTGGCATCACCGCCTTCGTAGACGATGCGCACATCCTCATGGTCCGGCCCGGTGGCCCGCTCCAGCACGACGGCATCCTCGGCCTCCCAGGACAGCGTGAACCCCCCATCCGTGGAGCGCTCGGGAGGCGCGTCGAACGCCGGCTGCGCGCTCAGTGCCAGCGGCAGCCAGAACAGGAACGGCAGGAGGGGGCGAATGAGTCGCATCGGGGCCTCCGCGCGGGCCGGGGTCAGGATTTGCCGTCGAACGGCTGCAAGCCGGCCTTGGGTTCCGTGGTGTTCATTGCCTCGACCAGCAGGTCCAGGCCTTGGTCCAGGTCTTCGAGGCAGCCCTTCGGCAGCGAATGCAGGGCCCGGTTCAACTCGCCCTGCGGCGCGGCCGGGGCCTTGTCCAGCAACGCCATGCCCGCATCCGTCACGTACAGACGCACGATGCGCTGGTCCTTTTCCGGACGCCGACGCTCGATCAGGCCTCGGTGCTCCAGCTTGTCCAGGAGGTTGGAGGTCGTGGAGGCATGCACCGACAGTCGGCGCGACAGGTCGCTGACGTTCAATCCCGGCGTGCGCTGGAGCTCCCACAGCGCCCACAGCTGCGAGGCGCTGATCCCGCAGGCCCGCTCCACCGTCCTCGAATGCCCCTGCAGGGCGCGGATGATCACGCGCAGCTGGCGGATCACCGAACGCGCCACGTCCGGCTCGCCAGTCGTGCTGGCCACAGGGCCGGTTTCGTTTTCGGGTGCCTCGGGCACAGCCTCGGTGGATGCCATCAAAACTTCTCGCAGTTGAATCACTCGTTTAGTTATTTTTGTACAAAAATAGTTCCATTGCAACTTACGCCCGGGCTGGCGAAATCGCGGTATGGCCTCTAAAAACGTGATTTGGGGAGCCTGCCGAGGCAAAAGGCCCACCCGGTGCGCCGGGACTCGGGCGGCTGAAGGCCCTCCAAGCCAGAGAAGGAACACGGGGCGGGTGTCGCGGTCACACCACAGGTGCGCCGAATTTTCGTGTCCCGTTTACAACGAATCAGCAAACGCTTATAGGCGTTGTCGTGCTGGATCCCGAGACACCGCGCGCACTCCGTGTCCGCCCGGGAAGGCCGCTGGCGACACCCGAACCGCCCGACCAGAAGAGGAATCGCAATGAACAAGACGATGAGCTGGACCCTGGCACCGCTGTCCGGTGCCGTTGCCCTGGCCCTGTTCCTGGGCCCGAATGTCGCCGCCGCGGAATACGACAGCATCCAGGTCGGCAACCTGTCGATCGGTGGCGCCCTGCGCGGAAACTATGTGGTCGGCGACTATCCCGACTCCGACCGTCGCTCGTGGGACAAGGGCGGCAATTTTCTGCTCGACACCGCCCGCATCAATCTCGACTACGAAAACGGCCCCTGGCTCGGCAAGCTGGAGTACCGCTGGTACGACGGCTACAACATGCTTCACACCGGCTGGGTCGGCTATAACTTCGAAAACGAAAGCCAACTGCAGGTCGGTGTGAATCGGGTTCCGTTCGGCCCCGGACCTTACGGGGTATCCCAGAGCTGGTTCTTCGACCAGCACTACTACGTCGGCCTGTCCGATGACATGGATCTCGGCGTCAAGTACTCGATGCCGATGGGTGACTGGACCTGGGACTTCGGCTACTACGCACGCGACGAGGGACACTACTCGGGCGATACACGTGACAGCGCCCGCTACTCCTACGATGTCGTGAATGAAAGCGGCAGGGGCTACGAAGAGCGCAACCAGATCAACGTGCGCGGGATCTACAGCATCCCGGGCGCGAACACCGATGTTGGCTTCTCGGCCCAGGCCGGGGAGCTGAAGAGCAAGGGTCCGCAAAGCGATGGCGACCACTACGCGGTCTCGGGCCACATGGTCAACAACTGGGGCAACTGGACTCTGGCCAGCCAGCTGACCTACTACAAGTTCGACGTGGACGCGAACCAGCCACTGGGTACCGACAAGCTTGTCCAGATGGGCGCCTACGATTTCCCCAACACTGTGGCTGCCGAAGGCTGGATCCCGGCTGTCTCGCTCAGCTACTACCAGGAGACCAGCAACATCCCGTGGCTGGACTACGTGATCCCCTATGCCGAGGTCTCCTCCATCGTGAAGAGCGAGAGCGACTTCAACAACAGCGACATGCTGGTCCTCGGCGCCGCCTGGGCACGGGGTAACTGGTATATCTATACGGACCTGGCCTATGCCAACGGTAACGAATTCGTTGGTGGCAACCGTCGCGGTGACAACCCGTTCGGGGATCGCCTGGGCGCCAACGAGGACGACAACTGGGAGGCCCGTTTCAACATCAACTTCGGGTATTACTTCTAAAGGCGGTCGCGGAAGGTCGTCGCCTGACGGCCTTCGGACGACTCGAGCCCGCACCATCCGGTGCGGGCTTTTTTGTGCTCGGGGCAGCGCCCTGGGTCAGGCGCTATTCGCGGCCTGGGGCTCCGGCACATCCGGCCGGCCCGGCTGGGCCATATGGTCGGGGTTGGCCCAGCGCATCAGGGCGAAGGCGAGCAGGATGGTGGGGATGCCGATCAGGGCCGAGCTGGCGAAGAACCAGACCCAGCCGATGTGCTCCGCCAGCACGCCGGTGAAACCGGCGAGAAACTGGCCGGGCAGGGTCATGATCGAGCTGAACAGGGCGTACTGGGTGGCGGTGTAGGCACTGTTGGTCAGGCTGGAGAGGTAGGCGATGAACACCGAGATCGCCATGCCACCGGAAAGATTGTCCGCCATGATCGCGAACACCAGGCCATAGGTCTCGGGGCCCAGGGTGGCCAGCCAGGAGAAGGTCAGGTTGGTCAGCGGCGCCAGAACCGCCGTCGTGATCAGCATGCGCATGATGCCGAAGCGCACGACCAGCAGCCCGCCCAGGGCCGCGCCGGTCAGGGTCATGGCCAGGCCGAAGGCGGCGGCGATGTTGGCGATCTCGTCCTTGGTGAAGCCGATATCCAGGTAGAACGGGTTCGCCATCACCCCCATGAAGATGTCGCTGATGCGAAACACGGCGATGAAGGCGATCACCACCAGGGCGATCTTCCCGAAGCGCTGCCAGAACTCGACGAACGGGCAGATCACCGCGCCGATGAACCAGGCCTTCAGACCGCGCCACCATCCGGTATCCGAGGTGTTGTTGAGGTAGTCGACCACGCGGTCCTCGAGCCGGGCCGTGGCGGAGTCCCGCCGGGCCACCTCGGGCTCACGGACGATCAGCGTGCAGACCACGCCCACCAGCATCAGCGCGGCCATCGCGCCGTAGGAGAGACTCCAGCTGCCGATCGCGGCGATATGCAGTGCCCCGGCTCCAGCGGTCAACAGGGCGACGCGATAGCCGAACACGTAGGCGGCAGCCATCGCGCCCTGGCGCTCCTGGCTGACGGCCTCGATGCGGTAGGCATCGATGGCGATGTCCTGGGTCGCGGCGCCGAAGGCCGTGAGTACGGCCCAGACGGCCACCAGCCAGAGCTGCTCCGTCGGGTCGGTCAGGGCGATCCCGGCCAGACCGAGCATGATGACGGCCTGGGCGAACAGCATCCAGGCGCGGCGGCGGCCGAATACCCGGGTCAGGACCGGCAGGGCCAGGCGATCGACCACCGGTGCCCAGAACACCTTGATGCTGTAGGCCATGCCGACCCAGGAGAGGAACCCGATGGAGGCCAGCTCCACGCCAAGATCGCGCAGCCAGGCGGTGAAGGTGCCACCGGTCAAGAGCAGCGGGAGCCCTGCGGCAAAGCCGAGGAACAGCATGCCGATGACCCGCGGATGGCGGTAGACCGCCAGGGCCGCGCGCCAGTCGCGGCGCGGGGGCCGTTGCGCTTCGGCGGCGTCGGTCATGCGCGGCACAGGCCCCGGTCAGGGCTGGTAGTCATAGTCGATCCAGAACGGCGCGTGGTCGGAGAAGCGATCGTCGGTATGGATGTACGGGTCGCGCGCGGTGGCGGCAATGCCCGGGGTGGCGATCTGGTAGTCGATCCGCCAGCCCACGTTCTTGGCCCAGGCCTGGCCGCGGTTGGACCACCAGGTGTACTGCTCGGGGCGCCCATCCAGCCGGCGGAACACGTCGACCATGCCGATCTCGTCGAACAGGTGGTCCAGCCAGGCCCGCTCCTCCGGCAGGAAGCCGGAGTTCTTGCGGTTGGACTTGAAGTTGGTGAGGTCGATCTCCTTGTGGGCGATGTTCCAGTCGCCGCAGATGACCCACTCACGCCCGTCCTGCATGCGTTCCGCCAGCCAGGGGCGGAAGAACTCCAGGAAGCGCCACTTGGAGTCCTGGCGGTGATCGCCCGAGGAACCCGAGGGCAGATACAGCGAGACCACCGACAGGTTGCCGAACCGCATCTCGGCATAGCGGCCCTCGTTGTCGGCCTCCTCGAAGCCGATGCGGGTCACAACCTCGTCCGGCTGGCGACGGCTGTACAGGGCCACCCCGCTGTAGCCGGGCTTCACCGCATCGACATAGACACTGTGATAACCGGGTGGATGGAAGGGCTCGCCCTGGATCTGATGGATCTGGGCCTTGGTCTCCTGGATGCAGACCACGTCGGCCTCAGTGGTCGGGAGCCAGTCGAAGAAGCCCTTGCGGGCGGCGGCACGGATGCCATTGGCGTTCATCGAGAGTATGCGCATGGCGGGGAACAATACCCGCGCACGCGGGCGCGGAAAAGGGCCCCGACCGGCGCCGATGCCGGATTCGCGGGTGGGTGTGTCAGAATACGGCGTTTTACGACCGGAGCACCCCGATGACCGCCCACGCCTTCTTGGAATATGCCCTGCAACGCGATGTCCTGCGCTTTGGCGAGTTCACGCTGAAGTCCGGGCGGGTGAGTCCCTACTTCTTCAACGCGGGGCTGTTCAACCGGGGGTCGGATCTGGCCCGCCTGGGCGAATTCTATGCCCGCGCGATTGTGGACTCCGGCATCGAGTTCGACCTGGTGTTTGGCCCGGCCTACAAGGGCATCCCGCTGGCGGCAGCAGTGACCGAGGCGCTTTATCGCGACCACGGCATGGACCGCCCCTGGGCCTTCAACCGCAAGGAGGCCAAGGACCACGGCGAGGGCGGCAACATCGTCGGCGCCCCGCTGGAGGGCCGGGTGCTGATCGTGGATGACGTGATCACCGCCGGCACCGCGATCCGCGAGTCGGTGGACCTGATCCGCGCGGCGGGTGCGGCGCCGGTGGGGGTTGCGATTGCGCTGGACCGCGAGGAACGCGGGCGCGGCGAACGCTCCGCGATCCAGGAGGTCGAGGCCGACTTGGGCCTTCAGGTAGTGCGCGTCGCCCGGCTGGGCGACCTGGTCACCATGCTCGAGGACACCGGCCGCGCACCGGAACACCTGGAGGCCCTGCGCGCCTACCGCGCCGAATACGGGGTTTAGGGAGACGCTGATTGGATCGCGCGTCCGCGCTCGAGTCGCTTTTGCGTGCGAACAAGGCGCGGTGACTGCCGTGCCGTCATTCTGCACAAGGGAACCGCAACGCCGTTCCCACGCCCGTTTTTCTCAACAGCGGGCGGCCGATCCCCTGCTTTCAATGGTTTGTGGGGTTGGCGCCCCCTGTTCCCCGATCCTGCGTTGCGCCGCTTGCGGGTAGAACCACTACCCGCTGCACGACGCGCCGTGTCTCGGAAAACAGGGGCACCAACGCGGACGTGCGATTCAATCAGCGTCTCCCTAGGGGGCGCATACCGCCGCATCCATGCCCCCGTCATTGCGAGGAGCGCGGCGACGAAGCACAAAAGCAGCGAAGCTGCGTTGAACGGCCGCAGGCCGGCCCGCAGGGCGAGCGAAGCGAGTAACCTGCGTCTGGAACCACCCGATCCCGACCGGTCCGGCCCCTGCCAGCTTCGGGAGGTTGCTTCGTCGGCTGCGCCTCCTCGCAATGACGGAGCGGGGTAGCGGCGTGCGCCGCTCGGCGCTACAGGAGTTCGGTGTCGTCGTGCGAGTACGCCGGCGAGCAGCTGCACAGGATATGCAGCGGCTCGCTACCCGTATTGCGGATGTTGTGCGGCGTGCCGGGGGCAATGCAGACGGTGTCGCCCACGCTCACCGGGAAGGTCGTGTCACCCAGGCGCATCTCGCCCTGTCCACGGGTCACGTGATAGAGCTCTTCCGTTCGACCGTGGCGATGCAGGCGCGTCGTCGCCCCGGGCTCGACCACCGCCTCGGCCAGGCTCTGGGCCGCATTGCCATGCACATCGGGGTGCATCAACTCGCGGATCTCGGAGCCGTCCTTGGTGTCGTAGGCCGGGATGTCGCTATAGCGCGTGTGCATGGCTGCCCCTGCTCAGGCCGAAGCCGGCACTTCCTCGAACAACAGGCTCTGCCCGCCCATCGCGGCGGGCTTGGGCACGCCCATCAGTTCCAGCACGGTCGGCGCCACGTCGGCCAGCCCGCCGCCGGTGCGCAGGCGCCAGCGCTGCGAGTCGAGAATCATGCACATGACCGGGTAGATGGTGTGCTGAGTGTGCGGGGCCCCGGTCACCGGGTCGATGTACTCGTCGCAGTTGCCGTGGTCGGCGGTCACGATCGCGGAGTATTCCAGTTCCTTCGCAGCATCCAGCACCCGGCCGACCTCGCGGTCCAGGGTCTGGACCGCCTGGATCAGGGCCTCGCGCTTGGCGGTGTGACCGACCATGTCGCCATTGGCGAAGTTAACCAGAATGAAGCCGTAGCGCCCGCTCTGCATGGCCTGGATGGTCTCGTCAGCGACTTCCTTCGCACTCATCTCGGGCTGCTCGTCGTAGGTATCGACCGAAGGCGAGGGAACCATCACGCGCTGCTCCCCGGCGTAGGGTTCTTCCTTGCCGCCGTTGAAGAAGAAGGTCACGTGGGCGTACTTCTCGGTCTCGGCGCAGTGGAACTGCGGGATCCCGGCGGAGGCGATGGTGCTGCCCAGGGTCGTCGACGGGCGCTCCGGCGGGAAGGCGATCGGCGACAGGAAGCGCGGGTCGTACTCGGTCAGGCAGGTCTCGGAGACCGGGTGGAAGTCGCCGCGGTCGAAGCCGTCGAAGTCGTCCATGCCCAGGGCCGCCGTGAGCTGGCGCGGGCGATCATTACGGAAGTTGAACAGCACGCAGACCGCGTCTTCGCCCAGCGGCGCGCCGCCGTTGATGATGCGCGGATTGATGAACTCGTCGTCTTCGCCGGCGGCGTAGGCCGCCTCGATGGCCTCCCGGGCGGAACCGGCGGCCTCGCCCTCGGCGTAGGCAATGGCGCGGAAGGCCTTCTCCGTACGCTTCCAGCGCTTGTCGCGATCCATCGCGTAGTAGCGCCCGCAGACCGTGGCGATGGCGCCGCCAGCGCTTGCCAGCTCCTCCTCGAGGGGATCGAGGTAGTTCAGCGCGGAGCGCGGCGCGGTATCGCGGCCGTCCGTGATCATGTGCACCATCGGGCGGGCCCCCTCGCGCTGGCAGATCTCGATCAGAGCGCGCAGGTGGCGGATATGCGAATGCACGCCGCCGTCCGAGACCAGGCCGATCAGGTGCAGGGGCAGGTCGTTGTTGGCGGCCGCCCGGGCGGCACTGACCAGGGCGTCGTTCTCGTAGAAGCTGCCATCGGTGATGGAGTCGTCGATGCGCACCAGGTCCTGGTTGATCACGGTCCCGGCCCCCAGGGTCAGGTGCCCCACCTCGGAGTTGCCCATCTGCCCGTCCGGCAGCCCGACGGCGCGGCCGCAGGCATCCAGCGTCGTGTGCGTGTGCGTGGACAGATACTCGTCGAGACGCGGAGTGTCGGCCTCGGCGTAGGCATTGTTCAGCTTGGAGGGGTTTACGCCCACTCCGTCCATGACGACCAGCAGGACGGGGCGGCGGGGGGTGGAACGCGGATCGGCCATCGCGGGATCATTACCTGGGTCAATGGGTTACCCGGGCATTTTAGCAAGTTCCGATGCTTGGCGGGGCGTGGCGCCGCACAAATGAGGCGGAGCACAGAGAGGGTCAGCGCTCCCGCCCGGCGTCGGGATGGTCGGGCGGCCCACCGCCCTTGTCCTCGTCGGATGGCGAGCCCGCGTCGTCCTGGTTCTCGGCGGCAGGAGCCGACGTGGCATCGGGCGCCGGATCCGCTGGCGCTTGCCCGGCGGTGGCGCCGCCGGAGTCGCGGGCCTCGCGCTGGCGGCGCAGCTCAGCCTGCTCTTCCTCGATGCGGTCGAGCTCGGCGTCCATCTCGTCGTCCGTCAGCGGGGTGTACCCGGTGCGGGCCGCGGCACTGGTGCCCTCGCCCTTGGCGGGTTTGGCGGTGGAGGCAGCCGCCCCCGTCGTCGCGGCGGTGGTGCGGGCACCCCCGGAGCCGCCCGATCCACCGCCGGGCGACGTACCACCGCCCCCGCCCGGACCGTCGTCGTCCGGACCGTCGCCATCGGACGCACCATCGCCACCACCCGCGGTGGTACGGCGCTCGGCCTTCTTGCGCTCCATGATCCGCGACAGGATCAGGCCGATCTCGAAGAGCAGCCACATCGGCAGCGCCAGCAGGGTCTGCGAGATGATATCCGGCGGGGTCAGCACCATGCCGACCAGGAACACCCCGACGATCACGTAGGGCCGCTTCTGTGCGAGCTTGGCCGGCGTCGTGGCGCCCATGGAGACGAGCAGGATAGTCGCCACCGGCACCTCGAAGGCAATACCGAAGGCGATGAACAGCATGATGACGAAGGACAGATAGCGCGAGATATCGGTCATCACGGCCACGCCCTCGGGGGCCGTGGCCGTGAAGAACGCGAAAATCAGCGGGAAGACCACGAAGTAGGCGAACGCCATGCCCAGATAGAACAGCGCGGTGGACGAAGCCACCAGCGGCAGTGCCATGCTCTTTTCGTGGGAATAGAGCCCCGGCGCCACGAACGACCAGACCTGATACAGCAGGTAGGGGATGCTGAGCACCACCGCCAGCAGCAGGGTCAGCTTGAACGGGATCAGGAACGGCGCAGCCACGTCGATCGCGATCATGCTGGTGCCTTCCGGCAGGTGCTGCATCAGCGGGCCGGCCAGCCAGGTGTAGATCGGGTTGGCGAACGGGAACAGGACCAGGAACACCACCAGGATGGCGATGAACATCCTGAGGATGCGGTCACGCAGCTCGATCAGGTGCGTGAGCAGGGTCTCGGTGGCTTCCGGACTCGGCTCGACCCCCGGTTTGGTCTTGCTCATGAGTGCTTGTCAGGGGTCTGGTTGTCGTGAGTGGTGTCGGTTGTCGAGCCACTGTCCGGCGTCGAGGTGTCGCTCGCGGAGTCCGGGGTTCGACGTTCGCGCACGGCCGGCTTTTTGCGCTCCGGGCGCGGTCCATCGGTCTCGCGTGCCTTCTGCTCGGCGGCCAGCGCCGGGTCATCGGTCATCAGGTTGCCGTCCAGGTCACCCTGGGTAGGCACGCGGCGCACCTCGGGGGCATCCGCATCCCCGGGGGTTTCCGACGCAGCCTGATCCGTATCACGGACCGACGCATCAGGACTGCGCATGGAAGGCTTGTCGCGCACCGCCGGCTTGCTCGGCTTCTTCTCGGAAAGGGCCTTTTGTTCCTGCTCCGAGAGGTTCTTGCGGGTCTTCGGCTGGCCTTCGATATCCTCCCGGAGACCCCGCTCGGTATCCTCGATATCCTCGCGCAGACTGGTCTCGGTCTCGTCCATCATGTTCTTGAGCTGACGGATCTCGCGATCCTGACTCTTCAACATGTTGCGCAGCTCGTCAGTCTGCAGCTCCTGCTCGAAATCGGAGCGCACGCTATGGACGAAGCGCCGCGTCTTGCCCACCCAGCGCCCGATCTCGCGCGCAAGCCCGGGCAGCCGCTCCGGCCCGACGACCAGAAGCGCTACCAGCACGATGATGATGATTTCCCAGAAGCCAATGTCGAACATGGGCTATCGTCGCTCGAGCCGGACCGCCGCGTCGGGCGCGGCGCTCAGGACTTCTTGTCCGATTGCGAGGCGTCGGATTCCTTTTCGCTGCTCTTCTTGACCTCGGCATCGACGACGCGGCCCTTCTCGTCGGTCTGATCCTCGACCTCGCGCGGCTCGCCGCCTTCCTCGCCTTCCTCGCCTTCTTTCTTCTCGGCGTCGGGATCCTTGACCGCCTGGCGGAAGTTCTTCATCGCCGAGCCGATATCCCCGCCCATGTTGCGCAGCTTCTTCGTGCCGAACAGCAGCACGACGATCAACAGGATGATGAGGAGCTGCCAAATACTGATACCACCGATACCCATGAACTCTGTCTCCGGTAAAACAACTTTGGGGTTAGCCTGAACGGCGCCAGGCCCATAATCAACTATGGGGCACCCGAGTAATGTACACGTACGCGCCCGGTTCGCTCTTGCTCGCGCACCACGCGCAGCGAATGCAGTGTAGCCAGGCTACATGAACGCACGCTTTACCGGAGCCGATCAAAAGGCGGCCGGAAAAATCAGTGATCGGAACGGCGTCCACTCGTTTCGCGCGCAGCCTTCTCCGCGACACCCGACAGGCCGAAACGCCGCGCCAGTTCATCCAGCACGTCATCCGGGTGTCGCCCGCGGGCCGCGAGCACCACCAGAGCATGAAACCACAGGTCGGCCATTTCCGACACCAGGGCGTCCGTATCATCGTTCTTCGCGGCGATCAGCGTCTCGGCCGATTCCTCGCCGAGCTTCTTGAGCATCTCGTCCAGGCCCCGGGCATGGAGCTTGGCCACATAGGACTGCTCCGGGTCGGCCTGACGGCGCTGCTCGATCACCTCGGCCAGCGCGGCCAGCACCTCGGCCCCACCGGGGCGCGCGGAATTCGAATCGGTCATTGCGTGGCCACCCCGGCATCGTTCGGCCGCACCGGGACGCCGGCCGCGGCCATCGCGTCCTTGGCCTCGCCCACCGTGTGCTGCCCGAAGTGGAAGATACTGGCCGCCAGGACCGCGTCGGCATGCCCCTCGGTCACGCCCTCGACCAGGTGCTGCAGCTCGCCCACGCCACCGGAGGCGATCACCGGCACGCCGACCGCGTCACTCACCGCCCGGGTCAGGGGCAGATCGAAGCCGATCCGGGTGCCATCGCGGTCCATGCTGGTCAGCAGGATCTCGCCGGCCCCCAGGGACTCCATGCGCTGCGCCCACTCGACCACGTCCAGCCCGGTCTCGCGGCGGCCTCCGTGGGTAAAGACCTCCCAGCGTGGTGATTCATTCCCGGTGCTGACCTGCTTGGCGTCGATCGCGACCACGATGCACTGGCTGCCGACCCAGTCGGCGGCCTCGCGCACGAGCTCCGGACGGTGCACCGCGGCGGTGTTGATGGAGACCTTGTCGGCCCCGGCATTTAACAGGCGGCGGATATCCTCCACCGCGCGCACGCCACCACCGACGGTCAGCGGGATGAAGACCTCGCGGGCCACCGCCTCGACCACGTGCAGGATGGTCTCGCGGTCGTCGCTGGAGGCGGTGATGTCGAGGAAGGTGATCTCGTCCGCGCCCTGAGCGTTGTAGCGCCGAGCGATCTCCACCGGGTCGCCGGCATCGCGGATGCCGACAAAGTTGACGCCCTTGACCACGCGGCCGGCGTCGACGTCCAGGCAGGGGATGATGCGTTTGGCGAGCATCTCAGTTCCCGGCGGCCTGGCGGGCCTCCTCCAGGGTGAAAGCGCCCTCGTACAGCGCGCGCCCGACGATCGCGCCGGTAATGCCGTCCTCCTCGCGCTCGGCGAGGTTGCGCAGATCGTCCAGAGAGCTGATGCCGCCGGAGGCGATCACCGGCACCCTCACGTTGCTTGCCAGGCGTGCGGTGGCCTCCACGTTGGGGCCCTTCATCATCCCGTCACGGGCAATGTCGGTGTAGACGAAGGCGACCACGCCGTCCGCCTCGAAGTGCTGGGCGAGGTCGATCACATCGTGGTGCGAGAGCTTGGACCAGCCATCCACCGCCAGCTTGCCGTCCTTTGCGTCCAGCCCGACGATGATGCGTCCGGGAAATTCCAGGCACAGGTCGTTCACGAAGTGCGGGGCGCTGACGGCCCGGGTGCCGATGATGACGTATTCGACCCCGGCATCCAGATAGGCCTGTACCGTGTCCTCGTCGCGCACGCCGCCGCCGATCTGGATCGGCAGGTCGGGGAAGGCCCTGGCGATCGCGTGGACCGCCCGGGCGTTGCGCGGCTGGCCGGCGAAGGCGCCGTCGAGGTCGACGATGTGCAGGCGCTCGGCCCCGGCATCCACCCAGCGCTTCGCCATCTCCACCGGGTCCTCGCCGAACACGGTGGAATCGTCCATGTTCCCCTGACGCAGGCGAACGCACTTGCCTTCCTTCAGATCGATTGCGGGAATGACCAGCATCTTCGACTCCTCACGACGCCCCGGGACCGTCTCCGTCCCAGCGCAGAAAGTTGTGCAGCAGGCGCAGCCCGCAGGCGGCGCTCTTCTCCGGATGGCACTGCATGGTGAACAACGAGCCCCGCGCCAGTGCCGAGGCAAAGGTCTCGCCATAATCGGTGCGCCCGGCCACATCGGCCTCGCGCTCGGGCTGCACCCGGTAACTGTGGACGAAATAGAACCACGGGGTCTCCGGCAGGCCGTGCCACAGGGGATGCTCCTGCGCCGGCAGCACGCGGTTCCAGCCCATGTGCGGGATCTTCAGGCGCCGGCCATCCGGGCCCTGCATCGCCGGGAAGCGCGCGACCCGGCCCGGCAGGACGCCCAGCAGGTCGACCCCGCCGCTTTCCTCACTGGTGTCCATCAGGATCTGCTGGCCCAGGCACAGGCCCAGGAAGGGCCGGTCCGCCGCCAGCTCGGGCAGCAGCCGGTCGAGCCCGCGCCGGGCGAGCGCCTGCATGGCATCCCCGGCCGCGCCCTGGCCGGGAAACACCAGGCGATCCGCCTCGCGCAGGGTCTCGGGGTCGTCCGTGAGCAGCACGCGTTGATCGGCCGCCGCCTCGTGCTCCAGCGCACGCACGACCGAGTGCAGATTGCCCATGCCGTAATCGATGACGGCAACAGTTTCCATGGCCGGGTCTCGTCCGTTGGTCCGTTACAGGGTTCCCTTGGTGGACGGCATCATGCCCGCCGAGCGCGGATCCATCTCCGCCGCCACGCGCAGGGCACGTCCGAAGGCCTTGAAGATGGTCTCGGCGACATGGTGGGCATTGTCGCCACGCAGGCAGTCGATATGCAGGGTCATCCAGCCGTGGTTGACCAGGCCCTGGAAGAATTCGTGGAACAGGTCCACGTCGAACTCGCCGATGTGCGAACGGCGGAAATCGGCATGCATCTCCAGCCCCGGACGCCCGGAAAAGTCGATCACCACGCGCGACAGGGCTTCGTCCAGCGGGACATAGGCATGGCCGTAGCGGCGGATGCCCTTCTTGTCGCCCAGGGCCTTCACCAGGGCCTGACCCAGGGTGATCCCGATGTCCTCCACCGTGTGGTGGGCATCGATGTGCAGGTCGCCCTCGGCGCGCACGTCGAGATCCACCAGTCCGTGGCGGGCAATCTGGTCCAGCATGTGATCGAGGAACGGGATGCCCGTCTCGAGGTGGCTCTGGCCGGTGCCGTCGAGGTTCAGTTCGATGGCGATCCGGGTCTCCAGGGTGTCGCGGCGGACGGATGCGGTACGTTCAGTCATGTTCCGGTTCAGGCACGGTAAAACGTCAGTGTAGCAAGGCTGGCCCGCGCCCGGTATGACCGCGGGCGTTATCCGCGCGGCCCCAGCTTCGGCCCCACCAGTAACGCCTCCGGCACGGCCTCCTGGATGGCGCAGGGCAGTTCGCTGCAAATCCCCGGCCGCGCGGTCAGCGAGACCCACAACGTGTTCAGCTTCAGGTTCAGCTCAACGAAGGCGATATCCCCACCGTAGGCGTTCAGGACCCGTTCGATGGCGCGGGCCCGGGCATGGATCTCCTCGCGCGGGCGCTGGCGCAAACCGGGGATCAGCATCATGAAATCCGCCAGCCGGCGCCCTTCGGCGTCGCGCCGCGGGAGACGCTGCCACAGGGGCTGATGGGGTTCGAGGAGCAGGGCCGGCCGCAGCGCGGGTTCGGCATCCGGGGTTCGCGGAGGGGAATGGGGCGGCATGGCGCGTCGCTCGGCATGGACCTGTCTGGAGTGTAGGCCAGAAAGGCCGGAGTGCGACGGCCCGGATCCGGGCACAAAAAAAGCCGGGGACAAGCCCCGGCTTTCTTGCAGAGCGTGGAAGCGCTCTTTACCGCACCTCGACCTCGGTCGAGTCGGATTCACCCTTGTTGTCCGTCCAGGAGATGGACACGGTGTCACCGGAAGAACCGTCCAGCTCAACCTGCAAGAACGGGTTGCGGGAAACGGTGTAGTTCCAGTTGGCGGTGATGGCGGTGCTGCCATTGCGCGCCACTTCCACGGTTTCGATGAAGTGCGGGCCACCGTCGTCGTCGGGGACCAGCATGTCGTGGCTGATCAGCGCACGAACATTGATAACGCCGTTGCTTTCCTGGGCGCGAACTCGAATAGACATATCTTAAACCTCCAGTAGTGTTCGGATCAGCGGTTCGGGGTCGGCGTTAGCCGCCGCAGCCACCGACCGTGACCTTCACTTCTTGAACCGTCTTGTACCAGGTGTCGCCGGACTTCACGGCGGCGATCACGTTGGAGGACTCGCCCATGCGGATACGGCCGGAGACGTTCGCATGCGCGCCATCCGCCAGCACGTAGTGGGCGGTCAGCGGCTGATTGTTCAGCTCGACGAACACGGCCATTTCGGTCACGTTGTCCAGGCCGGATTCGACGGACACTGGAACCACGGCGCCGTTTTCGGCGATTTCCGGGGCGCTCAGGGTGACGTCGCCATCGGCCACGTCGCTGGAACCGGTCACGGCTTCCATGGCGGCGGCCAGGCCTTCGGCGCCAAAGGCTTCGGACGGCCAGGCGGCGAGCAGCTTGCTCGGGGCGAGCAGACCGGCCCCGACGGCGACACCGACAGTACCGGCGGCGAGAGTGCCTTTCAGGAAGACACGGCGCTTGGTGCTAATCATGGATGATCTCCTCTCATCTTGTGGGTCAGTTCCGGATGATCCGGGGACGTCTCCGCGGCGAACCGCTGTGACGCCTGTTGCTTTGGACGGCGACCTGCAGGGGTCTATTCCCTGCGGACCGGACTCCGCCCCCTGACCAGCTTCAGTGGTCTTTTTGCTGGTCTCGCAGATGCATCGTCCCAAACCAGGCTGAATCATTGATGAACGAATCATCGCGATTCCTGAACCGGGCGGATTTCATCCGGGTGAGCGCCACAGCGAACACCGGGTGCACCTGAAGCCAGCGGCGTATCAATGGCACACTATCGCCTTCCCATGCAACGAAGACCCTGGACCCCACCATGTTCTCCTGCAAGGCCCAATGGCTGTTGATTGCCGTGATCGTCGTGCTTGGCACGATGCAGATGCTCGCCTCCTGTGGCCAGAAGGGCGATCTCTACCTGCCCGATGACGAAGAAACCGAGGAGCGCCGCTAGATGGACTATTTCGACTACCACGGCGACACCCTGTTTTGCGAAGGCGTCGCCCTGGACGGCCTGGCCGAGCTGGTCGGCACCCCCGCCTACGTGTATTCCCGGGCCACGCTGGAACGCCACTACCGGGCTTTCAGCGAGGCCCTGATCGGCACCCCGCACCAGGTCTGCTTCGCGGTCAAGGCCAACTCCGCGCTGGGCGTGCTGAACGTACTCGCGCGCCTGGGCGCCGGCTTCGACATCGTCTCCGGCGGCGAACTGGAGCGCGTGCTGCGCGCCGGCGGCGACCCGGCGCGGGTGGTGTTCTCGGGGGTGGGCAAGACCGCGGCCGAGATGCGCCGGGCGCTGGAGGTCGGCATCCACTGCTTCAACGTCGAGTCCGCCCCGGAGCTGGACCGACTGGAGGCGGTCGCCGCGGAAATGGGGGTCAAAGCCCCGGTGTCGATCCGGGTGAACCCGGATGTCGACGCCGAGACCCATCCCTACATCGCCACCGGGCTGCGCGAGAACAAGTTCGGTGTGGCGATCGAGGAGGCCCCGGCGCTGTACGCCCGGGTGCGCGACAGCGAACACCTGGAGGCAACCGGCGTCGACTTCCATATTGGCTCGCAGCTCACGCGCATCGATCCATTCACCGATGCATTGAAGCGCGTGCTGGCGCTGGTCGACGAGCTCGCCACGGACGGCATCGAACTGGAACATATCGATGTCGGCGGCGGGCTGGGCGTGCGCTACCGCGACGAGACCCCGCCGGAGCCCGAGGCCTGGGCCAGCGCCCTGCGCGAGGTGCTGGGCGAGCGGAATCTCAAGGTCCTGCTGGAACCGGGGCGGGCGATCGCCGCGAACGCCGGCGTGTTCCTGACCCGGGTGGAATACCTGAAGCACACCGAGGCGCACGACTTCGCGATCGTCGACGGCGCGATGAACGACCTGCTGCGCCCGGCGCTGTATGGCGCCTGGCAGGAGATCGTGCCGGTGGTGCAGCGCGACGACACCGCCGCGCGCACCTACGACATCGTCGGCCCGGTCTGCGAGACCGGCGACTTCCTCGGGCGCGAACGCGAACTGGCGCTGGCCACCGGCGACCTGCTGGCGGTGCGCTCGGCCGGCGCCTACGGCTATGTAATGGCGGGCAACTACAACTCGCGCCCACGCCCGCCGGAGGTGATGGTCGACGGCGACCACTTCCAGATCATCAACCGCCGCGAGCAGGTGG
The DNA here is from genome assembly GCF_000376845.1 of Thioalkalivibrio sp. ALE14. Taxonomy (GTDB): domain Bacteria; phylum Pseudomonadota; class Gammaproteobacteria; order Ectothiorhodospirales; family Ectothiorhodospiraceae; genus Thioalkalivibrio. Next base: position 51,003 of record NZ_AQXY01000030.1, read on the forward strand.
ATCACCTGATGATGCGCGAGAGCATGCTCCCGCAGGACCCGGACGACGAGAACCCGCCCGGGAGCGTGGACCCGTGATCCCGCGCCAGCCCGAACCCGAGCTGATGCTGGCGCCGGAGCAGGCCCGCGCCTACGCCGAGGCCGACTTCGCCGCCCCGCACGAGGGCTTCGTGGATGCCTTCGCCGAGGCCTTCCCGGCCCCGGTGACCGGGCGCGTGCTGGATCTCGGCTGCGGCCCGGGCGATGTCTCGCTGCGCTTTGCCGCGCGCTACCCGGACTGCGAGGTCGACGGCCTCGACGGTGCCCCGGCGATGCTGGCCGCGGGTGACGCGCTGATGGCCGGCCACCCGGCGGCGGAGCGCGTGCACCTGTCCGAGGGCTGCCTGCCCGAGGCGCGCGGACCACGCGCCCCGTACGCCACGATCATCAGCAACTCCCTGCTGCATCACCTGCACGACCCGGCCGTGCTGTGGCAGGCGATCCGGCGGGACGGTGCGCCGGGTGCGACGGTGTTCGTGATGGACCTGCGGCGCCCGGACTCGACGGAGGCGGTCCAGGCCCTGGTGGCGCAGTACGCGGCCGACGACCCTCCGGTCCTGCGCCGCGACTTCGAGCACTCCCTGCACGCGGCCTTCACTCCCGACGAGGTCCGCGACCAGCTGGCCGCCGCCGGGCTCGATCGCTTCACCGTCCGCACCACCTCGGATCGGCACATGATCATCCACGGGCACTTGCCGGAGGCCGTCTGATGCGCCTGGAATTTACCAAGATGCACGGGCTGGGCAACGACTTCGTCGTGATCGACGGCATCCGCCAGGCAGTCCGGCTGGACGAGTCGACGCTGCGCCACTTGGCGGATCGCCACTTCGGGGTCGGCTGCGACCAGATCCTGCTGGTGGAAGCCCCCGGCGATCCGGCACAGGCCCTGTTCCGCTATCGCATCTTCAATGCCGACGGGTCCGAGGTGGAGCAGTGCGGCAACGGCGCGCGCTGCTTCGCCCGCTTCGTGCGCGAGCAGGGCCTGACCGAGGCCCGCGAGATCCCGGTCGAGACCCTGGGCGGGCGCATCGTGCTGCATGTCGAGGACGACGAGCGGGTGCGCGTCGACATGGGCCGCCCTGAGTTCGCGCCGGCGCGCATCCCGCTGGTCGCCGAAGGCGAGGCCGACGCCTACACCCTGGACGTGCAGGGCCACTCGATCACCCTGGGCGCGGTCTCCATGGGCAACCCGCATGCGGTGATCCTGGTCGACGACGTCGCCCGCGCGCCGGTGGCCGAGATCGGCCCGGTCATCGAGCGCCACGAAAGCTTCCCCCGGCGGGTGAACGTCGGCTTTGCCGCGCTGCGCGACCGCGGGCATGTCGACCTGCGGGTGTTCGAGCGCGGGGTCGGGGAGACGCTCGCCTGCGGCAGCGGTGCCGCCGCCGCGATGGCCGTCCTGCGCCGCCGCGGCCTGGTCGACGACGACGTCGAGGTAACCCTGCCGGGCGGGACCCTTGTGCTAAGCTGGAACGGACAGGCCGAGGCACCGGTTTGGCTGACCGGGCCGGCCACCACGGTATTCAACGGCTGGATCGATCTATGACTGGGCACTCCTCCAACGCCTCTGTGAAAGAGACCGCGAAGACCCGCACAACGAAGAACCACCCCAAAGACGCGATCAGCGCGGCCGACGTCGAGGCCTATCTGCGCGAGCACCCCGACTTCTTCCAGAACCACCTCCCGCTGCTGGATATCCTGCGCCTGCCGCACCCGACCGGCGGTGCGGTATCCCTGCTGGAGCGCCAGGTCGCCCTGCTGCGCGAGAAGCACCGGGCGATGGAGCAGCACATGGGCGAGCTGGTGGAGCGCGCCCGCGATAACGAGCGCATGGGCCAGCACCTGCACGAACTCGCGAAGACCCTGATGCGCGCCGAGAACCTGGACGCCGTGCTGGCCCTGACCCAGGACGCCCTGCGTAACGAGCTGGGCGCGGAGCGTGTCAGCATCCGCCTGGCCAACCGCAAGGTCGACGACCTGCACGCGCTCGACAAGGGCGAACTGGGGACCTTCGATCCCCTGTTCAGCCGTGGCAAGGCACAGTGCGGCCGGGTGCCCGCCGAGATGCTGGACGTGCTGTTCGACGACGCCGAAGAGATCGGCTCGGCGATCCTGATGCCGCTGGGTGACGAGACCGACCGCATCGGCGTGCTCGGCCTGGCCAGTGAGTCCGCGGACCGCTTCCAGCCCGACATGGGCACCTACTTCGTGACCCATATCGGCGACCTGCTGGCCGAATCGATCCGCTGCCATGTCGAGCGGACCCACGCCGCGGCCTGACGCGGCGCACGCCAACGCCCCCGCGCCGGACCCGGACATCGCGGCCTTTCTGGCCCACATGCGCGATGTCCGCGGTCATTCGCCGCATACCATCCAGGCCTACCGGCGCGACCTGACGCGTCTGCGCGGGCTGCACGAAGGCCCCTGGGAGACGCTGAAGGCCGCGGACATGCGCCGCATCGCCGGGCAGCTGGCCCGTCAGGGACGCCACCCGCGCTCCATCCAGCGCTTCCTGTCCGCCGTGCGTGGCTTCTTCGCCTACCAGGTGGAACAGCGGCGCATGCCGGCCAATCCGGCCGCCGGCATGCGCGGGCCGCGCGCCGGGCGCCCGCTGCCACGCGACCTCGACGTCGACCAGACCCAGCAGGCCCTGGCCCCGGCCGAGGGCCTGAACCCGACGCTGGCGGCCCGCGACCAGGCGATGCTCGAACTGCTGTACTCCTCCGGGCTGCGCCTGTCGGAACTGACCGGGCTGGATCTGACCGATCTGGATCTGGACTCGGGGCTGGTGCGGGTGCTCGGCAAGGGCCGGCGCGAGCGCAGCGTCCCGGTAGGCCGGGTGGCCCGCGATGCCCTGCGCACCTGGCTGAAACACCGGGGTGACTGGACCGCGCCGGACGAGCACGCCGTGTTCGTCACACGGCGCGGCCAGCGCATCGGCAACCGCGCGGTGCAGCGCCGGGTCGCCGAGGCGGGCCGGCGCGCCGGCCTGGACGTGCGTCTGCACCCGCACCGCCTGCGCCATGCCTTTGCCAGCCACCTGCTGGAGTCCAGCGGCGATCTGCGCCCCATCCAGGAACTTCTTGGCCACGCCAACCTTGAAACCACCCAGATCTATACCCATCTCGACTATCAGCACCTGGCACAGGTGTATGATGCGGCCCACCCGCGCGCCCGGCGAAGCCGCTCGTCCGACAGCGACTGAGCATCATCGAAACCTCGGGAGAAGCCACACCCTCGCCACCGATTCATTGCGCGAAGCCCCGGGACACCGCAACCTCGCGCCCCGGAACGGCCGGCCGAACGATCGGCGCACCCGGGGCCTAGCGGCAGGAACCGGCCCGGGGCCTTCCCCGACCGCAGCAAAAGGAGACCGCCCGTGGAACAGTTTCGCGGCACCACCATCGTATGCGTCCGCAAGGACGGCGCCGTCACGCTTGGCGGCGACGGCCAGGTATCTCTGGGCAACACCGTGATGAAGGGCAACGCGCGCAAGGTGCGCCGCGTCTATCACGACCGCATCCTGGCCGGGTTCGCTGGCGGCACCGCCGACGCCTTCACCCTGTTCGAGCGCTTCGAGGGCATGCTGGAGAAGCACTCCGGCAACATCACCCGCGCCGCCGTCGAGCTGGCCAAGGACTGGCGCACCGACCGCGCCCTGCGCAAGCTGGAGGCGCTGCTGGCCGTATCCGACCGCGAGAACTCCTTCGTGATCTCCGGCAACGGCGACGTGATCGAGCCGGAGAACGCGCTGATCGCGATCGGCTCCGGCGGCCCCTACGCCCAGGCCTCCGCCCAGGCCCTGCTGCAGAACACCGACCTGCCGGCCCGCGAAATCGTGGAGAAATCCCTGAACATCGCCGCCGACATCTGCGTGTATACCAATCACAACATCACCCTGGAGAGCCTGGACGCGGAATGACGCGCCCCGGCCCCGAATGATTCGACCAAGGCCCCTTCTGCCATGACCGACATGACCCCCCGCGAGATCGTCCAGGAACTGGACCGCTACATCATCGGCCAGGACGAGGCCAAGCGCTCCGTCGCCGTCGCCCTGCGCAATCGCTGGCGCCGCCGCCAGCTGCCGCCGGAGCTGCAGCCGGAGGTCACGCCCAAGAACATCCTGATGATCGGCCCGACCGGTGTCGGCAAGACCGAGATCGCCCGGCGTCTGGCCAAGCTGGCCCATGCCCCGTTCATCAAGATCGAGGCGACCAAGTTCACCGAGGTCGGCTACGTCGGCCGCGATGTGGAATCGATCATCCGCGATCTGGCCGAGGCCGCGATCAAGCAGCTGCGCGACGAGGCGATCCGCGAGAACCGCGTGAAGGCCGAGGACGCCGCCGAGGAACGCATCCTGGATGCCCTGCTGCCGCGCCCGCGCAACGCCGGCTTCACCGAGTCCGAGCCCGACGATTCCAACAGCGAAACGCGGCAGAAGCTGCGCAAGCGCCTGCGCGAAGGCGACATGGACGAGCGCGAGATCGACATCGAGATCTCGCAGAACCCGCAGGGCGTGGAGATCATGACACCCCCGGGCATGGAAGAGATGGCCAGCCAGCTGCAGTCGATGTTCCAGAACCTCGGCGGCCAGAAGACGCGCTCGCGGCGGCTGAAGATTGCCGAGGCGCGCAAGCTGCTGATCGACGAGGAGGCCGCGCGCCTGATCAACGAGGAAGAGCTGAAGGAGCGCGCCATCGAGCGCGTCGAGGAAAGCGGGATCGTATTCCTCGACGAGATCGACAAAGTCGCCAAGGGCAGCGAGAAGACCAGCGGCGGCGAGGTCTCCCGCGAGGGCGTGCAGCGCGACCTGCTGCCGCTGATCGAGGGCACGACCGTGTCCACCAAGCTGGGCATGGTGCGCACCGATCACATCCTGTTCATCGCCTCCGGCGCGTTCCACCTTTCCAAGCCGTCCGACCTGGTCCCGGAGCTGCAGGGCCGGCTGCCGATCCGCGTCGAGCTGGACTCCCTGTCGGTGGACGCCTTCGTGCGCATTCTGACCGAGCCCACGGCCTCGCTGACCGAGCAGTACACCGAACTGATGAAGACCGAGGCCGTCGAGCTGCGTTTCGAGGAGGACGGTGTGCGCCGCCTGGCCGAGATCGCCTTTGACGTGAACGCCCGCACCGAGAACATCGGGGCCCGCCGCCTGCACACCGTGCTGGAGCGCCTGCTGCAGGATGTGGCCTACCGCGCCCCGGACGTCGACGGGGCCGTGATCGTGGACCGTGCCTTTGTCGACGAACGCCTGGGCGACCTGGTCGAGGACGAGGACCTGTCCCGCTACATCCTCTGACGCAGCCCCGCCGGGACCGACGCCCCGTGATCTGCGCCAGGGGGCGCTACTCGGGGGGCCCCTGGCGATAGGGGTCGGGCCAGCCCTCGGGCGGCGGGTGGAAGCGCTTGTACGCCCAGTTGTATTGCTCGGGGCAGCGCCGCACCAGGGTCTCCACATGGGCGTTGATCGCCGCGGCCGCGCGGGCGAAATCGCGGTCGGCCACCTCCGGCCCGGCTTCGACCTCGTGATAGCGAAAGCCCCGGCCCCCGGGCAGGCGCTCGGCAAACAGGAACACCACGTGATCCGCGCGCCCGCGCAGCAGGCGGGGGAGCAGGGTCATGGTCAGGGCCGGGCGGCCGAAGAACGGAGCGTGCTGGCCCGAGGCGCCCTTGGGGCTCTGGTCCGGCAGGATGCCGATGATCTCGCCGCGGTCGCGGGCCTGCTGCAGGATGCGCAGGCCGCTGCGATCGGCCGGGGCCAGCTCGGCCCCGGTCGAGGCCCGGGCCTCGCGCACCCAGCGATCAATCTCCGGGGTCTTGAACGGGCTGTACAGCGTGGCCATCGGACCGTGGCGGGCGGCATGCAGGCCGGCGAACTCCCAGGAACCCAGATGCGGGGCGCACAGGAACAGCGCCCGGCCGGGGGGGCGCTCGCGCAGGCGCGCGTAGTGCGGCGGCTGGACGGCCAGCGTCTCCAGGCTTGCCGGGGGCGACTGCCACAGCCAGGGCGATTCGGTCAGGGCCCGGCCCATGGCCATCAACGAGCGACGCCCCACCCGCCGCCGCCAGGCCGGATCCTTTTCCGGGAAGCACAGCGCCAGGTTGATGCGGGTGATACGGGCCGCGCGCGTGGGGAGATACCAGGCAAGCGCGCCCACCCCGCCGCCCAGGGCGTGGTTTACCCGCAGCGGGAGTCGCGCGAGCAGGCGCAGGCCGCCCCCGATCAGGCGGTCACGCAGATGCCGACGTCGGGCCATGCTCGGACGCTTCGGGTTCGGCGGTCCTGTCCGGCGGCGGCTCGCGCGGAGGAATGCCGCCCTCGGTCATCAGGGGTTTGAGGGTGGTGCGCAGGTTGCGGAACAGCCGCGGGTGCTGCGCCTCTTCCTGCGCCAGCAGCTGCTTCATGTGCTCGCGCTGGGTGGGCATGGCGAAGCAGGCCGGGCAGTTGTCGAGGATGACCGGCAGCCCCGCGGCCTCGGCGAAGTCACGGGTCTGGCGCTCGCGCACGTAGACCAGCGGGCGGATCACCCGCAGGTCGCCGGCGTCGATCGCGTAGTGGGCCTTCATGGTGCGCAGCTGGCCGCCATGGAAGGCGCTCATCATGAAGCTCTCCGCGAGATCATCGAGGTGCTGGCCCAGCGCCAGTACGTTGTAGCCGCGTTCGCGCGCGGTGCGATACATCAGGCCGCGCTTCATCCGCGAGCAGAAGGAACAGAACGAGTCGTTGTCCATGTGCGCGTCCGCCAGTTCGGCGATCGGCTCGGACACGAAGTGATAGGGGATGCCATACGCGGCGAGGTAGTCCATCAGCCGCTGCGGCTCGAACCCCTCGATCTCGGGATTGATGGTGACCGCCCCGACCTCGAAATGCACCGGGGCCCGCCGCGCGAGGTTGTGCAGCAGCCACAGCAGGGTCAGCGAATCCTTGCCACCGGACAGGCCGACCAGGATACGGTCACCCTCGCGGACCATGTCGAAGTCGGCGATGGCACGCCCGGCAAGGCGGCGGATCGAGGCGGGAACGGCGGGAGTCTCCATGGGGCCGCAACATAGGCCGCGCGCGGTCTGCACGCAAGCATCGGTAGGCCGGTGCGGGGTTGGGGGCGCCAACCGTTGGTGCACGGCTCGCAGGCATGCACCGGGTCCGGGCAGCCGCTGCGCCGCAAGGGTGCGGCAACGCGGTGAGCGGGCCCCACGCATGGCCTGCGATACGCAGTCTCGCCATGGCACTGCGTTTGCAAGGGATCCGGAAGGCAATGTCCACCGGGGGACCCCATGCACGACCGCAAGAGCCTCAGTCTGGCCGCCGAGCTGCGGCGCAACCTGCGGACCGAATTTCCCGCAGTGGCGAGGCTGTCGGTGAGCGATCCCGATTTCATGGAAGCGATCCTGGACTACGCCGGCCGCTCGCAGTCGAGCCTGGTGCAGGCGGCGGCGCTGACCCTGCGCAGCCAGCTGGAGGGATCAGGGTATCTGCGGTCCCCGCCCGCGGCGAACACGGAAGCGGATCCCCATGCAGCGACCGGGTCGCACTCTGCACACAAGCGGCGGGTCTACCGAGGGCGGGTGATCGAGGACCCGGAGTAGCGCCAGCAATCGCATCGAGGGTTTCGCGGGGCGGGCGTTTTGGCGACACTCGGGGTTTTTCCGGAGAACCGCCATGGACGCACTGTACCCCGAGATCGAACCGCACGGGATGGGCCGGCTGAAGGTCGGCGACGGCCACGAACTCTACTTCGAGGAATGCGGCAACCCGGACGGCATCCCGGTGGTGTTCCTGCATGGCGGGCCGGGCTCGGGGTGCGAGAGCTGGCATCGCCGGTTCTACGACCCCGAGCGCTACCGCATTGTGCTGTTCGACCAGCGCGGCTGCGGACGCTCGACGCCGCATGCCAGCCTCGAGGCGAACACGACGTGGCATGTGGTGGCGGACATCGAGCGGCTCCGTGAGCACCTGGGGATCGAGCGCTGGGCCGTGTTCGGCGGGTCGTGGGGCTCCACCCTGGGGCTGGCGTATGCCCAGAGGCACCCGGAGCGGGTGCTCGGGCTGGTGCTGCGGGGGATCTTCCTGTGCCGCCCGCAGGACATCCAGTGGTTCTACCAGTCCGGCGCCGACCGCCTGTTCCCCGAGGCCTGGGCCGACTACGAGGCGCGGATCCCCGAGGCGGAGCGCGACGACATGGTGGGCGCGTATTACCGGCGGCTCACGGATGACGATCGGGCGGTACGCGAGGCGGCGGCCCGGGCCTGGTCCGGCTGGGAGGGACGCACCTCCTGCCTGATCCCGAACGAGGACGTGATCGCCCATTTCGAGGAGCCCGACGTGGCGGTCAGCCTGGCGCGGCTGGAATGCCACTACTTCATGCACGACACCTTCCTGGAGCCCGACCAGCTGCTGCGCGATGCCGGCCGGCTCCGAGGCATTCCCGGCACCATCGTGCACGGACGCTACGACGTGGTCTGTCCGGTGAACCAGGCGGTCGCGCTGCACCAGGCCTGGCCGCAGGCGCAGCTGGAGATCGTCCCCGATGCCGGCCACTCGGCCCCCGAGCCCGGGATCCTGCGTCGACTGGTCGCGGCCACCGACCGACTGGGCACGCAGCTCGCGGGGCGGGTCGAGCCCGGCACCGGCAAGGCGCGGGCGTGATCGCATTGATCCAGCGCGTCACCGAGGGCCAGGTGGCGGTCGGCGGTGAGGTGACGGGCGCCATCGGGCCCGGGCTGGTGGCCCTGGTGGCCGTGGAGCCGAACGACACCGAGGCGAGCGCGGAGCGCATGCTGGACCGCCTGCTGGGCTACCGCGTGTTCGCGGACCAGGACGGTCGGATGAACCGGAGCCTGGTCGAGGCCGGCGGCGGGCTACTGCTGGTGCCGCAGTTCACCCTCGCCGCCGATACCCGCAAGGGGATGCGCCCGAGCTTCTCCGGATCCGCCAGCCCGGAACACGGGGCGGCGTTGTTCGAGGTGCTGGTGCGCCGGGCGACCGAACGCCACGCACCGGTCGCCAGCGGGCGTTTTGGCGCGGACATGCAGGTGAGCCTGACCAACGACGGCCCGGTGACCTTCTGGCTGGAGGCGCGCGGGCAGTAAGCCGCGACGGGCGGCCGAACCCAAACCCAGGTCAAGGGCGAATTAACCACAGAGAACACGGAGGACACAGAGGAGGTCTTTGCTGGAACGCCACGGTGCAGGGGGGCCGCCCGACAGCGACCGGGGATCGGAAAGAATGGCGTCGCACGCGGCATTTAGCCACAGCCTTGTACCTTTCCTTCGTTTCTCCGTGACCTCCGTGTCCTCTGTGGTAGAGCATTCGGTTTTCATGGGCCCCAAACGAAGAGACCCGGCACGAGGCCGGGTCCCTTAGAGCAACGCTGGGTTCGCTATGCGCGCGGATCAGGCCGCGCGACGCAGGAACGGGCGCTGGCCGGACTGGACCGCGCGACGGATGAAGTCGGCACGGCCGGCCTCGCGCTGGTTCAGGTTGTCGGCGCACTGCGACGGCTCGTAGGCGGCAGCGGAGAGCATCACTTCCAGCTCGCACAGGTCGACCTTCGGCTGGGTCAGCTCGTCCGGGGTGGTGTTCAGCTTGCGGCCGACTTCCCAGAACATGCGCGGGTTCCAGAGCTTGGTCTGAATGCGCGGGGACTGGAACAGGGTGACGCAGCGGTTGTTGAGCTCTTGCTGATCCATGAGGTACTCCTGTGACAGGTTATTCAAGCGCGCCCGAATCTAGCGGACCCGGGGCGCGAATACAAGCGTTTCCTGATGGAATGAGCGGTTGGGGCAGGCCGCGCCCTATTCGACGGTCACCGACTTCGCCAGGTTGCGCGGTTGATCGACGTCCGTGCCCTTCAGCACCGCCGTGTGGTAGGCCAGCAACTGGAGCGGGATGGTGAACAGGATCGGGGCCAGCCAGGGACTGACGGCCCCGGTCTGCGGGAGACCGATCCAGGTATCTTCCGGCGCCAGGGCGCGCGCCGCGCTGGATTCGCCAATGACGATCAGCTGGCCGCCGCGGGCGCGGACCTCCTGGAGGTTACTGGACAGTTTCTCCAGCTGGGCATCATCCGGCGCCACGGCCACCACCGGCATCTCGGTATCCACCAAGGCCAGCGGGCCGTGTTTCAGCTCGCCCGAGGGGTAGGCCTCGGCGTGGATATAGGAGATTTCCTTGAGCTTGAGCGCGCCCTCCAGCGCGATCGGGAAATAGGCCCCGCGCCCCAGGAAAAGCGCATGCTGGCGCTCCAGGAGGCCCTCGGCGATGCGCGCGATCGGTGTGTCCAGGGCAAGGATCCGCGCAACCTGTTCGGGGAGCCCGCGCAGGGCCGCGACGGCCGCGGCGCGCTCGCCATCGGGCATGCGCGCAGCAGTGGCGGCCTGCCCCAGCAACAGGACCAGGACGGCGAGCGCAGCGAGCTGGGTGGTGAACGCCTTGGTGGAGGCGACGCCGATCTCGGGCCCGGCATGGGTCATCATCACCATATCGGCCGCGCGCGCCATGGTGCTCTCGGGGACGTTGCAGATCGCCAGGCGCGCCAGGAACGGCTCGTCCTGGGACTGGCGCAGTACGGCCAGGGTGTCGGCCGTCTCGCCCGACTGCGAGATCACGACCAGCAGCGTGCCAGGGGCGAGGACATGGCGGCGATAGCGATACTCGCTCGCCACCTCGACCCGAGCGGGCAGGCCAAGGTGCTCCTCGATCCAGTGGGCGGCGACCATACCGGCGTGGTAGCTCGTGCCGCAGGCGACGATCTGGACCGCCGCGACATCCGCAAGGCGTTCATCGCTCCCGGGTCCGAGGATATTCTCGAGGATGGCGGACTCGCCCAGGCGGCCGGACAGCGTCTCTTCCAGCGCGTGCGGCTGCTCGTAGATCTCCTTGAGCATGAAGTGCCGGTATTCACCGCGATCGGCGATGTTGACCTGGCAGCGGCTCTCGCGGATGCCGCGATCGACCGGCGCCCCGCTTGCGTCCTCGATCGCCACGCCGTCACGGGTGAGGCGCGCGATATCGCCGTCCTCCAGGTCGACGAACCGCTGCGTCACCGGGAGCAGGGCCTGGACGTCGGAGGCCGCGAAGGTCTCGCCGATGCCCAGACCCAGGAGCACGGGGCTGCCCGAACGCGCGACGATCAGCTCGTCGGGGAAATCGGCGAACACGGCGGCAATGGCGTAGGCGCCCTGCAGCTCGGCGCATGTGGCCCGCATGGCCTCCCGCGGCGACGCCCCGGCCTCCAGGGCCTGTTCGAGGCGATGGGCGATGACCTCCGAGTCGGTCGCGGAGACGCAGGGCCAGCCCGCGGCGTCCAGACGGGAACGCAGGTCCGCATGATTTTCGATGATGCCGTTGTGCACGATGGCTACCCGCCCGTCGCGGGAACGGTGAGGGTGGGCATTGCCTTCGGTGGGTGCGCCGTGGGTGGCCCAACGGGTGTGGGCGATCCCGACGCGGCCCTGCAGGCCGGCCTCCTGGATGCGCTGCTCCAGGGCCGCGACCTTGCCGATCGCGCGGATATCGTCCACGGTCCCGTCGTTGACGACCGCGACCCCCGCGGAGTCATAACCCCGGTATTCCAGTCGGTGCAATCCCTCGACCAGAACGGGGACCAGGTTCCGTTCGCCTATGCCTGCCACCAGACCGCACATCGGTTCGTTCTCCTTATTCCTTGCCGCTTTTCTTGGGGCGCGGCCAGTCGCGAATGGTGCGGGGCCGGGCACGCGTAAGCGCCAGTGCGCCGGGCTCGACGTCGTCCGACAGCGTCGAGCCCGCCCCTACGGTAGCGTCATCGCCGATGCGAATCGGCGCCACCAGGGCGGTATTCGAGCCGATGAAGGCGCGTTCGCCGATCTCGGTACGGTGCTTGTTGGCACCATCGTAATTGCAGGTGATGGTACCCGCACCGAGGTTGGCGCCCGCCCCGACCCGGGCGTCACCGACGTACGTCAGGTGGTTCGCCTTCGCCCCGGGGCCCAGGGAGGCGTTCTTGATTTCCACGAAATTCCCGACGCGGGCGCCGGCACCCACCTCGGTGCCCGGCCGAAGTCGTGCGAATGGTCCGATCCGCGCATCCGCGTGCACCCGCACCCCCTCGAGGATGGTGTGGGCCGCGATCTGCGTGCCGGGACCGATGTCGCAGTCCCGCAGCACGCAACCGGGGCCAATGTAGACATCGTCGGCGAGCGTGACCGTGCCCTCGATCACGACGTTCACGTCCAGTGCGCAATCCTGTCCGAAGTTGAGAACGCCTCGGACATCGAAACGGTCGGGGTCGGCCAGCGCCAACCCGCGTCCCATCATGTCCGTGGCGAGCGCACGCTGGTACAAGCGCTCCTGGACGGCCAGTTGTGCGCGATCATTCACCCCGAGCACGGCGGCCGGATCCTGGCTCTCGACAACCGCGACGGACTGGCCGTCCGCCCGAGCCGCCGCGACCACGTCGGTCAGGTACCACTCGCGTGATCCGCCCGGGGCCGGCTCGCAGGCCGCCAGCCAGGCGCGCAGGGCGGCCGCGGGGCCGGCCAGCACCCCCGTGTTGATGAGATCCACGGCGCGTTCGTCCGCACTCGCCTCCTTGTCCTCGACGATCCGCTCGAGCTGGCCGTCGGCGCCCAGGATCAGGCGCCCATAGCCGCTCGGATCCCCCACCCGAGCCGCCAGCACGGTCACACCGTCGCCCTCGGCGCAGGCCTGGAGGTCGCCAACCGGGATTCGAGGGACGTCCCCGTAGGTCACCAGGACGCGGGCGCCATCCGGGATATCCTCCAGGGCGCGGAACACGGCGTGGCCCGTCCCCCGGGGTTCCCCCTGATCGACCCAGTGCAGGTCCAGTGGCGAGTCCGCGAAGGCCGCGCGGATGCGTTCCTGCTCGTGACTGACCACCACATGACAGGCGGCCGCTTCCAGCAGCGCGACGCGTTCCAGTACGTGGGCGAGTAGGGGACGACCGGCGAGGGGCTGCAGGACCTTCGGCTTGCGCGAACGCATGCGCGTCCCCTTGCCGGCTGCCAGTACCGCGATATGGAGGGGTGTCATTTCAGGCATGCCTACAATGATAAAGGGCCAACCGATTCGGTTGGCCCTTGGCGTAAGTCATCCGTCACAGCTTGCCGGATTATTTCCGGCGCAGCTTCTGGATCATCTGGAGACGGGCCGCGGCCTCGGCCAGTTCGGCCTGGGCCTTGGCGTAGTCGAAGTCGGCCTGGGAATTTTCCAGGGCCTCCTCTGCACGCTTTTTCGCCTCCAGCGCCTCGGCTTCGTCCAGGTCCTTGGCGCGGACCGCGGTGTCTGCGAGCACCGTTACGTGGTACGGCTGAACCTCGAGGATACCGCCGGACACGAACACCGGCTGCGGCTCCGCGCCTTCCTTTTCCTGGATCCGCAGTTCGCCCGGGTTCAGCCGGGCGAGCATCTGCGTATGCCCGGCATACACGCCAACCTCGCCACCTTCGGCGGGCGCGGCGATCATCAGGGCCGTACCGGAGTAGATGGACTCCTCCGCACTGACCACATCCACATGCATATTCATGGGCATAACGCCTTGCTCCTTAGCCGAGCTTCTCGGCCTTCTCGACGGCTTCCTCGATGGTGCCGACCATGTAGAAGGCCTGCTCCGGCAGGTGGTCGTATTCGCCATCGACGATGGCCTTGAACGCGCGGATGGTGTCCTTCAGGGACACGTACTTGCCGGGGGCTCCGGTGAAGACCTCGGCCACGAAGAACGGCTGCGACAGGTAGCGCTGGATCTTGCGCGCGCGGGCCACGACCAGCTTGTCGTCTTCCGACAGCTCGTCCATCCCGAGGATCGCGATGATGTCCTTCAGCTCCTTGTAGCGCTGCAGGGTGCCCTGGACGGCACGCGCGGTGTCGTAGTGCTCCTGACCGATGATCTGCGGGTCCAGCTGACGCGAGGTCGAGTCCAGCGGATCCACGGCCGGGTAGATGCCCAGCTCGGCGATCTGACGCGACAGCACGACGGTGGCGTCAAGGTGCGCGAAGGTCGTGGCCGGGGAGGGGTCGGTCAAGTCGTCCGCCGGCACGTAGACCGCCTGGATCGAGGTGATCGAACCCTTCTTGGTGGAGGTGATGCGCTCCTGCAGGACACCCATTTCCTCGGCCAGCGTCGGCTGGTAGCCCACCGCGGAGGGCATACGGCCCAGCAGCGCGGAGACCTCGGTCCCGGCCAGGGTGTAACGGTAGATGTTGTCGATGAACATCAGCACGTCACGGCCTTCGTCACGGAAGAACTCGGCCATGGTCAGACCGGTCAGCGCCACGCGCAGACGGTTGCCCGGCGGCTCGTTCATCTGCCCGTAGACCAGGGCCACCTTGTCGAGGACGTTGGAGTCCTTCATCTCGTGGTAGAAGTCGTTCCCCTCACGGGTACGCTCGCCCACACCGGCGAACACGGAGTAGCCGGAGTGCTCGATCGCGATGTTGCGGATCAGCTCCATCATGTTGACGGTCTTGCCCACGCCGGCGCCGCCGAACAGGCCAACCTTGCCGCCCTTCGCGAAGGGGCAAAGCAGGTCGATGACCTTGATGCCGGTTTCCAGCAGCTCCGTGGAGCCCGCCTGCTCGTCGAAGGTCGGGGCCGCACGGTGGATCGACCAGGTCTCCTGGGCTTCCACGTCACCGGCGTTGTCCACCGGTCGGCCGAGGACGTCCATCACGCGGCCCAGGGTCCCCTTGCCGACCGGCACGGAGATCGGCTTGCCGGTCGCAGTGACCGGGGTCTGGCGCTTCACGCCTTCGGTCGTACCCATGGCGATGGTGCGGACCACGCCGTCGCCCAGCTGCTGCTGGACTTCCAGGGTCAGGCCGTTTTCCAGCGTCAGGGCGTCGTAGATCTTGGGCACTTCGCCGTGGGGAAACTCCACGTCCACGACGGCGCCGATGATTTCGACAATCTTTCCAGAACTCATTTGTTCATCCTCGTAAGTCGTAATTCGTGCCGAGTCGACCGATACGTGACGGCGGGCGCTAGACCGCGGCCGCGCCGCTGACGATCTCGGAGATCTCCTGGGTGATCGCGGCCTGGCGCGCCTTGTTGTAGACGAGCTGCAGGTCCTTGATCATCGTGCCGGCGTTGTCGGAGGCGGACTTCATGGCCACCATGCGCGCGGCCATCTCGCAGGCCACGTTCTCGACCACCGCCTGGTAGATCAGGGACTCGACATAGCGCTCGAGCAGCGTATCCATCACCGGATGCGTGTCGGGCTCGTAGATGTAATCCCAGTGGTGCTTGAGCGATTCGTCCCGGCTGGGTGCGGTCGGCAGCAGCTGGGTCACCTCGGGCTGCTGGGTCATCGTGTTGACGAACTTGTTCTCCAGCAGCACGACGCGGTCGACCTTGCCGTCGCGGAAGTTGTCCAGCACCACCTTGATCGAGCCGATCAGGTCGTTAATGTGCGGACGGTCCCCGAGATCCCTGGCTTCGGCCACGATGTTGCCGCCAAGGCGCTTGAAGAACTGCAGTGCCTTGTTCCCGACCACGCACAGATCGACCTCGACGCCCTCGTCGCGGTACCGGCGCATCTCGCCGACGGCCTTCTTGAACAGGTTGGTGTTCAACCCGCCGCAGAGGCCGCGATCGGTCGACACGATGATCAGCGCAACCCGCTTCACCTCGCGTTCGACCATGAACGGATGCCGGTACTCGGCATTCGCCATGGCGACGTGACCGATCACGTCGTGGATCTTCTGAGCGTAGGGCCGGGACTCTTCCATGCGGTCCTGGGCCTTGCGCATCTTGGACGCGGCGACCATTTCCATCGCCTTGGTGATCTTCTGAGTATTCTGGATACTCTTGATCTGCGTCCGGATCTCCTTAGTGCCCGCCATTGCGTGCTCCCGTTACCAGCTGTGCTTGGCCTTGAACTCTTCCAGGGCCTTCTTCAGCTTGTCCTGGATGGAGTCGTTGTAGTCGCCAGTGCTGTTGATTTCGTCCAGGAGCTCCTTCTGCGAGGAACGCGCATAGGCGATCAGTTCCTTCTCGAAGCTCACGACCTTTTCCGCCTCGACGTCATCGAGGTAGCCCTCGTTGGCGGCATACAGCGAGAACGCCATTTCGCCAATGGACATCGGCTGGTATTGACCCTGCTTCATCAGCTCGGTCACGCGCTTGCCGCGGTCCAGCTGCTTGCGGGTCAGCTCGTCGAGATCCGAGGCGAACTGCGAGAACGCCGCCAGCTCGCGGTACTGGGCGAGGGCCAGACGGACACCGCCACCCAGCTTCTTGATCGCCTTGGTCTGCGCGGAACCACCGACTCGCGACACCGACAGGCCCGCGTTGATGGCCGGTCGGATACCGGAGTTGAACAGGTCGGTCTCGAGGAAGATCTGGCCGTCGGTGATCGAGATCACGTTGGTCGGCACGAACGCGGACACGTCACCCGCCTGGGTCTCGATGATCGGCAGCGCGGTCAGCGAACCGGTCTTGCCCTTCACCTCGCCGTTGGTCTTTTCTTCCACGTACTCGGCATTCACGCGGGAGGCACGCTCCAGCAGACGGGAGTGCAGATAGAAGACGTCACCCGGGTAGGCTTCGCGGCCCGGCGGGCGGCGCAGCAGCAGCGAGACCTGGCGGTAGGCCCAGGCCTGCTTGGTGAGGTCATCGTAGACGATCAGGGCGTCTTCGCCGCGATCGCGGAAGTATTCGCCCATGGCGCAACCGGCGTACGGGGCGATGAACTGCATCGCGGCCGATTCGGAGGCGTTGGCGGCGACGATGATGGTGTTGTCCATCGCGCCGGCCTCTTCCAGCTTGGCGACCACGGAGGCAACCGAGGAGGCCTTCTGGCCGACCGCGACGTAGATGCACTTAACGCCGGAGTCCTTCTGGTTGATGATCGCGTCGATGGCCACGGCAGTCTTGCCGGTCTGGCGGTCGCCGATGATCAGCTCGCGCTGGCCACGGCCAACGGGGACCATGGCGTCGATCGCCTTGATGCCGGACTGCAGCGGCTGGTCAACGGACTGGCGTTCGATGACGCCCGGGGCGATCTTTTCGATCGGGCTGGTGATGTCGGTGTTCACCGGGCCCTTGCCGTCGATCGGGCGGCCCAGGGAGTCGACCACGCGGCCCAGGAGTTCCTCGCCGACCGGCACTTCCAGGATGCGGCCGGTGCACTTGACGGTCTGGCCTTCGGTGATGTGCTTGTAGTCACCCAGGATCACGACCCCGACCGAGTCACGCTCGAGGTTGAGCGCCATGCCGAAGGTGTCGCCGGGGAACTCGAGCATTTCGCCCTGCATGACGTCACCGAGGCCGTGGACGCGGGCGATGCCGTCGGTCACGCTGACCACGGTACCCTCGTTGGAGGCCTCGGAGGAGGCATCGAATTTCTCGATGCGCTGTTTGATCAGATCACTGATCTCGGAGGGATTCAGTTGCATGTTAAATATCCTCTTAGCGACTCAAATTGGCAGCCAGGCGGTTCAGCTGGCCTCGCACGGAGCCGTCGATTACCAGGTCGCCGGCGCGGATGATGGCGCCCCCCATCAGGGAGCTGTCGACTGAGCATTCGAGATCGACTTCGCAGCCCAGGCCCTTGACCAGGGCGTCGTGGATCTCTTTCTCCTGCGCCTGCGTGAGCTTGCGATAGGCAGTGACATCGGCGTGCACGCGCTGTTCCGCGGCGGCCTTGAGTTCCTCGAAGGCGGCGCGTACGGCGGGGAGGGCCGGCAGACGGCCGTTCTCCGCCAGCAGACGAACCAGATTGCCCGCCTCGGCACCGACCTTGTCGCCGGCCACGTCCAGGACGAGCTGGGCCCGGTCCGGCCGCGGGAGCCGCGGATTGGAGAGGAGACTGTGCATCTGCGAGTCGCTGGCGATCGCCGCCAGCAACTCGAGCTGCTCGGCCCAGCCGGCGAGATCACTGGCCTCGCGGGCCCGCTCGAATGCCGCGCGGGCGTAGGGTCGGGCGACCGAAATCAGGTCTGACATAACGTCTCCTTAGAGCTTGGCCGCGAGCTTCTTGAGCAGATCGCCGTGGGCCTTGGCGTCAATCTCCTTGGCCAGGATCTGCTCGGCACCGGCAACCGCCAGGTCGGAGACCTGCTTGCGCAGCTCTTCCTTCGCGCGGTTGAGCTCCTGCTCGATTTCGGACTGCGCCGCTTCCTTGATGCGGTCACCTTCCTCGCGGGCCGTGGTCTTGCTCTCCTCGACCAGCTCGTTGGCACGCTTCTGAGCGGAGGCGACGATCTCGTTGGCCTGCTGCTTGGCTTCCTTGATCACCTCGGTCGCACGCTCCTGCGCGAGCTCCTGCTCTTTCTCGCCACGCTCCGCTGCGGCGAGACCGTCGGCAATCTTCTTGCGACGCTCTTCCAGGGCGTTGGACATGGGCGGCCAGACGTAGCGCATCGTGAACCACACGAAGACGCTGAACGCGAGCAGCTGGCCGATGATGGTCAGATTGATATTCATCCTGCTACCTCGGGTTGACGAGTGTGAGGGATCCTCGGGACTCGGTCAGCCTCTTAGCCCAGGGCGAACAGGACGTACAGGCCGATACCCACGCCGATCATCGGCACGGCGTCGGTCAGACCCATCACGATGAAGAACTGGGTACGCAGCATCGGGATCAGTTCCGGCTGACGCGCGGCGCCTTCCAGGAAGCGACCACCCAGGGTGCCCACGCCGATCGCGGCGCCGACAGCGGCCAGACCCAGGAGCAGAGAGCCAGCCAGAACGATCAGAGCGTTTGCCATTTCCATTTTTGTATCTCCAGTCGAGTGTTGAAACAGTCAGTTGAGTAGGAAAATCGGAATCAGTGGTCTTCGCTGTACGCCATGTCGAGATAGACGACGGTCAGCACCATGAAGATGAAGGCCTGCAGCGGCACCACCAGGATGTGGAAGATCGCCCAGCCCACGTGCAGCACACCGCCGGCGAGACCCAAGATCAGGCCCGCGGAGTACATGACGCCGATCAGGATGAAGATCATCTCCGCGGCGTACAGGTTGCCGAACAGTCGCAGGGCGAGCGAGGCCGGCTTCGCCAGCAGGTTGATGAACTCCAGCACGAAGTTGATCACCCAAAAGATCGGCTTGATGTAAACGATGTTCGTCTGGAACGGGATGCCCGTGAGTTCCTTGATGAAGCCGACCGGGCCCTTGATCTTCAGCGAGTAGTAGATGATCAGGATGAAGACGCCCAGCGCCAGACCCGCCGTGACGTTGATATCCGTCGTCGGCACGATCTTGAAGTAGGGGATGCCCAGCAGATAGGCGATATGCGGGATCAGGTCCACCGGGACCAGGTCCATCAGATTGAGCAGGAAGATCCAGACAAAGATGGTCAGCGCGAGTGGCGCGACCATGTCGTTCTTGTGCTTGAAGGAGCCACGGACGTTGTCATTGACGAAGTCCATGGTCATTTCGACAAAGTTCTGCCAGCCACCCGGGACGCCGGCGGTGACCTTCTTGGCCGCGGCGCGGAACGTGAGGACAAACAGCAACCCGAGCGCAATCGACCAGAGCATGGAATCGACGTGGATCGCCCAGAAGCCCATTTCGGCCGCCTGGGTGCTGGTCGTGGCAAAGCTCAATCCGTTCTCCGGATGGAGCCCGAAGGTGAGGTTCGTCAAATGGTGAGCAATGTGCTCTTCCATCGTGGGCAGTCCGCTTTCTGAAGCCATGCAGTTATCTCGTCATTGCTTGATCAGAAACCCGGTGCAGCCACCATAGCGGGGCCAGATGCACCAGGAGGAAGATGCCGAACAGGGCCAGCAGGTCCGGCTCGTCCAGGTAAGCGAACGCCACCCCGAATGCCACCGCGATGATTACCAGTCGTCCCAGCTGGGCGCCCATCATCCGGGCGGTCAACGAGCCCACCTGATCGGAACGGTAGGGCCGAAACACGACGACCGCGGCCACGGCGTTGCCGAGGGTCGCGGTCATGCCGCCCACCGCAGCCGAGATCGCCACGATTGGGGGGAACAGGGCCAGAAGCAGGCCCGACAGTATCAGCGTTAAGGCGAGCTGCAGACCCAGCGATTGTAAGGCGTGTCTGAAGCGTCGCGGTGTCATTCAGCGGATGGGCACACCCACCCCTCTCCCAAAAAGTGCGCGTAGTATAAGAGCACCCTTCTATTAGGTCAAACCGTTATGGGGCTGGAAGCAAGGTTTTAGCCCGGGTCTGGGGGTGGGCCCCGGAGCGTTTTACGGGGGTACGCGGGCCGGAGAACGGACGGTGTTTACTGGATGTGTTCGAGGATCCCGTCGAGTTCGTCGAGGCTGTTGTACTCGATGACCAGACGGCCCTTGCCCTGGCGGTTGTAGCGGACCTGGACCGGCGCGCCCAGTTGGTCGGACAGGCGGCTCTCGAGCTGCCGGACCTCGGGCGAGGGGCTGGTGTCCTTCTTCGGCTCCGGGGTCGCCGCCAGGACCTTTTTCACCAGCTGCTCGGTGGCACGCACGGACAGGCCGCGCTTGACCACCGTGGCGGCGACGCCGGGCTGGTCGTCCAGGGGAACGGCCAGCAGGCAGCGGGCATGGCCCATTTCCAGGCGGCCTTCATTGACGTGTTCCTTGACGGTGTCGTGGAGCTCGAGGAGGCGCAGCAGATTGGTGACCGAGGTCCGCGAACGGCCCACGGCATCGGCCGCGGCCTGGTGGGTCATTTCAAACTCGCCGATCAGGCGGCGGATCGCCTGCGCCTCCTCCAGCGGGTTCAGGTCCTCGCGCTGGATGTTCTCGATCAGCGCCATCGCCGCGGCGGCCTGATCGGGGATATCCCGGACCACCGCCGGGACGGTCTCGAGGCCGGCGATCTGGGCCGCGCGCCAGCGGCGCTCCCCGGCGATCAGCTCGTAGCCATCATCCAGGCGGCGCACGACGACGGGCTGCACGATGCCCTGGGCCCGGATCGAGTCCGCCAGTTCCGCCAGCGCGGCCTCGGCCATGTGCACGCGCGGCTGGTACTTGCCGCGCCGGATCTGCTCGATCGGGAGCTGATCCAGGCTGTCGGCTTCGTCGCCACCGGCCTGGGCACCGGAGAGGAGGGCATCCAGGCCGCGGCCCAATCCACGTTTCGCCATGCTCGATCGTTCCTGCAGACAGTCGTAAAGGGGCGGTCAGCGCCGCAGCATCTCGCCGGCCAGGGCGAGGTAGGCCACCGCGCCGCGCGAGGAGGCATCATACAACAAGGCTGGCTGGCCAAAACTGGGGGCCTCGGCCAGCCGGATGTTGCGCGGGATCACGGTACGGAACACGCGGTCGCCGAAGTGGCCGGTCAATTGGGCGGAGACGTCGCCGGACAGGCGGTTGCGCGGGTCGAACATGGTGCGCAGCAAGCCGGAGATGCGCAGCTTCGGGTTCGGCCCGCGCTGGATGCTCTCGATGGTGCGCATCAGCGCGGTCAGACCCTCGAGCGCGTAATACTCGCACTGCATCGGGATCACCACGCCATCGGCGGCGACCAGTCCGTTGACCGTGAGCAGGTTCAGCGAGGGCGGGCAATCCACCAGGATGTGGTCGTAGTTCGCGACCGCCTCGGCCAGGGCATCCTGCAGACGATATTCGCGGCGCTCCGCATCCATCAACCGCACCTCGGCCACGGTCAGGTCACCATTGGCCGGTACCAGATCGTAACCGGCCTCGACCCGATGCGCGGCCTGGGCAACCGTGGCCTGACCGAGCAGGACCTCGCAGGAGGTCGGGTCGTCGGCATGCTTGTCCACTCCGGAGCCGGTAGTGGCATTGCCCTGGGGGTCCATGTCCACCACCAGGACACGCTTGCCCAGGCGAGCCAGCGATGCGGCCAGATTGACGCAGGTGGTGGTCTTGCCGACCCCGCCCTTCTGATTGGTGATCGCCAGTGTGTCGGTCACGGCTCAGGCTCTCTCGATAATGGCGACGTGGCGTTCGGCCACCTCGCCGGGAATGGTAACCGGGTCCACCCGGCGGTACGACCAGGGCGCCGGCAACGGATCGTCGACCACCCGGCGCTGCCCGAGCATGGCCAGCACGCGACCATCGGGCGCGACGGTATGCCCGACCCGGCCGAGCATCTCGGCCGGGGCCTTGAAGGCACGCGACAGCACGGTGGTGTACAGCGCCGCGGGCTGGAAATCCTCGATCCGCGCATGGATGCCCTCGGCGTTCGCCAGACCGGTCAGGCCGATCACGTTGCGCAGAAAGCGAATACGCTTGGCCGCGCTGTCCAGGAGGCAGAAGTCGCGGTCGCGTTCCGTCGCCGCCAGGATGAACCCGGGGAGTCCGGCCCCGGTGCCCACATCGAGCACGCGGTCGCCCTGAAGATACGGGCGCAGGGTCAGGCTGTCGAGTACGTGGCGTGGGATCACCTGCGCCGGGTCGCGCACCGCGGTGAGATTGTGCACGCGATTCCAGCGGAGCAGCTCGGCCAGATAGGTCGCCAGCACCTCCTGCGCGCGGGCATCCAGGTCCCAGGCATCGGCATAGGGCGCCAGTTGCGCCGCCCAGGCCTCACTCGCCACTGGCGCGCTGCTCCAAGGACACACTAATCCATGTACACATTCGCGCTCGAGTCGCTTTTGCGTGCGAACAAGGCGCGGTGACGGCCGTGCAGTCACTCTGCACAAGGGAGCCGCAACGCCGTGCGCGCGCCCGTTGTTGACGAGAACGGGCGGCCGGGCCCCTTCGAGGTTGGCACCCCAGGTTCCCCGACCCTGCGTTGCGGCCCTTGCCGGTAGAACCACTACCGGCTGCGCACCGCGCCTGGTCTCGGACAACCAGGGGTGCCAACGCGAGGGTGTACATGGATTAGTGTGTCCTTAGGTGCACGGCCAGGGCCGACAGTGCGGCCGGGGTGACGCCCGGGATGCGCTGGGCCTGGGCCAGGGTATGCGGGCGGAATTCGGCCAGCTTCTGGCGGATTTCGCTGGAAAGGCCATGGACCCGGTCGTAGTCGAGACCGTCCGGCAGGGCGGTCTGCTCGGCCTTTGCCTGGCGCTCGATCTCGGTCTTCTGGCGCTCGATGTAGCCGGCGTACTTGGCCTGGATCTCCACCTGTTCGCAGACATCCGGCGTGCAGTCGGTCGCCAGCTCCGGCAGGGCGGCCATCAGGCTTGCGTAGTCGGCCTGCGGCCGGCGGAGCAGGTCCAGCAGCGTGGCCTCGGGGTCCGGGGCCCCGCCAAGGAGTTCGGTCAGGGCCGGGCGGTTGCGCTGGTCGCGGTCGAGGCGCCGACCGGCCAGGCGCTCGCGTTCGGCGTCGATGGCCGCGGCGCGGGACTCGAAGCGCGCCCAGCGGGCGTCATCGACCAGGCCAAACTCGCGACCAACCGGGGTGAGGCGCAGATCGGCGTTGTCCTCGCGCAGCAAAAGCCGGTACTCGGCGCGCGAGGTGAACATCCGATAGGGCTCCTGGGTGCCACGGGTCACCAGGTCGTCGATCAGCACCCCGATGTAGGCCTCGGAGCGCTGCGGGATCCACGGTTCGGCCTCCTGCACCAGTCGGGCGGCGTTGAGTCCCGCGACCAGACCCTGGGCCGCGGCCTCCTCGTAGCCGGTGGTGCCGTTGATCTGCCCGGCGAAGAAGAGGTTGCCGACCTCGCGCGTAGCCAGGCTCGGGCGCAGGCCGCGCGGGTCGAAGTAGTCGTATTCGATCGCGTAGCCCGGGCGCGTGATGCGCGCCTGCTCGAAGCCCTCGATGCTCTGCACCAGCGGGACCTGGATCGCATACGGCAGGGAGGTCGAGATGCCGTTGGGGTAGAGCTCGTGGGTGGTCAACCCCTCCGGCTCCACGAACACCTGGTGGCTGGCCTTGTCGGCAAAGCGCACCACCTTGTCCTCGATCGACGGGCAGTAACGCGGGCCGGTGCTGTCGATCTGGCCGCTGTACATCGGCGCCTGGTCGAGGTTCGCCCGGATCAGCTCGTGGGTCTTCTCGCTGGTGCGCGCAATATGACAGGCGCGCTGCTCCGGGTGGTTGTCGGTGGATCCCATGAACGAGAACACCGGGCGCGGGTCGTCGCCCGGCTGCACCTCAAGGCGCGAAAAATCCACGCTGCGCCCGTCGATGCGCGGCGGCGTACCGGTCTTCAGCCGCCCGACCGCGAAGGCCATCTCGTGCAGGCGCGCCGCCAGGCGGGTGCTCGGGGGATCGCCCGCGCGTCCGCCGGGCTGCTGGGTGAGGCCCGTGTGCATCTGGCCGTTGAGGAAAGTGCCGACGGTCAGGACCACCGCGCGGGCCTCGAACGCAATCCCCGCCTCCGTCACCACGCCGGTGACGCGATCGCCGTCCTGGAGGATGTCGGCCACCGGCTGCTGGAAGACCTGCAGGTTCGGTTCGGCCTCGACGAACTGGCGGATGGCCTGGCGGTAGAGCTGCCGGTCGGACTGGGCGCGGGTCGCACGCACCGCGGGCCCCTTGCGGCGGTTGAGGATGCGGAAATGGATGCCCGCGGCATCCGCCGCACGGGCCATTACGCCCCCCAGGGCGTCGATCTCCTTGACCAGGTGGCCCTTGCCGATCCCGCCGATCGCCGGGTTGCAGCTCATCTGGCCGATGGTTTCGATGTTGTGGGTGAGCAGCAGCGTGCGCGCACCCGCGCGCGCCGCGGCCAGCGCGGCCTCGGTGCCGGCATGTCCGCCGCCAATCACGATGACATCGAAGGAATTCGCCATGGTCCTGCTGTCCCGACCGGTGCTCCGGCCTGTGGGTTGCGTCGTGCACCCATCACACCCGGGGCACGAAAAGCGGAATTCTAGCAGGCAGTTACGGAATCGCGAAGCGGCCCCGGTAGGGGTCGGTGTTCCGGACCCGAGATCGACAGGCGTCGCAGCCAGCTGTGGGTCATGGCGAGGTCCCGAAGGCGCCGTGGCAAGCGAGTACGGCAGCCCCGGACGGGGAGGCCGAGGCTGCGCCTGCCTCCGGCGATTGCTTCGCTTCGCTCGCAAGGATGGGCGCTGGGGGGCGCGCGGGCTTCGGAGCCAGGGGAAACCCCTATCGCCCAGAGGGCTGGGCGCTTACTTGCCGATGCAGAAGCCGGCGAAGATCTCGCCGAGCAGGGCCTCGTGGTCCTGGCGACCGAGGAGTTCGTCGAGGGCGTGCTCGGCCAGGCGCAGTTCCTCGGCGATCAGGTCCGGAGGCGCGTGCGCGTCGACGGCGGCAAGATGCGTGGCCGCCGCGCGCAACCCGTCGAGATGGCGGGCGCGGACGCTGAAGCGCTGCTGGCCGCCCTCGCCCGCACCCAGGCGTTCCACGATCGCCCGTTTCAGGGCATCGATTCCGGCGCCGGTGCTCGCGGAGATGGTGAGTTCATCGGCGGGTGCCGAACCCGCCGCGATGCAGTCCAGCTTGTTCCACACCACAAGACGAGGGATGTCGGGCGCGGCCTCGAGCACCGGAACGGCCTCGGGCCGGGTGAGGTCGCGCAGCTCGACTACAAGATCGGCGCCGGTCGCCGCCTCGCGGGCACGTTGCATGCCGATTCTCTCCACCGGATCGTCGCTGGCATGCAGGCCCGCGGTGTCGATCAGCTCGACCGGGATGCCGTGGATGGCGATCGGGGAACGCAGGACGTCGCGGGTGGTCCCCGGCCGATCGGTAACGATCGCGACCTCGCTCTCGGCCAAGCGGTTCATCAGGCTGGACTTGCCGACATTCGGCGCGCCCACCAGTGCCAGGCGCAGGCCCTGGGCGAAATAGCGCGCCGGGCGCAGGCGTTCCAGCAGTTCGCGGATGGTCGCGTGAAGGGTCTCGGCGCGGCGGGCGATATCGGGGGCGGCCTCGGACTCGAGGTCGGTCTCGCCGAAGTCGATCTCCGCCTCGATGATCACGCGCATGTCGCGAATCGTGCGCGACACGGGCTCCAGCTCGGCGGCGAGTGCCCCGTCCAGGCTGGAGCGGGCCAGCCGGGCGGCCTGGGCCGTCTGGGCGTGGATCAGGTCGGCCACGGCCTCGGCCTGCGCGAGGTCGAGGCGGCCGTTCAGAAACGCCTGTTCGGTGAATTCGCCGGGCCGCGCGCGGCGCGCACCCTGATCCACTGCCGCGGCGACGATTGCCTCCAGCAGCACCGGGCTGCCGTGGCCCTGCAGCTCGACCACGTCCTCGCCGGTGTAGGAATGCGGGGCCGGGAAGAACAGGATCAGGCCATCATCGAGGGCCTCGCCACTGGCGGGATCGCGGAAGCGGCCATAGTGGGCGTGACGGGGCCGCAAACTGTCGCGCCCCGTCAGACGCTGAGCGATGGCCTGCGCCTGCGGGCCGGACAGCCGGACCACGCCGATGCCGCCGACCCCCGGCGGGGTGGCGACCGCGACGATGGTGTCCGTCACGGTCACGAGCGGGTCAGCTCTTCTGCTTGTCCGGGTCCTCGCCGCCCTCGATCTTGCGCGTGATGTACCACTGCTGGGCGATGGAGAACAGGTTGTTGGTAAACCAGTACAGCACCAGACCCGCCGGGAAGAAGGCGAAGAACACGGTGAACACGAACGGCAGCGCCATGAAGATCTTCTGCTGCACCGGGTCCATCGGCGGCGGGTTCAGCTTGTACTGCACGAACATGGATACGCCCATCAGGATCGGCAGGATGAAGTACGGATCGCGCGAGGACAGGTCCTGGATCCACAGCCACCAGGGCGCCTGACGCAGTTCCACACTCTCCAGCAGCACCCAGTACAGGGCGATGAACACCGGGATCTGGACCAGGATCGGGAGACAGCCACCCAGCGGGTTGATCTTCTCCTTCTTGTACAGGTCCATCAGCGCCTGGTTCATGCGCTGCTTGTCGTCCTTGTAGCGTTCCTTCAGCGCCTGCAGCTTGGGCGCGACCTTGCGCATGCGCGCCATCGAGCGGTAGCTGGTCGCGGACAGCTTGAAGAACGCGAGCTTGATCAGGATGGTCAGTACGACGATCGACCAGCCCCAGTTGCCCAGGACCATGTGGATCTTGTCCAGCAGCCAGAACAGCGGCTTGGACAGGAAGGTAAAGATGCCGTAGTCGACGGTCAGCTCCAGCCCCTGGGCAATCTGGGACAGTTCGTCCTGCAGCTTCGGGCCCACCCACAGCCGAGTGGAGAACTCGCCGCTGGAGCCGGCGGGGATCTGGCGCGATTCGGAATGGAGACCGATCAGGTACTCGTCGCCCAGATCACTGGGGACCGCGCGGGCATAGAGGGCGTTGACCTCGTCCTCGCCCGGAATCCACGCCGAGACGAAGTAGTGCTGGATCATCGCGATCCAGCCGCCTTGGATGCGCGCCTGGATGGGATCGTCGCGGAAGGACTCGAAGCGTTCGCGCTCGTAGCTGCCGTCGAAGTAGGCGGCCCCGGTAAAGGTGTACAGCCACCAGGACTCGCGGTCGGGCGTGGCGCCGTGACGCAGCTGACGGTACTGACGACCGCTCCAGGTAGAATCCGAGCGGTTGTGGACCTCGTAGTCCACCTCGATCAGGTGCGAGCCCCGGGTGAAGGTATAGGTCTTGGTGACCTCGATCTCGCCGTCGTCGGAGGTCCAGCGCAGCGGGACCTCGAGCGTTTCCTGGCCATCGGCGAGCTCGAAGCGTTCCTGATCAACCTGGAAATGGGCATGGTGCGACGGGGCCCGGCCCTCCATGGAACGGTCGTTCACTCGGTCGTGGGTCAGACCGCTCTGCGCGACATAGCCGCGTACGCGGTGGTCGAACAGGCGCACCGGCACCAGCGGATCGTCCTGCAGGTCCTGGGGATACTGCAGCAGGTCGGCGCGCAGCAAGGTACCGCCACGGGTATCAATCAGGATCTCGTGGGTGTCGGTGCGCACCGTGACGTGGCGCCGATCCGGCTCCTGCAAGGTGCTGACCTGCGGCGCGTCGTCCGCCCGGGGGTCCGCGTCCGACTCGAACTGCGGCGCATCCGGCACATCCTCCGGTCGCGCGTCGGGATCCTCGGCGGCCTGCTCGGCGGCGCGATCGGGCTGGGACGGGGTGCCGTAATCCTGGTTCCAGGCCTGCCACATCAGGAACAGGACAAAGGCCAGGGTCAGCCACAAAAGGGGACGAAGGTTATCCATGAGCGCGACTACTTTGAGGGTCGGGTGCTGGGAGAATCGGAACGCGGGGCCGGGACCGGGTCATAGCCGCCCGGCGACCAGGGGTGGCAGCGCAGGATACGCCGCAGGCCCAGCCAGAAACCGCGCAGGACCCCGTGGGTCTCGACCGCCTCGACGGTATACGCCGAGCAGGTCGGGTAATGCCGGCAATGCGGGGCCATGAACGGCGAGATGCCGTACTGGTAGGCCCGGACGGGCAACAGTGCGATCTTGCGGGGCAGACTCATTGCAGACGTTCCAGCAGGCTGTCGATCTCGGCACGCAGGGCTCGACGATCGGTGGTCGCCGCGCCGCCACGGGCCAGCACGATCATGTCGACCGGCGGCAGCTGGGTGCGGCGGAGGCGAAAAGCCTCGCGCACAATCCGTTTGATCCGGTTCCGGTCCGAGGCGTGACGGACGTGCCGCTTGCCGATGGCCAGGCCCAGGCGCGCCTCGCCGGATTCCGAACGCCGGTAGAGCAGGGTCAGGTCGCGACCGCGCTGGCGCCGGGCATCCTCGAATACACGCTGATAATCCGCACCCGTCAGAAGACGGACGCGGCGCGGAAACGTCTGGATGGCTGGCGCCGCGGTCACGGGAGCCGGCGCGCCGCCCGGGTTACGGGCAGAGGCGCTTGCGGCCCTTGGCGCGGCGGGCGTTCAGGACCTTGCGACCACCACGGGTGGCCATACGGGCCCGAAAGCCGTGCGTGCGGGCGCGAACGAGCCGGCTGGGTTGAAAAGTGCGCTTCATGACAGTTCCCGTGACGCTTGGTTAAAGGGCGGTGAAAACTAGCGCTATCCGGGCGCAAAGTCAATCGCGGACCGTGGCGCGTCGCTGGCACCGGATGCCTCCATCGGCGTAGACTCGGGAGCTTCCAAGCCCCGCCGCCCCGGAGACGAACGCGTGTCAGCCAATGCCCTGTGGACAGCCTGTCTGGATCGCCTGCAGGGGAAGGTCAGCGAGCAGCAACTCAACACCTGGCTTCGCCCGCTACATGCCGAGGAGTCAGGGGGTGCCCTGCGCCTGCTGGCACCGAATCAGTTTGTGTTCGAGCACGTGCGTGATCACCTGCTGGAATCAATCGAGGAGACCGTGGGCGAGCTTCAGCCAGCAGATGGCGGCGATGCGCGGCGCGTTCGACTGGGCATTGGCGGCGCGGAACTTCCGGCGGCACCCGGCCCCGGGACCCGGGAGACGAACTCCGCGCGGGGCGGCTCGGAAAAGCCCAGCCCCGCGCCCCGGCCCCAGGGCCCGGTCAGCAATCTCAATCCGGCATTCACGTTCGACAGCTTCGTCGAGGGCAAGTCCAACCAGCTCGCGCGGGCCGCCAGCCTGCAGGTAGCGGAGAATCCGGGGGTGGCCTACAACCCGCTGTTCATTTACGGCGGGGTGGGGCTGGGCAAGACCCACCTGATGCACGCAATCGGGCACAGCATCCTGGCCAGACATCCCGAAGGGCGGATCATCTACCTGCACTCCGAGCGTTTCGTGGCGGACATGATCAAGGCGCTGCAACACAACGCAATCGACGAGTTCAAGCAGCACTACCGATCCGCCGATGCGCTATTGATCGACGATATCCAGTTCTTTGCCGGGAAGGAACGTTCGCAGGAAGAGTTCTTCCACACCTTCAATGCCCTGCTCGAAGGTCAGCAGCAGATCATCCTGACGTCGGATCGCTACCCCAAGGAGGTCGAAGGGCTCGAGGAACGGCTGAAGTCCCGCTTCGGGTGGGGACTCACGATCGCGATCGAGCCGCCGGAGCTCGAGACCCGAGTGGCGATCCTGCAGCGCAAGGCCGAGCAGGCCGGGATCGAGCTTCCATCCGAAGTAGCCTTCTTTATGGGCAAGCGCATCCGCTCCAACATCCGGGAGCTGGAGGGCTCGCTGCGGCGCGTCATCGCCAATGCCCACTTCACCGGGAAACCGATCACACTGGATTTTGCCAAGGACGCGTTGCGCGACCTTCTCGCAGTACAGAACAAGTTGATTACGCTGGAGAATATCCAGAAGACGGTGGCCGACTACTATCGGGTCAAGGTCGCGGACCTGCTCTCCACGCGGCGCAGCCGCTCGATTGCCCGGCCCCGCCAGATCGCCATGGCGCTGGCCAAGGAGTTGACCCAGCACAGCTTGCCGGAAATCGGTCAGGCGTTCGGCGGCCGGGACCACACGACGGTTATTCACGCCTGCCGCAAAGTGGCCGAGCTGCGCGAGGCAGATGCCAGCCTGGACGAGGACTATTCCAACCTGTTGCGCACGCTGAGCAGTTAGGGAATCCCGGCCGGTAACGCGCGCTAACAAAGCTGTGGATAACCTGGGCGTAACGACGGTATGGGAGCGGGGAAAAACCAGGCGCCAAAACTGTCCACAGGTTGGCAACAGGGTTCACAGAGGTTCACGGGACCGGAAATTGAGATGCAACACTCTGATATAGAAACGGATTTCGGGTTTCCTGCACAGGTGCAGCCCGCCCTTATTATTACTAGATAAATATCTAAACAGACTAGATACAGGACATCGCCATGGAACTGTCTTTCAATCGCGAGACGATGACCGAAGCGCTGCAACGGATTGTGGGGGCGGCCGAAAAAAGATTGACGATGCCCATCCTGGGAAACGTCCGTCTGCGCCCGGATGACAATGGTGCGATACGGATGGATACCACGGATCTGGAGCTCGCCTGGCAGGCGGGGGCCTCGGGGTCGATCCCGGGGGAGTGCGATGTGACCGTATCGGTGCGCAAGCTCCTGGATGTCGTCAAGGCTGCGCCTGCGGATAGCGAGATTCGTGCTCGGGTGGAAGGCGAGCGGATGACCGTGGGCTTTGGTGGGTCGCGGTTCAGCCTGGCCACCCTGCCCGGCGCCGATTTCCCGGACTGGGAGGCGCGAGGCTCCGAGGTCGTCCTGGACGTGCCGCAGAACCGCTTGCGGCGGCTGCTGGAGGCCACCATGTTCTCGATGGCACAGCAGGATGTGCGCTATTACCTGCAGGGGCTCTTGCTGGTTGCCAGCGGGAACAGCCTGCGAGCGGTCGCCACAGACGGCCATCGACTGGCGCTGGCCGAGGTGGAACTGGAGCAGCCGGTAGAGGGCCGCGTCGAGCGGATCGTACCGCGCAAGGCGGTGGCGGAATTACGCCGGAACCTCTCTGATGACGAAACGCCGGTTCGGATCGGGTTCGGCGAGGACCAGGTGGTCTTCGAGCTGGGCAATGCCGTGCTACGAAGCAAGGTGATCGAGGGGCGCTTCCCCGATTATGAACGTGTGATCCCTGCGGATCTCCCTGCCACGCTGCGCGTGGATCGGGAGACCCTGAAGCAGGCTCTGGGGCGGGTGGCCATTGTGGCGAGCGACAAGTACCGCGGTGTACGCATGGTTCTGGGCGAAAACGGATGCCAGGTGATGACCCACAACGCGGATCGCGAAGAGGCCCAGGAATCGGTGGAAGCCGAATACGATGGCGGTCCGATGGAAATTGGATTCAACCTGGGGTATCTGGCGGATGTGCTGAACGTGCTGGAGACCGAGCAGGTCCGGATCGGACTGCGCGACGGAAATTCCTCGATCCTGATCCAGGCGGAGCCCCCCGGCGGGGCACGTTACGTGGTCATGCCCATGCGCCTGTAGGCCCGGGGGCTGCGTGCTGGAGTCGCTGTGGTGGCAGGGGGTGCGCAATCTCGAGGAAGGGTCACTGGACCTGGGGCCCGGGATCAATCGCCTGATTGGAGCGAACGGGGCGGGCAAGACTTCGGTGCTCGAGGCGGTGCACATCCTGGCGGCCGGGCGATCGTTTCGAACGCAGCAGTTGAGACGCGTGCTGCGCACCGGCGCTGAGCAACTTTGGGTGGGGGCGTCCGTCCGGGACACCGTCGGAGGGACGCACCGGCTGGGACTCGCCTGGGACGGGATCCGGCGTTCGCGGCTGGACGGACGCTGGGTGGAAGGGCATGCGGCGGTGGCGGAATGGCTGCCGGTTCGGGCCCTGCACGCCGGTTCGTTCGAACTCCTGACCGGGGGGCCGGAGGAGCGGAGAAGGCTGCTGGACTGGGGTTGCTTTCATGCCATTGCCGGGTACCGGGGGAACTGGCAGCGTTGGAAGCGCGCGCATGACCAGCGCAATGCGGCGTTACGGTCCGGGGACCGGGCTGGGGCCAGGGAGTTCGAACGGCCCTGGGTGGCGTTCGGGGCGCTGATCAGTGAGGCGCGCGAGCGGTATGTCGAGGCGTGGGGTCGGGCGACCGCAGAAGCGGGGGATCAATTCGGTTTTGGCGAACGCCTCGGTGGGTTGGGTCTGAAGGTCCGGATGGGCTGGGATCGGGAACGAGCGCTCGGGGAGGCCCTGGAGCGAAGTCGGGAAAGCGACGAGGAACGGGGCTTTGCCCAGATTGGGCCGCAACGCGCCGATATCGATTTAAGGCTGTCCGGGCGACCGGCGGCCGAGGCGTCCAGGGGTGAGCAGAAACGTTTGGTGACGGCTCTGGTGGGTGGCCAGGCGCGGATGCTGGAGGCGGAGACAGGGCGCGCTCCGGTGTTGTTGCTGGATGACGTGGTGTCGGAAATGGATCGGGAGGCGGTTGATGGTTTGATGGCGGGACTGTCCGCCGCCCATTGGCAAATCCTGGTGACGGCTGTAGAGGATCGGATACCCGGGTTGGCGGACGCAGGCTCGGGCCGATTGTTCCACGTGAAACATGGTCGCGTAACACCCTCCACCGAACGCTGATCTCAACCCTCCACCCAGGCATAACCCTACCCACGCGGGAAAGCTGTCGCCTGTTCCGGCCGTCACCGGTGACCCCCGGCTTTGCGCTATACTGGCGTGTCTGCAACTGGCCGGATGAATGACCCGCATGTCCGATATCGAAGCCCAAGACCCCGCTGCCTACGATTCTTCCCAGATCCGTGTCCTGAAGGGACTCGACGCCGTCCGTAAACGACCCGGCATGTACATCGGAGATACCGATGACGGTACGGGCCTGCATCACATGGTCTTCGAGGTCGTCGACAACTCCATCGACGAAGCCCTCGCCGGGTACTGTGACTCCATTGAAGTCACCATCCACGAGAACAACGCCGTATCGGTCACCGACAACGGTCGCGGGATCCCCGTCGATATCCACGAGGAAGAGGGTATGTCGGCGGCCGAGGTTATCCTCACCGTGCTGCATGCCGGCGGGAAGTTCGATAACAACTCCTACAAGGTCTCCGGCGGTCTCCATGGCGTGGGTGTCTCCGTGGTGAATGCGCTGTCGGAGGAACTCCGGCTCGAGATCCATCGGGATGGCGAGATCCATGAACAGGTCTATCACCTCGGGGTGCCGGATGCGCCCCTGGCGACGACCGGAACCACCGAGCGCAACGGCACGAAGATCTGGTTCCGCCCGAGCCCCGAGATCTTCACCGACATCAACTTTCACTACGAGATCCTGGCGAAGCGCCTGCGCGAACTGTCCTTCCTGAACTCCGGCGTCCGAATCACGCTGCGCGACCATCGCGACAATCGGGAGGAGACCTTCGTCTTCGAGGGCGGCATCCGCGCCTTTGTCGAACACCTGAACGAAAAGAAAACGGCGCTGCACCCGACCGTCGTCTATGCGGACCAGATGCGCGAGGACTACGCCGTCGAGATCGCCCTGCAGTGGAATGACTCCTATCAGGAGAACATCTTCTGCTACACCAACAATATCCCGCAGCGCGACGGTGGCTCCCATATGGCCGGCTTCCGCGCGGCCCTTACCCGCACCATCAACCAGTACCTGGAGAACGAGGGCCTGATCAAGAAGGCCAAGGTCGCCACCGCCGGTGACGATATGCGCGAAGGTCTCACCGCCGTGCTCTCGGTCAAGGTCCCCGACCCGAAGTTCTCGTCGCAGACCAAGGACAAGCTGGTCTCCTCCGAGGTGAAGCCGATCGTCGAGAGTGTGCTCTCCGATGCGCTGAACAACTTCCTGCTGGAAAATCCGCAGGAGGCCAAGGCGATCACCGAAAAGGTGCTGGATGCGGCACGCGCCCGCGAGGCCGCGCGCAAGGCCCGCGAGGTCACCCGTCGCAAGGGCGCGCTGGATATCGCCGGGCTGCCCGGCAAGCTCGCTGATTGCCAGGAGAAGGATCCGGCCCAGTCCGAACTCTATCTGGTGGAGGGCGACTCCGCGGGTGGATCCGCCAAACAGGGCCGGGACCGCCATTTCCAGGCCATCCTCCCGCTGAAGGGGAAGATCCTGAATGTCGAGCGGGCGCGTTTTGACCGCATGCTCGGCTCGGCCGAGGTCGGCACGCTGATTACGGCTCTGGGCTGCGGCATCGGCAAGGACGAATACGATCCGGACAAGCTGCGCTACCACCGCATCATTATCATGACCGATGCGGATGTGGACGGATCCCATATTCGCACCCTGCTGCTGACCTTCTTCTTCCGTCAGATGCCCGAGCTGATCGAACGCGGCCACATTTATATCGCGCAACCGCCCCTGTACAAGATCAAGCGCGGCAAACGCGAGCAATACGTCCGCGACGAGGCCGAGATGGGCGAGATCGTGATCTCGCTCGCCCTGGACGGGGCTGCGCTCTATCCCAGCCCCGAGGCCCCTCCGATTACCGGCGAGGCGTTCGAGGACCTGGTGAAGGGCTATCAGAAGGCGGCTCGCGCGGTCGAACGACTGGGTCGCCTGTATGACCCGCGGATCCTCTGGGCGATGCTCGAAGCGGACGCGATCCCTGAGCCGCGCAGCGTTACCAACCCGGCCGTTCAGGCGTGGTTTGGCCGGATCCTGGACGGTCTGTCCAGCGACAAGGCGGGCGCCACACGCTACAGCCTGGGTGCCGTCACCGATCGCGACGGTCACGCCCAGCTGAGTCTGGATCGAATCGAGCACGGCGCCGCACTGTCGCAGTACCTCAATGACGACACCCTGGCCTCGCGCGATTTCCAGGCGATGCTGGATCTGTCCGCACGCCTGAATGCCCTGCTCGACGAGGGCGCCTACATGAAGCGCGGTGAGCGAATCCACGTAATCGAGGGCTTTTCCGAGGCCATGGAGTGGCTTTTGCAGGAAGGCCGCCGCGGCCTGGCGACCCAGCGCTACAAGGGTCTCGGCGAGATGAACCCGGAGCAGCTGTGGGAGACCACCATGAATCCCGAGTCCCGGCGTCTGCTCCAGGTGCGTGTCGAGGATGCGATCCGCGCCGACGAGATCTTCACCACGCTGATGGGTGACCAGGTCGAACCCCGCCGCGACTTTATCGAGTCCCGGGCCCTGAGCGCGGAAAACGTCGACATCTGACCGTCGCTGACCGACCCGATCCCTCCGCCTTCATGCAGGTCCTGGCCCTGATCACGATCCTGGTGGTCCTCAGCCTGATCGGGTTTCGCCTGCATACCCATCTCGCCGTGCACGAGCGCCGGGTCGTTGCGGCCTGGGATCGCCTGGACACGTTGCTTACGCAGCGAAACGGGCTGCTCCAGCAGGCCTATTCGGTGACCCCCGACCCGCCCGAGGTACTGGCGGCCGTGCACGTCGCTGTTCAGGATCAGGAGCGCTCGCGGCGCTGCGGCGATCTCCCCGCACTTGCGGCCGCCGAGCGCACCATTCGTGATACGTGGGATCGTTATCTCACTGAAATAATTGATTATTCAACGGATGCTGTGCTTTATTCGGATGACATCCGGCGGCGCGTAGGGGCCCTGGACGAGGCCATCGCTCAGGCGCTCGCACGCTACAACCATGCAGTCTCGGACTTTGCGGCCCTGCATCGCCACTGGGCCTATGGCCCACTCGCGCGCCTGACCGGCTATCGTGCCTTCGAACCCGTGGGCCCACCGCCTGCCTCAAGGTCCTGATCAACCCCGCTGATTCCAGGGAACGCCCTCCCTGCGATTCGGTCCGAATGGCATAATTCGCAGGCCAACGCACGCCGTCCCCGGACGGCCCCGTGCTGTCCCGCTGAGCGACCCGAACCCAGGAGAGACCGTGTCCAATCCCCTGCTGCAGACCGACCGGCTGCCCGCCTTCCGCTCCATTGAACCCGAGCACGTGTTGCCCGCAGTAGAGACCGTGCTGGTCGAGAACCGAACCGAAATCGACCGCCTGGTCGAATCCGTAGGCGACGCGCCGACCTGGGACACGTTGATCCACCCCCTGCAGCTGCTGGACACGCGTCTGGACGCGGTCTGGTCCCCGGTCGGGCACCTGAACGCGGTCATGAACGGCCCCGCGATCCGCGAGGCCTACAACGCCAGTCTCCCGTTGCTTTCGGACTACGGAAGCTGGGTATCCCAGCATCAGGGCCTCTACCAGGCCGTTCGCCGTCTCGCCGAAAGCGACGAATACGACCGGCTCTCGCCGCAGCGGCGCAAGGTGCTGGACGACATGCTGCGCGACTTCCATCTCAGCGGCGTGGACCTCCCGGAGGCCGAGCGCGAACGCCTGCGGGCCATCAATGCCCGGCTGTCCGAACTGACTGCCCGCTTCGAGGAGAACGTGCTGGATGCCACCCAGGCCTGGACCTGGCAGACGGATGATCCCGAGGCGCTCGCGGGCATCCCCGAATCCGACCGCGCCATGCTGGCGCAGAATGCGCGCGATCATGACCAGAGCGGCTTTGTCGTGACCCTGGACATCCCGAGCTACCTGGCCGTGATGACCCATGCAACCGATCGCGACCTGCGCTACCGCGTCTACGAGGCGTTTACTACGCGAGCCTCCGACCGTGGACCCGGGGCGGGAAATCACGACAACAGCGAGATCATGGTCGCGATCCTGCAGCTGCGCGAGGAAAAGGCACGGCTGACCGGCTTTGCGCACTATGCCGAGCGTTCCCTCGCGACCAAGATGGCGGGCAGCGCCGAGCAGGTCGAGGGCTTCCTCCTGGACCTGGCCCGCCGCGCGCGGCCGCAGGCGGAACGTGACCTGGAAGAGCTGCGGGCCTTTGCGCGCGACGAACTCGGTCTGGAGCACCTCGAGGCCTGGGACATGGCCTTCGCGGCGGAAAAGATGCGGGAGCGTCGCCTCGGCCTCAGCCAGGAGATGCTGAAGCCGTACTTCCCGGCCGATCAGGCGGTGAACGGCCTGTTCGGGCTGGTCCAACGCTTGTTCCAGGTCCGTTTCGAGCCCGATGACAGCGTCGAGACCTGGCACGACGATGTCCGGTTCTATCGTATATTTGATGCCAATGGCGTCGAACGCGCCGGCTTCTACTTTGATCTCTACGCACGCAAGAACAAGCGTGGTGGCGCCTGGATGGATGTCTGCCGTAATCGCTTTGTCTTCGGCGACCGCTCCCAGCTCCCGGTCGCCTACATGACCTGCAATTCCACCCCGCCGGTCGACGGCAAGGCCGCGTTGTTTACCCACGACGAGGTCATCACCCTCTTCCACGAGTTCGGGCACGGCCTGCATCACATGCTGACCCGCGTCGACGAACCCGATATTGCCGGCATCAACGGCGTGGAGTGGGATGCGGTCGAACTCCCCAGCCAGTTCATGGAGAACTGGTGCTGGGAGCGCGAGGCCCTGGACCTGTTCGCCCGTCATCACGAGACCGGAGAGGTCATGCCCGAGGACCTTTACCAGCGCCTGCTGGGGACGCGCCACTTCCACGCGGCCCTGCAGCTGCTTCGCCAGGTGGAGTTTTCCCTGTTCGACATGCGCCTGCACGCAGGCCCGGCCCCGTCGGATGCGACCAAGATCCAGCGCTTGCTCGAGTCCGTCCGCGGCGAGATTGCCGTCGTCCACCCCCCGGAGTTCAACCGCTTCGCCCACGGCTTCGGCCATATCTTCGCCGGTGGCTATGCGGCGGGCTATTACAGCTACAAGTGGGCCGAAGTCCTTTCGGCCGACGCCTTCGGGCGCTTCGAGGAAGAGGGTCTGTTCTCGCCCGAGGTCGGCGCGGCCTACCTGCGCGAGATCCTCGAGGCCGGGGCCTCTCGTCCGGCCGCCGACTCCTTCCGGGCCTTCCGTGGCCGGGATCCGCAGATTGATGCGCTGTTGCGTCACAGCGGTCTCGAGGAGGACGCCGCGTGAAAATTGCCAGCTGGAACGTCAATTCCCTGAAGGTGCGCCTGCCGCAAGTGCTCGACTGGCTGAACAGTTCGCGAACGGACATCCTGGCCCTGCAGGAGACCAAGCTGACCGACGAGAACTTCCCCGCCGCCGCGATCCGCGACGCGGGCTACGAGGTCGTCTTTTCCGGGCAGAAGACCTACAACGGGGTCGCCATCCTCTCGCGCACCCAGGCGACCGACGTCGTCACCGACCCACCGGGACTGGAGGATGCCCAGCGCCGCATCCTGGCCGCGACCATTGGCGACGTCCGCGTGGTCAACCTGTACGTGGTTAATGGCGAGAACGTGGGCACCGACAAATACGCCTACAAGCTCGACTGGCTGGCGCGCCTGCGGACCTGGCTGGCCGACGAGATCGCCCGGCACCCCAATACCGTGGTCCTGGGTGACTTCAACATCGCTCCGGAGGACCGCGACGTGCACGATCCCGAGGCCTGGCATGAACGCATCCTGTGCTCCACGCCGGAGCGCGAGGCGCTGGCCACTCTTACCGACCTGGGGCTCGCGGATACCTTTCGCGCCTTCGATCAGCCCGAGGAGGAATTCTCCTGGTTTGACTATCGGGCCGCGTCGTTCCGCCGCAATCGCGGCCTGCGGATCGACCTGATCCTGGCCAGCCACCCGCTTCAGGCCCGGCTTCAGGCCGCCGGCATCGACCGCGAACCCCGCGGCTGGGAGCGCCCCTCCGACCACGCCCCGGTGTGGGCCGAATTCGCCGACTAGCCCAACCGGCCTATGCCCTGGGAGCACCTGTGAAGTACAAGGATCTGCGCGACTTCATCTACGGCCTCGAACAGCGCGGGGAACTGCGCCGCATCACCCGCGAGGTCGACCCGAATCTCGAGATGACCGAGATCGCCGACCGTGTCCTGCGCGCGGGCGGTCCGGCCCTGCTGTTCGAGAACCCCACCGGCTCCGATATACCGGTTCTGGCCAACCTGTTCGGGACCCCAGAGCGCGTGGCCATGGGCATGGGCGAGGACTCGGTGGAGGCACTGCGCGAAGTCGGCCGGCTGCTGGCGTTCCTCAAGCAGCCGGACCCGCCCAAGGGGCTGAAGGCCGCGTGGGAACAGCTGCCGGTCTTCCGCAAAGTGCTGGACATGGCGCCGAAGAAGACCCGCGGGGCCGCGTGCCAGCGCCACGTGATCGAGGGCGACGACGTCGATCTCTCCCGCCTCCCGGTCCAGACCTGCTGGCCCGAAGACGCCGGGCCGTTGATCACCTGGGGGCTGGTGGTCACCCGCGGCCCCGAAAAGACCCGCCAGAACCTCGGCATCTACCGCCAGCAGGTGATCGGGCGCAATCGCGTGATCATGCGCTGGCTCTCGCATCGCGGCGGTGCCCTGGATTTCCAGGAGTGGACTCGCGCCCATCCGGGCGAGCCCTTCCCGATTGCCGTGGCGCTAGGTGCCGATCCGGCGACCATCCTCGGTGCCGTGACCCCGGTGCCGGATACCCTGTCCGAATATGCCTTTGCCGGCCTGCTGCGGGGCAGCCGTACCGAGGTCACCCGCTGCATCGGTTCGGACCTCGAGGTCCCGGCCTCCGCCGAATTCGTGCTCGAGGGTCATATCCACCCCGGCGACACCGCCCCGGAGGGCCCGTTCGGGGACCACACGGGGTATTACAACGAGGTCGACGAGTTTCCCGTCTTCACGATCGACCGCATTACCCATCGCGACGACCCGATCTACCACTCCACCTATACCGGGCGCCCACCGGACGAACCGGCCGTCCTCGGCGTGGCCCTGAACGAGGTTTTCATCCCCATCCTGCAGAAGCAGTTCCCGGAAATCGTGGACTTCTACCTGCCACCGGAGGGTTGTTCCTACCGCCTCGCAGTCGTCTCGATGCGCAAGCAGTACCCCGGCCACGCCAAGCGCGTGATGATGGGGGTGTGGTCCTTCCTCCGCCAGTTCATGTATACGAAATTCGTGATCGTGGTCGATGACGACGTGAATACCCGCGAGTGGAACGACGTGATCTGGGCCATTACTACCCGCATGGACCCGGCACGGGACACCACGCTGGTGGAAAACACCCCGATCGACTACCTCGACTTTGCCTCCCCGGTCTCGGGTCTGGGCTCGAAGATGGGCATGGACGCCACCACCAAGTGGCCCGGCGAGACCGAGCGCGAGTGGGGCCGACCGATCGCGATGGACGAGGCCGTCAAGCGCCGGGTCGACGAGATCTGGGATGAACTGGGGCTATGACACGTGAGACGCCCGGGACACGCGACGGGCGGCCCGGCGTTTCTGCTCGTGCTGGTATTCGCCCTCGCGGCCTGCGCCGCCACCCCCGAGCGTGAGACTGTGCGCGCGGCCCAGGCTCCGATGACGGACGCGGCTCCCGCTTCCATCGCCCCGGAACGCATCCGCCACTGGCCGGCCGACAACCCGTCCGCCGTGGTCGTCGCCCTGCACAGCTTTCGCGACCACGCCGCCGCCTACGAGGAACTGGGTCCATGGCTGGCCGCCCGGGGCTACGCGGTGCACGCCCTGGACCAGCGCGGCCATGGCGCCAGCGAGCCGCACGGCCGCTGGCCGGGCAGCGAGGCCCTGATCGAGGATGTCGCCGTGATGGTCCGGAGGGCGCGCATAACGTACCCCGACCGGCCGGTCTTCGTGCTCGGCGAAAGCATGGGTGGCTCCGCCGCGCTGGCCGCGCTCGCCACGCTCCCGGACCTGCCGGTGGCCGGGGTCATCGCCGTCGCCCCGGGACTGCGCGGCGGTATCCCGGCGCGCGGCCTGTGGGACGCTGCCGTGCGCGCCGGCGAGACCCTCGCCGGCGGACTCACGCTGACCATCGATCCGGACTATACCGACAGCCTCGCGCCGCCGGCGGTGGAGCGTATCGCCCACGATCCGCGCATCATCCGGCGCGTGCGCATGGATACCTATGCCGGTGTGGTCTGGCTGGCCCAGTACGCCACCGACACCATCGGGCATGTCAGCGCGCCGGTGGTCTACCTGTGGGGCGAGCAGGACGGGACCATCCTGAAGGCCTCGGTCTGCGCTGCGGCCGAGGCCCATCCGCGGGGCCTGGCCGAGGTCTGGACCGAACCGGACTGGCCGCATCTGCTCCTGCATGCCCCGGACTGGCAGCAGACGGCCACGCGCCTGGTGGCCTGGATGGAGCGGGTGGCGCGGGACGCGCCGGGGCCCGCCGTCGCTCGAAACCCCGGCGCCTGCGACTAGTCGCCCAGGTGGGCGCCGTCCGCTGGTGCGGCCGACCAGGTTGCGATGTCGCGGCCCATGGCCTGTACCGTACGGCCGAGCACCGAGCAGGAACCCTTGAAGCCGCCGAAGGCCCCGCCGCCGGAGAAGCGCCGCGAGGTGAAGCTCGCCTGTTCCTCTCCGTCCGCGTACAGCGTGCCGGCCGCCTCCGTGACCTTGCGATGGCCGATCCAGGCGTTGCCGCCGCTGACGGCATCGGTCAGTTCCACCATCAGCACCTGCCCCCCGGCGGAGGGGCCAACATCCTGGCGACGTTCGAACCGGATGCCCTGGTCGGCGCCGTAATGGGCGATGAACTCGGAGAACTGTTCCTCGAGGTTGCACTCCTGGCGGATGTTGTTCGCGATGGTGGCATCGTCGCTGTAGGGCACCGAGTGGGCCACCCGGATCACCGGCGCGTCGGCCGGGACATCGGCGGCGGTGGTGGCGGGGGCCTCGGCCTGGCCCGCGGTATCGGCGGACTCGGTGGAATCCGTGGAACGAGTCTCGTTGGAGGCACAGCCCGTCGCGAGGAGCAACCCGGCCCCGGCGGCAATCAGCAGATGACGCATGGCATTCCCTTGTCTTTTGTGTGGATCACGTGATTTTGCCGAAGCTGCCAGACCAAGGGAACCCCCGCGAGGCCACTCGTCACGTCCCAACCCTACGACCCGGCCTCATTGCGGTTGCTTGCGTTCGGCCCGGGTCTGGCGAGAATGACGGGCTTTCCGCGACAGGGGGACCCCGATGGCGTTCGATGTCACCATTCAGCCCAGTGGCCATGTGTTCGAGATGGAGGACGACGAGACCGTCCTCGAGGCCGCCCTGCGCCAGGGCTTCGCCTTTCCCTACGGCTGCCGCAATGGCGCCTGCGGCTCCTGCAAGGGGCGGGTGTTGCAGGGTGAGGTCGATCACGGCCCGAGCAAGCCGCCGGGCATCACCGAGGCGGAACTGGCCGACGGCATGGCGCTGTTCTGCCAGGCGGTGCCGGTGGATGATCTGGAGATCGAGGTACGCGAGATCGGCGCCGCCCGGGATATCGTGGTCAAGACCCTCCCCTGCCGCGTAGCGGAGCTGAATCGCCTCGCCGACGACGTGATGGAGCTGCGTCTGCAGCTCCCGGCCACCGAGCGGCTGCAGTTCCTCGCCGGGCAGTACCTGGACATCCTGCTGAAGGGCGGCGACCGCCGCAGCTACTCGATCGCCAACGCCCCGCATGACGATGCCCAACTGGTCCTGCATGTGCGGCACATGCCGGGCGGGCGCTTCTCCACCATGGTGTTCGAGGAGCTTAAGCCCAAGGCCCTGCTGCGCATCGAGGGCCCACTCGGCAGCTTCTTCGTCGACGAGGAGTCCCCGCGCCCGCGCCTGTTCGTCGGGGGCGGCACCGGCTTCGGCCCGCTGAAGGGGATGCTGGATCACCTGGCCGCGGAGGGGCTGGATCGCCCGCACCACCTGTTCTGGGGTGCGCGCGCAGCCGAGGGTGTCTACGCCCCCGACTGGCTGAAAAAGATGACGGACGAGCACGCCGGGCATTTCCGCTTTACGCCAGTGCTGTCGGAGACCCCGGCGGCGACCGCCGCCGGCTTTGCCGCCGTCGCTGGCTGGCCGCACGATGCGGTCCTGGCCGAGTACCCGGACCTGTCCGGCTTCGACGTCTACATGGCCGGCCCGCCGGCGATGATTCATGCGGCCCGAGAGGCCTTCCGCGCGGCGGGCCTGCCGCCGGAGCAGCTCTATTACGACAGCTTCGAGCCCGCCACCCCGGCCGAGTGATCTCACAGGAAGACGCGAAGGGGCGAAGAAGGCAAGGGCGGATGCACCACGGAGGGCACAGCGTTCACAGAGAAATTCAAAGGCGGTCTCTATAAAGGGCGACCGGTTGTTCGCTCGAGACGAGAGACGAACGTCCGAGGCCATGCCGCCACGTGGTGGTGCAGGCGTCGGAGTGTTGTTCTGACCGACGCAGTCGGACCCGATGAATGCCCTGTGTTTTGCTCCGTGTTCTCCGTGCCCTCTGTGGTCAAATCGCCCTTCTTCGTTGCTTCGCGTCTTCCTGTGAATCTAGACGCCGCCGGTGCGCAGTTGCTCTGCCAGGCGGTGGACGGCGGCGAGCATGGCGGCGTCGGTGGGGTCCTCGGCGGTCTCCACCGCGGCCTTGAAGCCGAGTTCCTGCGCGATCTCCGCGATGCGCTCGCTGCCGACCACCAGCGGCGTCTTGCGCAGCCACATGCGCCCCAGCTTGCCCACCATCTCGTACAGGTTGCGCAGGCCTTCGCCACTGGTGATGGTGATGATGTCGATCTGCCCGCGCGAGAAGGAATACATCAGCTCGCCGGTATCGCCCTCGGGGCGGCCGCGGCGGTAGGCCTCGGCGAAGGTGACCTCGGCGCCGCGTTCCTTGAGCGTGTCGCCCAGCAGCTCGCGCCCGCCGTCGCCGCGGAAGATGACCACGCGCTTGCCGGCCACGTCCTGCATGGCCTCCTGTGCCAGCAGCGCCTCGCTGTCGAAACGCCGCGGCGGCAGGATATCCGCCGGGCGACCGAACCCCTTCAGTTCCTGCGCGGTGCGGTTGCCGATGGCGGCGATCTGCGTGGTCGCGGGCCACTCGCGGTCCGCCAGCGCCAGGTTCAGCACCCGCTGCACCGCGTTCGGGCTGATGAACACCGCGATGTCGAAGTCATCCAGCCGATCCAGGACCTCGCGCAGGTTGGTGGGGTCGCTGGGGGCGAGAATTTCAAGCACCGGAAAACGGATCACGGTCGCGTCCTCGGTCTCCAGCGCATTGCAGAAGGGTTCCGCCTGCGCGGCCGGGCGGGTGACCAGGATGCCCAGGCCGGCCAGCGGCCCGTTCCCTTCGGCGGCGGCGTTTTCGTCTGCGCTTGCGGTCATGCGTCTATCCCCTGTTGTCCTGGCCGTGTTCGCGATGGGCGGCGGCGAGTAGTTCGCCCGCGCCCAGTTCCAGCAGCATGTCCGCCAGCCGGATGCCCAGGGCCTCCGCATCACCGCGTGGTCCCTCGACCTGGCGGCGCAGCAGGCGGCTGCCGTCGACCGCGCCGACCAGGCCGTCCAGGTGAAGCTGATCCCCGGCCAGTGTGGCGTGGGCGGCCAGCGGGACCTGGCAGCCGCCCTCCAGGCGTCGGTTGAAGGCACGCTCGGCGCGCACGCGGTCGGCGGTGTCGGGGTCGTTGAGCGGCGCGATCAGCTCGCCAATGGCACTGTCCCCGGCGCGGCATTCGATGGCGATTGCTCCTTGGCCGACCGCGGGCAGGCTTACGTCCGGCTCCAGGCAGGTGCGGATGCGTTCGTGAAACCCGAGGCGCTTGAGCCCGGCCGCGGCCAGCAGGATCGCGTCGTATTCGCCCGCGTCCAGCTTGCCCAGGCGGGTGTTCACGTTGCCGCGCAGGTCGCGGACCTCCAGGTCCGGCCGCCGCGCCCGCAGCTGGCATTGCCGGCGCAGGCTGGAAGAGCCGACCCGCGCCCCCTGCGGGAGCTCGTCGACATGGGCGTAACGGTTGGACACGAACGCATCCAGCGGATCCTCGCGGTCCAGGA
Source organism: Thioalkalivibrio sp. ALE14 (assembly GCF_000376845.1). Lineage (GTDB taxonomy): Bacteria > Pseudomonadota > Gammaproteobacteria > Ectothiorhodospirales > Ectothiorhodospiraceae > Thioalkalivibrio. The sequence goes on from NZ_AQXY01000030.1 coordinate 95,873, forward strand.
TCACCGGCAGTTCCAGCTGTTCGGGAAGCTCCATCGGCACGTCCTTAACCGAGTGGACCGCGATGTCGGCGCGATCCTCCAGCAGTGCAATCTCCAGCTCCTTCACGAACAGCCCCTTGCCGCCGATCCGTGCCAGCGGGGAGTCCAGCACCCGGTCGCCCTGGGTGGTCATGCCCACCAGTTCGACCGGACGCTCCGGCTCGCGGGCGCGCAGGCGTTCAGCGACATGTTCCGCCTGCCACATGGCAAGGGGGCTTTTTCGGGTGGCAATGCGTACTGGCTTCATGGGTCGTCCGGGCGAGCCTCGGCGCGGGCGGCCGGGCGTTCAAAACCGCCTAGTATAACGGCGTTGCGCCCCGTCCCCGAATACCGTCCGCATGCGCGGGCCATGACGGTTCGTTTGTCCGCCGGCGGGCCGGGCGGCTCAAGTCCCGTTGCGCAGGTATTCGCGCACCCGCGGAAGCTGGCGCCGGCTGATCGGCATCGGGTCCAGGTCGTCGTGGAACAGCAGGCGGTTGTCGGTCGGGCCCAGATTCTCGATCCCCTTGATCGAGGCCTTCACCGCCAGGCAGCCGCGGTGCACGCGCAGCAGGGCCGGGCCGTAGCACGCTTCCAGGTCGCGTAACCGGGCGTCCACGAAGCCGGCCAGGCGCGCCGATCGGGCCATCACGTAGCCCCCCTCGGCGATAAAGATGTCCACCCGTTCCAGCGGCACGCGTTCCTCGCGGCGGCCGACCGTGATGTGCACCTCGTTCGGGAAGGTCTCGCCCCGACCCTGCTTCTGCTGCACCGCCCGCTGCAGCGCCTGTTCCAGGCGCTCGCGGCGCACCGGCTTCAGCACATAGTCGCGCACCCCGGCCTCGAAGGCCTCCAGCGGAAAGCGGTCGTGGGCGGTGACCAGGATTACGGTCAGCCCCGGGTCCTCCGCGTGCAGCCGCCGGGCCAGTTCGAGCCCCGTTTCTCCCGGCATGTCGATATCCAGCAGCAGGGCATCCGGAGAGAGGGACTGCAGCTGTGTCGTGACCTCGCCGGCGTGTGCGGCTTCGGCCACGACCCGATGCCCCAGGTCCTGCGCCAGGGCCGTCAGGCGCTGGCGGGCGATCGGCTCGTCGTCGGCAACCAGCAAGTCCAGTGGGCTCTTGTTCATGGGCTTCCCTCCCGGTTCGCCAGTGGCAGCTGGATGCGGACCTCGAATTGCTCGCGGTCATGCTGCGTCTGGAAGTGTACCTGCCCGCCGAAGGCGTGCTGCAGCCGCAGCCGGACCGCCTCGGTACCGGTCCCGGTTCCCGCACCCTGGGCCTGCGGGTCGACACTGTTGCCGAGGGTCAGCGTGACCCGGCCCGAGTCCATGCGGCAGCGCACCCAGATGCGGCCGGGCCCGCGCGCCGGCGCAATGCCGTGCTGGATTGCGTTTTCCGCGAGCGGTTGCAGAAACAGTGTTGGCACGGCGAGATCCAGCCCCGGGTGGTCGGGGCAGTCCCAGTCCAGCGCCAGGCGCTCGCCGAAGCGGGTCTGCTCGATGCCGAGGAACGCCCGGACCAGATCCAGCTCCTCGCGCAGCGTGTGGTGGTCCCCGGTGGCGAAGGTGGCGCGGAACAGATCCGCCAGGTCCAGGGTGATCTGTTCCGCGCGCGCCGGGTCACTGCGGCACAGTCCGGCGATGGTGTTCATGCTGTTGTAGAGGAAATGCGGACGCAGGCGCGCGCGCATCGCCTGCTCGCGGGCGGTCGCCACGGCCCGGGTCTCGCGTTGCCAGGCCGCCTGCAGGTAGAGGTAGTGCATCGCCACCAGGCTGAGGATGGTCGCCACGCCGATCACCGGCCAGCGCAGGGCCGGATCGGCCAGCACCAGCTCCTCGGCGAGGCGATAGACGATCGCGGTATTGGCAATTGGAACCAGGGGCGGCAGCACGATCTGAGTCGTCAGCGGCAGCCTGCGCAGCGGCCGTTTCAGGGCGCAGAGGATCAGGAGGCTGGTCAGTGCTACCCAGAAGATGAACAGGGCATGCAGTGCCAGGGCCGACAGCCAGTCCTGCCCCCCGCCGCGCAGCAGCGCGATCGCCAGTGCCAGCAGCACCGCCACCATCAACACGCGCAGCAACGTCTCGGCGCTGCAGAAGTCCGGCAGCGGCGACAGCTCCCCGTTGGTCTCCCCGGCGGTGTCCCCCTGGGCCATGCGTCTGTTGCTCCCCTGGTTCCGGGCCTTGTTCCGGGGGCGCGGTCGCACCATGTTCTCCCCCTCGTTGTGCCCGTATACTTCCGTGTCTTTCCAAGCCGCTCCAGGATGCACCATGACGCAGGATTCCCCGCACGACAAGCCAGCCGCCACGCCCGCCGCTCCCGGCGAGGCCAAGCTGTGGGGCGGGCGTTTTTCCGAGCCGACCGATGCCTTCGTCGAACGCTTTACCGCATCGGTGGATTTCGACCGTCGCCTGTACCGCGAGGACATCCAGGGCTCCCAGGCCCATGCGCGCATGCTGGCGAAGGTCGGCGTGCTGACTGACGCCGAGGCCGGCCAGATCCTCGAAGGCCTGGATGCGATCCGCGACGAGATCGCCGCCGGCGAGTTCGACTGGCAGGTCGGGCGCGAGGACGTGCACATGAACATCGAGGCGCGCCTGATCGAGCGCATCGGTGACGTCGGCAAGAAGCTGCACACCGGGCGCTCGCGCAACGACCAGATCGCCACCGACATCCGCCTATGGCTGCGCGCCAGCATCGACGACATCCTGCGCCTGATCATTGGCTACCAGGATGGCCTGGTCGCGCTGGCCGAACGCGAGGCGGAGACCGTAATGCCGGGCTTCACCCACCTGCAGACCGCGCAGCCGGTCACCTTCGGCCACCACATGCTGGCCTGGTACGAGATGCTGGACCGGGACGCCGAGCGCCTGCGCGACGCGCGCCGCCGCGTGAACATCCTGCCGCTGGGTTCGGCCGCGCTGGCCGGCACGCCGTATCCGCTGGATCGTGAATACACCGCCGAGCTGCTGGGCTTTGATGGCGTTACCCGCAATTCCCTGGACGCGGTGTCCGATCGTGACTTCGCCATCGAATTCACCGCGGCCGCGGCGACGCTGATGATGCACCTGTCGCGCCAGGCCGAGGAGCTGGTGCTGTGGACCAGCGCCCAGTTCGCCTTCATCGAGCTGCCGGACCGCTACTGCACCGGTTCCTCGATCATGCCGCAGAAGAAGAACCCGGACGTACCCGAACTGGTGCGCGGCAAGACCGGCCGCGTCTACGGCCACCTGATGTCGCTGCTGACCCTGATGAAGAGCCAGCCGCTGGCGTACAACAAGGACAATCAGGAGGACAAGGAACCGCTGTTCGACACCGTTGACACCCTGCTGGGTTCGTTGCGCGCCTTCGGCGACATGGTGCCAAACCTCGAGGTGCGCAGGGAGAACACCCTGGCGGCGACTCGCAAGGGATTCGCTACTGCGACGGATCTGGCGGACTACCTGGTGGGGCGGGGCGTGGCCTTTCGCGATGCCCACGAGATCGTCGGGCGGGCGGTGCGCACGGCCCAGGAACGCGGGGTCGACCTGGCGGAACTGCCGCTGGCGGACCTGCAGGCGATCAGTCCGGCGGTGGGCGAGGATGTCTTCGCGGTGCTGACGCCGGAAGGCTCGGCCGCCGCGCGCAACCTCACCGGGGGCACGGCCCCGGAGCAGGTACGTCGTCAGGCCGCAGCCGCCCGCGAACACCTGGACGCACTGGCGCGCGCCGACACCTGACCGGGGGTTCCGGGACGGGGAGCGCGCCCCCCGCCCGGGGCCGGTGGCCCTTACATCCGGTCCAGCGTGGACTCCAGCACTTCCCAGTGCACGTTGCCGTGCACGACCTCGTAGGCCAGCAGCAGCTGGCCATGGGCGGAATCCCCCTCGAAGTTCGCCAGCACCCACTGGTGGTTCAGCACGTGGATGCCGTCGCGGCGGAACGCGTAGGCCTCGCCCTCCGGCGCCTCGTGCGGGATCAGGCCGGTCTGCTGCATCAGGTCATTCGCCAGGCGCTCGTTGGGGCGCGCCATGCCTCGGCGCTGCAGGTCCTGGATGTGGGCGTTGGTCAGGCCCAGTTCCACCGGGCGCGGCACCTCATGCCGGGTGTACTGCTGCAATTGCATCTGTGTCTGCAGGAGGTCGCGGTTGGCCTCCGCGAGGTCCTGCTCGAGACCGTTGCCGCGCGCGATATAGATCGCCAGCACGACGACGAAAAACAGCATGAAACCGAGCCAGACCAGACGTTCGCTGGTCTTCAGGTTCTGCGGTTTGGGATTGTCATGTTCGGACACGGGGCTTGCCTCCGGGATGCGGACTGCCGGGGACTGCAGGGCCCCGGCCGGAAAATGAACGCGCGACCGCCGTGGGTTCCTGAACCGGGGCCGATGCGACGCGCATGATAACCCCTGACACCGCAACCTGCCGAGATGCCCCATGTCGGTCCCCGACCCCGTCCAAGCTGCCCGCACCGACTCCGAACTGGAGTGGATCAATCGCTTTGCCCGCCTGCCGGAGGCCTTTCACGAGACCCCGGCGCCGGCCCCGTTCCCGGATGCTGCCTGTCTGGTGACCAGCCCCGCGATGTGCGAGCGACTGGGCCTGGAGCCCGCGACCTTCGAGCGCGACCCGTGGCTCGGTGCCTGCACGTGGGGTCACGAGCTAACAGGGGCGGAACCGCGGGCGTCGGTGTATGCCGGGCACCAGTTCGGGGTGTTTGTCCCGCAACTGGGCGACGGGCGCGCCAAGCTCCTGGGCGAGGTGCAAACCCGTCACGGCGAGACCTGGGAGCTGCAGGTCAAGGGCGCCGGCCCCACGCGCTTCTCGCGGGGCGCGGACGGGCGTGCGGTGATGCGTTCCTCGGTGCGCGAGTACCTGGTTTCCGAGGCGATGGCCGCGCTGGGTGTGCCGACGACCCGCGCGGTGGCGCTGTTCGGGTCCAGCCTGCCGGTGTACCGCGAGCGCATCGAGCCGGCGGCCATCGTGTTGCGCGCCGCGCCCAGCTTCCTGCGCTTCGGCCATTTCGAGTACTTCCACTACAACGGCTACAGCGCCCGCCTGCAGGAGCTGATCGACTACGCCCTGGCGCATGACTACCCGGAACTCCAGGGGGCCGATGATCCCGTCGCCGCGATGCTGGAGGCGGTGATCGCCCGCACCGCGGAGATGGTCGCCGACTGGCAGGCCATCGGGTTCTGTCACGGCGTAATGAACACCGACAACATGAGCCTGGCCGGCCTGACCATCGACTACGGCCCGTTCGCGTTCATGGACGCCTTCGACCCCGGCTACATCTGCAACCACACCGACCAGGGCGGGCGCTACGCCTTCGACCAGCAGCCGCAGATCGCGCAATGGAACCTGATCCGCCTGGCCGAGACCCTGGTGATCTATTTTGCCGACGTCACGCGCGAGGCGGCCATCGAGCGCGCCAAGGGCCTGCTGCAGGACTTCCAGCCGCAGTACCGAGCTGCGTGGCTCGCGCGCATGCGGGCGAAGCTTGGCCTGCAGGCGGCGCAGGAAGGCGACGAGGCGCTGATCCAGGACCTGCTGGCGCGCATGGCGGCCGAGGGCGTGGACTACACTCGCTTTTTCCGTCAGTTGCCGGAGCTGGAGCAGGCGGAGACGCGCGCGCAGCTGGAATCGGAACTGGAGGATGGGGCCGCCTGGCGGGCCTGGTGGTCGCGCTACCAGGCGCGGCTGGCGCAGGAGGCGCTGGCGGTGGATGCGCGCCGGGCGGCGATGAACGCGGTGAATCCGAAGTACATCCTGCGCAATCACCTGGCGCAGGCGGCGATCGAGCAGGCCGAGGCGGGGGATCCGTCGGAGGTGCTGCGTCTGCAGCAGATCCTCGCGCGTCCATTCGACGAGCAGCCGGAGTTCGAGGCGTATGCGGACCTGCCTCCGGAATGGGCCAGCGGTATTCAGCTGAGTTGTTCGTCGTGAAACGATCGATGCGGGCGCGCGGTTCGCGCGCCAGGGCTTAGCCGAGGATGCTGCGCAGGATGTAGAAGTAGACCACGGCCAGGATGGCCCCGGCGGGCAGGGTCACGATCCACGACAGGAAGATCATCCGCACCAACCCCAGGTTGATCGCGGCGATCCCGCGCGCCAGGCCTACGCCAAGGATGGCGCCGACCAGCGTGTGCGTGGTGGAGATCGGCAGGCCGGTGCCCGAGGCCAGCACCACGGTCGCAGCCGCCGCGGCGGTGGCGGCATAGCCGCGGCTGGGGGTGAGCTGGGTAATCCCGGTGCCGACGGTCGCGATGACCTTGTGGCCGTAGGTGAACAGGCCGAACACAATCCCGACACCCCCCAACAACAGCACCCATACCGGCACCAGCGTTTCGGTACTGACATCGCCGGTCTGGATCACATCCACGACCGCGGCCAGCGGGCCGACCGCATTGGCCACGTCGTTGGAGCCCAGTGCAAAGGCCATGGCGCAGCCGGTGACCACCATCTGGACCCCGAATACCTTCTCCACATTGGCAAAATGGGACCCGTCTTCCCCTGGGGTCTGATCAAAGCGCAGGCGGCGAATCGCCAGCACGCCGAGCACAACCACAATCGCGCTGATCAGGGTCGCCAGGCCGTAAGCCTGAACGGTCGTCAGTTCCAGCCCGACATGGGTCAGGCCCTTGAACATCGTGACCAGCGCCGTCACGAATGCCGTCAGGAAGATATACAGCGGGGCCCAGCGCTTGGCGTTCTTGAGCGGATCCACGGTGTCGAGGATCAGGATCTGCACGCTGCGGAACAGGGCGAACGCAATCATGCCGCCGACCATCGGCGAGACCACCCAGGACATGGCGATGGTGCCGACGCGCTCCCAGCGCACCACCTCGAACCCGAGCCCGACGACGGCAAAGCCGACGATCGCACCGATGATGGAATGCGTGGTGGAGACTGGCCAGCCGAAATAGGAGGCCACCATCAGCCAGGTTCCGGCGGCCGCGAGCGCCGCCAGCATCCCGTAAACGAGTAACTCGGGGTTGTCAGCCATCAGGCTGGAGTCGACCATCCCGCTACGGATGGTCTGGGTGACCTCGCCACCGGCCAGCCAGGCGCCGGAGAACACGAAGATCGCGGCGACGAATACCGCCTGGCGAATGGTCAGGGCTCGCGAGCCCACCGAGGTGCCCATGGCATTGGCGACGTCATTGGCGCCGATGCCCCAGGCCATGAACAGGCCGAAGATCACTGCGAGACCGAGCAACAGGGTGCTGTATTCCATGCGGTCCTCGGTGCCTGTGCGTGTGCCTGGGTGCCGTTGGTTACTTCGCGAGCATCAACTGCAGGCGGCTGCCTACACGCTGGGCCAGGTCGGCAAGCTCGCCGATCGAGTCGATCACGCGGTACATGAAGATCACGTTGACCGGCGGCAGGTCGACCTCCTGGGCGAACAGGATCTCGCGGACCTCGCGCTGGGCCTCGTCGGACTCGTGCTCGATCTGGTCGAGCTCGGTCAGGATGCCGTTGACGACCTCCACTTCGTGGCCGCGGAAGCCCGCTTCCACCAGTTCGTCCAGCTCGTTGATGGCCCGGCCGGCCTGGTCGACGGCATCCACGCTGCGGTCGAGGAAGCGCTTCAGAGGCTCCCGCATGTTGTCGGGGAACTGCATCTGGCGCCCCAGCATCAGCCCGGCGATATCCTTCGCCATGTTGGCGATGCGGTCCTGGATGAGCAGGGTGTCGAGTACATCGCGCCGTGACATCGCCAGCATCATGCCCTTGGGCAGGTGCAGGCGCAGGTCCTTCTTCAGGCGGTCGGCCTCGCGCTCCAGCGTCGAGATTTTCCTCTGCTGCGCGCGGGCGGTCTCCCAGTCGTCGCGGGCCATGGCCTCCATGAACGGGGGAAGCTCGGCGATGCAGGCACGTACCTTCTCCATATGCGCCTGCAGCGGGCGCACCGGGGAACGGCCAAACAGCTCGAAGACGAAGTTCTTGGGGGACATGGCGGCGCGGAGATTGTCACAAAGCGCTAATCTAACGCAAAACACCGCGGCTCGCGCGGACTTGTTCTGTCGAGACGCGCGCTGTGCGCTACACTCGCGGATCAGAGCTGGGGGTGCCCGCCATGGATGCGGGCTGAGAGAGTCCCCTTGAACCTGAACCAGTTCACACTGGCGGAGGGAAGCTCGGTGCTCGTTCCAGTCCGCGCGCGCTCCGTTCGCAGTCTGTCCGGCCCGTTCCGATCTCTCTGCCACCACGCCCGAGTTGCAGAGGTCATCGTATGAGCGCCATCCCCGAGTCCTTCGCCCGCAAGACCGCCCAGGTCTCCGCCGACGTCACGCGCCCGTTCCCCAATTCCGAGAAGGTCTTCGTGCAGGGTTCGCGCCCGGATATCCGCGTGCCGTTCCGCCAGGTCGCACAAAGCCCCACGCTGACCTCCGGCACCCCGGAAGAGAACCCGCCGATCCCGGTTTACGACACCTCGGGCCCGTACACGGATCCGGACGCGACCATCGATCTGCGCCAGGGCCTGACGGATCTGCGCGGCGGCTGGATTGACGAGCGCGGCGACACCGAATGGCTGGACGGCCCAAGCTCCGAATACGGCCGTGCCCGCGCCGCCGACCCGGAACTGGCCAGCCTGCGCTTCGAGCACATCCGCCCGCCGCGCCGGGCGAAGTCCGGGGCGAACGTCTCCCAGATGCACTACGCTCGCCAGGGCATCATCACCCCGGAGATGGAGTTCGTCGCCATCCGCGAGAACAACCGCCTGCAGGAGCTGCGCGCCGACCCGCGCTACAAGAAGCTGCTGCGCCAGCACGCCGGCGAGTCGTTCGGGGCCTCGATCCCTGACGAGATCACGCCCGAGTTCGTGCGCGACGAGATCGCCCGCGGCCGCGCGATCATCCCCGCGAACATCAACCACCCGGAGCTGGAGCCGATGATCATCGGCCGCAACTTCCGCGTGAAGGTGAACACCAACATCGGCAACTCGGCGGTCTCTTCCTCGATCGAGGAAGAGGTCGAGAAGCTGGTGTGGTCCGCGCGCTGGGGCGGCGACACCCTGATGGACCTGTCCACCGGCAAGAACATCCACGAGACCCGCGAGTGGATCCTGCGCAACTCGCCGGTGCCGATCGGCACCGTGCCGATCTACCAGGCGCTGGAGAAGGTCGACGGCAAGCCCGAGGACCTGACCTGGGAGCTGTTCCGCGACACCCTGATCGAGCAGGCCGAACAGGGCGTGGACTACTTCACCATCCACGCCGGCGTACGCCTGCAGTACGTGCCGCTGACCGCCGATCGCGTGACCGGCATCGTCTCGCGCGGTGGATCGATCATGGCCAAGTGGTGCCTCGCGCATCACGAGGAGAACTTCCTCTACACCCGTTTCGACGAGATCTGCGAGATCATGAAGGCGTTCGACGTCTCGTTCTCGCTGGGTGACGGGCTGCGCCCCGGCTGCCTGGCCGACGCCAACGACGCCGCGCAGTTCGGCGAGCTGGAAACCCTGGGCGAGCTGACGCAGAAGGCCTGGGCGCACGACGTGCAGGTGATGATCGAGGGCCCCGGTCACGTACCGCTGCAGAAGGTGAAGGAAAACGTCGACAAGGAGCTGGAAGACTGCTTCGAGGCGCCGTTCTACACCCTCGGCCCGCTGGTCACCGATATCGCCCCGGCCTACGACCACATCACCTCCGGCATCGGCGCGGCCAACATCGGCTGGTACGGCACCGCGATGCTCTGCTACGTGACGCCGAAGGAGCATCTGGGCCTGCCCAACAAGCAGGACGTGCGCGACGGCATCATCACCTACAAGATCGCCGCCCACGCCGCCGACCTGGCCAAGGGCTTCCCCGGCGCGCAGCTGCAGGACAACGCACTGAGCAAGGCGCGTTTCGAGTTCCGCTGGGAGGACCAGTTCAACCTCGCGCTGGATCCGGAGCGCGCACGCGAATTCCACGACGAGACCCTGCCCAAGGATGCGCACAAGGTCGCCCATTTCTGCTCCATGTGCGGCCCCAACTTCTGCTCGATGAAGATCACCCAGGACGTGCGCGACTACGCCGCGGCCCAGGGCATCAGCGAGGACGAGGCCCTGAAGAAGGGCCTGCAGGAAAAGGCCGTGGAGTTCGTGGAGAAGGGCGCGACGATCTACCGCGAGGTCTGACCCGGCCCGCGGGCGCGCCGGGTCCCCCAAACGATCATTGCGAGGCGCACCGCGCCGAAGCAATCGCCGTCCGCGACCACCGGACCCGTATCGTGCGCGCTACGGGAGAGGACCCGTTGCATGTGCCCTTCGGGATCGGTCGGCCAATCCCGAAGGGTTCAAGTCCCACCCGCTCTCGGTTCCCGCAAGGACGGTGCCGCGGTTGGGCGCTACTGCATGTGGCCGAAGTCGCCCATGCCACCGGCGCCCATCAGGCCGGCGCCGATTCCGAAGACCATGCCCAGCACCATCAGGATCAGGTAGATCAGCAGCAATACGCCGAAGATGGTGAAGTAGATCCGCAGGCGCCCGAGCGCGTACTTGATGGCCTCCGGATCACCGCTTTCGAAGGCACGCTGCGAGGCCCCGGCTGCCTGCATCAGCACCACGCCAGCCCAGATCGGGATCCAGGCAATGATGATCCCGATGATCGACAGCGCGGTCAGCACGCCGGAGATGATCAGCATGATGCCGATCAGCTGCATCCAGAACTTCCCGCGAACGAGTGGTTCGATCAGTCCGCGGAGGTCGGTTCCGCTGGTTGCGTCCTGTTCCATGTTCAGACTCCTTGTCGTGATGGGCGGATGACCGGAGCATAGCAGGCTGTTTCATGCTGTGACGCATTCGTTGTTTTGGCGCGTGTGGCCCGTGCATACTCGAACGGGTGCAAGCTCGACGAACAGGGCCGGATCACGGCTCGCGAAGCAGGGGGATGTATGAGCGATCAGGGACGACGCAGGGACGCGGGCCGCAGTGGGCCGCAGGGGACCATGCTTTTCCAGGGCCAGGCCGTGCCCGAAGAAGAGGCGGTCCCCGACCGCGCAGCCGAGGACGCACCGCCTGGCGGGCACCCGGTCCTGGTGGGGCTCTCCGAACCGTTTGGCCAGCAGCGCCTGACGCTGAAGCCGGGCAAGCGCTCGGTGGGGCGTCAGGCGGACAACGACATCGTCCTGCAGGAGGGCAGCGTTTCCTCGCAGCACGCCTGGCTGGTCAACGATGGCGGTGAATGCCGGGTGGTTAACCTGCTCTCTACCAACGGGACCTGGGTGAACGACGAGAAAGTCCACGAGGCGGTGCTGAAGGACGGCGATCATGTGCGCTTCGGGCGTGCCGAGTTCGTCTTCCGGCGCCGCGACGATGGTTCCGACGCCCGTCCCGGTGGCGGCCGCCGGTCGCGCTGGCGCTGGCGCTGGCTGGGCATTGCCGTGGTGGTCCTGGTGCTGGCGGTCATCGCGCGCATCCTGCTCGAGTCGGCCTGAGGCCCGGCCCCGGCTCTTCCATGCAGCGAATCGGTCGCTACGGGGTCGGCGAGGAGATCGGGCGCGGGGCCATGGCCGTGATCCATCGCGGCTACGACCCGGATATCCGGCGCCCGCTGGCGATCAAGTGCCTGCAGCCGGACTACGCACGGCGCCCGGAGTATCGCCGCCGCTTCCTCTCCGAGGCGCGCGCGGCGGGCACCCTAACGCACCCGGGCATCGTGACCATCTTCGATGTCGGCGAGTCGGACCAGCAGCCGTTCATCGCGATGGAGCTGCTGGACGGGATCACGCTCGCGGAATTCGCGGAACAGTTCCGCCCGCTGTTACTGCGCAATGTCCTGAAGATCGCCATCCAGCTGGTGGAGGCCCTGGACTACGCGCACCGGCACGGCGTGGTGCACCGCGACATCAAGCCCGAAAACATCATCGTCACCAGCGCCACGGTGAACATCAAGGTGATGGATTTCGGGATTGCCCGCACCCTCAGTGATCCCGACTGGCGCGCCGATGAGGATGGCTACGTGGCCGGTTCGCCGCACTACATGGCCCCCGAGCAGGTCCGCGGGCAGGCGACCGATGCACGGGCCGACCTGTACTCGGTGGGCGTGGTCCTGTACGAACTCCTCACCGGCGCCACCCCGTTTCGTGGCCATGATGTCGAGACCCTGCTGACCCGTGTGGTCAAGGATCCCGTCCCCGCGCCGCGCGTCATTGTGCGCGATTGCCCGCAGGAGCTAATCGAACTGGTGCTTCGCCTGCTGGCGAAAGACCCGGATCAGCGCTACCAGTCGGCCGGCGAGCTGCTGGTGGACCTCGAGCGCATCGAGGAGGAACGCGCCGAGCGCGAGCGTGCCGGGGGCGGTCGCCGGATTGTCCCCCTGCGGTTGCGCTGGGCAGCGGTCATGGGGGTGCTGGTGGCGGTCACGCTGGTTGCCGGCGGGACCCTGGTCCAGCAGAAGCAGAACGCGGTGATGACCGACCTGGCGTTCGACTACGGGGCGACGCTCGCGCAAATCATTTCGGTGGAGAGTGCCGAAGACCTGCTGCTGGAGGACACCATCGCGGTCCAGGGACGCCTGCGCGACATGCAGGCGAACCGCGAGATCGCCCTGCTAAACGTGGCGGACCACCGCGGTGAGGTGGTGGCCAGCAGCGATCCGGAGGCGGTGGGCCAGCCCTACGAACCGCCGTCCGAGGAGCGGCTGCTCCAGCGCCGCGACGAGCAGGCTATCTGGTCGGTCACCGGACCGGATGGCGGCGAGTTGTTCCTGTTCGCGGCCCCGGTGCGCTACCAGGATCACCTGATTGGACAGCTTCAGGTCGGCCTCTCCACGGGCTCGTTGCGGGCGGCGAACGAGGCCACCTTCATGGCCCTGGTGATGTTCACACTGGTCACCCTGCTGGCCGTGCTGCTGGGTGCCTACGTGCTGGCCCGGCGCCTGCAGCAGCCGCTGGACCAATTACGGGGTGCGCTGGACCAGATCGGGCAGGGACGGCTGGACACCCGCATCCGGGCCCGGCGTCACGATGACTTCGAACGCGTCTTCAGCGCCTACAACGCGATGGCGGATTCACTGGAGGCGCGCGTGAAGCGTCGGGCGGACCGGTCGCCCGACCGCAGCGCGGTCGAACCGACTCCCGACGGCGACCGTACGCAGGAGCTTGCGCCCGAGGACCTGCCGGACGCTCCATCCCGGCGCACGGGTACGGATTAGCTCGGGCGGTTCCCGTTGTCGAGGGCATCCAGGCGGCGCTGGAGCTCCAGTGCCCGCAGCCGGTAGCCGCGTGCCGCCTCGAATTCGGGGTCGATCGCCAGCGCCTCGTCCCACAGCGCGATGGCGGTATCCAGGTCCTGGTTGCGGTAGCGCACGATGGCCTCTGCATGCAGGGCCTCCTTGCGCTGTTGCTCCAGTTCGGCGTGGTACTGGCGGGCGCCGGAATGCTGCGGGTCCCGCGCGAGCACCTCGCCGAAGGCCTCGAGCGCCTCCGCGGTGTCCCCGGCTGACCGGGCCTTCAGGCCGCGCTGGTACCAGTAGCCCGTTTCGGCCTCGCGCGCCAGGGGCTCCAGCCAGTCGGCCCACTGCGTCTCCGCCTCGGGGCGCTGCCGGGCCCGCTCCACGACCTCCAGGGCCGCGCCGTAACGCTCCGCGGCCAGATCGGCCTCGAGGGCCCGGCGCAGGCCGTCCTCGCCCACCCCGGGGGCGGCATCCGGATCCAGCGCGGTCAGCTGATCGTCCAGGTCGCTGGTGCCGCGTGGCAGATCCGATGCGTCTCGGGGGATGCGCAGCCGCTGCCCGACCAGCAATTGGTCCGGGCGCTCGAGGTCGTTGTACCGCGCGAGGATCACGAATCGGTTGGCATCCCCCAGGTGTTCGCGGGCCAGTCGGGCCAGCGTCTCACCCGGTTCCACCGTGTGCTCGAAATGCGCCTCGCCGAGCATGGCCCGCGGATCCCCGGAAAGCTGCTCGCGCAGATGACGGGCGGCGTGGTTCCGCGGCTCGTCCGCGAGGATCCGGTCGAGCGCGACCTGTGCCCGGTCCATCTCGCCGCGCTGCAGGAGCTGCACGATCTCGGCGATCTCGAGACGTTCGATCTCCGGTTCTTCCGCTGCCGGTTCGGGCGCGGGGGGTTCCGCAGGCGCCGTTTCCTCCTCGGCCTCCGCATCGGGGTTGAATACCCCCTGCAACTGCGCGCAACCGGGCAGCAGCCCGGCCAGTGCGGCGAGCAGAACGAGGCGTAAAGGCAGGGTGCGGAACTGCGTCATGGCAACATCTTCGGTTCGGGCGCGGTGCGGCGCCCGGAGTATACGATCGGCATCAGTCCAGCGGCCACAGCAGGATCGCCAGCGCCGCGGCGAGCAGCAGCAACAGCGCCAGCGTCGGCTGGATACGGGCCTTCAGGTGCCGGCGCCAGAATCGGCCACGGGGTCGCGCCGCCCGCCAGGTGGCGAGCGCCACGTTGTCGCCGCCGGGCCCGGCGCGCCGCGCCGCCTCGCGGGCCGCCTCGGTGGTCGCGGTGCCCAGATCGGGATGGTCCAGCAGTTCGACGATCGCGTCCGGCGCGAACTGTTCCCAGAAGCCGTCGGAACACAGCAGGAAGCGGGTCTGGGCGGTCACGGGCGCCGCGGCATGGTCGACCTGTATGGGATCGACCACGCCCAGACCCTGCAGCAAGCGATTCTGCTCCGGGTGCGTGGCCATCTCCGCCTCGCGGATCACCCCCTGGTCGACCAGCTGCTGCACCCGTGTGTGGTCGCGCGTGCGGCCCTGCAGGCGGTCCCCCTCGATGTGATACAGGCGGCTGTCGCCGCAATGGGCCCAGCAGGCCGAGTCCGGCGTGACGTACAGGGCCACCAGTGTGGTTCCGGGACGCTGGGCCGGATCAGCACCGCCTTGTTCCAGCAGGGCCGCATGGGTCTCGTGGAACAGGCTCTCCAGCAGGGCAGGGCCATCCGCGGTCCGCCCCGCGCAGCGATTCCACAGGCGTTCGGCCGTCGCCACGGCCGTGCGCGAGGCTTGCGCCCCGCCCTCGTGGCCGCCCATGCCATCGGCCACCAGCAGCAACGCAGTTTGCCCGTCGGGTCCGTGCAGCACGGTCACCGCATCCTGCTGCTCGGCGCGGCCACCTGTCTCCCTGGCGTATCCGGTTTCCATGGCCATTCCTGGTTGGCAGTCCCGCCATGATCGCGCAGTCGGCATTTGCCTGCCAGGCCCTTTAGCTGGTGGCTAGTCGCTCTTGCGGTGGTAGTTCCGCGACCACGCGCCCACCGAATGGAAGGTGCCCGTCTGGGCAGGGTCCGTGGGCCGGGTTTGAGCGGGGGATAAACTGCCCCAGAGCACGTCGTTTGCCGGAGGGGTAAAAGCACCGATACCTACCCGAAGACAACACTGGGAGCCGGTCGGGCACGGGCTATGAAATCGCGTTCTTCTTCATGCGATACAGCAGGGTGTCGCGTGTGATCCCGAGCAGGCGGGCAGCGTGCGAGCGATTGCCGGCGGTACGCTCCAGGGCCTGCCGGATCAGGTCGATCTCCAGGCGTTCCAGGCTCAGACCGTCGGGCGGGATCACCCACGGACCGTGTTTTTGGTCGCGCGGCGACTGCATCCAGGAATCCGGCAGATCCTGCGGCCGGATCGTCTGACCGGCCATGAAGATCACACAGCGCTCGACCAGGTTCTTCAGCTCGCGCACGTTACCGGGCCATGGCCAGCGTTCGAGCCAGCGCAACAGCTCTGGCGTGAAGTGTGGTGGTTCAAGCTCATGGGCGTTGGCGAGCTCCAGGCGGAAATGCTCCACCAGACGCCGCACATCGCCCTGGCGCTGCCGCAAGGGTGGCATTTCCAGCGGCACCACAAACAGACGAAAGAACAGATCCGCCCGGAACCGGCCCTCGGTCACATGCTGGTTCAGGTCTTGGTGGGTCGCGGCGATGATGCGGACATCCACCTTCTCGGGGCGAGCCGCCCCCAGTGGCTGGCATTCGCCGCTCTCCAGAAAACGCAGCAGCTTGGCCTGTGCCCCGGGAGGCAATTCGGCGATCTCGTCCAGCAGCAGGGTGCCGCCATCGGCCTGACGAATCAGGCCGGACTGGGCCTCGTGTGCCCCGGTGAAGGCCCCGCGACGGTGACCGAACAGCTCCGACTCGACCAGATCGGGCGGCAGGGACGCGCAGTTCACGCTGATCAGCGGTGCCGCACTGCGCCGACTGTGCGCATGGATCCGGCGCGCCAGCCGTTCCTTGCCGGTTCCGCTCTCGCCCTGAACCAATACGGTCGCGTCGGTACGCGCAACCAGATTCGCCTGCCGCATCAGCGCCTGCAGTTCGGGGGAGTCACCAATCAGTTCGGGAGGGACGTCCATCAGACAACATCTAACCGGATTAACAGGACTGAAAGCCTGCCCGGACCCGGCCCGTCTGGCAAGGCATGCGACGCGGCGCGGCAGCAGTCAAAGTGCGAGCTTTGCCGCGCCCGGTGTGGCATTTGCCACACCCTCGGCGTAGGCTCCTACGGAGCGACCGCGCGCAAAACACTCCTCCGAACAGTGCGTTGAGAGGGCCGACGCGGGCTGGCACGGGGTTTGCCTTTGTCCAGGCTCCTGATGGACAAAGGAGCAGGATGCAATGAAAGCGCGATACGCCTTGCCGGGCTGTCTGATGGGTGCGGGCCTGATACTCGCCGTTACGCCCCTGGCAGCCGATGAACTGCCGCGGCTGAGCCCGGTGGTTATCACGGCTTCGCCCATGACCGGTCCAGGCGTGGTGACCACCGACCCGCGCCAGCCCCGCCTGCCGCTGCCCGCCCACGACGGCGGCGCCTATCTCGGCTCCATCCCGGGGTTCACGGTCAGCCGCAAGGGCGGCACCAGTGGAGACCCGGAGCTGCGTGGGCTGGGGGGCTCGCGCCTGTCGATCCTGCTGGACGACGCCCCGATCCTCGGCGGCTGCGGGGGGCGGATGGACCCGCCAACCGCCTATGTCTATCCGCAGGCCTACGAACATATCGAGGTCACCAAGGGACCGCAGAGCGTGCGCTATGGTGCCAGCCCCGCCGGCGTGGTGCGCTTCGAGCGCGAGGCCCCCCAGTTTGAAACCGCCGGAGAGGTCCGGGGCTTTACGGGGATCACCGTGGGTCGCTTCGACCGCTTCGATCTAATCACGGATATCGCGACCGGGAACGAGCACGGCTACATCCGCGGCATTGGCACCCTGTCCGACCAGTCCGACTATCGCGATGGTGACGGCAATACCGTGCACTCGCAGTACTCGCGCTGGAGTGGCACCGGCATTGTCGGATGGCGCCCGGATGACGACACCCTGGTCGAGTTCACCCTGGACCGCTCGGATGCCGAAGCCGCATACGACGATCGGGGCATGGACGGCACGCAATTCGAGCGCACCGGCTACAGCCTGGCCGTGACCCGAGAGCGCCTCGCACCCTGGCTCGACCAGATCGAGGCCCGGGTCTTCTACAACGCAATCGACCACGTGATGGACAACTTCACGCTGCGCGAGCCACCGGGCATGCCGATGGTCAGCTACCCCGACCGTGTAACGACCGGGGCGCGCCTCGCCGCTGATTTCGTGCTGCCGGGCGAGGCCCTGCTGCACGCGGGGGCCGAATATCAGCGTAACCGGCACCGCGGCAACCGCCTGATGGGCATGGCGGCGCTCGGCTGGCGAGACGTGCCACGCAACGCCACCGCCCGGTTCCGCGATACCGGCGTGTTCGCGGAGCTGGAGTATCCGCTGACGGACACCCGCCGCCTGGTCACGGGGCTGCGCATGGATCGCTCGCGGGCCGAGGCCCAGGCCGAAAACGGGTTCGGTGGTGCCGCGGCCGGGAGCGTCGACAGCAGCAACCAGATGAGCGGCTTCCTGCGGGTCGAACAGGACTTCGCGGCCTGGCCGGCCACCGGGTACCTGGGTATCGGGCGGGCCGAACGCGCCGCCGACTTCTGGGAACGCCGTCGCGTGTTCGAGCTGGAGACCGAGACGCTCACCCAGCTCGATCTGGGCGTACAGGTGCATCATGGCGATCTGACCGGGTCGCTGGCCGTGTTCTACGGTCAGTTCGATGACTACATCCTGATCGCCCGCGAGGCCCCCGAGGCGCGTAACGTCGATGCCACCACCTATGGCGCAGAGCTGGACCTGGCCTGGGCGCTGCACCAGCACTGGACCGCCCGCGCCAGCGCAGCCTGGGTGCGCGCCCAGAATGACAGTGATGGCGTGCCCCTGGCACAGACGCCCCCCGCCGAGCTCACCCTGGGCCTGGAGTACGCGGCCGGGAACCGCTTTGCCGGGGCGCAGGTGCGCGGCGTTGCGCGCCAGGACCGCGTCCACCTCGATCACGGCACCATCTATAGCCTGGATACCGAGGAAACGCCCGGATTTGCCACCGCCGCGGTCTATGCCGGGATGGAGGTCTTCGGAAACTCGCGGGTCACCTTCGGTATCGACAACCTGTTCGACCGCAGCTACCGCGAGCATATCCAGCGCGGTCAGGCCGAGCTCGGCACCGCGACACGCTCCATCAACGAGCCGGGGCGCACGCTATGGGCCAACTGGACCGTGGAATTCTGATCCATCATCGGGCGCACGGGTTTCGTTGGTGCTCCACTACGAGGAAGCAAGAAATGAACACATCCATTCGCACGCTTTGCGCACTCGCGGTGGTCGGTCTGTTCGCCACATCCGGTGCACATGCCCATCATGTTGAGGGCCACGAAGAGCCGGGGTTCTGTGACTGCATGGAGGGCGTTGAGATCGATGACCGACCCTGGGTGCGCCTGATGCCCCCCGGAATGCCCAGCACTGCGGGCTACATGGCCTTGCGCAACACGACGGAAGAAGACATCGAGATCGTGTCCGGGTCGTCGCCGGTGGCGGCGGTCACCGAGCTTCATGATCACGTGGAAGACGACGCGGGCGTGATGCGGATGCGCGAGGTGGAAGCCATCACCATTCCGGCCGGTGGCGAAGTTGCGCTGCAGCCGGGCGGCCTGCACGTGATGCTGATTGACCTCCACGAGCCCCTGCAGAAGGGCCAGGAAGTCTCCATCGAGCTGCATACCCGCTCAGGCGAGGTGTTCACCGTGGAGGCCGAAGTCCGGCGGGCCGATGGAGGGATGGGCCATGGACAGGGCCATGGACATGGGGCCGGTGGCCATCACCATCACTGACCCGTTAGGGAGCAAGTACCCCCAGGGGGGCAGACACCTACCCGGTGGCGCCGATCCAGAACTCGATGGAGCGGCCGAGGAATTCGTCCCAGGTCATGTAGTGCGAGCCGTCGCAGGAAAAGGTCAGGCTGATCATACCGTTGAACAGGTTG
This sequence comes from Thioalkalivibrio sp. ALE14, assembly GCF_000376845.1. Lineage (GTDB taxonomy): Bacteria > Pseudomonadota > Gammaproteobacteria > Ectothiorhodospirales > Ectothiorhodospiraceae > Thioalkalivibrio. Next base: position 115,133 of record NZ_AQXY01000030.1, read on the forward strand.
ATCGAGGCGGAACGCAGGTACACGGTTTCATCGGCATAACGCAGTGCCTTCAGGCCCTCGAGCACGGGGCCGACCTTGTTCTTCGGGATCAGGGCCTCCTCGGGGTACGGCTCGTGCGGGAAGGCCAGGCAGACGTCCGGGTCGCCCAGGGATTCGTGGGTCAGGATGCGGTAGCGATACGGGTCCTCGGTGGTCCACAGGGTGGCGCGCGAGCTGGAGAAGTGGAACACGCCCTGGAACACACCGCGCTCGGTGAACAGCTCCTCGATGATGGCCAGGGCCGTGTCCATGTTCTGGTCCATCAGGCTTTCGGTGCGGCTTTGCAGGAACAGCGTGCCGCGGATGGACGGATCGCCCTTGATCTGGCGCCACTCGTTAGGCTCTTCGTACAGATCTTCGGAGAAGTCGGGGAGGTTGCGCAGGTCGAAGTCCGCCCCGAGAAAGCCCAGCGCATTCCCGTCGCTGTCGCGGACCAGCTGCAACGCGGTCAGCGACGGCCGCCTGCCGAGCAGGCTGATGTAGGCATCCGACAGCAGGAAGCCGTCCGCGGGGACGGCTTCCTTCATGTACGGGCGCTGGGAGCGGTCGCGCCCGAAGTGTTCCGGCAGTACCCCGCTGCGCGAGATGTTGTCGGAGAGCTGGATGCCCCGTGTGTTCAGGGCATACACAAAGGTGGCCTCCGGGATCTGGCGGATCGCCTCTTCCAGGATCGAGTCCAGTTCCTCGCGGCGCGGCCAGACCGTGGACAGACGGCGGGCGACCGCCGCCAGGGGCTCCTGCAGCTTGTCCTCGAGGTAGTCGCGTTGGTGCTCGATCGCCTTCTTCAGTTCCGTCATGGTGCGGTGTCGTCTCCTTTCGGTGCGACGCGGATTATCCCCGATCGGGCATTGCGTTGTCGTGAAGCCCTTCGCGGGGACTCCGCACGGCACTTCGGCCCGTCGACAGGGTCCGAGCAGGAACCATGCCGATGCCCCGCAAATCGATGCCCCAATCTCCAGGTCCTGACTCAACTGCCGCGCTCCGTCCGGCCCTTGCCGGCGATCTCGACGCCATCAACCGCCTCGTGGCCGAGGCCATCGAGGACTGGCCGCTACCGGAGCGGGTGCGCCGGCTGGCCCTGCCGGCCTATCGCTATACCGAGGCCGACCGGATGTTCCTCGACGTCATCGTGCTGGAACGCGAAGGCCAGGTGGTCGGTGTCGCGGCCTGGGAGGCGGCCGGCTCCCGGGAGTTGCCGGAGGGCGTCGCGGACGGCCTCCTGCTGCACGGGCTCTACGTCGGGCGCTCCGCACGCGGGCAAGGGGCGGGCCGGCAACTGGTCGCGGCCTGTCACGAAGCCGCACGCGAAGCCGGCGTGGCCGGGGTGCTGGTCAAGGCCCAGGCCACGGCCGCCGGGTTCTTCGAGGCCATGGGCTTCGTCCCGGTCCCGGTCCGGGATCGCGACCGCGACTACGAACAGCGTTACTGGTGGTCGGCGGAGGGCGCGCCCACGGCGGCCTGAGTTCAGCGCCGGGAGCGCCGACGTTGCCACCGTCGGGCAAACCGCCCCGCGACGATCACCATGGCTAGCAGGCCCAGCGACCAAGCGTGTTCCGGGGCGCTGAGCCAGTGGCTCAGCGAGAAGCCCTCGCCATGGCCATGGCCGGGATGAGCCAGGGCCGGCGCACTGGCCAGGGCAAGAAGCATCGGGATCAGCGGGCGCATGGCGGACTCCTTCGGGGCAATCGACGCTTCCACCTTAACGCTGGCTGGGGCCGGCGTCATGCCCGTTGAAGGTAAGCCACCATGCGCGTGGCCACTCCGTCATCGCGAGTCGCGAAGCGACGTGGCGATCTCCAGGGACACCCGTGCGGCGGGGTCGCAAGGCGCTGGCGCCGAGCGGTTCCCGCTGCCCTGGAACGGCCCCGTACGAAGAGCTCAGCAGATCCGCGGCAGCTGCTCGCCCGCCGGCAGGATCACGCGGCGTTCCACGCCGGTCGCGAGACGCCGGATGACGGCCGGTTCGCCCGGTTCGGCCCGGCCGATCGCGACTGCCCCGGTGGCCACCGGAACGGACCGGAGGACCGCCAGCGCCCGGTCGCCGTCACCCGCCGGGACGGCCGCCAGGAAGCGCCCCTCGCAGGCCGAATGCAGCGGGTCCAGCCCGAGGATCTCGCAGGCCCCGCGCACGTCGTCGCGCACCGGGATCGCGGCGTCGTCCAGCACCAGGCGGCAGCCGGAGGCGTCAGCCAGTTCCTGCAGGGCGGCGACCGCGCCGCCGCGGGTCGGGTCGCGCAGCGCGTGCACGGGCACGCCGGCTTCCAGCAGCGCGGCCACGGCCGCGGCGACCGACGCGCTGTCGCTGGGGATCGCCGGCTCCAGCCCCAGGTGCTCGCGGGCGGCGAGGATGGCCACGCCGTGGCGCCCAAGATCGCCGCTGGCCAGTAGCACGTCACCGGGCCGGACCGCCGCCGGGTCGATGCAAATGCCGTCCGGGACCACGCCCACCCCGCTGGTGTTGATGTAGACCTCGTCGCCATGCCCGGCCTCGACTACCTTGGTGTCGCCGGCGACTACCCGCACGCCGCATTCGTCGGCGGCCGCGCGCACGGAGGCCAGGACACGCCGCAGGTCGTCCAGCGGCAGTCCTTCCTCCAGGATCAGCCCCAGGGTCAGCCACAGTGGATGTGCCCCGGCCATCGCCAGATCGTTGACCGTGCCGTGCACCGCCAGCCGGCCGATGTCGCCACCGGGGAAGAACAGCGGGCGCACCACGAAGCTGTCGGTGGTCATCGCCAGGCGTCCGCCCGGGGTGTCGAGCACGGCGGCATCGGGGGCGCCAAGGGCCCGGGCGCCCAGTGCCGGCAGGATCACCTCGTCCAGCAGCTTGGCCTGCAACCGGCCCCCGCCACCATGCGCCAGCCGCACGACCTCGGTGGTCATGTCTCGCCTCGGTAGTGGAGGTAGGCCGCGCAGGCCCCCTCGGAGGAGACCATCGGTGCGCCCAGCGGGGTGTCCGGCGTGCATTCGCGGCCGAACGCCGGGCAGTCGGTGGGTCGGCTCAGCCCGCGCAGCACCTTGCCGGCGATGCAGGGGCTGTCGCCTTCGGATGCGGTGCCGGACAGGTCGAAACGCTTCAGCGCGTCGAAGTGCGCGTACTCCGGGCGCAGGCCCAGGCCGCTGGCCGGCAGACGGCCCATGCCGCGCCACTCGCGCTCGACCGGTTGGAAGACCCGCCAGACGGCGTCCTGCGCGGCCGCGTTCCCGTCGTCGCGGGCCACCCGGCCGTAGCGGTTCTCGACCCGCGCCTCACCGCGGTCCAGCTGCTCCACGCAGGCATGGATGCCGGCCAGCAGGTCCACCGGCTCGAAGCCGGTCACCACGATCGGGACGTGGAAGCGTTCGGCGATCGCCTGGTAGGCGGCCGCGCCCTCCACGGTGCAGACATGCCCGGCGGCCAGAAAGCCCTGGATGCGGCTGTCCGGGTCGGTGAGCAGGGCCTCCATCGCGGGCGGCACCAGTGAGTGCGAGACCAGCAGCGACAGGTTGGTCAGGCCCAGGGCCTCGGCCTGCAGCACCGCGATGGCGGCGGCCGGGGCGGTGGTCTCGAAGCCCACCGCCAGCAGCACCACCTCGCGCTTCGGGTGTTCCCGCGCCAGTGCGACAGCATCCAGCGGCGAGTAGATCACGCGCACGTCGCCCCCGGCCGCGCGTGCCGCATTCAGGTCGCCCAGCGCCCCGGGCACGCGCAGCATGTCGCCGAAGGTGCACAACATCACCTCCGGACGGCGGGTCAGCAGTACCGCCTGATCAAGGGTCTCGGCCGGGGTCACGCAAACCGGGCAGCCGGGCCCGTGGAGCAGCTCGACCGAGTCCGACAGCAGTTCATCCAGCCCGTGGCGCAGGATCGCGTGGGTCTGCCCGCCGCAGACCTCCATCAGCGTCCAGCGCCGGGTGCAGGCACCGCGGATCGCCTCGACCTGGCGCAGGATCAGCGCCGGATCACGATATTCGTCGAGGTGCTTCACGAGCCCTCCGGGGCGGGCGGGTCATGCCGCGGGATCTCGCGCAGCGCCGCCAGGGTGCGTTCGGCGGCCGCCTCGTCGAGGGTGGCGATCGCGATGCCGGCATGCACCAGCACGTAGTCGCCGGGCCCGGCCTCGGGGGTGCAGGCCAGCGAGACCGTGCGGGTGACGCCACCGAACGCGACGCGCGCCTGGCGGAACAGCGGGTCGTCACCTTCCACGCTGTCGATACGACCGGGGATGGCAAGGCACATGGGCTCAGTCTCCGTTCGGGGGCATAGCGGCCCCGCGCGCGATCACCGCCTGGCCCAGCGCCAGCCCGCCGTCGTTCGGCGGGATGCGCTGCGGCCAAAGCGGACGGAAGCCCGCGGTTTGCAGGGCGTCCGCGCATTGTTGCAGCAACCACCGATTCTGGAAGCATCCGCCGGTCAGCGCCACGGTTTCCGTGCACCCGGCCCGGGCGGCCTCGACCGCGAACCCGGCCAGCGCCTCGTGCAGGCGGACGGCCATACGGCTGGCCCCGGCGCCGTCGACATGGTCCGCCAGCAGGGCCGCGACCAGCGGGCCCCAGTCGGCCTGCCAGGGTGCCGTTGCGGTATCCAGCGCAATGCCGGCGGTGCCGAGTCCGTATCCCGCGACCTCCGCCGCCTGCTGCACGAGCATGGCCGCCTGTCCCTCGAAGCCGGCACCGGTTCGCAGGCCGCCGAGCGCCGCCACCGCGTCGAACAGTCGCCCGACGCTGGAGGTCCAGGGGGCGTTGATCCCCCGCTCAAGTGCCGCGAGCAGTGGTTGCCATTCCGCGCCGGTGAACAAGGCCCGCGCGGGGCTTGCCTCCAGTGCGGCCGGGTCGCCGTTGAAGTGGGCATACAGCAGGCCCAGCAGGGCGCGTCGGGGCTCGCGAATCGCGGCCTCGCCCCCGGGCAGGCGGAAGGGTCGTAGATGACCGCGCCGCTGAAAGCCCCCATCTGCGTCGATGGCCAGGCATTCCCCACCCCATAGCGTCGTGCCGTCGTCGCCCAGCCCCATACCGTCCCACACCAGCGCCAGGGCGGGTACATCCACCCCGTGCTCGGCCAGGCAGGCCGCCGCGTGGGCGTGATGATGCTGGATGGCGACGATCGGAAGCCCCCAGTCCCCGGCCAGCGGCGTGGAGGCGTAGTCGGGATGGCGGTCGCTGGCGATCCGCGCGATGTCCACGCCGCACAGCTCGCCCAGAGCCCGGGCCTCGCCGGCCAGCCGGTGGAGGGACGCCTCGCTGTCCAGGTCGCCCACGTGGGCGCCGACTACGATCTCGTTCTCCAGCGCCAGTGCCGGGGCGGTCTTCAGGTGCCCCCCCAGCGCCAGGGTGATGGCACCGGCCTCGGGCATAGGCACCCGAAACGGCGCGTACCCGCGGCCCAGGCGCAGGCACTGGGGCTTGCCCGCCGCGATCTGGAACACGGAGTCATCCAGTGCCCGCGCGATCGGCCGGTCGTGGTCCAGGATCCGATCCGCGATCCGCCCCAGCCGGGCCACCGCCTCATGGGCATCGACACAAAGCGGCTCGCCGCTGCGGTTGCCCGAGGTGCAGACCAGCGGGCCGCCGAAGTCGTCCAGCAGCAGGTGATGCAGCGGGGTTGCCGGCCGCATCAGCCCCAGCCGGGCGAATCCCGGCGCCACGCCCTCGGCCAATGGGGCCACGGCTCGGCGGTCCACCAGCACGATCGGTGTCTCTGGCGAGTCCAGCAGCGCCCGTTCGGCCTCGGTGATTCGGGCCACACGCTCCAGCCAGTCGCCGCCGGGCAGCATCACCGCCAGCGGCTTTTCCGGGCGCTGCTTGCGCGCGCGCAGGCGGGCCACCGCATCCGAGTCGGTCGCATCCACCAGGAGCTGAAATCCGCCCAGGCCCTTCAGCGCCAGGATCTGCCCCGCGCGGAGGGCGGCCACCGCCGCACGCAGGGCCGCATCGCCGGAGGCGCGTTCGCCGCCGTCCGGTCCGCGCAGCGTCAGCTGTGGTCCGCAGTCCGGACAGGCCATTGCCTCCGCGTGAAAGCGTCGGTCCCCCGGGGCCGCGAATTCTGCCCTGCAGGCCGGACACAGCGGGAACCCGGCCAGCGTGGTGCGCGCGCGGTCCCAGGGCAGGCCCAAAGCGATACTCCAGCGAGGCCCGCAGGCCGTGCAGGCGGTAAACGGGTAGCGGTGGCGGCGCGCCGCCGGGTCACGGATCTCCGCAAGGCAGTCGGGGCAGGGCGCGCGGTCCGGCGCCAGGGCTGGCGCTCCGCCCTCGCCGGGGCCCTGCACCACGCGGAAGGCGATCTCGCCAACGGGGTGGGTTGCCGTCACGCGGATCGCGTCGACCCGTGCGGCCGGCGGGGCCTCCTGCTCCAGTGCGTCCCGCAGCGTAACCAGCGCTGCCTCCGAGCCCTCGGCCTCGATCACCACGCCGGCCGGCGTGTTGGCCACCGAGCCGCTGATCCCGAGCCGAAGCGCCCGGTCCGCGACGAACGGCCGGAAGCCCACGCCCTGAACCCGACCGGTGACGACGAGGCACCAGCGAGCAACAAGTGCACCGCGTGTGGCGGCGTCGCTCACGCCACGTCCAGGCTCCGCAGCACGATCTGCTGGGCCTCGGGGTCGGCCTCGTCGTCCGAGGTCTCCACTTCCAGTTCAGCCCCCTCGGCGAGGGTGCCGCGGGTGCCGTCCTCGAAGTGCTCGCGGAAATGCTCCGGCGTGATATGCGACAACGCCCCCAGCCACACCCGCACCCGGGTGACCCGCTCGGCGCCGTTGTCGGCCGCTACCTGTTCGATCTTGCGCATCAGGTCGGCCATCAGGGAAAACTCGTGCATGGGCCCCCCGGTCGTTGGCATCCAGCTGCAATGCTCCAAGCTTCCCTTAGTTCGACCCGGCCTACAACCGGGTCCTGGGCGGTATGCCCCACGGGATGGAGCGCGTCGTGTTCGGGTCGCCGCCCGGACCGGGTTCACCGCATCCACTCCGGCCCGCGCAGGACGATCCTTGCCGGACAAGCCAGGCCTCGGTGGCAAGCCGCGCATACACATTTGGTAGACTCGGTGGGACAAGCGGGGTGCCCGCGAGCGGCTGCGTTCGGGTTCCCTTCCCTTTGGAAGGGCCATGCCACCCGCGTATCTCCCGGGAGAAGTCGTGGAACCGACGGTATATGTTGTGGGGCATCGCAATCCGGACACGGATAGCGTCTGTTCGGCTATCGCCTTCGCCGAACTGAAGCAGCGCCTTGGCCATGGCAACGTCTTGCCGGCCCGGGCGGGCGAGCTCAATGCCGAGACGGCCTTCGTTCTGCGGCACTTTGGTGTACCCGAGCCCGAATGCCTCGAGGATGCGACCGGGCGGGACCTGATCCTGGTTGATCACAACGAACGCGCGCAGGCGGTGGCGAACATTGAGCACGCCAACATTCTCGAGATATGGGAGCACCACCGTCTCGGCGACTTGCGCCCGTCGGGCCCGATCGTGTTCCACTGCGAACCGGTTGGCGCCACCGCCACCCTGGTCGGCGAGCAGTACTACCTTCACGGGATTGAGCCTTCACGTGCAATGGCGGGCATGCTGCTCGCCGCCATCTGGTCGGACACGGTCAACCTGCGTTCGCCGACGACCAGCGACAAGGATCGGAACATGGCGGCGCGCCTGGAAGGGCTCGCGGGCGTCGACGCGGGGTTCGGCGAGCAGATGCTCCAGCGCAAGGCCGACTCGGCGGCGCAGCGCAGCGCGGACGATCTGATCCGGGAAGACTACAAGGCGTTCGAGTTTGCCGCCGGGCGGGTTGGCGTCGGACAGGTCGAACTCGTGGACGCCGGCGTGCTGGCAACCCGAGAGCAGGAGATCCGCGAGGCGATGCGCGCCCTGCGCGAGTCCGCCGGGTTGTTGCAGATCATCCTGATGGTGACCGACGTGACAGCCGGTGCCAGCGACCTGTGGGTTGAGGGGGACGGGCTGGAGCGCTTCGAGCGCTGCGTCGGTCCCTTGCGCCATGGACGGGTCCACATGCCCGGCTTCATGTCGCGCAAGAAACAGCTCCTCCCCCTGCTTGACCGGGCTTTCTCGGACGCGGACGCTCCCGCTTGACGCCACAAGATCCCTTGCGAGCCCGCACTCCGTAGGAGGTGCGGCCGTCCGGGTCCAACATCAACATCCAGCACCCAGCGTGGAGTCGCGCCGATGCACGTCCATCTCGATACGCCTGACCTGATGACCCGCGTACGGCTGGAGTCGCGCTGGCGTTCGGCCGGCGCATCGGTTACCAGCAGTCAGGCGCCGGAGCAGCCCGACCTGGTGGTGGTCGACCTCGGCAGCCGTGGCGTGGAAGCGGTATCGAGCTGGCGCGAGCGCTGCCCGGACGCAACGATCCTGGCCTTTGGTCCGCACGTGGAAGGGGCGATGCTCAAGGCCGCGCGCCAGGCGGGCGCCGACGAGGTCGTGGTCCGCGGCAAGGTGGCCGACCGCGTTGTGGCCAGGGTGGAAGCGGGCTCCTGAGCTGGTCTTGTGCAAGGGAGGGGGCGGACTCACCTATCGGACAGACCGTGGTACGTTATCGGTATCCCGCACGGAAAATATGGAGATCAAGGATGACATTCATTCGCTTGGCGCTGGCCCTCCCGCTCGCACTGCTGTTGCTGGCGGCCTGTAATGAACAACAGGCCTCCACCGAGAACCCTTCGACCGCTCCCGACGCCGGTCAAGCCTTTGACCTCGGCGACATCGGCATGCGCGGCATGGAATGGCGCGGCGAGGCCACGCTGCTGGGTGGACTGCATTTTCCCGAGGCCGAACTCGACCTGAGCACCATCGCCTTCCAGCTGCGGACCGAACCCCGCGACATGAGCGAATTCGACAGCCCCGCGCTGGAATTTCGCGGCGAGCCTGTGAGCATGGCCCTGCATGTCAGCGGCTTGATCGAGGACCGCGAACCGGGCCGGTTCTCGGTTGCCATCGAGTCGGTACGGCCCGCGTTCAGTGGCGGGCCGGGTACCGCCGGCACCGAAGCACTGCTGGCGGATCTGGCCGCCAACGGCATTGCGCTGCCAGCCGCCGACTCCAGCAACCCGATCCTCGTCACCTTCGAGGCGCGTGCGGCCGATGAGGGCCGGCGTGAGATCACGCTCCGGTCCGATGCCGACTGGATCGAGTCCGTCGAAATGCGCGACGGGGAACGCGCCGGGTTCTGACCGCCTCGCTTGCGTTCCCGGCGAGGGCTTTCCGGATGCCTCTACCGCCTTCGGATCAGGCGGCCGCCGCGCGACGAGAGGCCGACAGGGCGCGCAAGCGGCGGCGCTGCATCTTGAGGCGATACTCCAGTTCATTGAACTGGGTGTGCAGTTCCGTGCGCAGCCAGCGATCGTTCAGGACCTCGCGCCCGGCGCGCAGGTTGCGCGCATGGACCTCCTGCCACTGGTTCACGGTTTCACGGAAGCGCTGGTACTCGCGCTCCAGGGTCGCGCGCCAGTTGTCGTGGATCGCTCCGGCCGTGTCGGCGTTAAGCAGCCGGCGAAACTCGGTGTGCAGCCGCGCGCGCAGGATCTTGAAGCGCGGCGTCCAGCGCCGGTCATACACCAGTCCCGTCCAGGCAAAAAGATTGATCAGCCACTTCGAGGGGTCGTACTGCCACCAGCGCACCCCGTTGCGGTAGTCCGCCTGAAAGGCGTGGTGGAAGTTGTGATACCCCTCGCCCCAGGTGAGCAGGGCGACCAGGCCGTTGTCCACCGCGGTGTTCTCGTCGCTGTAGGGACGCCGACCCCACCAGTGCGCCAGGGAGTTGATGAAGAACGTGAAGTGGTGGCTGAGCACCAGGCGCAGGACGCCGGCCAGGAGCAGCATGCCGATCACGTCCCCGAACGCCAGGCCCAGCAGGAGCGGCAGGCCGAGGTTCAGCCCCCAGGCGAGTGTCCAGTAATGACGGTGCTGCCACATCACCACCGGGTCCTTCGCCAGGTCCTTCACGCGCGAATAGTCGGGCTCGCTGGTGGGCCAGTTGCGCAGCATCCAGCCCATGTGGGCGTGCCAGAAACCGCGCTTGATCGAATGCGGATCGCGGTCCACGTCATCCACGTAGCGATGATGAACACGATGCCGCGCGCCCCAGTTGTAGATGCTGTTCTGCAGCGCCAGGGCACCACTCAGCGCCAGCAGAACGCGCAGGGGCCCGCGCGCCTTGAGCGTGCGGTGCGCCCAAAGCCGGTGATAACCGACCGTGATGCCCAGCCCGCTCAGCACCAGGAACAGGCCAAAGAACAGCCAGGCCGCGCCGCTGAAGCCCTGGGTGAGCCACCACCACGGCACCAGCGTGACTGCGGCCAGGTTGGTCAGTACGAAGAAAACTGCCGGGGTCCAGGCAATCGGTGGGGAGCGTTCGGACATCGGGGAGACCTGCTGACGATCGGGGCGAGCCAGGGTGCTCGTCCATTCCATACTGTATGAGACCGCCGCGCGCGCAAAAAATGCCCTTGTGCCGGAAGGTCGGCCCAAGCGACCGGTCGGATGCGGTGGATTCCACCGGAGCCGACGCTCGGCGCCGGGTCTTTCCAACCGTGTCGGGCCTCCCTGTAAGATGTGACGCTCGTTTCGAAGGTCGAGCCCGGTCGGTCCCGTGGCCGACTGCCCGCCATTTCTGGCCACGTCGAGTCACCGACGACGGCCCGTTACATGCAGCGATCAAAGGGAGTGATTGATGGGCCTGGGTGTTGGACTCGTGGTGCTGGCGGCCTTCTTCTGGGGGCTGTCCGGCGGCATCGGCGGCATCCTGATGGCCGAGGGCTGGGATGCCTTCGTCGTCTCGTTCTACCGCGGCGCCATCGGCCTGGTGTTCGTGCTGGCCTGGCTCGCCTGGCGGCCGGGCGGCAGCGGACTCGGCAGTCCCAAACTCTGGTTCTGGTCCGCGGTGGCCGGCCTGGGCGTGGCGGGCAACTTCGCGTTCTATTTCGTGAGTATCGCCAACGGCAGCGTCGCCGTCGCCGCCACGCTGATGTACACCGCCCCGGTGTTCGTCTACCTGGTCTCCTTCGTCCTGAAGCTGGAAAGCCCCACCACGCTCAAGCTGGTGGCGATCGCGCTGGTGATGGTCGGCATCGTGATGCTCACCCAGATCTACGATACCGGCGCGGGCGCTGTGACCCTCATTGGCGCCGGGGCCGGCCTGCTGGCGGGCCTGTCGTACGCCATCTTCATCTTCGGCTTCAAGTACGCCGGCGCGCACGGCAGCCCGCAGGCGGTGCTGTCGATCGCCTTCGGCGTGCTCGTCCTGCTCCTGATGCTGCCGGGGGACAACACCCAGATGGTGTCGGTACTGACGACCACGGACTGGCCGCTGTTCCTGGCCCTGGGCGTATTCGGGGCGGGGCTCTCGTTCGCGTTCTACATCAACGGGCTCCGGACCACGGCCCCTGCGGTCGCCTCCATCGTCGCGATGATCGAACCGGTCACCGCCACGCTGTTCGGCGTCGTGATCCTGCACGAAAGCCTGGCGCTCGTGCAGATCATCGGCATGGTCCTGATCCTCGTCACCGTCACCGCGCTGAGCGTCAAGTCCCGCGCCACCCCGCCCATTCCCGAGCGGGAGCGCGATTCCGACTAGGCCGCCCGTTGGTACCCGGGTGGTGTGAAGGCCCGGAAAGCGGCCCCGCATTCCCGGCGCGGCCCGGGGAGCTGGAGTCCGATTGCCGCCAAAGGTGGCTTAGTCGGTCGGCCATCCCGACCAGGTCGCGAAGTCGGCCGCCGCCATGGGCTTTGCGTAGTAATAGCCCTGGGCGAAACGGTAGTTATTTGCGCGCAGGAAGGCCTCGTGCACGGCGTTTTCCACGCCCTCGCCGAGGGCGTGGAGGTGGAGATGGCTGCTCAGTTGCGACAGGCTTGCCACGACGCCCGCCCCGCGTCCATCCGGGGTCTGCGAGACAAAGCTCCGGTCGACCTTGATGATGTTGAACGGCATGTCGATCAGCCGCCTTAGCGACGAATACCCCGTGCCGAAGTCGTCCAGGGCGAGGGGAAAGCCCGCGGCCGTGAGCGCGTCGATGGCGTGGATCACCTCGTCCAGGCCGTGTTCCAGCGCACTCTCCGTAATTTCCAGTTTCACGTGCGCGGGCGAGACGCCCACTTCCCGCGCGATGGCCCTGAAGTGCTCGGCGATGTCCGGATCCCGGAACTGGGCCGGGGCGACGTTGACGGACACCCAGAATTCCACGTTGCCCGGGTGCGCCTGCCAGCGATGCAGCTGGCGGCAGGCGTCCTCGAAGACCTGGGCACCGAGACGACCCATCAGCCCCAGCTCTTCGGCCAGGGGGATGAACTGATCTGGCCCGATGGGGGCCTGGCCGTCAGGCTGAGGCCAGCGTGCCAGGGCCTCGGCCCCCACCATCTCCCCGCTGGCCAAATCCACAATCGGTTGGTAGTGCAGCACCAGTTCCCGCTCGCTGACGGCACGCTGCAGCTTGCTCTCGAACTTGATCTGCTGGCGCTGTGCCGGTTTGATCGTGTGATCCGCCCAGCGAACGAGCTCCGTGTCGCTGTCGGCCCGGCCTTGCGTGACCTCCTCCGCGCGGAGGACGAGTTCCTGTGCGTCGCGGGTGTCAGGCGGCGCGCGGGCGACCCCCGCGGAGATCTGGACCTGGAGCGTGTCACCGGCGACCTCGAAGCCCGCTTCCGTCACGGCGGCGACCAGCGCATGGGCCCGTGCCATCAGGTGGCGATCCGCGTCGTCGGCCTCGTCGGTACCCACCGGGATGAGGGCCGCGAAGGTGTGCTCGTGGGAGCGCGCAAGGGATTCATTGGCCTCGAGCCGGTTACCGAGGCGCTCGCCGATATCGTTCAACAGCTGGTTGAGCGCCTCGATGCCGAAGGCCTGATCGACGCGGTCCAGGCGCCTGAAGCGCAATGACACGACCCCCGTCACAGAATGTGCGACGGTCGTCTCGTCGACGTTCGGCTCGGCCATGAGGCGCTGGAGCCGTAACAGCATGCCCCGGTGGTTCAGGGCGCCGGTGATTGGATCGTGGGTGGTTCCGGCCGCGTTCAGGAAGGCGCTCAATCGCCGGGTATGGGTGGCCAGGCTATCCTGGGGCGGGTGCCTTTCCGAGACCTCCCGCTGGACAGAAAAGAAATACTCGATCCCTTCATCTTCCAGGCGCAAGGGCGTGATGGTCCACTCGACCTGGTAGGGCGAGCCGTCCTTGCGGTAATTCCAGGTGCATCCCTCGAAGGAATCGCCGGCGCGCAAGTTCGCCTTGAGCCGCTCCAGAACCGAACGTTCGGTCGCCTCCCCCTGCAGGATGCGGGGTGTGGCGCCGAGGACCTCTTCGCGCGTATAGCCCGTGATGCGTTCGAAGGCATCATTGACGTAGACGAAGGCCGGTCCAGGCGGGTGCAGCTCGGCGGTGGTGATGACCACCGCATAGTCGGTCTGCCCAATGATCGCTTCCAGGATGCTGGGTTTGTCACCGGATTCCATTCGTTCTCCCTCAAGGTAACGACGGTCGCACAAGGGGGCCGATGCGCCCGCGCGTGTCCACTTCCCCGGATTAGGTCCACGCATAACTAGAGGTTTCCGGGTGGTGTAGCTGCCGGTATTCGACCGGCGTCAGGTCCCCCAGCGACTCGTGAGGGATGGTTTCGTTGTAGTCCTGCAGCCACTGCTCGGTGTGTTCCCGGACTTCGGTCAGCGTTCGGAAGACGTAGAGATCCAGGACCCCACGGCGGTAGCTGCCGTTGAACCGTTCGATGAAGCCGTTCTGCATCGGTTTGCCCGGCTGGATGAAGCTCAGTTCCACGCCGCGCTGTTCGGCCCAGTCGGAGATCGCGGCCGAGACGAACTCGGGGCCATTGTCCAGCCGGAGCTGCTGCGGATAGCCCCGCCAGGCGGCAATACGCTCCAGCACCCGGATCACACGGGGTGCGGGCAGGTTCAGATCGATCTCCACGGCCAGCGCTTCCCGGTTGAAGTCATCCACGACGTTGAAGGTGCGGAAGCGCCGTCCGTCCCATAGCGCATCCGACATGAAGTCCGCTGACCATCCCACGTTCGGGGCTTCGGTCGACGCCAGGGGCCGTGGCTCCCGTGGTGGCAAACGGCGCTTGCCCTTGCGCCGCAGGTTCAGCTTCAGGGCGCAGTACACGCGCCAGACCCGCTTGTGGTTCCAGGGCATGCCCCGACGCCGGATCAGCTTGAACAGCTTGCCAAAGCCCCGCTCCGGATAGCGCTCCACCAGCTCCTGCAGAAGCGCGATCACCGCATCGTCCCGGTCCGGTTGCTTGCGATACCGCACCACCGACCGCGCAACCCCTGCCGCCTGACAGGCCCGGCGCTGACTCAGCCCGTGGTCCTGCGTCAACGCAGTGACCACACGGCGCTTCTCGTCCGGGCTCAGAGCTTTTTTGTGATCACGTCCTTCAGGGCCGTGTTCTCCAGGGCCAGCTCGGCATACATCCGTTTGAGCCGGTTGTTCTCGTCCTCCAGCTCCTTCAACCGTCGGACGTCGGCTGCCTCCATGCCGCCGTATTTCGACTTCCACTGGTAGTAGGTCGCTTCAGAGACCCCGATCTCCCGACACACGTCCTTCACCTTCCGGCCGCCTTCGACCTGCTTCAGCGTCTGAACAATCTGGCTTTCCGTAAACCGACTCTTGCGCATCTCGGCCTCCTTTGGCTCTAGTGTGCCCGGAGACCTCCAGTTTTCAATGGACCGAATTTACGGGAAGGCGACACGCGCATCAAAGCACATCAACTCATTTTGGTTATAGCAGAGTGGATTCAACGGCGACCCTTGTCCAATATCCGCTACAGGTGACCCGTGGGAGCCGTACCCGGGCCCGAATACCTCCGCCCATGGGGCCTGCCTTCCGCTTGCGAGACCTCGGCAGTGGCAAAAAGGCCAGGTATGACCCCGGGACCTTTCGGCTGGAGGTTTCGGGGTTACCCAGTCGTCCGATCCCGCTTGTGTTCAAGAAAGGTCCGAAAATCAACGTCAACGGGTGTTGCCGGTATCGCGTTAACATTAAATCCGCTTGTTGCTCACCGATCCGGATGGGCGAACAACAAGTGTGCGCCCTTTCCCGTAACGCCTGCGGGGCTGCGAAAGGGGGCGCATTCTGGCGTTGGGCTGAACCGATTCAGGGAGTGCGGCGGGATCCGGATACCGCCTCGGCGAGATCGCCCGTGATTCGGTTGACGACCCGGGCAAGGCTGTCGCGGATCTCGCGCGAGAGATCGGCGCCGTCTTCGAGACACGCGGGTTCGATGCCGTGGACGATGAGGGTCGCCGGGAGCTCGCCCAGGGAGCGGGCGAGTTCGACGGCCTCGGCGAGGCCGATACCGTGGGAGGAGTAGCGGGCACCGCGCGGCAGCGGCTCGCGGGCGTCCAGGCGGTGCAGGGTGCCGGGGGCGGCGCCGGTGACGATCGCGTCGACGAGGATCACCGGATCATGTCCCTGCCACAGCTCCATGAGTTCGGCAGGCTCGCCGTGGCTCTTGGCGGTGGCGAGGCCCGGGGTGTCGGCCAGCGCGTCCACCACGGCGTGCCCGATGCCGTCGTCGCCGCGCCAGGGGTTGCCGATGCCGATCACCAACGGCGCTTTGCCGGTGATTGGCATGGTGGGAGCCGTAGCCATTGCCTTTTGCGTGCGTTCCGGGGCTATGGGGGTGTTTCGTGCCGCCTGGAC
Source organism: Thioalkalivibrio sp. ALE14 (assembly GCF_000376845.1). GTDB lineage: Bacteria > Pseudomonadota > Gammaproteobacteria > Ectothiorhodospirales > Ectothiorhodospiraceae > Thioalkalivibrio. The sequence goes on from NZ_AQXY01000030.1 coordinate 130,800, forward strand.
AATTTCTTCGCGGCGTTCGTCGCTCAGATCCGAGTGCCACGCGTCGGTCTCGGAGGCCGCAGACAGCCGTTGTTCCTGAGGGTTCTGTCCGGATGGTCGTGCCACGGAGCGCTCCCGGTCGATACCTGGCGGTGGCTAACGGGGCGTGCCCTCGCTTTTCCGGGCGGCAGTGGTCGTTTCCAGCCGCTCCGCCAGCCAGATCTTGATGATGGATTGGCGGGTGACACCCAGTCGGCTGGCTTCTCGGTCCAGCGACTCGACCATCCAGTCCGGGAAGTCCACGTTCACCCGCCGTTGTTTGCGCAGCGGGCGTTGGGCCCTGGACAGGTCCAGGACATCGGTCATCTCTTCTCCGCTGTCAAAGCGCTCGTCAAATGTCTTCGCTTTCATACAGCGCAACCTCTTCTTTGCGCGACCTGCGTACCGAAATGATACGGACGCAGGCCTCTCGGTGAGTGACAACGGCGGTCCAGAGCCTTCTTTCGATGCGACCGATTACCAGAAAGCGGGGTTCGTCCTCCGTGCGGCCGGGGACCTCGAGCAGATCGGGGTCCCGCCAGAGGGCCTGGGCGGTCACGAAGTCGATGCCGTGTTTCTCCAGATTCGATCGACTCTTCCGTTCGTCGAACTCGAATGAATGAATGGTATAGAAATTATACCTTTACTCTAACAGAACGACGATCTTGGCTCGCGCAGAATCAAGCGTCCCGTCTTGTGCTGGGCCTCACTGGCGGTCGACGGTGAGGTCGAGGAAGTGGGTGGCGCAGGAGATGCAGGGGTCGTAGTTGCGGATGGCGACCTCGCAGTGGTGGCGCAGTTCGTCGTCCGGCAGGTCGAGGCTGTTCTGGACCAGTTCGCGCAGGTCGGCCTCGATGGTGGGCTGGTTGACCGAGGTGGGCGGGACGATCTTCGCATCGGTGATCAGGCCCGCGTCGTCGAGGGTGTAGCGGTGGTAGCAGATGCCGCGCGGGGCCTCGGTGGCGCCGAAGCCGGTGCCGGCGCGCGGGGTGACCGGCAGCGCGGGTTCGCTCGGTGCGGTCCGGTAGCCGTCCACCAGGCGCAGGGCCTCCTCGAAGGCGAGGACGATCTCGATCATGCGCACCTGGATGCTGCGGAAGGGGTTGCGGCAGGCCGCGCCCAGCCCGGCGCGTTCGGCCAGCTCGGCGGCGCGCGGGGTCAGGCGTTCGCGGTTCAGGGCGAAGCGCGCCAGCGGGCCCATGAACACCGGTTCGCCGGAGTCCGACCGGTGGCTGTGCAGGGCGTTGGAGTGGGCGACGTGTTCCTCGGTGAAGATGTCGTCGTAGTCGCGGATGGCCGCGTCCAGGCCGCTGCTGGAGCCGAGGCGCCCGTGGGTGATCGGGTATTCGTCCGGGTGGACGAGCGACACGAACTCGTAGTCGCGTTCCAGGTTCGGGTAGTCGAGGGTGGCGAGGAAATCGGCCACCTCGCAGGATGCCTCCAGGCCCCAGGCCAGGTCCTCGCGCAGGCCGGCGACCGCGTCCGGTGACGGCGCGCGGTAGAAGCCGCCGACGCGCAGGTTCACCGGGTGGATCTCGCGCCCGCCCAGCAGGCGCAGGATGGAGTTGCCGATCTTCTTGATGCGCAGGCCGTTGCGCACCATATCCGGGTGGTCCTTCGCGGCGGTGACCGCGTCGGGATAGCCGAGGAAGTCCGGCAGGTGCAGCATGAATACGTGCAGGGCGTGGCTCTCGATCCACTCGCCGCAGTAGGCCAGCCGCCGCAGGTCCTGTAGCACGCCGGTCACGGTCACGCCGCAGATGTCCTCCATCGCCAGCGAGGCGCCCATCTGGTAGGCGATGGGGCAGATGCCGCAGATGCGCGCGGTGATGTCCGGGGCCTCGCGGAAATCGCGCCCGCGCAGGAAGCCCTCGAAGAAGCGCGGCGCCTCGAAGATCGACAGCTTCACCTCCTCCACGCGGTCGCCCTCGGTGCGCACGTACATCGCGCCCTCACCCTCCACTCGGGCGAGGTAGTCGACTTCGATGGTGCGGGTCTCGCTCATGACTGCGATCCTGTTTCCTGTTCCTGGCGTTCGCTTTCTTCACGAAAGGCGTCGGCGCCGGCGTTGAAGGTACGGTAGAAGCGCACGCGCGTGGCGCGCTCCATGCCGAGGGCCTCCAGCTGCCCGGACAGGCCGGGCGCGTTGGGCGTCTCCTTGGGCCCGAAGCAGCCATAGCAGCCGCGGTTGCAACCAGGGCACAGCGCGCCGCAGCCGGCATGGGTGACCGGCCCCAGGCAGGGCGTGCCGTGGGCGACCATCACGCAGACCTGTCCCGCCCGCTTGCACTCCTCGCAGACGCTGGCGCTGGAGACCTGCGGGCGCCGGCCGTAGAGGAAGGCGCTGACGACCTCCAGCAACTGGTACTTGTCGATCGGGCAGCCGCGCAGTTCGAAGTCCACCGGGACGTGCTGGCTGATGGCATCCGAGGTGGCCAGGGTCTCGATGTATTCCGGGTGGGCGTAGACCTGGCGGGTGAATTCCTCGACGTCCGCGAAGTTGCGCAGGGCCTGGATGCCGCCGGTGGTCGCGCAGGCGCCGATGGTCACGAGGAACTTCGAGGCGCGGCGGATCTCGCGGATCTCCTCCGCCGCCTGCGGCGTGGTGATCGAGCCCTCGACCAGCGTCAGGTCCCACGGCCCGTCGATGCGGGTGCGCGTGGCCTCGGGGAAGTGGGCGATCCGGATCCGGTCGGTGACCGCCAGCAGCTCGTCCTCGCAGTCCAGCAGGCTGAGCTGGCAGCCGTCGCAGGAGGCGAACTTGAACACCGCCAGGGTGGGCTTTTCCCGACTCATAGCTCGCGCACCCGGAAGGCTGGTTCCATCACCGGGTAGGGGAACACGGGGCCGTCGCGGCAGACGAAGTGCGACCCGATCTGGCAGTGGCCGCAAAAGCCCACCGCGCAGCGCATGTTGCGTTCCATGGACACGAAGATGTCCTCCGGCTTCAGGCCGCGGCGCTCCAGCGAGGACGCGGTGAAACGCATCATCACCTCCGGGCCGCAGACCATCGCCAGGGTGTTGCGCCGGTCGAAACCGCCGCGATCGACCAGCTGGGTGACCACGCCGACATCGCCGCGCCAGGCGGCAGTGCCGCGATCCACGGTGATGCGCAGATCCACATCGTCGCGGGCTTCCCAGGCGTCCAGCTCGTCGCGGAAGATCATGTCGCCGGGCGAACGCGCGCCGTAACAGACCACCATGCGGCCGAACTCCGAACGCCGCTGGAGCGCCGCGTGGATGACCGGGCGCAGCGGGGCCAGGCCGATGCCGCCGGCCACCAGCACCAGGTCGCGCCCGCGCGCCTGTTCCACCGGCCAGGCCGTGCCGAACGGCCCGCGCAGGCCAACCACCGCACCGGCCTCCAGATCCTGCATCGCGCGGGTCACGCTGCCCACCGCGCGGATGGTGTGCACGATGCCGCCGTCGTCGGTGATCGCGGACACCGAGATCGGCACCTCGCCCACGCCGAACAGGTAGAGCATGTTGAACTGCCCGGGCGCCGGCGGCGGCCCCGGCTCCACGCCCGGTTCGGGGTACAGCGTCCAGCTGAAGACCTCGTTGCTGGCCACGTCGCGGCGCACCGAGTGGATGCGCCAGGGCTCTGGCGCCATCGCCTGATCCGGCAGGGTTGCAACCGCGTCAGGCGCCATGGCCGGGCCCTCCGTGGCTGTAGATATCCAGCGCCTGCAACCGCGCGGCCTGCAGGCGTTGCACGATCAGCGCGGCGAAGTGCTTCATCAGCACGTAGCCGAACGCCGGGTCGGCCTCCATACGTTCGCGCAGCACGCCGGCATCGAAGCGCAGGGTATGGAGGTCCGTCACCGCCCGCGCGTCGTAGCTGGCGCGGTACGGCGGCAGGAGCCAGGACCAGCCGAGGATGTCGCCGGCACCCAAGGTCTGGAACGCCACCGTTCCCTCGCGCAGCGGGCTCTCCAGCGCGACCTGGCCCTCGCGGATCAGCCAGAAGGTCTCGGTCGGCTCGTGGTCGCGCATCAGCCGGGTCCCGTCCGCATAGCTGCACTTCGCCGCGCAGGCCGCCAGCAGGCGCCGGTGCTCCGGCGCCATATCCTCGAAGAACGGCTGTTCCTCGATGATCGCCAGCAGCTCGTTCATCCCCGGCCCTCCGGATCGCGGCGCACCGCGGTGACCTCCTCGGTGATGTCGATGCCCACCGGGCACCAGGTGATGCAGCGTCCGCAGCCGACACAGCCGGAGGTGCCGAACTGGTCGTGCCAGGTGGCCAGCTTGTGGGTGATCCACTGGCGATAGCGCGCGGCCACCGACTCGCGGTGCGCGCCGCCGACCAGGTGCGAGTGTTCCTGGTTGAAGCAGGAATCCCAGCGCCGCACGCGTTCGGTGCGCTGGCCTTCCAGATCTGGCACCTCCTCGACCTGCGAGCAGAAGCAGGTGGGGCAGACCAGGGTGCAGTTGGAGCAGGACAGGCAGCGCTCGGCGGTTTCCTCCCAGCGCGGGTGCTCGAAGGCCCGGTTCAGCACCTCGCGGGCGTCCGCCGGCATCTGTCGGCCCATCTTTTCCGGCGCCTCGGCCCACACGCGTTCGGCCGCAGCCTGCTCGGCATCGCTGGCGGGGCGCGGCTCCAGCCGGTCGAGCATCGCACGCCCCGCGTCGGATCCGGCCTCGGCGACCAGGAAGTGCTGGGTGGCGTCGATCACCTCGGTGAGCGCCAGGTCGAAGCCCTTGCGGGCGCGCGGGCCGGTGTCCATGGAGGCGCAGAAGCAGGTGCCTCCCGGCTCGGCACAACTGACCGCAACCATGAACAAGTCCTGGCGGCGCGCCGCATAGCCGCGGTCCTGCACCGCCTGGCCGAGGAACACCCGGTCCTGCACGTCGATCGCCGCCAACTCGCAGGCGCGCATGCCGATGAAGGCGCGGCGGGGGATGTCGGATACGCCGGGCTCGGTCACGAAGCTGCCGTCCGGCTGACGGGTCAGCCGGAACAGGGTCTCCTCGGGCGGGAACAGGTACTTCTTCCAGGAATGCGGCCCGACCACATAGCCGAACAGCGCGTCGTCGTCGCGTTCGCGCAGGCGGTAGTGCCCGGGGGCCTGCTCGTCGGTCCAGCCCACCGGCAGGTCCTCGAGGCCGCCCACCCGGTCGTAGACGATCGCGCCGTCGCGCCGCGTCGGCCCTACCACCTCATAGCCATCCCCGGCCAGCAGGCGGATCAGCGTGTCTACGGCTTGCGGTGCGATCACTTCCACAGACGACTCCTGGGTCTCGGGCGAGCCGTTCGGTACGGCAAGACCCAACACGCGTCCATAGTGCGGCAAGTGCGGGGCGCGATCCAGCGACATCCCGGGCTGGTAATAACCCGGATACCTGCCACACTCCATGGAGGGTGGTATGTGGCCCTGGCGGCCCGTTGTTCGGGGAAAACGATGGCAGTTATGAATGCGCCGGCGAGGCGCAATATCTTCGTGGTCGGTCTGGACGACTTCCATCTGGCACAGCTCCGGGCCCTGCCCGGGCCGGAGAACTATGTCTTCCATGCATTGTTCACCCGCGAGGAGGTCAAGCCCTGCGCCCGGTTTCCGGTGCGTCGGATCCTGATCGAGGGCCGCGAACGCCTGGCGCAGTTTGCCGGCACGGTGGACGCCGTGGTCGGATTCTGGGACTTCCCGGTCAGTACGATCCTGCCCCTCCTGCGCCAGGCCAGGGACCTGCCGGGGCCGACCCTGGAAAGTGTGCTGAAGTGCGAGCACAAGTACTGGAGCCGGCTGGAACAGGCCCGCGTTGCACCCGAACACATCCCGGCCTTCTGCGCGGTCAACCCGTTTGCCGACGATCCATTGCGCGAGGTCACCCTGGACTTTCCGTTCTGGATCAAGCCGGTGAAATCGGTGCTCTCCTACCTCGGCTTTCGCATCAACGATGCGCACGACTTTCGGCGCGCCATGGAGCAGATCCGCAGGGAGATCGACCGCTTCGGCGAGCCCTTCAACCATGTCCTGGGGCACGCAACGCTGCCTCCGGAGGTGGCCGGCGTCGACGGCAATCACTGCATTGCCGAGGCGCTGATATCGGAGGGGCGCCAGTGCACCCTGGAGGGGTATGCCTGGCAGGGCGCAGTCCGGGTCTATGGTGCGGTCGACTCTCTGCGCGAGGGTGCGGCCGGCTCGTCGTTCTCGCGCTACCAGTATCCGTCGACATTGCCGGATGGCGTGCAGGCGCGCATGGGCGAGATCACGGACCGCGTGATCCGGCAGGTGGGGTATGACTGTGCCCCGTTCAACGTGGAGTTCTACTGGGACGAGGCCACGGACCGGATCTGGCTGCTGGAGATCAATACCCGGATCTCCAAGTCCCACGCCCCGCTGTTCCGCATGGTCGATGGCTGCTACCACCACCAGGTGATGATCGACCTCGGACTGGGCCGCGAGCCCGCCATGCCGCATCGCCAGGGGGAATTCGCGTGTGCGGCCAAGTTCATGGTTCGTCGGTACCAGGACGCACGGGTCGTGCGGATGCCCACGCCGGGGGAGATCACGGCCGTCGAGGCCGAGTTCCCGGGAGTGGTCGTACAGATCGAGGTCGCGGAGGGCATGCTGCTGTCGCAGCTGTGTTATCAGGACAGCTACTCCTACGAGGTCGCAACCCTGTTTGTCGGGGCCGCGGACAACACCGAGCTGGAGCGAACCTATACGCGTGTGATGGAGCGGCTGCCCATGGAGTTCGAACCCGTCGACGAGGCACAGCCATGAAAATCGTCCGCGACTTTCCCTACGCCGTGACGGTCGAGGAATACATCCCGATCCCGCTTGCCGACGGGACGCACCTGGCCGCCCGGTTGTGGCGCCCCGAAGGCGCCGAACAGCAGCCCGTCCCCGCGATCCTGGAATACATCCCGTACCGCCGGCGCGATTCCACGCGACTACGCGACGACGCGATCCACCACTACTTTGCCGGTCACGGCTACGCGTGTCTGCGGGTGGACCTGCGCGGATCCGGAGACTCCGAGGGGGTGCTGGAGGACGAGTATCTGCAGCAGGAACTGGACGACGGCGTGGAGATCCTGCGCTGGATGGGCGAACAAACCTGGTGCAACGGCAATGTCGGAATGATCGGCATCTCCTGGGGTGGCTTCAACGGCCTGCAGATCGCGGCATTGCAACCGCCGGAGCTGAAGGCCGTGGTCAGTGTGTGTTCCACCGATGACCGCTACGCCGACGACGTCCATCATATGGGCGGCTGCCTGCTGGGCGACAACCTGTCCTGGGCCTCGACCATGTTTGCCTACAACTCCCTGCCGCCGGATCCGGAGATCGTGGGCGAACGCTGGCGCGAGATGTGGTTCCAGCGCCTGGAGGGCAGCGGGCTGTGGCTGGAGAAGTGGCTGCGCCACCAGCGCCGTGACGACTACTGGAAGCATGGCTCGATCTGCGAGGACTGGTCCGCGGTAAAGACCCCGGTCATGGCGGTGAGCGGCTGGGCCGACGGCTATTCCAACGCGGTGTTTCGCCTGCTGGACAACCTGCAGGGGCCTCGCCTGGGCCTGGTCGGCCCCTGGAGCCACAAATACCCCCACCAGGGGGTCCCGGGTCCGGCCATCGGCTTCCTGCAGGAATGTCTGCGCTGGTGGGACCACTGGCTGAAGGACGAACCAAACGGGATCATGGAAGAACCGATGTTGCGGGTCTGGATGCAGGACAGCGTCCCGCCGACCACCCGCTACGAGGAACGCCCGGGGCGCTGGGTGGGCGAACCACACTGGCCCTCGGCAAACGTGGAGCTCGAGCCGCTGACCCTGGCCTGGCCGGGGCGACTGGAGAACGAATCGGGGGGCATACCGGAACGCGAGATGAGCCTGCAATCGCCGCTGAGCGTGGGCCTGTTCGCCGGCAAGTGGTGTTCGTATTCTGCGACGCCCGATCTGCCGCACGACCAGCGCGAAGAGGATGGGGGCGCCCTGGTATTCACCAGCGCCCCGCTGGAGAAGCCCCTGGAGATCCTCGGCGCTGCGATGCTGGAGCTGGAGTTGAGCGTCGATCAGCCCGTCGCGATGGTTGCGGCGCGGTTGTCCGATGTTGCCGCTGACGACAAGGCGACCCGCGTCACCTATGGGTTGCTCAACCTGACCCACCGCGAAGGAGCCGAGACCCCGAAACCACTGGAGCCCGGTAAAACCTATCGCGTCCGGGTCAAGTTCAACGACGTAGCGCAGCGCTTCCCGGCAGGACATCGCATCCGCCTGTCGCTGTCGACCTCGTATTTCCCGCTGGCATGGCCGGCGCCGCGGCCGGTGCGGCTACGGATCACGGCAGGCGCGAGCCGTCTGCTTCTGCCCCGGCGCTCGCCGCGCGAAGACCTGGATGCCCGAATCGCCTTCCCGCCCCCCGAGGGTGCACCCCCCTCGACGGAGACCCGTCAGCTCACGCCGCAGCAGCATAACTGGCGGGTCATTCGTGACCTGGCCGAGGACGAGTCGACCCTGGAGGTGATCAACGACGCGGGGACCGTCCGGCTGGAAGATCTGAACCTGGAGATGCAGCGCAAGGCGCTGGAGTGGTACAGCTACCGGGGTGACGACTTCAACTCGGCGCGCGGGGAAACACTGTGGGAGCGCGGCTTCCGGCGCGGTGAATGGGAAGTGCGTACGGTGACCCGAACGGTGCTTACCTCGACCCCCACCGAGTTCGAGATCCACGCCCAGCTGGATGCGTACGAGGGCGAACGTCGGGTGTGTTCTCGCAACTGGGATATCCGGATCCCCCGCGACCTTGTGTGAACAGGACGCGGGGCCTGCTCCTTAACCCGGATGTTTCATGAACTCGCGTGATAATCGCGCAGGATATGGGTCGCACAGGGGATTTTCCGAAGAAGTGCCGTATGGGGCGATACGGCCGACTGAGGAAAATTCCCTGTGCGGACAACAGACCAGCGAGGGCGCGTGCAATTCATGAAACATCCGGGTTAAGGGCTCGATCCTGCGCTATTCTGTCCCTGCAGCTGTCGGCGTCGGTGTCGACGAACACCGGCACGGGGCACCTTCAAGGCGTCCCGGAATCCATCGCGCAGACCTTGCGTGAATCCCCGTTCACCCCCCTTTACAAGCGAGACTGACATGCGGGTGGCCCTGTTCAGTGTTCAGCAGCATGATCGCGAATTCCTCCAGCCGGCCCTGGTGGCCGCCGGAATGACCCCGGTGGTGCACACCGAACGCCTCACCGCGGAGACGGTGCACCTGGCCCGGGGTGCCGATGCCGTTTGTGTCTTCACGAACGACGATCTGCACCGGCGCGTGATCGACGGGCTCGCGGATCAGGGCATCCACGTGATTGCGCTGCGCTGTTCGGGTTACGACAACCTGGATGTCGCGCGGGCCCGCGAGCGCGGTGTGCGCGTGGGGCGGGTTCCGGCCTACTCCCCGAACGCGATCGCGGAGCATGCGGTCGCCCTCTTGATGACCCTGAACCGCCGGGTACACCGGGCCTGGGAGCGGACCCGGCGCGGCGATTTCCGCCTCGACCACCTGACGGGCTTCGACCTCGTCGGGCGCACCGTGGGCATCGTCGGGACCGGGCGGATCGGCCAGGCTTTTGCCCGGATCATGCTCGGCTTCGGCTGTCGGGTCCTCGCCCACGACCCGTATCCGAATGCCGAGCTGCAGTCCGCTGGGGTGGTGTACCGCGGCCTGGATGCGCTGCTGGCCGAGTCCTCGGTGGTCAGTCTCAGCTGCCCGATGACCCCGGAGAACCGGCATATGATCAACGCCGACACCCTCGCCCGGATGCCGCGCGGGGCATTCCTGATCAACACGGCGCGCGGGGCGCTGGTGGATACCGATGCCGCCGAGGTCGCGCTGGACTCCGGTCAGCTGGGCGGGCTCGCGCTGGATGTCTACGAGGCCGAGGCGGGGCTGTTCTTTCACGACTGGTCGCTGGCCGGTCTGCCGGACCGGCGCCTCGCGCGACTGATGCAGCGCGACGACGTGCTGGTGACGGGCCACCAGGCCTTCCTCACCCACGAGGCCCTGACCAACATCGCCGATACCACCGTCACGAACCTGACCGCCCTGCATCAGGACCCGGACGCGCAGCCCGAAGGCCGCATCGTCTGAGGCGTCTCCCTGCGATCAGAGCGCGAGCTGGAAGCCTGCCCCCAGCCCCGCACAGGAGAGGATCAGCGGGATAATCCCGACGCGGAAGCGGGCCAGGGCGATGAAGGCGGCGATGCCCAGCAGCGCGGAGAACCATTCGAAGGCGCCGTCAAAGCTGTCTGGCCACAGCACGTGCCAGGTGAAGAACACCGCGAGGTTCACGATAACCCCGACCACCGCGGCGGTGATGCCGGTCAGCGGTCCCGTGAAGTGCAGATCCCCGCGCGTGCGTTCGACCAGCGGTGCGCCGACCAGGATGAACAGGAATGATGGCAGGAAGGTGAAGAAGGTTGCGACCAGCGCCCCAAGAAGGGCGGCCAGGAGCACCTGGTCCGGCCCGAGAAAGGCCTGCGTCCAGCCGCCGATGAAGCCGACGAAGGTCACCACCATGATCAGGGGGCCCGGAGTGGCCTCGCCCAGCGCCAGCCCGTCGATCATCTGGGTCGGACTCAGCCAGCCGTAGGTCTCCACCCCGCCCTGATAGACGTAGGGCAGCACCGCATAGGCGCCGCCGAAGGTCACCAGGGCGGTCTGGGTAAAGAACTGCCCCATGCGGGTCAGCGTGGCGTCCCACCCGAATACCGCGAGCAGCAAGCCGAAGACGGCGGCCCACAGGCCGAGGCCGACCACGAGGAAGCGGATCACGCGCGACCAGCGAAACTGCATCCAGGGTGCGGGAGGGGTGTCGTCGTCCACCACGGCCGGCCCCGTGGCCTTGTGGCTGCCGGCGCTGTGCGAAACCCCGCTCTGGAAGCGCTCCGGCCAGACCCGGCTGCCCAGCCAGCCGAGCACGCCCGCGGCGATGATGTAGGGGAACGGGATGTTCAGTGCGAAGATCGCCAGGAAGGCCGCGATGGCCATCAGCCACAGCAGGCCGTTGTTGAGCACTCGCCCGCCGATGCGCCAGCCGGCGTAGACGATGATCGCGACCACGGCCGGCTTGATGCCATAGAACACCGCCTCCACCGCAGGCACGTCGCCAAAGGCCAGGTAGACCCAGGACAAACCGATCATCAAAAACAGCGAGGGCAGAATGAACAGCAGCCCGGCCATCAGGCCGCCGAAGGTGCCGTGCAGCAGCCAGCCGAGATACGTGGCGAGCTGCTGCGCCTCCGGCCCGGGCAGCACCATCGTGTAATTCAGCGCATGCAGGAAGCGGTTCTCGGAGACCCAGCGGCGGCGTTCCACGAGTTCCTCGTGCATCATCCCGATCTGTCCGGCGGCCCCGCCGAACGAGATGAAGCCAAGCTTCAGCCAGTAGCGAAAGGCCTCGCCGCGCGTGGGCGCGCTGGGGCGGAGGGTGCTGGGCGTATCGAAATCATTCATGCGGGATTGCGCCCGGACTGTTGTTCAAAGGCGTGGCGCAGGTCGTGCAGGACGGGTGTGACTCGGGCCAGCAGCGCATCGTCATCCGCGCACTGCTGCTTGGCCCCGGTCAGGATGCTCTCGAAGCCCGCGGCCTCGGCGACGGGGCGCCCGCCCACGTCGAGGAAATGCACCATGTCCCCGAGCCCGGCGAGGCCGCTGTCACGTTCCAGGCCGAAGGCCGCCAGCAACACCTCGAAGGTGACGCGGTCACCGATGTGGGTGAACGCGGCGCCGTCGAAATCGAAGCCGAGCGCCTCGTCCGGGCAGTCGGCCGGGGTCGCGAGCCAGACGAAGCGCGCCTCGGGGTCGATGAATTCGCGGATCAGCCAGGCGCTGGCGACGCGGTCCACCCATAGCGCTGCCCGCGTGGCCCATAGCCGGCCGCGGTAGTCCGCCGGCTCCAGCCGGGGTACGCCGGTGTCAGGCTCGGGCGAGGGCTCGTCCGGTGACAGGACCGCCTGGGCGGCGGTTTCCAGGCGGGCCAGCTGCGCCTCCAGCGGCGCGCGGTCGGGCCCCGGGAAGTAGTCGGTGCGGCGCAACTGATCGGCCTCGCGGTGGATCTGGCGCAGCCGCTTGAGCAGCTCGGCTTCGCCCAGCGCGGGCAGTTGCCCCAGCAGGGTTTCCGCGTTCTTTCGCAGGGTCCGGTACTCCGCTTCACGGTCGAACAGGCTGCGGTAATGCGCCTGTTCCTCGGGGTTGGCGGCGACCGGGAGATGGTAGGCCTGGTTGCCTGCCGCGCGCGCCGATTCGGCCAGTTCCAGCAGGCCGTCGCGCAGATCCGAGCGGTTGGGCAGCAGGTAGACCCCATCGCGCAGCGTGGCGGCGCCCAGTGCCTTCAGCGCCCGCCACAGCCGGACCCGGGTCGAGTCCTGCCCGGCCTGAAAGGCGAGGATGAGTACCTGCCATTCGGCATCCTGCGCATACATGTTATATATGTATCATCGATGTAACGCACATTACAAATACGTGGAACATGCGCACAAAAAGGCCCGGCGCCTTGCGGGGCCGGGCCTTTCGGGTGCGCCGGGTGACCGGCGCAGGAGGGCGGTGTTCAGCCCTCGTTGTGGTAGCGGGTGATCCGTTCCACTTCGTTCTTCGCGCCCAGGACCACCGGCACGCGCTGGTGGATGCCCTCGGGGCTGATGTCCATGATGCGCTCGCGCCCGGTGGTGGCGGCACCGTCGGCCTGCTCGACGATGAAGCTCATCGGGTTGGCCTCGTACATCAGGCGCAGCTTGCCGGCCGTGCCCTTGGCCTGCATCTTGGTGTCCATCGGATACAGGAACACGCCACCACGCGACAGGATGCGGTGCACCTCGGCGACCATGGAGGCCACCCAGCGCATGTTGAAGTCCTTGCCGCGCTCGCCTTCCTTGCCGGCCAGGCATTCGTCGATGTAGCGCTTGACCGGGGCCTCCCAGAAGCGGCTGTTGGACATGTTGATCGCGAATTCCTGGGTGTCTTCCGGGATCTGCACGCTGTCCTTGGTCAGCAGGAACTCGCCGAAGTCCTTGTCCAGGGTGAACATCTTCACGCCCTGACCGGTGGTCATCACCATCATGGTGGACGGGCCGTACAGGCAGTAGCCGGCGGCGACCTGCTTGGTGCCCGGCTGCAGGAAGTCCTCGGTCTTCGGATCGGTGACACCTTCCGGGGCCTTCAGGATGGAGAAGATCGTACCGACGGAGACGTTCACGTCGATGTTGGAGGAGCCATCCAGCGGGTCGAACAGGACCAGGTAGTGGCCGCGCGGCTCGTTGGCCGGCATCTCGCAGATCTCGTCCATTTCCTCGGAGGCCAGGCCGGCCGCATGGCCGTTGTGGCTCAGGCTCTCGATGAACACCTCGTTGGTGATGATGTCGAGCTTCTTCTGCGTCTCGCCCTGCACGTTCTCGGAGCCCGCGGAGCCAAGAACCCCGACCAGGTCGCCTTTGTCGACGAGGTTGGAGATCTTCTTGCACGCCACGGAGATATCGTTCAGGAGCCCGGTGAATTCGCCGGTCGCGCCCTGGATCCCGCGCTGGGTTTCGATGATGCAGTTGGTCAGTGTGGTACCGATATGCATGATGCTAGTAGCCTTGATAGTCGATGGATTCCGCGCGATCGAAAGGTCTGGAGCGTCGCCGCGCCGGGTAAAAGACGGCGTAGTGTAGCAAAAGCGCCAAAGCGTCTTGGCGCGTCCATACACAAAAGAAGAGGTTTTCCATGCCGCAGAACGCGCTGTATGCCCAGTCCGGCGGGGTGACCGCCGTTATCAATGCCAGCGCCTGGGGGGTGATCGAGGCGGTGCGCGCCCACCCGGCTCACTTCGGCAAGATCTATGCGGCGCGCGACGGCATCCTGGGTGTCCTGCGCGAGGAGATCATCGACCTCGACCAGGAGGACCCGCTGACCCTGGCGGCGCTGCGGCATACGCCGGGCGGGGCGTTCGGTTCCTGCCGCTTTGATCTGGGTGATCCCGACAAGGACCCGGAGCAGTACGAGCGCCTGGTCGAGGTCTTCCGCGCGCATGACATCGGCACCTTCTTCTACAACGGCGGCGGCGGTTCCATGGATACGGCGCTGAAGATCGCGAAAATGGGAGACCGCATGGGCTTCCCGATCAAGGCGATCGGCGTACCCAAGACGATCGACAACGACCTGGCCGTGACCGACTCCAGCCCCGGCTTCGGCTCGGCCGCCAAATTCATCGCCACGGCCGTGCGCGAGGCCAGCCTGGACGTCGAGTCCATGCACACCAGTTCCACCAAGGTATTCGTGATGGAGGTGATGGGCCGCCACGCCGGCTGGCTGGCCGCCGCCGCGGCGCTGGCGCAGGAGTTCGACGGCCAGCCGCCGATGCTGATCCTGTTCGCCGAGACGCCGTTCGATCAGGCCGACTTCCTCGACCACCTCAACCGGACGATCGAACGCCACGGGTACTGCGTGGTGGTCGTTTCCGAGGGCCTGAAGACCCCGGACGGCAGCCTCTTCTCCGTCGCCCAGAGCCATGACGTCTATGCCTACACCCAGCTGGGCGGCGCCGCGCCGCGCCTGGCCGAACTGATCCGCGAGCAGACCGGGCACAAGCTGCACTGGGCGGTGGTGGACTACATCCAGCGCGCATCGCGCCACATCGCGTCGAAGGTGGACGTGGAACAGGCCTACGGCTGTGGCCGGGCAGCGGTGGAGGGCGTGGTCGCGGGCGAGGATGCCTTTATGCCCATCATCCGCCGCGACTCCAACGATCCCTACCGCTGGAGCGTCGGCTTTACCCCGCTGGAGACCGTGGCCGACATCGAACAGGGGATGCCGCGCGAGTACATCACGCCGGATGGCTACGGCATTACCCAGGCCGCGCGCGATTACCTGCGCCCGCTGATCCAGGGCGAGGACACCCCGCCGTTCGAACGGGGCCTGCCCTGCTACCCGCGCATCCGCGGCGAGCTATTGCCGAAGAGATGTCCGCCCTTCGAGGTCAAGACGGACTAAACCTGCGCCCGGGTCTGTCGGCCGTACTGGCGTCCAGCCAGACCCGCTGGAAGGCGAAGAACTGTCGGGCAACGGTATCCGCCTCGGCCAGGCCCAGGTAGTCCGGGTGCCCGGCGGGTGCGCATCCCGCACAGACGAAGGTGATGCCGTCACAGAGACTGCTGCAGCACGGGGCGCCGCCCGCGCGGCGCGGCCGGTAATGCACGGCGATTGAGTCGGTGTTCGCCACGCCGCCGGGACCGGATTCGAGCGCGACCGCCTGGCTGCAGTGGCTGCAGGCCGCGTTGATCCGGCTCCGCGCGCCGCTCAGCATGGGGATGGCCAGGGCATCAATGGCACACATTGCGGTCACCGGGCCGTCACCGGTGGCGGCGACCGTGATCCCGGCGGGTGCCGCGCTGTAGGGGTAGCAGCCCAGCCCATGGGCCTGATGCGCCACGGCATCCAGCGCCGCCAGTTGCTCCAGTGCGGTGCCATCCAGCGCATCGGCGCCGGGGGGGCGTCCGGTCCGGCGCCAGTGTCCCAGCACTTCGACATACGTGGCGCGCACGGCCTCGGGGGCCTTCTGCAGGCGCTGTTCCAGCGGGAAGTCGTCCCGGAGGCGTTCCAGGGCTTGCGCTACGCGCGTCGGGTTCATGAGGGCGCGCAGCAGCCGCCCGGACCCTCCTGCTGGATCGGCGGACAGGGCACGGTGCCGTAGGAACAGAACACACAGCAGTCTCCGGGCAGGGGTTTCAGCAGGGTGCCGCAGCTCTCGCATTCGTAGAACCACTGGCAGGCATCGGTGGGCATCGTCTCGGTCTTCTGATGCCCGCATTCCGGGCAGGTCAGGGTGGAAGCGGGCACGATCTCGTTCATGTGTGTTTCAGCTCCCTTTGCAAGGATGGGATACAAGCGTCCGGAGAAGCGGGGATGAAAAACCCTTCTGGACCAACGGGATCGGCACAAAATAGGTCATTCCGGAGTCTATAAAACTGCCAAGCCCGCGCAAGACGGGTGCAAATACCGGATACCGGATGGAGGAAACGATGTACACGCGAATCCTGAACCGCACGCTTGCCCTGTCGGCCGCCAGCGTTCTGGCCGCGGCATTCCTGGCCCCGGGCCAGGTCGCCGCGCAGGGCGCCTATTTCGCGCCCGCGGACGGCTCGCCAGAGGAGGTGACCTTCGAATACCGCATGCGCGAGTACGGCTGCGCCAACGTACGCGGGCAGTGGCGGGCGACCAACAACACCGACGACTGGCTGGAGGTGCGCGTCACCAAGATCGCCTACAACTGCCCGGGCGAACTGGAAGACGACGTGCGCACGGCCACCCGTCTGTGGCGCACGCTGGCACCGGGGGCCACGGAAAACCGCACGCGTGACAACTCCGTCTGCGGCGGGGCCTGGGCGCGCGGGGTCGAGGTCCTGGAATACGAGATCAACGTGGTCGAGGCCCCCGAGGAAAGCTGAGCGATGTGATTCCGGCCGCGATTTCTGTTCGCGGCCGGTCGTTTTGTGGCAAGGGCGCGCTACACTCGTATCCATCGACCCATTTCCAAGGAGTCTGCCATGCACGTACTTTCGTTCCGTCGAGTCCTGTCCGCTCCCGCGGCCTTTCTGGTCGCGCTGGCGCTGACCCTGCTTCCCGCCACACCGGCCTTCGCCGGCGTGGGCATGCTGGATACCGGCAGCATGATCCAGCAGGCCAGCGCGGACGATACCCGCGCCCATCTGCTGGAACAGCTCAATGACGCCGAGGTCCGTGCCCAGCTGATCGAGATGGGTGTCGATCCCGAGCGCGCCGAGCAGCGCGTGGCCCGCCTGACCGACGAGGAACTGGCCCGCCTGGAGGCGCACATGGAGACCGACCCGGCCGGCGCCGCCAGCGCCCTCGGCGTGGTCGCCATTGTGTTCGTCGTGTTCGTGATCCTCGATGCGGTGGGCGTGACCGACATCTTCTCGTTCGTGGGTCCGGCGCGCGGCAGCCGCTAGGTTCCCTGGCCCAGCCATGACATCGATGAGTCGACGGCGAGCCTTCGGGCTCGCCGTTCTTGTTTGCGGTCTGGGGCTTGCCGCGCTCGGCCTGGGTGGTTGCGCCACCGCACCGCAGAGCGCGGGCCTGGCCAGCGAGCGTCCGGCGGACCTGCCGTCGCGCGTGGAGCTGACCGACACCCCTTTCTTCCCCCAGGAGCAGTACCAGTGCGGCCCCGCCGCGCTGGCCACCGCCCTGAGCGCCCGGGGTATTGATGCCGCTCTGGATGATCTCATCGACGAGGTCTACATCCCCGCCCGCGAGGGCAGCCTGCAGACCGAGATGCGCGCGGCGGTGCGCGCGCGCGACCAGATCGCCTATCGCATCGAGCCCCAGCTGGAGGCCATCCTGCGCGAGGTCGCCGCGGGCAACCCGGTGGTGGTGTTCCAGAACCTCGGGGTCGCCCTGATCCCTGAATGGCACTTCGCGGTGGTCATCGGCTATGACCTGGACGATCGCGAGATCTTCCTGCGCAGCGGCCCCATCCAGCGCCACGTGAACTCGTTTGCCCGCTTCGAGCGGACCTGGGCGCGCGGGGAGCGTTGGGCGTTTCTGGTGATGGCGCCGGATACCCTGCCGGCGACGGCGACCCCGCTGCGCTGGTTGCGGGCGGTCAACGAGCTGGAGCAGACCGGGCGGTTCGCGGCGGCGGCCACCGGCTACGAGACGGCGATGGAGCGCTGGCCCGAAGAGCCGATTCCCTATGTGGGTCGGGCCAATGTGGCGTTTGCCCAGGGCGACCTGCCCACGGCCGAGGACGCCTTGCGCAGGCTGGTGGAGCGCGACCCGGCGCGCCACGAGGGCTGGAACAACCTGGCGCATGTGCTGATTGCCCGCGAATGCGGCGAGCAGGCACGCGAGGCGGCGAGTTGCGCGGCCGGCCTGGCGGGGCCGGGCCGCTATGCTCGCACCCTTGGTGCGGTGGCGAACGCCCCGGACGGAGGCGCCGAGTGTCGTGCATTGCCGCCTTGTGCCACCGCACTCGAGGCCGGTGCCCGCTGAGCCTTTACGGCGGGCTGGGCCCTGACGCGGTCATCGGCGGGGCCCCACGGCTCCCGGTTGCGCCGCGGGGGACCATCTCGACGCCGCCGGGATTGCCGTGGCGGTTCCTACTTGCGTTTCTCCAGCGTCTGTTCGGCGTGCTTGAGCACCAGGCCCAGGTTCTGTTTTTCCACGTCCGTGACCTGCGGGTCGTCCTTTACCGCGTGACGCAGGTGTTCCACCAGCTGCGCCAGTTCGTCGCGCGAGATCTGGTGAAAGTTGAAGCTACCGCCGTAGCGTGCCTCCAGTTGATCCCAGTAGTCGGCCAGCGGGGGGCGGTAGTCATCAGTCATGGGGCAATCCTTGATTCGGGCGACAGGCGTAACCCGTATTTTGTCTGCTCGCGGTGCTTGGGGTCTAATGGGGGTTTTCCCGGTCGGCCTTTCGCCCATGCCCGTCACCGCCATCTATCCTGGCACCTTCGATCCGATCACCCACGGCCATACCGATATCGTGCGGCGTGCCGCGCGCCTGTTTGATCGCGTGGTCGTCGCGGTGGCGGCCAACCCGAACAAAGGGCCAGCCTTCCCGCTCGAGACCCGTGTCGCCCTGGCGCGCGAGGCGGTGGGCGAGATCCCCGGTGTGGAGGTGCAGGGTTTCAACGTCCTGCTGGCGCATTTTGTCCACGAGCAGGGGGGCAACGTGATCCTGCGCGGCCTGCGGGCGGTGTCCGATTTCGAGCACGAGTTCCAGCTGGCGGCAATGAACCGTCAGCTTGCGCCGGAGGTCGAAACGCTGTTCCTGACGCCGGCAGAGGAATACAGCTTTGTCTCCTCGAGTCTGGTACGGGAAATCGCCCGTCTGGGCGGAGACGTCTCAAACTTCGTAAGTCCCGGCGTGGCGCGCATGCTGGCAGAACAAAACGGCGCGGCGCGCTAG
The DNA here is from genome assembly GCF_000376845.1 of Thioalkalivibrio sp. ALE14. Taxonomy (GTDB): domain Bacteria; phylum Pseudomonadota; class Gammaproteobacteria; order Ectothiorhodospirales; family Ectothiorhodospiraceae; genus Thioalkalivibrio. The sequence continues at coordinate 149,713 of NZ_AQXY01000030.1, forward strand.
CCGGCCGACACTCGACACGAGGACTGGCCCATGGCCCTGATGATCACCGATGAATGCATCAATTGTGATGTCTGCGAACCCGAGTGCCCGAACGAGGCCATCTATCCGGGCGACGAGATCTACGAGATCGACCCCAATCTGTGCACCGAATGTGTCGGGCATTTTGACGAGCCGCAATGTCAGGATGTCTGCCCGGTGGACTGCATTCCGCTGGACCCCGATCACAAGGAGACCCGCGAGCAGTTGCAGGCTAAATATGAAGCCCTGATGGCCGCGAAGTAGGCGACCCCCATGGGCTGGCATCGCCCCCTCCTGTACGGCGCGGTCCTCGTCACCCTGACGCTGGCGGCCCCGCTGGCCTTCGCCGGGCCCGGGCAGCACGCGGTGGCCACCGCCCATCCGGCTGCCAGCGAGGCGGGCGAGGCCGTGTTGCGCGACGGCGGCAATGCCTTCGATGCCGCCGTCGCCATCACCGCCGCGCTGGGGGTGGCCGAGCCCTACGGTTCCGGTCTCGGGGGTGGTGGGTTCTTCCTGCTGCACGAGGCCGGGACCGGTCGCAGTGTGATGGTGGATGCCCGCGAGACCGCCCCCGCCGCGGCCGACCGCGACATGTACCTGGATGCCGACGGCGAGGTGATCGACGGGCTGTCCCTGGATGGCGTGCTCGCAGCCGGGATCCCCGGCATGCCTGCAGGCATGGACCACATTGCGCGTACCTACGGGCGGCTGTCCCTCGCCGACAGCCTGGCCCCGGCGATCCGCCTGGCCGAAGACGGCGTGCCGGTCAGCGGCCGCTATCTGCAGATGGCGGGCTTTCGTCATCAGGCCCTGCGCGACGGGGCCGGTGCCCGTGACATCTACCTGGACGACGGCCACCTGCCGGACGCGGGCGCGATCCTGCGCCAGCCCGACCTTGCCGCGACCCTGCGGCGGCTGGCGGACGCCGGTCACGACGGCTTCTACACCGGCGAGCTGGCCGGACAGCTGGTCGAGGGCGTTCGCGAGGCTGGGGGTATCTGGACGCTGGAGGACCTGGCCGGGTACGAGGTGGTCGAGCGTGACCCCGTCCGCCTGGACTATCTCGGGGCCGAGATCACGACGGCATCGCCGCCGTCGTCCGGGGGCGTCGCCCTCGGCCAGATCCTGAACATCCTGTCCTTTTACGACCTCGAGCAGCTGGCGCCGGACATGCGCGTCCACCTGACCATCGAGGCCATGCGTCGCGCCTACCGCGACCGCGCCGAATACCTGGGCGACCCGGATCACGTCGAGATGCCTCTGGAGCGGCTCCTGTCTCGCGACTATGCGGCCGGCCTGCGCGCCACGATCCATCCGGATACGGCCACTCCCAGCCGCTACCTGCCCCTGTCGGTGGAGCCGCAGGCCGAACGCCCGCCGCAACCCGCGCCCGAGAGCCGGGAGACCACCCACTTCTCCGTGATCGACGCCGAGGGCAATCGCGTCGCGGCCACCCTGACGCTCAACTATCCGTTCGGCTCGGGCTACGTGGTGCCCGGCACGGGCGTCCTGCTGAACAACGAGATGGACGACTTCTCGGCCAAGCCGGGCGAGCCGAACGCCTACGGGCTGGTGGGTTTCGAGGCCAATGCCATCGCCCCGCAGCGCCGGCCGCTGTCGAGCATGAGCCCGACCTTTGTCGAGACCGACGAGCGGGTGGCCATCCTGGGCACCCCGGGCGGCAGCCGCATCATCACCATGGTGTTGCACGGCATCTTCGGGGTGCTCGAGGGGCGGACCATCGACGACGTGGTCGCCGCGCCGCGCTACCACCACCAGTACCTGCCGGATCGCGTAGAACACGAGACCGGTGCTTTTGATGCCGAGCTCCGTGGTCAGCTGGTCGCGCGCGGCCACCAGCTGGTCCCGCAGGTACGCCCGTTCGGCGACATGCACGCCATCCTGTGGGAGCTTGGGGACGGCCGTCTGGAGGCCGCCTCCGATCCGCGTGGCGAGGGCGAGGCGCGCGTCTTCCCGCCCCGGTAAACCATCATTGTGGAAGGTGCGTGACGGTCACGGGGTATCCCGAGAGATCGCCACGTCGCTGTGCGACTGGCGATGACGGGGTCTCGGGTCCGGGTATCCGCACGTTCGAGGCGCGGGCTGACGCAATGCCGCCCACGCAAAAAGCCGCGCCCGTATGCGGGGCGCGGCTTCGCGATTCACCTTTCCGCGGCCGGCGCGAGGCCGGCCGGATCCCGGGGCTTAGCCCTGGGCCAGGTCGCGGATGCGGGCGTTCAGGCGGCTCTTGTGACGCGCCGCCTTGTTCTTGTGAATCAGGCCCTTGCTCACGGTCTTGTCGATCACCGTCACGGCCGACTTGTAGGCCTCGGCGGCTGCCTGGGCGTCGCCCTTGTGCAGCGGCTTCAGAACGGCCTTCATGGCCGTACGGAAACGGGAGCGCAGTGCCATGTTGTGAGCGCGGTTCTTGACCGCCTGACGGGCCCGCTTACGGGCAGAAGCAATATTCGCCAAAGTACTTCCCTCGCGTTGAATCGCTAGGTTCTGGAAAAGGCGGCAGAGCATACCGCCGGCCGGGTCGCGCGTCAACTGGAGACGGGGCGTGACGGGAATGACAGCAGGCTTTCGGCGCGTCTACTCTAGAGAGAAGACAACCATCCAAAGGAGCCTACGATGAACCGTTTCGAACAGACCCTTCGGGCCGCGCCAGCGGCTGTCCCGGGCATGGTCTTCCTGTTGGCGGCCTTGCTGGTCGCCAGCCTGGCCTTCATGCCGCAGGCCAAGGCCTTCGAGCCGGAGGCGAAGGTCGTCTATCACGCCGACTTTGCCGATCCGCGTCGCTTCTCCGCGATGCTGACCAGCATCAACAACATGATGACCCACTACCAGAACCAGTTCATCGACGCCGACGTGCGCATCGTGTTCGTCGCCCACGGCATCCGCTTCCTGACCGATGACGACCTGGCGGATACCCCGTTCGAGGCCGACGAGGAGCTGAAGGAAGAGCGTGACACGCTGCGCGGCCGCCTGATGAGCCTCGCGACCACCCACGGCGTGAAGCTGGAGCTGTGCGAGATCACCCGTTCGCAGATCGGTCTGGACGAGGACCTGGTCTACGACCACGTGAACTTCGTGCCCTCGGGTGTGGTGCGCGTGGCCGAGCTGCAGAATGAGGAAGGCTTCGCCTACATCAAGATCGAGTGATCGTTACGCGTGCTCATGATCACAAGCCCCGCCGAAGCGGGGCTTTTTGTTGCACCACGAAGCGCACGAAGACACGAAGGGGGTCAAGGGCGTTTGCACCACAGAGGGCACAGAGGACACGGAGAAAACGGTAAAAAGTAGGATGTGATGAGCGCTGCGAATCGCATCCTACTCGCTCACCATGCCAGCCCCATTAATCCAGTCCTTCTTTTCCTGTCTCCCCACCTTCCTGTAAATCGCCCTGGCCCTTCTCCGTGCCCTCTGTGTTCTCTGTGGTGAAAAAAGCCTAACCCAGGACCTCCAGTTTGGCGAAGCTGAGGACCAGCCACTTGGAGCCGGCGTGGGCGAAGTTCACCTGCACCCGGGCCGAGTTGCCGGAACCCTCGAACTGGGTGATCAGGCCCTCGCCGAATTTCGCGTGATGCACGCGCGCGCCGATGGCCAGGCCCGCCGCGGAGGCCGAGGCGGCCTGGGCATCCATGGACCCGAAGCCCGCGGTCTTCTGTCGGGCCGCGGCGAAGCGTCCGGCGCCATACGGCGAGGCCTGCGGGCGCAGCACCTCCAGCGCGTCTTCCGGGATCTCGTTGATGAAACGCGAGGCGACGTTGTAGGACTCGCGCCCGTACAGCCGCCGGGTCTCGGCGTGGATCAGGTACAGCTCCTTCTCGGCGCGGGTCATGCCGACGTAGGCCAGGCGGCGTTCCTCCTCCAGTCGGCCCGGTTCCTCCAGCGAGCGGGCGTTGGGGAACAGGCCCTCCTCCATGCCGGTCAGGAAGACCAGCGGGAACTCCAGGCCCTTGGCCGAGTGCAGGGTCATCATCTGCACCGCGTCCTCGTGCGGATCGGCCGCACCTTCGCCGGCCTCCAGCGCCGCGTGAGCGAGGAATTCCGTCAGGCGATTGCCCTCGCCTTCCTCGCTCTCGGCGGTGGACTCCATGTCGAAGGCGCGCGCGGCCCCTACCAGCTCGTCCAGGTTCTCCAGCCGTGCCTCGCCGCGTTCGCCCTTTTCCTTCTTGTAGTGCTCGCGCAGCTGTGCGCGCTCGATCGCCTGTTCCACCTGGTCCGCCAGCGGCTGGCGCGGCAGCTCCTGTTGCAGGGTGCGAACGAGCTGCACGAAGCCGGCGACCGCGTTGCGCGCGCGCCCGGGGAGGGCGTCGGAATCCACTGCTTGGGTGGCCGCCTGCAACAGGCTGGTATCCGCCGCCTGGGCGGCCTGGCGCAGGCCTTCCAGGGTCTTTTCGCCGATCCCGCGCGGGGGCTGGTTGACCACGCGCATGAAGGCGGCGTCGTCATCGCCATTGCCCGCCAGGCGCAGATAGGCCAGGGCGTCACGGATCTCCTGGCGCTCGAAGAAGCGCAGGCCGCCGTAGACGCGGTAGGGCATGCGCCGGCCGATGAAGGTCTCTTCCAGTACGCGCGACTGGGCGTTGGAGCGGTAGAGCACCGCGCACTCGCGGTACAGCCCGCCCTCGTCCACGTGGCGGGCGATGGTCTCGGCGATGAAGCGCGCCTCTTCCTGCTCGTTCAGCGCGGTGTACAGGCGTACCGGCGCGCCTTCGGTGTCCTCGGTCCACAGTTCCTTGCCGAGGCGTCCGGAGTTGTGCCGAATCAGGGCGTTGGCCGCATTCAGGATGTTGGCGCTGGAACGGTAGTTCTGTTCCAGGCGGACCACCTGGGTGCCGGGGTAATCCTTCTGGAAGTGCTGGATGTTCTCGATCCTGGCGCCGCGCCAGCCGTAGATCGACTGGTCGTCGTCGCCGACCGCGAACACCGGGCTGTCACCGGCCAGCAGGCGCAGCCAGGCGTACTGGATGTCGTTGGTGTCCTGGAACTCGTCCACCAGCACGTGGCGAAAGCGCGTGCGGTAGTGCTCCAGCAGGGCCTTGTTGTCGCGCAGCAGCTCCAGCGAGCGCAGCATCAGCTCGGCGAAGTCCACCACGCCGGCGCGTTCGCAGGCCTGCTGGTAGGTGGTGTAGACGCGTACCCACTGGCGCGCGACCGGGTCGCCGGTGTCCGGCAGGTGTTCCGGGCGCGAGCCCTCGTCCTTGCGCGCATTGATGTACCACTGCGCCTGCTTCGGCGGCCAGCGCGACTCGTCCAGTTCCAGCCCGCGCAGCACGCGCTTGACCATGCGCAGCTGGTCGTCGGAGTCGAGGATCTGAAAGCCCTGGGGCAGCTTCGCCTCCTGCCAGTGCTGGCGCAGCAGGCGGTGGGCCAGTCCGTGGAAGGTGCCGACCCACAGCCCGGTCGCCGGGTGACCCAGCAGCGATTCGATGCGCCCGCGCATCTCGGCCGCCGCCTTGTTGGTGAAGGTGACCGCCAGCAGGCTGTGCGGGGCCACGCCCTCGACGCCGATCAGCCAGGCGATGCGGTGCACCAGCACGCGGGTCTTGCCGGAACCGGCGCCGGCCAGGACCAGCAGCGGTTGTGGCGGGGCGGCCACGGCCTCGCGCTGGGCCGGGTTCAGGGAATCGAGCAGGGGGGAGACATCCATGCGCGAATGGTAGGGAAAGCGCGCCGGAATCGCACGTTCCGCATGCGGGCCGTGTGCCTTCGGCCGGGCAAACGCGCTACTCTCGAACCCAGCCTGCGTCGAAGCGCCACGGTGTCTCCAAGGAACCTCGCGCGCCGAGGGAGTCACAAGGGTAGGCGCATCAGGAATGGGAAGACCGCGAATGAACGAGATGCCATCCCGGCACCGGCTGGACAGCCCCGTCTCCGGCCAGGAACTGCACCCGGACAACCTCGCCTTTGCCGAAGGGCTGCTGGAGCGCTACCGCGAAGACCCCGACTCGGTACCGCCGGCCTGGGCCGACTATTTTCGCTCGCTGGAGGGCGCGGGGCGTCCTGAACGCCGCCGGCGATCGACCGATCGTCCGGATCTGGCGCACGAGCAGCTGCAGATCCGCGTGCTGCAGTTCATTAATGCCTACCGCTACCTCGGCCACTTCGGCGCGCGCCTTGATCCGCTGGAGCGCGAGTCGCCGGAGCCGCCACGCGAGTTGAGCCGCGAGCACCACGGCCTGGATCGCGTCGGGCCCGATGTGACCTTTGACCCCGGTTCGCTGTTCATCGACGGCCGGGTCTCCCTGGATACGATCGAGAGGGTCCTGAAGGAGACCTACTGCGCCAGCATCGGCGCGGAATACATGCACCTGATGGCCACCGACGAGAAGCGCTGGCTGCAGGAGCGCCTGGAATCCGCGCATGGCCGCTTCGGCTTCGACTCCGACACGCGCCTGGCCATTCTCGAACGCCTGACCGCGGCCGAGGGGCTGGAGCGGTATCTGCACCGGCGCTATGTCGGCCAGAAGCGTTTTTCCCTGGAGGGGGCGGAGAGCCTGATCCCGCTTCTGAACGCACTGGTCCAGCGAGGGGGTGCGCGGGGCCTGCAGGAGCTCGTGGTCGGCATGGCCCATCGCGGGCGTCTGAACGTGCTGGTCAATCTGTTCGGCAAGTCCCCGGAAGAACTGGCCAACGAATTCGAGGGGCGCCCGCGCGATGACCGCGGGACCGGGGACGTGAAGTACCACATGGGGTTCTCGTCGGATCTGGAAACCCCGGGCGGTGCCGTGCATCTGGCCCTGGCCTTCAACCCCTCGCACCTGGAGATTGTGACCCCGGTGGTGGAGGGCTCGGTGCGCGCGCGCCAGGTGCGCATCGGCGACCGCAAGGGCAACCGCGTGATGCCGATCGTGATCCATGGCGATGCCGCGTTTGCCGGGCAGGGCGTGGTGATGGAGACCCTGAACATGTCCCAGACCCGGGGGTTCTCCACCAAGGGCACCGTGCACGTGGTGGTGAACAACCAGATTGGGTTTACGACGTCGACCCTGAAAGATGCGCGTTCGACGCATTACGCAACCGATGTCGCCAAGATGGTGAGCGCGCCGATCCTGCATGTGAACGGTGATGACCCCGAGGCGGTGGTATTCGTGACCCAGATGGCGCTCGACTACCGCATGCGCTTCGGCAAGGACGTGGTCATCGATCTCGTTTGTTATCGCCGCCAGGGGCACAACGAGGCGGACGAGCCGGCGGCCACTCAGCCGCGCATGTACCACCGGATCCGCGAGCTGCCGACCACCCGCGAGCGCTACGCCCGGCACCTGATCCGCGAGGGGCTGACCACCGAGGACGCACAGGAGCAGGCACTGGAGGACTACCGCGGGCGCCTGGATGCCGGCAAGCCGGTGGCTCTGTCGCTGCTGCGCGAGCGCAACGGGCACGCCGGTTCTTCCACCAACTGGGGCCCCTACCTGAACCAGACCTGGGATCAGGACGTGGACACCGGTGCCCCCGCGGACCGGCTGGCGCGCACGCTGGAGCAGCTGTCCACGCCCCCGGAGGGTTTTCATCCCAACGACCGCGTGAAAAAGATCCTGGAGGCCCGCGTGGCCATGGCGCGGGGCGAGCAGCCGCTGGACTGGGGCGCGGCCGAGACCCTGGCCTATGGCGCGCTGATCCAGGATGGCTACCGCATCCGCCTGTCCGGGCAGGACTCCAGCCGCGGCACCTTCTTTCACCGCCATGCGGTGCTGCACGACCAGAAAACCGGCAAGGCCATCGTGCCGCTGCGGCGGCTGGATCCGGACCACCCGCGCTTCCTGGTGATTGATTCCCTGCTATCCGAGGAGGGCGTGCTGGCCTTCGAATATGGTTACGCGACCGCCGCGCCCGAGGCCCTGGTCATCTGGGAGGCGCAGTTCGGTGACTTCGTTAATGGCGCCCAGGTGGTGATCGACCAGTTCATCTCCTCCGGCGAGCAGAAGTGGGGGCGCCTGTCCGGTCTGACCCTGCTGCTGCCGCACGGCTACGAAGGGCAGGGGCCGGAGCATTCCTCGGCGCGCCCCGAACGCTTCCTGCAGCTCGCGGCGCAGGAGAACATGCAGGTCTGCGTGCCGACCACGCCGGCGCAGATGTTCCACCTGCTGCGCCGCCAGATGCTGCGGCCCTATCGCAAGCCGCTCATCGTTATGACGCCGAAGAGCCTTTTGCGACACAAGGATGCCGTCTCCGATCTCGAGGCGCTGACCACCGGCCAGTACCAGACGGTGATCGACGACGCCCGCATCGAGGATCCCGGCAAGGTGCGGCGGGTGCTGCTGACCAGCGGGCGGATCTTCTACGACCTGGCCTCGCGCCAGGCCGAGGGCGAGCACGCCGATACCGCGATCCTGCGGCTGGAACAGTGCTACCCCTTCCCCGAGGAACGCCTGACCGAGTTGCTCGGCCGCTACCCGGAGGCCGACGAGTTCGTATGGGTGCAGGACGAGCCGGAGAACCAGGGCTACCTGGAGTTCGTCGCCCCCCGCATCAACCCGTTGCTGGCGGTGCGTGGCCAGACCCTGCACGCGGTCGCCCGGCCCCCGGCCGCCGCGCCCGCCGTCGGCTATCCCGAGGTGCACAAGGCACAGCTGAAGGACCTGCTCGAACGCGCCTTCGGGCCGATCAGCTCGCGCGACACCCCGCACCCGACTCCCTGAACCTTCGACACTGACGTACAGCACAAGGAAGCGAAATGGCATCCGATCGTACCCCGATCCAGGTCCCGGAACTCCCCGAGTCGGTCGCCGACGCGACCGTCATCGCCCTGCACAAGAAGGCCGGCGATACCGTAAAGCGCGACGAACTGATCGCCGAGCTGGAGACCGACAAGGTCGTACTCGAGGTCTCGGCGCCCAGCCCGGGCACCCTGCTCGAGCTGTCCGTCAGCGAGGGCGACGTGGTCAAGGCCGATGCCGTGCTGGGCTATCTGGGGGCGGCCGAGGCCGCGACGGAGGACCCGGAAGACGAGGCCACTGGAGCACCGGCGGCGGCGAAGACAGAGGATCGGGCGCGGCCTGCCGAGCCCGCCCAGGCCGCCGAGGCAAGGGAGGTACGCGCCGCCGCTCAGCCCGCCGCCGAGTCCGGCGCCTCCCGTGCGGCAACGGAGGAAGCCAGCAGTGCGCCTCCGCCCTCTCCCTCCGTTCGGCGCTTGTTGCAGGAGGCCGGACTCAGCGCCGGGGAGGTCGACGGGACCGGAGAAGACGGGCGTATCCAGCGCGAGGATGTGGAGCGCGTTCGTGACCAGCGAGCCACGGGGGTGGGTACCCGTACGGCCGCGCAGGCGAAGGATTCCGGCGCATCCGTTCGCCCTGCGGCACGCGCGGCCGAGCCGGCGGACCGCGCCGAGCGCATCGAGCGCGTCCCGATGACGCGGCTGCGCGCGCGCATCGCCGAGCGGCTGCTGGAGGCCAAGCAGTCCACCGCGATGCTGACCACCTTCAACGAGATCGACATGTCCGCGGCGATGGCCCTGCGCGGACGCTACAAGGAGACCTTCGAGAAGCGCCACTCCACCAAGCTCGGCTTCATGGGGCTGTTTGTGGCCGCGGCCACGCACGCGCTGGAACGTTTTCCGGTGATCAATGCAGCACTCGACGGCGAGGAGATCGTCTACCACCACTACAGCGACATCGGCATCGCGGTGTCGTCGCCGCGCGGACTGGTGGTGCCGGTGCTGCGCGATACCGGCAACGCCTCGATTGCGGACATCGAACGGCGCATCCGCGACTTCGCCGAGCGTGCCCGAGACGGCAAGCTGGACATCGACGAACTGCGCGGCGGCACCTTCACCATTACCAACGGAGGCGTGTTCGGCTCGCTGTTCTCCACGCCGATCCTGAACCCGCCGCAGAGCGCGATCCTCGGCATGCACGCGATCAAGGAGCGTCCCGTCGCGGTGGATGGCGAGGTCGTCGTCCGGCCGATGATGTACGTGGCCCTGTCCTACGACCACCGCCTGGTCGATGGCGCCCAGGCGGTGCAGTTCCTGGTCGCGATCAAGGAGGTCATCGAGGACCCGGCGCGCTTACTGCTCGATGTCTGAACCCGGGCGGACTCGGCCGCCCCGGCCCCTGTAGGAGCCGAGCCCCCCGGCGACCGGACGCCCGCCGGTCTTCGTCCGCCAGAGGCTGCTCTCTTTCGCATTATTGGGAGAACACACCCAGCGGCCGCTGCCGCGGAAAGGGAGGTAGTCAGCCGCGGTCGACGGGGCGACGGTAGGGGCCCGGGCGCAGGCTGAACAACAGCATCGCTGCACCAAGCAGGCCCAGCGGCCAGACCGGCCAGGCCAGGCCCAGCCAGGTGGAGACCTCCAGCTGTGTGGCGAGCCCCGCCAGGGCGAGCAGTCCCGCGCCGCCCCAGGCCTCATGGCGTCGTCGGTTCTGGCGGCGCAGGCCCTCTTCCAGCTCGCGGATTTGCTGGCGTAGCGCGGCGTCGCGCTCGGCACGCTGCTCCTCGATCGTCAGGGCCTTCTCCAGGTGCATCGGCAGCTCCGGCAGGTGCGCCAGCAGGCGCGGCAGGTGCTGCTGCGCATTGCGGATGAACGCGCGCACGCCCATGCGTTCGTGCATCCACTCCTCGATGAACGGCTTGGCGGTGGTCCACAGGTCGAGCTGGGGGTAGAGCTGGCGGCCCAGGCCCTCGATGTTCAGCAGGGTCTTCTGCAGCAGCACCAGTTGCGGCTGGACCTCCATGTTGAAGCGGCGCGCGGTCTGGAACAGGCGCAGCAGGACCTGGCCGAAGGAGATCTCGTCCAGCGGGCGCTGGAAGATCGGTTCGCAGACGGTGCGGATCGCCGCCTCGAACTCGTCGACGCGGGTGTCCTTCGGCACCCAGCCGGATTCCACATGCAACTCGGCCACGCGGCGATAGTCGCGGTTGAAGAAGGCGTGGAAGTTCTCCGCCAGATAGCGCTGGTCCGAGTCCAGCAGCGAGCCGACGATGCCGAAATCCACTGCCAGGTAGGTCGGGTCATCCGGGTGGGTGGCATCGACGAAGATGTTGCCCGGATGCATATCGGCATGGAAGAAGTTGTGCTGGAACACCTGGGTGAAGAAGATCTCCACCCCGCGCTCGGCCAGCAGCTTCAGGTCCACGTTACGTTCGCGCAGAGCGGCGATGTCGGCCACCGGGATGCCGCCGATGCGTTCCATCACGACGACGCTGCGGCGAGTGTAGTCCCAAATGATCTCCGGGATGTACAGCAGGTGGCTGTCCTCGAAGTTGCGGTGGATCGCGGCGGCGTTGGCGCCCTCGCGGATCAGGTCCAGCTCGTCGGTGACGGTCTTCTCGTATTCGTCCACCACCTCGCGCGGGCGCAGACGCTTGGCCTCCGACCAGTAGCGATCCGCCAGGTCCGCGATCAGGTGCATCACCTCGAGATCGGCGCGGATGGTTTTGAGGATGCCGGGGCGGACCACCTTGACCACCACCTCGCGCCCGTCCTGCAGCGTGGCCGCGTGCACCTGGGCGATGGAGGCCGAGGCGATGGGCGTGTCCTCGAAGGCGGCAAAGGCGATCTCGATCGGGCGTTCCAGTTCCGATTCGATCACCGCGCGGGCCTGATCGCTGGGGAACGGCGGCACCCGATCCTGCAGGCGCGCGAGCTCGATCGCGATGTCGTCCGGGAGCAGGTCGCGCCGGGTGGAGAGCATCTGTCCGAACTTGATGAAGATCGGGCCCAGATCCTCCAGCGCGCGGCGGATGCGCTCGCCGCGGGTGCCTTCAGTGCGGCGGAACCAGTTCCAGGGGGCGAGATGAAGCAGGAAGCTGAGCGGGCGCAGCGGCTTCAGCGTGAACAGGATGACGTCCAGGCGATAGCGCACCAGGACCCGCGCAATGGTCCACAGCCGCAGGCCCCGGTACAACGCGCGGCGCATCAGGCCTGCCGGTCGTCAGGTGCGGAGGGCTTTGCCTCCAGTCGACGCAGCCGGGCATCGAGCCGGGCGAGGTCGTCGCGCAGATCGGCCACGTCTTCGGCGAAGGCCTCGAACGCGCCGCCGGCCGGCAGCCATTCGAGTTCGTCGCGCAGGTAGTCGGCCGTGTCCTCGGCAGAGCGCCGGCCGAGGTGGCGCAGGCTGTCGCGTGCCTGGTCCAGCAGGTGGCGCAGCGGCCCGGCCGCCCCGGCGCCGGCAAAGCGCTCGAACAGGTCCTCCCAGTCGATCCCGGCGTCACGCAGTGCGTGCTGAAGATCGGAGAGCACGGTGGCATCGCCGGTGATGGTGAGTCCGGAGCGGTCGTCGCGCGCCATCGCGGCGGCCAGCGACAGCGGGGAGCCCGAGAGCTGCACATCCACCGGGTCTTCGATGCCGCCCACGACCTGTAGCCGATCGGCGGCCCCGACCAGCGACAGCGCGATCCCCGGAGGCTCGATCACGATCGCGATCGCAGGCCCGGCCAGCCGCGCCCGGTCCTTCTCCGGGGCGCTCGCCAGGTGTTCGTTCAGCGTGGCCTCGATCAGGGCCGTGAACGGGCTGGGCAGGGCGAAGGGTTCGGCCATAAAGACGCTACAACTTCGTGCCGCGGTGCAGGGCCACGATGCCGCCGGTCAGGTTGTCGTACTCCACGCGTTCCAGCCCGGCGCCGCGCATCATGCCGGCCAGGGTCTCCTGATCCGGGTGCATGCGGATGGACTCGGCCAGATAGCGGTAGCTGTCCGCGTCGTTCGCGACCAGCTTGCCCATCAGCGGCAGCATCTTGAACGAATAGATGTCATAGATCGGACGCAGCGGCGCCATCGGCTGCGAGAACTCCAGCACCAGCACACGCCCGCCCGGCTTGATCACCCGGCGCATCTCGGCCAGCGCGCGCTCCTTGCGGGTCACGTTGCGCAGGCCGAAGGCGATGGTCACGCGGTCGAAATAGTCGTCCGGGTAGGGGAGCTGTTCGGCGTCGGCCTGCACGAAGTCCAGGTTGCCCACGTGGCCCTCGTCCAGCATGCGGTCGCGCCCGGCCTCCAGCATCGAGGCGTTGATGTCGCAGACCACGATCTGTCCCTTCGGTCCGACCCGCGGAGCAAAGGCCCCGGCCAGGTCCCCGGTGCCCCCGGCCAGGTCCAGGATCTTCATGCCCGGTCGCACGCCGGTGCGCTCCAGTGTGTAGCGCTTCCAGATGCGATGGACGCCCATCGACATCAGGTCGTTCATCACGTCATAGCGCGAGGCGACCGAGTGGAATACCTCGCCCACGCGCGAGGCCTTCTCGGACTCGGGGACGGTCTGGTAGCCGAAGTGGGTCTTGCCGGGTTCTTCTTTCATCAAAGTGCCGTTGTCAGTGCGTCTTGCGCTCGTGCCCGGCCTCTTTCAGCCGATCCAGGTAATCCTGCCACAGACGCTCCTGGTCCGTGCCGAGCTCGTGCAGGTAGTCCCAGTCATAGATGCCGGTGTCGTGGCCGTCGGAGAACACGAGCTTCACCGCATAGTTGCCGACCGGCTCGATCTCGGTGATGTTCACATCCTCCTTGCCGACCTGCAGCACCTCCTGGCCCTTGCCGTGTCCGCGCACCTCGGCCGAGGGCGAGTACACGCGCAGAAACTCGCAGGGCAGCTCGAAATGCGAGCCATCGGAATAGGTCAGTTCCAGGATGCGCGACTTCTGATGCAACTGGATATCGGTGGGACGGTGCGTACTGCTCATGCGGCCTCCAGCATCCATGGGTCCGGGGGAACCCGGTCCGAATCTTTCAGCCACCACGAAGGTGGCTGGTAATGGACTGCGAGGATACCAGCCCCGCTCGCTGTCGTGGCATCTCCCTGTGCGTCGAGGGTCTGCCCGTGCCGCACGCTACGCCATGTCTCAATCGTGGTCGCCGGGATGCATCGCGCCGGGCGAGCCGGAGTGCACATCAAGGCCCTGGTGGATTTCCCGCAATGTGGGGTAGAAGGCGTCCAGCGGGACCGACTGGCCGTGGCTGGCGACGATGCGGCCGTGGAAGCGTTCCAGTTCGCGTGGTTCATGAACGCCGCAGGAGTGCGCGATCACTTCGACTTCGTGGATGGTGTTGCGGACGTAGTTCGCCACCCGGACGGCCTTGCGGGTCGGGTCCAGGCCTTGCTGCAGTCGGGGGTTGTGGGTGGTGATGCCCGTGGGGCAGCTGTCCTTGTTGCACTGCATGGCCTGGATGCAGCCGAGGGCGAACATGAAGCCGCGTGCGGACACCGCGAAATCGGCCCCCACGCACAGCGCCCAGGCGACGTCGGTCGGGGTGACAAGCTTTCCAGAGGCAATCACACGGACGCGCTCGCGCAGCGCGTAGCGCTCGAGGATGTCGATGACCATTGGCAGGCTTTCGCGCAATGGCAGCCCCATGCTGTCCATCAGCGCCCCGGGGGCGGCGCCGGAGCCGCCGTCCGCCCCGTCCACGGTCACGAAGTCGGGTGCCGAAGCCGGGCCGCGTTCGAGGATCTCCTGACACAGGGTCTCGAGCCAGCCGTAGGCGCCAACCACGAACTTGATGCCGGTCGGTTTGCCGGTGGTCACACGCACCTCGGCAATCAGGTCCAGCAGGTCCGGAACGCTGTCGACCTCGACATGGCGATTGGGGCTGACGGAGTCTAGCCCGACGGGGATGCCGCGAATCCGTGCGACCTCCTCGGTGACCTTGCGCCCCGGCAGCAGGCCGCCCTTGCCGGGTTTGGCCCCCTGGCTCAGCTTGATCTCGAACATGCGCACGGGCGCCAGGGCGGCCATCTCCCGCAGCCGATCATGATCCAGCCGCCCGTCCGGGGTCCGCACCCCGTACTTGGCCGTGCCGATCTGGTACACGAGATCGCATCCGGCCTCCAGGTGGTAGGGCGACAGGCCGCCCTCACCGGTATTGAGCCAGCAACCCGCCCGCGCGGCGCCCTGTGCGAGGGCCTGCACTGCGGGCTTCGAGATGGCGCCGTAGCTCATCCCGGAGATATTGAACAGCGACGGCGCGGCATAGGGGTGGGGGCAATGCGGGCCGATCACGAGCGGCTCGCTGGCAGCGGCGTCGGTCGCCAGGGTGGGGAAGGGGCAGTTGACGAAGAACACCGAGCCGACCGGTGTGAGATCGCGGGTGGAACCGAACGCCGAAGTGGTATCCAGATCCTTGGCGGCGAGGTAGATAAAGCTGCGCTGCGAGCGGTTGAAGGGCAACTCTTCGCGGTCCATGGCAAAGAAGTACTGGCGAAAGAACTTGCCGAGGTGTTCCAGGAGATAGCGCAGCCGCCCGATGACAGGATAGTTTCGGCGGATCGCCTGGGTACGCTGAGTGCGGTCGATGACGTAGAGCACCAACAGCGCGGCGATGATGCTGCCTACCACGAAGATGAACAGCAGCGACATGAATTCCATCAGGCCCATCAGCCAGCCGGACTGTCCCATGGAGGCCCCTCTTCGGGTGGTTACCCGTTTGCCTGGATCTGTCTCCGAGTATTGGCGCAGCGGTGCGCGGGCGTAAGGGTCGAGCGTCCGGGAGACGTGTCCCAGGGTCCGGGTGGCGCGTTCAGAGCCCGCCGACGGCCATCTCGCCTACCCACTGGCCGCCCTGGTAATCCAGCCACAGGTTGCGCGGCACCATGCGCCGGGCGCCGGTGCTGGAAAGTTCGCGCCGGGCGGGGTAGCCGGCGGCGAACGCCTCGGGCGAGCAGACATCGGATTCCACCGTGCTCGCACGGACATACAGTTGCGGGACGACCTCGACGAAATCGGAGCGCCGCGGTGGCTCGTGGAACAGGACCCGCTTCTTCACCACGCAGGAGAAATAGAGCTGCATCTCGACATAGAGAGGCGTTGCTTGCTCCTCCAGGGCCTGCCGGGCGCGGTCGGTCCAGTAAACGTGGACGGTCCGCTCGCGGAGGGTGACTTCGGCCGCTAGCCGGTAGGGATGCAACCAGCGGTCGATATGCGGCAGCGGATTGAAACCGGCGGCCGAGAAATAGGTATGTCGCAGGGCCATGTGGAACTCCTTGTACGGGCCAATGCCGGGCAGCGCGATGGTCCGTGCTGCCCGGAAGTGCCGGTCAGTCAGTCGCCGGCCGGGCCGACGTTGTCCAGTTCGTACCAGGGGGTCGGATTGATCGGGCAGCGATAGCGAAAGCCGTCCTCGCTGATGGTGACCCGAGCCGATCCGGTCTCGCCCGGCTGCAGCGGGAACATGGCCAGGGTTTCGTTGGTGCGATGGTTCTGAACCTGGAAGCCGGCCACCTTGCCGGCCTGGTTCGTGACGATGAACTCGTATTCGCCGGCCTTCAGGTCGGCCAGGGTCTCTTGCGCGGCAAAATAGCCGTTGTGCTGTTCCAGGTGGATGCGGGTGACCTCGTCGGCATTCGCCGTGGTCGAGAATGCCAGCGCGATAGGCAGCGCCAGACTCTTGATGTGTGTACGGGTTGAATGATTCATGGCAATGCCTCGTCTATGGCTTCCGAATGGGCGATCGGTTATTGATCGCCCTGCCCTGTACCGTAGAGGGGGCTGTATCCGCGGGATATGCCGCGCAGTGCGGTCTTTGTGTCCGGCCGTCCCGGCGTGTCAGGCCGGAGTCCAGTCGCGCGTGGCCTGATGGTAGAAGGCGGGGTCGTCGGTGGTGGCGCCCTGCAGGGTGCAGACGGCGGCCGCGAACCGGAGCGCGCGTTCCAGGGTGGTCGCCCACGGCCAGTCGTGTTGGAGGCCGATGATGGCGACACTGGCGAAGGCGTCGCCGGCGCCCACGGCGTCGCGGAAGCCGTCGACGGTGGGCGCCGGGGCGCGGTGGTGCTGGTCGTCGGCCGTGTGGATGCCGGCGCCGTCGGCACCATGGGTGATGATCAGCGCGGAGCGGATGGCCGCACGTTCGAGGAGCGCCGCCGGGCGCTCCGGCGCGACCACGTCCGGTGCCAGCGTCACGGCCTCGTCGGTATTCAGCTTGACCACGTCGGCCCCGCGCATCAGCGCGAGGACGTCGCCCGGCTCGTACCACGGGGCGCGCAGGTTCACGTCGACGAAGCGCCGGCGGGCGCGGGCCTGCAGGCGTTCCAGCAGGTCGCGGTTGCCGGAGCGCAGCGCCAGGGTGCCGTGGTAGAGCAGTGCGGCACTCTCGGGGAGCGCCTGCGCCCAGTCCGCCGGCACGTCGTCGTAGGCCTGATCGGGGACGATGGTGTAGGTCGGCTCGCCATTCTCAAGTGCGATGCGGACCTGGCCCGTTGGCGCGGAGGGGTGGCGGTACAGGCCTCGCGTGTCCATCGCGATGCGGTCCATGTGTTCGCGGATGTCGCGCCCGTCCGCGTCGTCCCCCACGCCGCCGACGAAACAGGCCGCCTCGCCCAGCTGGTGCAGGTTCCAGGCGACATTGAACGGGGCCCCCCCGAGTACGCGCGTACCGTCGGGGAAACAGTCGAACAGGACTTCGCCGAAGATCAGGTGGGATGGAGATGGGCCGCTCATGGGGGCTCCCTGCAGTGTGTCAGTCAGCGGCGCGTTCGATACGGTCGCGGCCGCGTTTCTTGGCCTGGAGCAGCGCATGGTCAGCCGCGTCGAAGATCGCCTCCGGCGATGCGGCCGGATTGATGCCGGCGAGACCCGCGGAGATGGTGACCTTCAGCCGGGTATTCCCTGCCCGCACGATCAGCCGGTCGACGGCCTTGCGGATGGTGTCCGCCTGTGTATGGGCGGCCGCGGGTTCGCGGTAGAGGATCATCACGAATTCTTCGCCGCCGTAGCGTGCGACAAAGTCCGGCTCCCGGACCCCTTCGGCGAGGATCTCGGCGACCGCGCGCAGGACCTTGTCGCCCGCGGTATGGCCGTACTCGTCGTTGATCGACTTGAAGTGGTCGATGTCCCAGACGAGCAGCGATGCGGCACCGGACTTTTTCAGCTCCCCGGGAATCTGTTCCAGGCGTTGTTCGAAGGCCGCCCGGTTGGGCAGGCCCGTCAGGCTGTCACGGGTTGCTTCCGCACGGGCTTGTTCCAGCCGTGTGCGCAATGCCTGTACCTGTCCTTCCAGGCTGCGGCCCTTGGAGCGCAGGGCGCGGTTGCGTTCCAGGGCCGTCTGCAGTTCGCTTTCCTGTTCATCGCGGAACGTGGTGACCCGTTCCACCATGCGGTCGAGGCCGCGGGTGACCTCGGTACGCAGGGTCGCCAGGTCTTCGACGTCGACGACCCTACCCTTGATGTGCGCAACATCGCCGGAGATCCCGGCGTGCAGCTCGGAGACCGATTCGCGGGCGCGCTCGCCGCGCGCCTCGTCCTCGGACAGCGCGGTGTCGACGTCCTCCAGGCGATGCCAGATCTCGCCGACGACCTCGGTGAGTTCCTCGCGCTCGGTCATCGCCTGCTGGCACTTGTCGTGCAACACCGAGAACAGGCGCCCGAGGGTGCGTTCGATCTCCGCCTTGTCGCGCCGGTCGGCCGCACGGGCCAGGGCGTCCACCTCGGAGTCGAGAAACTCGAAGCCGTGCAGGCCGCGGCGCACCACCTCGAGGATGCCCTCGGCCAGATCCTGGCGCTGGTCACTGGAACGTACGGCATCGGCCAGCTGGCCGCTCAGGCGGTCCAGCCAGGCGGTGTCGCCAGGGTCGGATTCAATGGCGCGGGTCAGGTCGCGTACGGCCCCCTCCAGCGCCGGGACCTTCGCGGAAACGACCGCGAGCGCGCGCAATGCCACCCGGCGCGTAGCGTCCTGCACGGTTCGTTCCTGTTCCAGCGATCGTTCGAGATCGATGATGGTTTTGCGCAGATCGCTGTCGGACATCGGGAAATCCCGGAAAGTGGGTGCGCCTATTTAAACGCGGAAGTGAAGCGGAAGCTACCGCCGGAATCGTATCCCTTTATCGGCATCGGTTTAATGCGCTGGATCATGAAGGGCCTGGCGTTGCGGCAGTTCGATCTCGATCCCGACCGGAAGATGGTCGGACAGGGCGACGTTGTAGACGCGCACGTCGCTGACATGCAGGTCGGGGGTCAGCAGGATGTGGTCGAACACCAGGCGCGGGTCCCAGGCGGGGTAGGTCGCGGGGCAGGCCATCGGCTCCATCAGTCCGGTCCGCGCGACCAGCTGGCGCAATTCGTCGCTGTCCTGCTGGCAGTTGAGGTCGCCCATCACCACGGCGTGCGGGAGGTTCTGGATGTGCTCGGCGACGTAGGCCAGCTGGGACTTGCGGGTGCGTTTGCCGAGCGCGAGGTGCAACAGGAACAGCACCAGCTCCTCGCCATCGCCCATCGCATAGTGCGCCTCGATCGCGCCGCGGCCGGGCAGCGCGCCGGGCAGGCGGTGCATCTCGACGCGATCGGGCTCCAGGCGCGAGAACAGGGCAAGCGAGTGCTTGGCGAACTGGCCGAGGTCGCGGTTGATGCGGTTGTAGGTGTACGGGAACTGGGCCCGTTCGGAAAGATAGGACGCCAGGTCGACGAAGTTGCTGCGGATGCTGCCGCCGTCCAGTTCCTGCACGCCGACGATGTCGAACTCCGATATGAACCGGGCGACCCGGTCCAGGTTGTCCATTCGCCCGCCGTAGGGAAGCACGTGTTTCCAGCTATTGGTGACGTAGTGGTGCAGCCGGGAGGAGTGGATGCCCACCTGGGCATTGAAGCTGAGAAGCCGCAGGCGCTGACTGTCCGGTTCGTGCTGGTAGCCCAGTTGTTCCGGGGCCGATGAGCCCGGTTGTGCCGTACCCTGGTCCTCGGGGGGGGGAGTCCGTTCGGGGGCGGTCGCGATCGGGGTCATCGCGGGCGTTCTCCTGCTGGCGGGGAAGTCCGTATTGTCAGAATGGACAAACCAGTTCGCCCAAACGTTCCGTCAGCTTCATGTTCTCGCTGTAGTCGACCGGACAGTCGATCACGGTCACGCCCGGCTTCACCAGGGCCTCGCGCAGGGCCATCTCCAGGCTGTCGCCCGGCTCGATGCGTACGCCATGGGCGCCGAACGACCGGGCCAGCTGCACGAAATCCGGATTGCCGAACTCGACGAAGGCCTTGCGCCCGTACTCGCGCACCTGTTTCCACTCGATCAGGCCGTAGGCATTGTCGTTCCAGATCAGGACGACGAAGTTCAGCCCCAGGCGCACGGCGGTTTCGAGCTCCTGTACGTTCATCAGGAAGCCGGCATCGCCGGTCACGGCGACCACCTGGCGTTCGGGATGCAGCTTCGCGGCGGCAATGGCGCCCGGCAGTGCGATCCCCATGCTGGCGAACCCGTTGGAGATCAGGCAGGTATTGGGCAGTTCGCAGCGGAACATGCGCGCCATCCAGAGCTTGTGGGCGCCCACGTCGGTGATCATGATCGCGTCGAGGTCGGCGGCCGTGCGCAGGTCCCAGATCAGCTTTTGCGGCTTGAGCGGTACCTGGGTGTCGTCACGGTGCTCGTTCATGTCCGCGATCAGGCTCTGGCGCAGTGGGCGCAGGATGGTCTCCTCGCGCGGGCTCACCTGTTCGGACAGGCGGTGCAGACAGGTCGTCAGGTCCCCGAGGACCTCGGCGGTGACGTTGTAGTGCCCGTCGATCTCGGCCGGGGCCGAGTCGACGTGGATCAGGGTGCGGTCGCCATCCGGGTGCCAGAAGCTGGGGGGGTATTCCACCAGGTCGTAGCCGATGCAGACGATCACGTCGGCCTTGTGGAAGCCGAAGTTCACGAAATCCTGGCTTTGCAGGCCGACCGAGCCCAGCGCCAGCGGGTGGCGGAACGGGAGCACGCCCTTGGCCATGAAGGTGTTGGCTACCGGTATATTCAGGGCGCTGGCCAGCGTGGCCAGGGCGCCGCTGGCACCGGAACGGATCACGCCGTTGCCGGCGAGAATCAACGGGTGGCGGGCCTCGTTCAACAGCCGTGCGGCGGCCTCCAGGGAGGCCTCGGCGGGAACGGCGGCAGGACCCGAATGGACCGGCAGCGGTGGATTCGGGCAGGGCATCGAGGCGATGTTTTCCGGTAGTTCCAGGAAGCTGGCACCGGGCTTGCCCCCCTCGGCCCACTTGAAGGCTTTGCGTACGATCTCCGGGAGGATTTCGGGCTCGACGACGCTGGAGCTGTACTTGGTGATCGGCTGGAACAGCCCCTTCAGGTCCAGGACCTGGTGGGACTCCTTGTGCAGGCGATGGGTGCTCGCCTGACCGGCGATCGCCACGAGCGGGGCATGATCCATGTTGGCGTCGGCGACGCCGGTGATCAGGTTGGTGGCCCCGGGCCCCAGGGTGGCCAGGCAGACGCCTGCCTTGCCGGAAAGTCGGCCATGGACATCGGCCATGAAGGCCGCGCCCTGTTCGTGGCGCGTGGTCACGAACTCGATGGAGGAGTCGGCCAGGGCGTCGAGAACGGCCATGTTCTCCTCGCCCGGGAGGCCGAAGATGCGTTCGACGCCTTCCTGCTCGAGGCACTCGACCAGGCGCTGGGCGGTGGTCGGGTCGCTCATGGACACGCCCGCACGAACGAGCCCGGGCTAGCCGCGAGCACGTTCGATCAGGTAGTCGGCAACCTCCAGCATCTCGTCGTGCCCGCCGGCCATGCTGGCGGACACGATGGCCTCGCCATTGATGACCAGCGTGGGTACACCGCCGACGCCGTAGTCCTGCACGGCCTCGGTGGCCTCGACGATCCGGCGCCGGATTGCGTCCGAGCGCATGGTTTCGCGGAACTCGTCCGCGTCCAGACCGCGCTGGTCGATGAAGCGCAGGATCGCGCTTTCCGAACGCAGCTGACGGCCCTGGTCGTGGATCGCGTCGTAGAACGCCTGGTGGACCTCGTCCAGCACGCCCAGCTTCTCGGCGGTGTAGTACACCCGGGCATGCAGCGCCCAGACATCGTTCATCGGTGCCGGCAGGTATTCGAACTGCACGTCGTCCGCCAGATTCGGCTTCCACGCCTGGACCTTGGGCTCGAACTGGTAGCAGTGCGGGCAGCCGTACCAGAAGATCTCGACCACCTGGATCTTCCCATCCTCCAGGCCGGTGTCCAGCGGCGGCTGGATGGCCCGGTAGTGCTGGCCCTCGCGGAAGTCGGCCGCGAGGCTGGTGCCGGTGGCGAGGAGCAGGCCGGCGCCGCCCAGGGCGCCCATGAATTCACGACGCTTCATTTAGAGTTCTCCGTAGGAGTGCAGGCCGGACAGGAACATGTTCACGCCCAGGAACGCGAAGGTGGTGATGAACAGCCCCACGATCGCCCACCAGGCCATAGTCGGGCCGCGCCAGCCCTTGGTAAAGCGCATGTGCAGCCAGGCCGCGTAGTTCAGCCAGACGATCAGGGCCCAGGTCTCCTTCGGATCCCAGGACCAGTAGCCGCCCCAGGCCTCGGCGGCCCACATCGCGCCCAGTACGGTGGCGATGGTGAAGAACGCGAAGCCGATGGCAATGGCCTTGTACATCACGCTGTCCAGCGTATCCGTGCTCGGGATGCGCCGGGTGATGGCCGCGTCGGGCCGGGTCCGGTCCAGCCGGTTCCGGATCAGGAAGGCCACGCCCAGCATCGCGGCGATGGCGAAGCCGCCGTAGCCGACGAAGTTCGTGGGCACGTGGATCTTCATCCACCAGCTGTTCAGCGCCGGCACCAGGGGCTCGACCACATGCGCTTCACGGTCGAACATGTACCACAGCAGGAAGGTCACAGAGGCCGCGATGACCAGCATGACGAAGGCACCCATGTTGCGCGAGCCGGTGCGCTGTTCGTAATACAGGTACATCAGCGTGGTCAGCGCTGCGAACAGGATGAAGACCTCGTAGAGGTTGGCAACGGGGATGTAGCCCCAGGTCGGGTCGGTCAGGTAGATCTCGCGCCAGCGCACCAGTAGTGCCATCGCGCCGGCACCCGCGCCTACCCAGGCGAAGGCGGCGCCTACGCGGGACGGGAAATCGGAGCTGGAGAAAAGCCCCATCAGATAGGCGACGGTGGAGAGGTAGAGGAACACGCTCATCCACATCACGCCGGCCTGGCCGGAGCCGATGTAGTTCAGCCAGAAGTTGGTCTCGTTGGCGGCCAGGTTGTCGCCGTAGAGCCAGATGCCAAACAGGGCCAGCACCCCGACGATGATCGAGAAGGCCTGCCACGGACGCCAGAACCAGCCCATCCAGGCGCTGGTGCCGACGGCGAGGATCAACCCGCCGATGTCGTAGCGGTCCATGTTCTCGCCGTAGAACGTCAGCGAGATCACCGCCACGGCGGCCATCAGGGCAAAGTAGGCCCAGTCGCGCAACTGAAGTTGCCGGAAGAAACCGGGCCGTTCGAAATCCAGGGCCTCGTGGGGTACTGACATGGTGTGCTCCTCCGACTACTTGCGGGTCATGCGTTCTTGTTTTGGTCTTCGCGTTGCGGGTCCGAACCGACCGGCTTCTGGTCGATGATCCACCGCTTAAGATGCGCGAAACGTTCCTCGAATTCCACCTGATGGCGGTTGCTGGTGCCGGCCATCACCACGTGGGTGCCCTCGCCATCATCGCGCCGCCGCGCCATGATCCACAGACGCTGGTACGACACGTAGAACAGCAGGAAGATCCCGATGATCAGCATGGTGCTGCCGGCGTAGACCGTGCTCTGGCCCGGTGCGCGGGCGATCTGCAGGCCCGAGGCCTCGCGGTGCTCGAAGTCCTTCAGGTGGAAGAAGAACGGTGACTGATACAGGCTGATCGCGTTGATCGCCGAGATCGTGTCTTCCAGGAAGCGCTGTTCCTCTTCCTGGATCGAGACCACACCCTCGTCCTGCAGGACCTCCATGTACAGCCCCTGGAGGCCGGCGTGGAGGATGCGGATCATCAGGTCGCGCACCTCGTCGATGCGGTCGGCCGGCACGCGGCGCTCGATCTCTTCGTGCACGGCCATATAGCCGCCCTCGGCGAACAGGCCCATCAGCTCGGCCGTGGTCCGAGCGATGGCCTGGCTCTGCTCGTTGGGCACCGAGTCGTCGTCACGCGCGACCTGGCGGGCAATTTCGTTGCGCACCTCGGTGTTGTGCAGCATGGCCAGGTAGGTGCGGAAGCGCTCCAGCGAGTCGTCGGCGTCGGCCGGCAGGAACAGGTAGTGGAACTCGTCGGCCGGGCTCTCGCGCACGCCGCTGAGGAAGTACATCGCGCCTTCCTGCAGGGCCGGGCGCTGGTAGTTGCGGTAATAGAGTCCGTGGCCGGTGCGGTCCATCAGGCGGAAGTCGAAGCTCGGACCCATCTGCCGGTTCTCGCGGACGCCTTCCTCGTTCAGGAGCGGCACCACATTCTCCGACTGGAAATTGGTG
This sequence comes from Thioalkalivibrio sp. ALE14, assembly GCF_000376845.1. Taxonomy (GTDB): domain Bacteria; phylum Pseudomonadota; class Gammaproteobacteria; order Ectothiorhodospirales; family Ectothiorhodospiraceae; genus Thioalkalivibrio. The sequence continues at coordinate 173,865 of NZ_AQXY01000030.1, forward strand.
AACTCGATGGTCCGGGTATCGCCGGCCGGAGTGGGGACCTCGATCTCCTGGAACACGCGCCCCGGCACTTCCAGTTCCTGCAGGGCTTCGGCGCCCAGCGGGATGGCGTCGATATCCAGTCGGGTGCCACCGTCGGCGAAGCTGGCCTGGTAGATCGCGTAGCCGTTGTAGATCAGCGGGTGGTTGACCGAGATGGTATGCCGCAGCGGTTCGTCGCGGTTCGGATCGTGGATCACCAGATCGGATTCATATGACTGTTCCGCCCCGGTGGAGAAACGTTCGATGCGGAACTCCTCCAGCTCGATGCGGAAGGGCAGTTCCTGCACGTAGTAGCCCTCGCGCATGGGCAGGAAGACTACGTTGGCCGAGGCCCCTTCGGGAATCTCCACCGAGCCGCGGAAGGAGGGATTCCACTCCGGCACCCACGCCGATCGCGGGACCTCGGAGATCGGCACGCTGCGGGTCTCGATCTCCAGGTTCCCCAGCCACTCGTTGAGCTTGAGGAGGGTCGTTCCGTCGGCCAGCGCACCCACGCAGATGACGACGATGCCGACGTGGGTCAACAGGTAACCCATACGGTTCCAGCGACCCCGCATGGCGGCGATCACGGTTTGCCCTTCGCTGGTCTTTTCGCGGGCCCTGAAGCCCTGGGCCTTCAGTACCTGGTGGGCATGCTGGACGAACGCGTCCTGCGGCTGGTCGAGGTCACCGGTGGCGCTCGAATGGAACGAACGCAGGGACTTTTCCTTGACCTGCAGGTTGTAGCGGCGCAGATCCTTCAGCAGCCCGGGCGACTGGCGGTACACGCAGAACGATGTGGAGATCACCAGGAAGGCCACGACCAGCAGGAACCAGGTGGCGGAATACACCTGGTACAGGCCCATCCCGGCGAAGATCTCGTGCCAGAACGGCCCGAAGTCGATCAGGTATTCGGTGTAGGGCTCGTTCTGGACCAGGACGGTGCCGATGACGGATGCGATGGCCAGCGCGACCAGCAGGGTGATCGCCAGGCTCATCGAGCCCATGAAATCGACGAGGATCCGGCTGCGCCGGGGCTTGCGGGCGGCCTTCTGGCGGGATGCGGGGGCCGGGCCGGCGGTTGCGGCCTGATCGTTATTCGACATTCTTAAACCTGCTTTAGCCTCAAAGACTATGCGAAGCAATGCGACGGGCGTTCAATTTCCAAGACAAACCGCGCGGGCGTTTCGCAACCAGAGGATGGACCGGCGACAGGTCCGTGAGTTCGCCGCCCCACCATGACGTATCGGTTCGCGGCGGCATTCCCGCGTAGCGCATTTTTCTTTCGCGCAATAAAAAGGGGCGGCCGAGGCCGCCCCTTCCCTGGGTCGCTTCGCCGCCGATCCCGCGCGGCGTACCCGCAGCCGGCTCAGTTGCTCGGCTGCAGCCCGGCCATGTACTGCGACACGGCCTCGATGTCTTCGTCGGACATGTTGCGCGCGATGTTGCGCATCATGCGGCCATTGTCGTTGGCGCGGTCACCGCTGCGGAAGTAGCGCAGCTGGTCGGCGCTGTACTGCGCATGCTGGCTGGCGACGGCCGGGAACATCGCTTCCGGGTTGCCGTTGCCGTTCGGGCCGTGGCAGGCGATGCAGGCGGCGACGTTCTGCGACGGGATGCCGCCACGGTAAATCTGCTCGCCGCGTTCGACGACCGATTCGTCGGCGGTGCCGGCGCTGATGTCCTGTTCGGCGAAGTAGGCCGCCAGGTCGCGCATGTCCTGCTCGTCCAGGTTGGCGACCTGGCCGGACATCAGCGCGTTCTCGCGGCGACCGGACTTGTAGTCCTGCAGCTGCTTGGTGGTGTATTTCGGATGCTGGCCAGCGAGCTTGGGCCATTCCGGGTTGACGCTGTTACCGTCCGCCTGGTGGCAGGCCGCGCAGGCTTGGGAGAGTCCCTGGCCGCGCTGGGGATCGCCCGCCTGGGCCGCCGACAGCGGAAGCAGCAGGGATACGGACAGGGCAGCAAAGAGAGCGGAAAGCTTGTGGTTCATGATCGAAGATTCTCCTGCATGTAAATGCGTGCCGGGTCGGACCCGCGTTCCTTGTGCCCCGTGGCAGGGCGATCAACATAAGGGGCGCAGTTTATAGCACAATGCTAATTTGTGCTCAAAAATATACCGAGCCCTGTACTCGGCCAAAAGGACTCCGGCGAGCCCCCCCTCTTATGCAGCCCCAATTTCGCGAGACCACCTTCCTGCAGGGCGTAGCCCAGCTGAACCAGTTGCCGATGGACCAGGGCGTCGAGATCGCCTTCGCCGGACGTTCCAATGCCGGCAAGTCCAGCGCGCTGAATGCCTTGTGCGGTCGCAAGGCGCTGGCGCGGGTCGGCCGCACGCCCGGTCGCACCCAGGAGATCAACCTCTTCGGCCTGCCGCCCGCCGAGCGCTGGCGGCTGGTGGATTTGCCGGGCTATGGCTACGCGAAGGTCTCGGCCGGCAAGCGCGCCGAATGGGACCAGCTTTTGGGCGGCTACCTGCAAAAGCGCCAGTGCCTGATCGGTCTGGTCCTGATCATGGATATTCGCCGCCCGCTGACCGAGCTGGATCGCCAGCTGCTGGATTGGGTCCCGCTGGAGCGCTGCCGGCTGCACTGCCTGCTGACCAAGGCGGACAAGCTCTCGCGCCAGGAGGCCGATCGCCAGTTGCGCAAGGCGCACGGCGAGCTGGAGGCCATGGGCGTGGAAGCGACCCTGCAGACGTTTTCCTCGCTGAAGAACCAGGGCGTCGATGACCTGCGCGGCCTCCTGGGCGACTGGCTGGCCGAGCACGATGCGGGCGGCCTTGCGGCCGAGTGAGGCCCGCGTCCCCGCGTCTCGCGAAACCCAGACAAAAAGAAGCCCCGGCCTTGGGGTGGGACCGGGGCTAATTTCGGCCTCTACAGGGGGGAGAGAGGCCTATTGCCCGCTCAGGGAGAGAAGCGGGCCGCGCTGGGCTAGAGCGCTCATTGAATGAGAAAGCGGTGCGCGGCCAAAGTTCCGGCCGGATGCATCAGGATTGCGAAATTTTTCACAGAATCCATCTTTGCGGGCGGGCCCCCGCGCCGCAAGGCTTATTCCTGATCCCTGCCCACTTCCATGTGCTGCTGCAGACCGTGCACCAGCTCGCCGGCCGGCGTTCCGTGCGGGTAGATCTCCAGCAGCTCGCCTTGCGGTCCGACCAGGTATGTGGACGAGCTGTGATCCACCACGTAACCCATGGCCGAGTCGATTTCGGTGCGTTCGTAAAACACTCCGTAGCGCTGCGTGATCGGCTGCAGCTCCTCGTGGGATCCCGTAGCCGCCTGGATGGCCGGGTGGAAATGCCCGACATAGGTCTCCAGGCGCTGGGCGTCGTCGCGTTCCGGGTCGACGCTCACCAGTACCGCGGCCACCTTGTCTTCCAGTTCCGGGGGCAGGCGATCCAGCGCGGCGCTGATCCAGCCCAGGCTGGTTGGGCAGGCATCCGGACAGGCGGTGTAGCCGAAGTACACCCAGACGTATTGCCCTTCCAGGTCCGCGAGCCGGAACCGGTCGCCCTCGGTGGATACCGGCAGTTCGATCGGCCCGCCGGATACCGCATCGGCCACCGGCAGGCGTTCGTGGTCGGCCCCCTGGGACACGGGCGGCGGTGCCGGGCGGAGCATCACAAAGACGAGCAGGGCACCGGCCGCCAGCACGGCCAGGCCCCATAACAGGCTGCTCAGCGGAATACGCTGCATGTCGGTCTCCCTCAGGGTGTCTCGCCGTGGCTGCGGCGGGTGACGAAGCGGAACTGGACCCGGGCCGCATCGGGGTCGCCCGCAGGCATTACGGTGGCGGCCCAGGTCATGGCCTCGGTGGTGCAGATGGGCAGCGTCGTCTCGCCGGTGTAGCGGCCGTCGCCGGTATGTTCCAGTCGCGGGCGCTGGAAGCCCATGTACATCTCCACCCCGGCCAGGTCCAGCTCCAGGGCCTCGGGCTCGCCGAGGCTGGCGCGGGCCGCCGCATCCAGCTCCAGGGTCAGGCCCAGCGGTTGCAGCATCGGCACCGGGCGCGGCGTGATCGCCAGGGTCAGCGTGCCCCCCGCCGGATGGGGGGCGCTGCAGGGGGCCGCGTTCAGGTCGCAGTCGTCCGGCTGGACGATAGTGATACCTCCGGAACCGCCGGTGTCCAGATAGCGATCGGCCAGCACCCAGGCCGTCGCCAGCAGCAGGACCGCGACCAGCCAGGGGGCGACCCGGTTGAAACCCTTCGCAAGCGAGCCGGCCATCTAGTGCGCGTCGTCCCAGTTGGCGCCGGTGCCGACATCCACCACCAGCTCCACATCGAGCTCGGCGGCGCCGCTCATCGCCTTGCGCACGAGCGTGGTCAGGTCTTCCACGGCCGCATCGGCCACCTCGAACACCAGTTCGTCGTGGACCTGCATGATCATGCGGGCGTCGATATTCGAGTCCGCGAGATCGTTGGCGACGCGCACCATTGCGCGCTTGATGATGTCGGCGGCCGAACCCTGCATCGGGGCATTGATCGCGACGCGCTCGGACTGCTGGCGCCGGGCGCCGTTGCGGCTGTTGATCTCCGGCAGGTACAGGCGGCGGCCGAACAGCGTCTCGACATAGCCGTTCTCGCGCCCGCTGGCACGTGCCCGCTCCATGTAGTCGTGCACGCCGGGATAGCGGTTGAAATAGCGGTCGATGTAGTCGCGCGCCTCGCCCTGCTCGATGCCGAGGTTGCGCGCCAGCCCCCAGGCGGACATGCCATAGATCAGGCCGAAGTTGATCGCCTTGGCCGCGCGGCGCTGGTCACTGGAGACCTGGTCCGGCTCCAGCCCGAAGACCTCGGCAGCGGTTGCGCGGTGGATGTCCTGACCCTCCGCGAAGGCTTTCAGCAGGCCCGCGTCCTGAGACAGGTGGGCCATGATGCGCAGCTCGATCTGCGAATAGTCGGCCGCCAGCAGCTGGTGGCCCTTCTCGGCGATGAACGCGCGGCGAATGCGCCGGCCGGCCTCGGTGCGCACCGGGATGTTCTGCAGGTTGGGCTCCGACGATGACAGACGCCCGGTGGCCGCGCCGGCCTGGTGGTAGGAGGTGTGCACGCGCCCGGTTTCGGGGTGGATGCGCCGGGGCAGGGTCTCGGTGTAGGTGCTGCGCAGCTTGGACAGGCCGCGGTGCTCGAGGATCAGGCGCGGCAGGGCGTAGTCGTCGGCCATCTGCTCCAGCACGTCCTCGGCGGTGGAGGGCTGGCCCTTGGGGGTGCGTCGCAGCACCGGCAGGCCCAGGCGCTCGAACAGGATCTCCTGGATCTGCTTGGGCGAGCCGAGGTTGAACTCGCCGCCGGCCTCCGTGAAGGCCTCGCGCTCGATGCGCTCCATCTCGCTCAGCAGTTCCTGGCTCTGCTCGCCCAGCAGGTCCGGGTCCACCTTCACGCCGACGCGCTCGATATCCGCCAGCACGGGCACCAGCGGCATCTCGATTTCGCGGTAGACGAAGGCCGGGCCTTCCGCCTCGTTCAGACGCGGCTGGAACACGGCGTCCAGTTGCAGACAGATATCGGCGTCCTCGCCGGCGTAGTCGGTGGCGATGCCGATATCCACCTCGGCAAACGGGATCTGCTTGGCGCCCTTGCCGGCGACGTCTTCGTAGTGCGTGGTCTTGTAGTCCAGATGGCGCTCGGCCAGCGAGTCGAGGTCGTGGCGGTTGGCCCCGGCGTCCAGGCAGAACGACTCCAGCAGCGTGTCGTCGACGATGCCGCGCAGGGTGATGCCATGATTGCCGAGCACGTTGCGGTCGTACTTCAGGTGGTGGCCCAGCTTGCCGTGGGTGTCGGACTCCAGCCACGGCTTCAGCCGCTTAAGTGTGTCGTCGAAGGGCAGCTGTGGATCGGCGTCTGGTCCGGTGTGGGCCAGTGGCAGGTAGTACGCGGTACCCGGCTCGAACGCGAAGGACATGCCGACCAGTTCGGCCCGCATGGCATCCAGGCTGGTGGTCTCGGTATCGAAGGCGACCCGGGCGGCCTTCTCCAGGCGCTCCAGCAGCGGCGCAAGCGCGGCCTCTTCGCGAATCGTCCGGTAGTCCCCTTTTCCCTGCGTTCGCCCCGGGTTGTCGCCGGCGGTCTCGCCGTTGCCGTTCTCCAGCTCCGCGCGCCAGCGGGTGAAGCCGTAGCGGCGCACCATTTCCAGCAGACGCTCGTGGTCCGGTTCCTGGATGGTGAGGTCGTCGGGGCCGACCTCCAGCTCGACATCGCGCTTGACCGTGATCAGCTCGCGCGAGGTGGGGAGCCGGTCGGCGGCCGCGCGCAGGTTCTCGCCGATCTTGCCGCCGATGTCGTCGGCCTGTTCGAGGATGGTGTCGAGATCGCCGTACTTCGCGATCCACTTGGCCGCGGTCTTGGGCCCGACCTTGTCCACGCCCGGGATGTTGTCGACGCTGTCGCCCATCAGCGCGAGGTAGTCGACAATCTGCCCCGGGGCGACGCCGAACTTCTCCTGCACACCATCGGGGTCCAGCGTGACGCCGCTCATGGTGTTGACCAGCGTGATGCGGTCATCCACCAGCTGGGCGAGGTCCTTGTCGCCGGTGGAGATCACCACGTCGTGCCCGGCGCGCGCGGCCTGGTCGGCCAGGGTCGCGATCACGTCGTCGGCCTCCACGCCCTCGACGCACAGAAGCGGCAGGCCCATCGCCCGGACCAGCTCGTGCAGGGGCTCGATCTGCGCCGCCAGCTCGTCCGGCATCGGCGGGCGCGTGGCCTTGTATTCGGGGTAGATGTCGTCGCGGAAGGTCTTGCCCTTGGCGTCAAAGACTACCGCCATGTTCTCGGGGCCGTAGTCCGCGCGCAGCTTGCGCAGCATGTTGGCCACGCCAATCATCGCGCCGGTCGGGGCGCCGTCGGGCGCGGTCAGCGGCGGCAGCGCATGGAAGGCGCGAAACAGATACGACGAGCCGTCGACCAGGACAAGGGGCGCTTGCGACATGAAGGCGGAATCCGGACAGGGAACGCGCGCCATTCTACAGGCCCGGCCCGTGCCGCGACCATTTGTGCCCACCCGGGGGCGCCGGTACGCTGATGCCTTCATCCTTGGGAACCCGCTGCATGAACAACCGCGAACGTGCTGAACACCCGGGCCTGCGCCCGATCGACGACTCCGCCCTGACCCGGGAAAGCTGGAAGATCTTCCAGATCATGGCGGAGTTCGTGGAGGGCTTCGAGCGCCTGGCGCATATCAAGCCCTCGGTGAGCATCTTCGGCTCCGCGCGCTTCCCGCCGGAGCATCGCTACTACCAGCTGGGCGAGGCGACCGCGCGGCAGCTGTCGGATGCCGGTTTCGCGGTGGTCAGCGGGGGTGGCCCGGGCATCATGGAGGCGGCCAACAAGGGGGCGTTCGCAGGCCGCTCGCCCAGCATCGGGCTCAACATCCAGCTGCCGCACGAGCAGAGCGCGAACGACTACCAGGATGTGGGCCTGGGCTTTCGCCACTTCTTCTCGCGCAAGGTGATGTTCGTGAAGTACGCCTCGGCCTACGTGGTCCTGCCCGGGGGCTTCGGGACGCTGGACGAACTGGCCGAGATCCTGACCCTGGTGCAGACCGGCAAGACCCGGCGTATTCCCGTGGTGCTGGTGGGCAGCGAGTTCTGGAGGGGCCTCCTCGACTGGTTCCAGGATACCCTGGTGGAACAGGGCACCATCGACCAGGAGGACCTCCAGCTATACTCGCTGGTAGATTCACCGGAGGACGTGGTGGACGTGATCTTCGAGTACTACGAGGCACGCAGCTTCGAACCGTCCGCGGAAGAAAAGAAACGACTGATGGAGCTGTGACGATGACCTCGATCCGCCCGAGCCTGTCCCTGTCGCTGCTGGCGGCCCTGCTGCTGGTCTCCGGTACGGCGCTAGCGCAGGAAGACCGCGAATGGGGCGATGCCCCGCCACCGCCGGAGCTCGAGGAGGGCGCCGACCCGCCGCCCCCGGTGCTGGACGAGCGCGCCCGCGAGCAGCGTTCGCTGGAGGATGCCGACATCGTCATCATCGAGCGCGACGGCGAGACGCGGCGCGAATACCGTGTGGGTGGCGAGCTGGTGATGGTCGAGGTGACGCCCGCGGTGGGCCCGACCTACTACCTGATCGACACCACCGGCGACGGCACGCTGGACGGCCGTCGCAACGAGCTGGACCCTGACTTTGTACCCCCTTCCTGGGTGATTTTCCGATGGTAATGACTGATTCCGAAATCCGTGCCTGCGGCGAGGCTGCCGGCCTCGCACTGAGCGCGGGGCCTGACGGTGCCGAACTGGAAGGTCGTCCGGTGCAATGCCTGCGGGTTGCGCCCGCGGCAGCGCCGGCCCTTGAGCAGGCCCTCGGCGAGGCCCCTGCCGGTTGCGGTCGCGTGATGGGTCGCGGCACGGATGCCGATTCCGGGCAGGCGCTGCTGGTGCTGGAGCGCGGCCAGGCCCTGCAGGGCGCGATCGCGGCCGAGGGGCCGGGCAGCCTGGAAGCGCTCGGCGAGCGCGCAGCCGACTGGCAGGGCCGCCACACGGCTGGCGCCCTGCCGGCGGGCGAGGGCTACCGGCGCGGCGTGCTGCAACAGCAGATGCGCGAGCGGGCGGACGCCGTCGCGGCCTCGCTGGATGCCGAGTCGCGGGCCATCCTGGATGCCGAGCTTCACCACCAGGGGCTTTACCGCTTCGAAGACCTGCCCCTGGCGGGGAGCTACTGGCAATCCGTACGCGTGTATCCGGAGGGCGCCGGGCTGGCGGACCTGGTCGTCCCGCCGGCCCCCGTGCCGGCCTTCTGGCAACTCGCGCGCATTGCCCTCGCCGTCGCTGTGGACGCGGCCGGACAGCCGGATGCCGAGCGGTATCGGGCCTTGCTGTCCGGGTTCAACAGCCGTCGGCCGCTGGCCGCCATCGAGCGCGGGGCGGCGCCCACGATGATCCGCCTGGCCGCGTTGGACGACTGGCTCGGGGAGCTGGAAGCGGGCAATGATGGCAGCGAGTGGCGGGATCGACTCGCGGCCCTGCAGGCCGAAGCGGCACGCCTGCAAGGCGTCTGGGTGCGCGCGGCGGCCTGATCCCGGTACATCTGCGCCGGCGCGTGCGGGACGTTCCAGGCTTGTTGCGGCCCGAACGTACACGGGGGCAGGGCTGGCTGGTGCCATCCCGCCCCATCCAAGGAGGAAGGCCCATGTTCCGAACCACGCTCTGGCTGGCCCTGCCGCTGGCCGTCCTTCTCGCCCCGGCGCTGGCAAGCGCAGAGGTCTATCGCTGGACCGATGATCAGGGGAATATCCATTTTGGTGACCGGCCGCCCGAGGGACACGCCAGCGAATCCGTGGATGTGCGCGAGCCGATGCGCGGGGTGCCGCTGGAGGGCGCGCGGGAGATCCTCGAACGTCCGGTACGCCCGCGCGGCCAGCCGGAGGCGGCAGTCGCGTACCAGCGGGTTGCGATTGCCCGCCCGGAAGATGGCTCGGGCGTGCGCGCCAACGACGGCAACGTGACCGCCGAGCTGGACCTGGAACCGGCACTGGATGCCGAGGCCGGCCACCGCGTGGTCTGGCTGCTGAACGGCGAGGCCGCCGGTGAAGGTGCCGGGCCCAGCGCCACCTTCCAGGGGCTGAACCGTGGCGCCCACACCCTGCAGGCCCGGATCGTGGACGAATCCGGCCAGGAGCTGGGGGTTAGCGAGACCATCGAGTTCAACGTGTTGCGGATGGCCATTCCGCGCGACCAGCAACAGCAGCAGCGGCCCCAGCAGTTCCCGTCCGGTGGCGCGCCGCAGGCGCCCCGGGCCCCGCAGGCCCCCCGGGCGCCGCAACCGATCACGCCTGCCCCGAACTGAAAGCCCCACTATCGCACCGTGTTGGTGCGCTACGAGCCCCAGCATGGTGCTATAGTTGCACCATGCTGGGGCGTTTTTGCTTCAGGGGTGTCGCGGTGCCGCTTCGATCCGTGACACAGCCCAAGGCTTCGGCGTCCTGTCAGGCAATGCTTGCTTGGCTCGATTCCTGCTTGAGGCCTCTTGATGCCCACGTCCCCTTCCAATTCCGGTCCGGCCACCCCGCCCTGGTGGGACGACCTCTCCACGGCCGTGCTGGTGACCGATGCCGAGCTGTGCCTGTTGAGCATGAACAGTGCGGCCGAGGTGCTGCTGGGACTGAGCCGTGAACGTATCGTCGGGCACGGACTGGGGCAGTGGCTCAAGCTGGACCGGAACCTCGCCAATCGCCTGCGCTCGGCGTTGACGCTGGATCAGCCGATTACCCTGCGCGCGCGCCAGCTGGAGCCGCTGCGCGCCGACAGCTTCCTTGCCGACATCGTGATCACGCCGTTGCACGGCGAGGGCGACCGGCCGGGTCAGCTGCTGTTTGAACTCAATGCGATCGACCGCCACGAGCGCATCAGCCGCGAGGAGCAGCTGCAGAAGCAGCAGGCGATCACCCGCGCCGTGACCCGCGGGCTTGCCCACGAGATCAAGAACCCGCTGGGCGGGCTGCGCGGTGCGGCCCAGTTGCTCGCCAGCGAGCTGGACGAGTCGGGCCTGAAGGAATACACCCAGATCATCATCCGCGAGGCCGATCGCCTGCGCAGTCTGGTCGACCGCATGTTGGGGCCGAACAACCTGCCGCGGCGCGAGGCCGTCAACCTGCACGAGGTGCTGGAGCACGTCCGGGGCCTGGTCAGCGTCCAGCTACCGCTGGGGCTGAAGATTCGGGGCGACTACGACCCCAGTATCCCGGATGTGCAGGCGGACCGCGACATGCTGGTGCAGGCGATCCTGAATCTGGTGCAGAACGCGGTGCATGCCCTGGAAGACGGGGGCGAGATCACCCTGAGTTCGCGCATTCTGCGCCAGTACACCATCTCCGGTCACCGCCACCGCCTGGTGGCCAAGCTGAGCGTGCGCGACAACGGGCCCGGCATCCCGGAAGAGATCCGCGAGCGCATCTTCTTTCCGATGGTGACCGGGCGCGCCGCAGGGACGGGGCTCGGGCTGCCCATTGCCCAGAGCCTGATCCAGCTGCACGACGGACTGATCGAATGCCATTCACGCCCGGGGGCGACCTCGTTCGACATCCTGCTTCCGATTGAACCCCCGAAGGCCCGGGAGGCCATGCACTGATGGAGCCCATCGTCTGGATCATTGACGACGACGACTCGATTCGCTGGGTGCTGGAGCGCGCCCTGCAGCGTCAGGCGATCGCCGTGCGCGGCTTCGAGACGGCGGACGCCGCCTGGGCGGCGCTGGACCAGGACCCGGTCCCGGACACCATCGTCGCCGACATCCGCATGCCCGGGCTGAACGGCCTGGATTTCCTTGCCCGTATGCAGACCCGACCGGATCCGCCGCCGGTCATCATCATGACCGCCTTCTCCGACCTGGAGAGTGCCGTGGGTGCCTACCAGACCGGGGCCTTCGAGTACCTGCCCAAGCCGTTCGATGTGGACGAGGCCGTGGCCCTGGTGCAGCGCGCGCTGGAGGCGCGCCGGGCCGGGCAGGAGAATGGCCCCGCCGGGCCCGAGATCGAGGAGACCCCGATCATCGGCGAGGCCCCGGCGATGCAGGAGATGTTCCGCGCCATCGGCCGGCTCTCGCGCAGCAACATTACCGTGCTGATCAACGGCGAGTCGGGTACCGGCAAGGAGTTGGTGGCGCGTGCGCTGCACCAGCACAGCCCGCGCGCCGATCAGCCGCTGATCGCGCTGAATACCGCGGCCATCCCCAAGGATCTGCTGGAGAGCGAGCTGTTCGGGCACGAACGCGGCGCGTTCACTGGCGCGAACCAGAGCCGCAAGGGGCGCTTCGAGCAGGCCGACGGCGGTACCCTGTTCCTCGACGAGATCGGCGACATGCCGTTCGACCTGCAGACCCGGCTGCTGCGCGTGCTTTCCGACGGCACGTTCTATCGCGTCGGCGGGCATACCCCGATCCGGGTGGATGTGCGCATCATCGCCGCGACCCACCAGGACCTGGAGGAGCGCGTGCGCGCGGGGCTGTTCCGCGAGGACCTGTTCCATCGCCTGAACGTGATCCGCATTCATGTGCCGTCGTTGCGCGAGCGCCCGGAGGACATCCCGCTGCTGGTTCAGCATTTTATGGCCGAGGTGGCCCAGGAGCTGGGGGTGGAGGCCAAGACCATGCGCCCCGAGGTGGTTGCAGAGCTGCAGCGCCTACCGTGGCCGGGCAACGTCCGCCAGCTGGAGAACACCTGTCGCTGGCTCACGGTGATGGCCTCGGGCCGCGAGGTGCACCTGGATGATCTGCCGGCCGAGCTGCACCAGCCCACCGAGACCCGCGTCGCGCCGGACGGTACCCCGGCCAGTGTGGTCGCCGGCCCGCGGGACTGGACCGCCGAGCTGGCCCAGGTCGCCCGCCAGCACTGGCAGCGCGGCGATCACGACCTGCTGGGTTCGGTCCTGCCGCAGCTGGAGCGCACGGTGATCCGCGAGGCCCTCAACGCCACCGGCGGCCATCGCCAGCAGGCGGCCGCCCTGCTTGGATGGGGCCGCAACACCCTCACCCGCAAGATCCACGAACTCGGCCTCGACGACGACTAGGGCTGACCTACCACAGAGTTCACAGAGGACACGGAGAAGGGCCAGGTCAAAAGCGATAAAGCATTAACAGGAAGATGGGGAGGACGGAAGAACACGGGAATGTTGACCCGGGACTGATCAACCCTCCGGGCAGGCCTCAGGACACGGGGCCAGAGGTCTTTACCCAAAAACCCTTCCCATCTTCCCTTCTTCCTGTGAACCGCTTTTGATCTGGCCCTTCTCCGTGTCCTCTGTGAACTCTGTGGTGAACAGGCGCTTCAGGTGGTTGGATCTTGAGGGGCGGGCGGGGCGCAGGCGGAGACGGCGCCGTTCAGTTGCAGGGTGCCGGTCAGGTCGCGCACGTGGGTGTAGCCGTGGCGGTCCATGTAGTCGCTGATGCCGTGCAGGATCTTGGGCAGGCACAGCGGGTCGTAGAACAGCCCAGTGCCTACGCCGACCGTGCTGGCGCCGGCGATCAGGAACTCCAGCGCGTCGGTGGCGTTCATCACGCCGCCCTGGCCAATGATCGGCACGTTGTGCGGAGCGGCCACCTGGTAGACCTGCTGCACCTTCAGAAGCGCGATCGGCTTGATCGCCGGGCCGGAAAGCCCGCCCTGGTTGTTGCCGATCACCGCGCGCCGGTTTTCCACGTCCACCGCCATGCCCATCAGCGTATTGATGACCGCAAAGGCGTCGGTACCGGCCTCGATGCAGCGCCGGGCGTTCTCGGCGATGTCGGTCTGGTTGGGTGAGAGCTTGGTGATCAGTGGCTTGGAGGTGACCTGGCGGCAGGCCTCGACCACCCGGGCGGACATGTCCGGGTCATTGCCGAAGGCGACGCCGCCCTCCTTCACGTTGGGGCAGGAGATGTTGATCTCGATGGCGTCGATCGGCGAGTCGTCGAAGCGCCGGGTGACCTCGATGTATTCCTCGATGGTGGAGCCCGAGACGTTGGCGAAGAAGCGCGTCTCGTCGAAGTCCAGCTGCGGCAGGGTGTGGTCCACCACGTGGTCGACCCCGGGGTTCTGCAGGCCGATGGCGTTCAGCATGCCGTCCGGCGTCTCGTAGACGCGGTGGGGCGCGTTGCCCAGGCGCGCGTTCCCGGTGGTGCCTTTCAGGCAGATCGCGCCGGCATCGCGGTTGGAGAACCCGGATACGCGGGTGTACTCCTCGCCGAAGCCGACGCAGCCGGACAGCAGCACCAGCGGCGTGTTCAAATGCAGCCCGCAGAAGTCCAGGGCCAGCCGCGGATCGGTGCGCGAATCACTCATGCTTCACATCGTCCTCTATGAACCGGAGATCCCGCCGAACACGGGCAATATCATTCGTCTGGCGGCCAATACCGGGGCAGCGCTGCACCTGATCCATCCGCTCGGCTTCGAGCTGGACAGTGCGCGGGCGCGCCGCGCCGGGCTCGACTATCACGAGCTGGCCCGGGTGCAAGAGTATGACAGCCTCGACCAGTGGCGGGAATCGGTCCAACCCGGCCGAGTCTTCGCCATCACCACGCGCGGGCAAGCCCGTTACGATGCGCCGGCATTCCGCGACGGCGATGCCCTGGTGTTTGGTCCCGAGACCCGCGGTCTGCCGCAGCCGATGATGGACGCCCTCCCGCCGGAGCAGTGCCTGCGCCTCCCGATGCGCGCGGGCAGCCGCAGCCTCAACCTCTCCAATGCCGTGGCCGTGGTGATCTACGAGGCCTGGCGCCAACTGGGGTTCCCCGGCGGCACATGATCCCGGACTGGCGGGCAGGCACGGCCTGCGGGATTGCACTACCCTCGGAAGAAAGCAACCGCGCCGTCCGTCTTTCGAGGACGTCGCACCCGTTCGTCCACTATGAGAGGTTCCCGATGCTTCCCGTGCTGCGCTCCTTCTGTCTGCTGGCCGCCACGGCCCTGATCTCCGCCCCGCTGACGGCCGATGAACCCACCGGTTCCGACAACTGGTGGTGGGACGACGACTGGTGGGAGGACGGCGTGATGTACGCCGATCTGGAAAACCACGAGGTCGCGGTCGAGCGCATCGAGTATCAGCGGGATGGCATCGACATCCCGGCGATGGTCGCCCGTCCCGCCGATGGCGAGTCCTATCCGGCGATCCTCTGGGCGCATGGCCGGCGCGGGCTGGATGATCTCGCCGAGCTCCACGTGAAGCGTCTGGCAGCGCGTGGCTTCGTCGTGCTCGCCCCGGACATGTATACCGGCCGTTTCATGGAGAGCCACCCGCTGGACCATGATTACGAGCTGGAGGGCGATCTGAACAAGGGCCTGGACGTCCTGCTGGAGCGCGACGACATCATCGGGAATCGCGCCTGCCTGCTCTCGATCACCCGCGGGGGGTACAAGACGCTCAAGGTGGCCGTCACCTTCGAACGCCAGGTCGAGGACGTCGCCTGCTGGGCCGGTTATTACCCCCACCTGCAGGACCCGAACCTGGGCGAGCCGCACCAGGTGTATCGTTACGCCAGCGAGGTCAACGAGCTCCGGATCCCGATGATGATCCTGATCGGCGACGAGGAGCAGTACCAGCGCCACCGGACCGCGCGCATGGCGGCCGATGGCCTCGAAAGCCGCGGCGGCGATGTCACCTGGATCGAATATCCGGGCGTGGGCCGTGGCTTCGACTTTCGCAATGGCAACAACCGCACCTTTGCCGACGACCTCGCCTCGCGCGACGCGATGATCCGCGTCACCCGCTTCGTCAACCGGCACCTGCGCGACTGAGTTCTTCCTCGGTCCCCCTCCCTCCTGGCTACAGGCCGACGCCAGCAGCCCCCGGGTTGGTGGCGTCGCTGCTTCCTTGTGCCTGCGCCTATAAATAAGTCTTTGATAATACAATTAAACGTTTCCGTGCGCAGAGTGCGGAATTTGCTATCTTCGGGCTTTACGTCATCGAGATGCCCCGGCCGTTGTGCGGTCGGTACCCGGTTTGTACGCACTCAAGTCGCAAAAGGAGGATGAAGATGGCCAAGGTTCTGATCGCCCAGGGTGGAGGCCCCACGGCGGTAATCAATCAATCCATGGTGGGCGCGGTACTCGAGGCCCGGAAATTTACCGACGTCGAACTCGTCTACGGAGCCTTCCACGGGGTCCGCGGGATCATCGACGAGGAATTCCTGGACCTGACCCAGGAGACCACCCACAACCTGGAAATGGTCGCGCAGACGCCCTCGTCGGCTCTGGGTTCCACGCGTGACAAACCGGATCTCGACTATTGCAAGGAGATCTTCAAGGTCCTGAAGGCCCACGAGATCACCTACTTCTTCTATATCGGGGGCAACGACTCCTCCGACACCGTGCGCATCGTCAGCGAGGAGGCGCGCAAGGCGAACTACCCGATGCGCTGCGTGCACATCCCCAAGACGATCGACAATGACCTCGTGGAGAACGACCACACGCCGGGCTTCCCGTCGGCGGCGCGCTTTGTGGCGCAGGCCTTTATCGGTGCCAACCTCGATAACTACGCCCTGCCGGGTATTTATCTGGCTGTGGTCATGGGGCGTCATGCCGGTTTCCTCACGGCCGCCTCCGCGCTGGGCAAGAAGTTCCCGGACGACGGGCCGCATCTCATCTACGTCCCGGAGCGGGTGTTCGAGGTTGATCGTTTCCTGCAGGACGTGAAGGCGACGATGGATCGCTATGGCCGCTGCGTGATTGCCGTCAGCGAAGGCATCCATGATGCGGAGGGCGAACCGATCGCCACCAAGCTGGCCAAGGACGTGGAAAAGGATGCGCACGGCAACGTCCAGCTCTCCGGTACCGGCGCGCTGGCCGATATGCTGTGCGGCGAGATCCGCGACAAGCTGGGCGTGAAGCGCGTACGCGGCGACACCTTCGGTTACCTCCAGCGGGCGTTCATTGGCTGTGTCTCCGACGTCGACCAGCGCGAGGCGCGCGAGGTGGGCGAGAAGGCGGTGCAGTTCGCGATGTGGGAAGGTCGCGACGGTTCGGTCGCGATCAAGCGCACCGGCTTTTACTCGGTGGATTACGAGTACGTCCCGCTGGAGGCCGTCGCGGGCAAGACCAAGGTCATGCCGGACGAGTTCATCGATGCCTCGGGCACCGATGTCACCGATGCCTTCCGCATGTACCTGCGTCCCCTGCTGGGTTCGCGCATGCCGGATGCCTACCGGCTGCGGCAGAACAAGGTGACCAAGGTCCTGGGGCGCTAGTCGCGGCCAGGTCGGCAGGAGGGGGCTGGCCGGTTGGCGGGTCCCCGAATCGAAAAGGCCCGCCCGGTGTTCCGGGCGGGCCTTTTTACCTCGTGGGAGGCAGTTTCCGGGCCTTCCGCGAGATCGTCAGCCCAGGGCCTTGAAGATCTGGTCGCGGATATCTTCCACCGACCCTGTCCCCTTGATGTGGACACACTTCGGGGCGTCGGGCTCGCCGCTTTCCTCCCACTTGGCGTAGAAGTCGACCAGCGGCTGGGTCTGACTGTGATAGGCCTCGAGGCGCTTGCGGACCGTCTCTTCGTTGTCGTCCTCGCGCTGGATCAGGTCCTCGCCCGTGACGTCATCCTTGCCTTCGACCTTCGGCGGGTTGAACTCGACGTGGTAGGTGCGACCGGAGCCCGGGTGTACCCGGCGCCCGCTCATCCGGCGGATCACCTCCTCGTCCGGCACATCCACCTCCACGACGAAGTCGAGCGGCACACCCTGATCCTTCAATGCCTGGGCCTGCGGGATGGTGCGCGGGAAGCCGTCGAACAGGAAGCCGTTATCGCAGCAGTCGGGCTGGTCGACGCGTTCCTTGACCAGTCCGAGGATGATGTCGTCGGACACCAGGCCGCCTGCATCCATGACCTCCTTGGCCTTGAGGCCCAGCGGGGTGCCGGCCTTGACGGCCGCGCGCAGCATGTCGCCGGTGGAGATCTGCGGGATGTTGTATTTCTCGCAGATGTACTGGGCCTGTGTGCCCTTGCCGGCGCCGGGCGCCCCCAACAGAATCAGTCGCATGCTCTCCCTCCTATGAGGAGTGGGTGGTTGTGCTATGGTCGCGACAGACGCTTCCGTGCCGCGCAAGTTACAGTACAGTGATTGTGGTTGTCGGTACAAGCGCACCCGCGCCGTCCTGGATCGCCCCCTGGCAAGGAGTCATCGACCGTCATGCAAGCCGGCCCCCGCGAGATCACCACGCCGTTTCGCCCCATCCCTCTCGATATCCCGGAGGGCATGAAACCCAACGAGTTCTTCAACAGCACCGAGAACCTGGCCGATCTGGTCAACAACAACGGCCTGCTGGTCAACCCGGAGAATCTCCTGCTCTATCGCAAGGCGCTGGGACACAGCAACGAATTCGATTGCTCCATCATCTACAACACCTCGCAGACGATCCTGGACCCGATGGGGCGGCCGGTGCGCCGCACTCAGGTCCCGGAGCCGGTGCGGCATGTCTGGAACCGGATGAACGGGGTGATCATCGAGTACATGCTGGAGCAGTACCCGGACCCGGCCGAGGCCCTGGTGCTGGCGGGGGAGGCGAGTCTGGATGCGACCTGGCCGCTGACCGCCCCGGGGGTGCCCAGCATCCGCATGCTGCACAACCATTTCATCGTCTTCCCGAAGTCGAAACTGGCCGATGCGCCGCTGGCGGACCCGGGTAATCCCAATCTGACCGACGGGGGGCAGCACAGCCTCTTCCAGGCCTACATGCGCGAGGTATACCGAGCCTTCTTTACCCGGGCGCTGGATCTGCAGATCCTCCGTCCGGCGCCGGATCACGAAGCCCGCCTGGAATTGACCGGCTACCCGCATGGCCTCCCGAGCTGGGAGATCCAGGGCGGCGTCGAGGCGCTGAAGGACATCCGCTTCTGGCGTGAATACGACGCCGTCCTGCAGGGGTTCCTGGATTTCTACCGCACCTTCTTCTCGCAGGTCTCCACCCGCAATGCGCCGATGCCCGCTGGCGTGCATTTCCCGGATGCGGTGGAAGAGGTTCTTTTGTTCAACAACGACTTCCTGAAGACCGCGAAGAAGGTTCGCGACCGCTGCTTCACCGACGCCAAGTACGCCCACGCAATCCGCTGGCAGCCGGCATTCAAGCAGTTGATCTATCGCAATGACGAGGGCCGGCTGATTGTCACGATCAGCCAGAACTCGATCGGCAACGCGATCACCGAGTTACTGGGCGTGGTGGTAAACCGGGTGCCGGACGCGGAGGCTTACGAGTGCCACGAGCCGGCGCTGATCGAGAAACTGCTGGAGGTGCGCCGCCGTCTGGTGGAGGTGGATCTGGGGCAGGGCATCGCGACCGAGGGATGGCCCGCCGCCTGACGCGGAGGGTTCGATCCCCGCCCTGGGTGCGGAGGGGCCGAAGGGGTGGTGGTCCCACCCCCTCGGTGTGCTCAGGCGACTGACTGGTAATAGATGTTCTGCGGGTGGTTGGCCTGGGCGAAGAAGAACCACCGCTCCGCGATCAGCCCCAGGTACTGGGTCACGAAGGCGGCAATCAGGACGCCGGTCGGATCCACGCGCGTGGCCAGAACGACCAGCAGCAGGATCGCCGGAATCACGAAGGCCGCCAGCAGGAACACCCACTTCATCCCGCGCAGGAACGCCGCCGACACGTGGTGGAAAAACTCCCGCGTGTTGAATGAGCCCCCCATGAAGCCCTGGGACTTCTGCTGGATCTTCGGGTGCTTGACCCCGATCGCGGTCTGCAGCGTGGACTTGGCCTTGATGCGCGAATTGCGAACCAGCGAGGCGGCCCGGGTGGCCAGCCCCAGGACGGTCAGCACGATGGCCACCGTTACCAGGAAGTTCACCAGCCCCGCGGCGCCGGCCCAGGCGGCATAGGCCGCCGCCAGGGTAAAGCCGGAGGCGGCTCCCAGCACGGTGTAGTTGACCACGGTCAGTGGCGAGTGCCATTCCTGCAGGAACTTGATGCAGGCGTAGATCATTGCGGTCGTTATATACAGCACGATCGCGAGCAACGCTCCGAGCGCCCCGAGCAATACGGTCGGGAGGACCGGATAGCCGCCGGCCAGCGTGCCCAGTGGCGGGTTGAAACCGAACCAGTGGGCGACACCGTAGAGGAACACCACCCCCATGAATGCCGGAAGCACGATCACCTCGCGCGAGAGCCACGAGGTGCGCCACTTGGTGGCCGTGCGCCAGGCACGCTCCGGGCGCCCCAGATGAAAGAACGATGCCACCAGGCCGAGCACCAGGAATATCAGCGCGATCAGCGACCCTAGCGCCAGGAACTCGGAGCCGGGTGCCGGGAGCACGCCTAGCAGGCCCAGTGACTCGGCACCGAACAGGGCCAGGAAAAGGCCCTGGCCGGCGCCGATGAGGGTGGTGAGGAAGATGACCGAGAAGGCTGGATGCATAGTCTGTTCGTCCCTGTTTACCAGCTGGTGACATCGTCGAGGGAGGGTTCTTCCTGCCCGGGCTTGGGCAACTGGCTGTCGATCTTCAGCGGGTTGTCGGCGCGTTCCACCTCGTCCTCGCGGATGGTGACTTGCGTCTTGCGGCGCGGCAGGTAGTGGTTCGCCGGTTTGGTCCCCCACTCGGGCATCAGCTGATAGCCCCCGGCCTCGCGGATCGCCTTCGAGACCACCGATTCCGGATCATGAATGTCACCGTACAGGCGGGCATTGGTCGGACAGGCCCGCACGCAGGCCGGCTTGCGATCCCACTCGGGCAGTTCCTCGTTGTAGATGCGGTCCACGCACAGGGTGCACTTGGTCATCACCTTGCGTTCGGCATCCACCTCGCGCACGCCGTAGGGACAGGCCCAGGAGCAGTACTTGCAGCCGATGCACTTGTCGTAGTCGACCAGCACGATGCCGTCGGACTCGCGCTTGTAGGAAGCCCCGGTCGGGCAAACCGGTACGCACGGGGGTTCCTCGCAATGCAGACAGGACTTGGGAAAGTGCACCGTCTCGGTGTTCGGATACTCGCCGACCTCGAAACTCTGTACGCGGTTGAAGAAGGTACCGGTGGGGTCCGCGTCGTAGGGGTTCTGGTCGACCAGTG
The DNA here is from genome assembly GCF_000376845.1 of Thioalkalivibrio sp. ALE14. Taxonomy (GTDB): domain Bacteria; phylum Pseudomonadota; class Gammaproteobacteria; order Ectothiorhodospirales; family Ectothiorhodospiraceae; genus Thioalkalivibrio. Next base: position 194,352 of record NZ_AQXY01000030.1, read on the forward strand.
GGCCGGCATCGCCGGAGGTGTTCCATTCCTTGCAGCTGGTCACGCAGGCGTGGCAGCCCACGCATACGTTGAGATCGATGACGAGGGCGAGTTGGGTCATTTCTTGCCTCCTAGGCCCGCAAAGAAGTTCAAAACACGTGCCCGCGTGGACTGGCCGGGGTACGGTTTGAGGGGCTTGAACTGGGGTGAAGTCTCCTGCGGCTCCCCTTCTTCGGCCTTGTAGATACGTACGCGGACGTCATACCAGGCCGCCTGACCGGTCACCGGGTCGGAGTTGGAGATCGGGCCGTCGTCACTCGGCAGCTCCTCGGAGATCAGGTGGTTGAGCAGGAAGCCCTTGCGCGACTCGTTGGCGCGCGGGGTCAGGTTCCAGGCACCCGAGGCCTTGCCGATGGCATTCCAGGTCCAGACCGTACCGGGTTCCACCGCCTCGGAGTACTTGGCCATGCAGCGCACCCGGCCCCACTGGCTCTCCACCCAGATCCAGTCCTCGTCCTGTATCCCGGCGGCATGCGCGGTACGCGCGTTCACGTACAGCAGGTTGTGCGCGTGGATCTGACGCAGCCAGGCGTTCTGGGAGTCCCAGGAGTGGTACATCGCCATCGGACGCTGGGTGATGGCGGCCAGCGGGTAGGTGTGCTTGTTGGTGGACTGGTATTCCAGTGGGTCGTAGTAGAACGGCAGCGGATCGAAAAAGGTCTCGACACGCTTGGCCAGGTGTGCAGGTGCCTTGCGCGACGGGCCCTTGCCCTGGGCCGCCGCGCGGAACTTCATCAGCACCTCGGAGTAGAGGTGAATCAGGATCGGTTCGCCAAAGCGCGTAATGCGGTTGCGCTGCGACCACTCGAGATAACCTTTGTTCCAGTTGCGCATGTACTGGTAGCTGCGTGGCAGTTCGTACTGGAACACGCAGTTGTTCTGGGCGTACATCTCCCACTGGTTGGGGTTGGGTTCGCCGCGCAGCGATTTCTCGCCGCCCTTGCCGCGCCAGCCGGCCAGGAAGCCGATGCCCGAGCCGGGCTCGGTTTCGTAGTTGACCACGAAGTCCGGGTAGTCGCGGTACTTGCGCTCGCCCTTGTCGTTCACGAATGCCGGCAGCTTCAGGCGCGACCCGAGTTCGATCAGCACCTCCTGGAACGGCTTGCACTCGCCCTTGGGCGGGACCACCGGGATGCGCACGGAGTCCACCGGGCCGTCGAATTCGGAGATCGGGCGGTCGAGCATGGACATCACGTCGTGGCGCTCGAGGTAGGTGGTGTCCGGCAGGATCAGGTCCGCAAATGCCGTCATCTCGGACTGGAAGGCGTCCGCCACGACCAGGAACGGGATCTTGTACTCCCCGTTGTCGTCCTTGTCGTTCAGCATCTTGCGGACCTCTTCCGTGTTCATGGTCGAGTTCCACGCCATGTTGGCCATGAAGATCAGCAGGGTGTCGATCGGGTAGGGATCGCCCCGCCAGGCGTTGGTGATGGCGTTGTGCATCATGCCGTGCACGGCCAGCGGGTATTCCCAGGAGAAGGCCTTGTCGAGTCGTACCGGCTCTCCCTTGTCGTCCACGAACAGGTCGTCCGGGTCCGCCGGCCAGCCGAGCACCATGCCGTCCAGCGGCTTTCCGGCCTGCACGCCTTCCGGCCCCTTCGGGGTGCGGGCGCAGGGCGGAATGGGACGCGGGAATGGCGCCTTGTGGCGGAAGCCGCCGGGCCGATCGATGGTGCCCAGCAGCGACATCAGGATCGACAGGGAGCGGATCGTGTGGAACCCGTTCGAATGCGCCGCCAGGCCGCGCATGGCGTGGAAGGAGACCGGATTGCCGGTGACCGACTCGTGTTCTTCGCCCCAGGAGTCGGTCCAGGCGATGGGGAGCTCGATCCGCTGGTCGCGGGCGGTCACCCCCATCTCGTGGGCCAGGCGGCGGATGTCCTCGGCCGAGATGCCGGTGATCCGTTCCGCCCACTCGGGCGTGTATTCCGCGACCCGGTCCTGCAGCAGCTGGAATGCGGGCTTGGTACGGGTGCCGTCTTTCAGGGTGAATTCACCCAGCAGATACGGGTCCGCGCCCGGGGTGTGGGTCTGCACCGGGCGGCCCGTCTTGCGATCCCACCAGAGCTGGTCCTGTGCGTCGTAACACCCCTCTGCCGGGGGTGCGTCAGAGCGCAGGAACATCCCGAAGGCGTCGCTGTCCTCGTCCATGTTCACCAGCTGGCCGGCGTTGCTGTAGCGCACCAGGAAGTCGCGGTCGTACAGGCCCTTGCTCATGATCTCGTGGATCAGGGCGAGCAGCAGGGCACCGTCGGTGCCCGGGCGGATCGGCACCCATTCGTCGGCGATCGCGGAATAGCCCGTGCGCACAGGGTTGATGGAGATGAACCGCCCGCCCTGGCGCTTGAACTTGGAGATCGCGACCTTGAGCGGATTGGAGTGGTGGTCCTCGGCGGTGCCGATCATCACGAACAGCTTGGAGCGCTCGAGATCGGGCCCGCCGAATTCCCAGAACGAGCCACCGATGGTGTAGATCATGCCGGCGGCCATGTTGACCGAGCAGAAGCCGCCGTGGGCCGCGTAGTTGGGCGTGCCGAACTGCTTGGCGAACAGCCCGGTCAGGGCCTGCATCTGGTCGCGCCCGGTAAACAGGGCAAAGCGCTTCGGGTCGGTCTCGCGAATGTGTCCGAGCCGTTCGGCAAGGATCTCGAAGGTCTCTTCCCAGGAGATCGGTTCGAACTCTCCGTCGCCCCGCTCGGCGCCGGCCTTGCGCCGCAGGGGCTGGGTCAGCCGCGCCGGCGAGTGCTGTTTCATGATCCCGGAGGCACCCTTGGCACAGATGACCCCCTCGTTGATAGGGTGCTCGGGGTTGCCGTCGATATAGCGCACCTCCCCGTCACGCAGGTGCACCCGAATGCCGCAACGGCAGGCGCACATGTAACAGGTGGTGTTCTTGATTTCCTGCGAGGGGGTCTGTGCCATAAATCGTCAACGCCTTGTAAGTTAGACAATCGCGATATACTGCAATACCCCTTACTGCGATCGGGGTTACCCCCACTATGCAGTTCCGGGGTGCCCACCACAAGGCGTTTCGAGAGCGATCTTTGCGCCCGGGTTTTGCCGGCCCGGACACGACCGGGGCGCGGGGACGGGCGCCGCAGTGTTATGGTTCCGGGCCAGGAGCATGACAACAGAGGCCTGTGAATCCGATGAAGGTATGCATTGTTTCCGACAGTCACGACCGCGGCCCGATGCTGGCCCGTGCGATCGAGGCCGGCATTGCCGAGGGCGCCGAGGCGGTTATTCACTGTGGCGACGTGATTGGCGGGAATACCCTGCGCGCTTCGCTGAAACTCGGGGTGCCGATCCACGCGGTACATGGCAATAACCTCGGGGACCCCGTCGCGATTTCGCGCATTGCCCATCAGTCCAACGGCCTGCTCCATTACCACGGGCTGGATGCCACCATCACCCTCGGCGACCGGCGTATCTTCGTTACGCACTATCCCCACTACGCCCATGCGATGGCCTGTACGGGCGACTACGACCTCGTCTGTTGCGGGCACAGTCACGAAACCGAGATCCGCCAGCAGCCCCATGTGAAGGGTGGCTCCACCTGGCTCGTGAATCCCGGCACCGTGGCCGGTCTTGGCGCACCCGAGGCGACCTGGGCGCTGGGTGACCTGCGCAGCATGGACTTCCAGATCCGGTCGACGCCGGAGGAAACTGCGGCCTGAGTCAGCGTTTCCCTGCGGGGGAGCGGCGGATCAACGGACCGGCTTGTCAGCGAGTGCGTCTCAGGGCATCGTCTAGGTTCCCACCCTGGATGGAGAGAACGCGATGACAGCAGAATTCCCGCACAAGCCCCTTCCGTCGAACAAGGCGGCGCCCGGAACCGGTCTCCAGCAGGTCTCGGAGGAGGATCCCCAGGTCACGCTGGCCTCGTCCGCGCTGTGTGTGATGACGGACTTTCGCCGGGTTCCGGTCGCGACCATCGGGCCGGAGGCGACGCTGAACCAGGCGACGGAGCAGATGATTGCCAAGGGTGTGCGGCTGTTGATCGTGGTCGACTCGGAGCGCGTGCTCGGGCTGATCACCGCGCGTGACACCCAGGGTGAGCGTCCGATCCAGATGGTGAACGAACGCGGGATGCGGCACGAGGACTTGATGGTCCGTGACCTGATGGTTCCGGTAGATGACATTGACCTGCTGGACATGCAGCGGGTCATGCAGGCCGACGTGGCCGACATCGTCGCGACCCTGAAGGACTGGGGGCGCCAGCATGCACTGGTTGGACAGCGCGATCCGGAGACCGGGGAAACCCGCATCCGGGGCATGTTCTCGGCCACCCAGATTGGTCGCCAGCTGGGGATTCAGGTTCAGACGTTCGATGTCGCGCGGACCTTCGCGCAGATCCAGGCGACCCTGTCCAAGGCCTATTAGTCGCGGATCAGGATGGGGTTGCTGCCGCGGCCGCGGAGTGCCGCGGCAGCATGGATCCACGCTCGCCCTAAGCCTGAGCCTTGAGCGGCGAGCGCCCTGCTACTTGTTTAACCCCTGATAATACTCCATCAGGATCTTCGCCACTTCCGGGCGGGAGAACTCGACCGGGGGTGCCTCGCCGCGGCCCAGCATCTCGCGCACCTTGGTGCCGGACAGCAGCACGAAGTCCTCCTTCGTGTGGTCGGGTGCATCGCACATCATCACGACGCGGTCCAGCTTCTTCGAGTAGGCCGTGTGGTCGGCGCGGAAGATCTCGATCTCCAGGGCATCGTCCGGCACCTCGGTATCGAAGATCGTCTGGGCGTCGAACGGTCCGTAGTAATCCCCGACCCCGGCATGGTCGCGCCCGATGATGAAGTGTGTCGCGCCCATGTTCTGCCGGAACAGCGCATGCAGGACCGCCTCGCGCGGACCCGCATACAGCATGTCGAAGCCATACCCGGTGATCATCACAGTGTTCGGAGGGAAGTAGATCTCGGCCATCTTGCGGATGGCAGCGTCCCGCACCGGCGCCGGGATATCGCCGGGCTTGAGTTTGCCCAGCAGCATGTGGATCACGATGCCGTCCGCATTCAGTTGTTCCATCGCCATGCGGCACAGTTCCTCGTGCGCGCGGTGCATCGGGTTGCGGGTCTGGAACGCGACCACGCGGTTCCAGCCTCGTTCGGCTATCTCGTTGCGAATCTCGACTGCAGTGCGGAAGGTGTCGGGGAAGTCGTCCTGGAAGTAGGAGAAGTGCAGGACCTGGATGGGCCCGGAGACGCAGACGCGGCCGACGCTGTTGAACGCGGCAACCCCGGGGTGTTCCATGTCGGTCGTTCCGTAGACCTGCTGGGTCATGGTCTCCATCTGCTCGGGCGTGAATTCCTCGATCGCCTCGACCTCCTGAATGGCGATCACCGGGTTGCCTTCCATGTTGGGGTCGCGCAGGGCAATCCGCCCGACTCCGCGAATCGCGTCGGCGTCTTCCAGCAGGTTGACGACCGGGACCGGGAAAAAGAGGCCGCTGGTGGTCCTCATGTTCTCGGCGCAGCTCATGGCGTCCGCCATATTCATGAAGCCGGTCAGCGGCGTGAAGTAACCGCCCCCCATCATTACAGCGTTCCCGGCTGCCGCGGAGCTGATCACGACGGAGGGGAGGGTCTCGGCCTCCTGCAGCAAGGCGTGATGTTGATCGGGGTCGTATACGAACAGGGGCTTCAGGGTGTCTGCACCGTGCGGTTTGATCATGGGGCTTTTTCTCCTGCCGACGCTGGATGTGGGCTGCTTGAATGGGGCGGCCTGGGCCGCCACGCGGAGTCCGGACCGCATTCGGCCGCCGTCCACGCGGGCGGCGGGTGGCGGCATCGGCCCTGAACGTAGCACAAGATAGTGCATAAAGCGCCGGGTTTCTTGACCGTAGATCCGAGCTCGAATGGCTGGTATCGCCCCGGTGGCTGCCGGATCAGGTTGTGTGCGGTGGCTGTCCGATTGGTCCGAAGCCCATCGGGATTGGCTCCACGGTCGCCGCAAGACCGCCGCCCTGTGCGCGTCCGGGCGACGATCCTGGCCTGCGAAACCATCGGGGACTGCGTTGATACAGCCGTACTTCGCGCAGCCCTAGATTAGCGTTTCCATAAATAAGCATATGACCTAATAGAATCGACTGATGCGCGGGGAAGCAAGTTTGATTTGAAGCGCAAGATCGAGTTGGCACAGACTCGGTGTGCCAATTGGACACTCTGAGGAGGCCTGACGCCGTGATCACTAGCAATCCCTTTGCCGAACTGGCTGCGTTTATCCCACCAGCCGCTATGCAGGCGTATGTCGTGCTCATGGTCATCCTGGTGGCCGCCGGCACGATCCTCGACATGATGCACAAGAGGAGTGCCCAGTACTTCTTCGAGAACGCCAAGAAAGCCGAAAAGAGTGCGACCCGCAGCGTGAGCGGCGGCGAGAAATTCTCCCAGGCAGTGCAGACCCTGGGGAAAGAGGTCATCACCTCCGGCGAATTCAAGAACCCGAAGCGTCGCGCCTCGCACCTGTTCACGATGTGGGGCTTCGTCCTATTCGTGGTCTCCTCTGCCGTGCTGATCTTTGGCTACGCGACCGAGCCGGCCGCCGGTGTATGGCCGGTGCTGTGGCACCTGGGCGCCCTGTCGCTTGCCTTCGGTGGCTACTGGTTCTGGTTCTTTATCCGCGTGGATGTCTACTCCGAGGGGCGTCGCTGGTACCAGCTCGTCCGTGCCGACATCTTCATCGTGTCGCTGCTGGCGATGTCGACGTTCGCCATCCTCTGGTCGCTGACCCAGGGCACCGGCGCCCTTGGCTGGCTGTTCTTCGCGCTCTTCCTCGCGGCCACCACGACCCTGTTCGCGACGGTCTACTGGTCCAAGTTCGCGCACATGTTCTTCAAGCCGGCCGCGGCCTACCAGAAGCGGATGACACGTGCCGACGGCTCCGCCGAGAACCTTCCGACGCTTACGCGCGACGACCCCGAGCAACAGCAGCGCCATTCGATGGAACTGCTGCGCGACGCGCCGATGGAGATGGGGAAGGGCATCCAGCGTGAAGCCCCCCACCACTACTGAGCCCCTTATCCAAACACCAGCATCGATCGAGGACTACCATGCCAACTTTTGTATACATGACCCGTTGCGATGGCTGTGGATACTGCGTGGATATCTGCCCGTCAGACATCATGCATATCGACCCCACCACGCGTCGCGCCTACAACATCGAACCCAACATGTGCTGGGAGTGTTTCTCCTGCGTGAAGGCCTGCCCGCACCACGCCATTGATGTGCGTGGCTACGCGGACTTCGCGCCGCTGGGGCACAGCGTGCGCGTTGACCGTGACGAGGAACGGGGCACCATCGCCTGGAAGATCAAGTTCCGCGATGGCCGCGAAAAGGATTTCCTGTCACCGATTACTACCAAGCCCTGGGGCAAGCACATCCCGCAGCTGGCCGACGTCCCCGCACCGGACAAGTCCATGCGCGACAGCCAGCTGCTGTTCAACGAGCCCAAGTACATCCGCATGGATGAGGGGGATCTGCACACGCTTGAGGCCGCCGGTCTCAAACTGAAAGAAGGGGTGTACTACTGATGGCCTACAAGACAATCGTCGAAGACAACATCGACATCCTGGTCTGTGGCGCGGGGCTTGGTGGCACGGGTGCCGCCTGGGAAGCCCGCTTCTGGGGCCAGGACAAGAAGGTCGTGATTGCCGAAAAGGCCAACATCGACCGTTCCGGCGCGGTCGCCCAGGGCCTGTATGCGATCAACTGCTACATGGGGACCCGCTGGGGCGAGAACAATCCCGAAGACCACGTGCGCTACGCCCGTATCGACCTGATGGGCATGGTGCGCGAGGACCTGCTGTTCGACATGGCCCGCCACGTGGACTCCACCGTGCACCAGTTCGAGGAGTGGGGGCTGCCGCTGATGCGTGACCCGAAGACGGGTGCATACCAGCGTGAAGGCCGCTGGCAGATCATGATCCACGGCGAGTCTTACAAGCCGATCGTGGCCGAGGCCGCCAAGAAGTCCGCCGACACCATCTACAACCGCATTTGTGTCACCCACCTCCTGATGGACGAGTCCAAGGAGAACCGGGTGGCCGGCGCGGTGGGCTTCAACGTGCGCACCGGCAACTACCACGTCTTCAAGTCGAAGTCGGTGGTCGTCGCCGCCGGCGGCGCCTCCATGATCTTCAAGCCGCGTTCCGTGGGCGAAGGCGCGGGTCGCGTCTGGTACGCCCCGTGGTCGTCCGGCTCGGCCTATGGCCTGCTGATCAACGCCGGGGCCAAGATGACGCAGATGGAAAACCGCATCGTGCTGGCCCGCTTCAAGGATGGCTACGGTCCGGTCGGTGCGTACTTCCTGCACCTGAAGACCCGCACGCAGAACTGCAACGGCGAAGAGTACGAGTCCAAGTGGTGGCCGCAGCTGCAGGAGATGGTCGGCAAGGAATACCTGGACCCGGAGGTCTCCCACCGAACCCATCGGCCGATCCCGACCTGCCTGCGCAACCATGCATTCCTGAACGAAGTGAATGCCGGCCGTGGCCCGATCCACATGGTCACCATGGAGGCCTTCCAGGACCCGCATCTTGAAGAGGTGGGCTGGGAAAACTTCCTCGGCATGACCGTCGGTCAGGCGGTGTTGTGGGCCGCGACCGACGTCGACCCCAAGAACGAGAACCCCGAACTGACCACCTCGGAGCCCTACGTGATGGGCTCGCACGCCACGGGCTGTGGCGCCTGGTGCTCTGGGCCGGAGGATGTCTCCCCGCCCGAGTATTTCTGGGGCTACAACCGCATGACCAGCGTCGAGGGTCTGTTTGGTGCGGGCGACGCCGTGGGCGGAACGCCGCATGCATTCTCCTCCGGTTCGTTCACCGAGGGCCGCCTGGCCGCGAAGGCCGCCTGCAAGTACATCGACGACGGCAAGGCCGACGGCATTCGTGTCTCCGATAAGCAGATCAACAAGCTGAAAGAGGAGATCTACAAGCCGCTGGAGCACTACAAGGTCTACAGCAACGAGGTGGTGGCCGGTTCGGTCAATCCGAACTTCATCAACCCGCGCCAGGGTCTCGACCGCCTGCAGAAGCTGATGGACGAATACTGCGGTGGCGTGACGGTCAGCTACATGACCAACGAGAAGCTGCTCAATATCGGCCTGAAGAAGATGAAGATCCTCGAAGAGGACTTGGAGAAGCTGGCCGCGGAGGACATCCACGAGCTGCTGCGCGCCTGGGAGCTGAAGCACCGCGTGCGCACGGCCGAAAGCGTCTTCCACCACACCCTGTTCCGCAAGGAAACCCGCTGGCCGGGTTACTACTACCGCGGCGACTACATGAAACTCGACGATCAGAACTGGCATCACCTGACCGTATCCCGTCGTGACCCGAAGACGGGCGAGTACACCATGGAAAAGGCGCCGTGCTATCACCTGGTCGACAAGGACGAGGCCCCGGCGAAGGAAGCCGAGAAAGAGGAAGCCTAGGGTGCTAACGTGGCGGGGTCGGTCACGACCCCGCTGCCTCGCACGGAAGCCCGACGGCCGGCGCGTTCACGCGCAGGCCCTCTCTTTCAACCGCTACACCTGAGGGTTTCAACATGACCAGCGCAGCTGAAGCACAAAGCTTGCCGGAGACTTCGATGAATATCATCGATCACTCCGACGAGGAGATCGTGGAGATCGCCCACCCCATGTGGGCCGATCTGGTCAAGTATTCGAACAAGGGTCAGTACGGCAAGTTTGTCCGTCGCTTCTCGTATCACCTGCTGTTCGGGCTCAACGAGGTCGAAGTCGGCAAGCAGTTCGCCCAGAGCGAATTGACCCGCAACCTGAGCGCGGACTGGGACTTCCTCGGCATTATCCGTCGGGGCGAGCACGTCACGGTCCTCTACCGGGTGCGCAGCACGAAGAAAGAGGGCGAATGGCTCGGTCGCATGGTCCTCGGGTACGAGGAAGGCGAGGTGCGTATCTTCGGTGCGTCCATTTTCTGAGACTGCGGGACTTTGAATGACAGATGTAATCCAGGACAACAAGTACGTCGAACTGAACTACCAGGTGATCGACGAGAAATCCGGCCAGGTCCTGACCGAGGTCGAGTTCCCGCTGGGTTATGTGCACGGCGTGAACGAGGTCCTTTCACCCCAGGTGATGGGCGAGCTGGAAGGCAAGGCCCAGGGCGAGACCATCGAGGTTCCGATCGACTGCAACGCCCTGTACGGGCCGCGTGACGAGTCCCTCGTGATCACCGAAGCGATCGAGAACGTGCCCGAGGAGTACCGCGAGGTGGGCACCGCCATCCTGATGGAAAACGACCGCGGCCAGACCAAGAGCTTCCTGGTGACCCGGATGGACGACCAGACCATCACCATCGACGGCAACAACCCGCTGTGTGGTCGGCAGGTGGTCTTCAAGCTGAACATCCTGCTGGTGCGGGATGCCAGCGCAGAAGAAATCGAGCATGGCGGCAAGGTGGAGACGGGGCCGGAGATCGACAGCGGGAGAGCGGTCCCCATCGAGTGATAGAGCACCTTCGCCCGGTTTTGTCAGTGAGTCGGGGGCGAGACGGCGTTTCTTCCGTCCCCTCTTTTTTCATCGAAGCGAGGTGAATGCACCATGAGTCAGCAATCCGACAAGAAGCACCCGGAAGTTCCGGACGGCAAGTCACGCTTTCTGGTGACCCGTCAGATGAAGCCGAACGAAAAGGGCTTCGTCGGCTACGAGACCATCTGGGAACCCTTCCAGAAAGAGGCGGAATACCAGACCCCCAAGCGTCCCTGAGGCTATCGCCGGCCGCGCATCTGCTGCGCAGGCGCGCGGCCGTGTCGGCCCCTAATCGGTGACGACCAACCCCTTCCGATCGGTCGGTAACGGGATCTCGGCCTGCACCTGTCGCACTGTGACCAGCCTCTACCTGTATGCCCCACTTCTCGAGAGTCCCGGTGTCACAACGTAAGTGCGCCGCCGGCGCTTCGCGAATCACAGAAAAAAGCCCCGCCGGGGCGTAGTCCGGCGGGGCTCGGAAAACGGGGACGGCGGTCCTGGCCGCCGGCCCCGGCATTGCTCGGTCAGAAGTCGTAACGCATGCCGATCGAGAGGGCGGTAGCGTTCTCGCCACCCACGCCCGGCTGGCTGACACTCTTGGCGGCATTCCACGGCGCCAGGGCCGAGTTGTCGTCGTTGTCGACCATGGCGATGTTGCCGTAGAAGCGCAGATCGCTATCCAGGCGGTATTCGAGACCCAGGGCATACATGGTGGCGTCGGCATCGTCCAGGTCGGAATCCAGCTGGAAGACGTGACCGTTCAGGTACATGCTCGGGGTCAGGCGGAACTGCCCGCCAAGGCCGTACACATCCGCCTCGTCGCCACTGGTGGTTTCGGAGTTCTGGTAGAAGGCGCCCATGCGGAAGGCCGGCGTGATGCGATAGCCGACGGCAAGACGCCAGGCGTCCGGGTTCACGTCGCCGTCTTCCTGCTTCTCGTAGGCCAGCGCGCCGGTCAGGTCGCCCATGCTCAGGATCAGAGATGTGGAATAGGCCTTGTTGGGGGCCCCGTCACCGGTGGTGGCGCCGTCCGTCTCGTTCGAGTACTGGATGTTCCAGGTCAGGCCGCCGAAGCTCGGCGTCTGGTAGTGGATACTGTTGTTGAAGCGCTCGTCGAAGCGGCCGGTCTGCGCGGCGGAACGGGTCAGGTTGCGCATGTCGCCGACCTGGTCGCCGAAGAAGTTGGCCGGGCCACGGGCGCGCTTGAACGGGGTGTCGAACTTGCCGATGCGGAGCATGCCCCACTCGGAACCCTTCAGGCCCACAAAGGTGTCGCGGGTGGCGAAGTTTGTGCCGTTGGTGTCGAAGTCGATCTGTTGTTCGATCTGGAACATGCCGACCAGCTGTTCGCGGAACTCGCGCTCGCCCTTGAAGCCCAGGCGGCTGGAATTGCTCGAGACATTGAACTCGTTGTAGTCGGCGCCGTCGTCGAGGACATCGGCGGACAGGTGGGCGCGTCCGTACAGCGTCCAGTCGGCAGTGGCCAGGGCTGGTACGACCAGACCGGCCGCGATCAGGCTGGTCAGCAGGTGTTTGCGATTCATGGGATTCTCCCCTCTTTGCGTTTGAACATTGGCGAGACGCGAGTGCCTCTCGACAGGGCGCAAGCATGAGGAGGCCGGGTGACGCCCCGGTTAAGCTGCGATGAAGATCGCGTTAAAAGGCAACACTGTTGTGTAGACGCAACGGCTATCCGGGGGAACCGGTCGAAGCGTGCCCGGTCTGCTCAGACATGGGCGACACGATCTGCCCGAATGTCGAACACACATCAGGGGAAGAAGAGCATGACGACATCCGTAAAGGCGCTGACCGCGGTCATGGCGTTCACAGTGGCGGGTATGGCGAACGTCCAGGCCACCCCGGTGGCTGTGGCGCAGGGGCTGGATGCGGAAGAGCGGGTCCTGGTGCATGTCGAGGACATGGCCGCCGAGGATGCCTTCATGGCGCTGGGGGCGCTGACCGTGAAGGGCCGGTTGATGCGCGACAGCGAGCTGGGTCACGAGGGTTACCGGCCCGAGCTAACCGGGGACCCGATGCGGGCGGTCGGCGAGACCTGGCTGGAACTGCTGAACGTGGTGCACGGCCGGCTGGTGGACGATGGCCGCATCCGTGCGCACGCCGGCGGTGATGTCGAGGCGTCACCGGCGGCCTACGCGGATGCCGCGTATCTCTATCACATGCATCACAGTGCCGGACGGTTCGAACACCTCGGGCTCTACGACGAACTGACCCATACACCCTCGCCGCTGATTTCCATCCTGACCAGCCATCTCGTCAATGAGCGCTATGCCGATGGTGCGGTGCATGCCGCGAACGATTCCCAGGCCGATGGCTTCGCGTATGGCCTGGATGCGCTGCATGCGGCGGTCTATGCATGGGTGCGGCAGGACAAGCCCGGCGGTGCGGAGGATATGGGCCAGATGGACCGGGCCGCGCTGTCGGGTTGGCTGGGCCATTCCCGCGAGGATCTGGTGGTCATCGCTCGAGCGCTTGCCGAACGTGCCGAGGCCGCCTGGGATGCGGACGCCGGCATTTACGTGTTCGACCAGGGCGCGGAATGGTCGCTGGACCAGCTCGGCGCGATGCTGCGCGGCCACAAGGCGCTCTACGAGATGCTGTATTTGTACGGGGACTCCGACGATGCAGCGCGCGCTGAAACCCTGGCGGATCGCGCTGCCGCCATTACCGAAGCGGTCGTGGCCGGGCATGGTGCGATGCGTGACTGGGGATTGCCGGCTCGACTGACGTTCGAGGGGGGCAAGGCCCGGGCCGCCTCCGATCGCGTCGATACCGCGGCGCAGTGGCGCTTCGTGCACCAGTTGACCGGCGGCTTCTCCCTGTTCCGGGAGCGCGAGGGGACCTCCGGGCTAATCGGTGAGCGCGCGCCGGAACTGGAAGGCCTGGTGGGGCGCGCGGTCGACCGCCTGCTCCTCGGTGCGCTGGATTACCAGCTGGGCGACGGGATGATCCCTGCCGCCCTGAGTTACTCTGACGGCCGCGTGATTGATCCGCGTGTGACTACGCGCTCGGTCGCGGCCTTCGTCCAGGCCGTCGGAAATGGGTACCGGGTTGGCGAGGCGTTCGACCGTCCCGGCGCCTGGGAAGAGGGCTCGCGACTGGCCGAACGCAGCCGCACCCTGTACGACGCCTTTCTCGCCCATGGCGAGCTGTTGACCGAGCGCCTGATCCTGCGGGAGTAAGGGCGCCGTGGTGCGGGCGGTATCGGTGCCGGAGACCGCGGCGGCAACCGCCGTCCGCGGTCTCCTCGTGCTTGGCCTGCCGCTTCTCTGGGTGCCGGCAAGCTCGGTCTGGGCGGAAGACGCGCCGCCCCCGGTCCTCGACCCGGTAGAAGTCACGGTGACCGCGCCGCGCCTGGCGACCCCGTTGGCGGATCTGCCGGCGGCGGTCAGCCGGGTCGACGAGCGCCAGGCCACCGAGGGGCGCCAGGGCCTGCAGCTGGACGAGGCGCTCAACCGTGTGCCTGGACTGTTCGCGCAGAACCGCTACAACTTTGCCCAGGATGCGCGAATCTCGATCCGCGGTTTCGGTTCACGCGCCCCGTTCGGGGTGCGTGGACTGCGCATCCTCCAGGACGGGATCCCCGAGACCACGCCGGACGGGCAGTCGCAGGTGGATGCCATCGATCTGCTGAATCTGCGCGACATCGAGGTCCTGCGCGGGCCCAGCGCGGCGTTGTACGGCAATGCCTCCGGCGGCGTGATCGCTGCGCGCACCCGCGACGGGCGGGATCCGCGCGGCTTCGGTGGCGGCGTGCTGATGGGCAGCTACGGTTATCGTCGCGCCGAAGCGGTGGCGGAGCAGGACCATGGGACCCACCGCTATTCCCTGACCGCACATGATTTCGCCATCGACGGCTACCGCGAACAGTCCACTGCCGAGAAGCGCTATCTGCGCCTGCATACTGCCTCGCAACTGGATGCCGGCACGCTCAACTTTCACCTGCGCTACCTGGATGCGCCACGCACTGACGATCCCGGCGGGTTGACCCGCGAGGAGATGCGCGAGGATCGGCGTGCCGCCGCGCCGCTGGCCACGGCGCTGGACAGTACCCAGTCCGCCGAACAGCTGACCACGGGCCTGCAATGGGAGCAGCCCCTGGCCGGGGGCGAGCTGCGCCTGGGCGGATTCTGGACCCAGCGCGATTATGCGCAGCAGCTGCCGTTCCCCGGTGATTCCCGTGTTGCCTACGAGCGCGATTTCTTTGGAGTTAATGCCCAGTACGAGCGCGACGTTGGGGCGACCCGTGTGCTCACCGGCATCGACCTGGAAGAACAGCGCGATGACCGCACACGGCGCTGTTCTGCTGGCCGGCTTTTCGATCGCGACGGCGGCGAGTGTTCCGCGGACCCGGTTGATCCCATGAGCGACTTGGCGCTCGACCAGCGGGAGCGTGCCCGCTCGCGCGGTGTGTTCGTGCAGACCGATACCGCACTCGGGTCGGACTGGAACCTGGTGGCCGGCGCCCGTCACGATCGTATTCGCATGTCCATCGACGATCACTTCGTCGAGCGGTTTGACGACGGTAATGACGTCACGGACCGATCGGGTCGACGGACCTTTGACGAGACCAGCGGCATGGCCGGCTTGATCTGGCATTTTCGACCCGAATATCGCGCCTACGTGAATGTGGCGACCAACTTCGAGACCCCGACCTTCACCGAGTTTGCCAATCCGGAGGGCGGAGGCGGCTTCAATCCCGAGGTCGACCCACAACGGGCGCGCAGTATCGAGGTCGGTATCCGGCGCGAGAATCCGCAGCTCTCCTGGGAGGCCTCGGTCTATGCCACGCGGGTTCGAGACGAGATCGTCGTGGATGACGAGGGGGATTTCCGCGATTTCTACGAGAATGCGGGGCGTACGGCACGAGAAGGGGTGGAGTTTGGCGCCGAATGGAGGGCGTCGGAGGCCTGGACCTTGAGTAGTGCGCTGAGTCTGAGCCGATTTCAGTTTCGGGAGTATGCCGATGCCGGGGGCGACCGCTTTGACGGCAACCGCATGCCGGGATTGCCGCGCGAACAGTTGTTCGTCGAGGCCGACTGGCGCGACGGGCCCTGGTTCGTAACCGTGGATGCGCTGCATGTGGGATCGCGTTACGCGGACAACGCGAACACGGAAAAGGTGGGGCCGCAGACGACGCTGAACCTGCGCGCTGGCCGATTCTGGCAGCAGGGCGGCACCCGCGCCGAGGCCTTCGTTGCCGCCAGCAACCTGCTAGACGCCGATAACGTCGACAACATCCGTATCAATGCGGCGGGCGGCCGCTACTACGAGCCCGCGCCCGGCCTTACGCTGATGGCGGGGGTGCGCATGACTTTCGGTCGTTAGGTTGGCCCGCGGCGTCGCAGCACCGGGCGGCGTCATTGCGAGGAGGCGAAGCCGACGTGGCACAAAGGCGCGAAGCGCGTTGAACGGCCGCAGGCCGGCCCGAAGGGCGAGCGCAGCGAGTAATCTCCGAACTCTGGCAACGCGGTGCTTCCGGAAGGAGGTTGCTTCGTCGGCTTCGCCTCCTCGCAATGACGGTGCCAGGAAGAGGGGCCGTCGCCGCTACGTCGCGGGATGCACCGATCGCCGCGAACTGCATCCAGGAAGGGTGTCCGACTAGTCGCGCCGCCCGGGCCCCTCCGGCGGTTCTTTCGGCTCGATCTCGTCGAGCCGGCCCTGCTCGATCTTGCGCAGGGTCTCGGGGTCGGTGGGGTCGTCGTCCTCCCAGTCATGCCGGCGGTAGACCGGGAATGGATCTCGGCGATAGAGCACCCAGCCGCAGACCGCACCCACGACCGCGCCGAACAGGTGCGCCTCGAACGAGACCTTGGGGCCGCTGGGAAAGACGCCCCAGAGCATGCTGCCATAGAGGAACAGGATGATGATGGCCACCGCGATGGACAGCGCATCGCGCCGGCGGATCCCGATCACCACGGCAAAGAACATCAGCCCGTGGGTCAGGCCCGAGGCGCCGATGTGCAGCCCCTCGCGGGCGAACAGCCAGACCCCCAGCCCGCCCATCAGCCAGATCAGCGGGACCGCAACGCGCGTGGCCCGCGGGAAGCCGTAGAGCGTGAGCATGCCGAGCACCCACAGGGTCGGTACATTGGCGAGCAGGTGACCCCAGGAGCCATGGATCAGCGGCGAGGTGATGATGCCCAGCGCCCCGACCGCGTCGCGCGGCAGGATGCCCAGCCGCGACCAGTCCCCGCCCAGCAGGTCGTGCAGGGCGTGGATCACGATCAGGATGGCAGCCCCCAGCATGGGCCAGAGCAGCGCGCGCCGAATTCGCTCGCGCTCGGCCCGGGGGTCGGCCGGGGCTGCCGGCCGGCGAAGGTTCATCATGCGCCTAGCCTGCCACGCCCCGGCGCGCGGTCCAATTTCTCCGATACCCCGGGGCTGCCACGGGGGACGTCGTTGCGAGGAGTGCAGCGACGAAGCAACCTCCTTCCGGGACCCTCGGACCCCGACGCTGCGCCAGCTTCAGGAGGTTACTCGCTGCGCTCGCCCTTCGGGCCGGCCTGCGGCTGTTCAACGCGCTTCGCGCTTTTGTGCCGCGGCCCCTGCGGGGCCTCGCAATGACTGTGCGAGTCAGAAGTCGCGCGGGGGTCAGTGCCCGCCCGGTCCCAGGTCGGCGCCCTTGTCGTGCTGCGCGAGCTTGTCGTGGAGTTCGCCGCTTTCGCCGCGCGGCGCCTTTACCTCGACCTCCATGCCGTTGCGGCGGAACTTGCCGACGACCTTGTCGATCGCGGCTACCGCCGAGCTGTCCCACAGCGAGGCGCGGGTCAGGTCGATCTCGACGTTGTGGATGCGTTCGCGGTAGTCGAAGCTGTCGATGAACTTGTCCACGGCGACGAAGAAAAGCTGGCCGCGAACGGTATAGATGCGGGTCTTGCCGTCCTCCGACAGGTCGCTTTTCACTTCCACCGCCTTGACCATCTTGCGTGCGAAGAAGATCGCCGAGAGCAGCACGCCGGCGAACACGCCCATCGACAGGTCGTGGGTGATCACGGTGACCGCTACGGTCACGATCAGCACCACGGCGTCGGTGCGCGGCAGCTTGTGCAGGGTGGTCAGGGAGCCCCAGTCGAAGGTGGCGATGGAGACCATGATCATCACCGCGACCAGTGCGGCCATCGGGATGATGGAGACCAGATCGCCCAGCACCAGGATGAAGAACAGCAGGAACAGGCCGGCTGACAGGGTCGACAGCCGACCGAGACCGCCGGACTTGATGTTGATGACCGACTGGCCAATCATCGCGCAGCCGGCCATGCCGCCGAAGAAGCCGGTGACGATATTGGCGATACCCTGTCCCTGGGCCTCGCGGTTCTTGCCGGAGGGGGTGTCGGTCAGGTCATCGAGGATCGAGGCTGTCAGCAGCGACTCCAGCAGACCAACGATCGCCAGCGCGAACGCGGTCGGGAAGATGATCTGCAGGGTCTCCAAGTTCCACGGGATGTCGGGGAACAGGAACACCGGCAGACCGGAGGGCAGGTCGCCCATGTCGCCGACTTCCAGCGTGGGCATGCCCATGTAGTAGACGACGGCGGTTAGCGCGATGATCGCGACCAGCGGTGGCGGCAGGAGCTTCGGGTAGCCGGGGATCATCGGCAGGCCGTAGAGGATGATCAGGCCGGCCGCGACCAGTGCCCACATGGTGGTGTCGCCATCCACCAGGTACGGCACCTGGGACAGGAAGATCAGGATGGCCAGCGCGTTGACGAAGCCGACCAGCACCGTTCGGGGGATGAACATCATGTAGCGCGCGAGCTTGGCCCACGAGAACAGGAGCTGGATGATCCCGGTCAGGATCGTGGCCGCCAGTAGGTACTGCAGCCCGTGCTCGGCCACCAGCGTGACCGTGAGCAGGGCCATCGCCCCGGTTGCCGCCGAGATCATTCCGGGGCGCCCGCCGGCGAAGGCGATCACCACGGCCATCGTGAACGAGGCGTACAGGCCCACGCTCGGATCCACGCCGGCAATGATGGAGAAGGCGATCGCTTCCGGGATCAGGGCCAGTGCGACCACGATCCCGGCGATCAGGTCGCCGCGGACGTTGAAGAACCAGACCTTGCGCTGGCGGGACAGGAAGTCTTGTATGGTCTGCTGCACGTTGCGTTCCCCAATACCGGTGCGCGCCGAAGCCGACCAGGGTCGGGATCAACGGGTGAACGAACAGGTACCAGAGACTTTGGGAGACGCCGATCCACGCGAAGGGTTGGATCGGTGCTTCCCCGGGAAGTAGCCGGGCCCGGTTGCCACCAGTGGATGGCGCGGTTGCAAGCGGTTCGTTGCCAGTACAGACTGAGAACCGCTCAGGAAAGGCGCGAAATTGTACCACTCCATTAGTCGGTTCTGAAATTTTCATGACCCCGAGCGGATGCGCCGGGTCGGTTTCATGCGATCACAAAGGGTATCCCCATGCTGCAGCGCGTCATCATCGCCATCGACTTCTCGCCCGCCTCGGCCGCGGCCCTGGCGGTCGCCCGCCAGCACTGCACAGGGGCGAAGAAGCGGTTGCTCTACGTGATGAAGCCATCGGAAGTGGCCGGTCCCAGCTCCGCCGGTGCGTTCAGTGGTGCGGGGTCTTCGCCGCTGAACGCGAAGGCAATGCGCAACTCGGCGGAAGAGAAGGTGCGTGCGCAGCTGCAGGAATGGGCGGAGGCAGACGACGATGTCGCCATCGCCGTGGGCAGCGCGCCGGAAGAGATCTCGCGCCACGCCGAGGAGTGGGGCGCGGACATGATCGTGATGGGGACCCGCGGGCGCAGTCAGATCGCCAACATGCTCTCCGGCTCCGCGACTGAGTGGCTGGTTCGCAATGCGCGCCTGCCGGTGCTGGTGGTGCACGACGTGCCGCTGTCCGACTCGATGAAGGAAAAGCTGCCTCCAGAAGGCGCCGTCGACTGAGCCGGCTCGCAGTTCTCCGACACGCAGAAGGCCCGCTTTCCAGCGGGCCTTCTGCTTTGCGCGGCCCTTTGCGGTGTCGAGGATCCGGACATGCAGGAGGCCAGCCTCTGGCCGATGGGGCGTTGATCAAGCCCCATCGCTCAGAGGGCTGAGCTCCTACGGGTTCGAGGCCCCGCCCACAGGGAGGGGCGAGTCACCGGTGTTGTGCGGGGCACCGTCATCGCGAGGCGCGCAGCGTCGTGGCGATCTTCTGACGCAACCGTCGCCCCGACCAGGTGTGCAAACGTCAGGGGGGTACAGGCTTCCTCGCCATGACGTCGCTTTCGATCCCCGTCATGGCGAGGCCCGCGAGGGCCGTGGCCATCTCTGGATGCAGCCCGGGGCGCTGGCTCCGACGGGTAACGGGCAGGAGCTCGAGATCGCCACGGCGCTTCGCGCCTTGCGATGACGAGCCGGTGGGCGGGCCTCGCCGTGACGTCAGCCGCCGGTCATGGACATGAAGCGCATGACTTTTTCCGGGCGCTCGGAGAATTCGTGGCGTTCCGGTTTCAGGTTGATGGCCTGGACCACCAGGTCCTCCAGCTCGGAATCGGTGCAGCCCTCGCGCAGGTAGGGGCGCAGGTTCAGGCTGTGGTCGTTGCCCAGGCAGGTGTAGATGGTGCCGTCCACCGACAGGCGCACGCGGTTGCAGGTGTCGCAGAAGTGCTGCGAGATCGGGGTGATGAAGCCGATGCGCACGTCGGTATCCGGGATCTGCATGTAGCGTGCCGGGCCACCCCCGGGCATCACCCCGGGCACCAGGTTGTAGCGTTCCTCCAGGCGGGCGCGTACGTCCTGGAGGTTCACGTAATGGCCTTCTTTCGCCTCACGCCCGGTGTCGCCCATCGGCATGGTCTCGATGAAGCGCAGGGTGAACCCGTGTTCGATGCAGAAGTCGACCATGTCCTCGACCTCCGGCTCGTTGATACCACCCATCACGACCATGTTGATCTTGATCGGGTCGAGCCCCGCGGCCTTGGAGGCCATCAGCCCGTTCAGCACCTTCTCCAGCTTGCCGCCGGTGATCTCCTTGAAGACCTCGGGCTTGAGCGAGTCGAGACTGACATTGATGCGGCCCACGCCGGCGTCCTTGAGCTCCTGCGCGTGGCGTGCCATGCGCGTGGCGTTGGTGGACAGCGAGATGTCGTCGATGCCGGGCAGGGCGTGCAGGCGTGCGGCCAGGTCCGGGAGGTTCTTGCGTACGAGCGGCTCGCCGCCGGTCAGGCGCACGCGCCGGGTGCCCAGGCGACCGAAGGCCCCCATCACGCGTTCGATCTCCTCGAAACTGAGCCAGTGATCCGGCTCCTCGAAGTCGCGAAAGCCCTTGGGCATGCAGTAGAAGCAGCGCAGGTCGCAGCGGTCCGTGACCGACAGCCGGACGTACTCGATTCGGCGTCCGAAGGCGTCTACCAGGGCGTTCTCGTCCTTGAAGGGGCGTTCCATGGGGCGATCCGTGCTGTCGATGGGGGCGATATGTTTCATCACACACATCGTAGACCACTTTTCCGGGAACGCAACAACAATGCCCCAGGCCGGATGTGGCAATAAACAAAATCTCTCACAGATAGAGTTTGCTTATTTCAAGATAAGAACTTTTCGTTGGTCAAAAGCCCTGTTAATGGCCAGTATGTCGCCTGAATAAGCAAACCGTGATCTATGGGGTCGTCTGAATGAGTGCGTTGCCCGAATTCGAGAACCACAGCGAGCAGGAAATCAAGTACACCACCTGCTATATGTGTGCCTGCCGCTGCGGCATCAAGGTTACCGTCCAGAACAACAAGGTCCGCTATATCCAGGGGAACCGGCACCACCCGATCAACAAGGGTGTGCTCTGTGCCAAGGGTAACGCGGGGATCATGAAGCAGCAGTCCCCCGCGCGCCTGCAGCAGCCGATGCGCCGCAAGCCGGGCACCGAGCGCGGTGCCGGCGAGTTCGAGCCGATCTCCTGGGACGAGGCCATCGACACCCTGTCCGAACGTCTGCAGAAGATCCGCGAGACCGACCCGCGCAAGCTGGCGTTCTTTACCGGCCGTGACCAGATGCAGGCCCTGACCGGCCTGTGGGCGACCCAGTTCGGCACCTACAACTGGGCAGCCCATGGCGGCTTCTGCTCGGTGAACATGGCGACCGGTGGCCTGTATACCACCGGCTTCGCCTTCTGGGAATTCGGCGACCCCGACTGGGACCGCACCAAGTACCACATGCTCTGGGGCGTGGCGGAAGACCATGCCTCCAACCCGATCAAGATCGGTCTGGAAAAGCTCAAGCGCAGTGGCGGCAAGTTCGTGGCCATCAACCCGGTGCGCACCGGCTACCAGGCGATCGCCGACGAGTGGGTGGGCATCAAGCCCGGTACCGACGGCCTGTTCGCGCTGTCGATGCTGCACGTGCTGCTGAAGAACGACCAGTTCGACTGGGACTTCCTGGTGCGCTACACCAACGCCACCCAGCTCGTGGTGCAGACCCCGGGGCAGAAGGGCGACGGCCTGATCCTGCGTGACGACGATGGCAACCCGCTGGTGTGGGAACTGGAGCAGGAGGCCTTCGTCGACGGCAGCCAGGTGGATATCAAGCCGGCTTTGTTCGGCGAATACACCGCCCCGGACGGCCGCCCGGTCAAGACCGTCATGACCCTGCTGGCCGAGCGCTACCTGTCGGACGAGTATTCCCCGGAGAACACCGAAGAAGTCACCGGTGTGCCGGCCAAGCAGACCGAGCGCCTGGCGCTGGAGATGGCCCACGTCGCCTTCAAGGAGACCATCGAGCTCGATATCGAGTGGACCGACTCCTGGGGCCGCAAGCACGACAAGGTGTTCGGGCGTCCGGTGTCCATGCATGCGATGCGCGGCATCTCCGCGCACTCCAACGGCTTCCAGACCTGCCGCGCGATCCACCTGCTGCAGATCATGCTCGGCTCGGTGGACTGCCCCGGTGGCCACCTGGCCAAGCCGCCGTATCCGAAGCATGTCCCGCCGGGCATCAAGCCGGCCAAGGAATGCGCGCCGAACACCCCGCTGAAGAGCCCGCCGCTCGGTTTCCCGACCGCGCCGGAGGACCTGGTCATCGATGACGACGGCAACCCGCTG
The DNA here is from genome assembly GCF_000376845.1 of Thioalkalivibrio sp. ALE14. Classification (GTDB taxonomy): domain Bacteria; phylum Pseudomonadota; class Gammaproteobacteria; order Ectothiorhodospirales; family Ectothiorhodospiraceae; genus Thioalkalivibrio. Next base: position 216,920 of record NZ_AQXY01000030.1, read on the forward strand.
CGCATCGACAAGGCCTTCTCCTGGGATGCGCCGATCTCCAACCATGGCCTGATGCACATGGTGGTGACCAACGCGGTCAACGGCGATCCCTATCCGATCGACACGCTCATCTTCTTCATGGCGAACATGTCGTGGAACTCCTCCATGAACACCGCCGAAGTGATGGACATGCTGCGGGCGAAGGACGAGAACGGCGAGTACAAGATCCCGTTCCTCGTCGTCTCGGATGCGTTCCACTCGGAGACGGTCAACTTCGCCGACCTGGTGCTGCCGGATACCACCTATCTGGAGCGCTACGACACCATCTCCATGCTGGACCGCCCGATCTCCGAGCCGGCCGCGGCGGCGGATTCCATCCGTCACCCGATCCTCGAAGTCGACCGCAACGTGCGTCCGTGGCAGGAGGTTATGGTCGAGCTGGCCGGGCGTCTGAAGTTCCCGGCGTTCACCAAGGACGACGGCAGCCGCAAGTTCGCCGACTACAAGGACTTCATCGTCAATTACGAGAAGGAGCCGGGCATCGGCTTCCTGTCCGGTTACCGCGGCAAGGATGGCAAGACCCATCTGCGTGGCGAGCCGAACCCGAAGCAGTGGGAGGCGTACATCGAGAACCAGGGGTTCTTCGTCCATCACCTGGCGCCGAACCAGCAGTTCTACCGCTTCGCCAACAAGGACTACCTGGAGCTGGCCAAGCACGCCGGCTGGGTGGGCAAGACCGATCCGATCACGATCGAGCTCTACTCCGAGACCCAGCAGCGCTTCAAGCTGGCCGGCCAGGGGCTTTACGACGGCCCGCAGCCGACCAAGCAGGAACACAAGGATCGTCTGACGCAGTTCTTCGATCCGCTGCCGATTTGGCACAAGCCACTGGAGCAGACCCGTATCGACGAGGACGAGTACCCGTTCTACGCGGTCAACCAGCGTCCGATGTTCATGTACCACTCCTGGGATTCGCAGAACGCCTGGCTGCGCCAGATCTGCGCCCAGAACTACCTGTACATGAACCGTGGCAAGGCGCAGTCGATGGGCATCGAGGACATGTCCTGGGTCTGGCTCGAGTCGCACAACGGCAAGATCCGTGTGCAGGTCAAGCTGATCGAGGGTTGCGAGCCGAATACCGTCTGGACCTGGAATGCGATCGGCAAGCAGAAGGGCGCCTGGGGCCTGAAGCCGGAGGCGAACGAGTCCAACAAGGGCTTCCTGATGAACCACCTGATCAGCGAACTGCTGCCGAAGAAGGGCGATCCGGTGGACAACATCACCAACTCCGACCCGGTGACCGGCCAGGCCGCGTGGTACGACCTGAAGGTCAGGATCACGCCGGCGGATCCGGACGAGGCCAGCACCTGGCCCGATTTCGACACGATCAAGCCGGCCCCCGGCATGTCCGAGGCCCCGGACCAGCTGCGCTACGCGGCGCACAAGCCGGTGCACCTGAATCGCTCCATCCGCGACGTGCTGACCCGCGGTTCGCTGGACGAAGACAAGTAAACGCCACGAACCCGGGACATGCCGCCGGCAGCGACCGGCGGCTCGAGAGAATTTGAGGAGTAGCTGTATGCGACTTGGACTCGTAATCGATATGGACACCTGCGTGGGCTGCCACGCCTGCGCGGTGGCCTGCAAGCAGTGGAACACCAGCGGCACCACCGGCGCGCTGACCGACTATCGCCCGTACGGCGAGGACCCCAGCGGCGTGTGGTTCAACCGCATTCGCCACTACGAAGTCGGGGATTACCCCAACAACAAGACCGTGAACATCCCGATGTCCTGCATGCACTGCCAGCATGCCGACTGCGTGAATGTCTGCCCGACCGGTGCCTCCTACAAGCGTCCGGAAGACGGCATCGTGCTGGTCGACCAGGACAAGTGCATGGGCTGCAACTACTGCGCCTGGGCCTGCCCCTACGGCGCGCGCGAGCTGGACCGCGAAGACGGCGTGATGAAGAAGTGCACGTTGTGCGTGGACCGCATCTACGACGAGCAGCTGCCGCCGGAAGAGCGCCAGCCCGCCTGCGTGATCACCTGCCCGGCGCATGCCCGGTTCTTCGGTGATTTCGACGATGCCGACTCCGAAGTCAGCCGCCTGGTGCGCGAACGCGGCGGTGTGAAGCAGATGCCGGAGCTGGGCTACAAGCCGGTGAACACCTATCTGCCCCCGCGTATCACCCGCCCCATTCCCACCGACGACGTGCGGGCCAACAAGCTGGTCAGCTCGGTGAAGGACTGGGTCAACAAGATGGTCGCGCGCTAAGCGCGGCCCGAACGGGAGAATTCATATGCATCCGGCATTTTCCGTCATCCTGTTTACCGTCATCTCGGGTGCGGGCTACGGCCTGTTCATCCTGCTGGCGGCCTTCCACCTCGCGGGCATCGGCCCGGCGATGAGTCATGGCGAGCTGCTCGCGCACGGCTTCGCATCGCTGGGCATGATCACCCTGGGGCTGATCCTCTCCACCGGGCACCTGGCAAACAAGAAGAACGCCTGGCGTTCCTTCATGCGCTTCAAGACCTCCTGGCTGTCCCGCGAGGCCGTGTTCGCAGTGCTGTTCTATCCGTTCGCCGGGATCTATGGCCTGGGCGTGCTGCTGCAGGGTTCGGCCATCGGGCCGCTGCCGGCGGTGGCCGGCTCGATCGCCGCGGTACTGGCCGTGGTGACCCTGTTCTCCACGGGCATGATCTACGGCTGTCTGAAGACCATCCGTCAGTGGAACACCGCGCTGACCCCGGCGAACTACATCATGCTGGGCATTGCCACCGGTTCCGCACTGTTTGCCGCCATTGCCGCGGCGTTCGGCAATGCCACCACGATGCATGCCGGCGTGGCGATGGTCGCGCTGGTCGCGGCGGCGGTGCTGAAAGGCATCTACTACTTCTGGATTTCGCGGGTCAACGGCCCGACCATCAACACCGCGACCACCTTCAACCGGGCCACCGTCCGGCTGCTGGATACCGGCCACACCGCCGGCACCTTCCTGACCGACGAATTCGGCTACGACCCGCGCAAGGACACCATCGACAACATCAAGATGGGCGTCTTCCTGCTCGGCTTTATCGCCCCGGTACTGGTCTTCGCTTCGATCCTCTCCGGTGCACCCGCTGGCATCGCCTGGCTGGCGGCGGTCTCGAGTCTGGTCGGGATCGGCATGGAGCGCTGGCTGTTCTTCGCCGAGGCCAAGCATGTGGTGCGTCTCTACCACGGTGCCCAGACCTGCACCGACTCCCTGGCCGAGCCGAGCCGTGTCGGCCCGGAAGTGGCCGCGGATACCCGCCGCGGCGACGCGCCCCGCGGCGAGCTGGGCGATACGCCCGGGGGGTCCGGCTCCTGATGCAGGCCCCGCGGGCTGTCCGGCTTGTCCGGCCGCCCGCGGGGGCTTCGAGCGACACAAAAGAACAGGCCAGGGCGGAGGTCATCCGATACCCTGGCCTTTTTATGTATGGGCGGGCCCCGGCAGCAGCTGGAGGCGTGTTACCGGCCCTTGTCGTTCTCGTGCATGCCGTGAACGATGAAATACCCGACGTAAGCGAAGAAGGCCACGATGCCGGCCAGGGTCAGAATCGTCAGGATCCCGATGGGCGACTGAAACATGATTTCCATCAGCATGATCTTTCCTCCAGTTGGGTCCATGCACTCTCGACGCTAGCGCCCGAGCCCGGCTTCGGAATTGATCCAGATCACGCTCGCATTCGATCCGGCGAAGAATTCAATGCGGCCCTGTAACGGCCGTCTGGCCACCGCCCCTTGCGCGCGCATATCATTCGGGGCATCACATGGTTGATGTCGCGCCGGCGAACGGCCGAAGGCGCACGAGGTCCGCTTGAAACACTGGTACACCGTCCACTGCAAACCCCGCGAGGAGGCCCGCGCAGAGGCCAATCTGGCCCGGCAGGGCTATCACACGTTCCGACCGCTGATCCGCCGTGCCGCGCGTCGTGGTGGACGGCGTACCACGGTGACCGAATCCCTGTTTCCGCGGTATCTCTTCACGGAACTGTGCGACAGCCACGAAAACTGGGCGCCGATCCGCTCTACCCGCGGCGTCCTTGGCCTTGTCCGCTTTGGTCAGGCCCCGGTCCCGGTACCCGGACCCGTGATCGAGGCAATCCGCCTGCGGCTCGATCCGGAGAGCGGCTGCCTGGACCTGACGCGTGCCGGTGATTTCGCCGCCCGCCAGCCGGTCACGATAACCGACGGTCCCTTCCAGGGTCATGAGGGGCTATTCCTCGCCCGAACCGGCGACGAGCGCGTCATGGTTCTCATGCAGATCATGAACCAGAGTCAGGAGGTCGAACTGCCGGCCGCGGCAGTGGGGCCCGCGGCCTGAGGCGAGCGCGGAGGTCCCGGGGGGGCGCGGTCGGACTCCGGCGTGTTCGGGCGGTGCGCCCGAGAGGATAGCTGCGCCGCCTTTGGCGGCTCGGCCCTTCGGGCCGGCGCAGCCGCTGGCTGTACCGCGATGTCGGCCCGCTGCGCGGGCCTCGGCTCGAACGGAGGTTCGAATCGGGCCCTCGGGGCACACCCCCATAAAGAAGAAGGGCCCCTGAGGGCCCTTCTTCTTTATGATGGCGCGCCCGAGAGGATTCGAACCTCTGACCTCTGCCTCCGGAGGGCAGCGCTCTATCCAGCTGAGCTACGGGCGCAAGACCCATAATCATACGGGCGGGGCCTCTATTGCGTCCAGCCATATTTGACCGCCCTGCTTGGTTTGTGGTCGCGCCCGGCATGATGCCCTATACTCTGCGCCCGATTTGCGCGTACCGCGCGAGCGCTTTCGAAAGAGCACACCACAAGGCCACGCACGGCCAGGATCTCGGAGGGAGAGAAGTGGGAAATCAACCGATCAAGATGGACACCGGGAACAAGGTGTTGCTGTTTATCGCGTCGCTGGCGCTGCTGGCCACGGTCCTGTTTCTGGTGTCGCAGCTTGCGGGCTGGATTGCGGGGATGACGGGGTCCCAGGCCGAGGCCGTGAGTGAGGAGCGTATTGCCCAGCGGATCGCCCCCATCGGTCAGGTGGTCTCCGGCGAGGTGGATACGGCGGCCGAGCCGGCCGACCTCAGCGCAGGCGATATCTATTCCAACGTCTGTGCCGCCTGCCACGACGCCGGTGTTTCCGGTGCCCCCATCAAGGATGACACCGATGCGTGGGCGAACCGCCTGAACGACAAGGGTCTGGACACGCTGTTCGACAACTCCATCAACGGCATCGGCGCCATGCCGGCACGCGGCGGTGACTCCAGCCTGACCGACGAACAGATGCGGGATGTCGTGGCCTACATGCTGGACCAGGCCGGCGTCGATCACGACTACGAGGGCAGCGGTAACGGCAATGGTAACGGCGACGCCGCGGGCGAAGACCCGGTGGCGACCACCGAGACCGGTGAAGCGGCGGCCGAGGAAGAAGCCGACGCCGTTGCGGCCATCGCGCTCGAAGAGGGTGACGCGGAGCGCGGCCAGTCCCGCTACAACACCTGTGTTGCCTGCCACGGCGCGCAGGGTCAGGGCACCCCGGTGTTCCCGAAGCTGGCCGGCCGTGATGCCGAGTACATCGCCGACAAGCTGGTGCGCTACCGCGCCGGCGAGACCGTTGGTGACCAGACGGCCCTGATGGCGCCGAACGCCGCGAACCTGTCCGATCAGGACATCGCCGATCTGGCCGTGTACGTCGCGACTTTCGAAGACTGATCGCGCGGTCGCACTGCGACCTCAAGGCCCCGCCCGGGCTTCCCGGCGGGGCCTTTTTGTTGCCGGGCTACTGGGTGCGCCAGTGGTCAAGGGCACGATAGCTGAGCGCCTCGGTCAGGTGCGGCGTTGCGATCTGTTCCACGCCGCCCAGATCCGCGATGCTGCGTGCCACCCGCAAGATGCGGTGATAGGCCCGCGCGGATAACCGGAAGCGCTCGGCCGCCTTGTCCAGCAGTCGCCGATCCCCTTCCGCCAGGGCGGCGTGGCGCTTGAGCCCCGCGCCATCCAGTCCGCTGTTCAGTCCGTCCTGGCGGGCCTTCTGCACTGCGCGTGCTCGTGCCACCCGCTCGGCGACGCAGGCCGAGGTCTCCGCAGGCTCGCGGGTGTCGGTCAGTTCGGCCGGCGGGATGCGCGGGACCTCGATGGCGAGGTCGATGCGGTCCAGCAGGGGGGCGGACAGGCGCTTGCGGTGCCGCGCCCGTTGTTCCGGGGTGCATTCGCAACGCTCGGCCAGGTCGCAGTCGAAGCCCTGCGGGCAGGGGTTCATCGCCCCGACCAGCTGGAACCGCGCCGGGAACTCGGCCTGACGGGCAGCGCGCGAGATGTGGATGACGCCGGTCTCCAGCGGCTCGCGCAGCACGTCCAGCACCGAACGGTCGAACTCCGTCAGTTCGTCCAGGAACAGCACGCCCTGGTGCGCCAGCGAGATCTCGCCGGGGCGGGGCGTGCTGCCGCCGCCCACCAGGGCGACGCCCGAAGCGGTGTGATGCGGCGAGCGGAAGGGGCGAGCCCGCCAGTCGCCGCGCAGGTGAGTACTGCCGCGCAGACTGTGGATGGCTGCGGTCTCCAGTGCCTCCGCCTCCTCCATGGGCGGCAGGATGCCGGGAATGCGGGCGGCGAGCATGGACTTCCCGCTGCCGGGTGGGCCGACCATCAGCAGGTGGTGGCCGCCGGCCGCAGCGATCTCCAGGGCGCGCCGGGCCTGGTGCTGGCCGCGCACGTCCGCGAGGTCCGGGTGCGTGGGTGGCGCGGGTTCGGGCGGCTGGGCGGGCGTCAGCCCGTCGCGTCCCGACAGGGCGGCGCATACGGCGGTCAGGTGGGAGCCGGTGAGGACCCGGGCGCGACTGGCGAGGGCGGCCTCCGCGCCATCCTCCGGATTGACCACCAGGGCCCGTTCTGCCTGCGCCGCCGCGATCCCGGCCGCGAGGGTGCCGCCCACCGGTCGAAGTTGCCCGTCCAGCCCGAGTTCGCCGAGAAATTCGTGGCGTTCCAGTGCCTCCGCGGGAATCTGCTGGCTGGCGGCCAGGATCCCCAGGGCAATCCCGAGATCGAAGCGGCCGCCGTCCTTGGGCAGGTCCGCCGGGGCCAGGTTGACGGTGATGCGGCGGCGCGGGAATTCGAAGCCGCTGGTCTGGATCGCCGCGCGCACGCGGTCGCGGCTTTCGCGCACGGCCGCCTCGGGGAGGCCGACGATGTGGAAGGCGGGCAGCCCGTTGGCCAGGTGGGTCTCGATGGTCACCAGCGGGCCATGAATGCCGTCGATGGCGCGGGCGTAGGCAATGGTGACGGGCATCCGTGCCCCCTCCGTTCGGTCGCCGGACGTCCGTGCCCGGCAGGTGGTTTTATCGAGTCGTTACTGCCCGGATTCGTCGCTCGGGCGGCCTTCCAGCGCGGCCACGCGTGCCTCCAGCTCGGCCAGGCGCTCGCGGGTGCGTTCCAGCAGGGCAACCTGGATGTCGAAGTCCTCGCGGGTCACCAGGTCCATGCGTTCGAAGCCGCTTTGCAGCGACGAGCGGACCTGACGCTGCACGTCCTCCTGCACGTGGCGCACCGACTCCGGCAGGCTCTCCGTGATCCGGCGGGCAAGGTCGTCGAAGCGTTTGGAATCGATCATGCGGTGGTCTCCTGACGCGTGTAGTGGGTTGCTCCCAGTGTAGCGCGGCTGCCCGGGGCCGCGGCTACTGCGATGCCGAACGCCCGCCGTCCACCGGGATCACCTGTCCGGTAATGTAGGGCGCGTCCAGCAACAGGAAGCGCACGGTGCGCGCGATATCCTCGGGGCTGCCCTCTCGCTTGAGGGCGGTGCGTTCGATCATGGCCTCGTGGGTCCCGGTGTTCTCCGCGTCCTCGGGGGCGAGGATCGCCCCGGGGGCCACGCCGTTGACCCGCACGCCCGGTCCCAGTTCGCGGGCGTAGGCCTGGGTCAGGGCCCAGAGGCCGGCCTTGGCCGCCGAATACACCGGGTAGCCCTTCAGCGGCCGCAGGGCGTGGATGTCGACGATGTTCACGACCGCGCCCTGCGCCCGCTGTAGCGCCGGATTGCAGGCCTGGGTCAGAAAGGTCGGGGCCTTCAGGTTGGAGCCGACCAGGTCATCCCAGTCCTGCTGCGTGATCTCGCCCACCGCAGTCGGGTAGAAGGTCGAGGCGTTGTTGACCAGAAAATCCAGGCGGCCCCACGCATCCTCGGCCTCGCGGGCCAGGCGTTCGATGCCGCCCGGGTCGAGCAGATCGGCCTGCAGGGTGAGGGCGCTGTCGGGGCGTTGCGCATTCAGTTCGGTGGCGAGGGCCTCGGCATCCGCTTCCGAACCGCGGTAATGAATCAGCACCCGCAGCCCGGCCGCGTGCAGCGTGCGGGCAATGGTCGCGCCCACCCGCCGCGCGGCACCGGTAATCAGCACCACCCGTGCCGGGCCGGATGTCCGGTTCATGCTGTCGGCTTGCCCCTGCGCCACGTCTGTCCCCGGGTTGGTACCATTCGCTGCCATGATGCCGCCGAAACCTAGCACAAATACCACGGACGCCACGGACGATCGGGTTGCCCGGGAGATCGCCGCGCGCCTGCGCACCTACCTGCAACAGAGTATTGCCGCGGGCGAGGGGTTCCTTCCGTTCGTCGATTACATGCAGGCCGCGCTGTATGCGCCGCGCCTGGGGTATTACGTCAACGGCGCGCACAAGCTGGGCGAGGGCGGGGACTTCGTTACGGCGCCCGAGCTCTCGCCGCTGTTCGGCGAGACCCTGGCCACCTGGCTGGCCCCGGTTCTGCGGGACGACCTCGATGGCAGCGGCACGCTGCTCGAGTTCGGTGCCGGCAGTGGCCGCCTGGCGGCGGACGTGATCACGACCCTGCGTGAGCTGGGGGTCGCCTGGGCCCGCTACTGGATCATCGAGGTGAGCCCGGACCTGCGGGCCCGGCAGCAGGCGCACCTGGAGTCGGTGCTTGCGCCCGAGGAGTACGCCCGGGTGGCCTGGCTGGACGCCTTGCCCGGCACCCCCGTTCGCGGCGTGGTGCTCGCCAACGAGGTACTCGATGCCCTGCCGGTGGAGCTGTTCCGCTGGCGCGAGGGCCGGGTGTGGCAGGTCGGGGTCACGAGCGACGCGGGAGGGGCCCTGACCCTGGCCGAACGCGAGGCACCGTCCGCCCTGGCCGAACCGGTCGCGCATCTGCAGGCCGAGCATGGCCCGTGGCCCGAAGGTTATCTGTCCGAGTGGCGCCCGGCGCAGGCGGCGTGGGTGAGCGCGCTGGCCGGGGTGCTGGAGCAGGGGGTGGCCGTGCTCGTCGACTACGGCTTCCCGCGGGCCGCCTACTACGCCCCGGAGCGTCACCAGGGGACGCTGGTTGGCTATTACCGTCAGCAGCTGATCCAGGATCCGCTGGCTCACCCGGGGCTGATGGACTTGACCGCGAGCGTCGATTTTACCGGGGTAGCCGAGGCTGCGGACGCCGCGGGCCTGGACGTCCTGGCCTATGCCGGCCAGGGCGAGTTCCTGCTGGGGGCGGGGCTGCCGGAACGCTTCGAGGCGCGCGTGGGGAGCGGCGAGGACGCCCGTGTGACCATGCAGGCGGCGCAGGCCGTGCGTATGCTGACGCTGCCGGGCGAGATGGGCGAGCGCTTTCAGGTCATGGCCCTGGGGCGAGGCTGTACGCATCTGCCGCTCCAGGGGTTTCCGGATCGGCGGGGGCGCCTGTGAGAACCGGCTTCCACCCAATGGCGCGGCCGTTCAGGGGCTGTTTGGTACGGTCCTCGAAACCGGGCATGCTGCCATCATGAAAGTACTGGGGATCGAGACCTCCTGCGACGAGACGGGCGTGGCCCTGATCGATGCCGAAAAAGGCCTGCTCGCGCACCGGCTGTACAGCCAGACAGACCTGCACGCGGTCTACGGTGGCGTGGTGCCCGAGCTGGCCTCGCGCGACCACATCCGGCGGCTCCTGCCGCTGGTGCGCACGGTACTGGAGGAGGCGGGCGTGGATGGGCGCGACCTGGATGCGGTTGCCTACACCGGCGGGCCCGGGCTGTTGGGGGCGCTGCTGACCGGGGCCTCGGTCGCGCGCTCCCTGGCCTGGGGCTGGGGCATCCCCGCGCTGGCGGTGCACCATCTGGAGGGGCACCTGCTGGCGCCGTTCCTGGAGGACACCGGGCTCGATTTCCCGTTTCTGGTGCTGCAGGTCTCTGGCGGACATACCCAGCTGATCCATGCACGGGCCCTGGGCGACTATGACCTGATCGGCGAGAGCATCGACGACGCCGCCGGCGAGGCCTTCGACAAGACGGCCAAGCTGCTGGGGCTGGGCTATCCGGGCGGTCCGGCGCTGGCACGCCTGGCCGAACGCGGGGCGCCGGGCGCCCTGCGGCTGCCGCGCCCGATGCTGGATCGACCGGGCCTGGACATGAGCTTCTCCGGGCTGAAGACCGCAGTCCTGACCGCGTTGAAGAAGCAGGCCTGGCGCCCGGAGGATGTCGCCCGCGCCTTCGAGGAGGCGGTCACCGACACCCTGGTGGAAAAGACCCGGCGTGGCCTGGAGCAAAGCGGGGCCCCTGGACTGGTGGTGGCGGGTGGAGTAGCCGCCAACACCACGCTGCGCGCCGGGCTGAAGGCCATGGCGCAACGTCAGGGGGTGCCCGTGTACTTCCCGCGTCCGGAGTTCTGTACCGACAACGGGGCGATGATCGCGCTGGCCGGCCTGCGCCGGCTGCAGGCCGGCGCCCTGGGGGATACCGGGGCGCCGGTTGTGGCGGCGCGGGCGCGCTGGCCCCTGGCGGAACTGGGGGCCCCGGTTCCGGCCTGACCGGTCCGGAGCCGGGTTGCCCGGGCGGTCGCCCGAATCGTCGGCGTTCAGTCCCCGGAGCCGGCAGTACGGTCTTTCTTCTGGCCGATCCGCGATTCCTCGCCGCGCATCAGGCGGCGGATGTTGCTGTCGTGGCGGATGAACAGGATCACGCTCATCAGCGCCACCGCGGCACTGATCCAGTGGTCCATGCCCAGGAGCACGGTGTAGACCGGGGCCATGCCGGCGGCCACCAGCGCGGCCAGGGACGAATAGCGCCAGATGGCGGCGACCACCAGCCAGGTGAGCAGGACCAGCCCGCCGGCCAGGGGGCTGATTCCCAGAATCACGCCGAGCGCGGTGGCCACGCCCTTGCCGCCCTGGAAGCGGTAGTAGACCGGGAACACGTGTCCGAGGAAGGCCGCCAGACCGATCAGGCCGATCGCCCAGCCGGGGAACAGGTCCAGCTGCAGGGCGACGAACACGGGCAGCCAGCCCTTGCCGACGTCCCCGATGAGCGTGATGATGGCCGCCTTCTTGCCGCCCGAGCGCAGGACATTCGTGGCGCCGGGGTTCTTCGAGCCGGTGGTACGCGGGTCCGGCAGGCGCAGCAGTTTGCTGACCAGAATGGCCGTGGAAAGCGATCCCAGCAGATACGCGATGATGATGCCGATTGTAATTGCCATGTACGGTCAGCCTGCCTGCGCGGATGGGCGAGTGAATGCGAGCGCACATGATACGCAAGCCGATGGCTGCCGTTCAGGGCGCTGACATGGGGGGCGCGGATTCGCGGGCGCGTGCCCCGACGCTGGTGCTGCTGCATGGCTGGGGCTTCTCTGGCGCGGTCTGGGCGCCGCTGCGGGCCGAATTGCCGGCGGCGACGCGGGTGCTGGCGCCGGATCTGCCCGGGCACGGGGCCGCGGGCGAGGGCGGACGGCTGGCGGATGCCGAGGACGCCGCCGCGGCGCTGATCGCCGCGCTGCCCGCCGATGTCGAGTACCCAGTATGGGCTGGATGGTCCCTGGGCGGGCTGGTCGCGCTCGCGGCCGCACGGCAATGGTCCGGGCCCCAGGGGCTCATGCTGATCGGTGCGACGCCACGCTTTGTCCGTGGCGACGATTGGCCGGCCGCCCTGCCACCGGCCGAGCTGGAGGATTTCCGTGCCGCCCTGGGGGGCGACCGTCGCCGGCTGGGGCGGCGCCTGGCCATGCTCTGTGCCCGCGGCAGTCCCGACGCGGCCTCGCTGGCGCGTGAACTGGTCGCAGAGATGCAGGCGGCTCCGGCCTCGCCGGAAGGCCTTGCGGCCGGTCTTGACCTGTTGCAGGGCGCGGACCTGCGCGCCGCGTGGGCCGGACTGCGGGCGCCGGCGGCGTTCTGGCTGGAGCCGGAGGACGCGCTGGTGCCCGCCGCAGTGGAGGCCGAGTTGCGAACCCTGCGGCCCGACTGCCGGGTGGGGCAGGGTGCGGGCGGCCACGCGGAGTGGTTTGCGCGGCCGGAGCCACTGGCCCTTTTTGTTTCCGAGTTCCTGGATCACTGCAGTGCAGGGGAGTCCGCATGAGCCGACCCGACAGCTTCGATCTCGACAAGGCGCAGGTCCGTGAGGCCTTCGCGCGGGCGGCGGCCACCTACGAGGAACATGCGGTCCTGCAGCGCGAGGTGCAGGAGCGGATGCTGGGGCGGCTGGACTGGATCCGGATGGAGCCGGAACGGGTCGTCGACCTGGGCTGCGGCATCGGCGAGGCTCTGGACCACCTGAGCCGCCGCTACCGCGGGGCACGCCTGACCGGCGTGGACTTTGCCCCGGAGATGGTGGCCCGGGCGCGCCGCCGCGGCCGCTGGCTGCGCCGGCCGCAAGTGGTATGTGGCGATCTCGAGGCCCTGCCGCTGGCGGAGCAGTCCTTCGACCTGGCGGTCTCCAGCTCGGCCCTGCAGTGGTGCAGCGACCTCGACCAGGCGTTTGCCGAGGTCCGACGCATCCTGCGACCCGAGGGGCTGTGGATGTTCACCACCTTCGGTCCGGATACCCTGCGCGAGCTGCGCGCCGCCTTCGCGGCGGTGGATGGCGGTGCCGGGGCGCACGTCAACGCGTTCATGGATATGCACGATATCGGCGATGCCCTGGTCCGGGCCGGTTTCGCGGATCCGGTCATGGACCAGGAGGCCCTGACTCTCACCTACCCGGATCTGACCGGACTGATCCGCGATCTGCGCGGGGTCGGGGTGCGCAATGCCCTGTCGGGCCGGTCGTCGGGCCTGTTCGGGCCGCGCCGCCTGATCGCGGTAGCCGAGGCCTATGCGCGCGAATTTGGCGTGGAGGGACGCCTGCCCGCGACCTGGGAGGTGGTGTACGGCCATGCGTGGGTGCCGGATGCCCCACCCCCGTCGCGGCCAGAGGGACGTGTAATCCCCGTCCAGCCGGTTCGTTGATTTGGATCAACGAATTCGCGCCTTGCGCCCCTCGCGGGCGAGTGAGTCGAGGATGTATTCTTGTGAGGTACAAAAGTTTCGCCGATCGCGCTCAATATCCGAGTGACACAGGCGGTATTGGTTTTTTGTGGGCCCGGAATGGGGTAGAGTTCACGCCCCCGAACCATCGGGACATCCGTGTTCCCCGCAGCAAGGTGGAAAAGTCATGTCACAAGCAGCCACTACGGCGGGTGCCGCACCCGCAGCGTCAGTCGCGACTTCCGAGCAGTACAACTACGCGATTATCAAACGGTTCGCCGTTGCCGCCGTCCTCTGGGGCGTGTTCGGGATGGCCGCGGGCGTCTGGATCGCCTCGCAGCTGGCGTTTCCGTTCCTGAACTTCGATATCGCGCAGATTACCTTCGGGCGCTTCCGCCCGGTCCACACCACGGCCGTGATCTTCGGTTTCGGGGGTAACGCGCTGTTCGCCACCTCGTATTACGTGGTGCAGCGGACCTGTCAGGCGCGGCTGTGGAGCGACTCCATGGCGAGCTTCACCTTCTACGGGTGGAACCTGGCGCTGATCCTGGGCGTGATCACCTACATGATGGGGATTACTCAGGGTCGCGAATACGCCGAGTTCAACTGGCAGATCGACCTGATCATCCTGGTCGTCTGGGTGGCCTACTTCATGGTCTACCTGATGACCCTGCTGCGCCGTAACCAGCCGCACATCTACGTCGCGAACTGGTTCTTTATGGCCTTCATTTTGGCCACCGCGCTGCTGCACATCTTCAACAACATCCAGGTCCCGGTGGGGCTGTTCCACCCGCATTCCTACTCCATCTTCTCCGGGGTGCAGGATGCGATGACCCAGTGGTGGTACGGTCATAACGCGGTGGGCTTCTTCCTGACCGCGGCCTTCCTCGGGATGATGTACTACTTCGTACCGAAGCAGGCCGGCCGTCCGATCTACTCGTACAAGCTGTCCATCATCCACTTCTGGGCGCTGGTCTTCCTGTACATGTGGGTGGGTGCGCACCACCTGCACTGGACCGCCCTGCCGGACTGGGTCTCCACCCTGGCGGCGACCTTCTCCATCCTGCTGCTGCTGCCCTCCTGGGGCGGTATGATCAACGGCATCATGACCCTGTCGGGCGCCTGGGATAAGCTGCGCACCGACCCGATCATGCTGTTCCTGATCACCGCGCTGGCGTTCTACGGCATGTCGACCTTCGAGGGCCCGATGATGTCCCTGAAGAGCGTGAACGCGCTGTCGCACTACACCGACTGGACCGTGGGCCACGTGCACTCCGGCGCCCTCGGCTGGGTGGCGATGATCTCCTTCGGCTCGCTGTATCACCTGATCCCGCGGCTGTGGAACGTCAACCTGTACAGCCTGAAGCTGGTGTATGTGCACTTCTTCCTGGCGACCATCGGGATCGTGCTGTACATCACCGCGATGTGGGTGGCCGGTATCGGTCAGGGCCTGATGCTGCGTGCCTTTGACCAGTACGGGAACCTGGCCTACACCTTCACCGAGTCGGTGGTGTTCCTGCACAAGCCGTACGTGGTGCGCGCCATCGGTGGCGGGTTCTTCCTCGCCGGCATGCTGATCATGGCATTCAATATCGCGATGACCGTTCGCTCGGGCATCAAGGCCGAGGCCCGCGAGGCCCAGGCCGCGTCCGCTGAAGCCCGCACGGCCTGATTAGGGAGAGAATAGATCCATGAAGCATGAAAGCGTTGAAACCAATGCCGGCCTGCTGATCATCCTCACCCTGGCGGTGATCAGCGTCGGAGGCCTGGTCGAGATTGTGCCGCTGTTCTACATCGACGACACGATCGAGGAAGTGGACGGCGTGCGCCCGTACACGCCCCTGGAACAGCGCGGGCGTGACATCTACGTCCGCGAGGGCTGCTACACCTGCCACTCGCAGATGGTGCGTCCGTTCCGTGACGAGATGCTGCGCTACGGCCACTACTCGCTGGCGGCCGAGTCGCAGTACGACCATCCGTTCCAGTGGGGCTCCAAGCGTACCGGTCCGGACCTGGCCCGCGTGGGGGGCAAGTACTCCAACGAATGGCAGGTTCAGCACCTGATCGATCCGCAGTCGCTGGTGCCGGAGTCGATTATGCCGGGCTACCCCTGGCTGGCGACGACCCCGCTCGACTATTCCGACATCGATCGCCGGATGGTCGCGCTGAAGCGTGTGGGTGTGCCGTACTCGCTCACCGACGAGGAATATCAGGCCAACGTCGAGAAGTTCGGTGAAGAACACGCCCGGATGTTCGATATCCGTGACGCCGAGGACAACCTGGTGGCCCAGGCGCAGGCTGAGAACTTCGACGGCAACCCCGGGACGATCACCGAGATGGATGCCCTCGTGGCCTATCTCCAGGTCCTCGGGACGATGGTCGACTTCAGTGAATACGACGACGGGCACTTTGCCGAATTCCGGTAAGGAGGAGCGGGCGCCAGCATGATGGGACTGTGGGAGTGGATCACCGACATGGGCAACAGCAAGATCGTCGCGCTGTTGCTGTTCATGGGCACCTTTATCGGGGTCGTGATCTTCCTGTTTTCCAATCGTCGGCGCGCCCAGAAGTTCGAGACGTATCGCTACATTCCTCTGGACGACGATGATTCACACCGGGAGCCCGTGGCCCGGCGTGACAAAACCAAGAGTGACGAGCAATGAGCACACAGGACAACCGTGAAAAGGACCCGAACCAGGTCGAGACCACTGGGCACGTCTGGGACGGTAACCTTCAGGAATACAACAACCCGCTCCCGCGCTGGTGGCTGTGGGGCTTCTACGCGACGATCGTGTTCGCGGTGGTGTACTGGCTGATCTACCCGGCGTGGCCGATCGGCGACAGCTTCACCAAGGGCTTCAATACCATCACCTTCGAGCAGGGCGGCGAAGAGCGGACGATGCACTGGAATACCCGTGCGTTGCTCGCCAAGGACATGCAGACCGGCACCTACGCGGTGCGTCAGCGTGAAATGCTCGAGCAGGTTGCCGCTCAGGACTATGAAACGATCCTGGCCGACGCCGAGAGCATGAGCTTCGTCAACGCCTACGCCCAGGGCTCTTTCGGCACCTGGTGTGCCGCGTGCCATCAGGTCGGAGGCGCGGGGGTGGTCGGTCAGTACCCGAACCTGCGCAATGACCACTGGAAGTGGGGCGGTACCGTGGAGCAGATTGAGGAAACCCTGCACCAGGGTCGCCTGGGCTACATGCCTGGCTACCGCGACACCCTGAGCGGCGAACAGCTGAACCAGGTCGCTGCCTACGTGCTGTCGCTGAACGACTACAGCGTTGACCAGGACGCCGCCGATGCCGGCGCCCGAATCTTCACTGGCTCGGACGGCGGCTGCTTCCAGTGCCACGGCATGGATGCACAGGGGCTGACCTCGCAGGGGGCGCCCAATCTGACCAATGATCTCTGGGGTCTGATCGACGTGCGCGGCGCAGAAAGCGACAGCGAGCGCCAGCGCCTGGTCGCGAACTTCATTCGGGATGGCGCCCAGCGCGAGATGCCCGGTTTCGCGGATCGTTTGTCGGACGCGGAGATCAAGATGCTTACCGCCTACGTCCACTCCCTCGGCGGGGGTCAGTAGCCTGGCACTGCATCATCTGTCGACCGCCGGGGCTGGCGGTCGACAGAACCGCTTTTCCACAGGGGTGCCCGCCGGGTTTCTTGACGCCCGAGGGCACCCCTGTTTGTTTGGCTTGAAGAGTACCCGCGGGTAGCCCGGCGATGCCGCCGGCGCCCCTCTGCCGGATAGCCTCCGGGAGGTTTCGATGTCCCAGGCCCAGCCGTTGTACGAAGCGCGTATCCCGATCCATCCGCGATCGGTCAAGGGCCGTTTCCGTAACCTCAAGACCGGGATCCTCCTGGTGGCCTACGGTGTGTTCTTCGGACTGCCGTGGCTGCGCTGGGAGCGGGAGTACGGGCCCAACCAGGCTGTGCTCTTCGATATTCCGGGCCGCCAGTTTCACATCTTCGACCTGGTGGTCTATCCCCAGGATATCTTCTGGCTGGCGGGGTTCCTGGTGCTGGCCGCCTTGCTCCTGTTCTTCGTCACCGGTGTGGCGGGGCGTGTGTTTTGTGGCTACTTCTGCTTCCAGACGCTGTGGACCGATGTCTTCATGTGGCTGGAGCGCAAGATCCAGGGCGAGCGGCCCGCGCGGCTGCGCCTGGCCAAGCAGCCGTGGACCGGCGATAAGCTCTTCAAGTACG
This sequence comes from Thioalkalivibrio sp. ALE14, assembly GCF_000376845.1. Lineage (GTDB taxonomy): Bacteria > Pseudomonadota > Gammaproteobacteria > Ectothiorhodospirales > Ectothiorhodospiraceae > Thioalkalivibrio. The sequence continues at coordinate 234,310 of NZ_AQXY01000030.1, forward strand.
GGCTGACCCACGCTTCCTGGCTGGTGGTTGCGTTCGCGACCGGGCTGGGTTTCGTCCTCTACTGGGGTAACGCGCCGTCCATCGTGGCCGACTTCTTTACCGGGCAGGCGGTCTACGCCGCCTATGTCACTGCCGGAATCCTCACGGCCACCACCTATACCTTCGCGGGCCTGGCGCGCGAGCAGGTCTGCACCTTCATGTGCCCCTATGCGCGCTTCCAGAGCGTGATGTTCGACCGCGACACGATGATCGTGTCATACGACGAGGCGCGGGGCGAAGGCACGGCTGGCCGGGCGAAAGTCACGGCCGGCCTGAAGACCCGCGAGGAGCGCCAGGCGGCCGGCGTGGGCGACTGCATTGACTGCGGGTACTGCGTCCAGGTCTGTCCGACCGGGATCGATATCCGCGACGGGCTGCAGTTCCAGTGCATCCACTGTGCGCTTTGCATCGATGCCTGCAATACCATCATGGACAAGCAGGGCTGGCCGCGCGGGTTGATTGGCTACACCTCGGAACGCGAGCAGGAGGGGGGGAAGACCCGTGTCCTGAGGGGCAAGACCCTTGGCTACGGGGCCGCGGTCGTCATCGTGATCGTGGCGCTGGCAGCCAGCATCCTCGGCCGCCCCCCGGTCGACGCCAACGTCAACCAGGTGCGTCAGCCCCTGTACGTTCAGATGTCCGATGGGCGGATCCAGAACGGCTACGAGATCCGCCTGAACAACACCGCCGACCGCGAACTGGACTTCGAGATCGGGCTCGCGGGACTCGAGGGCGCCGAGCTCGATCTCGGCCAGGTGGAACGCATCCGCCTGGAGCCCGGGGAGCGACTGACCGTGGTCGCGCGGGTGCGCCACGAGGTACCCGCGGGGGCGCCGTCGCCACAGCCTTTCCGGTTTGTCATCACGGACCGTGAGGGCCATATCGAGCCGCTCGAGGTGACCTCGCAGTTCAGTCATCGCTAGCCGCCCTCCGCCGCGAGCGGCGGACGGGCGAGAAACAGTAATCCGGCTGCCGGAAATCGCGCAGCTCAACGCAAGCGCCTAGCTTGCGACAACGCAGGAAACGAAGAAACCGTCATGAGCAATCTCGTCATTACCCTCGGCATCGGCAGTGCGGCCCTGGCCATCCTGTTCGCCCTGATCTATCGCTTCACGCGGTTGAAGGCCTACAGCACCGCAGCGGTGGTGGTCGCGATCATGCTGTTCCTGTTTATCCCCTATTCGATCCTCACCTGGCAGGGGGCGGATGTATTCGCCATCCATCTTGCGCTGTACATCATCGTGCCCTATGGCCTGGGGATCGTCTTCACCCAGAAAGAGGCCGAGGCCGAGAACGGTGGCAAGGCCAAGATGGGCCGCTTGCACTGGGCGCCGCTGGTGCTCGTCGGGTTCTTCACCATCGTCGCGTCCGTTCAAGCCGTCCTGATCACGCTGGCCCATAACGGGATGCCGCAGCAGTTCATCGGCTCGATCCTGCCCGAACCCGAGAACCGGGCGGAGCAGGTAACCTCGGCCTTCCCGGGCACCGTGGCTGGCATGGAGAGCCGCAAACAGGCGCTCGCCGTCCATCGCGTCTCGGAGCTCCAGGCCCAGCGCGAGAAGGGCTGGCAGGTTCGCCAGGGCTGGGTCGAGCGCCCCACGGAAGGCGAGACCGCCACGCTGCAGGTCGAGGTGCGGGATGCCGACGGCGCACCGATCGACGATGCCAGCATCCGCGGCCTGTTCATGTGGCTTGCCGACGAGCGCCGCGACCAGGGCTTCGAAATGCAGCACATGGGGGATGGCCTCTACCAGGTCGAGGTTGCGCTTCCGGCCCCGGGACGCTGGGATCTGCGTTTCCAGATCCAGCGCGATGGCCAGTTGCTGGAGCAGCAGGCGCGGACCCGCGTGCGTAGCGCCCAGTCCGGCTAGCCCCCTCCTTCTTCGCCGTGGCGCTCGCGTCCGACTCGCAGGCCCCGGCAGCGCCCGAGGGTCCGACCCGCTGCTTCCACTGCGGGCTGGATGTCCCTGCGGGTGCGCATTACCCCGTCACCTTTGAAGGGCGAGAAGAACCCACCTGCTGTCCCGGCTGCCAGGCCGTAGCCGGTGCGATCATCGAGCGCGGCCTGGGGGCCTACTACCATCACCGTGATGCCCCGCCGGCGGAAAGCGGCAGTCCCCTGATACCCGAGGAGCTCCGCGAGCTCGAGTTGTTTGATCACCCCGGCGTGCAGCAGCAGTTCGTCGTGGCCGCAGGTGATGGCGGTGAGCGCCGGGAAGCCGCCCTGATGCTCGAGGGCATCACCTGTGCCGCCTGTGTCTGGCTGAACGAACGCCATGTCCAGGCCCTCCCGGGCGTGGTGAGCTTCCGCGTGAACTATTCCACCCGCCGCGCTCAGGTGGTGTGGGACCCCGAGCGAATCGTCCTGTCGGATATCCTCAAGGCCATCCGCGACATCGGCTATCACGCCCATCCCTACGATCCCGGTACCCGGGAGCAGGCGATCGCACGCGAGCGTGGCCTGGCGCTGCGACGCATCGCCGTGGCCGCCCTGGGGATGATGCAGGTCATGATGCTGGCCGTGGCCCTGTGGCTGGGCGCGGAGGACACCGAACACGAGGACCTCCTCCAGTTCATGCGCTGGGTGGCGGCAGCCCTTACGACCCCGGTCGTGCTGTATTCCGCGATCCCGTTCTACCAGAGCGCCTGGCGCGACCTGCGCCACTGGCAGCTCGGCATGGATGTCCCCGTCAGCCTGGCCATCATCGTCACCTACCTGGCCAGCCTCTACGCCGTGATCCTCGGGACCGGCGAGCACGTTTATTTCGAATCGGTGGTGATGTTCGTCTTCTTCCTGCTCACTAGCCGCTACCTGGAGCTGATCGCACGCCAGCGCGCCAGCCATGCCATCGACCGCCTGGACCGCCTGGTCCCCGCCATCGCCAACCGCGAGGATGCCAACGGTCAGTTAGAAGCCGTCCCGGTCGGCGAGCTGGTGCCGGGCGATCGCGTGCGCGTGCGCCCCGGCGAGGCCATTCCCACGGACGGCGTGGTGTACGCGGGCGAATCCACGGTCAACCGGGCCCTGCTGACCGGCGAGCCCGAGCCCCACCCGGCGCGGGCCGGCGATGCGGTCACCGGCGGCACCGTGAATGTGGACGGGCCCCTGGTGATCGAGGTCCGGCGTGTCGGCGCCGAGACGACCCTGGCGGCGATCCAGCGCCTGCTGGACCGCGCCCAGACCGAGAAGCCGCGTATGGCCCGAATCGCGGAGGCCGGCACTGGCTGGTTCGTAGGCGCCGTCCTGATTCTCACAGCCCTGGCCGGCCTGGTCTGGTATGCCTGGATCGATCCGGCGCGGGCGTTGTGGGTCATGGTTGCGATGCTGGTCGCCACCTGCCCCTGCGCCTTGGCGCTCGCCACGCCGGTCGCGCTGACCGCGACCACCGGCGCCCTGTCCCGTCTCGGCCTGCTGGTGACCCGTGGCAGCGCCCTGGAGACCCTGCCCCGGGTCGACATGGTCTGCCTCGACAAGACCGGTACGTTGACCGTCGGACTGCCGCGCCTGGTCGACCGGACGGACCTTCAGCCCGCGCCCGAGGGCGGCGACTGGCTGGCCTGGGCAGCCGCCCTGGAGGCCCACTCCGAACACCCGCTGGCGCGCGCCCTGGTCGAACCGGCCGGGCCTTCTCCCCTCCGCGCGACCGGGATCCGCAATCGCCCGGGCCAGGGTCTCCAGGGGCATATCGAGGGACATCGCGTCGCCATCGGCGGGGCCTCCATGCTCCCGGCGGGCGGGGACATGACCCCGGAGGCCCCGGCCGGACATCCCCTGGCCACGCCCGTCTGGCTGGTCGTCGATGATCAGCCCGTCGCCTTGTTCTGGCTGGCGGATACCCCGCGTCCGGAGGCGCGCGACGTCATCCAGGACCTGCGCGCGCGGGGACTGCAGGTCGTGCTGCTCACCGGCGACCGGCCCGAGGCGGCGCGGGCGTTCGCGGCTCAAATGGACATCGCCAGCGCCGAGGGTGGCCTGAGCCCCGAGGACAAGCTGGCCTACGTGCGGGCGCGCCAGGCCGAGGGTCACGTGGTCCTGATGGCGGGCGAGGGGATCAACGATGCCCCGGTGCTGGCGGGGGCCGATGTCTCGCTGGCGATGGGTGGCGGCACTCGGCTGGCCCAGACCCAGGCGGATTTGGTCCTGCTCTCGGACCGGCTGGAGCATTTGCCGCGGGCACTGGACCAAGCTCGCCATACCCGGCGCGTGATTCGCCAGAACATTGCCTGGGCGATCGGCTACAACGTGGTCGCCCTGCCGGTGGCGGCCGCCGGCTTGCTGACCCCCTGGCTGGCGGCCCTGGGCATGTCGCTCAGCTCCCTGCTGGTGGTCGGGAACGCGCTGCGGCTGCGGCCCACGCGTGACGACGAGCGCGTGGGCGAACCCGTCGGCGAGGCCGCCACGCACCGGCGGCCGTCGGGGGCGCCGCCGGTTTAAGCCTGCCGCGGGGCGGGGTACACTGAAGTCATGACCATCCTCTACCTCCTGATCCCCCTGGCGATGCTGTTTGCCCTGGTGGTGGGGCTGGTGCTCTTCTGGGCTATCCGTTCGGGGCAGTACGACGATCTTCAGGGGCCGGCCCACCGCATCCTCATGGACGACGACGACCCGCGCATCCCCACCGGCTCGGGCGACGATCGGCCGGAGCAGGATGAAGCCCCGCGCGAGCGGGACAATCCCGAGCGCTGACGTCGGGCGAACTTGCGCCGCGCTGCGGCGCCGCTTACCCTTCGCTCATCTGGTTGGAACATTTCGAGGATTGCGACATGCGCGACTGGTTTACCTTTGACAACTTTCCGCTGACCTTCACGGCCGGCCTGATCATCTGGTCCTGGATCAGCTTCTTTTCGGTGATCCTGTTCGGCTGATCGTAAGTGACAGCGGCCGGGTGGGCGGGGCAGGGCTCCGGCTGCTCCCGGCAACAAAAAGGCCCCGGCTCGTGCCGGGGCCTTTTTCGTTCGGGGTATCCCGCCGGGGGAACCGGACGATCAGTCCTCGAAGGCGGCGCGGATGCGCTTGATCGCGTTGTTCTCGATCTGGCGGATGCGTTCGGCCGAGACGCCGTATTCCGCGGCCAGCTCGTGCAGCGTCGCCTTCTGGTCCGCCATGTAGCGGCGCATCAGGATGGTCCGGGCGCGCTCGTCGAGCTCGCCCAGGGTCTGGCTCAGGCGTTCCTGGTAGTGGCGGTCCCAGTCCTCGTCCTCGGTCACGTGCGCCGGGTCGTCGCTCAGGTCCTCCAGGCTCAGGCGCTCGGACGGGGCCTGATAGCCCTGCTCGTCGTCGGCCTCCGGGCCCGGATCGAAGCTCGCGTCCTGGCTCGACAGGCGACGCTCCATCTCCCAGACGTCCTTCTCCGAGACGCCCAGGTCCTGCGCGACGGCGGAGACCTCGGCGTTCGACAGCCAGCCCAGGCGCTGCTTGGCGCTGCGCAGGTTGAAGAACAGCTTGCGCTGGGCCTTCGTGGTCGCGACCTTCACGATGCGCCAGTTGCGCAGGATGAATTCGTGGATCTCGGCGCGGATCCAGTGCACCGCGAAGGACACCAGGCGCACGCCCTGATTCGGGTCAAAGCGACGCACGGCCTTCATCAGGCCCACGTTGCCCTCCTGGATCAGGTCGCCCAGCGGCAGGCCATAGCCCTGATAGCCACGCGCGACGTGGATCACGAAGCGCAGGTTATGCAGGATCAGCTGGCGCGCGGCGTCCAGGTCCTGGCGCTCGTGCAGCGCCACGGCCAGTTCGCGTTCCTGTTCGACGTCGAGTACCTCGATGCGGCCAACGGCCTGCATGTAGTGATCGAGGTCGCCCACCGGTACGGGCATGTCGACGCGCGGGGTGGTCAGGGCCTGGGTCATGCGTGGTGATACCTCCGGATTCATTACTCTAGGTTAGCAGTCTATTGATAGGAGTGCTAAACCCTGTAAAAGTTCCGGCCGTTTTTGCCAACCCGTGCCTCTTTACGGCGCATCGCGCAGGGCATGGCCGCTGCCCAGGCGGGCCCCCAGCCAGCCGAGGAGGAGCCCGGCCAGCAGCAGGGTCAGGAGGTGGGCGCCCCCGGGTAGCGCCAGCCCGAATTCGAGGTCGAATGCGGCGGCCGCCTGTTCCAGGGGCGCCCGACTGAGCCCGATCCCGATCAGGAGCAGGATGCCGGCGAAGATCCCCCCGCCCAGGCCGGTGATCAGGCCGCCATAAAGCGACGGGCGGCGCAGAAAGCCGTGGGTCGCACCGCTGATCCGCGAGATGGCGATCTCCTCGCGTCGCTCGCGCAGTTCCGAGGCGGTTGCCAGGGCCAGGATCAGCAGTGCGCCCAGGCCCAGCAGCCCGCCGACCACCGCCAGAATGCGCAGCCCCAGCTGATGCAGGCTGTTCAGTTGGCGCACCCATTCATCGTCGCTGACAACGGTTGCTCCGGGCGCACTGGCCGCGAGCGCCTCGCGCAGCGCCGCCACCGTCTCCGGGTCGGCCGTGGCGGGCACTACGTCCACCACGTCCGGCAGCGGGTTGTCGTCCAGCCAGTCCAGCAGGCCCGGGTCACGGAGGCCGTCGCGGTAGGTGGCCAGGGCCTCGTCGGCATCGATCCAGGTCCAGCGCTCTACCCGCGCATCGGTCTCCAGATGGCGTTCGAGATCCGCGACCGCGCCCGCCTCGACCTCGTCGAGGTAGAGGGCGATGCGCGGGTCGTGGTCGACATGCGCGGACAACGCCCGGGCATTGTCCAGCAGGACCCACAGGTAGGCCGGGAGGGCGAGGATGAAGCCCAGCACGGCGATACTGATCAGGCTCAGGACCGGGGCCTGCAGGCGGCGCTGGAGGCTGCGCCGGGCGGCATCCCGGTGGGCCTCCAGCCAGGCCGGGACGACATCCTGCAGGCGGCGCGCCGACTTCATGCCGAAGGCGCCCCGGCCGCCCGCGCCTCAATGCGCCCGTCCTCCAGGTGCAGAATGGGCTTGCCCATCCGCTCGACCAGTCCGAGGTCGTGGCTGGCGATCAGTGCGGTCATGCCGACCCGGTTGAAGTCGTCGAACAGCTGCAGGATCTCGCGCGACAGCGCCGGGTCGAGGTTGCCGGTGGGCTCGTCCGCCAGCAGCAGGACCGGGCGGTGGACGATCGCGCGGGCAATCCCGACGCGCTGCTGCTCGCCCGCGGACAGCGTGCGCGGGTTCACGGTCTCCTTGTGCAGCAGGCCGACCTTGTCCAGCGCGGCGCGTACGCGCTTGCGCATCTCCGGGCGGCGGTAGGCGAGGATCTCCAGGGGCAGGGCGACGTTGTCGAACACCGGGCGGTCGAACAGCAGGCGGTGGTCCTGGAACACCAGGCCAATGCTGCGACGAAAGCCGGGGATGGCGCGGTTGGAGAGCCGATCGAGATCGTGGCCGTTCACGCGGATGCGGCCGCGGGTGGGACGTTCCAGCCCGGCGATCAGGCGCAGCAGGGTGCTCTTGCCGGCCCCCGAGGGACCGGTGATGAAGGCCATCGCTCCGGGGTCCACGCGCAGGCTCACGTTGCTGAGCGCCTCTGCCGCGCTGCCGAACCGCTTGGTGACGCGTTGCAGGTGGATCATTCGGGATGCGTCAGTCGCTGTCGCGGCCGAGCAGGGCGCGCACGAAGGCGCGGGCGTCGAAGGCCTGCAGGTCTTCGGCCTTTTCCCCGACCCCGATGAAGCGCACCGGCACCCCCAGCTGTTCGGCCAGCGCGAACAGCACCCCGCCCTTGGCGGTGCCGTCCAGCTTGGTCACCACGATCCCGGTTAGGCCCAGAGCCTCGTGGAACTGGCGCGCCTGGTTCAGGGCGTTCTGCCCGGTGCCGCCATCCACCACCAGCAGGACCTCGTCCGGGGCCTGCTCGTCCAGCCGGCCCATCACGCGCTTTACCTTGCGCACCTCGTCCATCAGGTTGGTCTGGGTGTGCAGGCGCCCGGCAGTGTCGGCGATCATCACGTCGATCCCGCGCGCCTTTGCCGCCTGCAGGCCGTCGTAGACGACCGACGCGGAATCGGCCCCGGTGCCCTGGGCGATCACCGGGGCGCCGTTGCGCTCGCCCCAGGTCTGCAGCTGTTCCACGGCCGCGGCGCGGAAGGTGTCGCCGGCGGCCAGCAGGACCGAGCGCCCGTCCGCCTGCAGGTGATGGGCCAGCTTGCCGATGGTGGTGGTCTTGCCGGCGCCGTTGATGCCGACCACGAGGATGGAGAACGGGCGCTCGGACTCCGGGATCTCCAGCGGGCGCGAGACCGGTTCGAGGATTTCGGTCATGGCCGCCTCCAGGGCATCCATCAGGGCCTCGGCGTCGCTCAGCTGTCCGCGTTTTACCTCGCGGGTGATACGATCCATGATCCGCTGGGTCGCATCGAGGCCCACGTCCGCGAGGAGCAGGCGTTCCTCCAGCTCCTCGAACAGCTCGTCGTCGATCTTGCGCCGGAACAGCGACCCCAGGTCGCCACCCAGGGCCTGCCCGGTCTTGGACAGGCCCTGGCGCAGGCGCTGGAACCAGCCCCCGCGGGCGGGCTTCTCCGGCTCCTGGCCGGTGGACTCCGGGGCGGGGCCGGCAGGCTCTTCGGACTTCTTCTTGCGGAAACCGAACATGCTCGATGTGGTCAAGTAGAGAGTTCGCCAATGCTAGCACGAGGATTCATGAATCATGCGCGGTAAAAACCTGGTAGCAGTGCTCGTCACGGCGCTTGCGTTCGCCTGGCCCGTTGCGGTCCCGGCGGCGCCGGAGATCGAATCGGACGTGGTCGAGGCGACGCTCGACAATGGCCTGACGGTGCTGGTGCTGGAGGACCGGCGCGCCCCCGTGGTGGCCAACATGGTCTGGTACCGGGTGGGTTCGGCCGACGAGCACAGCGGCGTCACCGGCATCTCGCACATGCTGGAGCACATGATGTTCCGCGGCTCCGAGCAGTACGAGCCCGGCGAATTCTCGCGCATCGTCTCGCGCCTGGGCGGGCGCGAGAACGCCTTTACCGGTCGTGACTACACCGGCTACTTCCAGGTCATCGGCCGTGATCACTGGGAGACGGTGATGGCGATGGAGGCGGAACGCATGCAGCACCTCAGGTTGCAGGAAGACGAGTTCCGCCCGGAGCTGAACGTGGTCAAGGAGGAGCGCCGCCTGCGGGTCGAGGATCAGCCGAACTCCCTGCTGCGCGAGCACGTGATGGCCACGGCCTTCTTCAACCACCCCTATGGCAACCCGGTGATCGGCTGGATGAGCGACATCGAGGCCTACACCCTGGAGGACAACCAGGCGTGGTACGACCGCTACTACCACCCCAATAATGCGGTCGTGGTGGTGGTGGGCGATGTCGATGCCGAGCGGGTGATCGACGCGGCCCGCGAGCACTTCGGCGACATCCCCGCCGGAGAACTAGCAGACGCCAAGCCGCGAGCCGAGACCCCGCAGAAGGGCGAGCGCCGCATTACCGTGGAGGCGCCGGCGGAACTGCCCTACCTGATGATGGGCTGGAAGGCGCCGGTGCTGAACAGCGTGGCCGATCCGGTGGATGCCTATGCCCTGATGGTGGCCGCCGGGATTCTCGATTCCGGCGAGGCCTCGCGCTTCGCCCGAGAGATCGTGCGCGGCGAGGAGCTGGCCGGCGCGACGTCGGCTCGCTACAGCCCGTTCAGCCGCCTGGACGACCTGTTCCTGATCGCGGCCGTGCCCACGGCGGATACCGACGTGGGCACGCTGGAGGCAGCGCTGCTGGAGCAGGTGGAGCGCCTGAAGGACGAGCCGGTCAGCGACCGCGAGCTGGAGCGGGTGCAGGCACGGGTGATCGCCTCCGAGGTGTACCAGCGCGATTCGGTGCGCTCGCAGGCCTTCCAGCTGGGCATGCTGCAGACCATCGGGGTCGGCTGGCAGGAAGGCGAGCGTTTCGTAGAGCGCGTGCGGGCGGTCACCGCCGAGGACGTGCAGCGCGTGGTCCGCGAATACCTGGTGCCGCAGCGGCGCACGGTCGGCATCCTCGATCCCCAGCCCCTGGATAGCGAAGCCCCGCCCGATCCGGGCGCGGTTCAACCCTATGGCGACACCGCGGGGGGCGTGTGATGACGGGAGGCAAAATGATGCGTGCGGGATGGTTGACGGCCCTGGTGTGGCTGCTGGCGCTGGCGCTGCCGGCCCAGGCGGTCGAGATCGAGGAATGGGAGACCGACGAGGGCCTGCGGGTGCTGTACGTGGCGGCGCCGGACCTGCCGATGTTCGATCTGCGTCTCACGTTTGATGGCGGTGCCTCGCGCGACGGCGACCAGGGTGGCCTGGCCTCGCTGACCAGCAGCGCCCTGCGCCACGGCACGGCGGAGATGGATTCGGACCAACTCGCCGAGCGCTTCGAGTCGGTGGGGGCCCAGTTCAGCACCAACTCGTTGCGCGACATGGCGATCGTGAGCCTGCGCAGCCTGACCGAACCGGACTGGATGGACGCGGCGCTGGAGACCCTGACCACGGTCCTGGGAGCGCCCGCCTTCCCGGAGGCCGACTTCGACCGGGCCCGGCGCCAGGCCCTGCAGGGCCTGCAGCGCGAGCGCCAGGACCCGGGCAGCGTCGCCACCCGGCGCTTCTACGAGCTGATGTATGGCGATCACCCCTACGGCAACTGGCCAGGGGGCGAGCGGGAGACCCTGGAGGCCCTGGAACCCGCGAATGCCCGTGCGTTCTACGAGCGCTTCTACACCACCGGCAACGGTGCCCTGGCGATCACGGGCGGGCTGAGCCGCGAGGAGGCCGAGGCGGTTGCCGCGCGCATCTCCGCGGCCCTGCCACAGGGTCCGGCGGCGGAGCCGCTGCCCGCGGTCGAGCTGCCCGGGGAGCTGGTGGAGGAGCGCGTCGACTTTCCCTCCGAGCAGGCGCATATCCATATGGGGGCCCCGACCCTGCGGCGCGGCGACGCGGATCATTACGCCCTGACGCTTGCCAATCACGCCTTCGGGGGCGGCGGCTTTACCTCGCGGCTGTTCCAGGAGATCCGCAGTGCGCGCGGCCTGGCCTATTCGGTGAGCAGCCGCCTGCAGCCGATGGCGGTCGAGGGTCCGTTCCGGATCGGGATGCAGACCGCGGTGGATCAGGCGGACGACGCGGTCGCCGCGCTGCGCGAGGAGCTGGCGCGCTGGCACGCCGAGGGGATCGATGCCGACGAGCTCGAGGCCTCGCGCGAGAACGTGGTCAACAGCTTCCCGCTGTCGCTGGCCTCGAACAGCGATATCGTCGGGCTGCTGAGCATGATCGCCTTCTACGATCTGTCGCTGGACTATCTGGAACGCTATATCGAGCGCATGGAGGCGGTGGAGCTGGATGACCTGAATGCCCGGCTGCGCGAGCGCATCAACCCGGATGCGATGGTCACGGTGATCGTGGGTGGGCAGGAGTAGGCGCGCCCCCGCCGGGCGTCCGGCGCGCATCCGCATCATCGGCGGGGCCTGGCGGCGGCGCTGGCTGCCGGTCCCCGCGGTGGGCGGGCTGCGACCGACCGCGGATGCCCTGCGCGAGACGCTGTTCAACTGGTTGCAACCCCGCTTGCCGGGGGCGCGGGTGCTGGACCTGTTCGCCGGCACCGGGGCCCTGGGGCTGGAGGCGGCCTCGCGCGGGGCCGGCGCGGTGCTGCTGGTCGAGCGCGATGCGCGCGCCGCGGCGCAGCTCCAGGCCAACTGCGAGACCCTGGGCGCCGGGCAGGTCAGCGTGCGCCGGGATGACGCTCGACGCTTTCTGGCCGGCCCGCCTCCCGAGGACCTTGCCTACGATCTCGTGCTGGTGGATCCACCGTTCGGGCAGGGGTATGTGCCGCCAGTGCTGGAGGCCCTTCTCGCGCAGGGATGGCTGCACGCCGACAGTCGAGTCTATGTGGAGATCGAGTCCGAGGCGGATCTCGCCTTCCTCGCGGCGGGGGGGTGGCAGATCGAGCGCGAGCGCCAGGGCGGGCAGGCTCGGGCGTTGTTGTTGCACCGCGGGCCAGAGGCCACCGGGGCGTGAATTCGCCTCGGCCATGAACCGTGTCTCGCTTTTGCAGTCAGATTGGTCTTTCGTTACGGTGGTTTTGTCCCACCTGTCGCGGCAACGCCTATCGGGCGTGATCCCGTGCGGCCTCCGGAGCCCTTCCGGAGACGTGCCGCCCGGGCTGCGCTCGCCACAAGAACACAAGGGGAAACCGAATGGATGAGCAGTCCACCCCCGGTCTGACGCAAACCCGCCTCGGCGGCTTTGGCGTGATCTGCAGCCCGGTCTTCTATACCGCCAGCCTCGTAATTGCCGCTTTCGTGCTGTTCGGGGCGATCTTCCCGGAGCGCGCGGAGACGATCTTCAATCAGTTGCAAAGCGGCATCGGGGAGTATCTCGGCTGGTATTACATGCTGGTCGTGACGGTGTTCCTGGTCTTTTCCCTGTACCTGATGTTCAGCCGCTACGGCGGCGTGCGCCTGGGCGATCAGTTCGAGACCCCGCGTTTCAGCTACGCGGCGTGGTTTGCGATGCTGTTCTCCGCGGGCATGGGCATCGGGCTGCTGTTCTGGAGCATTGCCGAGCCGATGTTCCACTACCTGAGCCCGCCGCATGCGGAGGGAGAAAGTGTCGAAGCGGCCACCGAGGCCATGCGCTACACGTTCTTCCACTGGGGCCTGCATGCCTGGGCGATCTATATCGTCGTCGGCCTGTCGCTGGCCTACTACGCCTATCGTCACAACCTGCCGCTGCTGATCCGCTCGTCGCTGTACCCGTTCATCGGTGACCGGATCTACGGCCCGTGGGGGCATCTGGTCGACGTGGTGGCGCTGTTCGGCACCATGTTCGGCGTGGCGACCTCGCTGGGCCTCGGCGTCATGCAGATCAACTCGGGCCTGAACTTCGTGTTCGGGATCGAGGAATCCACCGCCATGCAGATCATCCTGGTGGCGATCATCACCATGATCGCCGTGGTCTCGGTCGCCCTCGGCGTCGACAAGGGCATCAAGCGCCTGTCGAACTTCAATATCGGACTGGCCGCGATCCTGATCGCCCTGATGCTGGTGATGGGTCCGACCCTGTTCATCCTGCGCATCCTGGTGGAAAGCACCGGCGTCTACGTGCAGTTCCTGCCCGAGATGAGCCTGTGGGCCGACACCATCGAGGATTCCGGCTGGGCGACCTCCTGGACCATCTTCTACTGGGGCTGGTGGATCTCCTGGGCCCCGTACGTCGGCATGTTCATCGCGCGCGTCTCGCGCGGGCGGACCATTCGCGAGTTCGTCGCCGGGGTGCTGCTGGCCCCGACCGCCGCGGCCTTCGTCTGGCTGGCCGTGTTCGGCGGTACCGCGATGAGCTACGAGCTCGACGGCGTGGCGGACCTGTCCAGCGCGGTGTCGGAGAACGTGTCCACCGCGCTGTTCGTGACCCTTCAGGCCCTGCCGCTCTTTGACTGGCTGTCCGTGGTGGTAATGGCGGCAGCGACAGTGCTGATCGTCACCTTCTTCGTGACCTCCTCGGACTCCGGCTCGCTGGTGATCGACACCCTGGCCTCCGGTGACGTGCGCAACCCGACCGTCACCCAGCGCGTGTACTGGGCCATCATCGAGGGGGTGGTCGCCTCCATTCTGCTGCTGGCGGGCGGTCTTGCCGCGCTTCAGGCGGCCGCGATCAGTGTCGGGCTGCCCTTCTCGGTCATCATGCTGATCATGGTGTTCGGCCTGTGGCGAAGCCTGCACCAGACCGAGGCGGTCACGCCGAGCAAGTACCAGAAAGAGGCCCCGCCGCCGCATACCCTGTTCGGGTATACGGACGATCTGGATGACAAGATCAAGTAGGGGGTAACTATGGCTGCGTCCCGAGTGGCGCTGCTGGGATGCGGGCTCATGGGGCAACCCATGGGCCTGCGTCTTTTGCAGGCCGGATTTCCCGTTGTGGCCTACAACCGCACGCTCGCGCGCGCGAGCGATCTGGCGGCCGACGGGGTCACCGTCCATAGTGACCCCGCCGCGGCCGTCGCGGAGGCGGACGTGCTGGTGCTGATGCTCAGCGACGCCGCCGCCATCGGCAGCGTGCTCGACGACCTGCCGGACGGGGCGCTGGATGGGCGCTGCGTGATCCAGATGGCGACCATTCTGCCGGCTGAGAGCCGCGCCCTGGCACAGCGGGTGCGGGCCGCGGGGGCGTGCTATCTCGAGGCGCCGGTGCTGGGCTCCATCCCGGAGGCGCGCGACGGCCGGCTGCTGATCATGGCGGGAGCCGACAGCGAGGCCGATTTTGCCCGGGCCCGGCCGGTGCTGGCGGCCCTGGGCGACACGCCCCGGCATGTCGGAACCGTGGGTCAGGGCGCGGCCCTGAAGCTCGCCTTCAACCAGCTGATCGCCAGCCTGACCGCCGCGTTTTCTCTGAGTCTGGGGCTGGTTCGCCGCGAGGGGGTGGAGCTGGATACCTTCATGGGTATCCTGCGCGACAGCGCCCTGTATGCCCCGACCTTCGACAAGAAGCTGGACAAGATGGTCTCCGGGGACTTCGGGACCGCAAATTTTCCGGTCAAGCACCTGCTGAAGGATGTGCGCCTGACCGAGCAGGCGGTGGAGGATGCCCAGCTGGTGGGGCCGTGGCTGCCATTGCTGGCGGATCTCCTGGACCGGGTCCGCGAGCAGGGCCTGGCCGACGCCGATTACTCGGCCATCTATTCGGTGATTGCCCCGGAAACCCGGAGTTCATGAGGCACATACGGCGGCCCTTATGCACAGCGCACGCCGATGCTCCGCAAGGCGTAGCCGCCCCGGCTGCGCCCTCGTGGTTTCGGATTTTCGGGCTTTTCGGCCTTTAAAAAACAATTACTTGAGCAGGGTTCCCGCGGGATATTGGCGTTCGCCCCTTGACCATTGGGGCGCGCCCTGTTCCGGGCGAGACAATTCGTCCACAAAGTTATCCACAGGTTGTCCGGGCCACTAAAACCGCTTTCTTATTCAGGGGTTTGTCGCCCGGATTTCAAATGGCCTCCCCAGAAGGTCGCGTAACCCGGTCTTGCGCTCGAGCACCGGGCTCGGCTACCCTAACGGACTTTTCGCCAGAACCTGCGTGAGCCGACCATGAAAGCCGACATCCATCCGAACTATCACAACGTCAAGGTTATCTGCAGCTGCGGTACGCAGTTCGAGACCCGTTCCACCCTCTCGTCCGGCGACGAGATGCATGTGGACGTGTGCTCGCAGTGCCACCCGTTCTACACCGGCAAGCAGAAGATCGTTGATACCGCCGGCCAGGTCGACAAGTTCAACCGCCGCTTCGCATTCTGAAGCTGCGGCGCGCCGCCTGGCGCGCAACGTGACCGGACGCGGGACCGCGATGGCGGGCCGTGTTCGACGCGACGAGGGCGTCCTGCGGGGCGCCCTCGTCTGCGTTGTGGGCCTGGTGCTCCTGTTGCTGGCGGGGGCGGGCGCGGCCGAGTGCCGGCTGGAAAATCAGGATCCGCGTGGTCTGCAGGAGGTGACGGTCGAGCGCGTTCTGGGCTTCGACGAACTGCGACTGACCGACGGACGCGGCGTTCGCCTGATCGGCCTGGCCCCGGCTGCCCCGTTGCGGGAGGTCATGGCCCCGCTGCGCGACCTGCGCCTGCATGAAGGGTTGCGCGCCGCCCTCGAAGCCCGCCTGGACGAGACCGGCTATCGCCTGATCCTGCGCCCGGGGCGCCCTGCCCGGGATGCGCAGGGGCGGCCGCGCGTGCATGCCTGGAGTGACGATGGCGTCCTGCTGGCGGCCGGTCTGATCGCTGCGGGTGCGGCGATGCCGCGTCCGGGGCCGCAGCCGGAACCGTTGGATGCCTGCCTCTTCGCCGCCGAGGCCGAGGCGCGCGCCGCAAAACAGGGGCTGTGGCTGGAGCGCCCGGAGGCCCTGCCTGCTCGAACGCTGGACCCACTGGACGGCACACTGCGTCAGGGACGGCTGCGGGTACAGGGAGAGGTGATCGCGGTGCGCGAGACGCCGCGTCACTGGGTGCTGGAGTTGGACGGGCCGCTGGATTTGCTGATCCATAACGATGACCGCGATCATTGGCCCAACCTGGCCCCCGAATCCTTGAACGGCGAGGCGGTGATTGCCCGCGGTCAGGTGTATCCTTGGAGAGACCGACTCCGGATGCGCATGCGGCATCCGCTTGATCTCGAAGTAGTGGAATAACCGAGGTGCTGTAATGCGTGCGTTTCCCAAGCCCTGGCGGACCGCCCGCGGTCGCCTGATCTCCCTGCTCCTGACGGTGCTGATCGCCGGCGGCCTCGCCGTGGCGATCCCGGGGTGCACCACCAACCCGGTGACCGGACGCTCGCAGTTGATGCTGGTCTCCGAGAACCAGGCGATCGATGCCTCGCGCAGCGCCTACGTCGAGATGCTGGCGCCAGCGCGCGAGGAGGGTCGCGTCAACGCCGACCCCGCGATGGCCGCGCGGGTGCAGGGCATCACGGAGAAGGTCGTCGCGCAGGCGGTCCGGTATCGGCCCGAGACCGCGGAGTGGGACTGGGAAATTGCCGTGATCGAGGCCCCGGACACCGTCAATGCCTTCGCGATGGCGGGCGGCAAGATGGCGATCTACTCGGGCATCATCGAGCAGCTGGACCTGACCGATGACGAGCTGGCGCAGATCATCGGGCACGAGATTGCGCATGCGCTGTCGGCGCACACGGCCGAGAAGATGTCGGTGGCGCTGGCCAGCAACCTGGCCCTCACCGGATACGCCCTCACCGGCGATCGCTCGGATCTGGCCCTGACCGGGGCCGCCCTGGGCGCCGTGCTCGCCGTCCAGCTCCCGCACAGCCGCAGCATGGAGTCCGAGGCCGATCGCATCGGCATCGAACTGGCGGCCCGCGCCGGCTACAACCCGGACGCCGCGGCCAGCCTGTGGCGCAAGATGGCCGCCCAGTCCAGCGGCGGGCAGCCGGAGTTTCTCAGCACCCATCCGGCCCCGGACTCGCGCCAGCGCGAACTGACCCGACTGGCCGACCAGTACCGACCGCTGTATGACGAGGCCCGTCGCGGCTCCGTTCCGACGCATCCGGTCAACTGATTTCAGCTCTCCGTACGGGCCCGGCGCATCGGGCCCGTATCGGCTTCCCCAATGCAACCGTCTGACAAAAGGCCCCGCTACACCATGTCCAAGGATTTCAATCAGCGCGCGCTGGAGTACCACGAGCAGCAGCCGGCCGGGAAGCTGGCGATCCATGTCACCAAGCCCACCGCCACCCAGGATGACCTGTCCCTGGCCTACTCGCCGGGTGTTGCCGCACCGGTGCGCGCGATCGCTGAAGATCCGGAGCTGGCGTATCGCTATACCGGCAAGGGCAACCTGGTCGCGGTGATCACCGACGGCACCGCCGTGCTGGGGCTGGGGAATGTCGGCGCGCTGGCCTCCAAGCCGGTGATGGAGGGCAAGGGCGTGCTGTTCAAGGCCTTTGCCAATATCGACGTCTTCGACATCGAGGTGGATGCCCCGCAGCCGGAGGATTTCATCAACACCGTCGCACGCATTGCCGGCGGTTTCGGGGGTATCAACCTCGAGGACATCGCCGCGCCGCACTGCTTCGAGATCGAGCGCCGCCTCTCCGAGCGCCTGGATATCCCGGTCTTTCATGACGACCAGCACGGCACCGCGATCATCACTGCGGCCGGTCTGGTCAATGCGCTGGAGATCCAGGGCAAGAAGCTCAGCGAGGCAAAGATCGTCTGCGTCGGGGCCGGTGCCGCCGGGATCGCGTCCATGCAGTTGCTGGTGCGTCTGGGTGCGGCCAAGAAGAACCTGTTCATGGTGGACCGCAAGGGCGTGATCCACAGCCAGCGCGACGACCTGAACGAATACAAGCAGATCTTCGCGGTAGATACCGAGGCGCGCAGCCTGGCCGACGCCTGCCAGGATGCCGATGTGTTCATCGGACTCTCCGGCCCGGACCTGCTGACGCCGGGGATGCTGCGGTCCATGGCGCCGAAACCCATCGTGTTTGCGCTGTCCAATCCGGATCCGGAGATCCGTCCGGAGCTGGCGCACGAGACGCGCGATGATCTCATCATGGCGACCGGGCGTTCGGATTACCCGAACCAGGTGAACAACGTGCTGGGCTTCCCGTTCATCTTCCGCGGGGCACTGGACGTGCGTGCACGGACCATCAACGATGAAATGCTGGTCGCCGCGGTGCATGCCCTCGCCGGGCTGGCCCGCGAGCCAGTGCCGCAGATCGTGCTCGATGCCTACGGCCTGGAGGCACTGGCATTTGGCCCGAACTATATCCTGCCGACCCCGTTCGACCCCCGACTGATCGACACCGTGCCGCAGGCGATCAGCCAGGCCGCCCGCGACAGCGGGGTCGCCCGCCTGTAGCCAACCGCACAACCCGAGGAGGAACAGCGCATGCAGAAGATCGCCATCATCGGCGCCGGACGCGTCGGTGAATCCACCGCCCAGTTCCTCGCCCGCCGCGACGTCGCCCGCGAGATCGCGCTACTGGACGTGCGCGAGGGCGCGGCCGCCGGGGCCGCCCTGGATATCCAGGAGACCGCGCCCCTGCTGCGCTTCGACACCCGGCTGACCGGCAGCCACGAGCCCTCGGTGATCGCGGGTGCGGAGTTGGTGATCATCACCGCCGGCCTGCCGCGCAAGCCCGGCATGTCACGTTCCGATGTGCTGGACAAGAACGTCGAGATCCTCGACCAGATCCTGCAGGACATCCTGGTCCATGCCCCGCAGAGCCGCATCCTCGTGGTCTCCAACCCGGTGGACGTGCTGACCTACCGCGCCTGGCAGAAGACCGGCTGGAGTCGCGACCGGATCTTCGGTCAGGCCGGGGTGCTGGACACCTCGCGCATGGCCGCCTTCATCGCACTGGAGACCGGCCTGTCCACCCACGACATCCAGGCGCTGGTGCTGGGCGGTCACGGCGACGCGATGGTCCCGCTGCTGCGCTATTCCTCGGTCAACGGGGTGCCCCTGCACCACTTCATGGGCCAGGCCACGCTGGACAACATCGTCGAGCGTACCCGCCACGGCGGGGCCGAGATCCTCGCGCTGAAGCAGACCTCCAGCGCCTACGGCGCCCCGGCCGCGGCGATCGCCGAGATGGTCGAGGCGATCGCGCTGGACCGTCGTCGCGTGCTGCCCACGGTGGCTCTACTGGACGGCGAATACGGCGAGCGCGATGTGGCCATGGGGGTACCCTGCATCCTGGGGCAGGGCGGTATGGAGCGGGCGATCGAACTGGACCTGAATGCCGAGGAGCGCGCCGCGTTCGACCAGTCCATCGCCGGGGTGCGGAAGGACCTTGAGCGCCTCGCCTGAATCCGGCCCCTTGTCGGGCGCGCCACTGTCGACCCTGACCCTGGTCGACAGCAGCATCTTCGTGTTTCGTGCCTGGTTCGCGCGCGGCCTGGACCCCGACCCGCAGGGCCGCCCGGGCGGCGCGCTGCACGGACTGGTGCATTCGCTTTGCCAGTGGCTTCCGACCTGCGCGCCGGGCCCGGTGGCGTTCTGCTTCGATACCGGGCTGCGTCAGGGCTTTCGCCACCGCATCGACCCGACGTACAAGGCGCACCGCCCGCCGGCGCCACCGGAGTTGCGCGAGCAGTTCGCGCGCATCCGCGAGCTGCTGGAGCGGCTCGGCTTCGCGACCCTGGCCGACCCCGAATACGAGGCCGACGACCTGATCGCGAGCCTGGCCCGGTCCGGGCGCACGGCCGGGTATCGCATCGACGTGAAGAGTGCCGACAAGGACCTGACCCAGGTCATCCTGGGGGGTGCGGACCGGTTGCACGACCCGGAACGCGGGGCCGACCTCGATCGCCGCGCGATCGAGAAGCGCTTCCGCATCCGCCCGGAGCAGGTCGCCGACATGCTGGCTCTGGCCGGCGATGCCAGCGACAACATCCCCGGCATCGACGGCGTGGGCCCGAAGACTGCCGCGCGCATCCTGCGCCGGCTGCATGACCTGGACACCGTGCTGGCGGACCCGGCGGCGGTGGCCCGCTGCAATATCCGTCGCGCGCCCGCAGTGGCGGCCGCAGTCGCCGCGAATGCCGAAAGCCTGCGCCGGGCGCGTCGCCTGACCGGACTCGCGGACCGTATCCCGGGCCTGCCGGCGGTCCGACACTTGCGGCCCCGGGGCCCGGACCCGGATACGCCCGCCTGGCTGCGGGAGCTGGGGGTGGCCCCGGCCTATCACGCGTCGCTGCTGGCCGCCGCCAATGCCTGGCTCCGGGCCGATACGAGACAGAGCGCATGAACCGAAACCGGATATTCCCCGCGATCTTGATCCTGATGGCGCTGGTACTACTGCCGGTCGCCGTACAGGCCCACCCGCACGCCTGGATCGACCTGCGCATTAGTTTCGAGCGCGATGCCGACGGGCAGATCACCCACATGCTCCACCACTGGCGCTTCGACCCGACCTACGGGCAATACCTCTATGACGACGCCCAGGAACACCAGTCCGGTGACACCCCGGAGGCGCGCCTGCAGGGGCTGGCGACCGAAATCCTCGACAACCTCGACGAGTACCGCTGGTACAGCCACCTGAAGGTGGAAGGCGAGGCGATCGCAATCGCCGCCGCCGGGGCGCCGCGCATGGCGATGGAGGACGGCTTGTTGCAGTTCCGTTTCCGGCTGGAGCTGGAGACCCCGGTGGATCCCGTCGCCACGCCGCTGGAGTATCAGGTCTACGACCCGACGTATTTCATCGAGATCCTGCACCAGGAGCCCCACGGCACGCGCATCGTCGATGCCGCCGGGCTGGTGGACGCGACCTGCCGGGCGCAGCTCGAGCGCCCGCGCCCCGATCCGGCCCTGGTGGCTCGCGCGATGGCGCTGGACTACGGTGCCAGTGTCGATTATGACCTCGGCCAGTACTTTGCCGAGCGCGTCACCCTGCGCTGCGACTGACACGCCGCCCATGGCCCGGATCGTTCTGTTCAACAAGCCCTGGGGCGTACTGCCGCAGTTCACCGACCCCGAGGGGCGACCGACGCTGGCCGACTACATCAAGATCCCCGGCGTTTATCCGGCCGGACGCCTCGACCGCGACAGCGAGGGCCTGTTGGTCCTGACTGACGACGGCCGCCTGAACGCGCGCCTGACCCAGCCGCAGCACAAGACCAGCAAGACCTACTGGGTCCAGGTCGAGGGCGAGCCCGACGACGCGGCGCTCGACGCCCTGCGCGAAGGTGTCGAGCTGAAGGATGGGCCGACGCGCCCGGCGAAGGTGGAGCGCATGGATCCGCCGGACCTCCCGGAGCGCGACCCCCCGGTGCGTTTCCGCCGCCACATTCCGACCCGTTGGCTGGCGATCACCCTGCGCGAGGGCCGCAATCGCCAGGTGCGCCGGATGACCGCGGCGGTGGGGCATCCGACCCTGCGGCTGGTGCGCTACCGGGTCGGCTCCTGGACCCTCGACGGCCTCGCCCGCGGCGATGTGCGCATGCTGGAATCCTGACCCGCATCGCCGCATTTTTCGGAACTGCCGGTACACCCCCGCGAAACCGGCCGGAATGCGTTGCAAGCGCACCGGGGCTGGCCGATGATGAAGAACCATTGATGCGAGGGCAGGGCATGCGCCTTTCCAGGAACGTAATCGTCGGGCTGGCCGGCCTGTTGCTGGCCCTGGCCGCGTCGCTGCCGGCGGTGGCCGCGGAGGACGACCGCTACGTCTTCGAGCGCAGCCTGTTCCTGCTGGCGGAGCGGGCGCTGAACCGGGGTGATATGGCCGCCTACCGGGCCGCGCGCAGTACCCTGACCGGCTACCCGCTGACCCCCTACCTGGATTACCGCGAACTCGCGCGCAATCTCGGTCGCGCCGAACCGGAAGCCGTGCGCGACTTCGTGCACGAACATGACGACACCCCGCTGTCCGCGCGTCTGCGCAGCAGCTACCTCACGCACCTCGCGCGCGAGGAACAGTGGGAGGACTACCTCGAGTTTGTCGCGGCGACCGGGGCGGAGCCATCGCTTTCGGTCGAGCAGGACTGCCACCGGCGTCAGGCGCTGCTGAAGGCCGGCGAGCGCGAGGCCGCCCTGGAGGACATGGAATCCATCTGGCTGCACGGGCAGTCCCGCCCGTCCGCCTGCGATCCTGCCCTGGAGGCCTGGCGCGAAGCCGGCGGCCTGACCGGCGAGCTCGCCTGGGGTCGCTTCGAGCTCTCCGTGAAGGCGGGCCAGACCGGTCTGGCCCGTTATCTGCGCCGCTATCTGGCCGACGCCGACCGCCGCTGGGCGGAACGCTGGCTGGACCTGGCCAGCCGCCCGGCGCGGGTGGTGGAGGTCGACTTCAAGGCCGACGATCACCGCTCGGCCGAGGCGCTGCTGGAGCGGGCCTTTACCCGCTGGATCCGGCAGGACCTGGACGCGGCGCTGGACGGCTGGGATCAGGCCGGGGACGAGCTCGGGTTGTCGGCCGAGGCCGCCGGGCGCGTGCAGCATGCACTGGCCCTGCGTCTGGCCCTGCGCTACCGCCCCGAGGCCCTGGACTTCATGGCCCGTCTGGAGCCCGAGGTGTTCGATACCCAGCTGCGCCAGTGGCAGGTGCGTGCGGCCCTGTACGAGCGCGACTGGGCGACGGTGATGGACGCGATCCGTGCGATGGATCGCGACGTGCGCGACGAGGCGGCCTGGCAGTACTGGTACGGCCGCGCGCTGGAGCAGACCGAGTCACTCGAGGCCGCGCGCCGGTTCTACGAGCGCGCGGCCCGCGAGCGCAACTTCCACGGCTTCCTGGCCGCCGACCGACTGGGTCAGCCTTATCGCATCGGGCACCAGCCCCTGGTGCTGGACGACGGGCAGCGGGCGGCCATGCGCGAGCACGCCGGCATGCAGCGCATGCGCGAACTGGTGCGTCTGGACCGCTACGCCGAGGCCCGCCGCGAGTGGACCCATGCGGTCGCGGGTTGGGATGCGCCGGAGCTGGAGTCGGCGGCGCGCACGTTCGCCGACTGGGGCTGGCATGACCGAGCGATCTTTACCGCCGCGCGGGCGCGCAACTGGGACGACATCGAGCTGCGCTTTCCGCTGGCCTTCGACGAGCTGATCGTGACCGGCGCCCGTGAACAGGCCATCGACCCGGCCTGGGCCATGGCCATCGCGCGCCAGGAGAGCGCCTTCCTGCACGATGTGCGCTCCGGGGCCGGTGCGCTGGGGATTATGCAGGTGATGCCGGCGACCGGCCGCTCCATCGCCTCGGCGGCCGGGGTGCGGGTGAACTCCGACTGGGACATCCTCGACCCGGCGACCAACGCACGGCTCGGGACCTACTACCTGCGGCGCAACCTCGACCGCTTTGGCGGCCACAGCCTGCTCTCCACCGCGGCCTATAACGCCGGCGCCCACCGCGTCCGCTCCTGGCTGCCGGAGGATCGCGCGATGGACCCGGATATCTGGGCCGAACTGATCCCGTTCTCCGAGACTCGCGATTACATTCGCCGGGTGTTTGCCTACCGTATCCTGTACGCGGTGCGCCTGGGGCAGGAGCCGCCTTCGCTGTCCACCCTGCTGTACCCGGTCACGCCGCAGGACCGCCTGGCCGCGAGCCGCGAACGCCACCTGGCCGCCCTGCCGGGCGACGCGGGTATCACCCTGAGCCGTGCCTTCTGCGACGCCCCGGGCTACACCGAAAACGCCTGCTAGGGCGTCTGTTCACCACGAAGCTCACGAAGGCACGAAGAAGGGCCCGGTCAAAAGCGATTCACAGGAAGACGGGAAGAGAAGAAGGGTTCCTGGTGGGTGGCGTCTGGGGAGGGCACTCACGGTGAAGGCCATTGTGTCGCACCCGGGGCCCGCCTGGCCCTGACCATCACCGCCCGGCCTCGGGCCATCCATCCATTTTCCTTCTGACCTTCGGTCCTTCCTGTGAATCGCCCTTGACCTTCTTCGTGCCTTCGTGCGCTTCGTGGTGAAGAACAGGGTGTCGGAACTAGCCGCGGATGATGTCCTCGCGCATGCGGCTGGCGATGCCGTCGGCCAGCTGCTGCCATTCGGCCGCCAGCGGCGCCTCCAGGTGCTCTTCGGTGGTGGCCTTGAAGTGACGCATCCAGACGGCCAGGTCGGCCTCGGTCAGGTTCAGCGGCGCGTGCTTGCCGACCATGTCGATGGTCGGCGGCTGTTCCAGGCGCCCGCCCAGGTTCTGGTACCAGAAGTCGGCGATCCGGTTCACGTGATCCGGGAAGTCCTGGATGCGCTCGAAGTGGTGACCGATCTCGGGGTCGGCCGACAGGCGGCGGTAGAAGTCGTCGATCACCGCGCGGATGCGCTCGGCGCCGATCTTGTCGCACAGGGGTTCGAGCTTGCGAAAGGCCATGGGGGTCTCCTGACGAATCCTGCGCCAGCCGGTACCCTGCACGTTGCAGAGCAACCCGGATGCCGAGGATGAACCGATTCGAT
This sequence comes from Thioalkalivibrio sp. ALE14, assembly GCF_000376845.1. Lineage (GTDB taxonomy): Bacteria > Pseudomonadota > Gammaproteobacteria > Ectothiorhodospirales > Ectothiorhodospiraceae > Thioalkalivibrio. Next base: position 258,678 of record NZ_AQXY01000030.1, read on the forward strand.
TCAGCGGGCCCCGACGCCGTGACGGCGGCGGTGGCCCAGTGCATTAGCGACCATACCGGAACCGCCTTCCAGCCGTCAGGAAGCCAGGCCTGTTCCGGGGGCTCCATCAACCAGGCGCAGCGCCTGACCGGGGCCGACGGGCGCAGCTTCTTCGTCAAGCTGAGTGGTGGCGACGGGGCCGCGATGTTCGCCGCCGAGGCGCGCGGTCTGGAAGAGCTCGCGCGCTGCGAGCGGCTGAAGATCCCCGAGGTGGTCGGCACCGGCTCCGCCGGCGGCACCCACTTCCTGGTCATGGAGGACCTCGCGCTGGGCGGGCGTCGCGACGGCGTGGCCCTGGGGCACGGGATCGCCGATATGCACCAGAAGACCCGGCCGCGCTTCGGGCTGGATCATGACAACTTCATCGGCAGCACCCCGCAGTCGAATACCGAACACGACGACTGGGTGTCGTTCTATCGCGACGAGCGCCTCGGCTTCCAGCGCCGGCTGGCGCGCGAACGCGGGGCGGCGGGCTCGCTGCTGGGGGCGCTGGAGGACCTGGAGGCCTCGCTGGGCGGCTTCTTTGTCGACTACCGGCCCGAACCGTCGCTGCTGCACGGGGATCTGTGGAGCGGCAACTGGGGCTTCCTCGCCGATGGCCGCGCGACGATCTTCGATCCGGCGGTGTACTACGGCGACCGCGAGGCCGATCTGGCGATGATGGAGCTGTTCGGCCACCCCGGCCAGGACTTCGTCGTCGCCTACGAGGAGATCCTGCCGATTGACCCCGGCTATGGGGTGCGGCGCACGCTCTACAACCTCTACCACATCCTCAACCACGACCACCTGTTCGGCGGCGGCTACGGTGCCCAGGCCGAGCGCATGATCCGCCAGCTCCTCGCCGAACTGCGCTAACCGGACACCCGAGACGGATGTGGGTGGGCGAGGTCAAGGGCGATCTACAGGAAGACTGGAAGATCGGAAGAAGACAGATGGGTTGGGCCCGGGGAGTACTGGCGTGATACGTCATTCCGCCGCCCAGCACATGCCCTTCGCCCAGAATTCCAGGCTGGCCGGAGCCGCGCCTGCGACCCAGCCACTATCAGAGCGAGCGCCCCAGCGCCGCCCCATCAAAATCCTTCTTGTCTTCCCATCTTCCTGTAAATCGCCCTTGATCTTCTGCGCGGCAAACAGGCCTAGCGGCCGAGTTCGCGCGAGCGTTCGGCGGCTGCGGCCATCGCGCGGCGCATCAGCTCGCGCAGGTCGCCGTCCTCCAGTACCTGCACAGCGCGTTCGGTGGTGCCGCCCGGGGAGGTGACGCGGTGGCGCAGTTCGGCGGCGCTCTCGTCGCTCTCCGTGGCCAGGCGGGTGGCGCCGGCCAGGGTGCCCAAGGTCAGCTCCAGCGCGGTATCCGCCGGCAGGCCCAGCGACTGCGCCGCCTCCTGCATCGCCTCGATCATCAGGAACACGTAGGCCGGGCCGCTGCCGGAGGTGGCGGTGACGGCATGCATCTGCTCCTCGTCTTCCACCCAGATCGCGCGCCCGACCGCTTCCAGCAGCCGGGTCGCGGTGGCGCGGTCCTCGGGGCCCGCGGTGGGCGCGGCATACAGCCCGGTAACCCCGGCGCCCACTAGGGCCGGGGTGTTCGGCATCGCGCGCACCAGGCGCGTGGCATCGCCCAGCCAACCCGCGAGCTGGGCCGTGGTGATGCCGGCGGCCACGGAGATCACCAGGGGCTGGCTGCGGGATACCGCCTCGCGCAGGGTCGGGGCCAGATCCGGCAGGGTCTGCGGCTTGATCGCGAGGACCAGGGTCGCGGTCTCGGCCGCCAGTTCCGTGGCGTCGGCGCTGGCCAGACCCGGGTAGCGGGCCTGCAGGTCGCGCACGCGTTCGGTGCTCTTGTCGGCGATGGCGATACGTTCGGCGGTGTGGCCGGACTGGACCAGTCCCTGGATCAGGGCCTCGCCCATGTTGCCGGCCCCGATAAAGCCGACCTCGAAGCGGTGTTCCGTCATGCAGACTCCTTATTTCGGTGGACGCGGGCCGAACAGGGCGGTGCCGACGCGCACCAGGGTGGCGCCCTCGAGGATCGCGGCCTCGAGATCGCCGGACATGCCCATGGACAGCGTGTCGAGTGTATGGCCCCGGGTGTTCAGGATATCGCGCAGGGCGCGCAGGCGCGCAAACGGTTCGCGCTGGCGCCGCGGGTCGTCCTCGGCGGCCGGGATGGCCATCAGCCCGCGCAGTTCGAGGCCCGGCAGTTCGCGCAGGGCATCGGCGAGGGCGGCGGCCTCGGCGGGCGCCACGCCAGCCTTCTGCGGTTCCTCGCTGATGTTGACCTGCAGGCAGACCTGTAGCGGCGGCATGCCTGCCGGGCGCTGGTCCGCCAGGCGCCGCGCGATGCGTTCGCGATCGATGGTATGCACCCAGGCGGCCCGTTCGGCCACCGCACGGGTCTTGTTGCCCTGCAGTGCACCGATGAAGTGCCACTCGAGCCCGAGCGGCGCGGGCGGCGCCTCGAGTGTGTCGTACTTGTCCACCAGCTCGGGGACGTAGTTCTCGCCAAACGCGGTCTGGCCGCAGGCATGCAGGGCGCGGATTTCGTCTGCGTCGCGGGTCTTGCTGACGGCCAGCAGCCGGACCGAATCCGGGTCGCGTTCCGCCTCGCGGCAGGCCGCTTCGATGCGGGCTCGAACGGTGCTGAGGGCATGGTCTGGTGCGGTCATTTCCCTATGATATAGTCCCGAAGAACACAAGGTCACCGCGGATTTTCGCGCGGCCCTTCATCAAGCGACGGGGCGTGGTGGCCAAGGCCGCCACGCGGGTGCTGATGCGGCTCGGCGTCACACCCGACAACAGGGGGATGCATGGATATCACGCAGTTGCTGGCCTTTTCGGTCAAGAACGGGGCCTCGGACCTGCACATCTCCGCCGGCATGCCGCCGATGGTGCGCATCGACGGCGACATGCGCCGGGTGAACGTGCCGGTCATGGACCACAAAGAGGTCCAGGGCCTGATCTACGACATCATGAACGACCGCCAGCGCAAGGACTACGAGGAGTTCCTGGAGACGGACTTCTCGTTCGAGGTCTCGGGGCTGGCCCGTTTCCGTGTCAATGCCTTCAACCAGGATCGCGGCGCGGCCGCGGTCTTCCGGACCATCCCCTCCAAGGTCCTGACCCTCGAGGAACTGGGCGCTCCGCGCATCTTCGAGGAGATCTCGAACTATCCGCGCGGCATCGTGCTGGTGACCGGCCCGACCGGTTCGGGGAAGTCGACCACGCTGGCCGGCATGGTCAACCACCGCAACGAGAACGACTACGGGCATATCCTCACCATCGAGGACCCGATCGAGTTCGTGCACGAATCCAAGAAGTCGCTGGTCAACCAGCGCGAGGTGCATCGCGACACCCACGGCTTTTCCGAGGCCCTGCGTTCGGCACTGCGCGAGGATCCCGACACCATCCTGGTCGGCGAGCTGCGTGATCTCGAGACCATTCGCCTGGCGCTGACCGCGGCCGAGACTGGCCACCTGGTGTTCGGGACCCTGCACACCAGTTCCGCGGCCAAGACCATCGACCGTATCGTGGACGTGTTCCCGGCGGCGGAGAAGGACATGGTGCGTGCGATGCTGTCCGAGTCGCTGCGCGCGGTCATCGCCCAGACCCTGATGAAGAAGATCGGTGGCGGACGCGTCGCGGCGCACGAGATCATGCTCGGCACGCCGGCGATCCGGAACCTGATCCGCGAGAACAAGATCGCGCAGATGTACTCGACCATCCAGACCAGCGCCGGCACCGGCATGCAGACGCTCGACCAGTGCCTGAAGGACATGCTCGCGCAGGGCGTGATCAGCCGCGAGGACGCGCGGCGCAAGGCCGCCAATCCGGATTCCATTTGATCAGCACGGCCCGCTGGGCTTGATCGTCGCAACGGGTATCAGGGGAGAACGCCATGGATCGTGACAAGGCGATCAAGTATATGCACGACCTGCTGCGGGCCCTGGTGGACCGCGACGGTTCCGACCTGTTCATTACCGTGGGCATGCCGCCGGCCGCGAAGATCGACGGGCGGGTGGTGCCGATGACGGAGCAGAAGCTGTCGCCCTCGCATACCCAGGCGCTGGTGCGCTCGCTGATGAACGACAAGCAGTCGGCCGAGTTCGAGCGCCACCAGGAGTGCAATTTCGCGATCGGGCTGTCGGGGGTCTCGCGCTTTCGCGTGAACGTCTTCACCCAGCGCGGCAGTCCCGGCATGGTGCTGCGTACCATCAATTCGGTGATCCCGAAGTTCGAGGACATCCAGATGCCACCGCAGCTGGAGAAGATCACCCAGGAGCGTCGCGGGCTGGTGATCTTCGTTGGGGGCACCGGGTCGGGCAAGTCGACCTCGCTGGCGGCGATGATCGGCTATCGCAACCGCACCACGGCCGACCATATCGTCACCATCGAGGATCCGATCGAGTTCGTGCACGAGCACGACAAGAGCATCATCACCCAGCGCGAGGTGGGGGTGGATACCGAGAACTACGAGATCGCGCTGAAGAACACCCTGCGCCAGGCGCCGGACGTGATCCTGATCGGCGAGATCCGCGACCGCGAGACGATGGACTATGCCATCGCGTTCGCCGAGACCGGGCACCTGTGCCTGTCGACCCTGCACGCGAACAGTACCAACCAGGCACTGGACCGCATCATCAACTTCTTCCCCGAAGACCGGCGCGAGCAGTTGCTGATGGACCTGTCGTTGAACCTGAAGTCAGTGATCTCGCAGCGCCTGGTGCGCAAGGAGAGCGGTGAAGGGCGAGTGCCCGCGGTGGAGATCCTGATCAATACCCCGTTGATGGCCGACCTGATCCTGAAGGGGGAGGTCCACAACATGAAAGAGCTGATGTCGCGCTCGCGCGAACAGGGTATGCAGACCTTCGACCAGGCCCTGTTCGATCTCTACGAGAATCGCCAGATTAGCTACGACGAGGCCCTGCGCAACGCCGATTCGGTCAACGACCTGCGCCTGCGCATCAAGCTCGACAGCCAGCGCGCCCAGGACGACGGGGCGCCTGCGGTGAAGGATGAGGGCGAGGGGCTGTCGGTGGACGAGCGCGCCGAAGACTTCAACCTGCGCTAGCGCGTCAGATCAGGGAAACAGACCATGAGCCAGCTGCAGATCGAGCCCTACCTGAAATTGATGGCGCAGAAGTCCGCCTCGGACTTGTTCTTTCTGACCGGCGCGCCGGCCAGCATCAAGGTCGACGGCCAGCTCCAGCCCATCTCGCGCAAGGCACTGGCCCCGGGGCAGGCCGAGAGCATCGCCCGCGAGATGATGAACGAGCACCAGGCGGAGATCTTCGAGCGCGAGACCGCGGTCAACTTTGGCCTGTCGCGCGAGGGCCTGGGACGCTTCCGCGTGAACGTCTATCGCCAGCGCGGCGAGGTGGCGATGGTCATTCGCTTCATCCGCGTGGCGATCCCGACCATCGAGCAGCTGGGCCTGCCGCCGGTGCTCAAGGAGTTCGTCTCGCACAACGACGGGCTGGTGCTGATTGTCGGGGCGACGGGTACCGGGAAATCGACCACCCTGGCGTCGATGATCGACTACCGCAGTACGAACAAGAGCGGGCATATCCTCACGGTCGAGGATCCGATCGAATTCCTGTTCAGCCACAAGCGCTCCATCGTGGGCCAGCGCGAGGTGGGGATCGATACCCCGAGCTACGACCATGCCCTGCAGGAGGGGATGCGCGAGGCCCCGGATGTGATCATGGTGGGCGAGGTCCGCTCGCGCGAGACCATGCGCGCGGCCCTGACCTATGCCGATACCGGCCACCTGGTGCTGACCACCCTGCATGCGACCAATGCCACCCAGGCCCTCGACCGGGTCATCAACCTGTTCCCGGAAGACAACCGCCCGCAGATCCTGTCGGACCTGTCGCTGAACCTGCGCGCGATCGTGGCCCAGCGCCTGCTCCAGACCAAGGATGGCCGCCGCGTGGCCGCGCTGGAGATCCTGATCAACACGTCCTACATCGCGGAGCTGATCCGGGATGAGAAGATCAGCGAGATCAAGGAAGTCATGGCCAAGGGTGGCTCCGTGGGCATGCAGACCTTTGATCAGGCCATCGTGAAGCTGTTCAAGACCGGGGACGTGATGCTGGACGAGGCCCTGAACAAGGCCGACTCGCGTGCCGACCTCGAATGGCGCCTGAACTTCGGGGGCGGCGTCTCCTCGGCCGACGAGACCGAGGAAGAGCTGAAGATGCCGGACCGGTAGGAGCCGGCTCGCAGGCGAAGCCCCTGCCAAAGCCGGGCCAGGGTCTTCCGGCCCGGGTCTCCCCCTCAGGCGCGCGCCGGCTCGGGGAAGACATCCTCGGCCGCAAATACCGGGCCGTCCACGCAGACCCGTTTCATCGCGACCCCCTCCGGGGTCCGTACTGGCACTGTGCAGCCGGCGCAGCCGCCCACCGCGCAGGCCATGAACTCCTCCAGCGACACCTGACACGGCAGGTCGAATTCCGCGGCCAGTTCGGCGCAGGCCTCGAGCATCGGGTGCGGGCCGCAGGCGAAGATCTCCACCTGGGCACGATCCTCCGGCGCGAGTCCGGCCAGCCACGCGCGGCCCAGATCGGTCACGAAGCCGTCAAAGGCACCCGGCAGGCCGGCCTTCGAGGTCAGGCGGCAGGCCACACCCCAGTCCTCCAGCAGCGGCAGGGTCGCGATCGCGCCGTGCGGAAGTCCCGGCCACAGGATCTCGGACGGCCGCGCGTGGAACGGGAACGGGACCTCGGAGCCCAGCACTGCGTGGGTCTGCCCCGCCTCGCCCTGCAGGTGCAGCCGGTGCGCCAGGAAGATCATCGGCGGGATACCGACCCCGCCGCCCAGCAGCAGCCGCTTCGGCCGTTCCGGGTGCAGGCGGAAGGGCTGGCCGATCGGGCCCAGCACGCTGAGTGTGTCGCCCTTGACCTGTTGTGCCAGGGCGCGGGTGCCGTCCCCAACCACCTTGTAGAGGAATTCCACCCAGCCGGCCTCGCGGTCGACGCGCTGGATCGACAGCGGGCGGCGCATCAGCAGGCGCGGGGCGCACTGCAGATGGGCGAACTGGCCGGGCTCGGCCGCGCGGGCGCACTGGGGCGCGGCGACGCGCAGGATCCACTGGTCCGCCCCGGCGTCATGGTGGTCGAGGATGCGTCCCTCTTCCTGGAAGATCGTTCCGCGGTGGGGGCGGGAAGTGGTCTCGGGCGCGCTCATGCGGTGTCCTCGCTGGGCCGGGTCCAGACCGGACGTCCGGCCACCCAGGTCTCGCGGACCTGTCCGGAGAAGGTCCAGTTGAAGAAGGGGGTGTTATGCCCGGCGCTCAGCCAGTCCTCGCGGCGGACCTCCTGCATCGTGGCCGGGTCCCACAGAACGAAGTCGGCGCGGGCGCCCGGCGTCAGGCGACCCTGGGCAAAGCCGAGGATCTCCGCGGGACCGGTGGTCACCCGGGCCAGTGCCTCGTGCAGGCTCAGGAGCCCGTCCTCGACCAGGCGCAGTGTTAGTGGCAGCAGGGTCTCCAGCGCCGAGATACCGGGCTCGGTGCCGGCGAACGGGCCCAGCTTGCTGTCGGGTTCGTGTGGCTGGTGGTCGGAGCAGATCGCGCTGATCTCGCCGCGGGCGACCGCCGCGCGCAGCCCGTCACGGTCGCGCTGGCCGCGCAGCGGCGGGACCACGTGGCAGTTCGGGTCGTACTCTGCGACGTCCACCTCGGTCAGGAACAGCTGGTGGGCGGCGACATCCGCGCTCACCGGCAGGCCCTCGGCGCGCGCCTTGGCGATCATCTCCGCACCACGCCGGGTCGACAGCCGGGCCACATGGACCCGCGCCCCGGTCTGCTCGACCAGCGCGAGAATGGCGCCCAGCGCGGCGGTTTCCGCGGCTTCGGGGATGCCAGCCAGCCCCAGGCGGGTGGAGACCGCGCCCTCGTGCATGCAGCCGGAGCCGGTCAGGGCCGGGTCCTGGGCCGAGAGCACGATGGTCAGGCCGAAGGTGGTCGCGTATTCCAGTGCGCGACGCAGCACGAGCAGGCTGGCCAGCGGCTGGCTCGCGTTGCTGACCCCGCGCGCGCCTGCGTGCATCAGCGCGGCCATTTCGGCGAGCTGCTGGCCCTCCAGCTGATGGGTCAGTGCACCGAGCACGTACACCCGCACGCCACAGGCCTGGCGGGCACGGCGATTGATGAGTTCGATCTCGGCGGGCGAGTCGATCGGCGGTTCGGTGTCCGGCGGGACGACCAGGCTGGTGATCCCGCCGCTGGCGGCCGCCAGGGTCTCGCTGGCGACGGTGGCCTTGTGCTCCTGGCCCGGTTCGCGCAGGCGCGCCGCCAGGTCGATCAGGCCGGGGATCAGCCACAGCCCGCTGGCATCGATGCGCCGGCGCGGCTCGAAGCCGTCCGGGGCCTGCCCGCGGGCGAGGATCTCGCTGCCCTGCACGCACAGCGCCCCGACCGCGTCGTAGCCGTCCACCGGGTCGAGGATACGGGCGTTTTCGATCAGCACGCTCATGCCTGGTGGGCCCCCATCACCATGGACATCACCGCCATGCGGACCGAGATCCCGTAGGTAACCTGTTCCAGGATCACCGAGTGCGGGCCGTCGGCCACTGCGGACTCGATCTCCACCCCGCGGTTGGCGGGCCCGGGGTGCATGACCAGGCAGGTCGGATGGGCCAGCTGCAGGCGCCGAGAGGTCAGGCCGAACAGCTGGTAGTACTCGTGTTCGGAGGGCAGGTGGGCGTGCTCCATGCGCTCGCGCTGCAGGCGCAGCATGATGATCACGTCGACATCCTGCAGCCCGGCGTCGAGGTCGTTGTAGACATGCACCCCGAGCTGGTCGACATCCGCCGGCAGCAGCGAGCAGGGCGCGACCACGCGGACCTCGCCGGTCTGCAGGATGTTCAGCGCGTGGATCTGCGAGCGCGCCACGCGCGAGTGCAGGATGTCGCCGACGATCGCGACCTTCAGCTTGGTGAAGTCGCCCTTGTGGCGGCGGATGGTGAACATGTCCAGCAGCGCCTGGGTCGGGTGCGCGTGGCGGCCGTCGCCGGCGTTCAGCACGCTGATGCCCGGCGCCACGTGGCGGGCGATGAAGTGCGCGGTGCCGCTCTCCTCGTGGCGGACCACGAACATGTCGACGTTCATCGCCTCGATGTTGCGCAGGGTGTCCAGCAGGCTCTCGCCCTTCACCGCCGAGGAGGTGTTGATGTTCACGTTCAGCACGTCCGCGGACAGGCGCTTGGCGGCCAGCTCGAAGGTGGTGCGGGTGCGGGTACTGGCCTCGAAGAACAGGTTGACGATGGTCTTGCCGCGCAGCAGCGGGACCTTCTTCACCGCCTTCTCGTTCATGTTGGCGAACGACTCGGCGGTATCCAGGATCTCGGTCAGGAGGTCCCGGTTCAGTCCCTCGATGGTCAGCATGTGGCGCAGCTGGCCGTCGTCGGTCAGTTGCAGGCGGTTGGGCAGCGGGCCCGGCTCGGGCAGGCGCGTGCCCGGGGGGGCGATCAGGGTCTCGGTCATCCGTTGTGCTTCCGGCGGTTCAGGCCTTCAGGTCCTCGGGGTCGATGGCTACCCGTTCCAGCCGCAGGGGTTCGGGGCCGCGCAGCTTGATCTGTTCGGTCTTGCCCAGCTCCATGTGGGCGCCGACGATTCCGGCCTCCACGGGCAGTTCGCGCCCATCGCGCTCGACCAGTACCGCCAGCGTCACCGAGGCCGGGCGACCGTAGTCGAACAGTTCGTTCAGGGCCGCGCGGATGGTGCGCCCGGTAAACAGGACGTCATCCACCAGCAGGACGTGTTCCCCGTCGAGATCCTCCGGCAACTCGGACGGGCGCACCTGCGGGTGCATGCCGATGCGCGAGAAGTCGTCACGGTAGAAGCTGATGTCGAGCCTGCCCAGTGGGCGTTCCACTCCCAGGCGCTCGCGCAGATGCTCCGCGATCCAGACCCCGCCGGAATGGATGCCGACCACGATGGGTCGCTCGATCCCGTGAGTCGTGAGGTAGTGACGGGCCTGTTCGGCCATGTCGTCGAGCAGGGTCGGGACGTCCGGCGTCATGATGCGTTCTCCAGAAACCAGCCTTCGAGGATGACCGCAGCGGCATGGGCGTCCAGCCCCGGGTCGTGGCGTCCCGGCCGGCGGCGCTCGCGGGCCAGGTGGGATGTCAGGTGCTCGTCGCACCAGTATACCGGTTGCCCGTAGCGCTCTTCGAGGCCCCGGGCGAAGCCCCGGATGCGCCGCGCCAGCGGGGTGGGCTTGCCGTCGGCCTGGGTCGGCCAGCCGACCACGAAGCCCTCCGGGGCCCATTCTGCCACCAGCGCGTCGATGGTGGACCACAGGTCGGGCGCATCGCTGGCGAGCGTGCGCAGGCCGCGGGCCGAACCAGTCAGTTCCTCGCCGACCGCGACCCCGATCCGGCGTCGCCCGTAGTCGAACGCCAGCAACCCCACGATCAGGCGTGGCCGGAGGCCGAACTGATCAGGTTGACGTCGATGCCGATCAGCTCGGCGGCGGCGCGCCAGCGCTCGGCGCTGGGCCGGTCAAAGAGGATGTCGGCGTCGGCGCGTGCGGTGAGCCAGGCATTCTCGGCCAGCTCGCTCTCCAGCTGGCCGGGGCCCCAGCCGGCGTGGCCCAGCGCGATCAGGACCCGGCGCGGGCCGCGGCCGGCGTTGATTGCCTCGAGGATGTCGCGCGACGTGGTCAGTACGATGGAGTCGGTAATGGGCTGGCTGCCGCGCCAGGTCTGCTCGGCGGAATGCAGCACGAAGCCGTGCTCCGGCTGGACCGGTCCGCCGCGGTAGACCGGCGTCTCCGGCAGGTCCTCGCCGGGCTCCAGTTCCACGTGCTCCAGCAGCTCGCGCAGCGAGAACTCGGTAGGCTGGTTGATGATCAGGCCCAGGGCGCCCTCTTCGTCGTGATCGCAGATATAGGTGACCGCATGGCTGAAATAGCCATCGTTCAGGCTCGGCATGGCGATCAGGAAGTGATCGCGCAGGCTGTCGGGCTCGTGGCGGGCGGTCGTCGGCTTCATGGCCCCAGTATCGATGCTGACCCGGCCGGTCGCAAGGAAGCCGGACGGGTTTGCCCGCTCCGTCAGCGGATCTGTTCCATCTGGTCGCGGCGGAAGGCCCAGGTGCGGGTGATCACCAGCTCGTCGTATTCCTCGCGCATCGCCTCGGTGAAGGGCGCGTACGGGGCGGCCAGCTCCACGATGCGGATGGCGGCCTGGTCCAGGACCGGTTCCCCGGAGCTGCGGGCGACCTGAATATCGAGCAGATCGCCCTCCGGATTGATGCGCACCGACAGGACCAGCGTCCCGGACAGGCCGCGGCGCCGCGCCTCGTCCGGATAGTTCAGGTTGCCCAGGCGCTCGACCTTGTTGATCCAGGCCTGCAGGTAGGCGGCCTCGGGGGCGGTGCGTGCGGCGAGGCTGTCGAGATAGCGGGTGCGGCTGGCCCGGGTCGAGAATTGCTGGCGCTCCTCGCCGGGGGCGGCGCGGGCGCTCTCCAGGCCGCGGTTCATCAGCGTCGCGGCGGAGGGTCGGTCTTCGGCTTCGGGGGCCTCCAGCGGCTCGGGGTCGGCGATCTCGGGCGGCGCGGCACGCTCGTCCGGGGTCTCGGCGGTGACCGGGTCGGGTTCCGGTTCGGGCTCCGGCTGCGCCGGGTCCATGACCAGCGGGCCGGCGTCTGGCAGCGGCGCGTCGAGGCCCTCTGGCTCGGGCTCGCCGATGCCGGCGTCCTCCGCCTCCGGGGCCCGGGCCTCCTGGATCTCCTCGCCCTCGCCGCTGGCGGCCTGATCCCGGGTGGCGATGTGCTCGATCTCTTCGTCCAACTCCGGTGGCGGGGCGTCGGGATCGGTGACCCAGGTGATGTCCAGGGGTTCGCGGGTGGGGCTTTCGATGGGGTCGACCGCGAAGCCGATCCCCAGAATGATCAGCGCGTGCGCGACCACCGCGAGGAAGATCATGGTCCCCAGGTGGTCCTGGACCCGGGGCGATTCCGGCGGCGCGGCGCCCGGCGTGGCGGGAACCGTCATGTCGCCCCCGGCCCGCGAACGGCGTGCGCAAGCCCGCGCCCCGCCGGGTGGCGGGGTCCGCTGGTGCTACGGGCTGGAGGCGGGCTTGCGGACATGACGCTGGATTCGCGGATCGGCCAGGACCTGGGCGGTCAGTATACCGGTCAGGCTGCCGGTGATCAGGGCCGCGAGCAACAGCGGCGGCAGCACCAGCGGCAGGTTGGGGTGGGGGATGATGATGGCCCAGGCGAGCAGGAACTGCCCGGTGATGTGGGCCATCGCGGCGGCGATGGCCAGCCCCACGGGCCCGACATGCCGCGGCGCAAAGGGACGCAGCGCGGCCAGCAGTACCAGGCTTGCGACGGCGCCGGCCAGCGAAAGCCAGAAGGCGGGGCTCAGCAGCGTCCCCAGCAGCAGGCTGCTGCCGACCACCCGGATCAGCGTGACTGCCACGGCCGCGCGCCAGCCGAGCACGAGCAGGGTGATCAGGGTGACGATATTGGCCAGCCCCGGCTTGATGCCCGGGACCGGGCTGGGGATCGCGGCCTCGAGGATCTGGATGCCGATCGCGATGGCGGCCAGCGCGGCGATGGCGCGGTCGCGGGCATCGCCGCCGGCCTGCGGGTCGCCGCTCGAGGCCCCCATGTCAGTAATGCATGCTGTCGAAGCCCGGTTCCGGGCCCCGTACCTGCAGGGTCAGCCGGTTGGGCAGGCTGACCGCCACCTCGCCGTGGGCCTGCAGCCAGCCGCTGGCCTCGCAGATGTTCTGACGCCCGGGGGAGTCGGCGCAGCGCGCCCGGCCGGGTTCGATCTCGATGCGGGTGATGCCGGCCGGGCCGGCGACCTCGAGGACCCGGGCGCGGTCCAGGGGTTCGTGCTGGGGCGCGGCCCCGGCCTGGCTGATGACCAGCACCCGGGCCTCCCCCGCCGGGGTGTAGGCCAGTGCGAAGGCCGTGGCCACGATCCCCGCAGCCAGAACGCCGATCAGGGCATCGCCCCAGCGCAGCAGGCCAACGCTCACGGCAGTTCGCGCACCACGAACGGTTCCTGATCGCGGCCGGGTTGTACCCGCTCGGCCAGCGCCGGTGTGGCCTCGATGCGGTCTTCCAGCACCACCAGGGCGTGCTCGATACCCATTTTGCGGGCGTATTCCGGCCAGGCGTCCGGTCCGGCAATCATCAGCGTGGTGGCGGCCGCGTCGGCCAGGGCCGGGTCGCGGTGGAGCACGGTGGCGCTGTCGATACCCCGGCTCGGGCGGCCGGTGCGCGGGTCGATCACGTGGTGGATGCGTGTGTCGTCCCAGTCGTAGCCGCGCTCGTAGTCGCCGGAGGTGAACAGGGCCTCGCCGCCCTCCAGTTCGATGCTGCCGAGCACGCCGCCATGCGGGTGACGGATGCCGACCCGCCACGGCCGACCCTCGGGGCGTCCCAGGGTCATTAGGTCGCCGCCGGCGTTGAAGATCGCGGCCTCCACGCCATGTTCCGCCAGCAGCTCCAGCACCCGTTCCACTGCGAGCCCCTTGGCCAGTCCGCCGAAGTCGAGCTGCAGGTCCGGGTGGGTGCCGCGCAGGCGCACGCCGTTGCGCTCGATGTCCTGCATGCCGGGCGGGTCGTCCAGCAGTTCGGCCAGGGTGGCCGCGTCGGGCGGCGGGCCGTCGGGCTCGTCCTGGTGGAAGCCCCAGGCGGCGACCAGTTTGCCCAGGGCGGGGTTGAACAGGCCGTCACTCAGGGCCTCCATCTCGCGGCCGCGCTCGATCAGCGGGAGCACCGACGGCGGTGCGCTGAATTCGCCCTGCAGGGCCAGCAGCTCGTTGGTGCGGCCGAGCGACCCGGGCTCCCACGCATGCCAGGACCGGTGCAGGATCTCCAGTTCTTCCTGGACCGCGGTGCCGATTGCCTCCACGTCATACTGGCCGGCGGGATAGAGGCTCAGGTCCACGAGGGTTCCGAAGGCGTAGAAGCCCAGCTGCTCGGTGTCCGGCTCGTCGCGGCCGCAGGCAGCCAGCAGGACGGTTGCGAGCAGCAGGGCCAGGGCGCGGGTCATCACGGAGCGCATGCCGGTCATCCTTCAGTCGCTCGGGTGAGATAGTCGATGTACTGCCCGGCCAGGTCGTGGCCGCCCGCGGCGTCCAGCTCGCGCACGCCGGTCGGGCTGGTGACGTTGATCTCGGTCAGGTAGTCGCCGATCACGTCGACACCGACAAAGTCCAGGCCGCGGGCCTTCAGTGCCGGGGCGATCTCGGCGCAGATCCAGCGGTCGCGGTCGGTCAGTGGCCGGGCCTCGCCTCGCCCGCCGGCGGCCAGGTTGGCGCGGCTCTCGCCGGCGGCCGGGATGCGCGCGAGGGCGTGCGGATAGGGCTCGCCGCCAATCAGGATGATGCGCTTGTCGCCGGCGGTGTACTCCGGCAGAAAGCGCTGGGCGACCACGCTGCGCTGGTCGAATTCGGTGATGGTCTCGAGAATCACCGAGGTGTTCGGGTCGCCCTGGCGGACGCGGAACACCGAGGCGCCGCCCATGCCGTCCAGGGGTTTGACCACGATATCGCCCTGCGCCTCGAGGAAGGCGCGGATGCGGCCACGGTCGCGGGTGATCAGGGTGGGCGGGCAGCACTCGGGGAAGTGCGCGGTAAAGGCCTTTTCGTTTACGTCGCGCAGCGCCTGTGGGCGGTTCGATACGCGCACGCCGTCGCGCTCGGCGAGGTCGAGGGCGTAGGTGGCGTAGACGTACTCCAGGTCGAACGGCGGATCCTTGCGCATCAGCAGGACATCGAAGCGCGCCGCCGGACCCGTCTCGGGATCGCCGAGGGTGAAGAAGTTCTCGCGCTGGTCGCGGACCTCGATCGGTCGGCTGCGCGCGGTGGCGCGGCCCTCCTCGATCCACAGGTCGGCGGGCTCCAGGTAGTGCAGACGGTGTCCGCGCGCCTGGGCCGCCAGCATCATCGCGAAGGTGGTGTCCTTCCAGGGTTTGATGCCCGCGACCGGGTCCATCAGGATGGCAATGTTCTTGGCCACGTTGCCTCGTACGTGCGGGGTGTCCGGGCAGTATGCCATGTCGATCGGGGCTGGCGCGGCCCTGTGTGTCCGGGGGCGGTGTCGGGCGCATTGCGGCAGGCGCGATGCAATATCATGGCGTGCTGTTTGTCACACGGCCCCGGTTCCGCTAGATTCGGGGCGAAATGACCTCAGGGGGAGAAGGTGTCTAACGCGCTTGCCGAAGCGGACTCGGCCACCGAGTTTCAGGGGCTCAAGGTCATGGTGATCGATGACAGCAAGACCATTCGGCGCACCGCCGAGTCCTTGCTGCAGAAGCACGGGGCCGAGGTCATCACCGCCGTGGACGGCTTCGAGGCGCTGTCCAAGGTGGCACAGTCGCGTCCGGATATCATCTTCATCGACGTGATGATGCCGCGTCTGGATGGCTACCAGACCTGTGCCCTGATCAAGAACAACAAGCAGTTTCGCGCCACGCCGATCATCATGCTGTCGAGCAAGGACAGCGTGTTCGACAAGGCGAAAGGCCGCGTTGTGGGGTCGGAGGACTACCTCACCAAGCCCTTCACCAGGGACGACCTCCTGGGCGCCATGCGTCAGTACGCCAGCCCCGCGGCATGACGCATCCTGTTACATCAACCAAGGAAAGACGAACCCCATGGCCCGCATTCTGATCGTTGACGATTCGCCGACCGAGATCCACGTGCTGCGCACCATGCTCGAAAAACACGGGCATTCGGTGACTACCGCCGAGAGCGGCGAGGACGGGGTCGCGGCCGCCAAGTCGCAGGTCCCGGATCTGGTGCTGATGGATGTCGTGATGCCCGGGCTGAACGGCTTCCAGGCGACCCGCCAGCTGTCCCAGGCCGAAGAGACGTCGCACGTGCCGGTGGTCGTGGTCAGCACCAAGGATCAGGCGACCGACCGGGTCTGGGCGATGCGCCAGGGCGCCCGCGACTACATCACCAAGCCGGTCGTCGAGAAGAACCTGCTGGAAACCATCGGGAAGTACCTGTCGGCATGAAGACCGACCTGTCCTCGCCGTTTGCGCTGATCGCGAGCCTTGATCGCGAAGGGCGCCGCGTCAATCGCGAGTTGCGGCGGGACATCGGGACCGGCTGGCGCGGCGTGCTGCTGCGCGTCGGCGACTTCCGCTTTCTGGTCGACATGGACGCGATCGCCGAGGTTGCCGACCCGATGACGCTGACCCGCGTTCCGCTGGCGGATTCCGCCGTGCTGGGTGTGGGCAACCTGCGCGGGCTGGTGCTGCCGGTATTCGATATGGGCCAGCTGTTGCTGGACCGGCCGTTGCCGGACGACGCGACCGGACAGCGGATCGTGGTGGCGCCCCAGGGCCAGGGCATGGCCGGGCTGCTGGTCAGCCAGGTGGAAGGGATGCGTCGCTGCATCCCGTCCCAGCGTCGGCTGGAAGTCTCGGTCCCCGAGGCCGTCCGGCCCTATATTACTGGCGGATTCGATCTCGGGCACCGGCTGCATCCGGTGCTCGATCTGGATCTGCTGCTGAATGACAATAATCGCTTTACCGGCACGGGCTTGGCCGGTACATCCAGTAGCGAACAGTCCGCAGCCGCCGTCGGATGACGCGGGGCGCGGGGCTGCGACAGGGGGTATGAACTGATGGGATCGAGTCGTCGCGCACGTAATTTTGTCCTCGGGGGGCTTTTGGTACTGGCCCTGATCGCGACTGGCGGGGCCTTTACCTACCACGAGTACGAGCAAAGCCAGTACCGCGACCGGATCGCGCTGGCCAACGACCTGCGCCTGCTGTCGCAGCGCCTGGCCACCAGCTCGCTGGAGGCGGCCGGGGGCTCCGCGCAGGCGTTCTCCGACCTGCAGACCCTGCGCGATGACTTCGAGGCGCGTCTGGAGCGGATCCGCGAAGGGGGCGAAGGGCTGCAGCCGCTGCCCGAGCCGCTGCATGAAGATATCGCCACGGTCGACCGCGAATGGGCGGCGTATCGCGAAGATATCAACACCGTCATCCTCGGACGTTCGGATATCCAGCTGATCACCGAGTTCTCCGACGCCGTGGCGGCGTTTTCCCCGGAGCTCTCGCGGCTGTCCGATGACGTCGTGCGCCGCATGACCCAGATCGGCGAACCGCCCGAGCAGGTCTATGTGGCCGCGCGCCAGACCATGCTCATCCAGCGCATCGCCAACAGCCTGGGCCGCGTGCTCCAGGGTGGCGCCGAGGCGGCTACCGCGATCGAGCGCTTCGAGCGCGACGCAACCCTGTATGGCCGTGTGCTGGACGGTCTGATCGAGGGCTTCGCGCCGCTGGGCGTGGAACCCGTCGACGACGCGCAGGCCCGCGCCCTGCTGCAGGAGATCGCGACCCTGTTCGTCGCCTTCAGCGAGGCGGTGGAAGGGGTTCTGGATACCTCCACGCAGGTGTTCGAGGTCAATGCCGCCGCATCCAGTGTCGAGGCCAGCAGTGGCGCGATGCTCGAGACCACCGGCGAGTTCGAGAACGCGATTGTCCGGGAGGCCGAACGGGCGGGCGTGATCGCCCTGATCGGGTTTGGGTTCGGCGGGGTGGCGCTGCTCCTGCTGATCGCAATGGGGCTGTTCCTCTACCGCGACACCAAGCGTGAGCTGGCCGAGACCGAGGCCCAGAACGAACGCAACCAGCAGGCGATCCTGCGCCTGCTCGACGAAATGATGAACCTGGCGGACGGGGACCTCACCGTGAACGCGACGGTGACCGAGGACTTTACCGGGGCCATCGCGGACTCGATGAACTACGCGATCGAGAACCTGCGTACCCTGGTCGCGACCATCAATACGGTGGCGGCCGACATCAGCGAATCCTCCGCCACCACGCGTTCCCAGGTGCTGGGGCTGGCCGAGAAGTCGGAAGAGCAGGCCCGCGAGATCCAGCGCGCGGACGACGCGATCGACGAGGTATCGCGCTCGGTCGACAAGGTGGCCCAGGACGCCGAGCAGTCGGCCTCCGTGGCGCGTAACTCGGTGGAGATCGCATCCCGCGGTGCGGGTACCGTGCGCCGCTCCATCGAGGGCATGGACAGCATCCGCGAGCAGATCCAGGAGACCGCGAAACGCATCAAGCGGCTGGGTGAGTCCTCGCAGGAGATCGGCGACATCATCGGTCTGATCAACGACATCGCCGAACAGACCAACGTGCTGGCGCTGAATGCGGCGATCCAGGCGTCCGCGGCGGGCGAGGCCGGTCGCGGCTTCGCGGTGGTGGCGGACGAGGTCCAGCGCCTCGCGGAGCGTTCCTCCAGTGCAACCCGTCAGGTGGAGGGGCTGGTCAAGGCCATCCAGGCCGATACCAGCGAGGCCGTGAGCTCGATGGAGCAGAGTACCGCGAACGTGGTTCAGGGGGCCGAACTGGCCCAGGCCGCGGGTGAGGCGCTGTCCGAGATCGAACAGGTCTCCGCCGACCTGGCCGACCTGATCGACGGCATCTCCTCTTCGGCGCGCAAGCAGTCCGAGATGGCGCAGGACGTGACGTCCATCATGTCGCAGATCCGCGAGATCACCTCCGAGACCACGCAGGGCACCCAGTCCACCGCGGCGGCGATCGGCGACCTCGCCCAGCTCTCGGCCCAGCTGCAGTCCTCGGTTGCGGACTTCAAGCTGCCCGAGCCGGGCGGTTCGACCGATGCCATCGGCGCGGCACCCGAAGAGGCGGATTCCGACACCGACTCCGACGCGACGCCCACCGACGAACAACGGGCCTGACGGCGGACACGGCCGATGGCATCCAGCGCACTGAACTGGGTCCGCGACGAACTCGACAAACTGTTTGTCGAGGTCCAGGACGCATTGCGGCGATATTCCGACGATCCCGACTGCGGTGACTGCCTGGCCGAGGCCCGCAGCCGGGTTGAACAGATCCGCAATACCCTCGTCATGGTCCAGGTGGAGAGCGTGGTCCTGATCCTGGACGAGATGCTGCAGGTCCTGGACGAGATGCAGCAGGCGGACGAGCCGAACGTCGGGGCCACCGAGCCCCTGCTGCGCGCTTCCCTGCAGCTCCCGGATTACCTCGAGAACGAGGGGGATGGCGAGTTGCCCTCGCCGATGATCCTGGTGCCCCTGCTGAACGAGTTGCGCAGCAGTCGGGGGGCTTCGTTACTGCTTGATGTGGCGGCATTGATGCCGGACCCGCAGGCTGTCGATGACGCGCGGGTCGGTTCCGGCGGTGAGGTCCTGGAGCCGGCTGCACGGATCCCGGTGCTCCAGGAGGCCCGGCGCCGGTTCCAGCGTGACCTGCTGGAGCTGGTTCGCGGCGCGGACGCGACCGGCCCGGCCGCGCGCCTGCAGGCGACCGCTCGCACGGTGGAGGAGGCCGTCCCGGCGGGCGAGGCCCGGCGTCTTTTCTGGGTCGCCGGCGCCGTGCTGGAGGCTGTTGCCGAGGGCGGGATCGAGGCCGATACGGATGTACGACGCCTGGTCGGGCGAGTCGACCGTGAGCTCGGACGCTATCTGAACGTGCTGTCGGCCCATGTGGAAACCGGTGGCGCGGCATCGGAGCCGGATTACGAGACGCCATCAGAACTGATCAAGACCCTGCTGTTCCACGTGGCCTGCGCCACTTCCGAAGGGGAGCAGACCCTGGCCGTTCGCGAGGTCTTCGGCCTCGACCGCCTGAGCCTCGAGGAAGGCGGCAGTGGCGTCGGGCGCTCGGTCTACGACAACCTGCGCCAGGCGCTGGAAGACGACCTCGTCGATGTGCGCGAGCGGCTGGATGTGCTGATGCGCTCCCCTGTGCGGGGCGCGGAAGAGCTCGCCAACCTTCGCGAACAGGTCGAGCGCATCGGTTCCACGCTCAGCCTGCTGGGCCTGGATGCCGGGCAGGAGCATACCGATGCCCTGGCGGCCTCCCTGACCCCCGAGCGTGCCGGCGAGGCCGACGATCAGGTCGACATGGTGCTGGCCGAGCACTTGCTGGCGCTGGAATCGCTGCTCGAATCCGGCCTGCGGCGCACCAGCCACAGCCCCTCGCCGCAGGCGGAGTTCGATCGTGCCCTGGCGGCGGCGGTCTACAAGGAGGCCCTGGTCGATGTGCGCCGGGTCCGCGATATCTTCCTGGGCTTTCTGGATGCCGGGCCGGACGCTCGCGGTGACGGCCTCGACGAGGCCCGCGAGGGCCTGCGGCGCATCGAGGGGGCCATGTCGATGTCCGGCTTCGAGGCGCTGCACGCCCTGCTCGGGCCGCTGATCCGACACCTCGACTCGCGTGCCGGGCTGGCCGCCGCCGACATGGACGAGGGCGAGGTGGAAGCCCTGGCCGAGGTCCTCAGCAGCATCGAGGTCGCGCTGGAGTCCTCCGGCCAGCCCTGGCGTGAACTGGACAGTGTCCATGAGCGCGGTATCGCGGCATTGCAGCGCATTGGCGCGATCTCCGGCGGTGATGACGCCGCCGCCGAGCCGCCTGTGGCGGCAGCCGTGTCCACCGCGCCCGATGCGGCGGATGAGCAGGACGCGGGTCGCGAGGACGATCTGGAAGCCCCGTTC
This sequence comes from Thioalkalivibrio sp. ALE14, assembly GCF_000376845.1. GTDB lineage: Bacteria > Pseudomonadota > Gammaproteobacteria > Ectothiorhodospirales > Ectothiorhodospiraceae > Thioalkalivibrio. The sequence goes on from NZ_AQXY01000030.1 coordinate 279,193, forward strand.
CTCGCCGAAGTCGTGGACTTCGATGCGGACGCGCCGGACGACGAGGCCGCCGAGGCCTCTCCGGACGCGCACACCGAAGAAGATGGGGCCGTTGCCGGCAAGGTGCCCGCCGAACCACCGGGCAGACCGGTACCCGCCGGCGGACGCGATTCGCTGCCCTTCGACGATGCCGTCCTGGCCGACCAGGTGCGCGGCCCCGATGTCGATCCGGAGATCCTGGAAATTTTCCTCGAGGAGGCGGACGAAGAGGTCGCGAGCCTGCGCCAGCAGTTCCCCCTCTGGCAGACCAACCCGGCCGATCTCGACAGCCTGTCGGTGATTCGGCGTTCCTTCCATACCCTGAAGGGATCGGGTCGGCTGGCCGGCGCCCTGCGCCTGGGCGAGTTCGCCTGGGCCGTGGAGTCGTTCCTCAATCGCCTGCTGGATTCCGGCCAGGAGGCGGATCATGCGACCTTGCAGGTGATCGAGGACGCGATTGGTGTCCTGCCGGGCCTGGTAACCGAGGTTCGTGACGATACCGGGCCCGATACGCCCGTGCTGGACATTGCCCTGCGTCTGCGCGCCCTGGCTGGCGGTGAGTCCGAAGCCGAGGCCGGGATGGAGGACGACGAGGCTGCCGAATCCGCCACGCCTCCGGGTGCGGAAGCGGAATTCGAGGCGCTGGCACGAACCCTCGATGACCTGGATGCACCCGAGGCCCCGGCGGTCGACGGCACTGCGGACACGGTCGGGGCCGAGCCGGACGCATCTGCCAATGACCTCCTGCAGGAGTCGGGTGCCTTCGTCCCCGACTTCCCTCCGGAGGCCCTCGAGCCGGAAAGCGCCGACGGCGAGGCCCCGGAATTGGGCCCGGATGCGGAATCGGCCGGCGAGGTCGAGCCGGAAGAGTCGCCCGCATCCGACGAGACCGCCGGGCCGCTGGACCTCGATGAACTGGAGCTTCCGGCGGATGCCATCGAGCTGACGCAAGAGGCCCAGAACGAGGACGATTCGCTGCCGGCCGACGCCGGGATCGAGCTCGGGGAGGAAGGCGCGGAACCTGAAGGGGATGCCCTGGAAGACGTCGCGCCCGACGAGCCGGCCGAACCGGCGCTGGACCACACAGAGGCGCCCGCCGAACCCGCGGCGGCGCGTATGGATACGGACCCGCAGCTGTGGCAGGTGTTTGCCGCCGAGGCCCAGGTCCACCTCCTCACCCTGCGTGGCTGGCTGGACGAGGCCCAGTGGCGTCCGGACCGGATACCGAACCACGATCTCGAGCGTGCGCTGCATACCCTCAACGGAAGCGCGCGCACGGCCGACATCCGCGGCATCTACTCGGTCTGCGGGCCGTTCGAGCGCCTGATTCGCATCCATCGCGACATGGAATGGGCGTTGCCGGCCGAAGCCATTGCGTTGCTGCATCAGCTGGAGACCTACGTCGCCGATGCGGTGGGGGACGAGGAGCCCGATCCGGCCAAGGTGCAGGATCCGCCCTCCTGGGCCCCCGAGGTCTATGCCCTGCTCGATCATGCGACCGCCGAACAGCTGCTGCGTGCCGACGAGCAGGCGAGCGAGGAAGAGTCGCCCGAATTCGACGAACTCGAGCCCGCCGTTGCCCCTGGCGTGGAGACGGACTCGGATACGGCCGGCGCACCCGATACGGCGCAGGAGCCGGAGCTGGAAATCGACTGGGAGTTCGCCGAGGTCTTCATCGAGGAGGCCCGTGACATCCTCGAGGCCGCGTTCGCCGCACTGAATGGCTGGCGTGAAGCGGGTGGCCGTCCGGGACCGGATCAGAATGCCTTCCAGCGTGAGGTGCACACCCTGAAGGGCAGTGCCCGTATGGCCGGCTTTACCGTGGTCGGAGCGGTGGCGCACGCCCTGGAGAGCGCCTTGAGCGTGGAGACCGAGACCGGTCTCGAGCCGCGCGATGGTTTCTTCCAGCTCGCGGAACGGGCCTTGACGGATGTCCAGCACCTGGTCGAGCGAGGGGTGGGGGTCTGGCAGACAGACGAGTCGGCAAGCGAATCGTTGCCGGCTCTGCGCGCCTGGTCGGCGGGCGAGACGGATGTCGCCGCGCCCGATACGGAGAGCGAGGCGGACGCCGCCGAGGCCGGCGCGGCGACGGACGACGAAGGTGCTTCCGGTGCCGAGATGGTGGCCGCCCAGACGGCCGAGGCCGATCGTCGCACCCACGATGCCCCCGAGACCGAAGGCCGGCGCATCCAGGATCAGGTGCGCATGGATGCCGAGGTCCTGGACAGCCTGGTCAACAACGCCGGCGAGCTGGCGACCTTCCATCGTCGCTTCGAACAGACCGTCGGGCGGGTCGAGGGCCAGGTCGACGAGCTCGAGCGCACCATCGCGCGCCTGCGCGACCAGTTGCGCAAACTCGAGATCGAGACCGAGGCGCAGATCCTGTTCCGGGTGGAGGAGGAGAGCGGTGAGGAGGCCCTCGACTTCGATCCATTGGAGATGGACCGCTATTCCGGTATCCAGCAGCTGTCGCGGGCGCTAGCCGAGAGTGTCAGCGACCTCGAGGCCCTGAAACAGGAAGTCGGCGACGAGCTCCAGAACGCCGGCGGGATCCTGCTGCAGCAGCGGCGGGTCGGGACCGACCTGCAGGATCAGCTCATGCGCCAGCGCATGGTGCGCTTTGCCCGTATGGCGCCGCGCCTGCGGCGCGTGGTGCGCCAGGCCGGCGAGGATCTGGGCAAGCCCGTACGGGTTGAGTTCACCGGTCAGGGGGCCGAGCTCGACCGCGCCCTGCTGGAGCGTCTGGTCTCGCCGCTGGAACATTTGCTGCGCAACGCGATCGCGCACGGCATCGAGTCTCCCGAAGAACGTGAACAGGCGCGCAAGCCCGCACAGGGCCAGATCGACGTCAGCCTCGAGCAGTCCGGCAGCGAGATTCGCCTGCAGGTGACCGACGACGGCAAGGGGATCGATGCCGACGCCATCCGAGCGCGCGCCATCGAGCGGGGCTTGATCGCGGCCGACGCCGAAGTGAGCGATGCCCAGGCATTGCAATTGATCCTGCAGTCGGGCTTTTCCACCGCCGCCGAGGTCTCCCAGGTCGCAGGCCGCGGGGTCGGCCTGGACGTCGTGAACAGCGACGTCAAGCAGCTGGGGGGCACGCTGGATATCCAGTCGACCCCGGGCAAGGGGTCGCGTTTCACCATGCGCCTGCCGTTTACCCTGGCGATCTCCCAGGCCCTCCTGGTCCAGGTGGGCGAAGAGACGTTCGCCGTCCCGATGGCTTCGGTGGAGGGCGTGGTCCGTGCGCGTGCCGAGGAGATCGACCCTCGCGAGGGCGAATCGATCTACAACTATGTGGGTCAGGACTACGAGGTGCGGAGCCTGGGTGACCTCATGGGCGTGGAGAGCCAGGCCGGAGTGGACCAGTTCCCCGATCACCCGTTCCCGTTGCTGCTGGTGCGCGCCGATGACCGGCGGGTGGCCCTGCGCATCGACGGCCTGCTGGGCAGTCAGGAGGTGGTGGTGAAGTCGGTGGGCCCGGTGTTGAGCCGCATCCCGGGCGTGGCGGGCGCGACCCTGCAGGGCGACGGTTCGGTCATGCTGATCCTGGATCTCAGCATGCTGGTGCGGTTTGCCGAGGCGACCGCGTCGCTACCGGAGGCTCCGCAGGCGGCGGGCGAGACAGCGGGTGCCAAGCGGATCATGGTGGTGGACGACTCGATCACCATCCGCAAGGTCACTGCGCGGCTGCTGACCCGTCACGGCTACGACGTGGTAACCGCCCGCGACGGTCTGGATGCCGTGGGCCTGCTCGACGAGCGTCGTCCGCAGCTGATCCTGCTGGACGTCGAGATGCCGCGTATGGATGGGTTCGAATTTGCCGCGCACGTGCGCGACCATCCGGACTTCGGGCAGGTGCCCATCATCATGATCACCTCGCGCAGCGGGACCAAGCACCGCGAGCGGGCCGACCGTCTCGGGGTTAACGGCTATCTCGGCAAGCCGTATCTGGAGAACGATCTGCTGAACGCGATCCGCGAGCAACTGCAGGAGGTGCCGGTATGAGCGAGGACGCACAGGCCCAGGCGGTCGAGGCCGTCATCGTCCAGCTGGATACGGGGTCCATCCTGCTGCCGCGCAGTGCCTTTCTCGAAGTCACGACGCGGGCGGGCGCGGTGGAGCAGGCATCGGAGCATCCCGATATCCCGTGGCTGGAGCCGAGCCTGGTCTGGCAGGACGTGCAGGTACCAGTGGTCAACGTGAACCAGTTGCTGGACCCGGGCCGTGACACCGGCGAGGACCGCCGGCGCTTTACGCGGCTCCTGGTCATGCAGGCGGTGATGCAGCCCGATCACCTGCCGTTCTACGCGCTCGAGGTCCGCGGTACGCCGCACCCGGTGCAGATTACCCCGCAGAACATCTATGCGCTCGAGGACTCGGATGCCACGCCGTGGTCCTGGCGGGTCAAGGCCTCCGGCGTGACCACCCACCTGTTGCGCCTGGATGCACTGGAACAGCGTCTCCTGGAGATCGCCGAGACCGAGCCTGCCTGAGGCCATCTCGCATCCAGGCAGGGTGCCCGCCGCTTCGCCCCTCGCCACAGCGAGAGAGTGCGCCTTACCCCTTCAGGTCGCCCAGGCGTGCCTGTACCAGCGTCATCAGTGCCATCGCGGCGGTCTCGGTGCGCAGGGTCCGCGGACCCATCCCGACCCCCAGAAAGCCGGCCCGCCGGGCCTGCTCGATTTCCTCGGGTGTAAGCCCGCCTTCCGGCCCCACGTAGAGCGCGACTTCCGCTGGCGTATGGGCCTGCCCGCCCAGCCGTGCATCCAGGCCGGGTGCCCCTTCTTCGGCCAGCAGCCCCAGACGCCCGGGGCCGGCCGCGAGGGCCTTTTCCGGCGGCGCGGGTTCCCGCAGTTGCGGGAGTTCGTTGCGGCCGCATTGTTCCGCAGCGGCCCGCAGGATGCCCTGCCAGTGGCCCTGGCGCTTCTCCAGCCCCTTGTGCGCGGCGGCCGAACGCGAGCGTTCGCACAATACGGGCTGGATGGACTGCACGCCCAGCTCCACGGCCTTCTGAATGGCGAGGTCCATGTGGTCGCCACGCGCGATGCCCTGGAGCAGGTGGATGGGGAATTCGGGATGGGTCGGGGCGGTGGCCCGTTGGCCCAGGTGGAAGGTGCCGTGGCGGCGGTCGGTGACTTCGAGGGTGGCCTCGAATTCGTTGCCGAGGCCATCGAACACGCGGCAGGGGGCGCCGCTTTTCAGACGCAGGACGTTGGTGGCGTAGTGCAGCCGGTCCTGCGGGGCGGGTAGCGACTGCCCCGCGGCCAGTGCCTCGGATTCGAGCAGCAGCCGGGGGCAGCGCATGTCGTCTACTTCCGGTTGTCGAGGTCCAGGGCCTTCCAGATCTGTTCGGTCGGGCCGGCCTGGTTCATCGAGTAGAAGTGGATTCCCGGTGCGCCGGCGTCGAGCAGGTCGTCGGTCAGGCGCGTGGCAACCTCGATGCCGAATTTGCGGATCGAGTCCTTGTCGTCGCCATAGGCCTCCATCCGCTTGCGGATGTAGCGCGGGATCTCGGCGCCGCACATCTCGGAGAAGCGCACGATCTGGGTGTAGTTGGTGATCGGCATGATCCCGGCGATGATCGGGATGGTAATGCCCATCTTTTCCACCCGTTCCATGAACGCGACGTAGGCATCCACGTTATAGAAATACTGGGTGATCGCGGCGTCGGCGCCGGCATCCACCTTGGTCTTGAAGTTCTCGAGGTCCTTCTCGGCGTTCGGGGCCTGCGGATGGAATTCCGGGTAGGCCGCCACCTCGATCTTGAACTGGTTGCCGAACTCGGCGCGCACGAACTCCACCAGCTCCGAGGCGTAGCGGAAATCGCCGCCGGAATTCTTGGTGCCGGACGGCAGGTCGCCGCGCAGTGCGACGATGCGGTTCACGCCGATATCGCGGTAGGTCGACAGCAGCTCGCGCAACTCGTCCTTGGTGGAGGAGATGCAGGAGACGTGCGGGGCGGCGGGAAAGCCGTCGTTGTCGATGATGTCCCGGACCGTCTCCAGTGTGCGATCGCGGGTGGAACCCCCGGCGCCGAAGGTGACGGAATAGAACTCGGGGTTCAGGGCGCCCAGGCGCTTGCGGGCCTTGGCCAGGCGTTCGGCTCCGGCCTCGTCCTTGGGCGGAAAGAATTCAACGCTGTAGACGCGTTCTTGTGCAGACATGTTTGTCCTCCAGACAAAAAGAAGGCGGACCGCACGAACATGCGGCCCGCCCCGGCGTTCACATTAACAACGAATTGAAATGTGAGGCTGGCCGATCAGTAGCGGTAGTGTTCCGGCTTGAACGGGCCATCCACCGGCAGACCCAGGTACTTGGACTGCTCGTCGGTCAGACGGGTCAGGTTGGCACCCAGCTTCTTCAGGTGCAGCTGCGCGACCTTCTCGTCCAGGTGCTTCGGCAGCACGTAGACGTTCTTGTCGTACTGGTCACCCTTGGTCCACAGCTCGATCTGAGCCAGGGTCTGGTTGGTGAAGGAGTTGGACATCACGAAGCTCGGATGGCCGGTGCCGCAGCCCAGGTTCACCAGGCGGCCTTCGGCCAGCATGATGATCCGGTTGCCGTTCGGCAGGATGATGTGGTCAACCTGCGGCTTGATGTTCTCCCACTCGTACTTGCGCATCGCGGCCACGGCGATCTCGGAGTCGAAGTGACCGATGTTGCAGACGATGGCCTGGTTCTTCATGCGGGTCATGTGATCTTCGGTGATCACGTCCTTGTTACCGGTGGCGGTAACGAAGATCTCGGCCTTGTCGGCCGCTTCTTCCATCGTGACCACGCGGAAGCCTTCCATCGAGGCCTGCAGGGCGCAGATCGGGTCGATCTCGGTGATCCACACGGTGGCACCCAGGCCGGCCAGCGACTGGGCGGCACCCTTGCCGACGTCACCGTAACCGGCGACCACGGCGATCTTGCCCGCGATCATCACGTCGGTGGCGCGCTTGATGGAGTCCACGGTGGACTCGCGGCAGCCGTACAGGTTGTCGAACTTGGACTTGGTGACCGAGTCGTTGACGTTGATCGCCGGGAAGGCCAGCTCGCCGTCCTTCGCCATCTGGTACAGGCGATGGACACCGGTGGTGGTCTCTTCGGTCACGCCCTGGATCTTCGACAGCATGTCGGAGTACCAGGTCGGCTGTTCGGCCAGGCGTTCCTTGATCTTGGCGAACAGGGCTTCTTCTTCCTCGTTCTCCGGCTTGGAGATGACCGACTGGTCCTTCTCGGCCTTGGCGCCCAGGTGCAGCAGCAGCGTGGCGTCACCACCGTCGTCCAGGATCATGTTGGCGCCGCCGTCGAATTCGAAGATGCGGTGGCAGTAGTCCCAGTACTCTTCCAGGGTTTCGCCCTTCACGGCGAAGACCGGGGTGCCGTTGTCGGCGATAGCGGCCGCGGCGTGGTCCTGGGTGGAGTAGATGTTGCAGGAGGCCCAGCGCACGTCGGCACCCAGGGCTTCCAGGGTCTGGATCAGCACAGCCGTCTGGATGGTCATGTGCAGGGAGCCGGCGATCTTGGCGCCCTTCAGCGGCTTGGAGGCCGCGAATTCTTCGCGGGTCTGGACCAGGCCGGGCATCTCGGTCTCGGCGATCGCGATTTCCTTGCGGCCGAATTCGGCAAGGTTAATGTCCTTGACGACGTAATCGGTCGTTTTCTTGTCGTTCATCACAGCATTCATGGATTAACTTCTCCGTCTATCTGGATGAGCGCCGTGTTCACGTTTCAGGGGAGCATCCGGCTGAGCCTGACGGTTGAACCGCTGCAGCGCTCCTCAGCCGGATGGGTATTTCGCTTACAAAGTGTCGGGCGCTATTAGAGGCCCGCCATCTTCTTAAGTTCCTCGGCCTTGTCGGTGCGCTCCCAGGGGAGGTCGACATCTTCGCGGCCGAAGTGACCGTACGCGGCGGTCGCCTTGTAGATCGGGCGCAGCAGATCCATCATCTGGACCAGGCCCCACGGACGCAGGTCAAACGCTTCGCGGACGAAGCCTTCGATCTTGCGATCGTCCAGTTTGCCGGTGCCGAAGGTGTCGATGGTGATCGAGGTCGGTTCGGCCACGCCGATGGCGTAGGAGACCTGGATCTCGCACTTGTCGGCCAGGCCGGCGGCGACGATGTTCTTGGCCACGTAGCGGCCGGCGTAGGCGGCGGAGCGGTCCACCTTGGACGGGTCCTTGCCGGAGAACGCGCCACCACCGTGACGGGCCATGCCGCCGTAGGTGTCGACGATGATCTTGCGGCCGGTCAGGCCGGCGTCGCCCACCGGGCCCCCGATCTCGAACTTCCCGGTCGGGTTGATGTGGATCTGGTCGTCGGCGACCTGGCTCAGCCACTCGGCGGGCAGGACCTTCTTGAAGATCTCTTCGTAGACCGCTTCCTTCAGGTCCTTCTGCGAGATGTCCGGGCTGTGCTGGGTGGACAGGACCACCGCGTCCAGGCCGGCCGGCTTGCCGTCTTCATAGCGCAGGGAGACCTGGCTCTTGGCGTCCGGACGCAGCCACGGCAGCTTGCCGCTCTTCATCAGTTCGGACTGGATGCGCACCATCTTGTGGGCGTAGAAGATCGGGGCGGGCATCAGGGTGTCGGTTTCGCGCGCGGCGTAGCCGAACATCAGGCCCTGGTCACCGGCGCCCTGGGTGGCGCGGTCGGAGACGTCGCGGTCCACGCCCATGGCGATATCCTGGGACTGTTCGCCGAGCACGTTCAGTACGGCGCAGGTTTTGCCGTCGAAGCCCTTGTCGGAGTCGTCGTAGCCGATCTCGCAGACCGTTTCGCGCACCAGGCGCTCGTAGTCGATCTGCGCGCCGGTGGTGATCTCGCCCAGCAGCATGACCATGCCGGTCTTGGTGGCGGTCTCACAGGCGATGCGCGCATGCGGATCCTGTTCGATGATGGCGTCGACGATGGTGTCGGAGACCAGGTCGGCCATCTTGTCGGGGTGACCCGCAGAGACCGATTCCGAAGTGAAGATGTAATCGTTGGACATTAAGCGTTCCTTTGTGGTCGTGTCGATTTAGTTTTGCGCAAAACGACCGCTAGTGTAACGCGACTCGCGGCATTTTTCTAAGCCCCTCCCCGGCAAAGGTAGGGGCATGTGCCTCCGCGCCGGTGGCGATGGCGCGGCGTGGCGCGGTCTGGGGCCGACTTGCCCCGGTGCGCGAAAGTGGCCAAAATGCACCGCGTTTGATGGGGAGGGCCGCCCGCCGCGCGTTCGCGCAGTCGGGTAGCGCCTGCCCCGCAGGCTGCTCGGGCCGCCGCGCGCTGCAACGCCGGCCGATATAACCGTGAGCCCCTGGTTTCGGCCGACTCGTCCGGGTCGGCCGCCGCTGGCGCCTCGCGCCGCCGCCCGCCATCAGCCAAACCCAACACTACTTAGAGCAGGAGATCAGCATGCCGACCCGTAGAGAGCTTGCCAACGCCATCCGCGCCCTGTCGATGGACGCGGTTCAAAAGGCCAATTCCGGTCACCCGGGGGCGCCGATGGGGATGGCAGATATCGCCGAGGTGCTGTGGAACGACTATATGCAGCACAACCCGGCGAACCCGAGCTGGCCGGATCGCGACCGCTTCGTGATGTCCAACGGCCACGGCTCCATGCTGGTCTACTCCCTGCTGCACCTGACCGGCTACGACCTGCCGATGGACGAGATCAAGCAGTTCCGTCAGCTGCACTCGCAGACCCCGGGCCACCCGGAATACGGCTACACCGCGGGCGTCGAGACCACCACCGGCCCGCTGGGCCAGGGCATCTCCAACGCGGTCGGCATGGCGCTGGCCGAGAAGATGATGGCCGCCCACTTCAACCAGCCGGGCCACGACATCGTCGACCACAACACCTACGCCTTCCTCGGCGACGGCTGCATGATGGAAGGGATCTCCCACGAGACCTGCGCGCTGGCCGGCACCCTGGGTCTGGGCAAGCTGATCGCGTTCTGGGATGACAACGGCATCTCCATCGACGGCGAGGTCGAGGGCTGGTTCACCGACGACACCCCGGGGCGCTTCGAGGCCTACGGCTGGCACGTGGTGCGCGGCGTGGACGGTCACGACGCCGACGCGGTCAAGGCCGCGATCGAGGAGGCCCGCAAGAACAGCGACAAGCCGAGCTTGATCTGCTGCCGCACCGTGATCGGCTTTGGCTCGCCGAACAAGTCCGGCAAGGAAGAGTGCCACGGCGCCGCCCTGGGCGACGACGAGGTCGCCCTGACCCGCAAGGAACTGGGCTGGGAGCACGGCCCGTTCGAGATCCCGAACGACATCTACGCGGGCTGGAGCGCCAAGGACAAGGGTGCCAAGGCTGAGACCGAGTGGAAGGAACGCTTTGCCGCCTACAAGGCCGCGCACCCGGAACTGGCCGCCGAGTTCGAGCGCCGCATTGCCGGTGATCTGCCGGCCGACTGGAGCGAGAAAGCCAACGCCTACATCAAGGAAACCATCGAGAAGGCCGAGAAGGTCGCCTCGCGCAAGGCCTCGCAGAACGCGATCGCCGGCATGGCCCCGGCCGTCCCGGAACTGCTGGGCGGCTCCGCCGACCTGGCCGGCTCCAACCTGACCATGTACAGCGGCTCCAAGGGCGTGACCCGTGACGACGCCGCGGGCAACTACGTGTTCTACGGCGTGCGCGAGTTCGGCATGGCCGCGATCATGAACGGCATCGCCCTGCACGGCGGATTCATCCCGTACGGCGGCACCTTCCTGATCTTCTCCGACTACGCCCGCAACGGCATTCGCATGTCCGCGCTGATGAAGCAGCGCGTGATGTACGTGCTGACCCATGACTCCATTGGTCTGGGCGAAGACGGCCCGACCCACCAGCCGGTCGAGCAGACCCCGAGCCTGCGCCTGATCCCGAACCTGAATGTCTGGCGCCCCTGCGACGCGGTCGAGACCGCGGTGGCCTGGAAGGCCGGCATCGAGCGCACCGACGGCCCGTCCGCGTTCATCCTGTCGCGCCAGGGCCTGCCGCACATGGAGCGTGACGGCGAGCAGCTCGCCAATATCGCTCGCGGCGGTTATGTGCTGAAGGACTGCGACGGCACCCCGGACCTGATCTTCATCGCCACCGGCTCCGAGATCGAGCTCGCCGTGCAGGCCGCCGACGAACTGGCCGGCGAGGGCAAGAAGGTCCGTGTCGTGTCCATGCCTTGTGTCGAGCTGTTCGAGCAGCAGGACCCGGCCTACCGCGAGGCCGTGCTGCCGAAGGCCGTGCGCGCCCGTGTCGCCATCGAGGCCGGCGCGACCACGACCTGGCACAAGTTCACCGGCCTCGACGGCGCGGTATTCGGCCTGGATCGCTTCGGCGAGTCCGCCCCGGGTGGTGCCCTGTTCGATTACTTCGGCTTCAAGCCGGAGAATGTCGCCCAGGTCGCGCGTGACGTGCTGAACGGCTGAACCCGAATCGATTTCGTATAAGCAATAGAGAGGAGACTCCCATGTCTATCAAGGTTGGTATCAACGGCTTCGGTCGTATCGGCCGTATGGCCTTCCGCGCCATCGCCAAGGACTTCCCGAACCTTCAGGTGGTCGGCATTAACGACCTGCTGGATCCGGAATACCTGGCCTACATGCTGCGCTACGACTCCGTGCATGGCCGCTTCGAGGGTGATATCAGCGTCGACGGTGACCACCTGGTCGTGAACGGCAACCGCATCCGCCTGACCGCCGAGAAGGATCCGGCGGCGCTGAAGTGGGGCGACATCAACGCCGACATCGTGATCGAGTCCACCGGCCTGTTCCTGACCGCCGAGACCGCCCAGAAGCACCTGGACGCCGGTGCCAAGAAGGTCGTGATGTCCGCCCCGTCCAAGGACGACACCCCGATGTTCGTCTACGGTGTGAACCACGGCGACTACGCGGGCCAGACCATGGTCTCCGCCGCTTCCTGCACCACCAACGCCCTGGCCCCGGTGGCCAAGGTGCTGAACGACGCCTGGGGCATCAAGCGTGGCCTGATGACCACCGTGCACGCCGCCACCGCGACCCAGAAGACCGTTGACGGCCCGTCCATGAAGGACTGGCGCGGTGGTCGTGGCATCCTGGAGAACATCATCCCGTCCTCCACCGGTGCCGCGAAGGCCGTGGGCAAGGTCCTGCCGGAACTGAACGGGAAGCTGACCGGTATGGCCTTCCGCGTGCCGACCTCCGACGTGTCGGTGGTCGACCTGACCGTGGAACTCAACGGCGACGCCAAGTACGACGACGTCTGCGCGGCCATGAAGAAGGCCTCCGAGGGCGAGCTGAAGGGCGTGCTGGGGTACACTGACGAGCTGGTGGTCTCCACCGACTTCCGTGGCTACACCGCCCCGTCCGTGTTCGACGCCGGCGCCGGCATCCAGCTGGACCCGACCTTCGTGAAGGTCGTTGCCTGGTACGACAACGAGTACGGCTACACCTGCAACATGCTGCGCATGGTGGAGCACGTCGCCAAGTAATGGCGGACGGCCGGACCCTTCCGGGGTCCGGCCGTTTCTCTTCCCGGGTCCAGAGGCCTGGGGCCAGTCCCGTCGGGGGCTCGCCCGAAGCCTTTTTCTTTCCAACCGTTTTTCGAGAGGTACTCCCATGTCTGTCATCAAGATGACCGATCTCGACCTGCAGGGTCGCCGCGTGCTGGTGCGTCAGGATCTGAACGTCCCGGTGAAGGACGGCAAGGTCACCTCCGACGCGCGCATCCGTGCGAGCCTGGAGACCGTGCAGAAGGCCCTGGATGGTGGCGCGGCCGTGATGCTGATGTCGCACCTGGGACGCCCGACGGAAGGCGAGTTCTCCGAGGAGGACTCCCTGGCCCCGGTGGCCGAGCACATGGCCGGCCTGCTCGGGCGCGAAGTGCGCCTGGTACGCGACTACCTCGACGGCGTGGACGCGAAGCCGGGCGAGGTCATCCTGCTCGAGAACGTGCGTTTCAACGCCGGCGAGAAGAAGGACGACGAGGCGCTGGCGAAGAAGTACGCCGCGCTGTGCGACGTGTTCGTGATGGATGCCTTCGGCACCGCGCACCGCGCCCAGGCTTCCACCCACGGGGTGGCCCGGTTCGCCCCGCAGGCTTGCGCCGGCCCGCTGCTGGCCAAGGAGCTCGAGGCCCTCGGCCATGCCCTGGAGACCCCGAAGCGTCCGCTGGTGGCGATCGTCGGCGGCTCCAAGGTGTCGACCAAGCTGACCGTGCTGGAGTCGCTGTCCAATGTCGTTGATCAGCTGATCGTCGGCGGCGGCATCGCCAACACCTTTATCGCCGCCCAGGGCCACAGCGTGGGCAAGTCGCTGTACGAGGCCGATCTGGTTGACGAGTCCAAGCGCCTGATGGAGGCCGCCCGCGCCAAGGGTGGCGAGATCCCGGTCCCGACCGATGTGACCGTGGGCAAGGAATTCTCCGAATCCACCCCGGCCGAGACCAAGGCCGTGGACGCCGTGGCCGACGACGACATGATCTTCGACGTCGGTCCCGAGACCGCGGCGACCTACGCCGAGGCCCTGCGCAACGCCGGCACCATCGTCTGGAACGGCCCGGTGGGCGTGTTCGAGTTCGACCAGTTCGCCGGTGGCACCAAGGCCCTGGGCGAAGCGATCGCCGAGAGCAACGCGTTCTCCATCGCCGGCGGTGGTGACACCCTGGCCGCGATCGACAAGTACAACCTGGCCGATCGCATCAGCTACATCTCCACCGGCGGCGGTGCCTTCCTCGAGTTCCTCGAAGGCAAGACCCTGCCGGCCGTCGCCATCCTGGAAGAGCGGGCGAAGGGTTGAAGCCCTTGTCGCTTCCCGCTGACGGAGACACGCACGGATGAGACGCACCAAGATCGTAGCCACGCTGGGGCCGGCGACGGACAGCGACGAGGCCATGGAGGCCATCATCCGGGCGGGTGTGGATGTGGTCCGGCTGAACTTCTCGCATGGCGATCCGGACGACCATCGCCAGCGCCTGGCGCGGCTGCGGGCCGCCTCCGCGCGTGCCGGCCGCTGTGTCGGCGTCCTCGGCGACCTGCAGGGCCCCAAGATCCGCATCGACCGCTTCCAGCAGGGCAAGGTGCATCTGGAAGAGGGCGCGCCTTTCGCCCTGGATGCCGAGCTGGATCGCGACGCGGGGGATGTCACCCAGGTGGGGCTGACCTACAAGGAGCTGCCGGCGGATGTGGTCCCGGGGGATATCCTGCTGCTGGATGACGGCCGCATCGTGCTCAAGGTCACGGCGGTCAAGGGCAGCCGGATCGAGACGGCGGTCGAGGTCGGCGGGGAGCTCTCCAACAACAAGGGGATCAACCGCCAGGGTGGTGGTTTGTCCGCCCCGGCGATCACCGACAAGGACCGCGAGGACATCCGCCTGGCCGCCGAGCTGGAGGTGGATTACCTGGCGGTATCCTTCCCGCGTTCCGCCCAGGACCTTCACCTGGCCCGCAGCCTGCTGAAGGACGCCGGCTGGGAGGCCGGGATCTGCGCCAAGATCGAGCGCTCCGAGGCCCTGGAGGTCATCGACGAGATCATCGCGGCCTCCGAGGTCATCATGATTGCGCGTGGCGATCTGGGCGTGGAGATCGGCGATGCCGAACTGCCGGGCGTGCAGAAGACCCTGATTACCCGCGCACGCACCCTCAATCGTCTGGTCATTACCGCGACCCAGATGATGGAGACCATGATCCAGAACCCGATCCCCACACGCGCCGAGGTGTTCGACGTGGCGAATGCGGTACTGGACGGCACGGACGCGGTGATGCTCTCTGGCGAGACCGCCACCGGGCGCTATCCGGCGCGCGTGGTCACCAGCATGGACCGGATCTGCGAGGCCGCGGAGCGCCAGCGCGCCGCGCGTCAGTCCGACCATCGCATGGATTCGACTTTCGGCCGGGTCGACGAGGCCATCGCGATGGCGACCATGTACACCGCGAACCATCTCGATGTCGCCGCGATCGCCGCGTTGACCGAATCCGGTTCCACCGCGCTGTGGATGTCGCGCATCAGCTCGGGCATCCCGATCTATGCGCTCACCCAGCACGAGTCCACCAGCCGTCGCATGACCCTTTATCGCGGCGTGTATCCGGTCACCCTGAACCCGATCCCCGAGAGCCACGAAAGCGTGAACCGTGAAGCGGTGAACTTGCTCAAGGCCGAGGGCGTCGTGCAGGATGGCGGGCTGGTTATCATTACGAAGGGCGACCTGCAGGGCGAGCATGGCGGCACCAACGCCATGAAGATCGTGCGCGTCGGCGAACTGGCCTGACCCGCGCACCGCCTGGCCGCGCAATCAAGAATCAACTTTTCTACTACCTCAGTCCGAATCCCGTAAGGAGGAATCCATGGCACTGATCTCACTTCGCCAGCTTCTGGACCATGCCGCCGAGCATGGGTATGGCATGCCGGCGTACAACGCCAACAACATGGAACAGGTCCACTCGATCATGGAAGCGGCCGCCGCGGTCGACTCCCCGGTGATCATTCAGGCGTCCGCCGGTGCCCGCAAGTACGCCGGCGAGCCCTTCCTGCGCCACAACATTATCGCCGCCATCGAGCAGTACCCGGACATCCCGGTTGTGCTGCACCAGGACCACGGCTCCGAGCCGGCGGTCTGCCTGCGCTCCATCCAGTCCGGCTTCAGTTCGGTGATGATGGACGGCTCCCTGATGCCCGACATGAAGACCCCGGCCACCTACGAGTACAACCGTGACGTGACCGCCAAGGTCTCCGAGATGGCGCACTCCTGCGGTGTCTCCGTGGAAGGCGAGCTGGGCTGCCTGGGCTCCCTGGAAACCGGCCAGGCCGGCGAGGAAGACGGTTCCGGCGCCGAGGGCACCCTGTCCCACGACCAGCTGCTGACCGACCCGGACGAGGCGGCCGACTTCGTGAAGAACACCAAGTGCGACGCCCTGGCGATCGCCATCGGTACCTCCCACGGCGCCTACAAGTTCACCCGTCCGCCGACCGGTGACATCCTGGCTATCCAGCGCGTGAAGGAGATCCACGCCCGCATCCCGGATACCCATCTGGTCATGCACGGCTCCTCCTCCGTGCCGCAGGAGTGGCTGGACATCATCAACAAGTACGGCGGCGACATGGGCGAGACCTACGGCGTGCCGGTCGAAGAGATCCAGGAAGGCATCAAGCACGGCGTGCGCAAGGTCAACATCGACACCGACCTGCGCATGGCCTCCACCGGTGCGGTGCGCAAGTTCCTGGCCGAGAACCCGAAGGAGTTTGACCCGCGCAAGTTCCTGAAGGCCTCGACCGCCGCGATGAAGGATCTCTGCCAGGCCCGTTACGAGGCCTTCGGTTGCGCCGGCATGGCGTCCAAGATCAAGCCGATCGCCCTGGACGACATGGTCAAGCGCTACCTGTCCGGCGAGCTGGATCCCAAGGTCAACTGATCCTGCGGATTGCAGCACGAAAAAGGGGGCTTCGGCCCCCTTTTTTTGTGCCATGATGACGCGATTAGCACGCCTTGATGGAGGTTCAGCGATGTCCCGACTGATCCGTTTCTGCCTGACTGCACTGGTCCTGGTCGCGATGGCCGGTACCGCCCATGCCAATCCGTTCAGCCGCGAGATCGACCCGCAGGACATCATCGATCGTGCCCAGGCGACGGTGGAGCACATGGCCACGCACCCGGAATACGAGTCCCTGAAAGAGGACCTGCGCGATGCCCGTGGCGTGGTGATCTTTCCGCGCGTCGCCCGTGGCGCCTTCCTCGTGGGAGGCTCCGGCGGTATCGGCGTCTTCCTCGCCTGGGACGACGAGCGCGGGGACTATTCCCCGGTGGCCTTCTACTCGCTCGGCTCGGTCAGTTTCGGCATGCAATTCGGCGGGGACGCCGCCGAGGTGGTGATGGTGGCGCGCACCCAGGATGCGGTGGATTCGATGTTCGGGTCCGCGATCCGGCTCGGTGGCGATGCCTCGGTGGCCGCGGGCCCGGTAGGCGCCGGCCGCAGCGCCACGCCCACGGCGGACTTCCTGTCCTACTCACGGGCACGCGGGGCCTATCTGGGGATGAGCTTCTCCGGGTCACGCATGACCGTGCGCGACGACTTCAACGAGGCCTATTACGGCGAGTCGCAGCGTCCGGTGCACATCATCGAGACCCGCCGGGTCGACCACGAAGGCACCCGTGCGCTGCGCGAGACCCTGGCCGCTTTCCGCGCCGATGCCGCGCCGGAAGAGGACGCCCCGGCGGCCTCCGAAACCCGAGCTCAGGAGCGCGAGTCCTCCGGTGGGGTGCGCCCGGACAACTTCGAGGTGGAAAGCTTCTGAGCCAGCGCCACGCGGGTGATGCCTTCCGCTGACGTGATCACCGGGACGTTCGTGCGCGCCCGCAGGGCCGCGGCGTTGTCGAGCCGCGGGTCGGTATCCGCCCGGCGCCGGTTGAGCACGATCCCGGCCAGTTGCAGGCCACGTCGTTCCAGGGCCTCCAGGGTCAGCAGGCAGGTGTTCAGTGTGCCCAGGCGGTCCTCCGCAACCAGCAGGACCGGCAGCCCCAGGGCCTCGGCGAGATCCGCGTTCAGCCCGTCGGCACACAGCGGCGAGTAGAAGCCCCCCGCACCTTCCACCAGTCGCGGCCCCGTGCCGTCGGCGTCGCAGGCCGCGGCCAGCTCCGCGACCGTCAGGCGCACGCCCTGGTTCGCGGCGGCCTGGTCCGGGGCGATGGCGTCGGGGAAACGCCAGGGCGTGACCTGCGCGATGGCAGCGTCGGGCAGGCCCGCCGCGCGGGCGAGGTTCAGCCCGTCTTCGGGCAGCAGCCCGTCGGTACTCCATGGGCAGCCGGATTCCACCGGCTTGCGTGGCTGCGGAGTCAGGCCCTGTTCCCGCCAGAGTTCCAGCAGCGCGCAGCTGACGAAGGTTTTGCCGACGCCGGTATCGGTGCCGGTGACGAACAGGCCCTTTGGGGACGCTCCTGTCTGTGCCGGGCTCATGCGTCGCGGGTCAGGCGCTCCAGGGCCTCGCGATAGCGCGCGGCGGTCTGTTCCACCACTTCGGCGGGCAGCTCGGGGCCGGGCGCCTGCTTGTCCCAGTCCAGGGTCTCGAGGTAGTCGCGTACGTACTGCTTGTCGAAGGACTCGGGGCTGGTACCCGGCGCGTAGCGGTCGGCCGGCCAGAAGCGCGAGGAGTCCGGGGTCAGGACCTCGTCGATCAGATGCAGGGTGCCGGCGGCATCGACGCCGAACTCGAACTTGGTGTCGGCGATGATGATGCCGCGCTCGGCCGCGTAGTCGCGCGCCATCGCATAGATCGCGAGTGCTGCATCACGCACCTGACGCGCTCGTTCTTCGCCGATGGTCGCTACCACGGAATCGAAGTCGATATTGGCATCGTGGTCGCCGACGTCGGCCTTGGTGCTGGGGGTGAAGATCGCCTCCGGGAGCTTCGAGGCGAGCTCCAGGCCGGTCGGGAGCGGGATGCCGCAGACCGCGCCGCTGGCCTGGTAGTCCTTCCAGCCGGAGCCGATCAGGTACCCGCGCACCACGGCCTCCACCGGCAGGGCCTCCAGCCGGCGGATCACCAGGCTGCGTCCTTCCAGTGGGGCACGAATCGCCGGGTCCGGGATGAGCTGCTCCAGCGGGATGTCGGTCAGCTGGTTGGGGATGCCCAGTTCGCGCTGGATCTTGTCCATCCAGAACCGGGTGATCTCGGTCAGCACCCGGCCCTTGCCGGGCACGCCGGTCGGCAGGATCACGTCGAACGCGGACAGGCGGTCGGTGGTCACCATCAGCCAGTGGTCGGCATCCACCGCGTAGAGGTCGCGTACCTTGCCGCGATGGACGAGTTCGAGGTCGGGGATATGGCTTTCGAGCAGGGTGTCAGTCATGCCGCGATTCTACCGGCCACGGGCCTACCGCACCACGATGCACAGAAAAGCGATTCACAGGGAGACGCGAAGGTCGGAAGATTTTAATGGTGGGAGCCAAGCGGGCCCGCCGCGACGTGAGTCGCCGCCGGGTTAAGGAACAGCGTCCTTATTATTTTTCCTCCAATCTTCGCGTCTTCCTGTAGATCGCCCTTGACCTGGCTTTTCCGCGTGTCGTCGCGTGCTTCGTGGTGAACACGGCTTGTCGGGTGGGGCCGGGGTCGCTATCGTTCGGGCCATGACTGAGACGGCTGGCAATAGGGCGCCGCGCGTGGGCGTGGTGATGGGGAGCACCTCCGACTGGGCGACTATGGAGCGCGCGGTGGATGTGCTGGACGAACTCGAGGTTCCGTTCGAGGCCCGGGTGGTCTCGGCCCACCGGACCCCCGACTTGTTGTTCGAGTACGCCGAGAATGCGCGTGAACGCGGCCTGCAGGCGATCATCGCCGGGGCGGGCGGGGCCGCGCACCTGCCCGGCATGCTGGCGGCCAAGACGCCGGTGCCGGTGCTGGGTGTGCCGGTTGCCTCGCGCCACCTCAAGGGCCAGGATTCGCTGCTCTCGATCGTGCAGATGCCGAAGGGGATCCCGGTCGCGACCTTCGCGATCGGCGAGGCGGGCGCCGCCAACGCGGCGCTCTTTGCCGCCGCGATGCTGGCCAATAGCGATTCCGACCTGCGCGAGCGCCTGGATGCCTTTCGCCAGGCGCAGTGCGAGGCTGTGCTCGTACAGACCCTGCCGCCGGACCCGTCATGATCCAGCCCCCCGCGACCCTCGGGCTGCTCGGTGGCGGGCAGCTCGGCCGCTATTTCGTGGAGGCCGCGCAGGGCATGGGCTATGCCGTCTGGGTGCTCGACCCGGACCCGGCCAGCCCGGCCGGGCGGGTGGCGGCGCGCCACTTGTGCCAGGCCTTTGACGACCCCGATGCCCTGCAGGCGCTGGCCGGGGCCTGCGAGGTGATTACTACCGAGTTCGAGAACATCCCGCGCGCCGCGGTGGAGTGGCTGGATGCCCACGCCTGTCTGCGCCCCGGGCCACGCGCCCTGACGGTTGCCCAGGACCGCCTCGAGGAGAAGGCCTTTCTCGGCGAGATCGGCGTGGCGGTGGCCCCGTGGCAGGCGGTGCCGGCGGGCCTGACGTCCGAGGTGCAAACCGATGCCGGAGCCCCGGGTTTCCCGGCGATCCTGAAGACCGCGCGCTTGGGTTATGACGGCAAGGGGCAGGTGCGGCTGGCCGCGGCCGGCGAACTGCCGGCAGCGCATGCCGAGCTGGGCCAGGTGGACTGCGTGCTGGAGTCCCGGGTGGAGCTGGAGCGCGAGCTGTCGGTGCTGGTTGCGCGTACCGCCGATGGCGCCACCGAGGCCTTTCCGGTCGCGGAGAACACCCATCGCGACGGCATCCTGCACCTGACGCGTGTCCCGGCACGGGCCGGGGACGAGGTGCGCGAGCGCGCCACGGCTATCGCCCGGCACGTCGCCGAGCGGCTCGATTATCAGGGGGTGCTGGCGGTCGAGTTCTTCCTCACGGCGGACGGCGAACTGCTGGTCAACGAGATCGCGCCGCGTCCCCACAATTCCGGGCATTACAGCCTGGATGCCTGCACCGTCAGCCAGTTCGAGCAGCAGGTGCGCGCGGTCTGCGGACTAGGCCTGGCGCCGGCCCTGCTGACCACGCCGGTGGCGATGGTGAATCTGCTGGGCGACCTGTGGCCCGCGGGCGGCGCACCCGACTGGAAAGGTGTGCTGGCGGCCGGCCGGGCGCGGTTGCACCTCTACGGCAAGGCCGAGGCGCGCCCGGGGCGCAAGATGGGCCATGTCAACGTGCTGGGCCTCCCGGGCGAGGACGATGCCGCCGCCGCAGCCTCCACCGCCGAGACCCTGTGGCAGGGCCTGGCCGACGCCGTTGGGGAGGGCGTGGCATGAGTGAGGCCTTCCCCAGCGCCCAGGCGCGACGCGCCCGGCAGACAGAGCTCAAGCGCGACCTTGAGTTCGAGGACACCCTGGCGGGCGAGCATCTGCGGTTTCGCACCACCTGGGGGCTGTTCTCCCCGCGGCGAATCGACGACGGCACCCGCATGCTGCTGGAGCGCATCGAGGTGCATCCGGCGGACGCCTGCCTGGACCTTGGCTGCGGCTACGGCCCGATCGGCCTGACGCTTGCGCGCAAGGCCCCGCAGGGGTTGACCACCCTGGTCGATACCAACTATCTGGCGGTGGAGTACAGCCAGCGCAACGCCGAGCTCAACGGCATCGCCAATGTGGAGTGTCTGACCAGTAACGGCTTCTCGCGCATCCGCGATCGGCGGTTCGATCTGGTTACCTCCAACCTGCCGGCCAAGGTCGGGCGCGAGATGCTGCAGACCTACCTGCTGGACGCCCACGAGCAGATGAACCCCGGCGGGCGCATCTATGTCGTAACCATTACCGGGCTACGGCGGTTCATCGAGAAGGGGTTCAAGGACGTGTTCGGCAACTACGACAAGGTCAAGCAGGGCCGCGAGTACACCGTCGCGGCCGCCGTGCGCGAGCCCGACTGAGCATGGTCGAGGGGGCGGGCGAACTCCCGGTCGCGCTCCGCGTGCTGTCCGCCGTGCTGTTGGGCATTGGCATGGTGGTAATGCTTCGGCGCATGCCCTGGGAGGCCTTCTTCGTGCCCGGGCGCGCGCAGTTGTTCGTGATCGCCACGCTCTGCCTGCTGCTGATCTGGAGCCTGCGGGCCCAGACCCTGGATGGCCTGGCCCTGCATTTCCTTGGCATGACCACCGTGACCCTGATGTTCGGCTGGCAGCTGGCGATCCTGATGGTCTTTCTGGTGGTGGCGACCCTCGGTCTGTTCGGCGCCCTGCCGCTGGCCGCCTTTCCGTTGACGGTACTGCTGGCCGGCATCCTTCCGGTCGCGGTTACCTGGGGATTGCTGCGGCTGTCCCAGGCCTACCTGCCCGCGCACATGTTCATCTATCTCTACGCGGTTGGCTTCCTCGGCGGGGCGCTGTCGGTGGTGGCCACCGTGCTGGCGTCGGCGGTGATCTACGGGCTGTTTACCGAGCTGGCCTGGGTCGACATCTACCGCGATTACCTGCGTTACCTGGCGTTGCTGGTGCTGCCCGAGGCGGTCATCAACGGGATCGTCATCACCGGGCTGGTAATGGTGCGTCCCGAGTGGCTGGCGACCTGGTCGGACGAACGCTACATCCACGGGCGTTGACTCTTCCGTTGGCGCCATGGAGCGGTCTGCGGCCATTTCCATGGTTGGTTCTGTGTTAATGCAGCATTCAGGAAGCGCCTGCTAATGTTCGCATCAAGACGGGGCGTGAGCTCCGTCCAGGATCGAGAACGAGGAGACCACAACAATGAAAACCAAGCTGTTCGTGCTGGCCGGTATCGCCGGCAGCATCCTGATGCTGTCCACCGCTGCCCAGGCTGCCGATATCCAGGCGGGTCAGTCCAAGTACCAGGCGGTGTGTGCCAGCTGCCACGGTGCGCAGGCTCAGGGCCAGGCGATCTTCCCGGCGCTGGCCGGCAAGGACGCGGGCTACCTGGCAGACCTGCTGGAACGCTATCGCGCCGGCGAGGAAGTGGGCGACAACACCGCCCTGATGCGTCCGCAGGCGCAGTCGCTCAGCGATGACGACATCGCCAATCTGTCGAGCTATATCGCCACCGAATTCAACTGATTCGGGGCCAGGCAAAGACAGTACAAGCCGTCGGCGGGCCGGGGATCTCCCCGGCCCGCTTGCGTTGGAGGGCGCGTCACATGCGCCGTCTTTTGCCTGGCATGGCGGCATCCGGTAAAGTTTCGCGGTTCCGAGAGCGCGGCCGACGGTCGGTCCTGCTTCACCCGAGATTCCTGCGAGGCTTCACCATGGCACAACCCGATTTCATCGCCCCGTCCATCCTGTCCGCCGATTTCGCCCGTCTGGGCGAGGAAGTCGACAACGTCCTGGCTGCCGGCGCCGACACCGTCCACTTCGACGTGATGGACAATCACTACGTGCCGAACCTGACCATCGGCCCGCTGGTCTGCGATGCCCTGCGCAAGCATGGCGTGACCGCGCCGATCGACGTGCACCTGATGGTCAAGCCGGTGGACCGCATCATCCCGGACTTCGCCCAGGCCGGGGCCAGCTACATCACCTTCCACCCGGAGGCGTCGGATCACATCGACCGCACCCTGCAGCTGATCCACTCCGAGGGCTGCAAGGCCGGGCTGGTGTTCAACCCGGCGACCCCGCTGTCCTATCTCGAGTACGTGATGGACAAGGTCGACATGATCCTGCTGATGTCGGTGAACCCGGGTTTTGGTGGCCAGAAGTTCATCCCGAACACCCTCGACAAGCTGCGCGCCGCGCGCAAGATGATCGACGACTCAGGGCGTGACATCCGCCTCGAGATCGACGGCGGCGTGAAGGCCGACAACATCCGCGAGATCAAGGCCGCCGGGGCTGACACCTTCGTCGCCGGGTCCGCGATCTTCGGTGCCGGCAGCGACGCCGACCCGAACCGCTACGACAGCATCATCCAGCAGATGCGCGACGAGCTGGCCAAGGCCTGATCCGGCCGCGACTGGAGACCGGGATGTCCCTGAAACGCCCCCGCATGATCCTGATCGACCTGGACGGCACGCTGATCGACAGCGTGCCGGACCTGGCCTTTAGTGTGGATGCGATGATGCGCGAGCTGGGCCTGCCCGAGCGCGGCGAGCCGGCCGTGCGCAACTGGGTCGGCAACGGTGTGGAGCGGCTGGTCAAGCGGGCGCTGGTGAACGACCTTGACGGCGAGCCGGATGCGGAGGCGTTCGAGCGCGCGCTGCCGGTGTTTATGCGCATCTACCAGGAGAACACCGCCGGGCGCTCGCCGCTTTATCCAGGCGTGCGCGAGGGGCTGGACCAGCTCAAGGCCGCAGGCTATCGGCTGGGTTGTGTCACCAACAAGGCCGAACGCTTCACCGTGCCGCTGCTGCGCGAAAAGGGGATCCTCGACACCTTCGAGATCGTGGTCGCCGGCGACGCCCTGCCGCAGAAAAAGCCGGACCCGGCGCCACTGCTGCACGCGGCGCGGGAACTGGGCGTGGAGCCCTCCGAGTCGCTGATGGTCGGGGACTCGAAGAGCGACGTGAAGGCGGCGCGTGCCGCCGGCTTCCAGGTGGTCTGCATGACCTACGGCTACAACCACGGCAATGACATCCGCGACGAGAACCCGGACGCGGTTCTCGACCGGTTGGATGAATTGCCCAATCTGTTGCCCGCACAGGCGGCCTAGGGAAACACTGACCAATGATTGCAACGGACCGGACAACGGAGCGATGGCGACACGGCGAATGACCCGCCGCGCCGTCCATCCCCCTTGTCAGGAACCGTTGTGATGACCCCCGAACAGTTCGATCAGCTGGCCCGAGAGGGCTATAACCGCATCCCGCTGGTGCGCGAGGTCCTCGCGGATCTCGAGACCCCGCTGTCCATCTTCCTCAAGCTGGCCAACCGCCCGTATTCCTATCTCTTCGAGTCCGTCCAGGGCGGGGAGCGCTGGGGCCGCTATTCCTTCATTGGCCTGCCGGCGCGTACGCGGGTGCGCGTGCATGGCCACGACATCACCGTGGAGACCGATGGCGAGGTAGTCGAGCAGGCCACCGAGGCCGACCCGCTGGCCTGGATCGAGGCCTACCAGGCGCGCTTCAAGGCCGCCGACCTGCCGGGCCTGCCGCGCTTCACCGGTGGCCTGGTCGGCTATTTCGGGTTCGAGACCGTGCGCCTGATCGAGCCGCGCCTGGAGGGCCCGGAGAAGCCCGACGCCCTGGGACTGCCGGATATCCTGCTGATGGTCTCGGAGGAGGTCGTGGTCTACGACAACCTCTCCGGCCGGCTGTACCTGGTGGTGCACGCCGATGCGACGCAGGCCGATGGCCAGGCCGTGGCTGCGGCGCGGCTGGATGAGCTGGAGACCCGCCTGGGCGAGCCCCTGGTGCCCCCGGAGGATCCGCCGCATCCGCACGCGGTGCCGGAATACATCCCCGGCTGGTCGGCCGAGGGCTTCCAGGCCGCGGTCGCGCGGGCGCAGGAATACATCATGGACGGCGACGTGATGCAGGTGGTGCTGGCGCAGCGCATGAGCGTCCCGTTCTCCGCCCCGCCGCTGAATCTCTACCGCGCCCTGCGGGCGCTGAATCCGTCCCCGTACATGTACTACCTCGATCTGGACGATCACCACGTGGTCGGGGCCTCCCCGGAGATCCTGGTGCGTCTGGAGGACGACCGCGTGACCGTGCGCCCGATCGCCGGCACCCGTCCGCGCGGGCGCACCGAGGAGGAAGACCGTGCGCTGGAGGCCGAGCTGCTGGCGGACCCGAAGGAGCGCGCCGAGCACTTGATGCTGATCGATCTCGGCCGCAACGACGTCGGCCGGGTCTGCGAGATCGGCTCGGTGGAGGTGACCGACACCATGAGCATCGAGCGCTACTCGCACGTGATGCACATCGTCTCCAATGTGGAGGGCCGGCTGGCCCCGGGGCACTCGCCGATGGACGTGCTGCGGGCGACCTTTCCCGCCGGGACCGTCTCCGGCGCGCCCAAGATCCGCGCGCTGGAGATCATTGACGAGCTGGAGCCGGTGAAGCGTGGGCCGTATTCCGGTGCCGTGGGCTATTTGTCCTGGTCGGGCAACATGGATACCGCGATCGCGATCCGAACGGCCGTGCTGCATGACGGCGAGCTGCATATCCAGGCCGGGGCGGGTGTGGTCCACGACTCGGTCCCGGAAAGCGAATGGCAGGAGACCCTGAACAAGGGGCGGGCGGTGGTGCGCGCGGCCGAGACCGCCCTGGGCGGCCTGGGGCCGCGCCGCCACCGCGACTGAGGGGGTGGCCATGCGCGGCGGCCTTCGCATCCTGTTGCTGGCGCTGGTGGTGTGGCTGCTGCCGGGGCTGGCGGCGGCGCAGATCGTGGTGCTGGTCCCCGGGGGCTGGGATCGCGGCGACGGCTTTCGCCATGCCGGAGTCACCGCAGCCCTGAATGCCGCCGGATATGCCGATGGCGGCCGGGCCCGGGCCCGGCCGGAGGCCCCCTGGTTCGATCGTGCGCCGGATCCGGCGCCGCGCCAGTTCTACACCGTGGACCTGCCGGCGGGCGGGGTGCCCCCCGAACGCGCGCGGGCGCTGGGTCAGGTCGTCGAGGCCCTGACGCGGCGCCATCCGGGGCAGGAACTGGTGCTGGTCGGGCATTCCAGTGGCGGCGTCGTGGCGCGCGAGTTGCTGGTGCGCCAGCCGCACCCGGCCATCTCCACCCTGGTGACGTTTTCCGCTCCGCATGCGGGGGGCGGCTGGTCCGCCCTGGCGCGTTCGGTGACGGATGCGCTGGCCGACTCGGCCCTGGGGCTTTACGCCCCGTTTATCGGGCTCGAGGGCATGCACCGGCGCGAGGGCCTCTGGGGGCCGGAGGGCACCTCGCCGGATGCGGCCCACCTCGAGTGGCTGAATACGCGGGAACACCCGCCCATCCGCTACGTGTCGGTGGTCCGCCTGGCCGACCCCTGGGTGGATGCTGCCAGTCAGGATATGAACCGTCTCCCGGCCCTGCGCGGCCGGGCGCATACCCTCCCGAGCCCCGGCGGGCACCGGCTGGAGGCCGCCGACGGCACTCTGCTGGCGGCGCTGCTGTTGCCGCGATGAGGGTGCCCGGTTTCGCCAGCGCCCATGCGGTTGCGGGTCGGCGGCCCCGGGGCCGGGTTATGCTGGGCCCTGTCCGCTCCACGCGCGTGAACATCGATTCGCGCGGCGGTCCTGTTTCCTCTGTTCTCCAGGGACGTTCGTCATGATCCTGATGCTCGACAACTACGACTCCTTCACCTTCAACCTGGTCCAGTACTTGGGCGAGCTGGGGGCAGAGGTGGTGGTGCACCGCAACGACTGCATCACCCCGGAGCAGATCGCGGATCTGGCCCCCGAGGGGATCGTGATCTCGCCCGGCCCCTGCACGCCGAACGAGGCCGGGGTATCGCTGGAGGTGATCCGGCGCTTTGCCGGCGAGATCCCGATCCTCGGCGTCTGCCTCGGACACCAGGCGATCGGCCAGGTCTTCGGCGGTCGCGTAGTGCGGGCGCGCGAGATCATGCATGGCAAGACCTCGCCGGTGCACCACACCGGCGTCGGGGTGTTCGCCGGGCTCGAGAATCCGCTGGAGGCGACGCGTTACCACTCCCTGGTGGTCGAGGCCGCGAGCCTGCCGGATTGCCTGGAGGTCACCGCCTGGACCGAGCGCGAGGATGGCTCGCGGGACGAGATCATGGGCCTGCGCCACCGCGAGCTGGATGTCGAGGGCGTGCAGTTCCACCCGGAATCCATCCTGACCCGCCAGGGCCACGAACTCCTCGACAACTTCCTCCGCCGACTGCCCCAGCCGGCGTGACCCAGACTCGACGCACCCGGTGGCGCTTTGCGTTGCTGGTGGCGCCGCTGTCGATGCTGGCGCCATTCTCGCTGGACACCTATCTGCCTTCGTTCCCGGCGATGGCGGAGGCCCTGCGGGTGGACTCCGGCGCGATGCAGGCGACCCTGTCGGCCTATCTGGTCGCATTCGCGCTCGCGACCCTGGTGGCCGGCCCGCTGTCGGATACCTTTGGCCGGCGCCCGGTGGTTTTGTGGGCGCTGGTCGGCTACGTGATCAGCTCCCTGCTACTGGTGCTGGCGGTCGAGTACTGGCAGGTGATGGGGTTGCGGGTTGGACAGGGTCTGTCCGCGGCGGCCGGGATTGTGGTCGGGCGCGCGGTCGTGCGCGACCGCTTCGAGGCCATCGATGCCCGCCGCGTGCTGGCGCTGATTACCATGATGTTCGCGATTGGTCCGGCGGCTGCCCCGATTGTGGGGGGGTATCTGCAGGCGGGGTTCGGCTGGCGGTCGGTGTTCCTGTTCCTGACCCTGTATGGCGCAATCCTGTTGCTGGCGATCCGGACCTGGCTGCCGGAGACCCTGCCGCCGGTCGGGCGGGCCTCCGGCAAGCCGGCCCTGATCCTGCGGGGGTATCTCGGGACCCTCGGCAATCCGCCGTTTCTGCGCCCGGCCCTGGTACATGCCGGTCTGTTCGGGGCGATGTTCCTGTTCGTCGCGGCCTCCCCGACGGTGATCTATGTCCATCTGGGCGGGCAGGAACAGGATTTCTGGTGGCTGTTCCTGCCGCTGGTGGGCGGTCTGGTGGTGGGCGGTTTCATCGCGGGGCGCACCGCCAGCCTGCTGAGCCCGCCGCTGGCGATCAGTATCGGCGTGGGGCTGGCCGGGATCTCCCTGGCGCTGGTGGCGCTGGGGATCGTGACCGACGGGCCCGTGGTCGCGGTCACCCTGCCGTTCGCGCTGTACAGCTTTGCGCTGGCCACGGCCGTGCCCTCGCTGAATCTGTTGGCCCTGGACTGCTATCCGGGCGCCCGGGGCATGGCCTCGGCCATGCAGGCCTTCCTGCAACTGGGCTTCAGCGCCCTGCTGGCACTGTTTCTGGTGGATCGCCTGGACGACCATCTGCCGTGGCTGATCGGCGGTTCGCTGGTGATCTGGGCGGCCGCGGCCCTGTTGTGGTGGACCGGGCCGGAGGCGCGCGGTCGTCGCACCCCGGCGCGGGCGTTACACTAGCCGCTTCGATTTTCCCGCAGGAGCGATCCCGTGACCGTGCAACAAGCGATAGCGGCCCTCATCGAGCGCCAGGACCTGGATGCGGCCACCATGACCGCCGTGATGCAGGCGGTGATGACCGGCGAGGCCACCGATGCCCAGATCGGCGGATTCCTGGTGGCCCTGCGGATGAAGGGCGAGACCATCGAGGAGATCCGTGCGGCGGCCGGGGTGATGCGTTCGCTGGCCACCCGCGTGGACGTGCCGCGCACCGGGCTGGTGGATACCTGCGGGACCGGCGGCGACGCCTCCGGAACCTTCAACATCTCCACCGCCTCCGGCCTGGTGGCGGCGGCCGGCGGGGTGCGGGTGGCCAAGCACGGCAACCGGTCGGTGTCGTCGAAATCCGGTTCCGCCGATGTCCTGGAGCACCTGGGGATTCGCCTCGACCTGACGCCGGAGGCGGTCGGGGCCTGCATCGACGAGGTCGGGGTCGGGTTTTTGTTCGCCCCCGCCCACCATGGCGCGATGAAGCACGCGATCGGTCCGCGCAAGGAACTTGGTGTGCGCACGCTGTTCAATGTGCTGGGGCCGCTGACCAATCCGGCCGGTGCGCCGAACCAGGTGCTCGGCGTGTTCTCGGAGGCCTGGGTGCGGCCGCTGGCCGAGGCACTGAAGGGACTGGGCAGCGAGCATGTGCTGGTGGTCCACGCCGAGGACGGCCTGGACGAGATCAGCATCGGATCCCCCACCCGGGTGGCCGAGCTCAAGGACGGCGCGATCCGTGAGTACACCATCCGCCCGGAGGACTTTGGCCTGACCACCACGGCGCTGGATGCCGTCCGCGTCGACAGCGTGGAGGCTTCGGCCGATATGCTGCGTGGCGTGCTGGGCGGTCAGGCGGGCGCGGCCCGCGACATCGTGTTGCTGAATGCCGGTGCGGCGATCTACGCCGGGGGCGGCGCGGACACGCTGGCGGCGGGCATCGAGGCCGCCGCCCGGGCCATCGATGCCGGTGCGGCACGCGAACGGCTGGAACGCCTGCAGGCGACCAGCGCACGACTGGCAAACAAGGAAGCAGAATGACCGAAGCCAACGCAGTACCCGATATCCTGCAGCGCATCCTGGAGCGCAAGCGCGAGGAACTGAAGGAGCGCGAGGCGTTCTGGCCGCTGCGCGAACTGCGCGGCTGGATGGGCTCGGCACCCGCGCCGCGCGGTTTTCGCGCAGCACTCCAGCGCGACATCGATGCCGGGCGCGCCGCGGTGATCGCGGAGATCAAGAAGGCCAGTCCGAGCCAGGGGCAGATCAGCCCGAACTTCAACCCGGAGGCCTTCGCCCGCAGCTACGAGGAACACGGTGCCACCTGCCTGTCGGTCCTGACCGACGTGGATTTCTTCAAGGGGCGCGACGGCGACCTGCGCGATGCCCGCGTGGCCTGCAACCTGCCGATCCTGCGCAAGGACTTCGTGATCGACCTTTACCAGGTCTACGAGGCGCGGGTGCTGGGCGCGGACTGCGTGCTGCTGATCGCCGCCGCCCTGGATGACACGGCCCTGTACGAGCTGTATTTCCTGGCCCGCGAGCTGGGCATGGATGCCCTGGTGGAGGTGCACGACGCCGAGGAACTGGAGCGGGCGAAGAAGATCGGCGCCGATCTGATCGGAATCAACAACCGCGACCTGCACAGCTTCGAGACCCGGCTGGAGACCACGCTGGAGCTGAAGGGCCAGGCACCGGAGGACGCCCTGCTGGTCACCGAGAGCGGCATCCATACCCGCGAGGATGTCGAACGCATGCAGGCCGCCGGCGTAAATGCGTTCCTGGTAGGCGAGGCCTTCATGCGCACCGAGGACCCGGGCAAGGCCCTGGGGCAGCTGTTCCGCGGCGAGTCGTAACCAACTCCGGGAGGAGACGGTGAGAGCGGATGTCCGGGCCGGAGGTGTTGCCCCGCGCCCGGCGGGCCGGCCGCGACGCTGCGTCAGCGCGTGCCGAACACCACGATGGTCTTGCCGTGGGCGGTAATCAGGCCGCGTTCCTCGAGATCCTTCAGCACGCGCCCGGCCATTTCGCGCGAGCAGCCGACGATGCGGGCGATCTCCTGACGGGTGATGCGCAGCTGCATGCCGTCGGGGTGGGTCATGGCGTCGGGCTGCTGGGCGAGGTCCAGCAGGGTATGGGCGATCCGGCCGGTGACATCCACGAACGCGAGGTCCATCACCTTGCGCGAGGTCTGGCGCAGGCGGGTCGCGATCTGACTGGTCAGCAGCATCAGGATCTCGGGGTCGCGCTGGGCGATCTCGCGGAACTGGGTGTAGGGGATCTCCGCGGTCTCGGTGTCCTCGCGGGTGGTGACGGTCGCGCTGCGCGGGTCATCCTCGAACATGCCGAGCTCGCCGAAGAACTCGCCCTTGTTCAGGTAGGCAAGCACTAGTTCGTGGCCGTTGTTCTCGCCGAGCACCGAGACCGATCCGCTGACCACGTAGTACAGCGTGTCGGGCACCGTGCCCGAGTGGATGATCGTGGTGCGTTTGCGGTACTGGCGGCGGTGGCAGTAGCCAAGAAAACGCTCCAGCGCGGGCGACGGCTGGGCCGGGCGATAGACGAACGGGTTGTTCAAGGCTTCCATCATGGTCACGTCCGATATCAGCTTCCTGTGGATGTGCGCCAGTGTAATGCAGCGTCCGATGCCCGCAGGCCGCGGTGGCTGGAACGGATCACAAAATCCGGCGACAGGCCTCCGATTTTGTGCGGCAGGTCCGCCCTGAGTAGAGTTCCCCTCAAGTATAGGCACGGATTCCTCCATCCAACAGCAGCAAGGAGACGCTGATACATTGATCGGCCTCTCTTTAAGGACGGGCGTGATGCAGGTGAAAGTGAAATGGCTGGACCAGGTGGCCTTCGTCGGCGAGACCGACAGCGGCCATGCGGTGGTGATGGACGGTGCGCCGGACGCTGGTGGGCGCAACCTGGGGGTGCGGCCCATGGAGATGCTGCTGCTGGGGATGGGCGGTTGTACCAGCTTCGACGTGATTGCGATGCTGAAAAAGGCGCGCCAGCAGGTGCTGGACTGCGAGGTGACCGTGGAGGGTGCCCGGGCGGAGACCGTGCCCAAGGTCTTCACCGATATCCACGTGCACTTTCGCGTGTACGGCCATGAACTCTCGGAGAAGCATGTCGGGCGCGCGGTCGGGCTGTCGGCCGAGAAGTACTGCTCGGCCTCGTTGATGCTGGGCGCCTCGGCGAAGGTGACCCACGACTTCGAGATCATCGAGGGGCCGGCGCCGCGCTGAACCCGCGCCGACCGATGCCCCGTCCTTGGACTCGCGGGCCGGGGCGTCTACAATTCGCCGCTCGCTGCGGCCCGGGCAAGAGGATACGCCATGCCTCGTCACAAGAAGCAGATCAAGCTCCACGGTTTCAACAACCTGACCAAGAGCCTGAGCTTCAACATCTACGATATCTGCTATGCCTCGGGTGACCGGCATCGCGACGAATACATCGCGTACATCGACGAGGCGTACAACGCCCAGCGTCTGACGCAGATCCTGTCGGACGTGGCCCACCTGATCGGGGCCAATATCCTCGATATCTCGCGCCAGGACTACGATCCGCAGGGCGCGTCCGTGACCATGCTGATCTCGGAAGAGCCGGTGGCCACCGAGAAGATCGGCTATACCGAGGGCCCCGGCCCGCTGCCGGAGACCGTGGTCGGCCACCTGGACAAGAGCCACATCACGGTGCACACCTACCCGGAGGCGCACCCGGAGGGCGGGATCGCGACCTTCCGCGCCGATATCGACGTGTCCACCTGTGGGCGCATCTCGCCGCTGCGCGCGCTGAACTACCTGATCCACAGCTTCGAGTCCGACATCGTGATCATGGATTACCGCGTGCGCGGCTTTACCCGTGACGTGCGCGGCAAGAAGCACTTCATCGATCACAAGATCAACTCCATCCAGGACTTCCTTTCGCGCGACACCAAGGAGAAGTACCAGATGGTGGACGTGAACGTGTACCAGGAGTACCTGTTCCACACCAAGATGGTGCTGAAGGATTTTGACCTGGACAGCTACCTGTTCGGGCTGGGCAAGGACGACTACTCGGCCAAGGAGGCCAAGCGTATCTCCAAGCTGCTCAAGCACGAGATGATGGAGATCTTCTACGGCAAGAACATGAGCCGCCCGAGCTGAGCGGCATGCGCCGTGCGTTGCGCGCGGCAGCCGACTCCCGTCTTTCCGCCTGGCGAGTCAGATCCAGTAAGCGGTGCGCGTCATCACGCTGGAGGTCAGGGGCATCAGCAGATTGCGCACCGGCCACGGTGGCGCCTTGCCGCCCAGCGCCATGGCATGCGCGCCGTGTTCCACCTCGTCCTGCTTCATCTGCGCCAGGATGCGCGCCGAGACCTCGTCCTGTGCCGGCAGCCGCTCCAGGTGGCGGTCCAGGTGGCGTTCCACCTGGCGCTCGGTCTCGTCGATAAAGCCCAGGCTGTAGGCGTCGCCGGTCAGGCCGGCGAGCGCCCCCATCCCGAACGAGCCGACATACCAGAACGGCCCCAGCAGGCTGGTGCGCCCGCCCAGGTCGTGCACCCGGCGCGCGCACCAGTGCAGGTGGTCGCCCTCCTCGCGCGAAGCCTGGTCCAGGTGGTCGCGGATCGCCGGGGTGCGGGCGGTCAGCATCTGGCCCTGGTACAGCCCCTGCGCCGCGACCTCGCCGGCATGGTTGACCCGCATCAGGCGCACGGACAGATCGCGCTCGTGATCCTCCAGGTGCGGCCCGATGTCGTCCCCGCCCGGGGATGGCCGGCCGGTGGATCGGGCCTGGCCGGCGACAACCTTGACGAAGGCGTCGGCTTGGTTGATCAGGTGATCCAGCGGGGAAAGTCGGCGCATGGTTCCGCTCCGGTCGAGGGGTCGGGGTGAGACTTCAAGGGTACCGCAAGCAGGGGCGCGGATCAGCGCCCGGCGTCGTCGTGCGGGCCGTTTTTCAGGCGCCGGGCCAGGAAGCGGGCGGGTGACAGGATCTCCGGTATGCCAGAGTCCTCCCTGGCCAGGGCGCGTAGATGCACGCTGCAGCCCACGTTCGGGCTGACCACGACCTCGGGGGCGTCGCGGGTCAGGGCCTCCAGTGTCGCCCGGCCCAGGCCGTCCGCCATGGCCGGCTGGGTCAGCATCGCGGTGCCGCCCGCGCCGCAGCAGTTCGGCGCGCCGGCCACCGGCGCCAGCGAGACACCGGGCAGGCGCTCCAGCAACGCGGGCAGTTCACGGGTCTCGCGGGTGACGTTGCGCTGGGTGCAGGGCAGATGCAGCGCGATCCGGATCGGGTTGTCGTCCCATAGGCCTTCGCGCGCGTCCGTGTCCATTCGCTGCGCCAGGAATCGCGTGAGGCTGAGGCTGCGTGCCCCCAGCGTGCCCTCGGGGTATTCGCGCAGCGTGGCCTCGCAGCCACTGTCGAGCACGATCACCGGTACTTCGCGGTTGCCAAAGGCCTCGGTGTTGCGCGCCCGCAGAGCCTGTGCCGCCGCGCGGTGGCCGGTGTGCTGGTCCAACGCTCCGCAACAGGCCTGGCCCGGCGGGATGGCGACCCGCACACCGAGGGCGTCGAGGACCTCCAGTGCGGCCTCCAGGTCGGGCCCGGTAAAGAAGCGATCCATGCAGCCGGTGAACAGCAGCACGTCGGCCGTGTCCGGTGTCGCGCTCGCTCGCAGGCGCGGCGCGGGCGTCAGGGAGTCCCGGGTATGGGCGAGACTGCGTTCCCAGCCACCGCGCGGCAGCACGCGCTCCAGCCCCAGGCGGGCCCCCACCCGCGCCGCCAGGGCGCCGAGGCCGCGCAGGGTCGGGTGCATCAGGGCCTGGTGCTGGATGCCCTGCCGCCAGCGGTCCATGCGCGAGGCGGTGGCCGGGTGTTCGTCGAGGACCTCGCGTGCGCGGTCCATCAGCGCCCCGAAGGGCACGCGAGCCGGGCACACCGCTTCGCAGGAGCGGCAGCCCAGGCAGCCTTCCAGGTGGCTGCGCAGGCGTTCGGATTCCGGCTCCAGCCGACCCTGGGCCAGGCCCTGCATCAGGGTCAGCCGCCCGCGTGGCGAGTCCCCCTCGACGCGGTGCCAGCCATAGGTGGGGCAATGCGGCAAACACAGGCCGCAGTGCACGCACTGGTCGGCAGCGGAAAGCCCCCGGAATCTCAGGGGCTGGTCCGATGCGCCTAGCGGCTTTGCTAGGGTCTTGCCCTCATTCGGTTCCGGGAGGTCTCCCATGCTCGTGCGTTCGTTCCGGCCCGTCGGGTCTGCGTTTGCTTCGCTCATCCTGCTGAGCATACCAGCCTCGCAGGGCCTGGCCTGGGAGGCCGAGGGCTGGCAGTCGACCATCGAGCTGGGGGCCTCCAAGACCACCGGAAATACCGAGTCCGCTACAGCTACCGGCCGTTTTCGTGCGGAGCACACGACCCTCGACTGGCGCAATCGCCTCCGCCTGGATGCGTACTTCCACGAGGAGGACGACGAGACCACCGGAGAGCGCTACGTCGCCGGTTACCAGGCGGACCGCAAGCTGGGCGAACACGATTATCTGTTCGGGGCGCTGCGCTACGAGCGTGACCGCTTCAGCAATTACGACTATCAGGGCTCGACCACGGCCGGTTATGGTCGCCGCCTGATCGACGGCGAGCGCGTGCGGCTGGACGGCGAGATCGGTGCCGGTATGCGTCAGGTGCGCATCCGCACCACCGGGGAGACCGATAACGAGCCGGTTGGCCGGTTGGCCGGCTGGCCGGGAACTTCCGCTGGGAGATCAGCGAAAGCGCTCGCCTCACCGACGAGCTGCTGATCCTGACCGGTAGCGACAATACCGAGATCGAGAACATCCTCGCCCTGACCGCGGACGTCACCAGCCGGATGTCCCTGCGCACCAGCTTCACCGTGAAGCACAACACCGACGTCGAGCCCGGCGTGGAGAACACCGACACGATCACCGACGTCAGCCTGGTCTATCGCTTCCGCTGAATGCACCGACCGCGCGCGCTGCCACCCGTCGTTTTGCGGGCGACAGCGTTATCATGAGCCGCACGGATCATCGGAGACTTTCATGGGCTACTACCAGCGCCATATCTTCTTCTGCACCAACTGCCGCGAGGACGGCAATTGCTGCGAGGACCACGGGGCGACCGAGATGCGCACCTACGCAAAGAACCAGGCCAAGGCCATGGGGATCCACGGCAAGGGCCAGGTGCGGGTGAACACCTCCGGTTGCCTGGACCGCTGCAACGAGGGCCCGGTCGCGGTCGTCTATCCGGAGGGCGTCTGGTACACCTACCAGGACGAACGCGACATCGACGAAATCCTGGAAGAGCACCTCAAGAACGGCCGCGTGGTCGAGCGCCTGCAGATATGAACCCCGCCGGGCGCCGCGCTGGCTTGACTTTATGCGCCGGCCTCCGGAGAATCCGCATCCCGCGTGGCTACGTAGCTCAGCTGGTTAGAGCACATCACTCATAATGATGGGGTCCCCTGTTCGAATCAGGGCGTAGCCACCACTAATTCAGTTATTTAGGCCCCGCTTGGTTGTGCCCTTGGTCCCCGGGGACCACATGGGGACCAAGCGGGGACCATTTCTCGAAGTCCCCATTCTCGGTGAAGCCGCCCGGTTTCCCTTGTCCCGTCAGTCGTCTTTCTGTTCAGCGCTTTCAGTGAGCTGTTCGTCCGGGACATATTCAACCAGCTCCTCAATCCTGCAATCGAAGTATCGGCAAAGCTTGTCGAGATTCTCGCTCTGCGTGTTGTAGCCCCGGTGGTTCACCATTTTCGACAGGGTCATGCGGTTGATGCCGGTGGCTTTGGCGACCTCCCCAAGTGTGATCCTGCGTCCGGTCTGGAACTCCAAATCCGCGATTCTTTCCTTGATCTTGAGTCGCAACACGTGGATCACCTGATAATTTAAACGATCAAAAACATTGACAGAGGCGTCATCCGTGCTAAATTGGTGACACGATTGATCAACAGAATGATCAATCGCAAACCCAAAAGCACAGGAAGGTGCCAAGATGAGCAAAACCTATCTGACGACGCGGCAGCTGGCAAGGCGGATCGGATATGAGCCCCGAACCATTCGCGAGCGGTTGAAGGACTCCGTCCTGATTGAGGGCCGCCACTACTTCCGCCCCTTCGGCGGTCGCAAAATTCTCTACATCTGGGAGCACGTCGAAGAGGACATGCTCGACGCGGCCTTCGACACCGCGGCCATCCCGATGGCTTCGGGAGGGTATTGCCATGGCTAGCATCAACTGCAAGAACGGAAGGCTTTACGTGGACTTCCGTTGGCAGGGGCGGCGCCGACGTGAATACACCGCCCTTGAAGACACGGAGCCCAACCGTAAGCGGCTCGGGAAGCTCGCCAAGAGCATCGAGCGGGACATCAATGCAGGCCGCTTTGATTATGCGAAGTACTTTCCCGAGAGCGCTTCCCGCCACGGGAATCCCCAGCGGACCAGCATCCCTGCCCGGCAATCTGTTGCCACGGGGTATCCCTCGCCCGTTGATACCCCGTCCCTGAAGCGCTTCTATGTCCAGTGGAGCGAAGAGATGGCGCCTACATGGCGGCAAACGTACAGGGAGAGTGTCACCACGGTGTTCGAGACGCACGTCTTCCCGTTTTTCGGAGGAGATAGAGGGGTCGGCGACATCAGGAAGGAAGACATTCACGCATTCCGGGCCCATCTCGCCAAAGGTAGCCCCGTGCGCAAGCGTGAGCTCTCGCCTTCCACCATCAACAGGACACTCAAAATCCTGCGGATGATGTTCGATGAGGCCGCCGACCGCTTCCAGTTTAGGTCACCGTTCGTGGGCGTGAAACTCCTCAAGGAGCGCAAGACCCAGGTCGATCCGTTCAGCCTGGACGAGGTGAGTCTGATCCTGAAGCATGTGCGGGCCGACTTCCGCAACTACTTCACCGTGCGTTTCTTCACCGGACTGCGCTCCGGTGAAGCCCACGGGCTCAAGTGGAAGCACGTCGACTTTCCCCGCAGCCAGATCCTGGTTCGCGAGACCTACGTGGATGGTCGGACCGAGTACACCAAGAACGATGGGTCCCAGCGCGAGGTGGATATGTCGCGACGGGTTCGCGAAGCATTGCTCGATCAGCGCAAGGCGACGGGGCAGGGCGCCTACGTCTTCACCAATGCCGCAGGTCAACCGATCGATAACCGAAACCTGACCAAGCGTATCTGGTCCCCGCTGCTGCGTTACCTCGATATTCCCTACAGGCGCCCCTACACCATGCGTCATACCGCCGCGACCTTGTGGCTGGCGGCCGGCGAGTCACCGGAATGGATTGCCCGCCAGCTGGGACACACCTCCACGGAGATGCTCTTCAAGACGTACTCGCGGTACATCCCGAATGCCACGCGACAGGATGGCTCGGCGTTCGAGAACCTGATCGACGAACGCTTCGGGGGTGAGTCGTGAAGATCTCGGATTGGGAAAGCGGGCACGCCCGGCCCGCACAAGCAACGGCCGATGTTCGGACTTTCGGCATCTACCGGGTCCGGGACTATTTCGTGCGCGGTGGCGTGGGGCACCTCGTTCTGCACTGCGCGGGGCAACGGTGGCAGGTTGCGGTGAGCAATCCAACATCCGTGACCGGCGTCCGAAGCGGCTCAGTCGTGGAGGTCCAGTTCTCCAGC
This sequence comes from Thioalkalivibrio sp. ALE14, assembly GCF_000376845.1. Classification (GTDB taxonomy): domain Bacteria; phylum Pseudomonadota; class Gammaproteobacteria; order Ectothiorhodospirales; family Ectothiorhodospiraceae; genus Thioalkalivibrio. The sequence goes on from NZ_AQXY01000030.1 coordinate 317,279, forward strand.
GTTGCAGGAGCCCAGCCGAGTATCTGCTTTATTCGCGTTCTGGAGCCGGGTGAGTACTGGCCCAGTCAGGTGATGCCGACCTCATGGTGTGTTGACGGCGCCGACCCGGAACGGCTGCGTCTGCTGATCGAGCGGCTGCGCACGGCACCTTTCCGACACTTAATGGAGGGCGTCGTGGACGACCTGGTGCTGCTTAAGCGCTTCTTCCAGGTTAAGGCGAGCTACAAGCATCACCACTCCGTCGCGGGTGGACTGCTTCGCCATTCGCTCGAATGCGCAGAGATTACGGAGCAGGCCGTTCAGACTGCGCCACAGTCGTGCAATACGGCCATCGACGACAATCTTCGCGACGCCCTGGTCCTTGCAGCCTTGTTCCACGATTTCGGCAAGACCCTCAGCCATTCGGCTGACTCGGCCTGGTTGCTCCGGAAAACCGATCATCGACACCTGTCTCTGGTGGCTCTCGCAGGGCACCTCCCGCGTTTGTTCCAGCTGTCTGCGCCGGGGCACGCACTCTTCGTGCATTTGCTGATACAGGATGCCCTTGGCAAGGGGTATGCCTCGCCACTTCCCATGGTCGACGCGGTCCGTATGGCGGATCGCTTGAGCACAGGCCTTTGGATGCGTGCGCAGTCGGCGGGTAGCAGGCTCACTGAGTGAGCTACCCCATACGTTAATGTCGCGACTCTGTTTGCGATATCGCGACCCGCCAAGCAGGATGGTTCTGGCTGATGGACAGGGAATTGCGAGACCCCATCTTCTCGCCGAGATATCGGACCGAGAAGTCCCTTCAGCGGGGACTTCTCAGTGGATCTGCCCGTACTCGTGGTGATGGGCTGTCCTCTTCGGGTCTCCTTGTTTGGTGCGGGCTCAAATTTCGATCTCTTTCGTTACCGAGGTCGGAGTTCAGGGCAAGGAGGGCTGAGCGCCGGCGGCGTCGTCTGGTCAAGTGCTGGATGTGAGGTCCCTTGGGGGGTGTGCGCTTGGCTAGACTAGACCGTCTTTAGTTCTTACAAACCGGGCACAAAGGGAAAGACTTGATGACAGCCGTTTTTACTCCTGGCATGCGCGTCGTGTGTCGCGATGCTGAGTGGCTCGTCTCGCGAGTGGATGCTGCGGGTAGTTATCAGCACCAGATCGTCTTCTGCACCGGGGTCGATGATCTCAACCGCGGGCATGAGGCCGCTTTCCTCACCCAGCTGGATCAGATCAAAGAGGTTAATCCCCGCGAGACAGCGCTGGTGCGCGATGAATCCAACGGCTATTCGCGCTCGAAGCTGTTCCTGGAAGCGCAACTGCGCCAGATGCCGCTGACCGACCCGGCCCCCAACTTCGAGGACATGGGTGCGTTCACGCCCATGGACTATCAGAAGGAGGTGGTGCACCGAGCCCTTCACCAGCTCCGGCCGCGCTTGCTGCTGGCCGATCAGGTGGGGTTGGGTAAGACGATCGAAGTCGGCATGATCTTGAGCGAGCTGATCCGACGAGGGCAGGGCAACCGCATCTTGGTGTTGGCCAAGAAGTCGATGCTCTCCCAGTTCCAGGCCGAGCTGTGGAACCGCTTCGCGCTGCCGCTGGTGCGTATGGATTCCGACGCGCTCTCCCGGCTGCAGCTCAAGATCCCAGCCTCGAAGAACCCTTTCGAGGTCTACCAGCGCATCATCATCTCCATCGATACCCTCAAGGATATCGGCCGCTACGCCCATTTCCTGGAGAACACCCGCTGGGACGTGGTGGTGATCGACGAGGCGCATAATGTCTCCGGCGGAAGCAACCCGGAGCGCCACCTCAGCTACCGCCTGGCACGGCGCCTGTCGCGGCGCACCAACAGCATGCTGCTGACCACCGCCACCCCCCACAACGGACGACGCGAGACCTTTGGTCGCCTGATAAGCCTGCTCGACCCCTCCGCGGTACCGGACCCCAATCTGCAGGCGTACGAAGCCAAGGACATCGCTCCTTTCTTCCTGATGCGCTTCAAAGAGGACGTGAAGGCCGAGGCCGGTAGCAACTTCTCCGAACGAAAGGTGGTACCGCTCGAGGAGACCACGGCTCACGCTAGCGAGGCAGAGGAGGGGATCTACCATCAGCTGGCTCACATACGCCAGCGGGTCCTAGATAAGGAGATCGAGAGCCAGGCCATTGTTAGTTGGGGTATGTACAAGGCATTCCTCTCAAGCCCCGAGGCTTGTCGATCTACCGCTAATAAACGCCTCGCACAGATCAAGCGCCAGGATCCTGGTTCGCCCGAGGTCGAGGAGCTCGCATTACTGACGCGTCAGCTGGAGCAACTGACCATCAATGGAAGTGCTCGCTTCAAGACGCTGCTTCGTGCGCTGGAGGTTATGGGCTGGGATGGTGGCGCAAACAGCCCGCGGCTACTGATGTTCACCGAGAGCCGTGTGACACAGCAGGCTCTGGCGCCCGCGCTGGCTCGCCACTTCAAACTGAAGTTCTCTGACAAGGAGCAGGACCAGGCTGGACAGGCCATCGCCGCCATTCATGGTGGCATGTCCGACAGTGCGCTGGCGGCATCGGTGGAGTCCTTTGGCACTGGTCGTAGCGATGTTCGCCTGCTTTTGGCGACCGATGTCGCCTCGGAAGGTGTCAATCTTCACCACCAGTGCCACCACGTCATTCACTATGACTTGCCTTGGTCGATCATCACCCTGATTCAGCGCAACGGCCGTATCGACCGGTTCGGCCAGAAGCAATCGCCCATCATCCGCTATTTGATGGTGGAAACCCGCGAGGGTTTGTTGAAAGGCGACAGTGAGATATTCGAACGTCTGGTTGGCAAGGTCGAGGAGATCAACCGCTCCACCCGCACTGGTGAGAGTGTGCTCAAGCTCTACGACGCCACCAAGGAAACCGAGTGTGTGGGCGAAGGGCTTGTGCGTGATCGCAGCGGATTGAAGGCGCGCATCGAGTCGACCCGCGATGGTGAATCCGGCGAGCTGGAGTCACTGTTACATGATGCAAGCCACTTCGATCTCGACTTACTGCTCGGTGACAGCGAAGCCGACGGATCGGCAGAGCAGGAGTCGAACGGTTTGCAGGACAACTCCCGTATCCGCTTGCTCGGGAATGCCGAGTTCTTGGAACAGGGCTACCGTGCCTTGCAGGCCCAAAATCGTGACTGGCCAGGCCTGGATAAGACCACCGAACAGCTGATCTTCACTCCACCCAAAGAGGTGGCCCGCCGCCTGGGCGCCCCCTGGGTGGACTGTGAGATGGTCTACGGGGCGTCGGCGATGCCCGAGGAGGCCTGGCCGGCGGAACAGCAACTCTTCTTCACCGAGAGCCCCAAGCGCGCCAACGCGGCCATCCAGGCCGCCCTTGCCCAGAAGGGACAATGGTCTCGTGAACTGTTGCTAACCGAGCAGCACCCAGTGATGAAGTGGCTATCCGAGCGGCTGATGATGCTCCAGGATCGTGGCGAAGCACCCTTGATCAGCTCCCCCTGGCTGGAGCCCGGAGAATTACTCTTCTGCTTCATTGGACAGGTCAGCTCTCGGGCCGGCACACCGCTGATCGTCGATCCCCATGTCGTTTCCTTCCGCAAGGGCGGAAAGTTTCGTATTCGACCACTGAAAGAAGCGCTGACCGAAGTCAGGTTTGATCAGTTGACCAACACTGGTAAGCAGGGCGGGCTGCCCGAACATCTGATGAAAGGCCTTCTGGGCTCGGCGGTGGACCAGAGTCTCTATCACCTCAAACAGCTCAAGGACAAGCGACGCGCCGAGATCTGGCCGCGGGTGGAGCAGGAGACCAGGCGACTGGACGACTGGTTTTTCCGCTGGGCGTCGCGCATCGACAAACAGCTGGCTGGGCTGCCGGCGGAAGGCAAACGCGCCACCCAGTTGCGCAACAAGCGCGAAGAGATGGAGAAGTACCTGGAAGACCGGAAAGAGCACTGGATGTGGTCTCATTTCCGGGCAACGGAAGAGCCCACCACCCGGCTGGTGATGGTAGTGGAAGGAGCGAGTTAATGGCGCTGGATACCGCAATCAAGAACGTTGGTGACTACTACGCCGCCCACTACCTCGCCGACAAAAACGGTTTTGCCAAGGATATCCGCGACCAGGCCAAGGTCTGGAAGGAGCAGGGCAGCCAGTCCGCTCCTCGCCGCTTGGCGGCCCTGGGTGACAGCTATTTCAAGGCCAAGACGGCGGCACTCGATTTCTCAGAACCCGATCTGCGAAGTCGGGCTGGTATCAAGGAGCTGGATGCCTGGCACCCCGCGCTGCTCGACGCCCTGGGGTATCGGCCCGAGCCCTTCGCCCTGGAGCTGGACACCGAAAAGAAGCAGCTGCCGGCCCTCTTGCGGCTGAACCGCCACAATCGGCCTTGGCTGGTCATCCTGCAGGCGCCGTTCTGCTTGGCCGGCGGCGACAGCGACGAGGAGCCGTTGGAGCAGCCGGTGCAGCCCTCAAGCCATTTCGTCGAGGGGCTCCCTACCCTGCAGGAGAGCTGGGAGAAGGCCATTGCCATTCTATTTAAGCAGGAGGACGCTCCGCGCTGGGTGATGTTGCTGGCGGGTGCTCGGGTCTACCTGTTCGATGCCCAAACCTACGCTCAGGGCCGTTACCTTTGGATTGACCTGGAGGAGGCCTACGGCCGCCGCCAGGCAGAGACCTTCCAGGCGATTTGTGCTTTGCTCTCCGTTGATGCGCTGGCGCCTGAGGGGGAAACCGATGAGGTGCTGCATGAGCGCCTGCGCGAAGGCAGCCTGAAGAGCACCCATGGCGTATCGGAGAAGCTGCAGGGCGCGGTGCGCGACGCCATCCAGGACATCGCCAACGGCTGGGTGGAAGCGCGGCGCCAGCGCAACCTTGGCTATCGCCAGCTTGGCGAGCGGGAGGAGCCGCTGCCCGATGGCAGCCGGGAGATCACCGCCGAGCAGCTGCGTCATGATGCGCTGATTTACGTTTATCGCCTGCTGTTCTGCTTCTACGCCGAGGCCCGGGGTGGCGAGCTAGGCATCTTGCCGATCAACGATAACGTTTATCGCCTGGGCTACAGCCTGGAGGCCCTGCGCGACTTGGTGGATGCCAACGAGCCCGGTACTAGCACCGAGCACGGAACGTATATCGCCGAGCACCTCGAAAGGCTCTTCCACCTGATCTACGAGGGCTTTGACCCGTCTCGGCACGGTCTGGAGCAGGAAGAAGACACCACGGGGCCCGACTTCGGCGGCTTGCCCAGACAGGAGAGCCTGTTCGGGAGTCCCGGGGGGGAGCAGCTGAGGTTCGACGACGCCGTACCCCGTAAGAGCGGAAACCGTCAGGGCTACACTCCCGGCAAGCTGTTCGAGATCCAGCCGCTCACCGCTACCCTGTTCGATCCCGCCGTCACGCCGCTTCTCAGCCGCGTGAAGCTGCCCAACCGGGTCCTTCATGGGGTGATTCGCTGCCTAAGCGTGGGTACCTCCCACCAGAGCCGGCGCATCGGGCGCATCAACTACGCCGAGCTTGGCATCGTGCAGCTCGGCTCGGTCTACGAGGGGCTGCTCTCCTACAAGGGGTTCTTCGCCATCGAAGATCTGATCCAGGTGCACCAGCAGGTCAAGCAGGGCAAGACAATAAAGCCCATGTATGACGATGCCGTGGATCCCAAGCAGCCCACCTGGTTCGTTCCCGCCACCCGCCTGGAGGAGTTCAAGCACGGCGAGGTGGTGCTGGAACACCGTACCGAGAAACCGCGGATCTACCGCACCGGCGAGTTTATTCTCCACCTTAACGGGGTCGACCGGGTCAACAGCGCTTCCTACTACACGCCGGAGGTGCTGACCCGCACCCTGGTGGAGGAGGCCCTCAAGGAGCGCCTCAAGGATTTCACGCCCGAACAGGCCGACGAGGTGCTGTCGCTCAATATCTGCGAGCCGGCCATGGGCTCCGCGGCGTTCCTGGTAGAGGCCATCGACCAGTTGGCCCACCGCTACCTGGAGCTCAAGCAGCAGCAGCTCGGCCAGAACATCGATCCCAGCGACTACGAGGACGAGCTACGGCGGGTGCGCCACTACATCGCCGTGCACAATGTCTATGGGGTCGACCTCAACCCAGTGGCGGTGGAGCTGGGGGCGCTCTCGCTGTGGCTGGCGACCATTCACCGCCTGATGGAGCACCCGGGCAGTGAAGACACGCCTCCTGCCCACCGGCCGGCCGCCACGCCTTGGTTCGGCCTGCGCCTGCGCGCTGGCAATAGCCTGATCGGTGCGCGGCGCAGCGTATGGAGCAAGGGCCAGCTGGGGGCCGGCAAGCACTACGGCAACAATGCCCAGGTGCCCCGCCAGCTCAAGCCCGGCGAGGCGCGAAAGCCCGGTGAGATCTACCACTTCCTGGTGTGGGACGAAGACATGGCCCCCGCCGCCACCGACGCGCTGATGAGGCAGCACTGGCCGGCGCAGTGCGAGCAGATCAAGCAGTGGCGCAACCAGCAGGTGAAGCAGAAATTCTCGCCCGAGGAGCTGGCACGCCTTGAGGCGCTGAGCGAGCGCATTGACGCGCTATGGGCCGACTACGCCGCCGAGCGCCACCAGGCGCTGGCCCACTCCGCCTGCACCGCCAGCGTCTGGCCCACCCCGCAGAACGACGTCGAAGCCCTGCGGCCCGGCCCCAGCCTGCGCCACCAGGAGCGCTTGAAGGTGAAGCTGGAGGCCGAGTCCGGCGCCTTCCAGCGCCTGCGTCTGCTGATGGATAGCTGGTGCAGCTTCTACTTCTGGCCGCTTGAGCAGGCCGAGACGCTGCCCAGCCGCGAGGCCTGGCTGGCTGCCGCCGAGGTGCTGCTGGGCATCGGCACCGATGACCTGGCCACCCGCGCCATGCTGGATAGCCAGCTCGGCGAGGATATCGACCTGGAGGCGCTGTTCAAGGCCAGCCAGGCTCGGCTGCCCGACGCCGCCCATCTTAGCGACCTGGTGCCATGGTTCGGCGTCGGCCGCGCCACCGCCGCCGAACAGCACTACCACCACTGGGAGCTGATTTTTACTGAGGTGCTGGGGCCCGAAGTGCAGGAGGAGGTTGCGCCCAAGGGATTTGACTTGGTGTTTGGTAATCCTCCGTGGTTAAAAGTAGCCTGGTCAGACTCCTCGTTATTAAATGAATTTGAACCGTTTCTTGGGATCAGAGGAGCAAAATCTGCCACGTATAAACGTGAACGCCCAAAGTTGCTTGGGCAGTTTGAAAATAGACTGAGGTATCGTAATGAGTTTAGGAAAGGGGAAGGTGGCGGCGCATTCTTAAACAGCAAGATTTTTTACCCGGCTCTTGAAGGCGTGCAAACGAATCTATATAAAAATTTTATCGAGAAGAGTTGGTCCCTTATTGGTGATAGAGGGGTCTCTGGGCTGTTGCATCCTGAGGGGGTTTACGAAGAGAAAAGTGGCGGGGAGTTTAGAGCGCGCTGCTATAAAAGGCTAAGAGCTCATTTGCAGTTTCAAAACCTATTGGGTTTATTTTCGGATGTAAAAGCTAATCGAAAATTTAGCATAAACTTATACGGTAAAAATATGAGTGTAATTTGCTTTAGAAATATAGCAAATTTATATCATCCTTCGACGCTTGGTCAGATATATAATGTAGACTTTGGGGCTGTCCCTGGGTTGAGAGATTCTGAAGGTAAGCCAGAGTTGTCGGGGCACATTCGAAGATCTGTGGTTTTTTCTAAAAATGAGTTGGAAATTGTTGCGAAATTGGTAGAGGGCGATAGCAGCCATTGGCTTAATACGCGTCTGCTCGCAATCCATGATGTCGATTCAATTAAAGTTCTCGAAAAAATTGGTGGCGCAAAAAATAGACTGCATGACTTTTCTAAATTTATAAAAGTAACACCGAGCACCTTCTTTCACGAGACACAGGCGCAGGGGAAATATATTTTTTATGAAAGGGGTATGGCTTATAAGCCAAATAAAGCTGATGATCTTGTCATGGTTATGGGACATCTAGGAATAGGTAATGCCTTTTCAAAGCAGGCATTGTCTGGTGATTCTGCTCAAGTTCAATATGAGATGGTAGATGCCGCGCTGCTTGGTAAAGATTATTTCCCTGCTTCAATATATTCTCCGGATGTTGACTTGATTTCTGAGATTGCGCCTACGTTCCAAAGTGGAAGAAAGTTGACCGATTATTATCGGTATGCAAATCGTACAAGGAGTCAGCCAGATGATACACGGACACTGATTTCTGCGATACTTCCTAAGGGTGTAACTCATGTTCATTCAATTCTTTCAGTTTGCTTTTCAGATGAGCGGCAGATGGTTCTTTTTGCCGGATGTACCCATTCTATAGTTTTTGATTTTTTTGCGAGATCAGTCGGCAAAGAAAATTGGGGTTATGATGCAGTCGGGAATATGCCAATTATTGAAGGGAAGTTTTCTGAGCTGATTGTGAATAGATCCCTAAGGCTGAATTGTGTCGCAAAATGCTATGCTGATTTGTGGGTTTCAGTCGCAGGCGAGAAGATAAAAAACGATTCTTGGACGAAGGGCGCTCTTCGATCTGACAATTTTAGCGATCTAGATTGGAGCAAGCTAAAGACAAATGAGTGGGTTGAGGGTAATGCCTTGGTGAGCGATGAGTGTCGAAGGCAGGCACTGCTTGAGATCGACGTATTGGTGGCAATTTATTTTGGCATTTCCTTTGAAGAGTTGGTGGGGATTTATTCTGCAAACTTTAGCACATTCAGAAAGTACGATCAGAAAGACTTGTATGATTGCCGTGGGCAGCTGTGTCCTTCATATCACAGGACGAGCCCGGGAAGGTTTGAATTTAGAGAGGCCGCAAGTAGTCATCAACCAACTTTTCCAATAACAGTAACTTGGGAAACGGATAGTGGTAATTCAACTGTCACCCGTACCTTTTACCCGCCCTTCAGCCATGTCGACCGCATCGAGGACTATCGCACCGCGTATCGCGTCTTCGCCGAGCGGCTGGGGATAGAGATCAACGAAGAGGAGCTCGCCTGACATGGATGCCAAGGCACGCGATCTGAACCAGATCTTCGACTCGACCATTTCCTTCCAGATCGCCCTGTTCCAGCGGCCGTACGTCTGGAAGAAAGAGCATAACTGGGCGCCGCTCTGGGAGGATATCCAAGGCCTGATGGATCACCGGCTGCGCACCCAGAAGCCGCGAACCCACTTCCTGGGTGCGGTGGTGCTGGAGCAGATGCGCAATGTGGCGGGTTCAATCGAGACTCACCAGGTGATCGATGGCCAGCAGCGTTTCACCAACCTGCAGATCTTCATGATCGCCGCACGTGATATCTGCCACCGGCTCGATAGCGGCAAGTACTACGAACGCTTTGCCGACCTGGTGGGCAACAAGGCCAGCAAGGTCGATTTCGACCACGAGCGCTACAAGGTGTGGCCGACCACCAGCGACCGTGAGGCCTTCAAGCTGGTGCACAGCGTGGGTGGCCTGGAGGCTTTGGAGCAGCATCTCCAGGAACAGCCCAAGCTGCATGAACAGAATCAGCAGGTCATCGATGGTTACCGCTACTTCTACCGGCAGCTGGCCCTCTGGTTGCACGGTGAGCTGGATGAGGAGCCTGGTGAAGCAGCGCCGGACCTGGATGAACGGCTCGATGCCCTGTGGCAGGTAGTCAGCAACGCGCTGCAGGTGGTGGTGATCAACCTGAGCGATGACGATGAGTCACAGGTGATCTTCGAGACCTTGAATGCCAGGGGCACTCAGCTGTTGCCCGCGGACCTGATCAAGAACTACCTGTTTCGCCGGGCGCAGTCCGAAGGGCAGGATATCGAGACGCTCTACGAGCAGCACTGGAAGGCCTTCGATGCCAAGTTCTGGCGCAAGGAGGTCAAGCAGGGGCGTACCAAGCGCCCGCGCATCGACCTGTTCCTGCAGCACTACCTGGCGCTGATGCTCAGGGAAGACGTGCGCAGCGCCCACCTCTTCGAGGCCTTCAAGGAGTATGTCGTCGCCCTGGAGGAGGGCGAGAAGGGCTCTGAGCTGACGGCTCAGCCCAACAGCATCGAATCCCATCTGCAGTCACTGTCTCGGTATGCCCGCGCCTTTCGAAAATTCGCGGAGCCGGAGGCTGGCTCTCGCCTTGCCGTCTTCCTGGATCGCCTGCAGGCGGTGGATACGGCAACCGTCTATCCGCTGTTGCTGCTGGCCAGTGACCAGCTGCTGCCTGGCAATCAGGCAGAGTTCAACCGGGTGCTGGTGGTGCTGGAGTCGTTCCTGGTGCGGCGCATGATCTGCTGCATGACGTCCAAGAACTATAACCGACTGTTTATCGATGTCATCAAGGCGCTGGATAAGCGGGGCAAGATCACGGCCCAGATTCTGCAAGAAGTGCTCCATGCCTACGAGGGTGACAGCATGCGCTTCCCCACCGATGACGAGCTGCACTGGAGCGTCCTGAACACACCGATTTACGACCGGCTGGCACAGTACAAGATCCGCGCCGTACTGGGAGCGATTGACCTCGCCCAGGAGGACCGCAAGAGCGAGGTGCTGCCCCTGCCAGATAACCTCACCATCGAGCACATCATGCCGGTCAAGTGGCAGGCAAGCTGGCCGATGCCCGAGGAGATGGCGGCTGACCCGGAGAAGCGCCTGGCCTTCAACCAGGAGCGAAACCGCCGGCTGCATACGCTCGGCAACCTGACATTGATCACCGGCAGCCTCAACCCTTCGCTTTCTAATGCCTCCTGGGACCAGAAGCGCCCGGAGCTGTGCAAGTACAGCAAGCTGAACCTCAATCGCTACTTTCATCCGGCCAAGGATGCCGAGACGGACCCCCTGCGGGTATGGGACGAGGCCGCCATCAAGCGTAGAGGGCAGAGCCTCTTTGAGACGGCGGCATCGGTCTGGCCCTACCAGGTCGCTGGCGGCTGAGTTTTCCGATATCACAAGGACGTATGAGGAGGTGAAATGCTGCCAGCGACGCTAGCCCAGGAAGTCCGCAAGCAGGTTCTGCACTATCTGCAGGCCACCTTCCGCCTGCGCGACCGTTCCACCGAGAAGGCCCTGGAGGCCTTCTTCAACGACCCGGAGAACGGGCTGTTCAAGGGGCCCTGGGTGCAGGTCCGCCGGCCTTTCCGGTTGGATTCGGGGGATATCTCGGGCCTGTTCGATATCGAGATTCCCTACGTGCCGTTCCGCCACCAGGCGACCAGCTGGCGCCGCCTGACCACCCGCGGTGGCAACCAGCCGCTGCATACGCTGGTCACCACCGGCACCGGTTCGGGCAAGACGGAGTGTTTTCTCTACCCGGTGCTGGATCACTGCCTGCGGATGCACCAGGCGGGCAAGCGCGATGGCATCAAGGCGATCATCCTCTATCCCATGAATGCCCTGGCCGCGGACCAGGCCGGGCGCTTCGCCGAGGAGATACTCAAGTCGCCCCTGCTCAGCGACATGGTAGCCGGCAAGCCCAGGGCCCGGGTGCGGGTGGGGCTCTACACCGGGCGCATGTCGTCAGCATCCAGCAAGGAGGAGGGCGCCGAGCCGGGTACCTATGCCGAGCTGACAAGAGAGCCCGCCCAGGATGGCGGCGGTGAGTGGACCTACAAGGCGATCACCAACCGCGAGGCGATGCAGGCCGATCCGCCGGATATCCTGCTCACCAACTACAAGATGCTCGACTACCTGCTGCTGCGGCCCAAGGATGTCAGCATCTGGCAGCACAATCAGGCTGACCCCAGTCTGCTTCGCTACTTAGTTCTTGATGAGCTGCATACCTACGACGGTGCCCAGGGTGCCGATGTCGCCTGCCTCATTAGGCGCTTGAAAGAGCGCTTTTCGATTCCGCGCGGCCAGCTGTGCATGGTGGGAACCAGTGCCACCGTTGCGGGGGGAGATGACGAGAGCAACCTTGGGCCGCTTCACAAGCTCTGCCAATTCGCCAGCACGTTGTTCGAGGAGAGCATTACCGACGAAGCGGTGATTCAGGAGGATCGTTACCGCGTCGATGAGGTGGTGCGCGTGCCGGAGCTGGAGGTCGATGTGCTGCCCTCAGCAGGCGAATGCGAGCCGCAGCATCGCGAGGATTCTGTTCGCTATGCCTACCGCATGGCATCTCTGTTCGGCGGCCCGAGCTACCCGGTCGAGGCCGATGACCCCCGCTGGCCGAATTGGACACCACATTACTCCGCACTCCGGGAGACCCTTGCTGAGTTGGATGATCACACGCGCTGGGGGGTGGCCTTGGGCGAATGGATTCGCAGGCATCCTCTCTTCCAGCGCCTTCTAGTAGCAACCGAGGACGCGCCGGCACATTGGCTTGAGCTACTGCGGGATCTGGCGCGCGAGGACTATTCCTTCCGTTCGGTAGGCGACTTGGCTCAGCGCGGCGAAGTTCTGATGGGCTTCATGGCGTTGGTGGCCCAGGCCCGGGAGCTGCGCAGCGGTAAAGCGTTTCCCCTGGTGCCTACTCAGGTTCAGCTGTGGCTGCGAGAACTCAGGCGGATCGGCGCTCTCGTTCATGAAGAGCCGGCCTTTGCGTGGCTCGATAATCCGGTACCAGAAGGGCGCCACCAGCTGCCGGTGGTGCACTGTACCGAGTGTGGCGAGCTGGCTTGGGTCGGATTGCGTGATTTGGATGCGGACGCCTCTATCGAACAACACGGTGTCCGTGGCTTGCAGCTCGCCGATGAAGTGCTCCCGATCTATGACGCGTGGGGTTTCGAGGGACACCCCAGGTCCACCCTGGTGATCCTGAGCCCGTGGCGTGAGGGAGATGATCCGATCCATTCCGGTGGTCAGCAAGAGTTGGAGGGACTCCGCTGGCACCTGTCGCCAAGCTCGTTGGTATTGCGTGAGGGTCCTGGCCCATGTCCGCTCACCGGGGAGCGCACCTTTCCCGTCAAGGTCGTCCATGAGCATGACCATCGAGACAACGGGCAGCGGATTGGAGTACGCCGCTGCCCGCACTGCCGGACCCTAGATAGCCTGATGTTCATCGGTAGCCGGGCGGCCACCATCGCCAGCGTTGCCATCGATGAGGTGTTCGGCTCTGTACTCAATAGCGATCCCAAGCTCTTGGCCTTCACCGATAGCGTGCAGGACGCCAGCCACCGCGCAGGGTTTTTCTCGGCACGTACGTATCACTTCACCCTGCGGACCGCTCTCCAGCACCTGATCGATGATGTTGGCGAAGAGGGCCTTCCCCTGGCGGACGTGGGTGAGCGCCTGTTGGCGTTCTGGGCCGAGCCCGAAACGGGGCGACCGGGAAATATGAAGGAGGCGATGGCGACACTGATTCCGCCGGATCTTCGTGAGTACTCGGACTATCTCGATTACCGCAACAGCGGTGCCCGGATGCCACCAACCGGACTCTTCGCGGAGGTTGCGCAGCGGTTGACCTGGGAGGCCACTAGCGAGTTCAGCCTGATGCTGACCCATGGCCGCACCATGGAGCGCCATGCGAGCGCGGCCCTCGGATGGGAGTCGCACTGTATTGACGCGACGCTGACGGCCCTTCGCCAGCGGTTTCCCCGCATTGCCCCCAGACTTGAGGATCTGACCGACGAAGCGCTGAGGCTCTGGGTGCTGGGGATGCTGCACCGTCAGCGTGAGCGTGGTGGTTTACACCATCCCTACCTAATGTCGTTTGCTCGCCAGAATTACTGGGGGAAGTATCCCTTCGGAAAGGTGGTCAAAGGTCGTGAGACGTTCCCGCCCCAAGGGCGTTATCAACCGCGGCTGTGGACGACACATCCCGACAAGCGTCACGACCACATTTTGGCGCCGCCCCGGGATGGCCAGATGCCACCCTGGCAGCTGGTCTGGGCGCGGCGGGTACTGGGCCTGCCAGGGGTGGATGACGCCACGCTGGTCGACTTGCTGGCCGCTTTTCTGGAGGCTGGGGAAACTGCCGGATTACTCCGTAAACTTCACCAAGACGGCGAGAAAGCGTGGTACGGGATCAGTGACGTAGCGGCACGGCTCTACCCTGAAGGGGAGAAGCTGCTTTGCAACAGCAGCGGGTATTACCTCTACAGGCCACCGCAGGAAGCAGCGCTTTGGCGCGACGCGCCGAGTCTCTCCTACCAGGATGATGCCGGGCGGTATGACTGGGCTGCATTCAGCAAACGAGAGAACTACTATCGCACGCGTTATCGGAAAGGGGCTCTGCGTCGCGTATTCGCTCATGAACACACGGGGTTGCTCGATACTCCGGAGCGTGAAGGGTTAGAGGCCAGTTTCAACGATGGTGCTCACGCCGATGATCCTAATGTCCTGACCGCTACTTCTACTTTGGAAATGGGCATCGACATCGGAGATCTCTCGACCACCATGCTCTGCTCGATACCGCCTAGTGCAGCGAGCTATCTCCAACGCATCGGGCGAGCAGGACGCAAGACGGGTACCGCTTTGATCCTTAGCGTGATCAACCAACGCCCTCATGACCTGTTCTTCTATGCCCGCCCGGAGGCGCTGCTTGCTGGAGAGATCGAGCCGCCAGGGTGCTGGTTGGACGCCAGCGCGGTGTTAGTACGCCAGTACCTGGCATTTTGCTTCGATCAGGCGGTGCGTGAAGGTGTGTTGGCTGACCTTCCTGGGACAGGCAAGCAGCTGGTGGACGAGGTCATCCAGAACCGGGCCGGCCACATCCCGGGGTTGCTTGCGTGGGTGCTGGAGCACGAGGCGGCGCTACAGCAGCGTTTCATAGCCCGCTTCGCCCTAGATGCTATGGATGATACCCGCGAGCGCTTTCTCGGCGAGTCGCGAACTGAACGGTTGCGTGAGGCCATCGAGCGAGCGGCAAGTGAATTCCAGCTGCAGCGCCAGCTGCTGGACAATGCGCGCAAGCGCCTGAGAGACCAGAAGAGCAAGCTGGAGCCTGCGACCGAAGCGATCGATCATGCTGAGATCGAGCGGGAGGAGCGCATCTTGCGGGCTCGCCAGCGGAAGCTCAATGAAGTCAGCGCGCTAGAGGTGCTCACCGAGCACGGCCTCCTTCCCAACTACGCCTTCCCCGAGCGTGGCGTTCGTTTTTCCGGGGCCATCTACCATCGTCGCTCCAAGGGCGAGGACGGTGAGGTCATCGAGACCCGGCCACCTATCGAACTGGTGCGCTCGGGGCCGCAGGCTATCCGTGAACTGGCGCCCGGCAATCAGTTCTATACCCATAGCCACCGTTTCGCCATCCAGCAGATTGAGCTGGGCTCGCGTAATCAGCCGCTTATGGCCGAGTGGGCCATCTGTGGTCAGTGCGGCCATATGCGCCATGCGGCCGAAGTGCAGCGGCCTGAGGCGGTACCCGCCTGTCCCCAGTGTGGCCATGATGGGCCCGAGAGCCAGACCGACCTAGGGCAGCAGAGGAATTTTCTCCAGTTTGCTCGCTCTCAGGCGGTTTCCTATATGGAGTACTACGACAGCCTGTCTGCCGACAAGGGCGAAGAACGCGAGAACGAGCGCTATCAGCTGGTGACCTCCTTCGACCAGACAGTGGAGCAGGCCAGCGGTGCGGTAGGTAATGACACCGAGCCATTTGGTATCGAGTATCGTTCGGCCATGGTGATGCGCCAGGTCAATGCCGGCTACCAGGGGCAATATCGCGATCTGGCTTTCGGCCAGGAGAAGGTCTCATCGGAGGGCTTTCTAATCTGTGCTGATTGCGGCATGGCCGCTGACCCGGGGCAAGGCTCCAGCGAAGTACGCCATCGCCGGAGTTGTTCTGGCCACCGAGAGAGTCAGCGCCGTCACCGGGAAGGTCGTAAGGATGACGCTTACCGTTGGGAGCATGTTTATCTCTATCGCGAGCTACGTTCCGAGGCGGTGCGGTTACTGCTCCCCGATGTGGAGCCAGAGGACGTCGCCACCCTAGAAGCCGCCATCTACTTGGGCATGCGTCTGCGTTTCCAGGGCGACCCCGGACACCTGTTGGTTCAACAGCAACTGATTCCCAACCTGAAATTAGGGGTGACGCAACACTATCTGGTACTGATGGATGCGGTGCCGGGCGGTACTGGATTTCTGAAAGCCCTGTTCCAAGAGGTTGATGAAGAGGGCCGTGCGGGTGAGGGCATGGTGGATGTGTTACGTCGGGCACTCGCCGCGCTGGAGCACTGCCCCTGTCGTGAGCTGCATCAGACGGACGACGACACCGATGGCTGTTACCGCTGTTTGCGTACCTACCACCTCCAGTATCGGGCCGACCAGATCAGCCGAGAGCAGGGTATTCGTCTGCTGAGGCGATTAATCGCTGCGGGAGAGACTCGCGAATCCAAGAAGGAATTGGATGAGATCAAACCTCGGGCCATGTTTGGCAGCGTGCTAGAGAAGCGTTTCGTCAATCATTTGCGCGATTGGGTGGTGGAGCGTGGCAGGGAAGATGACTGGCGGGACGTGCTGATTGGTGGCACGAGAGGCTTCGAATTCACTCTGGGGGATGGTCGTATTTGGTCTTTGCAGCTCCAGCCGCTGTTGGGTGCTGCTCAGGGGGTATCCATTGCCTGTCAGCCCGACTTCCTTCTTCGAGCTGACGACGATGTATGTCGACCAATTGCCATTTTTCTGGACGGGTTCGAATTCCATGTAAAGCCGCATGAGGCCGAGTCGCGTCTTGCCGACGACTTTCTCAAACGGCGAGCCATTCTTGATAGCCAGCGTTACTGGGTCTGGTCATTGAGCTGGGATGACCTGGATCAGTCGGCGGGCGACCGTTTTCGCTTTCTCTCTAGCTGGATGACGGATGACGTGCTGGTCAAGTGGCGCAACAAGATGGGGGCTTCCTTTCCTCAGGTGAGTACGGTGGCTGGTGATGCTTTCACTCAATTCAAGGGGTTCCTCGTTTCGCCTCATGCCGAGGGGTGGCAGCGTTTCGGCCAAGTGGTAGGGGGCTTTGCGCTAATGCGCCTGGCCAGCAGCGGTATTGGACAGGAGGCCAGTCAGTTCAACGGAGTCCTGAGCATGTGGCGTGCAGGGTATTCCACCCCACCGCTGGGCCGAGAAGATAGAGGGGACTGGGCCTGGATCGGTCAAAATCTTGCGCTGACCGAGGACCTGATGGTGTATGGGCTTGGGCAGGAATTGTTGCTCAATGATTACACCAACCTCACGATCGAGCTGCGGCTAGATGACAGCGAGCAGGAGCGCAGCGCGGTGGAGACCTTCCGGCTTCGCTGGCGGCGATTCCACGCCCTGACGAATCTCTTCCAATTTTTGGAGCGGATGCTGGTTTACACCACCTCCGAGTTCGAGAGCGGAGTGATTCCGGAGCCTTCGTTGATGCCCGAGGTGAGCCTGGACGACCGATGGCAGGAGATCGTCGAGGAGACGCTTTCGTCGCTTGAGAAACTGGTAAGGCAGATGGCTGCCCGGGAATGCGAGTTTCCTGAGGTGGAACACTATAGCGACGATCTGGGGGATGAGCCCTTTGCTGAGCTTGCCTGGCCGACTGCCTCGCCGCCGGTAGCAATATTGGTCGGGGATCAGGCGAGCTTTTCCGCCAAATGGCACCAAGCCGGCTGGAAAGTAATTACCGACACTGATATGCAGACCCGTGGCGAGTCGTGGTGCGTCGAGCAGCTGCCGAAACGCAATTCAGGAGACGATTGATGGCGAAGATGATGCTGCACCGCGACGTGTTGAAGAACTTTGGCAAGTTGCCGGCCAAGGTGCAGAAGAAGGTGGTCGAGCTGACCCAAAAATTCGAGGAGGACAGCACCCAGGCCAGCATCCACTTGGAATCCATCAATGCGGCTAAGGACAGCAAGGTGCGCAGTGCCCGCGTTGGCCTCGATTATCGCGCCATCGTGATTGCTCCGGAAAAGGGCGACACCTTCCTTCTGATGCACATCGATCACCATGATGAGGCTTATCAGTGGTGTCTGAATAAGCGTTTCGAAGCCCATTTGGCGTTGGGCACCCTGCAGGTGTTCGATGTCGAGGAGGCCGAGCGCTCGCTGGAGACGTCCCAGAATGGTGAGGCGGAAGAAGAACGTTGGGATACCGAAGAGAGCGTTCCCGAATATGTCCTTCAGGATCTGAGTGACGATGAGCTCTTTCAAGCCGGCGTGCCCGATGCGCTTATCCCCGCAGTCCGAGCCGTGCGTAACGATGATGACTTCGAGCGTTTGGCAGGGTATCTGCCACCGGAGGCGGAGCAGGTCCTCTACGGCGTCGCATCGGGCATGCCTCTCGAGGAGGCGATCAACGAGATGTTGGGGGCGCTCGATGAGATCGAGAAGCCAACGGGCCCCGGCGACTTCAGCTATTTGGCCGAGATCACCAACCTGGATCTGGTGCTTGTGCAGGGTGAAGAACACCTGCGCGAGATACTTAGCGAGGACATAGAGGAGTGGCGGGTTTTTCTACACCCCTACCAGCGCAAGCTGGTGGAGTGGCATACCCGAGGGCCGATGAAGATATTCGGTGCTGCCGGTACCGGCAAAACTGTCGCGCTAATGCACCGCGCTGCTTGGCTGGCTCAGCGCTGCAGCGATGAAGAAAAGGTTCTGATCACGACGTTCACGACTAACCTATCAGTCACCATCATGGGGCTGATGAAGAAATTAGCCCCAGGCGTGGTCGATCGCATCGAGGTGACCAACCTGCATCAGCTTGCGAGAACGATTTGTGCACGCGCGCAGTGGCAGGGAAAGATCGCAGAGAAGGAGGACCTGCAGTCTATCTGGCTGAAGGTTTTGGCCATGCCTGTGGCCACCGAGCTGGATTTCTCGGAAGAGTTCCTGCGCGACGAATTTGAGCAGATTATCGACCCGATGGGTATTACTACGGAGGAAGAGTACCTCACGGTCGTTCGCTCGGGACGCAAACCACTTCGCCGGAAGCAGCGCAAAGCTTTGTGGAAGGTGTTCGTCGAATTACGCCGTCAGCTCTCCGGCCGTAACCTGCTGACCTTCGATGGATTGATTCACCAAGCTCGAGAGGTGGTGGAGCGTGGCGAATTTCCACGCTATCGCCATGTATTGGTCGACGAGATCCAAGACTTCAGTTTGGAAGCGCTACGGTTGGTCGCCAGCATAAGCCCCATCGCTGAGGGCCTAGACAACCCACTCTGTGTGGTTGGCGATGGCCACCAGCGTATCTATAACCCGGTCCCTGTCCCGCTTGGTCGGGCTGGCATCGAGGTGCGGGGTCGGTCGCGTCGCCTGAAGATCAACTACCGTACCAGCGAGGAGATTCGTGACTGGGCCCACGCGGCGCTCGAAGGGTTAGACGTAGATGATCTTGATGGCGAACGGGCAGTGACCCTTGGGGATCGGTCCATTTTTCATGGTCCAAAGCCTCAGGTCGTCAGTTGTAAAGACGATGATGAGGTAGCCAGTGCTGTGGTCTCGTGGGTTAAGGGACTAACCGAGAGCAATGGATTCAAGACTCATGAGATCTGCTTGACTCCGCCCAACTCAAAGGTAATCAGTTCCTTGCGCTCGCATGGCTTTGCTACGGTCGAGCTCAAAGCACGCCAGCCTGACCCTGGACAGGAGGAGAGCGGAGTGCGCTTCGGCACAAAGAAGAGGATCAAGGGCCTGGAGTTCAAGGCGGTAGCGATACTGGACCAGGGGGGCAATGAGAAGGGCCTAACGGAGCGATTTGAGGACTATGTGGCGGCAAGCCGTGCCCAGCAGCAGCTTCTGGTTGTGGTCCGTCAAGGAAGCTAACGCTATGTAAGGCATTAGGCCCGCTATCATCGCCTCCCCGCCTCGAATGGACAGGGCACAAGCGTCTGTTGTGAGGCCGTTCGAAAGGCTAGTGAAGCCCCGTCCTGGCGACTTAGAGCGTTGAGCTGACCTCTTGATAAAAGCAGAAAGCGTTGGCCAGCTGCATCTGATGTGGCGTTCGGCATTCGGCTTCGAAGATGGCTGGGGCCCCGACGAGGATTGCGAGGGCCTTGGCTCGCGACACCGCAACGTTAAGCCGGTTGGCGCTGTAGAGGAAGTCCATGCCGCGTGGGGCATCCAGGTGGCTGGATGTCGTGAGGGAGTAGATCACCACCGGTGCTTCCTGCCCCTGGAACTTGTCCACGGTCCCGACGCGTGCGCCCTCAGGAAGTCGTTTCTGGATCTCGAAGACCTGGGCGTTGTAGGGCGCGATGATCAGGATGTCATCCAGGGTGAGCTCCGCCTGCGAGCCCTTGCGGTTGGTCCACGAAGTATGTGAGCACATGAGCTGATCGAAGAGTTGGGCGATGGCCTTGGCCTCCTCGGTTGCCGCGCTGGTATTGCCGGAATGTTCGATAGGCAGATACCGAAGGCCGCTGCCCTTGATGGTCGCGTCCGAATGGATGGCCTGTTGGGAGCAGCCATCGACGGCGTTCAGTTTGCCGTCGTAGAAAAGCTCAGAGTTGAACGCACAGATGTCCGGGTGTAGGCGCCAGGTTTTGTCCAAGAACAGGCCTCGATGGGAAGGGATGGTCGCTTCTTCACCGAGAAGGTGTTCAAGGGCGGACACGTCGACACCATCGGGATGCGAGCCCTGGCTGGGTTGCTCAAGCTGTTGGGGGTCTCCGAGCATGACCATATTGGGGGCGGCATAACCAACGGCGAGTGCGTTGGCCAGGGAAAGCTGTCCGGCCTCGTCGATCACGAGCGTATCCACCGCGTCTCGGGCAGCGGGGTTCGCCCAGAAAAACTGCGTCCCACCGGCGACCTGGACGTCTCCCGAGCTCAATGCATCCAGGAGTTTATCGGCTTTGTCGAAGTAACGGATGTGATGCGGTTCGTCCTTGTCTCCCTTGTCCGGCTTCTGGCCCATCTGCAGTTCGACGCCCATTTCTTCCGCCGCCTCGGCGACGCTGTCGAGGAGGTTGCGAATCACCTTGTGACTGTTGGCTGTGACCCCGACCTTTCGGCCGTGACGCACGCGCTCACAGATCATCCGGGCACCGGTGTAGCTCTTGCCCGTCCCCGGCGGCCCCTGGATGGGCAGCACGCCGCCATCCATTGCGGGTGCGATCCGTAGCGCGGCGTCGAGGGGCGTTTCATTCGGGTGTCGGAGCTCTTGGCCGCCGTTGTCCGGCGGCTCGCGAAGGAGCAACGCGCGGGCGCTCTGGTATGGTCCGGCGCCCTCTATCCCATGCGCTGCGACATATTCGCCGAGGGCGAGAACGGAGTCCGAGAGGACCTTGGTGTCTACGCGGTCGAACTTGAACACGCATGTCGGATGTTCGCCCGCCGTATCTCTCATCTTCTGGATGGTGATGGTCTGGTGGGAAGTGTCCACTTCAGCCGCTTTACCGATCTTCGCGCCGCCGAGCGTTTTCAGAGTATCGCCAGCGCGCAGATCGGTATCCTGCGACTCAAACGCATACTGATCGAGCGGGATGCCGGTCTTCGAACGCCCGACCGTTTCCATGAACGTCATGTCCCCGATCGCGGATTTCTCATGGATCAGTTCGTCCGCGGACAGATCGCAAAGTCGGAAATACTCCCACCAATTGGCCTTGTCCTCCCGGCGATGCCATTCGAGCGAGTGCGCGAGGATCCATCGGGCTTGCTGCTCCGGCGTCCGCTCGGCCGGATCCGCCGGGACGTCGTGCGTAAGCTGGGCGATCAACTCCTGAATATGCCGCTCGGCCTCGCTCTGGTCCTCGCGTTCGCGGGGCTCAGGCGGCTCCGGCCGCGGCACGTCCTTACCCGAATGGATCAGGTCCTGCCGAAGCCTCTCCAACCAGTCCCGCAGGCCAGCGGTGGCGAAGCAGTCGTCCGCGTTGTACTGCTGGACGGTCTTCCGGGTGTCGTCATCAATCGCGCCCAGGTCGTCCAGCTCCAGCGCGAATGACAGGCGCGTCAGGGCAGAGTTGGCTTCGGGCATCGCCACCTGGCGCTCGAAATCGAAGAACGGTTCGAGCTTTTTGATCGAGTAACTCTCGACGCCTGCGCGCAGGGCATGCCGGGTGACGCTGAGCAGGTCGACGAACACCTCATCCCTGAGCAGGTTGTCGAGTTCCAGCACCCGCGTCGCGTAACGGCCCATCAGACGCTTGAGAGCCGCGGGTTCGTAGGGCGCGAAGTGGTAGACGTGCAGGTCCGGGTAGGTATTCTTCCGCTCGGTCACGAAGTCGATGAAGGCCTCGAAGGCGGCCTTCTCTTCCTCGCGGTCAAGGGCCCAGTGGGATTGGTAGTGCCATGCACCTTGTTCGTCCTGGTAGGCGTAGCCGAACAGATACTCCAGTCCGTGCTCGCCGACGAAGGCGTCGCTCTCGATGTCGAAGAAGATGTCGCCCTTCGAGGGCTTCGGAAGGGCTGTCAGGCCGAAGCCTGGCTCGGGCTCAAGCAACTCGTATTCGGGTAAACCGCTTTGGCGTGACTTGAGCTGGATAGCCGCCTGATGGCGTGTTTTCTCAAGAGCCTGCACGGAACCGCGCTCGGGACGGAATCCGAGCGGCACAGGGACCTGTGCGAGCGCTTCGACCGTGTCGACGCCCTGCTTGCGCCATTCGTTGATTTGCCCCTTCGTGATGCCGGCGACCAGCGACAGATGGTCGTCCGCGCGCCGGCGGTCGTCGCATTCGCGCTGCCAGCGGCACATGTCGCAGTGGGGTTTGGGATCCGGGTAGGTGCAGGCTTCATCCGCTGTGCCCGCCGCCTGCTCGGCCGCACGTTTCACGCGTCGGTAGTACGCACCGTAGTCGGCAACACGAAACCACTGCGGCTCATACCCACTCCAGGGCACGACCACTCCAACCTGATCGGGTTCGGTGCCCTGCATGGAGGCGAGGAGGTCGGCGTAGAGGCAGAGTTGAAGGATCGTGGCCCCCTTGGTTTCCCGCGAGAGTTTCGTGTCCACGATCCGGTAGCTGTAGTCCCCGAGGGCGCTTGGAATGTCGACTCGAAGCAGGACGTCGGCCCGTCCGCTCCAGACACCATCGCGCAATGCGGCCTGGACGATTACTTCGGCACCGGCCTCCATCGCCTCGCGTGTTGTCTGTACCACCTCGTCCGTGATGCCGACCCCATCAATGGGAACAACTGACAAACCGTGGTCGGTCAGCGCCTGGATGAACGCGCTTTCGTGTCGGAAGCCGCGCTCGCGAAGGATTTCGGCCAGGGGATCGTAATAGTCCGGCTTGGCTCGCTGGCCGGTCTGCTGCTGCCAGTCGAGCACGGTCAGGTGATCACACGCGGCATGCGCGACGAGATCCGTGGCACTGAGTGTGATTTTGCCCTCATTCACTTGCATGCAGGATTCCTTTCCACGATCGGTGCGTTTGCAGGTGATGGTAGCAACAGGGGTGGCTCATATTGTGAGCCACCGTGGGAGTGTTTCCTTCTGTGTCGTATCCCCCGCTACTCCGCGCCCATCCGACCGGACTGTCAGTCCTTCACTGGGGGAGGCTGGATCCGATTCGCACTCATCAGTGCGATTGCTGCGAGATGCAGAACGTACTTGTATGCATGCGCCGACATGCGGCGGCCATTCGATGTTGGTAGGAGCAGGGTAACGGTCAGCTTTCCGTACCGGCGGTCTTTGCTCTTGAGCGTGGTATGAGGGTTGCTTTGAACGGAAATGCCGAGTCGATCCCTCCATCGTTTCAACTGCGTCTCCTCGTCAATCCGGCTCTTCTCGGCATACACGTGTGTACCGACAATCATCCCGGGGTCGTCGGCCAAGTGGCGGAGAAGCTCCACAAACGGCTTGGCTTTCTGGGGTGTGTAAAACCGAACTCCGGAGTTCTTCGCTTCGACGTGGGTGAGGCAGTGCTCAATAGTGGGGCCGATGTCGCCTTGGGGGCCTGCTGGCGAAAGCAGGCCTCTCATGCGTTCGATCATGCGGTTTGCAAGTCGCGAGTCTGCGTCGCTTTCCAGTGGGGCCGGGGTGAGCGGCACCCCGGGTCCGCGGAATCCGAGCTTCCGGACTTTGGTGACGAACCGCGGTTGGCCCTTCTTCGACTTGATTGAAGCGATTGCTTGGGCGGCATCAATGATGGCCTGGCAGCGGCGGTCCCCGAATCCCGAGCGCTTGGCAATGAGTGGCAGGGGGTAGCCGTCATCGTGATCCTTCAGAATCCGGATAAGGTCGTGCGCGGCCATTGGGGCGGGCGCATGGTTGGGGACATTGACGGTAATGGGGGCCGTCGCTGGTTGAACGACAGGCGGGGCGTGTTTCGTCGTTGGGAGGGCCTTGACGATTCTTGGACGCAGGCTGGCGGCGGAAGCCGGATCGGGTTGGCGCTGATCCTTCAGAAAGCGTTTCGTGGATTCATACGACTGCCCGAGCAGCTGCGCGCAGACGGTGGCCTGCATTCGAGGCAGCGTCTGGCGGACCTTCTCGTACAGCACCAAATCCATGCCATGCAGATAGGTGGTGAGGGTCATTTCCGGTGAGACGTGCCCGGCGATGGCGCCGATCGCGTGCAGCCTCTTCACGGAGTCCGGCCGCCCTCCGGTGAGCCGGGAAACGAAGGTCGTGTCGACGGGGCGTTGGGCTTTCAGGTCGTGGATTTCGTGATCGCGCTCGGGTATCTCCGCGCGCAGGTGCCAACGGCTCAGGGCGGCGTGGCGTAGCGAGTACATGACCACGTCGGGGTTGTTCGTGACCTGCCGAAGGATCGGCTGCAACTGTGTCTGCAGTAGATTGCCGTCGATGCGCAGATCTCTATCCGGGCTCTCGCTCATCAGCAGGGCCCTGGGGACTTTTCCGAACAAGGCTTGCAGTTGTGCCACACGGCTGGAAAACCAGTGGAATTCATCGTCCGGGCACAGTGCGGCCAGGTCGATCCGACGCAGTGACGGTCGACTCTTGTTCGTGCCGTAGCGGTTCGTCCTGACGGTTATGACGGTGTCGGATGCTCCCACCAGGATTTCACTGAGACGCAGCTTCATGCACTCGGCCGGGCGAAGTCCGGCGCGAAAGCCGAGGAACAAAGCCATCTCGAGCGTTTCCTTTCGGGTGGGGTGGCTCTTGTACTGCGCCTGGATGGCCTTTCGCGTGGCCTGGTATTCCGACTCCGTAATAATGAGGGCGCGAACGCGGGGGGTCCCTCGACTGGTTCCGGTCAGGGTGGTTTCGAGTGGTGCTACCCCATGCTGGGCACAAAGGTATGTGTGGAACTCCTCCAGTGCAGAGGCCGGGAGATCCTTGTCCTTCCAGCGGGTCTGGTGCAGCACGTCCGAATACAGCTCTCCGAAATCGTCGGTGTTCATGTCCCGAAGATCGTCGATTTCCGCGCTAGCCAGCAGGCTGATCAGGGGCCGTGCGACTGGCGCCAGATAGCTGCCGTAGACGGTGCTGGGTGCCAGCGGCTTTCGGTGCCATGAGGATCCATACGACAGGAGCACGATGGCCCAGTGGGCCAGTAGGTCCGCGACGACATGATGGCCGAGGGCCTGGGTGCTCATCAGATCTTCCAGTCGGCGCACGCAGTCGGTCCGTGAAAGTTTTTTCGAGTGCTTGTCATCGAAAGCCTTCAACAGGCGCCGGGCGACGCGACTGGTGTCCTTGTCGGGCGTGCCGCCTGGCCTGATGGGATAGGGCAACGAAACCGCATCGGGGACTGCCTTGGGCGGCTGAGTGCTCAGCTTTGTATTGCGCGAAACCCGCTGATTCAGCAACGCCACCCAGCGGTCTGGGGGCAGGGAGCAGCTGGGCATGCGCCCCAGCGCGTATTCCGCGAGATAGGCAGGAACGGAAGCGTCGGGTTCTCGTTCCAGAGCGGCCCAGGCTCCCTGACACCACTGGCCGGGCGTCAGATCCGGCGGGGTCGATATTCCCAGATCGGTCATGAGCCCGCGGATCGTGCTCACGACCTCCTTCGCTCGCTGGCCAGCGTTCTTCCCGGATGGCACGGGAAATGGCTCAGCTGGGTGGTGTCGCAGATAATTCGCAACCAGAGCGGCCGTAAGATCGTCGATGCACCACCGGTGGAGAGCTTCGTCCTCGCCTACCAGATTCAGCCGTGGCGCGTCCGCCTTCGGAATGCGGATGTCCATCCACAGTTGCTCACCGCACTGCTGTATTGAGCTCGATCGCAGGGCATGTGGCAGGAAGCCGAGGTACCGCGCGTTACAGAAGCCTCCAAAGAGCACTGCGCTGGCCAACACCAGTTCCGCGCGTCGGGTGGCGAGGGTCGTGGTGCCCTCTTCATGCCAGCGTTTTTCGTGCTTGTGTAGCTCGTCGAGTGCGGATGCAAACTCTTTGCGGATGGTTACGAAACACGTACCCCGTCGGAAATGCTCCTCATCGCGCAGCAGACGGTCTCGAGGTAAATCCAGAAAAAGGTTGGGTGCGGTGAGTGACCACAGACCCTGGCGGTTCCCGCGATCAATGCTGACCGCGAAGAAATTGTGCTGGTTGCGCCAGTCGACCGCCGACCTAGCCTCATCCCGGATGCATTGGGCGATGTGTTCGATGGCCTTTTGCCCGTCGGGAGGCGGTGTCCCCTTGGCAATGTCCGGTGATTCGCGACGCACTATGTGCAATAACCGGCGGAGGGACGCGCTGGCTTCGAGTGCGCGCTGACGCGCACGGGCCTCGCGCCCGATAGATTTTTCGGAGGCGGGCGGCGCCGGACGGGTCCATACGGGGTGGAGTGTCATGTGGGCACTCCTTCCATCTTGGCCCAGCCTAGTTGCTGCAGCATCGGCTCGATCCAATCGGTGGCAGCGCCGCGCAGATCATTGATGCTCATAGCCGAATAGGGGCCGTAGCCTTCCATACCAATCGGCTCGTGGCCGAGGAGGGCGTCGATCCATTCGCCCGGGCAGCCCGTCTCGGTCAGATGCGTGCGGATATGATGGCGGCCAAGGTTTACGGGGGCGGGGAACAGGTTGCTCAGACGAGGCGAGAGTGTTCCGGGCCGAACGGGTTCGACGGACATATCCTTCGACAGGAAAACTAGGAAAGGGATCGACTCGTCGTTGCCGAATGCGGCGGCCCGCAGTTCGGCAGCCGGTTCGGGCTGGCGATGGTCCCACCGGGACGCGAGTGCCAGCAGGTGGCGTCCATAGGCCTTGAGTTGTCCCAGAACGGTCGGGGCCAAGGGGACGATCCGCTGGTTTCCGCTTGCCCGCGCCTCCTTGTCCACCACGTACAGCAGAGCGTTATCCCAGTCGATGTCGAGCACACTCTCGATCGGATCGCGTACGACTCTCAGCCCCGTGCCGACCAGGACCAGCAACGCCGTGTAGAGGGTATACGCATTGTGATGCCTGACATGTTCTTCGCGACTAGCCAGGGCGGATGGGGTCTCGGGGGTCATCTGGCGCAGTTCCCGGGCGATGCCCTCCCATACCTTGGGCTTCGGCTGGAGCGCACTGCCGAAATAGCGCTCGTCCGAGGAGACGGGGGCATGGTTCGCTACGCCGTCGTGGCCGGGCGTGCCGAAGATGTGATGGATCGCATCACGATAGGCAGAGACCAGGCGGGATTTCGGGGTCGTCTGGTACACGAGCGGAGTGTGCGCATGCGGGTCCCCGTCGCCCGACAGGATCCAGGCGTAGGACCAGTTGCCGCATTGATCCGCGATGACCTGTGGCAGCACGGACGGGATGCGCGCGAGTCGCAGTTGGCTGTGGTGCTGGTCATTGACCTTTGCCAACTGTGCTGTGGCCGCCTGCTTCAGTTCGTTGAGCTCCGAGGCGAACATGCTCGACGTATGCAGGGTCCCGGAGGCTCTTCGGACACTCCGCAGAAGGGTCAGGATCGGTTCCGGGAGGGGGAGCAGGAGCCCCGTTTCGGTCGGCTCCAGGAGGTCTGATACCGCGCTGTACAGCGCGGGGTCCATTTCGGGCGCGGGGACCCGCACCCAGATTTGGATGCCGTCGCGGGTCAGGATGGCGCGGCGCTGGTCATCGGGTAACGACGATGCCTCCTCCACTACTGGAAGCCTGTGGAGTTCCTCCAGGGTTCCGCCGGTGGCGAGCATTAGAGCCAGCAGGCCTGCCGCTTCGGCTTCGATTGCTCGGCATGCGGGCGCCGTGCCTTGCAGCCAGGGCATGAGGTCCGTGACCAGGGCTCGGACTTCGTCTTGACGTGGCAGGCTGCGGTGGATCGGCAGTCGCTGGTTGGCCCTTGCCCGGTCCCGCACCACGCCCTGCTGGCGTCGGGTCCGCATCGACAGGCTGTCGCCCGGGTGCTCGCCGCGCATGATGCTGGAGCGCATGGTCACCCTTTTGGGGCGGACCTCGGCGGTGGTCAGGCCGATGTGCTGGTACTCATTTTCCTGGTCGAGAGAGAGCGGGCCAATCGATAGGACTCGGGTGCCTTCGACGGCCGGCTGCCGCCTTTGGTGTTCCCGTAGCCCCGCCTCACTTGCGCCTTCAAGGTCCGGCGGTGTCGTGCTGGGTGTAGGCGCCCGGTGCTGGGAGCTCTTCCGGTTCCTGCGACTACTGCGTTTCCTGGCGTCGCGGATCATGACGCGTATGTCGCTCGCCTGCGACGCGTATCTTGACTCATCAACCCCCTCCGGCAGTACGGCCTTAAGGTGATCGAAGGCGTAGGAGAGATGGGCCTGCTTGTCGGGTAGGTGGGCGAGTATTTCGGGGTGTTTGCCGACTGCGAGTTGTCGCACAAGGCGGCAGGCCTCCGGTGCGCTGGGGACTGGTGGCTTGCCCGCTCGATGTTCGGTGCAGAGGGCGATGCGCCGTCCGCCATCGTGGTAGATAAGCGTGGCATATGCGAGGAGGATCTGTGATGCGAGCGGGCGAATCTGATGGGCCACGGTCGGAGCCGCTACGGCAAGGTGCAGCAG
The DNA here is from genome assembly GCF_000376845.1 of Thioalkalivibrio sp. ALE14. Lineage (GTDB taxonomy): Bacteria > Pseudomonadota > Gammaproteobacteria > Ectothiorhodospirales > Ectothiorhodospiraceae > Thioalkalivibrio. The sequence goes on from NZ_AQXY01000030.1 coordinate 345,908, forward strand.
CATACCGTAGATGGGTGTTTCGCCCATTTCGCCATGGATCTGCCGCTTTGCTTCCCGCTCTGAGATGGGAGGCAGTGAGTCGATTCGCCCCACTTCCGGCAGCATCTGATCACCTGCCGCACGGAGCATTGTGGCCATTCGTGTGTGCCCCCCAGTGCAACCAGTTAGCCACTCCGTACATGCGAGCCACTCGCGAACCACATATGGGAGCGACCCTTCGGTCGATCGGGGGCGGCGAAGGATACAGTCGAGGCGCTCCTGGAATCGTGGATCCATCCGCGGGTCGACCCCACCCGCGGGTTGTCCGGGCACCGGCTGCTCACTCATGGCCCAGCGCCCTGCGACGGATGCGATCCAACGGGGTCTCCGACTGCGCGGGGAGTGGCTGCGCGGATTCTTCCCGGACCCGCAGCCTGCTCCGGTGGATGCCCGTCAGACGTGAGAGGGCTCGCGCCGATCGCATACTCGGCATCCATTTTTCGGCCAGGTCTGTGGGGATCGCAGCGCGAAGGGATTCGATCTGTGCCGGCAAGACGTCGGGGTGAGGTGCGGTCAGGAGAGAGGCGAGCACGGCGTGGCCCCAACGGGCCTCCTCGGCGGCATCTACCGCGCAGCTGGTGTAGTCGATGACTGGTATGCGTGTCTGCGGTGCGAGCCGTGTTTGAGCCTCTATGAGTATGCGGCCTCCGACGAGCGCGCAGGTCTCCTCGCCATCTCGAACCACGGGGATAGGATGCGAGTTAATTAGTGCACGAATTGCTGCATCGGTGAATGCATCATCGGGAATTGCATACGGCTGATTTTGGTACGAAGTGTGTAGCGGTACGATGTCGCGCAAAACTGCGGACCTTAATTTTATACCTTCCCATCGTCCTTTCGGCATTTTGTCGGTTTCCCCTGTGTTTTGCTCCCCTCCCTCCTAACCTGATCATGATTTTAACGGGCCGTCAATGCTTTTCTGTGTAAATTTCAATATCGGTCAAAATACCGCGATCGAGGGTCTATAAATATCTGATAATAAAAGCATTGCATAAGTGATATATTAATTTCATATGGGGCCTTTTTGGGCGTCGATGGATTTTTCTGTAGCGCCCGGGCCCGCTTGTTTTTCCGAATGTGATATTGAGTTTTCACGGCCGTCCCATCGACGGGTCTTGGGTGTGGGTTGGGCGGGCGATGAGGGGGTGGGCCTACAAAACTTCGCCGTGGATCCGGGCGGCACCGAGGCCGATCACGCGGATGTCTCCGAGGGCCTTGCTGTAGTGCTCGTGGTGGTGGCCGTGGACGATCAAGCGAACGCCCATCTGCTGCGCCAACCGGTCCAGCTCGGCAAAGCCGTGGTGGTGGGTGGTGGGGGCCTCGTGAGTAACCAGCACGTCGGCCGTTTGCCCGGCGAGGCGCTCGAGATCTTCCGGCCAGATCGCCGCCGCGGAGCGCAGGGGCATGTCGTTGCGCCAGTTCGGCGGCGTTCCGGATTTCCGGACCGTGTTTAGGCCTGCCGCGTAGCTCGCCTTCGAAGGGTGCCGGGGTGGGTCCGGCGGCCGCCAGACGCGACCGACGAAGTGACCGCCGAGACCGGCGATGGTCAGCCCTGCGATCTGGATGACCTGGCCGTCGATGTTGGTGGCGATCCGCGACGTCAGCAGGCGGTCGTGGTACTCGACGCTGTCATAGTCGTGGTTGCCGGGGATATACAGCACGGGGATCGCCAGGTGCTTGATGTAGCCGTCGAGCGGCGCCTGGAGGTCGAAGTCGCCTACCATGCACACGGCATGCGCATCGGTGTGGTGCTTTTCGATCTCGGCGATGATGTTGGGGACCCGACCATGCGGATCCCCGACGAATACGATTTTCATGGCGGTCGGGGCGTGTGTGGGTTGCTCGTCAACGGTTTTCCGGGAGCCCTCATTCCGGATCGCCGCAGTGGTTCAGTCTAGAGTCCGGAACATGGGCCAGGAGTGCGTACGGGTCAATGATTCGGTGCGGTAGTCTCTCGGCTACACCTCCGGTGACCATCCGGGAAGCGTACCGACAATGCTGATGTGATCTGGGTATTGTCCGAGCGCGCAACGGCTGCTCGGGGTGCGTGCAGAGATTTCCAGGCGGGACGGGTAGCCATGTGCGGACGGATGACACGCTACAGCGCCACCAGCGATCTGGCGATGCGGTACTTCCACGTGCCGGTCGACGAGGTTTTCGATGCGCCTCGGTACAATGTCGCGCCCGGCACCGACCTGGAAGCGTTCCGCGCCGGCGAGGAGGAGCGGGCCGCCTTCCAGCCGATGTTTTGGGGCTTTCGGCCGAAACGAGTGGAGGACGGCCCTCGCCCGATTAATGCCCGGGCCGAAAAGGTCGCCGCCAGTCCGTACTTCCGGTCCGCATTCGCCCATCGCCGATGCATTGTGCTGGCCGATGGCTGGTACGAGTGGCGCAAGACCGATGACGGCAAGCAGCCGTACTACATCTCCCTGGCTGAGGACGCGCCGCAGGACATCCTGATGATGGCGGGCATCTGGGAACCCACGGCCGATGGCGGCGCCTGCTGCGCGATCATCACCGAACCCGCGTCGGAGCGTCTGGCGCACATTCATGATCGCAAGCCGCTGGTACTGGATGCCGAGTGTCGCTGGGACTGGCTCGATCCCGAACGGACGGAGCGGGAGGCGATCCGAGCCGGGACCGTCCGTCTGAACCCGGACGCCTTGGTCTATCACCCCGTTTCGACTCGCGTGAATCGCCCAACCGAGGACGACCCCGGTTTGATCGAAACGATCGCCTGAAGGGGCATCAGGCCGCGGGAAACTGCTACCTTTATGACCAAGCCTGAAATAGGCACGCAGGAAGGATGGCAGCGATGGCCGACCCGAGCGAAGTGGAAGTGCGCATCACCCGTATGCGCGAGAAGGCGGCGGTGATCTTTGAGGATCCCGAAAAAGCAGACCGATGGATGCAGACGCGGAATCGTGTGCTCGAAGCTGCGCCCATCGATCTGCTGAAAACTGACGAAGGGGCCGATAGGGTCGAGACCGTCCTGCACCGCATCGAGCACGGCGTATTCTCGTAGCGGACGAACGCAAACAGAGAGGGGCAAGGATCCATGATGGAAGCAGCATCCCCATCGGTCTCGGTCGACGAGCGCAGGGCCTTGGCGCGGATGGTGATGCAGGCCTTCGAGAACTGGGGCCTTGAAACCCACGAATCGCTCGCGATGCTGGGTCTCGGGCGGGAAGACGCGAAACGGCTCGTTTCGTATCGCAAAGGGGCGCCGCTGGCCGATGATCCCGAGGTGCTGGACCGCGCCGGCCATATCCTGGGCATGCACAAGGACCTGCGCCTGTTGTTCCCGCACGATCGGGAGAACGCCTATCGCTGGATGAAGGCGCACAACCGTGCGTTCGATGGTCGAACACCGGCCGAAGTCGTCAGCGCGGAGGGCTTGCAGGGCCTGTTGCGCATCAGGGGCTATCTGGGTCGCGCCGTCGCCTGACGGTTTCGCCGCAATGACGCTGCAAAGGCGTGTTGGGGCCGCGGGACCCTAGGCGCGTTCGACGTATTTTCAATCGGTCGAATGGTAGGGAGGGCGGGCCCCTGGCCCGTCAACGCCCGTGTCGTCTGGATTGGCTGCGCCCGGCGCGTAAAGACTGAATCTCTGCGGAGCGGGGCCGATGAACGACTGGATTACCTGAGGCGAGTGAACGTGGAGGAATCGCGGCCTAGTGGGCGGGAAGAGTGCCCTCCATGTGGCGACAATCGGCCGCGGTCAAACCAAAGTCCCGGGCCCGTCGTGGCCATTGCGAGACCGCCCGGGTCACCTCCTGGATGATGGTTTGGGCTTCCTGCGACGAGAGACCAAAGTAGTCGTGGACGCCCATGACCAGATCCAGCGAGCCGGTGCGATCTCCGCGATCATCGAGCGCCAGCGCATGCACGGCTGCCCCTTCCTTGATCGGCGTCGGGTTGATATCGAATGCGGGCGAGAGGCGCCACCCAGCGGCGGGATCCCACAGGAATCCGTGGTTGCGGAGGTGGTCGTCCGTGTTTCGGACAAGGACACCGAACACCATGCGGCGCCATAGTTGCCGCAGGTCCTCCCGGGGGCTACCGCCATGCTGCAGGATGGCTCCCGCGATCTCCAGGTAGCTGGCGTCATCCCCGTCGCGCTTGCGGCAAAGCGTCATCGCGCTTGCGTACGGAACGCGTCCATTGCCGTCCTCCGTTCGGTCGAAGCGGCGAGCAAGGAAGACGCTGCGGCCATCGACCGCGATGGACTGGAAACGGGGCGTCACGATGCCCGCGTCGTGAGCCAGCCGCAGGGTCAATGCTTCCCATCGCGGTACCGGCCGCGGATCCTGATCGCGCTCGAACTTGGCGATCCATTCCGAGCCGAACTCATCGGCCACCACGGCCTTGGGGCGCGCCCCGCCTAACGAGGCGCCGGGACCCAGCAGGATCTGTACATCCCGCGCGGTTTCCGTGCCGGACTCCATGCGCTGGGCCGCTGCCTGGATTTCATGCATCCGGGTTACTGAAGGTGTTTTTTCATCAGATGGCGAAAGGAATGGCGTTCCTGCCTGATCGTCCCGGAGGTCTCGAAAGCGCAGCGCGCCCATGCGATACCGGTCGGTGAGGCCGAGGATGTAATCGATGTCGAACAGTGGGCGAGGGGGCCGATGTTCCTGGGCGGCTGCGTACCACTCTGCGCGCGCAATCAGATGCCGCCCCCATCGGTTGGGGGCCGCATCGGCAAAGGCTGGAAAGAGCGAATGTCCATCACTTGGGTATTGAGGCCCTTCACGCATCGGTAGCGATGGATCAATGGCAAACGCAAGCGGTGAGTGCAGCCAAACGGCGCGGTATTCAAAGCTCGTCCGAATTGCTCCGCGTTGGAATGAAGACCGCAGTGTGCCAGCGCGGGTGTCTGTACCCATGCGATTGACCCAGACTTCGGTTCCGCGCGCATGTTCCGTCATGACTCAATCTCGCCTGCGCGGCCTGCGGACCCGTTTAGGGAGCCGATCTTCGCTGAGCCGGAGTCCGGTGGGATCTTTCTCGGGCGCGCCAAGGTTTTCGATTTGTTCGGTCATCCCCAGCACAAAGAGGGCGAATGCGACCGCACCCCAGCTTACGGACGGATCGCCGGATTCGATCTTTGCATACGTTTTCCGACTTACCCCAATGCGTTCCGCCATCATCGCTTCCGTCCATTGCCGCCGCTTGCGAGCAATCTCGATGTTTTCGCCCGCTCTTTTCATTGCGTTCTCGAGGGGCGGGAGGGGGCGAAACTTCATGTGTGCATTCCGGTAATGGGGAGAATAAGGCGCATTAAATGGAAATTAGGTAAAAGTTAATACGCATTATAGCCTCGGGCGTCTCTGGATATCTTTGGCGGGCTCGAACGATCGGGGGTGGATGCAGAGGGGAAGAAGGGATAGAATATTACAAGGTATTACTTAGTAATAAGAGGCCCGCTATGGCAACGTCACTGAAGATTGATGACACGTTGAAAGGTCGCGTCCAGCACCTTGCCGGTCAACGCCGACGCACGCCTCACTGGATCATGCTCGAAGCCATCCGGCAATACGTCGAGCGCGAGGAAGCCCGCGAGAGCTTCAGGCAGGAAGCCCTGGCGTCCTGGTCGGCCTATCGGGAAACCGGCCAGCACCTGACCGGACAGGAAGCGCGCGCCTGGTTGAACACCTGGGGCACTGATGATGAAAAGGCCGTGCCCGAGTGCCACGAGTAATCGTCACCGCAGGCGCAGCAGAAGGATTGGAACGATGCCGGGGCTTTCTTGCCACCAAAGCCCCGGATGCCGCCAGGCGCGCGGGCCAGGCGATCGAGCGGCAATTCCTGCTGCTGGAAACGGCACCCGATATTGGCCGGCCGGACCCTGAAATACCCGACCTGCGCGAGCTGTTGATTGCCTTCGGCGACTCCGGATTTGTAGCCCTCTACCGTCACGACCCGGCCGACGACGTGGTGTATGTCCTGGCCTTCCGACACCAGAAAGAGGCGGGCTACTGATGTGGACCCTGAACTCTAACAGCTTGCGCCGCGCGGCGTGTACGGGGCGGCCTGCGAACGCGCTCGGGAGCTGGGAGATTCCACCACCCCCTGCGACAGCAGAGCCGACGTGATGCGACGCGCCTGGCGCTCGCTGAGATCCAGCAATCCAGCCACATCCCCGCGTGGTAGCGCGCCGCGGTACAGCACCGCCTCCAGCACCCGGCCGGAGCGCGGTGGCAACCCATCGTTACGAACATCTTCCTCTGCCCCGCACAGCACCTTGATCAGGGAGTTGGTCGAGGCCTCTCAAAGGCTTTTCGGCCGGGCTCCAACCCCTCTTTTCCCTGAACCAGCAATCCTTCCTGAAGTGCCCGTTCCAGCGGTGCCTGAAGCCGGTCCCGCGCGTTGTCCGTCAGGCGGATGAAGCCCATCCGGTGGAGGGCGTCGTTCATGGCCGTATCGCGGGCGAGTGTGCCGGCTTCAGCCACCGTGCGAACCAGCGATAGCGTCAGTTCGGTATCAGGGACGTGGTCGAGCTGACGCAGTGCATCCGGGAGATTGCTCCAGTCCCGCAGGCAAGGCACCGCGAACTGTTCGTCACGGCCAGAGAATTCACCCTTCAGGCGGATCAAGCCCTGCGCACCCAGGGCCGCGCGACGCTCATGGATGCGCGCCTGGATTCGCGAGCCGGCCCGGGAAAACCCTGCCGCCTCCAGCAGTCGCCGGGTGAGGATGACGAGGTGAACCGGCCCTTCGGTGTCGACGATCTGCAACAGAGCCCGGTCGAGTGCCTCCTGGGGGATGTCGTCGAACCGGTCGTGCTCCGATAGAGCAAGATCAATCGTCTCGGTTTCCCGGTAGGGCTGCGTGTCCCACGTCGTCACCCACTCACAACCACGGTCACGACAATACGAACGCCACGCCGCGCAGGTCTCATTCGGGCCTGGGGTCTGGATGAAATGCTGGTGCACTCGGACCAGGGCATCCAGGGCGCCATGTTCTGGCTCGCTCATCGCTCGCCCTCCAGGACCAGTTCCACGCCCATGGACTCGGCGGTGAGGTCGATCATCGCTTCCTGCAGCAGGGTCTTGGGCCCATCGCGCAGGCAGGCGTCATCCAGGGCCAGCAGGACCTCGCCGCGCCACTCCGAATCGGCCGTCTGCGCGAGGCTCAGGGCGAGGATCGTCACGATCCCCATGGCCGGTTCGATGTCTTCGGGCGGCAGGGGTCCCGCCCAGATGCGCCAGTGCTCGGCGGCGGTCTGCATGTCCTCGAACAAGGCCGCCTCAGCCGCTGGGGCCGAGCTATTTTCGGTAGAGCGCTGTGGCAACGTTGCCGCCCCGCGGCCGAGGGCCAGGAACGCAAAGGCGAGGGCCGCAAGCTGATCCCGGCCGGACCAGGTCGAAGGGTCCACCCCGTGCTCGGCCAGAGCCTGCTCGCCGAGTGCCCGGACCGTGTCCAACTGAAACTGAGGGCGGGCCGCTTCCTCCTCCGCAAGGTGCCGTCGGGTCTGGGCCGCGGTGGCGAGTCGTCCGATCCCGCCGATAAGCCCCGCGAAGAGTCGCAGTATCCCACCGAACAGCCAGTAGAAGCTGGCGAAGAGTGCGAAGATCCCCTGGATAGCGGCCGCATTATGCCCGCGCAGTTGTACCCCTGCGATCTTGGCCGACGAGCGCCCCGGCCGGATCCAGTTGAACGAGCCGATCGGGGTTTTGGTGGAGACGGTGACGCCCGATTTCGACAGGTTGAACTTGGCCGCATCCGAGCCATAGCGTCCGCGCAGGATGAAGCGACCGTTCTGGAAGGCGACCTGGGTGTTTTTCGCCAGGCGGGTGGACACCCGTACGCCGTGGTTGGTGTTGCCGGTCAGGTTGATGCCGGCGGCCCGCGTCTGCGCGCGCAGCGACAGCCCGCCGGTACGACTTGCCCGAAGATAGCGCCCGGTGTGCTCGATCCGCTTCTGCCGGCCATCGCGGTCCTTTTCCCCAACCTTGAGCATCGTCATGGTCGGCTCCCGTCAGCTCGGGGTCTGGAAACCATGCAGGCTTGCATACCTCAAGCGCTCAGTCGTGCATCCGGATTTCACTCGCCGTCCTTCTTTTCGCCTGCGTCTTGGTTCGGTTCATACAGCACATCGAACCCGACGCCCATCTGGCCGTCGCTGCGCCGCTGCATATTCTCCAGGCGCTGCTGGCGTTCCTGCTCTTCCAGCTCCTTGTCCCGCTCCTGCTCTTCATCGTCCATGTTGCGCTCCATGCTTTGATTCGTGGCGGTGGCGTTTCGTATTTGGGGACGTTCTTCACCCCATGGCATGCATGCTAACGGCCGGTCGTTGGATGTGGCGATTGGGGGCGCCTTTGACCTTGAGGGTCATGGGACGCCGGATTGCGCTGCAGTGATGTCCGGTGGCCGGACCACGATACTGACAGGGTCGAGTGCACGGTGACGCGTCAGGGGATGACGCCTGCGTGTGCTATCAACGAAGCGAAGACGCCGTTGACCGGCCGCAATCACGTGAGCGTATCGTCCGGGTTTCATCAGGCCAACAAGAAGAAGGCGGGGCATGCCAACACTCGAAGACCGCTACCGGGGCGCCATGCTGGGACTGGCATGCGGCGACGCATTGGGAACCACCCTGGAGTTCCAGCGTCCCGGCAGTTTCACACCCATTACCGATATGGTCGGAGGTGGACCGTTTGGTCTGCAGCCGGGGCAATGGACGGACGATACCTCAATGGCGATCTGCCTGGCCGAGAGCCTGGTTCACTGTCAGGGGTTAGATGCACACGACCAGATGGACCGGTACGTTCGATGGTGGCGGGAGGGATACGCAAGCAGTACGGGAAGCTGCTTCGATATCGGCAACACCGTGTGCTCCGCACTGCGTCGCTATGAGGATTCTGGTGATCCGATGAGTGGGTCGGACGATCCGCAATCAGCCGGCAATGGTTCCCTGATGCGCCTGGTTCCGATACCCCTGGCTTATTGGCGTACGCCGGTCCAGGCGCATGTGGGGGCGCAAGCCAGTTCGAAAACGACGCATGGCGCACGGGAGTGTCTGGATGCCTGTCGGTTGTGGACGGCCTATCTCCTGGCCGCGCTCGATGGGGCAAGCCGGACGGAGATACTGGAGTGTCCGTGGCGCGAGCTGCCCGGATTCGAGGCGCAGGACACGCTGGCACCGCGGATCGAGGCCATTGCGCAGGGATCCTTCCGGCAACACGATCCACCCCGCATCCGCGGCACGGGCTATGTGGCCGACAGTCTGGAGGCCGCTCTATGGGCCTTTGACCGAAGCCGCGATTTCCGGGAAGGGGCCCTGATGGCGGCCAACCTGGGCGATGACGCCGACACCACCGCCGCGATCTTCGGCCAGTTGGCCGGGGTCTTCTACGGGGAGGCGGGCATCCCCGAGGAGTGGCGCGCCCGGCTCAGCCAGCACGATCGTCTGGCCGGACTCGGAGATGCATTGTTACAGCTCGCGGATGCGGCCCCTGCGGGGGTGAGCGATGCCCGATCTACGGAGGGCACTGAATGACCACCCAACGGACCAGTGCTAGCCATCCGCTGCAAATTGCCGAGATCCCGCTTGCGGAGGGTGGCGTCATCGGCGTCACCTTCTGCCCCGGCAAGCAACAAATGCAGGCGATGACCGGCCCCTGGGCCCGGGATCTTCAGGCCGATGTGACGCGGATAAAGACCTGGGGTGCGGCCGCCGTGGTGACCCTCACCACAATCGATGAATTGGTCGAGTTGAGTGTTCCGGGATTGGGCGATTGCGTCAGTGACGCCGGGCTGACCTGGTACCACCTTCCCATCCCCGACATGGCCGCTCCCGATGCGGGGTGGGATGATCGGTGGCAGGCCCTGGCGCCGGAAATCCACCGCTCGCTGTATGTGGGTGGACGCGTGGTGGTGCATTGCAAAGGCGGTCTGGGCCGGGCCGGCACCGTGGCAGCCCGGCTCCTGATTGATCGGGGCATGCCGACCGTGGCTGCCATCGAACAGGTCCGCCAGGCGCGACCGGGTGCCATCGAGTCCCATGCGCAGGAGCGCTATCTTGAGCGGGTAGCGGTGGGGCAGTACGCGAGCAGGATCGACGAGACACTCCCAGGGGAGCTTGGTGGATGAGCCGTGCGTGGGTGGTTTGGCTCGGGTGCGCACTGTGGGTGGCCAGCTCACCCGCACCCGCCGACGGCTACTTCAAGTGCGAAACGCCGCAGGGGGTCGAGTACGCCGATGCCCCCTGTACCGGTGACGCCAAGCGCCGCGACTTTCCGAATCAGGACGAGCGAGAACAACGGCGTGCCGAGCAGCAGCGCTTTGCCGCCTGCTTTCGTCCCTCCCGATCCTTTGAGCCCGGGGACAAGGCGTCGGACCTCGCCGAACTTTGTGGTACGCCACGCAGGGTGCGGCGGCTAACGACCGTTCGCGGGGCCGAAGAGCGATGGGAGTATCGGCAGGGACAGGGCGCGGCGTACGTATGGGTCGACGACGGAGTCATCACGGCCATCCGCGACTAGGCCGGGCTCGGGCAATCAATCCGCCTTCACGCGGATCAGCACTTCGCCCGGTTCCGGGCGCGAAGCCGGGGGCAGCCGGCGCCCATCAAGCCGATAGCCCTCCAGCGCGACCATCAGCGTATCGGCCATCTCGGTCTTGGCTTCATCACGTTCAGCGCCGTCGGTGAGCGCCTCCGGTACGTCACGGCAGGTGGCGAGGTACCGTCCAGCGGCGTCGCGCTCGATGCGGACAGGGTAATGCTGTGCGTTCATGGCGATGCTCTTGGTCTTGCGTCAACCGTCGATAAGGCGGTCTTTCCAGTGACCCACGAAGCCGATTTTGAAGGGCGGTCGCGGGTCCGGGGGGGGAATTCCGTTCCACCCGATACGACACGATACGAAACCTGGGCGACAGAAAACGACGCACTGGGGTGAGATGCTGGGAAGGCATTCAGCCGTAGCAAGAGGCCAATGAAGACGAAGCGCCTAGACCGGGGTATTGCCCGCTTGTGCTGGCCTTGCTTGCAGGCTGCACGACTCCGACGCTCCCCTCGGGCAATAGCCACCGCGTGGGCCAGCCCCTGATCCGTGAACCGGATGGCCGGATTACGGGATACGTCGACCGGAAGCGGTTCGGGCCGACGTGCATTCGTGCCCCCGACAGGCGGTTCCTGGGGGGCGGTCGAAGAGGGACCGGGCTCGGCACCTACGTATATTCGGGGAACGGATGGTCGAATCCTGCGCCAGATCGACTGATTGGGGTGGGCAGGTGGCAGATGCCTGGATCCACGAGCGATGCCTGATCTCGCAGTGGGGGTAGCGCTCCTGCGCGAGCGGGCGCCTATGAACCGAGCAGCCTGTTCTCGCATGACTTCTGGGCGGTTAGAATTGGATTCAAGGGGGATGAAGTGGAAGATTTCGAGAGCCGCGTTGTAGAACATGGCAATGGCGGTTGGACGCTATGGGTCCAGCAACCGGGAAGCGGCCCATTCGCTGTTCTTGAGAGCCATCCCGCTACCTCGGCAAGCGAGCGAGGTTTAGCGCGATGTGGACCCGCCGCCTTGAGTCTCCGACTGGAGGACGATCGTGAAGGTCTTGGTGGTTCCATTGCCGAGATTCATGTTGGCGGGCATGAGCCGCGCGCCAAGCGCATTCGGTTCCCGCACAGCCATTCCTCGGAGGTCGCACGACTTCTCCAGCGCGCGGTTACACCGGGGATGATCGGTGTCGATGTCGCCGACGTGTACTCAGTTCTTCCGAAGAACGGTGGAATTGGCGTTTTGGCGGAATACTCGATACCCAGGGAGCTGCGTGACGTGCATGTGATGCAAAAGGACATCGCCGAACGGGTGAGCGGTGATGGTCCGGCATGGTCGGCTCTGGTAGTGCTTCCGGTCGACGCCTCTGTGACCCCGGTATCAGTGGATTTGGTTGCGCAGTCGGTAACCCGATACCTCTCTGAAGGATCCGATCTGGTTCTGGCAGCACCACTGTCGGTTGCCACCGGAGAACGGATGAGGGTGTGTTTTTTTGGCGTTCACACTGTAGAGGGGGAGCTAGTATGGAAGTGATGGGGCAGCCGGCGGATGAATTGGCGAAAGCTGCGGCGCAGCAGTTGTGGGAGGATCTGAGCTGGTATTGGCCGGCATTCGGGGGTAATGGGATAGGCGAGAGCAACGCTGTTGCGGCACTGATTCGCGTTCTCCAGAAAAGATCAATCTGCGAGGACATTGATAGACACCCGGAAAACTCCCGCTTTTCCTTCCAGGCTTACACAGAGGTTCCGTCCACGCCGCTTTTATGTGGGAAGGACCAAGGAGGCCCTACGGCGACGCATCGTCGATTGGATCTGGTCGTCACTTGGGGGTGCAACGAAAATCTGGAGGGTATGCTCCTCGTGGAGGCCAAGCGCTTGCACGATACCAGTACGGCGGATTCACTCATACGAGACATCCATCGAATAAACGAGTTTAGTTTTATTGAAGAAAACAACCACGGGGCAGGTGTCTTCGAGAAACTCGATAGAAATTATGGTCTAGTTGTGGCTTTGACCTGCGACGATGCAGTGGCTAGCTGGTGGGGGCATCACTTCGATTTGGATAAAAAAGACTCACCTGCTCGTATTCCCGATGGGAAGCGGGCGGCTAGTTGGGCCCGGCTTGGCGATGCTCTTTCTAATCTCGAGGGGTCCATAGGTGGCGTTGAGGAATTTGATTTGTCTGAAATCTTTAACAAGTGTACTGGCTACGAATATTTTCTATATGCGTTTTTTCCGAGACCGCTGTGTGCGCAGTGAGATAAGGCGAGGGGGCTCGCGCAGTCGTAACCGATTTGGCGACTCTGAAGCTTGATGGTTATTGGGGGGGGTATTGTTATCTACATTAGTGAGTTTCGGAGTTTTATGAGGATTGCTGAAAAGAGGGTGGGGTAGCATGAGATTTTCTGGTCACGTCGACGTTGAAAATTCCGAATTCGACCTTGAGTTTAAGGAGCTAATCGTACGGCCTTCGGAAATTGCGTTTGAGTTGAAGGGGTATGATGAGTTCGGTGAATTTCGTGCGGATGGTACGGCAGCCAAGCTCTCTGGAGGGGGGTTCTCGGCGGTTGCAGTCGCAAGGTATGAGGGCTTTCCTCCGGAAGATGATCGGACGGAATTCTCACTTCTGCTTGACGAAGTGGAGGTTTCGGACGCCGGAACGGTCTGTCGTGTCGCTGGGAAGTGGATAGAGAGGCCTGATCGTTGGTCGTTTAGTGGAGAACTGGAAAAGGCCTGACGGCCAAAAGGCCTGACGGCCAGGCGGCTTTGGGGTCGAAGCATATTGAGGCACCCGAAGAGGGTGCCTAATAGCTATAGCGGGGCCGGATCAGGCTAACGCACTGAAAAGACGAAAAGAATTGCTGGATTAAGACCCAAATACGGGCTTAAATCAGCAATTTCAGTCGCCGAATGCCCATTCCAGGGACGGAAGCCATGCCGCGAGCCAATCGCGATCACTTGCCGGGGCATGTGTGGCATGTCACGCATCGCTTCCATATGCAGGAGTTCCTGTTGAAGTGTGCCCGGGAGCGCAGCCTTTTTCGGCACTAGCGGTACCAGGTGCGGCGGCGCTACGGGCTATGTGTAACCCATTCTTAGCCGGTTTCTTCCGCCCGTTTTGGCCGTGGAGAGAGCGTCGTCGGCACGTTGCAGAAGGCCTTCGAACCCCTCGTCTTCTACGAGTGTGGCGGCGCCGATCGATACGGTCATCCTGTCCTCGGGATGCATTCCCGGCACGTCGAGGGTCGGTATCACCTCGACGACGCGGGCACCGAGCTGCTCGGCGCCCATCTGGTCGGTTTCGGGCAGGAGAATCACGAATTCCTCGCCCCCGATTCGTCCCATGAGATCGGTATCGCGAAGCAGATTCAGACAGCCCTGTGTGAATTGACGCAAGGCCTCATCCCCTAGGGCGTGACCGTACCGGGTGTTGATCGTCTTGAAGTGATCGATGTCGAGTACGAGCAGCGAAAGCGGGCGGTGGTGCCGGTTAGCCCGTTCGATTTCATGCTCGGCCTGCTCGAAGAGGGCCCGCCGGTTGGCGATGCCGGTAAGGGGGTCCGTGTAGGCCGCCTCGCGCCAGTACTGTTCGAGTTGCTTGCGCGGCGTGACGTTGACGGCGACCCAGAGGACCACCGGCTTCGGGTGATCGTAGCTGGGCAGCGGCAAGGCGCGCCCCTCAAACCACTGCTCGGCCTGGTGGTGATCGTTGTCCCGGACGGACGGAGGAAGCAGCGTCACATCGGCAACGCATAGTTGATACTCCAGCGTTTGCATCTCTCCGGTGCGCAGGGCTTGCTGCACGTGGGTCAAGCATGCCTCGGCGACCGCGGGCGGAAGGGCATCCGCGAGCGTATAGCCCTCCAGCGACTTGCCGCTCGCATACATGGCCTCATTGGCCCCGCCGATGACCTTCACGTACCGCCCTTCCGCGTCCAGCACGAAGGAAATGTCGGGGAGGGCTTTCAGCAGCGTGAGGAGTTGATCCCTTTCCGCCTTCAGGGCGGCAATGGTGCCAGCTTGTGTCGACTCTTGGATGTCATCCATGTGGCGTCCCTTGGCCTCTCTAATCCGTGCTGCTACGTGTTGGCGGTTTTGGGTC
>NZ_AQXY01000031.1 GCF_000376845.1 Thioalkalivibrio sp. ALE14
TTGCGCACCACTGCCCGGCGCCCGTCCGGCAAGCGGTCCTCCGCGTAGCGCTCCATGAACGTCTGCAACTCGGCCTCCACCGCTTGCTTGATCAGATCCCGCGCCCCGCGGCGCAGCAGATCGGTCAACGGGTCCTCTGGTCCGTTCGGGATGTCTGTCGTATCGTGAGCCATGGTGGCGTATCTCCTTTGGCTGGCTGGTTGCTCGCACTTCCATTCCAGCCGGATACGCCGCCTTCCTCAATCCCCCCCGTACACCACTTTCGACAGTAACTCCCTGGGGTACGCGCTGACTCACTCGGACTTGGACGAACGCTTCGGGATGCTCTGCTCCTGCACATCCAGAGAAAGACAACGGCTGGGAGATGCCCCCCTGCGACGGGCCTCGGGCAGGCAAACGGTGGATTAAGCCCGGTCTACGGGATCAAGCAACGACCGATCATCATTCGCCGGCCGATTCACTCGGGTGGAAACTGGATACGCCCGCAAAGCGGAAGGCGGCATACGGCGAGTGATATGGCGGACCTGCTCGCGGTCGGTGATCTCGGGGTCGAGCCAATCCCATCGGCATTCGGCGTCGAGCGCGAGTGGCTGCCGGTCGTGGATCTGCGCCAGGTGCTCGGACGCAGGCTCGGTGATGATCGCGCAGCAGGCCCCGCCGTCCGCGGTCGGCGCCCAGATGCCCGCCAGGAACAGCACGTCCTGCGTCGCGTCGTCGGTCAACGTGATGAAATGCGGCTGCTTGCCCTGTTCAGTTTTTTGCCACTCGTACCAGCCATCCGCCGGGACGATGCAGCGCCGATGCGCGAAGGCGCTGCGGAAATACGGACTGCTCGCGACCTTTTCGGCCCGGGCGTTGATTGGGCGAGGACCCTCCTGCACCCGCTTTGGCCGAAAGCCCCACAACATTGACTGAAAGGCGGCGGGAGTTTCGTCCCCGGCGCTGAATGCTTCAAGGGGGGTACCGGGCGCGACGTTGTATCGAGGTGCGTCAAACGCCACGTCGACCGGCACCTGGAAATACCGCATGGCGAGCTCGCTGGTCGCGCTGTAGCGCGTCATCCGTCCGCACATGACGCAGGATCCTCGTGCTGAGGGTGGCAAGGTCCACCCACTAATCTCGACACCGCTACCAATCCCTTCATTCGACCACTCTGGTGCGGCATCACATGGGTACAAGTGTCAGGGGTCTGGCAGAGCGCCGTTTGTACGTTCAGGCGCCTGCGAGGCCGTGCCATTCGGCCAAGCGCTGGTTCATTTTCAATCGCAAGCGCTGCTGCAACACCCCGTCGAACAGTCCCTCGAGATCTTCGGGGTGTTCCACTGGCAAAGCGGCACGCGCCTGAAGGAGAAACGGGCGCTCAAGCTCGGTTCCGACATACGCATGTTGCCACCAGTCGAGGATACGCGGCCGGGCACGCTCCAGCAGGGGGGCCGAGGGCAATCGGTCACCCTTGCTGTTGTTGGCCCGCCGGCTGGCCGGTAACAGGTTCCAATAGTCGTTGTTGCGCCAGCGGATCCATGGAAAACAATGGTCGACATCGTAGCTCCGTCGGAGGGCGGTTTCGGTCCAGACACACTTCACGGTTGCCCCTTCGTCTCGAAGGGCCTGAACACGATTCCGCACCTGGTAGGTCTGTCGTATACCCTCCTCCCATTCCATCGCGCTCACCAGCGTCTCTACCGATGCATCGCGATTGTACTGACGAAGCAGTCCGATCCATTCATTCACGATCGCGGGTTCAAGCCAGCACGCATAGCGACTGCAGCAATCCCAGATCGCGGTCGGAATCCGAAAGACACCGAACCGTTCCAGCCCTTCCGGGGTCAGTCGGTCGAAATCCGTCTTGCGCTGGCGGGAGCCCGGCGCGACTTCGAAGATTCGGTTGCTCGTGCCCGGATAGGTCGTGTACCGCACGGGCATGTTCTTAATCGTCTGGCAAGCGTCATCGATGGCCTCGCCAACGATGTCCGCTTGTTCACGGTCCATGGCCAGCCCGATCCGCAGATCGAAAGGCGAAATGTTCCCGAGTGCCCAGAAGGCGGACTTGGCGAAGCCCGGGGTGGCGCGCGGCAACTGCTTCAGACGCTCCCTGAGCAGTAACGGCATGTACAGTTTGATCCAGTACAGGCCCAGCGCCCCGAACGGGACCTCCACGCGGTCATCATCCCGCCTCAGCACCAGACCCGGCGCATCTTCCGCCAGTCGCACCACCGCGCGCAGCAGCGCCAGCTTGTACGTCGAGGACTTGTCGTCGTTGACGATGATGTGGCGGAGCAGCGGCAGGACACCAGTCCCGTCGTCGGCAAGACGGAACACCACCGTCTCCCAGGAAACGCCCGGGCGTCCCTGAGTGTCGGGAACGTCTTCACATGAAACAGACACCAAGGCCTGCTGCCGTGCGAAGTGCTCGAGCTCATCCCTTGAAACGGGATGGAAGGTCCGCTCGTCCGGGCTTGCACCATGGCGCAGGGTAATCACCAGCACGCCACCCGGAGCCAGAAGGTTTGCGAGAATCCGGAACGCCCGCTCTCGTTGATGCTCCGGCAGATGCATCCAGACGGCTGATACCAAGATCAGATCGAACTGGTAGCTCAACGACCGCACGCGGCTCAGATCCGGAAGTTGATCAGCCATCCACTGGACTGGCAAACCCCGATCACGCGTGGAGGACTCTCCCCGGGATTTCAGTCCATCGGAGGGTTCAACAGCCAGCACTTCCCAACCACGTTCGGCCAGAGCAGCCGCATCGCGCCCACTCCCCGCGCCGACATCCATCGCAAAGCCCGGCCGATCCGGCAACAAGTGCTTCCATGCGGCATGTACGTTCTCAAACGTCAACGCTTCATACTCTGAAAAAAAGCGCTCTGCTTGACCGGAGTAGAAATCCTTCATCAACGCACCTTAGGATGAACCCCAGTGGTGAGCCCGCAGTCAGGGACACGTCAACTTCGCTCCACGCCCGATACCTCTTTCGTTCTGGAAGGCACCCCTTTCTGCTGAATGCGTCCTCACGGAGCCCTGAGTCGGCTCCCAAACGCCCCTTTCCATGCCGACCGCTCAGTGCCATTCTCATGGTAACCATCGTCGTACACGCCATACTCACTGGAAATGGCCCGACTGCCAAGGCCACGGGCCCATAGACGTGCAAGGACGACCTCACCTCCGCCTTTGGATCTTATGGAGGAATAACAAATGAAGGGAATGCCATTATTCGCGGTACTGATCGCAGCGGCTTGTATTTTCTTGCTTGCGGCATCACCTGCCTTGGGTTCAGACAACGGCCACGACAATTTTCGGGACCTACTGACCTCCGATGAACTCATCGACAATGCAATCGATTACTGGTCCCCCCCCGAAGAAGCCCGCCCGATCTTCAGACAGCACCTGGAACGTCTCCTGTCCGATGAGGCCATTATCGATCTGATGGTTGAGAACGCCCTAGTTGTCATGGAGTTCATGGATGAAGCGGACCCGTCCGATCATGAACGCATGGCTTTCGAGCTCAGCCAAGCCTCCATCGGCGAGTTGGCGGCGTTGGGTCTGCGTCGCATCAGCACCGACGATCTCAGATTCATGTATACGCACATCCGGCAGATGGCTGCGGGTCTTGACAATCAAACGTGTGCGGCGTTCTTCCGTGGAGATTTGCCTGGAGAGACTTCCACTAGGGTCGAGATGGAATATGCGTGGAGCCTGTCGCGCTCGGATCTGCGTCGATATCTGGACATTTCGCGCCGAGCCATTCTCGCAGAGGCCCACATGGATCCAAGCGTACAGACTCTGACTCCGACCCAGCGATCCCTTGCGGAGCGGGTTCTGGATAATCGTCTCGCGCAACACCCGGAGGCCACGGCTCTGGGGCAGGCATTTTTGCTGCCTTCGGCTGTCTCGGATGAACATTTCTGTTGGGCAATGGAAAAGCTGCTGGACGTGGCCCTCCGAGATTCCGGTTCAGTATCCGGATGGGTCCTGAGACTCTTGATCCTCGATCAACAGCCTTGAGCTTCGGCGTTAAGAGGGTGTTTACAAAAGGATCATGCCGTAAGTCGCCGTAGCAGGCGACGCGCTTCGCTGAGCCATACCCAGCTCTCTGCGACGCGGAGCAACCGATCGTGGTGCATCACTAGGCGCCGAGCCCGTTCGATCCAGGCATGGGTGCGCTCCACGGCCCAGCGCTTGGGCAAGGCCACAAAGCCTTTCGGATCCGCCTGTACAGTAAAAAGGTCCGGCGGTTCCGACGCCGTCCATCGGCCCACGTTGCGATTGGCGGGATGGCGGACCACTTGCACGTCAATGGCCTGGCATTGAGCCATGGCCCGGGCGCAGCGGCCGGCATACCCCGAGTCGACGAAGAGCGCCTCGATGCTCGGGTACTTGTCCTTTGCGTCGGCTACTACCGACGGGGCGCCGTCCCGATCCTGGACACTAGCGGCCGTGACACTGACCGCCAGGAGCAGGCCCAGCGTATCGACCACCAGGTGCCCCTTGCGTCCTTTGATCTGCTTGCCCGCGCCATAACTGGTCTCGCCCCCTTGCGGCGATCCGCGCGTGGATTGCGCATCCAGGCGCGCCTCGAGGATGTCCGCGATCACCGCCGCTGTGGCCGCATGCGTATGCTCCTCGCGCTCCCGCCACTGCGCCCGCAGCCGATCATGCATCTGTTCGAACTTGCCCTGCTCGCTCCAGCGACGGAAGGTCCGGTACACGTTCTGCCAAGGCCGGAACCCCTTCGGCAGTAAGCGCCATGCGCAGCCGGTTCGCACCACATAACAGCACGCATCGACCAGCTCCCGCCGCGAGTACTTCGGGGGTGTTCCCCGGCCTCCAGGCCGTTCTAACAGATCTGCAATCCGCTCCCACCCCGCATCCTTGGGGGACGTCGGGTACCGCCCCTCCGGGCTCGCTTGCCGATGATGGACCTGATACCCATAGCGAACCGTGCCTTCCTCCTGAACGGCGAGCTGAACATCGGCGCCATCTCGTACTCGCTCAATGCCCGCTTTTTTCAGCGCCTTCCAAAGATCCCTAAATGCCAGTTCATCGCCATGAAATCAAACTGATGGTCGCCATCAGATTATCCCGTACAGCAATGCAGCGACACCACCGCACCAAAACCAGACGATCGCCTACTCGTGCTCAACTCCAGAATCCACGAAGAGCCACTCAACCCAAGCCTGATAAACCTCAGTCACATCGCGTCGTCCCCGAAATATCCGGCCATTGTGCGCACGTAACCGAATGGTGTATCCATCAGGCTGTTCCGAAAGACCAAACTCCTCGAGATATCCCCTCTTTAGCTCCCTTCCCCACAATGCGTTCAAAAGCTCGTCATCGAAATCCAAGACTAACCTAAGGTTCGGCTCAGGCCAGAGCAGGACCAAGAACGGATACGGCTGCGAAAGCAGATTCGCCACGTCTAGCCGCGTCTCTCCGCGCACACCCCATTCGCCATCGGAAGTCCGACCGCGTACATCTGCAGACAACGGAAGCCCGCTCCCTGCCGGACCGCCAAACGCTGCTTCAGCCGCCTCACGCGTCGCAATTCCATAACCTTCTGGCCCTTCATAGAAACCAAGGGGATCGGAGCGGAGATCCCGCACCTTGTCCCGAAACTTAATTAAATCGCGAGGCGGTATCCTTCTAATGTCCATACGGCCTTGAAAGTCCGTTAAATCCAAGAACGGTACATCCAAGTCGTTATACGACCAGTTAAGCTGAACGTTACTATACCCACCATCAGTTGAGACACCCGCTTCCATGGTTGTCTCGCCAGTTTCGAACGTCTCGTCACCATCCCGACTAATAACTGAGCTCGCCGAGAATACGATGTCCCAATCCCAAACCGCATCCCAATTCACTCCATGACCGCGGCCCAGAACCTGGATCTGCGACTCTCCTAATTCCCACTGGTTAGGTGCGTCGCCCCTCCGTGCACCTCTTTCAATGCTAAACGCTTCTTCGATGCCAACCGATAACGAGAACACGGGCCCGCGCCCCGCGCTAAGGGGTTCATAGTCAAGAGATGCCTTGATCGACTCCATTTCACCCTCGGCCATTTCCTTATCGATCCAATCTACATCCGAGACATCGTGCAGCCAGCGCCAACTATCTATTGAGACATCTAAAGACCAGCCTTCTGAATCTCCCTCGAACCACATTGACAGATTCTCTATGGCTTCAGTGGCCGGAAACTCTCCCGAAAAGGTTTCTACGTGACGATCCACCACGAGATTGCCACTAACCCGGTCATCTAAAACCCCCGTCACAACGCTACTATCCGAGACCGGCACGATCATCCCTAGGAACAGAATTTCGTGTATCTCGGCTTTGGCCGCGGAACCTGTTTTTCCACTCGACCACCCTAATACTGGACCATGCTGAATTGTTGACGATAGTCCTATCGGTGGGAAGCCTTCGGTCGACCTATTGCCGAAACCCGAGTTTTCCTGATCTGCAAAGTGGACCGCAAGAAAGAACTCGGTAGACAAAAACCCTCGAGTCTTCTCGTAGGCGACAGACTCAACATAAGCCAAGCCCGCAATTCGCTCGACTTCCTGCTCCAGCCTCTCGTTTATGGTAGCCCCCAAGTACCAAGTAGAGCCGGCCCACCCCATAACCAGGAGAATGATGAGGGCTAGTGATCCACCAACCAATCCTCTTAGGCTTGCCATGCGCTTACTCTCCTGCTGTCGAGTTACTGTCGAAAGTGGTGTACGGGGGGGTTGAGGAAGGCAGCGTATCCGGCTGGAATGGAAGCACCACCAACCAGTCAGCCAGAGGAGATACGCCACCATTGCTCACAATACGACAGGGAACCCGAACGGACCAGAGGACCCGTTGACGGATCTGCTGCCCTGCGCGAATGCGTTCAGGAGGCCCCGGACACCGGCGGAACCAAAGCGAACTTAGGGAGGCACTGACCCCACACCAGCGTCGAGTGCTCGAGGCCTTGCTGCGCTTCGCGGCGGAGGGGCACGCCCCGAACCTCGATGAACTGGGACAGGCCCTGGGCCTGCTGTCACGCGGCTCGTTGCACAAGCACATCCGTGCACTGGAGGCGGCGGGTTACGTACAGGCCGCCCGCGGCGCCATCGGGGGATTCGGCTTACGCCTGATGTTCTCGAGGCGTTAGCCACCGATCCCGGAGCCGCATCCGAGGAACGAAGTGCTACTACCCTGCCCCTGCTGGGCCGTATCGCGGCCGGTCAGCCAATCGAAGCAATGGAAAACCGGGAACCGGTAGAAGTGCCTCAGGGCCTGCGCGGTAAGGGTGAGTGCTATGTACTCGAGGTGAAAGGCGACTCCATGCAGGACGCCGGCATCCTGGATGGCGACTGGGTGGTGATCGAATCCCGCAGCCACGCGAGCAACGGTGACGTCGTGGTCGCTCTGATCAATGGTGAGGAAGCCACCCTTAAACGGATCGAGCAGACGCCGAACGGGGTGCTGCTCCATGCAGAGAATCCGGCGTATCCGCCATTACACGTTGCCCTGGACCAGCTTCAGATCCAGGGCGTACTCGTGGGGTAGATGAGGCGTTATTCACCATGACGCCGCCGCGGAGGGCCGACTACTCTTCCTTCATCATCCAACAGAGCACCCGCCGAGGCTGAATTGACCGATCCAGACGACAGACTCATTCGACGCGCAACGGTCTATGGGAAGAGGAGTTGGCACAAGCGGATGCCATGCGCTTGTTGTGAGAGGCTGATGAGAGCACATTCACTGGCACTCCGAACCCGTCTGATACACGACAGTGCGGAGGGGCCGCAAATCGCCCGTTTCTCTGTTGCGGCGGATGATGGAAACGGCCAAGCCTTGATCTGGAACTCAGGCGCGATGCCAAAGCCCAGTTGCAATGCGTATAGTCTCGATATACGATACCAGACGTGATCAAGAGCTTCCGGCACAAAGGTCTTCAGCGATTTTTTGAGACGGGCTCCAAGTCCGGCATCCAAAGCGGCCATGCCGCAAGACTGTCGCGCCAACTCGCTGTGCTGAACCGAGCCAGTGGGCCATCGGACATGAACCTGCCGGGCTGGGCGCTACACCCGCTGAAGGGCCGCTTGTCGGAGCATTGGTCCGTTTCGGTCAGCGGTAACTGGCGGCTGACGTTCAAGTTCGATAACGGTGACGTGATCCTGGTCGATTATCAGGATTACCACTGAGGAGGGTCACTATGACGATGCACAATCCGCCGCACCCCGGCGAGCTCCTGCGCGATGATGTGCTGCCGGCGCTGGGCCTGTCGGTGACGGCCGCCGCCCGGGAATTGGGCGTCACGCGGGCAGCGCTTTCACGCGTGCTGCATGGTCACGCGAGCATCTCGCCCGAGATGGCTTTGCGCATCGAACGTTGGCTCGGTGTCGAGCGAGGCGGGCGTGCCGAAGTCTGGGCGGGAATGCAGCTCGACTACGATCTCTGGCGTGCCCGCCACGGCCAAGCTGCGTAGAGTTCGAAGGGTGCAGGGGCTACCCCGCTGCTCTAGTTAGCCATTGTGCAGTAAGATTTTCTCATAAAGCAGCCGAGACGCCGGACCATGCAACCCTCGAGGGCCGTAGAGATACACCGGGATGCCATCAGGAGAGAGGTCGCACGTCACCACGCCAAGAACGCACGTGTTTTTGGCTCGGTCCTGCGGGGACAGGACACCCCAACAGCGACCTGGAACTCCTGATCGATCCGACGGACGAGACCTCCCTCTTCGATATCGGTGAAATTCGCATGGAGCTGCAAGAACTCCTCGGTGTCGAGGTCGACGTCGTCACCCCCGGCGCGCTCCCCGAAAAGTGGAGAGCCCAGGTGCTCGAGACAGCGCGAGCCATATAAGCCAAAGGCCCGGAGCACACGCTATGGCGTCAGCAGTGCCAGTTCTGGATGCTCGTCGTTCGCCTTCAGCATAACGAGTGCCCAACAGACCCCGTACACCCAGCGGTGCCGGCCAGCCTCGCCACTTCGTCGGTGCCGGGCAACCACGACGCCTCTTCGTTTCTCGGGGAGATGCTCCGCGAACGGCTCGGGATTGGCGTCACCAGACTCGAGCGCGACCGGTGCGCGCTGCGCCCAGTATTGATACTGCCCCATCGGCGTTTCTCGGCCTCCACCCTTACCTGAGAAATGCATGTATTCGAAGGCATCATCGAGCTGGATCTCTCGGAGGAACCGCACCCAAAGATCCAGCGCGGGCAAGGTCGCCAGGACAACGTCGAGCGGACCACTCGCCAGCTTCCCTGACAGAAAGATCCGAAGCAGCCGGGCGCGTTCTTCCTTGCCCCAGGCGCCTTTCACACCCAGGAGTAACTGGACCGCTTCCTTCGATAAACCCAGCCCCTGCTGAGTCCGGGGTGGCGCAATGATCCGTTCATGGCGCCCCGTGCGGGGTCTGCGAAAGTGCTCCGGAACGTCCGACAGCCAGGCCCTCAACACATCGAGAGTGGGCCCTTGCCAAGGCCCCACGAAATGAACGACTTTCGAATCGTCCTGCGAAGTGCGATTCAGGTGGTCAGTCAAGGACAGGAGTGCTGCATGAGGATCACGCGGCGGGAGTAGCTGCTTGGACTCTTCTGCATCCATGTCCGCGGGGACAGGGCTGCCGAGATGACGGTCCAGCATCCTCTCGAACAGAAGTACCGGGTTCCCTGTTCGGAAGGTTCGCTCGCTTCGTTGAACATGTTTGAGGGACACACCCAGCATTCGAGCCACATCATGGAATTCCAGCGGGGGGAGCGCTACCCGCACGGCTTGGCCCAAAAGAAGATCCGTCAGATGAACGTAGTGATTCATGGTGATCTCGGCCGTCAGGTGCCCCATGAGCGCGCTGATTAGCCGTAGGCTGCGGCGCTGAACCGGGGAGTCGCCAAGAAGGGTTATCCGTAGCTTCGCGATATCTTCAAAGCCGATCAGGGGATCAACCCGCTCGACCACCAACGCATCATCGCTGTGCTCGTGCCGCCACAACGCAAGCAAGAGCTGATTCGCAAATGAATGCCGGAGATGGTGATAGCGCACGCTCCCATCACCTGTCACCCGTATCAGTGCATCCGTAATGCGTTCCAGATCGCGATCAAAACGCCGGAGATTGTCATTCCCCGCTCCCTGTTTCCGGGGACGATCGAACAACGGAACCGTTGCAGGATCGCCACCATCCGCAACCACAGTTTCTCGGCGAGCGGCCCACCAATGCTTCAGTCGGTCCAGATAGCGCGCAGGCAGGAGCACACCCAATGGGACGACTCGGTGCGCGCTTGAGCTCTTGAGCCCCCGATTTCGGTTCGGTCTCACGACGCAGTCCCACGCGGGTTCGCCATCAAGATCACCAATGTGCAGCCCAATCGCCTCAGAGCGGCGCAGCCCCCCGAAATACCCGAGACACGCGATCAAAACGAGGCTCTCCCGCAGCTCAGGATCCTCGGCGTAACGATAGTCCAACCAGCGTACCGCCCATTCAAACGCGCGCGGTTCGATGAAATTGGCATCGACGGCGTGGGGCTGGCGCCCGCGAACCGTGAAGAGACCCGCCGACGCAATATCTGGTGCCCCGTGCGCGTTCCGCAGGAAGTCATGAAAGCTCGCCAGAGCTGCGGCTAACCGCTTGCGCTTTGACAAAGTATCGGCTGTTTCAAGGACGCCGGTGTAGACCTCCACGAAGTCGTCCACGCATTCGAACGCGGCCGGATCCTCGTTGCCGAGAAAGCCAGCGAGAGGGACGGCCAATGCATTGAAGCGATCGTAGGCCGTCTTGGGTTTCATGGGTCGGGCACCGGCACGACTCGAAAACAGCCAACGCTGGGCCCACTCTCCCATCTTCACAACACTCGGTGGTACCGAGTCAGGCTCAGATCCCTCACCATTCGCTTGGCGTTCAAGCCAGGCCGCCACACGTTTGGGGTCCGCCGCCGATCCCCCACGGATTGCACTTCCCAATTCGCGAATCCAGGGGCCCGCGGGCGGGGCAATTGGCCTGCCCTGGCTGTCAGAATCTTCACCAGCAGCCGCCTGTCCTACTGGCACTACGCCTTCAGAGTCAGCAGTGACGAGTCCTTCGCCCGAAGGCACCTGACCTGGCGGGAACTCCATGCGCTGAATTACTTCCGGCGACAACGATACGGAGTTATAAAAGCCCGTGGCGTACCCCATCAGGTGCGGTGGGACGTACAAGGCCAGACGGGTTTCGACGAAGTCGCGCAATTCCGTCCAGTTGTCCGGAATCCGTAGGCTGGGGTCCAAACGCCGCAAGTAGGAACCAATCACGCGACTGAGAAACGCCGGGCTTCGCCCCTTACCAGGAGGCATCTCCGGCCAACCAACGTCTCTCCAGTGCATCACCACCGAACGCGAGATCGGATCCAGGTAATGCCGACGAATCACCGGTCGTTGGTTGTCAGGCAATGACCGCTCGATATCCAGCCAATGCAAGTGCGCCGGCGCATGTTTGAGCGAACTCGGGACCGCGGCAAGCCACGCTGGCTGCACCAGCCCCCCGAACAAGAGGAACGAACCGAGAATCTGCCCCCAAGCCATGCGCCCATCATCGAGGTCCCCAACATCGGCACCCAACCCCTCCACGAAACGCGCATACAACGGCTCGTACTGAACCATGCGCTCGAAGCTGTCAGGGCGAAAAATCGGTCTCCCGGGCGGTGGGAGCGGAGCTGGAATGTCATACAGTGGGATCTTCCACACACCCAATCGATTACCAGCATCGAGCACCTCGGCGACCCGCCAGCGTGCCCGAAAAGAGGACCCCCGCGGGGCCGCTCGACGGACCGTGTCCATCAGGGCCACAAACTGTTCACGGGACCATACCGACTTGAGAATCCGGTCTCGCCTAAGGACCTCCGGGTGATGCTTTTCGATGGCCGAAATGGCTCTGCCAAGCTCCGAACCGGTATCCCGCGAAAGATCGTCGCGAACGCACCAGAGATGATCCCTGTGGGCTAACAGGTCTTCCATCGGCTCCACAAGGTGACGCCAGAGCGAACAGACCTGCTGGGTTTCCGGGGCGTCAGACATCAGATCCGGACAACCTCGAATTTCAGGTGGTCCAGCATCTGGTCCAAAATCGGTTCAACTTCATTCCGTAACCGCACCGGATCCATTGCCGAGTAGGCGGTCCAGGGCTCCTCGCCGTAGTGCCAATGCCCCATCATCGTGTTAATGACCGTCGAGGGCACATCCAACCACGTCAGATAGGTCCGATGAAAATGGCGCGCCTGGTTCTCAATAGGCCACGAATTCTTGCTCACTTGCTCGCACTGCTGTTGCAGGCTTTTCCCGGTCATCTCCACCGGACGCCACTCGTCCCTCGCTACCTCCTCCCAGAAATAGAGGGATTTCCTAAGGTCCAGCAGAAAGCCTTCCGCCCCGTAGCGGCTCCGATCCCGGCTTTTGGTCGCCTTGAGTTGAAGCACCGTTGGCATGTCCAACGAACCCGAAAGAAAGCTCCGTTGCAGCCAGGTGAGATAGATCTGTACCTGGTCGTACACCCGTTGCGGCATCAGAGCGAGACGAGCGTGCAAACCGTCACCACGGTCCTTCTCTTGCAGGCAGAGCGTTCGGGTTGGCCCATGGATCGCAGTGAGATCTGGGATGGGGGTACGGATGGCGCGGGCCCCCGTTACGAGAACCAACGCCAATGCCGTATAAAGGGCGAGCCGGTTATGGAGCGTATACGCAGATCCAACGTGCGCGGACACGATCCGGTCGCGGACTTCCTGCAGAAAATCGGCCATCGGCGTGATGCGTGGCGTCCGATCATCCCCAACCCAGGTTTTCTTTTTAGGGTCAATCGTCGCCTTTGTACATGAAGCCGCCGGGCATCGAGCCAGAACAGCGTCATTCCGTTGATCGACTGTTGGAAGTGCGATAGCGGCACCCAGGTCATCCAGGACCTCTTGAAACCTCTGCGCGAGCTTCTCCCGGTTAACGGCGGTGTAGAACTGGTGCGTAGCCGCGAGCGGATCTTTCTGTCCGAATAACATCGAGGCGCTGACATGCTCACCCTCTTCCAGGCCTCTGAACCAGGCCGGCAACACCGCCGCAATACCGTCAAATGTCTGGTGACGGTCCGACACACCCATCCGCTTGAGCAGAGGACGAACCCGGCGATCCCATACGTCGGTGTACGTATCCAGTTGGTGCATGGCGAACGGCTTTTCGCCAATCGCCGTCCCGTTCTTCCATCGAAGAAGGCCCCAGACATCCGGGATCAAAACCTTTTGTGTGCTCGGAATCATCTCACTCGCGACGTCCTCTCGAACCTTCCTGCGTTCCGGTCCTTCGTAGCTACGAACCCATACTCCAGACGCCAGGTCGATATTGAGTTCGCTCGGCGGTTGCCCTATATCAGCCTCCACGAGAATTCGCGCATTCCTCACAGCCTGGGCCGGCGTGCCTGTGACCAGGCACGCCGCGGCGAACTCCACCGTGCGACAAAGCTTTTCGCGCTCAGACGCGGAAATTTCGTCGGGCAGTTGGCTGGAGCTCGCCATCCTGTAAACATCGTTCAGACCGCTAACGAGGCGCTTGATCTCCTGGAGCCTAGGTCGCGACCGAGCGATTCGGAGTCGCTGATTTTGGACCGCGATATGGCGGCCTCTGTGCGCCGCCTTGGCGAACACTGTCGAAAGGTGGGGCAATGCACCCAGATCCGACATGTCCGGGTCGAACCCCAGTACATCTTCAATCGCAATCGCGGCGCCTTCCGGATCCCCGAACTCCGCAGGATCTATGTCCGCATCGAGCAGTTCCTTTCGAGCTTCGCCACTCGGAACGTAGAACCCCAGCTCGATCCCTGATTCTTTCCACAGTTGCACATCCTCTATGCGCTTGAGGATGGACCAGTACATCGCATGGTGGGAGTACAGAAACTGGGCTGGAAGGCGCCCATTTTGCGTTCGCTTCTGAGGCGCCTTCGAGTCCCCGTCAGATCGATCGTCCGTAAATCTGTACGCAATCGAAAGCAGATCGCCGAACGCTTTCAGATCCGCCGGCAATGATCGATACTGACCGCGCCGTTTCCCCTTTACCGGCTCCATTGCCCTTGGATCCTGCCAATCCGGACCAATTTGCTCGCCTTGGTATTTCAGCGATTCCATCAACTCCCGAGGATGCTGACAAGACTCCTTCAAGCGGTCTAGAAGCCACTCAGTACGCTGATCATGAAGGTTCCTGATCAACCGACCCGCCTGGCAACGGCGATCATCCAACAGTTTTTTTGGAAGGTCGAATCGCCGTCGAACTAAGATCGATGCGATGAGGGCTTGAGCTTGCAACCAACCATACGTATCCCCCCGATCAGTTCGCGAATGCGGATCCCAAAAACGAAACCACATCGCGGCCCAAATGCCATGTTTCGTATACACGCCGTGCAAGGGTGGGCGGATACGATCGCGCTCAACATGCCCGTAGAAGAGTTCCGAGAAACCGACCCGGAGAATTTCGTTATTTTTGAGGTTGTCCACCTCTCTAGCCCATCGAACAATCTGCTCTGTTCGGTGTCCCCAGCCCTCCTCCAATACGGACAGCTTGGGCTCAAGATCGACGAGATTTTCAGCAATCAGCAATAGCCCTTCACAACCTTCGGGCAATTGCAGATCTTCCTTAAAACTCTCCTGCAAGCGGCACAGATCGGGACCTAGGAGTTTGCAGACCGATGAATAGATTGAGGCCTCAGCCACCTGCTTCGCCCCCTTTTTTGACCACCCGCTGCACCGTCTGTCTGCTTACCCCCAAGAAATCCGCGATCCCCTCCCGTGTGGGATCAACCCACATAAAACGCAGCCATTTCTCGTTCTGATCCGCAGCCTTTAGGTATCGGGAAATCGTCTCTTCGTCAGTTGGTGAGCCCAAGAGCGGACACACCAATTCGTCCAATACCGCGACCATCTCGGTGTTCTGGAACGACGTCGATACGACCCACGTAAGACGCCCTGGATCGTCTGCCAATGCGCGGATAATTCGGTAGGTTCGATGACCACCACAAAGGCTCATATCCGTCTGGTCAACGACTATCGGATGGAGTAACTCGAGCGTCGAAAGGTGTGGCGAAAGCTTCTGGATCGCGACCCTGATGGATGCTTCTGGGAGTCGCGCTTGAGGGCTATTCGGTGGAACAACGATGCTGCCGAAGGGCACCTGTTTCCATTCAGGCTTGCGTCTTGGTGGCATGGGGTGGTCTGTGCTGAGTGGTGTTCACTCTAGAGTGCCACATCGGCACAGACTAGGGATCTTGTCTTGAGACACAATTAGAGACGTTTTGAGCCCAACAGGGGATCTGGGATGACTTCAGATGCCTCGTAAGGCCTTGAATATGGGAATTTCGAGGGAGGGCCTGAGGACGCGGACTACTATGTCAAGGTAGTGCTCAACCAGCTGAGCTACGCGCCTGTCGTCTTCGAGCCGCGTATTCTACCGACTCCCCGCCCGCTGTCAAAGCATCGTTTAACGCATTTTATGGAGCGCGGCGCCTACGATGCGCGCGATTCAATGCCCGGCGATCGCGAGCTTGCCGGTTGGCACGGTTTCGCGGCGCGCAACGCACCGGGACGGGCACAAGCGTGTCCGGCCTCGAGGCCCGGCTGGCCTCAGCCCCGTTTCACCGCCTTTTCATACAGTCCGGGAAAGCGTCCGTCGGGATCGCACTCGCGCTTGAGGGCCTTGTAGGCCTCGCGGTCGTAGTTCTGCCAGAACGTGGCTTCGTCGTAGGTGCTGCGCGAGTACAGGCTCTTCTTGCCGCCGTGTTTCGCCACCAGTTCCTCGACCCGGGCGTTGTAATAGCCGTCGGGCTCGCTGGATCGCACCATGTCCCAGAAGCCGAAGTTGATGTACGGAGTGTCGGTACGCAGCTGGAACAACGAGAATCCGGCCTCGGGGACGACAAACGGGCAGATCCACACCGGGCGGATGCCGATCTCGGCCTCGAAATCGGCCAGAAACGCCGCGGCGTTGCCGATCGGGATGTCGACGTCCTGGATCACTGCCTCGCTGCGCGGGCGCACGGCGTGGAGCAGGCTCAGCGGCCAGCGGCGGCTGGCGCGCATGATCTTCTGGTAGGTCACGCTCGACAGGCGCTTGCGCCCGAGAAGGAGCCGCACCGGCTTGAGGTGGGCGCCGACATTTCGGCTGCACCAGAACCAGTCGGTGTCCCAGCGCCAGAGGTAGTCGTGGATGCTCAGATAGTCCTCGCGCCGCTCGCGCAGGCTCTGCCAGTATTGGCGCATCCAGGTGTAGTCGCTGGCCTCGGTGTCCGCCGGCGGCGATTCCACGCAATGCGCGCGGGTGAGCACGAAATCGCCGGGGGCGAAGTAGACGCCATCGAGGAACGCGCAGGTCGGGTGCGCGCATTCCTCGGCGATCGCGGCAAACAGTTCTTCGGGGTCGCGGAAGCGGGTGTGCTCCAGCCGGATATAAGGCTGCACCCGGATCAGCCGCAGCCGGACCCGCGTGGCGTAACCGAGGCTGCCGTAGGAGTTCGGAAAGCCGTAGAACAGTTCCGGGCGCTGCTCGCGCGAGCAGGTCAACACCCGCCCGTCGGCCACCATGACGTCGAGCTCTTCCACCGTGTCGTGCACCAGGCCGTAACGGAACGCCCCCGACTCGATGCCGACCCCGGTGGTCGCGCCGCCGACCGTGATGCTCCTGAGTTCCGGCACGATGGCCGGTGCCAGGCCGTACGGCAGGGTGGCGTCGACCACGTCGGCATAGGTCGTCATGCCCTCGACCTCGGCGACGCCGGCCGCGGCGTCGATTTCGATCACGTGGTTCAGCGAAGCCACGTCGATCTCCGTCCGGCGGGCCTCCTCGCGCGGCCTGAACAGGTTGCTGGTGGACTTTCTCAGGCGCACTGGCCCGTCGGACCCGGCCAGCGCTGCGGCCATCGCCTCCACCCGATCGCGGTGGGCTTCCCAGGCAGCCCGGCTCATCGGACCGGCTCGTAGCGCGGCAGATCGCCGTGGCTGAGCACGAGCTGCCAGAGATTCAGTTTTCGCGCCCGGAAGGCGCCGGCACAACTCAACAGGTAATAGCGCCACATCCGGTAGAAGCGTTCGTCCAGCCCTTCGCTTTGTTTCAGGTCCGGCCAGGCGGTGACGAAATTGGCATCCCAGGCCATCAGGGTGCGGTCATAGTCCGGGCCGAAGTTGTGCCAGTCCTCCAGCACGAACACCCCCTCCTTGGCCCGGGTGAGCTGCGCCTCGGACGGGATCACGCCACCGGGGAAGATGTATTGGGCGATCCAGCGGTCGGTGCGAACGCGGCTGACGTTGCCGCCGATGGTGTGCAGCAGCATCAGCCCGCCGGGCTTCAGGCGGGCGCGCGCGAGTTCGAAGAAGGCGCGAAAGTTCTTCGGCCCGACGTGTTCCATCAGCCCGATGCTCACGACACGATCGTATTGCCGGGATTCCCTGGCCGCCTCGCGGTAGTCCTGCTGCCGGACATCGACGGGAAGCCCCTCGCAGAGCCCTCTCGCGTACTCCACCTGCTGGCTGCTGATGTTGTAGCTGTCCACCTCGCAGCCGTGCTCGGCGGCCAGGTACCGGGCCAGCTCGCCGAACCCGCCGCCCAGCTCGAGCACGCGCATGCCCGGCTCCAGGTGCAGCTTGCGCGCGATCAGATCCAGCTTCGCGCGCTGGGCCGCGTCCAGGGTGGCCTCGGCCCCGTCGGGGCCGTAATAGGCGCAGGTGTACTGCATGGTCCGCCCCAGCATGGCCTCGTAGAGCCGGTTCGAAAGGTCGTAGTGCTGCTCCGCGACCCGCCGCGAGCGCCCTCGACTCTGCTCATTGGCGAGCCAGCTCAGCAGCACCCGGCCGAGCACCGCGGGGGTGCGCACCTTGCCCTCCAGGCGCGCCCGGAGGATCCGGAAGAACAATTCGTCGAGCCGCTCGACGTCCCACCAGCCATCCATATAGGCCTCGCCGGCGCCGAGCGACCCATCGGCCAGAATCCGCCGAAACAACCGCTCGTCGTGGACCTGGAGATCCCAGGGCCGCCCGCCGCCGACCTCGATGTCCGCGCTGCGCAACAGTTCCGTGACTTGTTGTCTTGCCGACATGCTTGTGCTCCGTGCAGCAATCGGTTCGCCGGTTTGCGCCACCGGACTGAGCGAAGAGCCTGCCTCCCAACAAGAGCAAGGCAACGGCCCCTCTCAATCAAACCAAGGGTAGTGCGGAACGATCGCCACTGCGACCGTTGCCGGCTCCGGCACTGTTCATTGCCATCCAGAACCGCCCCAGTGCATTTCCGGACGCCCTGTCGAAGGACAACGCCAGGCAAGTCCCGGTGCCCCGTACACGCGCACCCGCATCGTGATTCGCCAAGGCAATCCCGAAGCGCAGCCTCCACTCGCCCTTTCCCCTGCGTCCCACTCCACTCATGGCGGCCCGACCGTGAAACCCAGGACCGGCTCCAACCCGGACCCCACCACCCCGTCATCGCGAGGCCGCAAAGCGGCCGCGGCGATCTCCAACCGAAGCTGCACACGACAAAATGGCCCCGGATCGTTAAGGTGTTCCGGAAACGAAACCGGACCCGCATCACATGGAAGTCACCCCGGGCAACCCGGCCCACGCCGCGTTCTTTGATCATGAAACCGCAACGCCCCTGGCCGCCCCCGAGCAGGTCGAGGCGTTCATCGAGCGCTGGCGCGATACCGGCGGCTCCGAGCGCGCCAACTATCAGCTCTTCCTCACCGAGCTGTGCAAGCTGCTGGAGCTGCCCCACCCCGACCCGGCCAGCGACGACACCGCCGACAACGCCTACGTCTTCGAACGCCGCGTCACCATCCGCAACCCGGACGGCAGCGAGAATCGCGGCTACATCGACCTCTACCGCCGCGGCTGCTTCGTGCTGGAGGCCAAGCAGACCGGCAAGGGCCTGCACACCCAGGGCTGGGACAAGGCCATGCTCGCCGCGCAGAACCAGGCCGACCAGTACGTGCGCGCCCTGCCGGAAGACGAAGGCCGCCCGCCGTTCATCGTCGTCACCGATGTCGGCCGCAGCCTCGAGCTCTACTCCGAGTTCTCCCGCTCCGGCGGCACCTACGTCCCCTACCCGGACCCAAGCCGCCACCGCATCCGCCTGGAAGACCTGCGCGACCCCGAGATCCAACAGCGCCTGCGCCACCTGTGGCTGGTGCCCGATCAGCTCGACGCCAGCAAGCACGCCGCCCGCGTCACCCGCGAGGTCAGCGCGCGCCTGGCCGAGCTCGCCAAATCCCTGGAACAGCACGGCTTTGATGTCGAACGCGTCGCGCACTTCCTCAAGCGCTGCCTGTTCACCATGTTCAGCGAGGACGTCGAGCTCCTGCCCAAGGGCAGCTTCACCGCCCTGCTCGAGCGCCTGCAACAAAACCCCGAACACTTCCCCGACGCCATGCGCTCGCTGTGGGAGACGATGAACACCGGCGGCTACGAAGGCCAGCTGATGCACAAGGTGCAGCGCTTCAACGGCGGCCTGTTCCAGAACATCGACCCCATCCCGCTCAACGCCGACCAGATCGGCCTGCTCATCCAGGCCGGCAAGGCCGACTGGCGCTTCGTCGAACCCGCCATCTTCGGCACCCTGCTGGAACGCGCGCTGGACCCGCGCGAACGCCACAAGCTCGGCGCCCACTACACCCCGCGCGCCTACGTGGAACGCCTGGTCATGCCCACGCTCATCGAGCCCCTGCGCGCCGAATGGAACACCGTGCAGGTCGCCGCCGAGGCCTGGCTGCAGCAGAGCAAGCCCGACAAGGCCCTGGACGAGCTGCACCGCTTCCACCACCGGCTGTGCGAAACGCGCGTGCTCGACCCCGCCTGCGGCTCCGGCAACTTCCTCTACGTGGCGCTGGAACACCTCAAGCGCCTCGAAGGCGAAGTGTTCAACCTCATCCGCGACCTGAGCGCCGGCCAGGCCACCTTCGACACCGAAGGCCTCACCGTCGACCCGCACCAGTTCCTCGGGCTGGAGATCAACCCGCGCGCCGCCGCCATCGCCGAGATCGTGCTGTGGATCGGCTACCTGCAATGGCACTACCGCCTGCACGGCCGCCTCAGCCTGCCCGAACCCATCCTGCGCGACTTCCACAACATCGAATGCCGCGACGCGCTGATCGAATATGACAGCCGCGAACCCATGACCGACGACCACGGCCAGCCCGTGACCATCTGGGACGGGATCAGCTACAAGAAAAGCCCCGTCACCGGCGAACTCATCCCCGACGAGACCGCCCGCACCCCCGTCTACCACTACAGCAACCCGCGCCGCACCGAATGGCCCGAAGCCGACTACATCGTCGGCAACCCCCCGTTTATTGGAAAGAGCCGTATTCGCGAGGCTTTGGGGGATGGCTACGTCGATGCCCTGCGGAAGTGCTTCGATGGTGTCGTTCCGGATTCCGCGGATTTCGTCATGTACTGGTGGCACATCGCCGCCGAGAAAGTGCGCAAGGGCGAGGCCCGACGCTTCGGTTTCATCACCACCAACAGCCTGCGCCAAATCTTCAACCGCCGTGTGCTCGAACCGCACCTGAACGACAGCAAGACCCCCATGTCGCTCGCCTTCGCCATCCCGGACCATCCCTGGGTAGACAGCACAGATGGGGCAGCTGTCCGCATTGCCATGACCGTTGCGACCAAAGGCGATGTTCCCGGGGTATTACAGAAGGTCATCACGGAAACCGATACAGCGAGTGACGCACGCTTGATCTCGGTAGCCCCACGCATCGGAAAAATCTTCTCAGACCTCTCCGTCGGCGCAGATGTAGCGAGCGCGATTGCGCTCTCATCAAACGCAGGAATCTCTTCCAATGGCGTCATGCTCGCCGGTTCCGGATTCTTGTTGACCACGGAGCAAGCCGAGAGCCTTGGCTATAGCACAAACCCGTCACTGCAACGCGTCATCCGCGAATACCGCAATGGTCGGGACCTGACTCAGACGCCCAGGGGGCTCAAGGTCATAGACCTGTTTGAGCTGTCGCTCGACACAGTTCGTGCCGAGTACCCCGCGGTCTATCACTGGGTCCTCGACCATGTGAAACTCGAACGCGAGCAGAATCGCGACCGAGGGTTTCGCGAGAACTGGTGGATCGCTGGCCGCCCGCGCCCTGATTGGCGCAATATGTCGGAAGGCCTAACTAGGTTCACGGTGACCGTCGAAACCACCAAGCATAGAATCTTTCAGTTCCTAAGTTCCAATGTGCTGCCAGATCACATGTTGGTCGCCATCGCTTTAGCTGAATCGACAAAGCTAGGCGTCCTTTCTAGCCGGATTCATGTTGCTTGGACCCTGGCTAGTGGCGGCACACTTGAGGATCGTCCCCGTTACAATAAGACCCGCTGCTTCGAGACCTTCCCCTTCCCGGAACTCGACGACCACCGGGCCGCCACCATCGGCGATCTCGCCGAACGCATCGACGCCCACCGCAAGGCGCGTCAGGCTGAACATCCGGAGCTGACCCTCACCGGCATGTACAACGTGCTGGAAAAACTGCGCGCCGAAGAACCGCTGACCGCCAAAGAACGCACCATCCACGAACACGGCCTCGTCTCCCTGCTGCGCGAACTGCACGACGACCTCGACCGCGCCGTCTTCGACGCCTACAGCTGGAACGACCTCGCCGACCGCCTCGTCGGCCGCCCCGGCGCCACCACCCCGCTGCCGGACAAGCCCGCCGACCAGGCCGAAGCCGAAGAAGAACTCCTCAGCCGCCTCGTCGCACTCAACGCCGAACGCGCCGCCGAAGAAGCCCAGGGCCACATCCGCTGGCTGCGCCCCGACTACCAGGCCCCCGAAGCCACCCAGACCACCGCCACACTGGAAGCCAAACCAGAGGCCGCCGCCGACACCCCGACCGAACCGGCCAAAAAGCCCACTTGGCCCAAATCCATGCCCGACCAGGTCG
Source organism: Thioalkalivibrio sp. ALE14 (assembly GCF_000376845.1). Classification (GTDB taxonomy): domain Bacteria; phylum Pseudomonadota; class Gammaproteobacteria; order Ectothiorhodospirales; family Ectothiorhodospiraceae; genus Thioalkalivibrio. The sequence continues at coordinate 21,884 of NZ_AQXY01000031.1, forward strand.
AAGCCGTCCGCCGCCTCCTCGCCATTGGCCCCCAAACTTCAGAAGCCCTGGCCAGCCACTTCAAGCGCAAACCCACAAAGTCGATCACCCAGGTCCTCGCCGCCCTCCAAATCCTCGGCCAGGCCACCACCGACAACGACCACTGGCGCCTGACATGACAAACGACCAGAAGCACCAAGGGTTCACCGCTCGACCATGGCCCCAAACCGCATCGACAGCCGCGCGAGATAACACGGTCCTAATAACCATCCCGGCGCCCCATCCGACTGATTCAACGACGCTTTCTTACGCCACGCGCCCGGATCAATATCCAACTAAACACGCGCGCACGTTCATCCAATATCCGTGCGCGCCATCCAATCACTGTTGGGCATTAGGAGACCTCATGCTTCCGACCGATGAAGACATCCAGCGACTGAGCGCGTCGGGTGATCCATTTAAGTACGCAGTTGTAGGTTTCTCCGCCATCGAGCTTGCGCTGGAAAAGTTGATCTCCAACGCCTTGCCTGCGGCTCACCGCGTCGAGCTCAGGAAATTGTCTGTCGGCCTAAAGGTCGACCTGGCAATCGCCCTTGGGCTACTTACCGTGGAGTCCAAAGGGCTACTACTGAAGCTCAACAAGATCCGGAACTTCTATGCTCATGAGTTTAGGTCCGATGTCGAGCCGTGCACTGCAGCGGAACTGAAAAGCTGTTTCGGGCCAAGCCACCGAACGCTCGCCGACGAACATCTCGCCGGAGCTGCTACGTTTACCGAAACCCTCCGCGTCGGATTCGTGTCCACGTACTATGAACTCATCGGGCGGATCCGATGGGTACAGGACAGAAAGGCAAAGCGCGAGGAAGCCGTTTTGCATGCTGAGGCTGTCCTCGCGGCAACCGAGCCCCGGCAACCGGACTCCGAGCATTTTCGTACAGAGTTAAATAGCCTCAGCCAGAAGATCGAGAAGAAGAAGCAGGAGCTTCGAGTGGCGAGGGAGAAGACGCACTTGGGGGAGAGCAAGGAGTAGCTGTGGCAAAAAGGAAGAGCCCAACCATGAGCTGGACCCGACCGGGTAAAGCCGCCTGTCGGCGTCTTCACCCGGTGGCTCAACTCTAGCGTTAAGCGGGAGCACGCCACAGTCATGATGGATAATCCGCAAGAAGGAGATATGGAAGGCGAAACCAGTCAACCTAGGTTCTGCGAAGTTTGCGGCTTATCGTTAGTAATGCTCGACACATGGTGTACGAGTCGTAATTGCGATAATTGTGGCAAGGAGGTCTTTTTTGTAAGACGCGGCGAAGATGGAGGAATCCGCGTAGAAAAAGGCGAAAAATTCCACGTTCCGCAACTTACGCTGTCTCTTGACCCGGCTACTGGCGGCGAGTTCACGCGCGCCGGTCTAGAAGGATTCATTAAACAGCTTTTCTTAGGCCAAAAGATCGAAGGTAAAGAAAAGCTAATTGAACGCTTTAAAGAGCTTGAAGAACGCATTGATGCCGAGTTAAGGGGCCTGGATTGTATTAGCCACTGTGATCTAGAAAGTGAGGCTGACGTAGAAGAAGCCGCAGGGATTCTGGAAAAACAAGGCTTGAATGAATATCGGTTCAATCTCTTCCGTTCATGCCTATTAAGGCGGTGCTATACGGCAATCGAAGAAGAGGATGCTCTTGATGCCGTGTATGCCGCGTATCAGGCCGACATTTTTAAGGAGTATTCTCTGTTAGAACACCGCCACCTTAAAGAAATTATTTGGCTGGGTTACGGCTGTTACGTCGATCTCGTGAAGAACGAGGGGATGACCGAGCATGCCGCAAAAGAGAAAAAATTAATCAGAGGCGCCACAAAGAAAATCCGAAGCGTTGACTCCGAACTCCTCTATGCGTTGGCAAAGGATGGCGGCGAAATTGCGCCTCGACTCACCGTATCCGGACTTTCTGAGGCCACACTCAAGGCTTTGGTAGACCATGAGCTTGAGAGGCGCGAGCAAGACCGGCAAGTACTCCTGGCAAAGGAGGAAATGAAGATCAAAAGAGCCGCAAACTCTATAAAGCTCTGGGGGTTCTTGTTCACTCTAGCCAATGGATTGATTCTGGTTTTATACAAAGACTGGATCGGCTAGAGAGGTGGGCGCCATAAGGAGTCGCTTAACGCATTACATGACCAAACATGACGGGGTCGGACCACGGTAACCCGCTGTAGAAACGGAAAAACGGGGACAGATTTATTTTTCCGCGTCCAAAACGTCATCCCGGCCGGAGCGAGGCGGAGAATCGAGATCGCTGACGCTAACGCCTACCCCGCCGGCCGAAACTAAGAAAAAGAGGACACCCATCTTCTTCCAGGCGCCCTCGCCGTTTGGACCGACCTGAGCTGTTGAAGTCTTGGTCTCCGGGGTCAGACCTTGCTTTTTCCCTCGGTCAGCTAAGGAGGCAAGAAGCAAGGTCTGACCCTCTACCACCTCTCTACCACCTTCCGATCAGCGCTTCGGCTCGACCAGGCCCGGGTCGTCCTCGACCGGACGATTCACTCGGCTCGAAACGGCGTAATAGCGCAACGTGTCCGGCGGAAAGCGGCGAGTCTTGGCCCGGATGTCGTCACGCTCGGACAGTCCTGGATCGAGCCAGTCCCACCGACACTGTGCGTCGAGTATCAGCGGTTGGCGGTCATGGATATGTGCAAGTTGATCGTTGGCGGGTTCAGTGATGATTGCGCAGCAGGCACCCCCATCGACCATGGGTTCCCAGATACCCGCCATCATCAGGATGTCCTGCGCTGCGTCCTCGGTCAGGGTGATGTAGTGCGGCTGCTTGCCCTGTTCGGTCTTGCGCCATTCGTACCAACCGTCGGCCAGCACGATACAGCGCCGGTGCGCAAACGCTGATCGAAAATACCGACTGGTGGCGACCGTCTCGGCCCGAGCGTTGATCGGTCGCGGCCCGTCCTCGACGCGCCTCGGCCGAAAGCCCCAGAACATCGGCTGGAAGGCCGCTGGCGCATCCTCGCCGGCCCGGAACGCTTCCAGATGGGTGCCGGGGGCAACGTTGTACCTGGGTACGTCGAACCCCTCGTCGACGGGGACCTGGAAGTACCGCATGGCGAGTTCGCTGGTCGCGCTATAGCGCGTCATCCGTCCGCACATGGCTTCTCTCCCTCCTGGGGTCGTGGGGGTAGCAGCATTCTCGTGTGGCCGACCTCGCGATCGCCTCCCAGTGCGGCTCCAGCATCATCACACCGGAAAATGGCCCACCGCTGCGAGTGGGTCAGGTCTTGCTATCGTCCTCCGACTGGTTCCACGGGAGACGGCCCTCGATCTCCAGGTGCAGGGCAAACACGAGCAGTGTGCGTATGAGAATAATCAGGGCCAGCATGAGTACGTTTTCCATGGAGTACTCGATCGCTACGGTCATGATGATGTCGGCCGCGACCAGGAACTCCAGTCCGAGAATCAGGCCGCGCACGCTGCGACGGCGATAATCGACGTAGGCCTCGTGTGTGCTCATGCGGCGCATGTTGACCAGCCAAACCACTGTTGCCAGCACGAAGCCACCTATGATCACGGCGATGCCGACTGCTTCGAGCCCTAATACCAGTGCGTTGGCGATCTGAAGAAAGACATCGTTCATGTCTGCATCCTTTTCGGCTCAGCGACTTGCGGCAAGTCTACTGCCGGCGGTTGGTCGCCGCCCAATGTTGAACCGCCAGGAGTCTGTCGGGCCCGGGGGAAGAACGGGGCTGAAGCGCGCCTCTTCCGTGGGGTGGTTTCGGTATGCTCGAAGGCATGTGCCCGCCCAAGGACCGCGAATCCGCACCCCTCGGCCGCGCGACCGCGACCTTCCGGTTGTATGCCGAGCTGAACGACTTCCTCGCGCCCGAACGGCGATACCAGAGCTTTGAACACGCGTTCGACGGAACCCCTTCGGTCAAGGACCGCATCGAGTCGCTGGGCGTGCCGCACACGGAGGTTGACCTGGTACTGGTCGACGGGCGGGCAGTGGATTTCGGCCACCGGCTGCGCGGCGGTGAACGGGTGGCGGTCTACCCGGTGTTCGAGGCCTTCGATGTAGGCGACGTCTCCCGCCTGCGACCCCAGCCGCTGCGCGAACCACGCTTCATCCTCGATGTGCATCTGGGCCGGCTGGCCGGTTACCTGCGTGCACTGGGCTTCGACTGCCTGTATGCCAACGATTTCTCCGATGAGTACATCATCCGCACCGCGCAGGACGAGCACCGCATTATCCTCACGCGTGACACTGGCCTGCTGAAGGACGGCCGGGTGACTCACGGGCGGTACGTGCACGCTACGGACCCATTGCAACAGCTTCGCGAGGTGGTCGACCGCTTTCAGCTCGCCGGGCTGTTCGAGCCGTTCTCGCGTTGCATGCGGTGTAACGGCGAGCTCCGGTCGATCGATGGCGCTGCACTCGCCGACTCGGTCGAGCCGAGCGAGGTGCCGCCCGGGGTGCTCGAGCGCTTCGTCGCATTCGTGCGCTGCAGCGGCTGCGGCCGGGTCTACTGGCGCGGCAGCCACTACGATCGACTGCGTCAGCGCTTTCGGGCGGTCGGCATCGACATCTGACCCTGTGCGGCCTGGCATGATCTCCGAGGTCATCAAGCCCCTGAAAAAGGCGATCTGCAGGATGTCCAGAAGCCAGTGCGCAGGCCCCGGATGGGGCGCGTTACACCCGGGAAACGCGATGGGACTTTGGGGTCAGACCTTGCCTTTTGCCCCGCATCAAGGGAGAGGCAAGAGGCAAGGTCTGACGCCATGACTCCCTTGCCCCCTACCGCCTTCCTTGTCGACCTGGTGCGACGAGACGGGTCATCCGAGAGTGTCCGGCAAGGCGTAAGAATCACGACATAACGGGGTCGGACCACGATAACTTGCTGTAGCAGAAGGACTTTCGTGCGCTCAAGGATGATTTCTGAGCCTTAGCGAGGGCATTTCGCCCCCGAAATGGTGCCTTCCCGGCACGAACGGGGCTCGGGGTCAGACCATGATGCCCCGAGCGAGGGGCAACATGGGCTCGGGTCACAACGTGTCGTAATGGCCGCCGATCGCGAAGACGTAGATGGCTTGATCGTCGAAGCGGTAGATCAGGCGATCCCGGGAGGAGAGACGTCGGGACCAGAAGCCCGACAGCGAATGCCGAAGGGGCTCCGGCTTACCCGTTCCCGTAGCTGGATCGTTCCGGAGCATTTCCTTGAGGATCCGGCGCAGCGCTCGATCCAGCTTTGGGTCGCGCTCCCGGAGCGTTTCGTACGCCGCCCAGGTATTACCCTCGAATACCAGTGATCTCATCCATCTCCCCTTCCGTGGGACGGTAGCCTTCTCCCTTCCGATGGGTAACGGCCGAATCGGCGATCTGCTGCATCAGGCTGGAGTTCTGGAGGACGTAGAGCGTTTCCTGCTCCCTTTCCCAGTCGTCCGCACTCATCACCACAAAGGCCTCACCCGCTCGGCGCGTGACCTTGAGCGGCGTGTGCGTAGTGACGGCCTCTTCCACGAAGGCCTTCAGGTTCTCGCGAAACCGGTTCACGCTGACTGTTTCCATGCCGGACCTCAAACGTACGGACGTACCGTACAACTATAGACATCCTTCAGGTTCGGTTCAATTGCGTCTTCCGGCGCACCGTTCCCACATGACGTACCGGAGGAAGAGGACACCGACCTTTCAGGGAAGATCCGGCAACGCCAATGCGCCTGGGAAGGTCTCGTGACGAGAGAGAGGACACCCATCTTCTTCCTGGGGCCACACGGTCATTCCGGCCAGAGCGAAGCGCAGTGCCGGGATCTCTGGCGTCCCCTCCTGCCCCGGCGCCCGAGATCCCGGATAACCGCTGCACGGCTTCCGGGATGACGATGCGTGGCGGCGGGGTCGGGCCTTGCGGTGTGGGGCTGGGCGCAGGGGTTGGACGTTGCTTCTTGCCTGCCTTGCTGGCCAGGGCCAAAAGGCAATGTCTGACCCTCTTGTTGTTGCACTCTGGTCGTTACAGCAGATCAACTCCAGGCGCGACAGACTGCTAGGATGACTTTTTCTTGACGATGCCGGCTCAAGAAAAGCCGGATTTGTGGCAAGGATCGCGAGCATGCCGAACACGTATTTCGAAAAGACCGTGGATTTCACTCGGCTGCTTTTCGAATGCCCCAGGATCGAACAGGCCCACCAGCAGTGGCTGCAGGCGCTGGACGCGATTCCGGACCCCATCCTGCTGCACGACAGCGACGGACGGATCCTGCGCGTCAACCAGGCCTACGCCGAAAAGGCGGGCGCGTCCTATGGCGAGCTGATCGGGTCACCCTACTGGCACTTTTTCCCGCGTCAGGACGACCCCCTGCCCGAGTGCCGGGCGATCGCCGAAGGGGCGGATTACCGAAGCCGAGAACTCCATCTGGCCTCGGGGGAGGCTTACCAGCTCTTCGCGTATGCCGTCCGGGATCCGGAAGCGGATCAGCGCTTCGCATTCAACGTCTTCCGTGATATCACCGACGAGGTCCGCCATCGGCAACAGCGGCAGGAGCAGGAGGCCTTCTTTACCACCCTGGCAGAGACTGCCCGGGACGCCGTCGTGGTCATGGACCCGGAAGGCAAGGTGGCGTACTGGAACCGGGCAGCCGAGGAGGTTTTCGGATATTCCTCCGGGGAGGTGCTGGGGAAGCCCCTGCATCCGCTGATTGCCGCACCCCGGCACCAAGGGAAATATGAGGCGGGCCTGCGCCACTTTGTGGAGACCGGGGAGGGGCCCGTCGTCGGGGATACCCTGGAGCTGGAGGCTCAACACAAGGACGGAACGGTCTTCCTGGTGGAACTGTCGGTTTCGGCGGTTCAGTTCGGGGGCGGCTGGCACGCCCTCGGGATCCTGCGGGATATTACCCGGCGCAAGACTCGCGAACGCCGGCTTACGCGAACGACCGAGTACCTGCGAGCCCTGGTCCAGGCCCATTCCGCGCTTGTGACTGCCACAGAAGAAAGCCAGTTATTCCAGGATGTCTGCCAGGCCCTGGCCGATGCCCGGGAGTACCCCCTGGTCTGGGTAGGGATGGCTCGGAAAGAGGCCGGCCACCCGGTGGAAGTAGTGGCATCGGCAGGCACCCGCACGGATTATCTGGAAACCATCGTGGTGACCTGGGGTAGTCGCGAGCAAACAGGTCAGGGCCCTACCGGCCGGGCCATCCGGGAGGGCAAGCCCCAAATGACCCGCAACATCGCCACCGACCCCAGCTTTACCCCCTGGCGGGAGCCGGCCAGGGAACGCGGATTCGCGTCTTCCATCGCCCTGCCTCTCCAGATCGATGGCGAGGCCGTTGGGGCCCTCAACGTGTATGCCAACGAGCCCGAGGCCTTTGACGATGAAGAGCAGTCTCTGCTGGCAGGACTGGCAAAGGACCTCGCTCGCGGCCTCGAGGCCCTGCGTACACAAAAGGAGCGCGACGAGAGCCAGACAGCTCTGCAGGAGGCCCTGGTCGATACGGTCGAAGCGATCGCGCGTCTGGTAGACAAGCGCGACCCCTACACGGCCGGCCACCAGAAGCGCGTGGCCGAACTGAGCCAGGCGATCGGCCGCAAGCTCGGATTGCCCGAGGACCGGGTCAAGGGCCTCTACCTCGCCGGCCTGATCCACGACCTGGGCAAGATCAGCATCCCCGCCGAGATTCTGAGCCGCCCGGGTACGCTGTCACCCAAAGAGTTCGAGCTCATCAAGGACCATGCCCGGGCCGGCTACGACATCATCCGGGATATCGCCTTCCCGTGGCCGGTGGCGGACGCCGTCCTTCAGCATCACGAGCGGCTGGATGGGTCCGGCTACCCCGACGGCCTGAGCGGTGACGAGATCCTTCTCGAGGGACAAATCCTGGCCGTAGCGGATGTGGTGGAGGCCGTTTGTTCACACCGCCCCTACCGACCGGCCTTCGGCATCGAGGCGGCCCTGGACGTCATCCAGAAGGGGCGCGGGACCCAGTTCAGCCCCGAGATCGTGGATACCTGCCTGGCACTGTTCCGGGAGGATGGTTTTCTGTGGGCAGATACCGAAGCAAGGCCGGGCCCCTGAGTGCCGTGCGGAGAGTCAACGGAAGGCGCATGCGCTACGGGGCTCGAAAATGAGAAAGGAATGAGAAAGAGGACACCCATCTTCTTCCGGGGGCCACGCCGTCATCCCGGCCGGAGCGAAGCGGAGAGCCGGGACCTCTGACGTCCGCGTCCGAGTGCTCGGAGTCAGGCCTTGCCTTTCGCCGAGCAACTGCCGCATCAGGCCGCCAATTCCCACAACACGTCGGGATGGCGGTCGGCGATCTTCAACAGGGTTTGCGCGGAGCCAGAAGCGTCGGGGGTCAGACGTTGCCTTCATGCCTTTTGCCCCCTGACAGCCGGTTGGAGCCCAGGCAGTTCCAACCGATTGCCACGGCCTCTGCGAGGCCTCGCAATGACCGCGGGGAATAGCGGGGGCCGGACCTTGCCCTTTGCCCTCAGCCTCACATTCGAGTCAGAAACCACGGTTTGATCCGATAATGTCCGGAATCCGGGCGACTGACCGGGTGCTTGACCCACGGGAGGGTGCTTTCCATGCTCGCCTCTTGAAAGGAGGAGTCGATGCAGTTCTCGCAAAAGGTGCAGCGGATCAGCGGGCGGTTGTTGAACGCCATCACCGTCGCTTTCGTGGTCCTGCTGGCGGGCATGATCGTGATTGTGGGCAACAGCCTGTGGCAGAACCAGCGCCTGCTGGCCGAGCTGCATCACATCACCGAGGAGCGAGGACAGCGCATCCAGCTGGCGTCCGATCTGCTGGAGGCCGCCTACAATCGCCACCAGACCATGGTGAATCAGGTCATCACCGACGACCCCTTCGAGCGTGATGACCTGATGATGGAGTACCACCGCTGGGGGCACCGGGTCGGCGAGGTGCGCGCGGCCCTCGATGAGCGCGTGACCGAGGATGCGGCGCGGGCAAGGCTTGAGGAACAGGATGCCCTGATCCCGGACATCGTGAAGCTGCAAGACCAGGTGGTGGACCTGGCGGCCCGCGAGGAGATCGCGCCGGCAATGGCAATCCTGAGCGAGCGTCTGTTTGATCTTGATCGGGAGTTCGACAGCTCCATCGAGGCGTTGCGAGCACATGAACGCGCACAGATGGAAGCGGCAGCCGAGCGCGCTGGCAAAGTCGGGGCGCACACGCAGCGCTTCATGCTGGTGTTCGGTGGGGGCGGCGTGGTGTTCGCGTTGGCTCTGATTCTGCTCACCCGGCGGACCCTGGTGACCATGCACCATGATTTGCGCGAGCAGGCGTCACAGCTCGACGAGGCCGGACGCCAGCTGCAACACGAGGCTAGCCACGACCCGCTGACCGGTCTACCCAACCGGCGCGCTTTCTATAAGCGCCTGCAGGATGCAATCGCCTGGTCCCAACGGACCGGCGAAGCGTTCTCCGTAGGCTTCATCGATCTCGACCAGTTCAAGCCGGTGAACGATCGGTTCGGACACGCGGCGGGCGACGAACTGCTGGGGGTGGTCGCCCGCCGGCTGGAGGAGGCGCTCAGCGAGCCGGCCTGTGTGGCCCGGGTCGGGGGTGACGAGTTTGCGGTGCTACTGTTCGGAGAGGATTCAACCGAAGCCGAGGGGAAGCGACTGCAGGCGGCGGTGTCCCGGCCGGTCCAGCTTGCTGCGGGCGAGGTCACGCCGGCGATGACTCTGGGTTGGGCCTGCGGTCCGGGAGACGGCGATCCAGACGAACTGCTGGGGCGAGCCGACCGCGCGATGTATGGTCTCAAGGCGGGGCGCGGGACGTAGCCGGAGAAAGAAGACACCACCTTTCCGATCCGATGCGGCACCGCGAAAGCTACCAACAAGGTCTCGGGCCAGTTCGGCCGATTGGTGCGGCCTCTTCGAGGCCTCGCAATGACGGTGGGCCGGGCTTGCGTGCGCTCAAACGCCACGAACCGTGAGCGGAGGTCTGGTGGCTGCCTAGTCCTTCTTCGACGCTCCACCAGGGAGGTGCAGCAGGCGTTCGCTTCGCCAGACGCGGACAATCCTCACCCGACCGGGATCACGCCGGTACACGATGCGGAACGGTGGATGGACGACCTCTCGCAGGAACGGCTGGTCAAATTCGGGCACTACCCTGCCGATGTCGGGGTGGTCGTTCAGGGCCTGGACTCGTTGGAAAATCTCTTGCACCAGCCTCTGTCCGACCTCCGGCACGCCTTGCTCCGAGTACCACTCCTGCATCTGCTCGAGATCGCGCAGGGCGGATTCGGCAAACGTGATCGTAATGCCGGGCATATTGCTAGTTGAGACCGAGCTGCGCCCTGGCTTCGTCCAGCGAGAGTTCCCGGCCGGCCTCCAGGTCCGCCAGACCCGCGACGACGGCCCGCATGAATTCCCGCTCTTCCTCGGCCTTTTCGTAATCCGCCACCGACTGCACCACGGCAACACCCCTGCCCCTGCTAGTCAGCAGTACGGGCCGGTGAACCTCGGCCACGTGTTTCATAACCCGTCCCGGATTCGCCTTCAGGTCGGTCAGGGGGACCAGGTCTTCGGAAAATTTGATCATCACGATCCGCTCCATCATAAGCCGCCGTCAGGGCGGACTATAGCACCTGTTAAAAGGGCCATGGAGAGCACTCTGCGGAGCAAGAGGACACCCATCTTGTTCACATGCCGCCCTTCTCCCGCAGGAGCCCAGCCCGCTGGGCGACGGGGCGCTGGATACGGCCGATCGGCGAGAGGGCTCGCCTCCTACAGGACCTTCGGGGCCTGGCCTTGTGCTGGGTCGCGAGGTCAGGCCTTGCCTTCGGCCAACCTGCCTCACGTTCGAGTCAACGCGCGGGCAATGGGATCAAACGCGGGCTTTTGGCTCATGGCCGCGCATTGACGGGCTTCGGGAGAAAGCTCCAGTCTCGACTTCGTGCCCGGGTGCCGCCAGGCAATCGGTGTCGCCGCCCGGACCAACAGCCGCCTTGTCGCGGCCGCCCGCCTCGAGCCGGGTTTCCGGAGAGCCGTTTAGCCCACCATCGGAGAGGTCTCGTTGAACGTCCCTGACATTCCCGCGTCACCTTGGGATCGGCATGGGTCGAGCGTGGATCGCGGCCGGCTCGGGGACGGTGCCACGACCGCCACGCCGGCGCGTTCGTCCCTCGCCTCCGATTCGGGCCGCGCATGAGACGTGGGCGCTTTCTCCTGCTCGGCTTGCTGGCCGCATACCTCGTGACCGGCGCCTATCACCTGTACAAGCCGCTTCCCGAGGGGCTCGATGTCGCCACGCCCTACCGTCCCGCCGAGGGGGTCGAGTTCCTCGCGGATTCCACGTGGACGGATACGCAGGGCAATCAGCACACCGAGCACGAGATATTCGATGGCGCCCTGGAGATGATCGGACAGGCGCAGTCGCTGGTGGTCGCGGATTTCTTTCTGGTCAACCAGTTCGCGGCCAGATCCGATACTGCGCATCGCCCGCTCTCGAGCGAGTTCGTCCTGGGACTTTCGGAACGGCAAGCGCAACGGCCCGGAGTCCAGATGCTGCTGATCACCGATCCATTCAACACCCTCTACGGCGGCATCAAGCAGCCCCTGTTTTCCCGGCTGGAGGCGAATGGCATACCGGTGATCGAAACGGATCTGCGGGCCCTGCGGGATCCCAACCCCCTGTGGTCGACCGCCTGGCGCATCTGCTGTCAGTGGTTCGGCAACAGCTCGCACGGCGGTTGGCTGCCGAACCCGGTGGGCGATACACCCGTCACCCTGCGCACGTACTTCGCGCTTCTAAACTTCAAGGCGAACCACCGCAAGACGCTGGTCACGGATGGGCCGGACGGCTGGACCGGGCTGGTGACTTCGGGTAATCCGCATGATGCCAGCAGCCGGCACGACAACATCGCCGTGCGTTTCCGGGGCGCCGCGGCCATCGACCTGCTGCACACCGAACGCGCGGTCGCAGAGTTCTCGAATGGAACCCGAACGGCCCTTCCGGATCGCGTGGAAGCGAACGGAGCCGTCGATTCGCCCGTCCGGATCCGAATCCTGACCGAGTCACGGGTCCGCGACGCCGCCCTGGAGATGATTGACACCGCGGCTCCCGGAGACCAGCTGGACCTGTGGATGTTCTACCTCTCGCACCGGGGGATCGTGAAGGCCCTTCTGGACGCACAGCAGCGCGGCGTCGACCTGCGGGTGCTTCTCGATCCGAACCGTGATGCATTCGGCCGGGAAAAGCAGGGAATACCCAACCGGCAAGTGGCGCTGGAGTTGAACGCCGGGGACGTTCCGGTGCGCTGGTGCAACACCCAGGGCGAACAGTGCCACGCGAAGATGCTCCTGCATCGTCCTCGCGATGGCGATGCCACGCTGCTTGCGGGCTCCGCGAACTTCACCCGGCGCAACCTGGACAATTTCAACCTGGAGACCAACGTGCAGATTCAGGCCGAGGCCGGGACTCCGGTGATCGCCGATGCCACCGAATTCTTCGATACCCGCTGGCACAACGAGCAGGGCCGGGTTCACAGCCTCCCCTACCAGGAATATGCCGACGACTCCCGGTTGCGCTACTGGCGCTACCGGATGATGGAGGCAACCGGGCTGTCTTCTTTCTAAGCGCACCCAGACACCACTGACCGCGGAAAAAGGAGAAAGAGCGTGCGGAGAAAGAGGACACCCACCTTTTCGCTCAGATCCGGGAACGCCAATGCACCGGGCAAGGTCTCGGGCCGATCCGGCCGATTGCCGCGGCCTCTGCGAGGCCTTGCAATGACAGCGGACCCCCTCGCGAGAAAGAGGTCACCCGCCTTCCTTGGCTCGCGCCCAGCCAGTCCGGGTCACGCAACCTGTGAGCACACAAGAGCGACTCGAGCGCGAATGTGTACGTTGATTGGTGTTTCCCTACACCAGACCTGTACCGTTTCAGGAGACCCCGTTGCGCGGCATATCGCATGAGCGAGACTTCGGACATCCGCAGGAAGAGCTTCATCGCCCACATGGCGACGGTGTTCATCAACGCGCTCAATGACAACTTCTTCCGGCTGGTGGTGATCTTCATCGCCATCCGCGAGTTTGTCGCCGAGGGTGAAGGCACCTTCTACTACAGCCTGGTCGGTTTCGTGTTCCTGCTGCCGTTCGTGCTGTTCTCGCCATGGGCCGGCTACATCGCCGACCGCTACAGCAAGAAGACCGTGATCGTCTGCACCCGCCTGGCCGAGGCCGCCGTCCTGCTGACCGCCGCGCTGATGCTGATCACCGACAACTTCCCCGGCCTGCTGGTGACGACCTTCCTGATGGGCCTGCAGAGCACGTTCTTCAGCCCGGCGAAGTTCGGCATCCTCCCGGAGCTGGTGCGCTACCAGCAGCTTTCGCGCGCCAACGGCCACATCCAGCTGTGGACCTTTCTGGCGATCATCCTTGGCACTGCGCTGGCGGGTTTTGTAATGGAGTTCGCCGGCGAGGCGCTCTGGGTCCCGGCGGCATTGATCGTGGGGTTGTCCGTTACCGGCGTGGTGACCAGCTTTTTCATCGCCCCGACCCTGGCAACCGACGACCCGGCGCCCTTCCGACTGAACCCGTTCGCAACCGTCATGCAGTCGGTCGCGGAAATCCGGCCCCATCGCGTCCTGTTCATGGTGATGCTTGGCATCGCATGGTTCTGGGCCCTGGGTACGCTGTACCAGCTGAACGTGCCACTGTTCGCCGAGATGCACCTGGAGCTGGGCGAACTCGCGACCGGCATCATCCTGACCACGCTGGCACTGGGCATCGGGACAGGCAGCATCCTGGCCGGCTACCTGTCGCGTGGCGGCATCGCCATGCACCATGCCCCGGCCGGCATGATCGCCGCCGCCCTGATCAGCGCGCTGCTGTATTTCGCCGCCGACAGTTACGCCGCGACGCTGGTGCTGATCGCCCTGCTGGGCATTGCCTCCGGATTCTTCATCGTGCCGATCACCGCCTACCTGCAGGGCCACAGCCCTGCCAACCGACGCGGCCGCTTCATTGCCGCGAGCAACTTCCTGGCGTTCTCGGCCATGCTGGTGTCGCCGGTCCTGTTCTGGCTGCTCACCGGGCCCGCCGGTGCTTCGCCCGCGCACGTGTTCGTGATCGGTGGTCTGGCCTCGTTGCTGGTCGGCTTGACGGCCCTCCGGCTGTACCACCGCCACCGCGCGGAGGCGGGTGCCTGAGCCCTCAGTCCGCATCCCCCAACCGTTGGATCAGACGCTGGGCGTCGCGGGGCGCGGCCCCCTCGGCGTTGTTGTCGAAGTAGGCATGCACCTCGCGCCCTTGCGCCTGCCACTGCCGCACGCGGGCGGCCCACTGGTCCAGCAGGCGGTCGCTGTAGGCCGAGGCATACGTGCGGGTATGCCCGTGCAGACGACAGTAGACCAGCGGGCCCGCTACAGCCTCCCAGCACGGCCAGTCCGGGGCATCCGACTGGCAGATGCCCACTTCGGCCGTATCCAGATGCGTCGCCACGGCCTCGATAAACCAGCTGGGATGGCGGAACTCGATGGCATGCCGAACTTCCGGCCAGAACCCCAGCGCGTGGGTGAACGCCTCCAGTCGCTCCTGGTTGATCGCGAAGTTCGACGGCAGTTGCCACACAACCGCCCGCAGCCGGTTCCCCATCGGTTGCATGCGTTCGCGCAGCAGCCGAACCGGATCCTCGGCGTCCTTCAATCGGTGGATATGGGTGACGAAACGGCTGCCTTTGATCGCGAAGCCGAAATCCGGGGGCGTCTGCTCCGCCCATCGCTCCACGGTGGTGGTCGCGGGGAGGTGGTAAAAGGTGCCATTGATCTCCAGAGCGCTGAAATGCCGCCCACAGTGGGCCAGCCACTCGCGCTGCGGCACGCCGCGGTAGAAGTCGTCCTTCCACGCCCGGTAGTTCCAGCCGGATGTCCCGACATACGCACGGGCCATCGGGGCCTCCTTCAGACTTGCCTGTAACGAGTGTAGCGACCAGCCCGACGCGGCACCCGGGGTGCCTCAATCTGGCCTGTACTCATGCCATGGCCGCCCGGCCCTTGCCGCGCCGGTGAGGCGCCCCGGGTCAGGGGCGGTGACGACTCGCCCCAGTAGTCACGCCTCCCGCGATGATGTGCGCCACCCGCAGCGGCTCCGGGAGTCGGCTGTGGAGTCGCTGGTCTTCCAGGAGCCGCTGCGCCGCCGTGTAACCGATGCCGCAGCGCTGCACGTACAAGCCCTCCAGCGGTTCCATGACCCCGGCGGCCTTGATCAGTTGCCACTTCCGGGCGCCCCCCGGGACGTGCTCCAGCAGCGCACGACGAATCGCGGGCAAATCGGGGGCATGGCGCGCCACCGCGAGCACCGGTAACCCGGTACGCGCATGCAGCCCATGCAGGTCCACCACGTTGAATCCAGCCAGGGTGATCCCCTGCAACAGGATCGCGTGCAGCTGCGGTGCAAACGGACTGCCCAGCACGCACTCAGCCAGACGCGCTGTGGAGTTGACTCCGTCACGGCGCACCCGCGTCGAAAGGACGCCGTCCAGCCGCTTCCCGGCGAAGACGGCACCAATCACTCGCACGTCGCCCCGATACTGCCGCGCGAACGGTGCATCATCGAAACCCACCACGTGTGAAAGTCGTTCGTGCATCCGCTTCCCGCTCGGCCACCTGCCCCGGCGCGGCGCGGGGCCTTCAAAAAACCACCAGGGGTACGCCCGCAAGGATCCCCGTCTGCTCCGACAGTCTGGCCTCGCAGGGCCACCGGTTGCACGCGCGCCCCCAGTCCCCTGCATCATGGCAGATGCAGGCCTCGATCCAGAGCGGAACGCACGAGACCCGCTGCGGCGCATCGGCTTGATCCAGCGTGATGGGCTGATTGTGGGCTGCCGTATCCGACGTCCGTACCAATCATCCAGAGGGGGTCTCGCCATGCAGCCGGACCTGATCACCGTATTCGGCGGCACCGGGTTTCTCGGCAGCCGGATCGTGCACGAACTGATCAATGCGGGTCACGCCGTGCGCATTGCATCGCGCCGGGCGGCGGTACCCTCCGGACTGGAACAACAGGCCCGGGTGGAACACTGCCGCGCCGATATCCGCGACGATGCCGATGTCGCCCGCGCCGTGGAGGGTGCCCACGGCGTCGTCAACGCGGTCAGTCTGTACGTGGAGCAAAGTGATCTGCGGTTCACCACCATCCACGTGGAAGGCGCGCGCCGGCTTGCCCGCGCCGCGCACCAGGCCGGCCTCGAACGCGTCGTGCAGATCTCCGGCATCGGCGCCGACCGCCGGTCACCCTCCCCGTATATCCGCGCCCGCGCCGAAGGCGAAGACATTGCGCAACGCGAATTCCCGAACGCCGTGATCGTGCGCCCCAGCGTCCTCTTCGGGCCGGGCGATGCCTTCCTGCGCAACCTGGCCGGTCTCGCATCCCTGCCGGTGATCCCTCTGTTTGGCCGCGGCACCACCCGCCTGCAGCCCGTACATGTAAGTGACATCGCCCGCGCCATCGCCCAATTGTCCGGAAACGTACCACCCGCACACCCCATATACGAACTCGGTGGCCCCGACATCCTGACCTACCGCGAGATCCTGGCCCTGGTACTGGACCATAGGGGCCGCAGACGCCCCTTGCTCCCGGTCCCGTTCGCCGTCTGGCACGCGCTGGCCGGTTTGGCCGCCGTGCTACCAAACCCACCCCTGACCCGCGACCAGCTTTACCTGATGCAGCAGGACAACGTCGCCGGAACCACCACCGGAAGCTTCGCCGACCTCGGGATTACACCCCGCTCGCTCGAGACCGTACTACCCGATTGCCTCCCGACCCAATGACTCTGTTCCGCACCGGCTGACGGCTCCGCCTCCATTACGACGTAGATCGGTAGACCCCCGCTAGCAAGCTGGCCTCGCGACTTCGATGCGACGCGGCCCTGGGGGTGTCACGCCTTGCCCGTCGAGTCACGGGGTCAGGCCCTGCCTTTTGCCCTTGGTCAATCGCAGGGCCAAGCAGCGAGGCCCGCTCCCAGGGGGCCGGATTATCGCGAATCGGGCGGGAGTCCGATGCACTCGCGCATCAGATCGAGCAGGCCATCGACACTCGACGGATCGTCGGTTTCGAACATGGCTCCCGCGCCATGCTCATCCAGCCGCATCACGATGCAGTGCCAAACATAGGTCCGGGCGTCTGCACCCTCTTCCGGGGTTACCGTCAAGATCAGTCTTGAATGCACGGAGAGACCTGAAACCGGCATCTCCACATAAAGCCCGCTGAGGCTGACATCGCGGACCCACCCACTTGCCTGAAATTCGGGGGCACCCTGCAAATCCTGTACTTCCGCGGTCATGCGGACGCCCCTGCGGCGTCCTTCCCGAAGTTCCATCAACCAGACTCCCACCGCGGACCCGAAAGCCACGCCATTTTCATGTCGTCTCTCCCCTGACTGTAGAGCATCCGAATGCGCGCCCGGGGTCAGACGGGCCGGGTCCGGATCTTTTCGTATCAGGATGGTTAGCCGGTGGGGTCGAGCACGGAGGGATCGTCGTTCTGCGGGCGGTTCACCCGGGGCGAAACGGCGTACGCCTGCAAGCCGGACGGCGGCAGGCGCCGGGTGATGTGGCGGACCTGCTCGCGTTCGGTGATGGCGGGGTCCAGCCAGTCCCAGCGGCATGCGGCATCCAGCGCGAGGGGCTGTCGGTCGTGGATATGCGCCAGGCGCTCGGACGCGGGCTCGGTGATGATCGCGCAGCAGGCCCCACCGTCCGCGGTCGGCTCCCAGATGCCGGCCAGGAGCAGCGCGTCCTGCGGCGCGTCGTCGGTCAGGGTGATGAAATGCGGCTGCTTGCCCCGTTCGATCTGTTGCCACTCGAACCAGCCGTCCGCCGGGATGATGCAGCGCCGATGCGCAAAGGCACTGCGAAAGTACGGGCTGCTGGCCACCTTTTCCGCACGCGCGTTGATGGGCTGCGGCCCTTCGGTGACGCGTTGCGGCCGGAAGCCCCAGTGCATGGGCTGAAACGCGGCCTTGGCTTCGTCGCCCGCCCGGAATGTTTCGATGGCCGTGCCTGGCGCCACGTTGTACCGAGGGGCATCGAAGTCCTCCTCGATGCGGGTCTCGAAGTAGCGCCAGGCCAGTTCACTGGTGGCCGAGTAACGCGCAAATCGTCCGCACATGTCGTCTCGCCTTACCGGGCCGTTGCCTCGAGCCGCGCATGCAGTCTTGCGATCCGAGCCGTGGCCCGGGGCCCGGATGCCAGTTGCCCGGCGTACTGCAGCGCGCGTTTCCAGTCCCGGCGCTGGTGCTCGTGGTACTTGGCCAGTGCCTCCAGTGCCTCCTGGACGCCCTGCTCTCCCAGCGCTTCCCAGACGGGCACGGCCTGATCATATCGCCCCTCGCGACGCCATTCGCGCGCAAGCCACAATCGGCCGGCCGGCGACAGCCGGTCCTGGTGGGATTCGAGCAGCCGCCGGGCGGTGTCCGCGCCCTGCAGGCGTTCCTGCACGCGCGCGGCGCCCTCCACCGATGCCCCATAGGCCGCGGGCTGTACCAACACGGACGCCAGCGCCGGGCCCAGCAGGGCCAGGGAGAGGATGTCGTCGGTGTTGTGCCGGACGACGCGTTCCAGCTCCTCGCTGCGCCCGGAGGCAAGATAGGCCTTCCAGGCCCACGGGGCCTCGGACCCGGGCAGGTCGTCCTGACGATCGAGCCCCAGCAGGCGCTCCTCGACCGTTCGCAGGCGACAGTCCGGCCAGGCGTGGCCGAACAGGCTGCGCACCGGGTGCAGGAAATCGGTGTGTGCAGTTTCTGGCACATCCGGACGGCGTTGCATGCGGCGACGATCGCGCAGCAGCGGCAGGTCGAAGGTCTTGCCGTTGTAGCTGACCAGGTGATCGCACTCATTCAGGGCCCCGTCGACCGCTTCCAGCAGGGCGCCCTCGCCCGCGAACGCCGTCATCAGCCACTGGCGCAGGCGGATCCGGCCATCCTGGATCGTGGCCAGCCCGACCAGAAACGCGACTGTCCCGGCCCCACCGGCGAGGCCGGTGGTCTCGGTATCGATAAAACCCACGCGCCGATCGGCGTGCCAGAACGGCATTGCCGGTTCGCGCGCCCGTGCCAGGGTATGTCCGCCGTGGGCGTGGCGATCCGGCATCACGCGGTCGAGCAGGATCACCTGCGGCGCCAGGAGTTCGCCATCCAGGCGCTTCGCCAGCTCCTCGGGCGGGATGGAGGATTCGACGGCTGCACGGCGCGGCCTTGTTCGCCCGGTCCCCGCCACCCCCATGCGGTCAAGCCGGGCCCGGATCTCGTCCAGCACATTGCCCGTGCCCTGTGCGGTGCCGGCGCTGTGAGAATCCGCCGAGGTCCGGCCAGGCGCCGGCGGCTCACTGCCCGCCTGGCGGCGCAGGGTGTTCAGCCGGTCATGCAGCCCCATGGGATTCCAGGCCCTCCAGGACCGTGATCGCGGCCTGTTTCGGCGAAAACCCGCGTACCTCGTCGCTCGCGAGGATCGGACCGATGCAACCCGGACAGCCGTGGGCGCAGTCGCACTGGCGGATCAGACTCAGTGCGTCGCCAATGACCCGGTCCCGGTTGTCGAACAGGGGCGCCGACAGCCCGACACCGCCGGGATAGTGGTCATACAGGAACACGGCCGGGCGGAACCGGCCTTCCTGCTCCGGATCGCACTCGCCCCCATCGAGGGTGCGCAGCTGGCCGCGGCCGTTCGATCCTACGGTCGCAAACCAGCGCGCATCGCCATCGCCGACCGCCCGGCCCAGATCCTGCGGCTCGGACATCACCACCAGTGCCGCCACGTGGTGCATGGCGTAGGCCGCGCCGAGAAACCCGTCCAGGGCCTCGTGTCGGGATGCGAAGCGCTGCTCCAGGGCCTCGGGGGCCATCTGCCACCAGACGGCGGTGGTGTGCATCTCCTGGTCCGGCAGGTGGATGTTGCCGTAACCGATGTTCTCGTGGGTGTAGTAGCGGATCTTCTTGTAGCCCGGGATGCGCCGGACGATATGGACCTCGCCGCGTGCGGCCTCGCCCTGCCCCGCCGGGCTGCGCTCGAAGTCATCCAGGATCTTCAGACGCGTGTAGTCGATGGCGTCGGTGTAGTAGTCGGCGCGGGTGCGCGTGACGAACGCCTTGCGCCCGGTCCAGTCGAGCCGTTCGACCTGATAGGGCACGGCCTGCACCAGGTAGATCGCGCCCTCGTACAGCGTCTCGGCCGCACTGGAGAAGTCCACCTCGGCGATGATCTGTTGCTGGCCTTCGGTCGTATCCACCACGACGAAGTTGCCCTCGGCGACGGAACGCAGGCTGACGCTCTGGGCCGGGTAACTGTCCTCGGTCCAGTGCCAGGTATCCGACTCGCGGTGCAATACGCCCTGCTCCTCCAGGTACGCCAGCAGTGACTCCAGATCCTCGCCGCCGAAGGTCTCGCCCTTCCGGAACGGAAGCTCGAAGGCGGCACAACGCACATGATCCAGCAGGATCAGGAGCTGGTCCGGCGCGATGCGCGCCTGCTCCGGGGACTGCCCCAAGAAGAACTCCGGGTTGCGGATGATGTACTGATCCAGCGGATCGGAACTGGCGACCAGCACACCCAGCGACGGGCGGTTGCGCCGGCCCGCGCGGCCCAGGCGCTGCCAGGTGCTGGCGATGGTGCCGGGATACCCGGTCAGCAGGCAGACATCCAGGCTGCCGATATCCACCCCCAGCTCCAGCGCGGAGGTGGCGATCACGCAATCGACGTTGCCGCTGCGCAGGGCCTTCTCCGTCTGGCGCCGCTCGTTGGGCAGATAGCCGCCCCGGTAGGCAGCGACCCGCGAGGCCTTGCGCGGGTCGTTGTCGAACACGTCCTTCATGTAGCGGGTGATCACCTCGACCATCAGCCGCGAGCGCGCAAAGATGATGGTGGTGAGCTTGCCGCGCAGGGCCATGCGCGCGATGCGCGTGACCTGGGACCGGGCCGAGGCGCGGATGCCGAGATCCGCGTTGACCACCGGCGGGTTCCACAGCAGAAGATGGCGCTCCCCCGCCGGTGCCCCGCTCTCGGTGATCGCCGTGACCGGCTCGCCGACCAGGCCCGAGGCCAGTTCCTCCGGGTTGGCGATGGTCGCCGAGCTCATGATGAACACCGGGTCCGCGCCATAGAAGCGACAGATCCGGCGCAGCCGCCGCATGACGTTCGCCACGTGCGAACCGAACACGCCCCGATAGGTGTGCGTCTCGTCAATCACCACGTACTGCAGGCTCTCGAAGAACTGGGCCCACTTGGTGTGGTGCGGCAGAACGCCCTGGTGGAGCATGTCCGGGTTGGTGACGACGATGTCGCCCCGGGTGCGCACCGCCTTGCGGGCATCCCCGGGGGTATCCCCGTCGAAGGTATAGGCCCGCACCCCCAGGTCACCGGCCTCGTTGAGTTCCATGAGCTCTGCCACCTGGTCCTGCGACAGCGCCTTCGTGGGAAACAGGTACAACGCTTTGGCCTTGTTCTCGCGGGCCGCCTGGAGCACCGGAAGGTTGTAACAAAGCGTCTTGCCGGACGCGGTCGGGGTCACGACCACCGTGTGTTGTCCGCCGCGGATCTGGTCCCAGGCGGCACGCTGATGGCTGTAGAGCTGTTCCACGCCCCGGGCTCGGAGCGCGCCGGCAATGGCCGGATCAAGATCCGCGGGCAGGTCGGCGTACTGGGCGGGGCGCGCCGGCAGGACCAGCTCACCGGTAATGCGCTTGGCGTAGCGCTCCTTGATGCGCTCGACCAGTCGCCGCGCGCCGGCGCCTTCGCCCGGCCCCTCCACGTGTGATTCGGGTTCGGTGAGTTCGGGGAGGACGCGCGCCGGTTCGGTCATGGCAATCTTCTCGCGGGAGCCGTACAGTGGCGATCATAGCCCGGAGAACAAACGGAGAACAATGTTCTCTTCCCTGCGCGATCACGATCCTGAAGAACGGATGCCATGGAGGCACTGACCCCGCACCAGCGTCGAGTCCTCGAGGCCCTGCAACGCTATGCGGCCGAAGGACACGCGCCGAGCCTGGATGAACTGGCGCAAGCCCTCGGCCTGCGCTCACGCGGCTCGCTGCACAAGCACATCCGGGCGCTGGAAGCCGCGGGCTACGTACGGCCCGCCTGCGGCCGTCATCGCGGCATACGGCTGGCCGATGAACGGCCGGTGTTCACAGATGCGCGACACCCCGCCACAGACGCCGACACGTGGGCCCCGCACACCCTGCCCCTGCTGGGCCGGATCGCGGCGGGCCAGCCCATCGAGGCCCTCGCGCATCCCGAACCCGTGGAGGTACCCGCGCACCTGCGCGGACACGGCGAGTGCTACGTGCTCGAGGTGAAGGGGGACTCGATGCAGGATGT
Source organism: Thioalkalivibrio sp. ALE14 (assembly GCF_000376845.1). GTDB lineage: Bacteria > Pseudomonadota > Gammaproteobacteria > Ectothiorhodospirales > Ectothiorhodospiraceae > Thioalkalivibrio. The sequence continues at coordinate 44,181 of NZ_AQXY01000031.1, forward strand.
CGGCATCCTGGACGGCGACTGGGTGGTCATCGAGTCGCGCAGCCATGCCCGCAACGGCGAGATCGTGGTCGCCCTGATCGACGACGGAGACGCCACCCTCAAGCGGATCGAACAGACCCCGGATGGCGTCCTGCTGCATGCGGCGAACCCGGCCTACGCGCCGCTCTTGGTCGCCCCGGACCAGCTCCGCATCCAGGGAGTGCTCGTCGGCCAGATGCGCCGTTACTCCTCGTCGATGTAATCCTTCAGCAGGCGAAGTCGAATGGATGCAGCGGCGGCTCGGCCGGGTGGATCCAGGCGGGTTTGCCCTGCCTCCACTGCCAGGCCGCCAGGGCCGCGGCACAGGCGGCGACCGAGTGATCGCTGGCCTGATCGAGGTCGCATACCCCGTGGAGCCCCTGCCCCTCCAGCCAGGCCAGCAGCTCGCGGCGCGCCTCCGGCTCATGCTTCATGGCCTTCAATGTCGCCACCGAGGCGCCCCTCAGGACCATGGCCACGGTGGGGTGTACCTCCACCAGCCGGGCGTCCGGGCGCTCGCTGCCGAGCATGCGGCTGACCGCCACACCCCGCAGCGTCAGGTAGGCCATGCGCGGTGCGGAAGGGGCCATGACGGTTCCAGCCGGCAAACCGTGTTCGACCGCCACGCGTCGCAGGGACTGGTCGGATGTGCGACTGCCTCCGGTGGGCCAATACGACAGGGGCGCATCCAGCCCGACAATCGCGCCCGCGGGTATCCGGTCCAGGATCGCCTGATCGTTCGCTCCCGCCACCAGCTCCAAAAGAACGAGCGCCCCACCCTGTTCACGGAACACGGCGACGGAGGTATGCGCGGCACTGCCGGGGCCGGACAGGTCCACCCCGATGATCGTCTGCCCCATTCGATCGACCTCGGCTCGCTGCTGACGAAGGGCCACCATCGCATCGATCCTGACCGGATGCGATCAAAACCGGGATCGCGTGGTCCGAAAGGAACCGTCACAAACATGGTGAGCAGCGCAGCCAATGAATTCTCCAGATGTGGAACGCGACCGAACCGTTGACCCGGACGAGGTGCAACGCTACCGCGCCCTGGCCGAGATGTGGTGGCAACCGGATGGAAGACTCTGGCCCCTGCACGTGCTCAATCGACTGCGCAGCGAATACATCCGGGATCAGCTCTGCCGGTCGCTCGGATGCGACCCGGAGGCCGACCGCCCCCTGGCCGGCCTGCGCATGCTCGATATCGGCTGCGGCGGCGGCCTGCTGAGCGAGGCGATGGCCCGCATGGGCGCGGACGTGCTCGGGGTGGATGTTGTCGACCGCAACATCGCCGCGGCGCGGCATCACGCCGGGGAACAAGGCCTGGATGTCCGCTACGAGGTCAACACCGCCGAGGCCCTCGCCGCACGCGGGGAAGCCTTCGACGTGATCCTCAACATGGAGGTGGTCGAACACGTCGCGGACCTGCCCGCGTTCATGGGGAGCGTCAACCGGATGCTCCGTCCCGGCGGCCACACCTTCGTGGCCACCATCAACCGCAATCCTCTCTCGTTCGTGGTGGCGATTGTCGGCGCCGAGTACCTGTTCCGCATCCTGCCCCGGGGCACCCATCAGTGGAAGCGCTTTGTCACGCCGCGAGAAACGCGGGAGCTGCTGGCCCGGGACGGCCTGGAGCCCGTGGCGCAGACGGGGGTCAAGGTAAATCCACTTAACCGCCGGATGTGGCTGTCGCGATCCATGAGCGTCAACTACATGATCCTGGCACGAAAGGCTGCAGCCTGAAGGCCGGGCTCGCTGTATGACGCTCTCGCTGGTGCATCATCCCGACTACACGATCGACCTGCCCGATGGGCATCCGTTTCCGATGGCGAAATTCCGGGTGCTCCGGGAACGGCTGGAGACGGAGCTGGCCGACACGGCAGTCACCTGGCTGCAACCGGAGATCGCCGCGCGGGCAACCCTGTTGCGGGTACATACGCCCGAATATCTCGACGACTTCCTGTCCGGCCGGACCAGCAAGGCCGCCCAGAGGCGCAGCGGGTTCCAGTGGTCCGAGGCACTGGTGGAGCGCGTGCGGCTGGAGACCGGCGGCACCCTGCTGACCGTGGAGGCCGCTCTGGCCGAGGGTCTGGCACTGAACACCGCCGGCGGCACCCACCATGCCCACGCGGGGTTCGCGAGCGGGTACTGCCTGATCAACGATATTGCGGTCGCAGCGGCCCATGCGCGCGCCGAGGGATGGGTCCGGCGCGTCCTGATCGTCGATCTCGACGTCCACCAGGGCGACGGCACGGCCGCGATCTTCGCGGACACCCCCGAGGTCGTGACCTTTTCCATGCACGCGGGGACCAATTTCCCGGCCCGCAAGACCCCCGGCGACCATGACATTGAACTGGCCCGACACACCGGCGACGATGCCTATCTGGCGGCCCTGCGGGATGTGCTGGCGGTCCTGCTACGGGACGTGCGTCCCGATCTGGTGATCTACGACGCAGGCGTCGACGTGCATGGCGCGGACCGACTGGGACACCTGGACCTGACGGATGACGGGATCGAGGCCCGTGACCGGCATGTGCTGCAGGTCTGCCGCGAGATGGCCACACCCGTGGCGGCGGTCATCGGCGGGGGCTACGACCGCGACATTGCTGCGCTCGCCGATCGCCATGCGATTATCCATCGGACCGCCGCGTATCTGTGACAAGCCCTTGCCCCGGGCAACCGCATGGCCCACTAGTCGTACGGCGGTGCCTGATCTTCCGGACCGGTATCACCGTCGGATATGGCTACGACCAGGCAGGAGGCGCGGCTGCCATGGGTGGTCAGCACCTGCCACTCCTCCACCGCTAGGCCGGCGGCGGCGAGCTGCGCGCGGAGATCGGCCTCGTAGGTCACGTGCCCGAAATCGATCGTTGTGATCCGCCGCAGCAAGGGTTTCAGGATCTCCATCCAGCGCACAGGGCGCCGCTGGATTGTCTGGGTGAACATGAAGCGGCCACCGGGTGCCAGCAGGCCCTTGCAGTGGCGCAGTGCCTGTTCCGGATCGGGTAGCAGCATGAAGCTGGCCGAGAAATAAACCACTTCGTAGGGCCCGGCCGCGTGGTCGTACACCGATTCCTGGCGCACCTCGACGCAGTCGGCCAGCGATGACCCCTCCAGCCGCTGGCGGGCCCGCCGGACGTAGTCGCCATCGATGTCGATGCCGGTCAGCCGCAATCGCTTGCGCCTCACGTCCCCGGCATTCGCCAGCAGCGCCCCGGCCGTGCCGATGCCCACATCCAGCACCCGGGCCCCGTCGGGCATCCGCTCCAGCGCCGCCGCGTACCAGCGAGCCGTCAGCCGGAGAATCAGGAAATCATAGATCACACTTCGCATCGGACTCCTCGGCAAAGCCCGGACGGGTATCGCAGAGACGAACCGGGCCCTGCGCATCCTCGCAGTTCGCCCTGTCGCCTTCCATCCCGATCGCCCGTTCCGGTACACCCCCATAAGTGGCATTTTGCTTGCATATCGACCCGAGAGGGCGGAAACGTCAACTATCCGTCGCACGACGGTGGGCCCGTCCCTCAATGACGAAAAGGCAATGATTGCCAAGGAGGGTCACAAGATGATCAATCTGTTCCTTACCCGACGCCAACTGTTCCTCCTGGTGCTGGGCACCCCGCTGGTTACGGTCCTGCTGTTCGTTCTGGGCGTCTTTTCGGGTGCCGCCATCGGCGCCCCCGGGCCACTTGTCGGCGAACCCGAACCGGCGGGGACCGAGACCACCACCAACTCCACTACGGCATCTGAAAGCACCCGTACCGGCCTGCTGGATGCCGCGGCACCCTTGCCGAGCCGCGACGGCGATGACGTTGCATACCCGCTCTTCTCACCGGCGCACCATTTCGGCCACATCGAGAGGGAAAACCGGGAAGCATCGGGGGTAGAACCTGCACCGCACCGTCAGGATGGGCCAACCGAAGACGCCACGGCATCCGATCCGCTGTATTCCATTCAGGCCGGCGTATTCACCGAACTGGAGAACGCCAGGAAGCTGCATCAGACACTGAAGGCGCGCGGGCTTACCAGCCGGCTGGAAGTGGTGGACGGACCCGATCCGGCCTCCGAACGCTACCGGGTTCGCATCGGGCTGTTCGACTCGCGAGTAGCCGCGACGGCCGCTCTGGATGCACAGGAAGGGGATACGCTCGCAGATGCGTTTATCGTCGAGCGTCCGTTGAACCGCTCCTGAAGTCGCGCCTCAGTCCGTTCGTGGCAGGCTGCCCAGGTAGCGTTCCTGGTCCGGGCTTTCGATCGCGCCGGGACGGGCGGACCGAACCTTCCGGATGGCCGCCTCCGGTGCTAGCCCGCGTTCGATGAGGGTCAGGGCGGCAATTGTACCCGCACGGCCCTGACCACCCCCGCAATGGAACGCCACGCGCTCCCCGTCCCGCAACCACTGGTGGATCCGTGGGCCGACGTCCCTCCAGCCCGCCTCCCAGGGGCGGTCCGGGGCAGCCATGTCGCCGATTGGAAGATGCAGCCAGCGCATGCCCACCGCCTGCACGCGCGCGCCCAGATCCGCCACCCCGAGATCCGACAATTCGCCTGGCTGGTTCAGGGTGACCACCACGCTCGCGCCCCAGCTGCGGAGCGCGTCCAGATCCGCCTGGACATCCTTCAGTGCACAGGTCGTTCGATCCCGGCGCTTGCCGGGGCATCGCGTCATGCCGATCGCCCCACCCTCGGGAAGCTGGATCGCCCCAATGTCGAGAGCGGGCTGTTCGTCGGTACCGGGCTGTATCACAAGGCGCTCCAGCGCGTCGGGAATGGCCCTTCAGTGTAGCGCTGGAGCAGACAGCCGGTGCTACCCATTCCTGCGCGAACGTGCCCGGTTTCTTGCGTATGGATCTATACTGTTTTTATATACAGTATATGGAGCCCACTTCATCCCCTCGACCCGAACCCCCTGCCTACGCCGAACTGACGAGCCTCAGCAACTTCTCGTTCCTGCGCGGGGCATCACACCCGGAGGAACTGGTCGAGCGGGCGCGTGCGCTGGGCTATCGCGCGCTGGCGCTGACCGATATCGCCTCGTTGGCGGGCGTGGTACGCGCGCACGCGGCGGCGAAGGACTGCGGGCTACACCTGATCCTGGGGGCGACCTTCCGGCTCGCGGACGGGCCCACCCTGACCCTGCTGGTGCGCAATGCGGCGGGCTACGCCGCCCTGTGCCGGCTGATCACCCGGGCCCGCGGCGCGGCGGACAAGGGGCACTATCATCTGTCGCGAGCCGATCTCGACACCCTGCCCGCCGAGGCCCGCACCGGCTGGCACGTCCTTCTGCGCCTTGAAGCCGAAGCCCCGGAGTCGAAGCTTGCCGACACGGCCCATTGGCTGGCCGCCTGGGCCACCCCGGACCAGGCCCATCTGGCCGTAAGCCAGTTGCGTACCCCGGAAGATGCCCCCCTGGCGGCTCGCGCGCGGGCGCTAGAGGCCACCACTGGACTCCCGATCGTCGCCTGTGGCGACGTGCACATGCACCGCCGCGGCCGGCGCGCCCTGCAGGACGTGCTGACCGCCCTGCGCCTGCGCACCACCGTCGCGGAGGCGGGGCAGGCGCGCTTCCCCAACGGCGAACGCTGCCTGCGCCCACGCGACGACCTGGCCGCGCTCTACCCGCCCGCCTGGCTCGAGGCCAGCGTGGCCATCGCGCAGGACTGCGACTTCTCGCTGGATGCCGTCACCTACCGCTACCCCACCGACCCGCTGCCGCAGACCATGACCCCGGCCGCCTACCTGCGCGAGGAAACCCTCAAGGGGGCACGGCAGCGCTGGCCCGACGGCATTCCGCCGAAGGTGGTGGAACAGATCGAACGCGAGCTCGGGATCATCCACGAGCTGGGCTACGAGCCCTACTTCCTCACCGTTTACGACATCGTCTGCTTTGCCCGCGGCCGCGGGATCCTGTGCCAGGGGCGCGGCTCGGCCGCCAATTCGGCCGTGTGTTATGCCCTCGGCATCACCGCGGTGGATCCGTCGCGCTCCAACATGCTGTTCGAGCGCTTCATCTCCGCCGAGCGTGGCGAGCCGCCGGATATCGACGTCGACTTCGAGCACGAACGCCGCGAGGAGATCATCCAGTACATCTACCGGCGCTACGGCCGCGAGCGCGCCGCGCTGGCCTGCACGGTGATCCGCTACCGCCGCCGCAGCGCCCTGCGCGATGTCGGCCGGGCGCTGGGCATCTCGCGCGCGCGGCTGGATGCGCTGACCGCCAACCTCGCCTGGTGGGACGACGGCATCCCCGCCGAACGCCTGCGCGAGGTCGGACTGGACCCGGACGGCGCCCTGGCCCGGCAATGGCAGACCCTGACCGCCGAGCTGCGCGGCTTTCCGCGCCACCTGTCGCAGCACACTGGCGGCTTCGTGATCGCCGAGGGCCGCCTGGACGAGCTGGTGCCCATCGAGAACGCCGCGATGCCGGAACGCTCGGTGATCCAGTGGGACAAGGACGACCTCGACGCGGTCGGCCTGCTGAAGATCGACGTACTGGCGCTGGGGATGCTCTCCTGCGTGCGCCGCGCGCTGGAGCTGATGGCGCAGCACCGCGGCCGCGACTGGGGCCTGGCCGACATCCCCGCCGAGGATCCGGCGGTCTATCGCATGCTGCAGAAGGCCGACACCCTGGGCGTGTTCCAGATCGAGTCGCGCGCGCAGATGAGCATGCTGCCGCGCCTGAAGCCCGCGAACTTCTACGACCTGGTGATCGAGATCGCCATCGTGCGCCCCGGCCCGATCCAGGGCGAGATGGTGCACCCGTATCTCAAGCGCCGGGCCCACCCGGAGCGGGTGCGCTATCCGAACGAAGAAGTGAAGCGCGTGCTCGGGCGCACCCTGGGTGTACCGATCTTCCAGGAGCAGGTGATCGAGCTGGCGATGGTCGCGGCCGGTTTCTCCGCCGGCGAAGCGGACGGGCTGCGCCGCGCGATCGGGGCCTGGCGCCGCACCGGCCAGCTCGCGCGCTACCGCGAGCGCCTGATGAAGGGCATGCGTGAACGCGGCTATCCGGAGAAATTCGCCGAACAGCTCTACAAGCAGATCCTCGGCTTCGGCGAGTACGGCTTCCCCGAGTCGCACTCGGCCAGCTTTGCGCTGATCACCTATGTCTCGTCCTGGCTCAAGTGCCACGAACCGGCGATCTTCGCCTGCGCGCTGCTGAACAGCCAGCCGATGGGCTTCTACGCCCCGGCGCAGATCGTCGCCGACGCCCGCCGCCACGGCGTGGAGGTCCGCCCGGTGGACGTGCGCCACAGCGACTGGGAGTGCACGGTGGAACCGCTGGCCGGGAGCGACGCGCTGGCCCTGCGCCTGGGCCTCAACCGCGTCGGCGGGCTGGCCCGCGACGTCGCCGAGCGCGTGGTCACCGCCCGCGTTGAGCGGCCATTCGCGGACGTGCCGGACCTGGTGGCACGCGCCGCCCTCACCCGCGCCCAGGCCAATCGCCTCGCGCGCGCCGACGCGCTCAAGGGCCTGGCCGGCAACCGCCACCAGGCACGCTGGGCGACCGAGGCGGTGGAGGAGCCCCTGCCGCTGTTCGCCGAGGGTCCGGGCGAGACCGTGCGCGAGGCCGACGTGACCCCGTTGCTGCCCCGCCCGGATGCGGTGGACGACCTGGTGCAGGACTACGCCACTACCGGGCTGAGCCTGGGCCCGCACCCGTTGGCACTGATGCGCCCGTCCCTGGAACAGCACCGCCTGGCCACCGCCGCCCGGCTACTCGAACAGCCCGGCTACAGCGGGGCCCGCTATGCCGGCATCGTGATTACCCGCCAGCGGCCCGGCTCGGCCAACGGCACGGTGTTCCTGACCCTGGAGGACGAAACCGGCACGCTCAACCTGATCGTCTGGCCGGACCGTGTGGAGCGCTTTCGCGCCGAGGTCCTGCACGGCCGCCTGCTGGAGGCCCACGGCGAGTGGCAGTACAGCGAGGGCGTCGGCCACCTGATCGTGCAGCGCCTGATCGACCGCAGCACCTGGCTCGGCGAACTCGCCACCCACTCCCGCGACTTCGGCTGAACCGGGGATGGGCTGGCTACGAATTCCCGGAGGCTTTGCGCACGGCGCCCGCCATCGCCTTGCAAAATACTTCCAGGTCATTTAGATGGTCGGTCAGAATCAGAAGAACCTTTGCCGGATCGACGCTCTGATATCCGTGAACCAGGATGTTACGAAACCCTGCCATTGCCGCCAGGACTTCTGCCAAATCCGATTCGATCACATCATCCCAAGCGAGGAGAAAGAACAACTGCCGGTTACTCTCCGGCTCCCCCAGCCGTCGTTCCGAAACCCAGTGCGAGGCAGCATCCAGAGCGGCCTGAATGGCCAACTGCAGAGTATGTTCGACGAATCGTCGTTCCCTGACATCACTCTCCAGGTGCTCCGGGCGGGCCAACTCCTTTAACTCGCGCACACAGGTCTCGATAAAAGCCAGCTTCTTCTGCAGGAGAGCGCGATCCATCATGCGTTTCCTGCCTGGCGATACTCCTCCAAGTACGGAAGAAGATCGAAATACCGGTTACGGGCATCGACTTCGAAGGCAATCCTGCGCGACGCGTCGGATTCGAACACGACAATGCCATCCCGCAGCACCCGGTGGATCAGGTCTGCGCCTACCTTGTGAAGATCGATCAAGTCGACCGTGCACCCGGTCGCGTCTTCGAGATCCATCTGCAGGAGCGCAAGTGGATTAAGGAGACCCTCAGCCACGGGTTCGACCATCAGTACTGCGAGATCAATGTCACTCCCCACCCGTGCTTCTCCACGGCTGTGACTACCGAACAGGTACGCACAAACCACCCCCGGCTCGGCCGAGAGGCGTTCACCCAGAACGCGGGCGATTATGGGGCTTTCGATTCGAGGAGCCATTTCCGGATTCTCCGGCGCACATCGCGTGTTTGCAAGACACGCTCCAGTCGTCTCCGGGTAGCGTCAAACGCGACCGGCGAGGTGGCCGATGCGCTGGCTGAGTTTTTCCCAGGCGCCCTCCAGGGCGGCCAGCGGGTCGCGGCGCCGCAGGGCGCGACGAGAATGGATCCACTGCCCCGTGGGACCAGCCGGCTCGGTGTCGTGTGCAGCCTCGATAATCCGCGAGACCACGGCGAACTGGTTGTACTCCTCCAGCACCCGGCGCCGGGCCTCGAGGATGTGTGGCAGGCGCTGTTCATACTCGTTGTCGCGGATGGCGCGGCGAATGCGTTGTGCCGTCCCTTGCACGTCTTCGATATCAATCGCGATAAAGCTCTCCGGCGGGAAATAGTCCGCCGCATTGGGCGCGCCGTAGTAAAACGGGAGCGTCGCGCCGAGAAAGGCGTCCGCCAGCTTCTCGGTCCAGTGATGCGCGCCCACGTAATTCTCCACCGCCAGATGGTACCGGTACGCGTCCAGGCACTCGGCCTTGTCATCCAGCGGCTGCACCCCCTTGCCGAAGATCTCCAGTTCTGGCAGCTCGGCCTTCAGCGCCCAGGTGAAGTCATAGCGCCGCCGGTGCAGAGTGTGGCGCTGGCGTTTCGCCGAACACATGGTGGCGATCTCGCGGGTCTTCTCCAACGGCGGGTTCGCCCGCATCTCGTTGTACGGCCGCTCGCCCTGACTGCCGAAACCGTAGTACCAGAGCATCCCCTGCTGGGAATGGATGCGCCGACGGTGCTTGAGGGCCCATTCCGGGTGCGAGGTCAGCACGCGACCAAACTGCCGGGTAAAACGCCGGCCATAGGACTTGATGGACGGCGGCTCCATGGTTACCAGCAGAGTGCGCTCGGCCCCGCAGGCCAGTTGCTCGCTGTAGTGTCGGTTGCGCCCGGTGTTGGAAGGAAATTCGTCGTAGACCACCAGCCAGTCGTAGTCCGTGGCCTGGGGGTCGAAGACGAACTTGCAGCGCCCCCAGCGCGCCTCGCCGCCCGGCAGCTGGTGGCGCCAGATGCTCTCGCGCATGGTCGAGAGGAACTTGACCCGGATTGGACGCGACACGGGGTCCGTCACGGCCTCTCCCCGCCGCGTTCCAGGAATTCGGCATAAGCTCCCGCGAGGCCCTCTTCAAGTTCGATCCGGGCCTTCCATCCGAGCGCCGTGAGACGCGACACGTCCAGCAATTTGCGCGGGGTACCGTCCGGGCGCGAGGTGTCAAACCGCAGTTCGCCTTCAAAGCCCACGACCCGGGCCACCAGCTTCGCCAGGTCGGCGATCGGAAGATCCTGGCCGGTACCGACGTTGATATGGCTCAGCATCGGCTGGGTGTGCTCTTCGTAGGTCGCGTGATCGAGGTTCATCACGTGTACGCAGGCCGCCGCCATATCATCCACGTGCAGGAACTCGCGGCGCGGCGTACCACTGCCCCAGACCGTCACGTGATCGGCGCTGGCCTGTTTCGACTCGTGGAAGCGTCGAATCAGACCGGGGATTACATGGCTGTTCTCCGGGTGATAGTTGTCACCCGGGCCGTAGAGGTTGGTCGGCATCACCGAGCGGTAATCCGTGCCGTACTGCCGGTTGTAGCTCTCGCACAGCTTGATGCCGGCGATCTTGGCAATCGCGTAGGGCTCGTTGGTCGGCTCCAGCGGCCCGGTCAGCAGGGCCTCCTCGGGGATCGGCTGCGGCGCCTCGCGCGGATAGATGCAGCTGGACCCGAGAAAGAGCAGCCGCCGCACGCCCGCGATGTGCGCGCCATGGATCACGTTCGTCTGGATCGCCAGGTTGTCGCGGATGAATTCCGCCGGATAGTTGTTGTTGGCGTGGATGCCCCCGACCTTTGCCGCCGCCAGATAGACCTGGTCCGGGCGTTCCACGCGCATGAAGGCCTCGACTGCGGCCTGGTCCGTCAGATCCAGCTCCGCGTGAGTGCGGGTCAGCAGTTCCACACCTGGCCAGTCCTCGAGCTGGCGACAGATGGCGCTGCCCACCATACCGCGGTGCCCGGCGACAAAGACACGTTGCGGTTTACTCATGGCGGCTCAGGGTCCGGTAACCATGGTCGCGCACCAGCTCATCGCGCTCGGCGCTGCGCAGGTCCTCGCGCACCATCTCCGCCACCAGTTCGTCGAAGCGGATGCGGGGCTCCCAACCCAGTTCGCGCTTGGCCTTGCTGGCATCCCCCAACAGAGTCTCGACCTCGGTGGGGCGAAAATAGCGCGGGTCTACCGACACGATGCAGCGTCCCTTGTCGTCAAAGCCCTGCTCATCCACGCCCTCGCCGCGCCATTCGATGCGCATGCCCAGTTCGTGCGCCGCGGCATCGACGAAGTCGCGCACGCTGTGCTGTTCGCCGGTGGCGATCACGTAGTCGTCCGGGGTGTCCTGCTGCAGCATCAGCCACTGCATCTCGACGTAGTCGCGGGCATGGCCCCAGTCGCGTTTCGCGTCCAGGTTGCCGAGGTACAACCGCTCCTGCAGCCCGAGTTTGATGCGCGCGAGGGCACGGGTGATCTTGCGGGTGACGAAGGTCTCGCCGCGCACCGGGGATTCATGGTTGAACAGGATGCCGTTGCAGGCGTACATGCCGTAGGCCTCGCGGTAGTTCACCACGATCCAGTAGGCATACAGCTTGGCCACCGCATACGGGCTGCGCGGATAGAACGGGGTCGTCTCGTCCTGCGGAGTCGCCTGGACCTTACCGTACAGCTCCGAGGTGCTGGCCTGATAAAAGCGCGTGGTTTGCTCCATACCGAGGATGCGGATCGCCTCCAGCACGCGGAGCGTGCCCAGGGCATCGGAGTTGGCGGTGTACTCCGGCTCCTCAAACGAGACCGCGACATGCGACTGGGCGGCGAGGTTGTAGATCTCGTCCGGCTGTACCTGCTGAATGATGCGGATCAGGCAGGTGGAATCGGTCAGGTCACCGTGGTGCAGGATGAACCGACGATCGCTCTCGTGCGGGTCCTGGTAGAGGTGGTCAATGCGATCGGTATTGAACAGCGACGAGCGGCGCTTGATACCGTGCACCTCGTAGCCCTTTTCCAGCAGGAATTCGGCCAGATAGGCCCCGTCCTGTCCGGTGATCCCGGTGATCAATGCCACTTTGGCCATGTCGACTCCCGCTACCGGGCCGCCCGGCAGGCAGGCGCGGCCCAAAACGCGAAATCATAGCATTCCCGACGCGCCCAGTAGGCGCGCTCAGGCACGACCGTAGACATCCTCCAGCCGCACGATGTCATCCTCTCCGAGATAGCTTCCGGACTGCACCTCGATCAGCTCCAGTGGAAGCGTACCCGGGTTCTCCAGGCAATGGACCTGGCCGATGGGGATGAAGGTCGATTCGTTTTCGGTGACCAGGTAGTTCCGTTCGCCGTTGGTCACGCGCGCGGTCCCGCTGACGACCACCCAGTGCTCCGCGCGATGGTGATGCATTTGCAGCGAAAGGCGCGCACCGGGGCTCACGGTGATGCGCTTGACCTGGTAGCGCGAGCCGGTGTCGATGGATTCGTAGCACCCCCAGGGGCGATAGACCACGGTGTGGTCCACGTGCTCGCTGCGGTTGGCCTCCTTCAAGCGTTCGACGATGCGCTTGACGTCCTGGACCCGGTCGCGGTCGGCCACAAGCACCGCGTCCCGGGTCGCCACCACGGCCAGATTGCGCAGCCCGATGCCCGCCACCAGCAACCCGTCGGCGTCCACCACGCAGCCTTCGCTGTCCTCCAGCAGGCAGTCGCCGCGCAGCGTGTTGCCGTCCTCGTCCATCCCGCGAACGCCCGCCAGGGCGGACCACGAACCGATGTCGCTCCAGCCGGCCGCAAGCGGCGTCACCGCCGCGTGTTCGGTGCGTTCCATCACGGCGTAATCGACGGAGATATTGGGGGCCGCGGCGAAGGCCTCCGGATCCACCCGCAGGAAATCCAGATCCTCGCGAGCCCCATCCAGGGCCGCGCGACAGGCCGCCACGATTTCGGGCTCAAAGCGCTCCAGCTCATCCAGGTACTGCGAGGCCCGGAACACGAACATCCCGCTGTTCCAGAGGTAGTCACCGCAATCCACGTACTCGCGGGCCGTAGCGGCGTCCGGCTTCTCAACAAAGCGCTCCACCCGGGCGCCAGCCTCGCCCAGCGCCTCGCCCTGCTGGATATAGCCATAGCCCGTTTCCGCGGCGGTGGGCACGATGCCGAAGGTCACCAGATGACCCGCATCCGCCAGCGTCACGGCCCGCGCCACCGCTTCGCGGAAGGCCCCGGCATTCCCGATGTGGTGATCCGCGGCCAGCACCAGCAGCAACGGGTCGCGCCCTTCGGCTCGGGCCTGCAGCGCGGCCAGGGCTATCGCCGGCGCGGTGTTGCGCCCCTCTGGCTCCAGCAGGATGCGCGCCTGCTCGATACCCGCGGCGCGCAACTGCTCGGCGGCCAGGAAGCGGTGCTCGACGTTGGCCAGCACCATCGGTGGGGCCGCGCCCAATCCTTCCAACCGCTGCGCCGTTTGTTGCAGCAGGGTCTGCTCCCCGGTCAGAGGCAGAAACTGCTTGGGATAATGGCTCCTTGACACTGGCCACAGGCGAGTACCCGAGCCACCGGCCAGGATCACCGGTTGCAGTTCGGTCCGGCTTTGCGTCTGTTCCATCGTCCTCAACCCCGTATCAGGCGGGAAATCTCGTCCACGCGGCGTTCCAGCAAGACCGGATCCGCGCGGGTCTCCACATTCAGCCGCAGCAGTGGCTCGGTATTGGAACTGCGCAGGTTGAAACGCCAGTCGGCGAATTCCAGGCTCACGCCATCGGTATCATCCTGCGCGCCACCCTGCCCGGCGTATGCCTGAAGGACGCGTCCGGTGGCTACCGTGACGTCCTCGACCTCGAAGTTCAGCTCGCCACTGCAGGGGAAGCGCGCAATCCGCTCCCCCACCATCTCGCCCAATGACTGTCGCCGCCGCCCCATCAACTCGGCCACCCGCAGCCACGGCAGCATCCCGGTATCGCAGTAATAAAAATCGCGAAAGTAGTGATGGGCACTCATCTCGCCGCCGTAGATCGCGTCTTCGTGGCGGAGCCGCTCCTTCATGAAGGCATGCCCGGTCTTCGACTGGATCGGTTCGCCCCCGGCGGCACGCACCATCTCGATGGTATTCCAGGTCAGGCGCGGGTCATGGACGATACGTTCTCCCGTATGTCCCTCCAGACAGGCCTCGGCGAGCAGGCCGACGATGTAATAGCCCTCGATGAAGTTTCCGTCGGCATCGAACAGGAAGCAGCGATCGAAGTCCCCGTCCCAGGCCACACCCAGATCGGCGCCATGCGTCCGCACGGCCTCGGCGGTGGCGGCCCGGTTCTCGGGCAGCAATGGGTTGGGGATGCCATTGGGGAAACGGCCATCCGGCTCGAAATTGACCCGGACCAGCTCGAACGGCAGATGCGCCTCCAGGGCCTCCAGCACCGGACCCGCCCCGCCGTTTCCGGGATTTACGACGATCTTCAAAGGCGGCAGCGCATCACGATCCACCGAGGCCAGCAGCCGGGACACGTAATCGGCGCGGTGGTCGAGATGTCGTACCTGGCCATTGGGCATTGGGCGGAAATCGCCCCGCTCGGCGCGTTCGCGGATCGCCTGCAGCCCGGAGTCGCCGCTGATCGGCCGCGCCTCGCTGCGCACGAGCTTCAGGCCGTTGTAGTCCAGCGGATTGTGACTGGCGGTCACCATGATCCCCCCGCCCGCGCCGTAATGTGCCGTGGCGAAATACACCTCTTCCGTCCCGCACATGCCGATATCGGCCACGTCGCTGCCCCCGGCCGTCAGGCCTTCGGTCAGCGCCCGCGCCAGTTCCGGGCTGGACAGGCGGATATCGTGTCCGACCACGGTTCGTCCCGGACGGATCTCCTCGGCAAAGGCACGGCCGATCCCTCGCACGACGTCCGCGTTGAGTTGATCCGGCACCCGGCCGCGCACGTCGTAGGCCTTGAAACAGTCGATCTTCATGCACTCCCCTTCCTGCGATATTCAGTCCCCGTCCTGGTGGGGACCGCGACTCTTCGTTTCATGATACATAGCCGAATCGCCCCATGGCGCCCACTCGGTACCAACAGGGTAAACGGCGTTACTTGACGTTCCGGGCTCATGCCCCCGAACATGGTGTGTTTATCCAACGAGGAGAAGTCGATGAGTGAGCCGCAAGTGAAGACCGAGGAGAAGAAACAGCATTTTGACGACATCTACGTCGCCGAGACCCCGGTGCCGTTCAAGGAGCGCATCATCGACGCGCTCGACTACATCTCCGACGACTTCAACCGGCAAACCTTCGACCGGCTGATCCTTCCCTGGGCCGAACAGCAGGCCGCCGCCGGCAAGACCCTGAACTACGTGGATCTGTGCTGCTGCTTCGGTAACACCACGATGGCCGCCATCCACAATATGGATGTCGAGGCAATCCGCGCCAACTGGGCCGACGAACAGGCGTGCAAGACCGTCGCCGCGCCGCGCCGCCTGCCGATGAAGACGACCGGGATCGATATCTCCGGCAATGCGCTCGCCTATGGCAAGAGCGCCGGCCTGTTCGACGAGACCTTCGAGGCCGACCTGAACCAGCCCGCCCCGGAGACCCAGGCCGGGATCGAAAAGGCCATGGCCGATGCGGACATCGTGATCTCCACCGCGTCGCTGGTCTACCTGGATCCGCCGGCGATCGAGAAGCTCGTGCGCTCCTTTGCGGAGACCCAGCGCGAGGGTTACATGCTGGTCAACTTCCTGAACCCCTTCGCGCTGGAAAAGGCCGACGCGACCAAGCGTCTGCTGCTGGAACATCTGGAATTCGTGGGCAGCACCGCCAGCCGTCACCGTCGACTGTCGCCGCTGGAGCAGGAAAACTATCCGGGCGAGGACTGGGCCCTGCTGGAGATCTGGGTGCTGCGCCGCCGCGCCTAGTTCGAGGCACCGCGCCCAAACCGGGATATCCCATCCCGCAGCGAACGGGCCGGCCCTTTTGGGTCGGCCCGTTTTCGTTGGCAGGATTGGCGCGTACCCGCGCCCCCAGCTCAGAGCAGGACCACGCGATTCCGTCCCGCCTCCTTCGCCTGATACATCGCCTCGTCGACTCGACGGGCCAGCGTCTTGGGGGTGTCGCCCGGCCGCATCTCGCTTACACCAAAGCTTGCCGTTACGGAGGTCGGGCACGGCGTCTCCATACGGGCGACGGCGTTGCGCAATTTTTCCGCCATGGCCTCGGCGCCGCTGCCGGTGGTCTCGGGCACCACCACCATGAACTCCTCCCCGCCCCAGCGGCCATGGGAATCCGCCTCGCGCAGGGCCTCCCGGACCGTTCTGGCGAGGCGCTTGAGGACCTCGTCCCCGATCTCGTGGCCGAAGTTGTCGTTGAAGTCCTTGAAGTGGTCGATATCGAACATAATCAGCGACAGCGGACGCCCGTACCGACGACTCCGCTCGATCTCGGTCTCGAGCGTGTTGCCCAGACTCAGCCGGTTCGCCAGGCCGGTCAGCCAGTCGGTATGGGCCAGCCTGCGGATCTCGTCCTCCATCCGCACACGATCGGTTACGTCCTTGCCGATCGAGACATAGTGGGTCACCTCGCCCACCGCGCTGGTGACCGGGCTGATGCTCTGCTCAATGTGCATCAGTGATCCGTCACGGCGACGGTTCACGAACTCGCCGCGAAAGGCCTCGCCCCGATTCAGGGTCTCCCACATATCGCGATAGAACGCCGGGTCCTGTTGCCCCGACTTCAGAATGCGCGGAGTCTGCCCCAGGGCCTCGTTGCGGCTGTAGCCGGTCTGTTCCTCGAAGGCGGCATTCACGTAGGTGATCGTGCCGCCGGGGTCGGTAATCAGCACGGGATCCGCGGATACTTCCAGCGCGGTCGACAGGAGCCGCAGTTCGTCATCCCGGCGCCGCTCATCGGTGATGTCCTGCTGTACCGACACGAAGTGGGTGACCCGACAGTCGTCATCCTCCGCGTGCACAGGGGAAATATGCCAGCGCACCTGGTACCAGGATCCGTCCTTCCGGTAGTTGGTCGTCTCGCCATCAAAACACTCGCCACAGGCGAGTGCCCCGTGCAGACGGTCCAGCACTTCGCGCGCGGTGGCCGGGCCCTGCAGAATACGCGGGGTCTGCCCCAGTACCTCGTCACGAGAATATCCGGTCATGCGCTCGAAGCCGGCATTCACATAGACGATGCGCGGGCCGGCATCCAGATCGGCATCCGTGATGACCACCGAGTTGTGCGACTGCTCGATCGCGGCATCCAGAAGCCGGAGTTTCTCGAACCCCTCGATGAACGACATGGGCGGCATAACACGGCCTTCCGGAAACGAATGGGCGCGGGTCCTAGCCCGCGCAGGATGCGGTCCAACTTCGGACCGGTCCGCCGCGGCGGGGTTCAGTCCATGTCGGCCATCTCGAGAATGGAGCCGACGATGTCGCTGGTGGTCACGATGCCTTCCAGTTCGTTGCCCTTGAGCACCACCAGACGGCGAATCCCCTGGCTCACCATCAGGCGCGCAACGTACTTGACGTCCATCTCGGCCGGCACGGTAATCACCGGCTTGGTGCAGACATCATAGACGTTCGACAGGTCGATATCGCCCTCCTCCGCCACGATGGTCTTGAGGATAGTCGTGTAGGTGATGATGCCGTAGGCGTCGTGCGGGTGCTGTTTTTCCACCACCAGCGACTTCACGCCATGCTTGCGCATGAGCTGCATCGCTTCGCGCAGCGGTGCCAGCGGCGAGACGGTAACGACATTGGGTCTGAGAATTTCGCTTACCAGCATGATGCTCTCCGTCAGAGTTCTTCCTTGACCTGTTCCTGGAACTGCTCGATCTGGTTGCGCCCGATCCCGGCGAGGTGGGCCACATCGACCGTAAAAGCGATGCCGCGCGGGTCATTGGCCAGATCCAGCTCCTTCGAGATGCACTTGAGTACATTCAGGGCCACCTTCTTCTCCAGTACCCACAGCAGGACCGACTGGCTGCCCTCGTAGGTCATCCCGAGAAACGTCTTGCGGGCCTCGGCGCCGATGCCGCGCGCATCCATGATGGTCACGCCACCCGCGCCGGCCGCCTTCGCCGTGGCAATCGCCTGTTCCTCCAGGTCATCGGAAAGGACGGCCACCAGTGCGGAAAATCTCATTGCTTACTCCTCCTGCCGCTCGTCGCGAGCGAACCAGCGTTCGTAAAGATCCACGGCGATCGCGTAGAGCATCACCGTGACAATGGGGAAAATCGAGGCAAACGCGATCAGGCCGAAGCCATCGATGAGCACGTTGCGGTCCTCCAGATGCGTGGCAAGGCCGATCCCCAGTGCCGTCACCAGCGGCACGGTGACCTCCGATGTGGTCACCCCGCCCAGATCGAAGGCGAGTGCCACGATCTGCTTGGGCGCGAGGATTGTCAGCACGATCACCAGCAGGTACCCGCCCATGATGTAGTGGTGGATGGAATCCCCCGCGAGGATGCGATGGACCCCGATCGTGATGCCAATCGCGACGCCAAGCGCCACCAGGATCCGGATCACACTGCCCCGCAGCGAGCCCCGCGCCGCCTCCTCGGCCTTCTGGCCGATCGCGATCAACGCCGGTTCCGCCATCGTCGTGGCAAACCCGATGGAAAAGGCAAAGACATAGACCCAGAAGAACAGCTCGTTGGTGATCAACTGCTCCGCCATGCTCTCGCCAATCGGGAACAGTCCCAGCTTGAGCCCCACCACGAAGGCGTACAGCCCCAGCACCACCAGAACGAAGCCGAAGATCACCCGTGGGAGATACGGGATGCGCTTGCGCAGCACGAAATACTGAAACACCACGATAACCGCGATGATCGGCGCCACATCGCGCAGCATCAGGAGCAGGTCCATCCCCATCGCGGATGCCCAGTGCCGCTGTCCGCTCCCTGGCAGATCCGTATCCGGGTCCATCGCGGCGGTCTCGGTACCGGTCGGGGCCGCCACATCCGCGCCGGCAAATACGATGATGCCGTAGAGCTGCACGGTAATCATCGGCACCATCACCGCCAGTGCGACCAGCCCGAAGCCGTCGCGCAACGGATTGCGCCCGCTGATCGAGGCGGCCAGCCCCAGCCCCAGGGCGGCCACCAGCGGCACGGTGACGATGTTCGTGGTGACCCCGCCCGAGTCATAGGCCAGGCCCACGATCTCCTCCGGGGCAAAGAAGGTCACTAGCACCACCAGCACGTAGCCGCTCAGGATGTACCAGTGCAGCGGGTGGCCCATCACCGTGCGCAGGATCCCCAGTGCCACCACCGCCCCAACCGACAGGGCGACGATCAGGCGCAATATGAAACCCTCGATTCGCCCCTCGCTGATCAGCTCGGCCTGTTCCGCCACGGCGATCAGGGCCGGCTCCGCGATCACCGTGGCAAACCCGAGGGTAAAGCCGAAGGCCATGAGCAGCAGCAGCGAGCCACGCCGCGCCAGGGCATTGGAGAGGTTCTTGCCAATGGGGAAAATCCCCATTTCCAGCCCCTGCAGAAACAACGCCACACCGAACACCACGATGGCCAGCCCTGCCACCATCGACAGCAGACCATCCGGCATCGTGCGCAGTACGAGTGCCTGGAACACCGCCACCACAATCACGATGGGCGCCAGGTTGCGCGCCGCGTGACCCAGGGTGTGGAGAAAGTTCATGCGCTCCCTTGCCGGGGTATCGCCCCGGAATCAATTCCCCGCGTGGTGGTCGCAGGGTGTATGAAATCCCTGCAGATACCCTATCGCGCCTTAGTCATCGGCGCCACGGGCGGCCTCGGCGCCGCCTTCCTCCAGCATCTTGAAAACGACCCGAACTGCGCACAGGTGGTGGGCCTCGGGCGCAGCACCCACCCCGCCGTGGACCTTCTGAACGAGACCAGTATCGAGGCCGCGGCAAACTGGCTAAAGGAGCAGGCGCCGGAATGGGACCTGATCATCGACGCCACCGGCGTCCTGACCATTGACGGCCAGGGACCGGAGAAGCGCCTGCGCGACCTCGACCCGACGATCATGGCACAGGCCTTCGCCGTCAATGCCATCGGTCCGGCGCTGTTGTTCAAGCATCTGACACCACTGCTCCCGCGCGGCCGCAAGGGTGTCCTGGCCACCCTGTCCGCCCGGGTCGGCTCCATCGAGGACAACCACCTCGGCGGCTGGGTCAGCTATCGCGCCTCCAAGGCCGCACTCAACCAGATCGTCCGCACCACGGCCCTGGAAATGCGTTTCAGCCATCGCCAGGCCGTCGTGGTCGCCCTGCAGCCCGGGACCTGTGCCACGCCCCTGTCGGAGCCGTATCGTTCGCGCGCACCCGAGGTGCTGAGCCCTGAGTACGCCACTGGACAGCTGCTGGCAGTCCTCGACCGACTGGACGCCGAGCAATCCGGGAGCTTCCACGACTTCGAGGGCCAGCGTCTCCCCTTTTGAAAACCGTCGCCGGAAATGATCTGCATCAACGAATACTGATACGCGCGGCGCGATAGTACCTCCGAACAATCACGCCTTCGGAGGAACCGAAAATGCGACGCACCCTGACCTTCCGCTCCCTGGCGCTGGCCGGCCTGCTGGCCCCCGCCGCCCTGATCCCGGCCCACGCCACCGCCGCCAATGCCGATGTCTCCGCCGGCGACTGGCTGCTCCGTGGCGGCCTGACCCATGTGGCCCCCAAGTCCGACAATGGCAACCTGGATGCAAGCGGCCTGGGCCTGAGTGCAACTGCACCAGCTGACGTCGGCTCCAACACCCGCCCTTCCGGCAACATCACCTACATGATGACCGACAATCTGGGCCTGGAACTGCTGGTCGCCATCCCATTCAAGCATGATCTGAACGTTGGCGGTGTCGACATCGGCAGCACGCGCCACCTGCCGCCGACCCTGAGCCTGCAGTACCACTTCAACACCGGTACCGCGGTCCGCCCCTACGTTGGCGCCGGCATCAACTACACCTACTTCTTCGACGAAGATACGGCGTCGGTCACATTGGGGCAGGATGTCGACCTGGATGATTCCTGGGGCGCCGCAGTGCAGGCCGGGATCGACTTCGCGGTGGACGACAACTGGTTCGTGAACGCCGAAGTGCGCTGGATCGACATCGACACTGACGTGTCTCTGGGCGGCGCCCATCTCGGCACCGTCAATATCGATCCCTGGACCTTCGGGATGAACGTCGGCTACCGCTTCTAACGCAAGCTGCACCAGAAAGACGCCGGCCTAGCTGCCGACGTCTTCTACGAGGCCGAGGATCCGCGCGATGCGGGCCTCGGCCTCTTTCATTTCCAGGCCTCGGGATTTCGGCGCACCCCAGACCGGACCGGGCCAGGCCGGGTCCCCCTCGAAGCGTGCCACATGGTGCAGGTGCAACTGCGCGACGATGTTGCCGAGCTTGGCCACATTGAGTGCCCGGGGGGCAAAGGCCTCCTCCATCGCTCGCGCCAGTGCCCCCGATTCGCGGGCCAGCTGGACCGCATCCTCGGCGTCCAGGTGGTGCAACTCCTGGAGGTCGTCCCGCCGTGGCACCAGGATGAACCAGGGATAGTCGAAGTGATCCATCAGCCGGACACTCGAGAGCGGCCACTCGGCGACCGACCAGGTATCCGCCGCCAGGCGCCCATCCAGCTGGAACTTACTCACCATCGTCGAACCTCTGCCAGACTCCCGGCTGCGACCAGAGACCCGTACGCCAGGCCCCGTCCGGTTCCTGCAGCAGGTAACTGTAGTGCGACCGATGGCGCAACGCCGCGGCGACATCGCCCCGGGCATCCCCGTCCGCGCCGCTGGTCACGACCAGCCGTGTCTCCGGCACAGTCCAGGCCCGTGGACCGGTCTCCGTACCTGCATCACCCTCCACCGCGCCAGGATTCCGTGGCAAGCCTCGTGCTTCCAGCCAGTCGGCCACGCTGGAATGGGAACCCAGCAGGATTCGCGCCCCGTCCGAATCCTCCGCAATATCCGGGACCCGGCCGAGCCAGGGTGCGACCTCGGCCGCCGCGGCGTTCCCCAGTGTGACGATCCGCGTGTCCGGGTCCAGCGCCGCCTGCCGCAGGATCGCGGGTGACTCGTCCGGGGCCAGCTGACGGAACAACCGCCAGTCCGGGTCGACTGCGATCGCCCGGGGGCGGCTGGAAGTCTCGAGCGAAACGGATGTCCGCTCGCCATTGAGCATCACCCAGTGCGTCTCGTGCCCCGCCCCGGTGTCCACCACCAGCGGGACATACAGGTCCCATGGGTCGTGATCGTCCGCCTGACGCAGAAGCCCATGGACCACCCAACCGGTTTCGCGCTCCTCCCGCCGCAGATCCGTCAATTCCAGCGCCGGCGCCCCGGCACGGTCGATCCACTGGGCAAAAAACGGTCGCAGATCCTGGTCGGTCACCTCATCGAAGGCCGCGATCACGGCATCCCAGTCCGCCTCGCGAAAGCGCCACTCGTCGTACAGGGTCCGTGCACCGGCCCGGAACGCCTCGGCCCCGATCCGATCCTCCAGCATCCGCCACAGCATCGCCCCTCGGTGATACCCGGCGATGCGCGCCGCCCCGGAGTTCCCGCCGCGAAAACTCGCGTGCGGGCGATCCTCACCGGCCGGGAGTGCCGCGTAGTCCCGCAGCCACTGTCCCCGTTCCTCGCGCCCTTCCCCGCGTTCTCGCTTGAACTGGTAGTCGGCCATGTAGGTCGTCAACCCCTCCGACCAGTTGCCGTCCACCGCATCCACATACACCCCGGTGCCCCACCAGGCGTGCAGCACCTCATGCCCCAGCGAGGTATGCGGGATGAACGGCAGCGGAATCACGCGCTCCCCCAGCAGGGTAAATCCCGAAAACGCGAGCCCCACCGGTCGGGGACTCGCGGCCATCGTGAAGGTGTCGAAGGGATACCGCCCGATCTCGTCGCTGAAGCGCTGCAGGTACCCGGCCGCCTGGTTCCGGTAGGTCTCGCCAAAGCCTTGCTCCAGGCCCTCCGGGAACAGGGTGCGGACCGTCACCTCGCCGGCCGCGCGCTCGCCGGATACCCACGGACCGGTCGCCACGGCCAGTGCGCGCCCCGCCGGGTGTTCGTAGATTGCGCGGTACTCACTACCATTCGATTCCTCGGCCACGCGCGAGCCCGACGCAACCACGAGATGCCCGCCGGTCGTCGTCAGCTCGATCCGCACTGCGTGGGGCTCGGCGTCCGGTCGCCGTGGATACCAGTCCGCTCCGGGCGGAAGATAGCCGCCCCGAGAATCGAGGAAGCCGCTGCCCGGCCGCGCATCCTCCAGAGCGGGAAGCCGCGCGCCGTAGCGGATCACCAGGGCACCGGCATCAGGCTCCGGCGCACGCACCAACTCCAGCCAGCCATCCTCGCTGCGTTCATAGGCAACCGCCTGCCCGCCGAGCGAAACGGTGTCCACTGCAATGCCCGGATCCAGCCGGAAGCGCCGCAGCGACTCCGGCTCGACACTCCCCGGGTCTGCCTCGAAGCGTCCCTCCAGGAGGGCCTGCTCCGGGTCGAGTTCGATCTGCAGCGTCACCCCGTCGAATCCCGCCGCGGCAGCGACCGGGCCGGTCACCAGCCACAGCACCGCGGCAACGCCAGCCATGCCCCATGCATGCATCGGTCAGTCTCCGTACGGGAAACGCGCCACGCGCTCGAGCCGTTCGCCTTCGCGCTCGATCTCCAGCGGCAGCCAGGTACCGGGTGCCACCGCCTGCACCACCCGCTGCAGATCGCCCGCGGCCCGGATCGGGCGTTCGCCCGCCTGCAACACGCGATCCCCCGCCTGCAGCCCCGCAGCATCCGCCACCGAGCCCGGCTGCACGCGCAGGACACGAATACCCGGCGCGTCATCCCCCTCCAGGTGCACCCCCAGCAAAGCGCCGGAGGTCTCGAAGCGGTCATCCTGCGGGACGCCAAACAGCGCGTCGGCCAGGGCCGGATCGCTCTCCCGGCAGCTACCCGGTTCGCGCGGCAGCAACACTGCGGTATCGGTCACGCCCAGATCCGCCAGCTGGTGGGGTACCCCGTACCCGTATTCCAGATGCCCGGAACCGATGATGGCAGCCACCAGCGGGGGCTGCTCGCCGCCCTCCTCTAGCCGGTCGGCGATGGCCCCCGCCATCATGCGATCCCAGGCCACCTGGGTCGCGACAAAGCGATCCGCGTCCGGACCCATCCCGGCCGGGTGGCGTTCCAGCACCGCCTCGAGATACGCCCGATACCCGTCACTGGGCTCGGCCGGCGGGGAGACGCCGTCCCGGGTTTCCGTATCCACGGCCTCCCAGCCCTCCTGCCCGAGACGGCGAATCTGCTCGCGCTCGAGATTCAAGGCCAGCAGCGGAACCCCATGGACCCGGGCGAAGTGCAGGATGGGCCAGTACAGGTCGGGATCAAAGCCCCAGTGCGTATACCAGCCACTTTCCTCCAGGAAGGTCTCGGGATCGAGTTCGCCCGCGACCCAGGCGTCGAGGACCGGTTGCCTGGAGCGCGGCAGCATCTCCAGCCCGATCACCAGGTCCGGACGATGGCCGAGCAGCGCGGCCAGGGTGCCCAGTTGCCAGCGATGGTGATCCATCCGGTCGTGGCGTTCACCCAGCAGGACTGCATCCCGAGTCGCCAGATCGCGATACAGCCCGGCGACATCCAGTGCCTCGCCGCCCGGCGACACCCAGGCACCCGGAGGCGGACACTCGTCGGCGCCCTGCGCCGTGCCCGCCAGCAACAAGGCCACAAGCCCCAGGGTCCCGAACCGCTTGCTCAACCACACACCTGCGTTCATTCAACACTCCTCGTCCCGAGCGGCCAATGGAGATTCGACGCCCGGCCGCCAACCCACCTGAAGACCCCGTGGCGCCACGGGCGTTCCCCCGGCGCGCCCCCTCGGTTAGCCTGCGGGGATGAACACCACTTCGCAAAGCCCCTCGCGCCGGGTCTGGCTGGACCAGATGATCGGCGTGTTCCGGTCCCTGGTCATCTATCGCCGCCCCGGACGCCAGCGGGGACTGCAACGAATGTATGCCCCGTTCATCCAGTCCGGGGATCTTGTGTTCGACATCGGCGCGCATGTGGGCGACCGCACCCGTGCCTTCGCCGACCTCAGCGCGCGGGTGGTCGCCCTGGAGCCCCAGCCACAACTCATCCCCTGGCTGCGCCGGGCCGTACGGGGCCGCTCGGGCGTCTCGATCCGGCGCGAGGTCGCCGGGCCCCGCCCCGGTTCCGCCCAGCTGCAGGTCAGCCGTCGACACCCGACCGTTTCTTCGGCCTCGCGCCCCTGGGTCCAGTCCCTGCGCAGCCGCAATCGCAGCTTCAAGCACGTGCACTGGGACGACGAGATCACGGTCCCCATGGTGACGCTCGACCAGCTGATCGAGGAATACGGCACCCCGGCCTTCTGCAAGATCGACGTGGAAGGCCTGGAGGCCGAGGTGCTGCGCGGGCTCACCCACCCGATACCCGCACTGTCGTTCGAGTTCGTGGCCGGCGCGCTGGACGTCACCCGCGACTGCATTGGGCAACTGGATGAACTGGATAGCTACACGTACAACCTGATCCGCGGCGAGCGGCGCGAGTACCAGTTTTCCGACTGGCAGTCCGGCACGGCGATCCTGGCCTGGCTGGAGGAACATGGCGAACGCCTGGGTTCAGGGGATCTCTACGCTCGCCGGCCACCTGCTTGACGCATGCCGGAGCGAAAGACAAGGCTGAATTCATGACTACCGACCCCCTGCCCTGGTGGCAAGACCTCACGAGCGCCGCGATCGCCGACCTCGCCACGCGCGATGCCGTCGCCATCCTGCCGCTGTCGGCCATCGAGCAGCACGGCCCCCACCTGCCGCTGGAGACCGACTACCGCATCGGCATCGGGCTGCTGCAGGCGGCCTTCGCAACGCTGCAGGACGACCTGCCGCTGGCGGTACTGCCCCCACTTGCGATCGCCACCAGCACCGAACACACCGGTTTCGCCGGGACCCTGACCCTGCGCCCGGAGACCGCCCTGGCCACTCTGCGCGACATCGGCGACAGCGTCGCGCGTAGCGGCCTGCGCCGCCTGCTGATCGTGAACAGCCACGGCGGCAATACCGCGATCTGCGACCTCGCCGCACTCGAGTTGCGCCGTACCCACGGCATGCTCGTGGTCAAGCATCACTATTTCACCCAGCCACCGCCGGAGGCGCTGGGCATCAAATCGTCAGAGCTTCGCCACGGCCTGCACGGGGGGCTGATCGAGACCGCGATGATGCGCTACCTCGTCCCCGGGAAGGTTCATATGGGAGCGGCGGCGGCTGCACCCTCTCTGGGCGCAAGGCTTGAGGACGAGATGGAAACGCTGGAACCGGAAGGCCGTGCGTCATTCGCCTGGATGGCGGGCGACCTGAACCCGTCCGGTGTGGTCGGTGATGCCGGTAGCGCCACCGCCGAGCTGGGGCAGCGTCTGGTCGAGCATTACGCCGGGCACCTGGCCGCGACGATCCGCGACGCCGCCGGCTTCGACCTGACGCACCTCGTCCGCTGAGACGGGCTAACGCGACACGCTTAGCCGCGCTCGGCCTCCGACGCCAGGAGCTCCTGCAGCCAGTGACCGCCGCGGTCGGCCTTGGTGCTGAGGTAACGCAGATTGTGGGGATTCAGCTTGCCGTGTACCGGCTCGCGGGCCACGACATCAATCCCGCCGGCGCGCAACGCGTCGATCTTGCCGGGGTTGTTGGTCAGCAAGCGGACGGTGTCGATACCGAGGAACTCCAGCATCTCCACCGCCGCGTCGTAGCGACGCCCGTCGGCTTCGAAACCGAGCTGGCAGTCGGAGTCGATGGTATCCAGCCCGGCCGTCTGCATGGTGTAGGCCCGCAGCTTGTTGGCCAGCCCGATGCCGCGCCCCTCCTGGGCCAGATACAGGAGTACCCCACCACCCGACTCGTTGATGGTCTTCACGCCCATACGGAGCTGGTCGCCGCAGTCACAACGCAGACTGCCAAAAAGATCGCCGGTCAGGCAGGCGGAATGGAGTCGTACCGGGACCGCCGCCGGCCAGTCGCGGGGCTCGCCGATCAGTACCGCCACGTGTTCGAGGATGCCATTGCCCTCGCGGAACAGCATGAAGCGGGTAACCGGGGCATCCGCCAGTGGCACGGGGGCCTCGCTGACGTAAGCCAGTTCGAGGCGCGGGTGCTGGGCCACCGCGCGCGCCTCCTGTTCGTCAACATCGAGGAACATGCCGTCCGCGAGGGCCGAGCGGATCGCCTCCGGCACCGGCTCTGGCACCGGTGCCGCCACCACGGCGGGCAGCAGCCGACCGGCGCGAACCAGTTCCAGTGCCGCGACCTCCGCCGGCAACGCGCGGGTCACCGCCGGCTGCCCCAGCGCGTCCTCGGGGTGCGCGGCCTCGTTCGAGGCCTCGGGCGCACTGGCCAGCGTAAACAGGGCCTCGGGATCGGTGTCGGGCGCGAATTCCAGCGCCACGCCCTCCCAGCCGTCCTGCAGCGGCTGGGACCAGCCCATTGCAGAGGCCCGGTGCGGCGTTAGAATCAGTCGAGGCGCGGACCCGGTCATATGGGTCAAGCGATCCAGCAACACGGGGGTGAGACCCTCGACGGCCGCAACGAGTACACTCGACTGCGAACCACTGACCAGGACCGGATGGCCCCGGCGAAGATCAAAGATCCCGCGATCGGCGTTGTGCATCGGGTACTTCCATAGGGAGTTTTGTTTATGACCAGCCTGCAAACCGCGAATTCCCCGAAACGGGGCCCCGGCTTAACCAGGCTGGTCGCTAGACTACCCCAACTGGCCCGTCGCGGTCCCGTAACCCCGGGATTTGCGGCATGACGGCCTATCCGGTCACCGAGGAGCAGGCCTGGCGCTGGCTCCTGGCCCAGCGGGCCGATCCCGGCTGCTGCCCCCTGCCCGGCCCGCTCGCGCCGGGGGCTCACGAGCTGCTGGACCTCTACGGTCCGATCGTCGAGGCCGCCAGCATCACGGTGGCCCAGCTCGGCCAAAGCCTGGACGGGCGCATCGCCACGGCCAGCGGCCACTCGCACTACGTGACCGGCCCCGAGGACATCGAGCGCCTGCATCGCCTGCGCGCGCTGGTGGATGCGGTCATCGTCGGGGCCGGCACGGTGGTCGCCGACGATCCGCGCCTGACCGTGCGCAAGACCGAAGGACCCAACCCCGTCCGCGTGATCCTCGACCCCGACGGCCGCATCCCCAGTAATGCCCATGTCTTCCGCGAAGCCGAGGTCCGTACCATCGTGCTGCACGCAGCCGGGTACGGGCCCTGCGGACTTCCCGAACACGTCGAATGCCTGGAGATGCCCACCGGGGCCGACGGACGCTTCGATCCCGCGCGCATCCGCGAACGGCTGGCAGAGATGGCGCTGCACCGGCTACTGGTCGAGGGCGGCGGCCAGACGGTCTCGCGCTTTCTGGAGGCGGACACCCTGGACCGCCTGCACCTGACCGTCGCGCCGATGCTGATCGGCTCCGGGCGTCCGGGCGTCACGCTGCCCGAGATCGATTCGCTGGATCAGGCCCTGCGTCCGCCCTGCCGCATCTTCCGACTGGGGGCCGACACCCTGTTCGACCTGGACCTGCGCAGCAAGCCCTGATCGAAGCGGGCTGGCCCATTCGGCACCCGCGCGACGCGATACCCGTACGGATCAGCTCAGGTTGTCGCGAATCGCGCGGGAGACCGCTTCCAGCTCCGCCGGGACCTTGGCCGGCTGCACCACGCTCTGGGCGATCGCGGTATCCGGATCCTTCAGGCCGTTGCCGGTCAGTGTGCACACGACGGTGGAGCCTTCCGGGATCTTGCCCTCGCGGATGTCGCGCAGCGCACCGGCCAGCGAGGCCGCCGAGGCCGGTTCGCAGAACACGCCTTCCTTCTCGGCCAGGAGCTTCTGTGCGGCCAGGATCTCGTCGTCCTGGCATTCGTCGAACCAGCCACCGGATTCCTCGCGCACCTTCCACGCCATGTCCCAGGACTGCGGATGACCAATGCGGATCGCCGTGGCCACGGTATCCGGGTTGTCGACCATCGCGCCGCGCATGAACGGCGCGGAACCGGACGCCTGGTAGCCCACCATGTGCGGGCGATTGCCTACCATGCCGCCACCCGCGTACTTGCAGTGCCCCTTGCAGTAGGCGCACGCATCGGTCACGTCGTCGCTGCTCTTGGCCGCCATCTCGCTGTAGCCGATCCAGTGCGCGGTGATGTTGCCCGCGTTACCCACCGGCAAGCAGTGGTAGTCGGGCGCGCGGCCCAGTTCCTCGACGATCTCGAAAGCGGCGGTCTTCTGGCCCTGGAGGCGATACGGATTGACCGAGTTGACCAGCGTCACCGGCGTGTTGGAGGCGACCTCCTTGACCAGGCGCATCCCGTCATCGAAGTTGCCCTCGATCTGGATCACGGTGGCGCCGTGCATCATCGCCTGGGCCAGCTTGCCCATCGCGATCTTGCCGTCCGGGATCACCACGAATGCAGTGATCCCGGCGCGCGCGGCATAGGCCGCCGCAGCGGCCGAGGTATTGCCGGTAGAGGCGCAGACAATCGCCCGCGAGCCCTCTTCCACGGCCTTGGTCACGGCCATGGTCATGCCGCGATCCTTGAACGACCCGGTCGGGTTCAGCCCCTCGAACTTCACGTAGATCTCGACCTCGCGCGAGAGCCCGCGCGGGATGTTGTTGAGCCGGATCAGCGGCGTGTTGCCCTCGCCCAGCGAGATGATGCGGGTGTCGTCGTGCACCGGCAGGCGGTCGCGATAGCGCTCGATCAGTCCGGTATAGCGGTGTCCAAAGGCCATGATGTTCTCTGTCGTTGAAGTGGTAGGCCGCGCACTGGGGTCAGCGCGCCAGCCCTTCCATGCGGATTCGGGTAATCGGGGTCAGCAGGTGATCCAGCGCCTCCAGGGCGGTGATCGCCTCGTTCATCGCGCCCTCGCGCACCTTGTGCGTCAGCATGATGATGGTCGCCTCGCCGCGCTCCGGGTCCGGCTCGCGTTGCAGGATCGCCTCGATGCTGATGCCGTGTTCGCCGAGGATGCGGGTAATGTCGGCCAGCACACCCGGGCGGTCCTGGGTACGCAGGCGCAGGTAGAACGACGTCTCCACATCGGCCAGGTCCAGCACCGGCTTGTCCGACAGGGCATCCGGCTGAAAGGCCAGGTGCGGCACGCGGTTCTCCGGGTCCGTGGTCAGGGCACGCACCACGTCGACCAGATCCGCCACCACGGCGGAAGCGGTCGCCTCGGCCCCGGCACCCGCGCCGTAGTACAGCGTCGGGCCGACCGCATCGGCATTGACCAGCACGGCGTTCATGACGCCGTCCACGTTCGCGATCAGGCGGCGTTCCGGGATCAGCGTCGGGTGCACGCGCAGCTCGTAACCCTTGGGCGTGCGGCGGGCAATACCCAGGTGCTTGATGCGATAGCCCAGCTCGGCGGCGAAGCCGACATCCTCGCGGGTGATGTTGCTGATGCCCTCCACCGCGACGCGATCGAACTGCAGCGGGATGCCGAAGGCGATCGAGGCCAGGATCGCGAGCTTGTGCGCCGCGTCGATACCCTCGACGTCGAAGGTCGGGTCGGCCTCGGCGTAGCCCAGCGCCTGCGCCTCGGCCAGCACGTCCTCGAAGTCGCGACCCTTGTCGCGCATCTCGGTGAGGATGAAGTTGCCGGTGCCGTTGATGATGCCGGCCAGCCACTCGATCTGGTTGCCGGCCAGGCCCTCGCGGATCGCCTTGATGATCGGGATACCGCCGGCCACTGCCGCCTCGAACGCGACCATCACGCCCTTTTGCTGGGCACGCTCGAAGATCGTGTTGCCATGCAGCGCGATCAGGGCCTTGTTCGCGGTCACCACGTGCTTGCCGGCGTCGATCGCCGCAAGCACCAGGTTCAGGGCCGGGTCGATCCCGCCCATCAGCTCGACGACGACCTCGACCTCGGGGTCATTGACGACCTCGGACGGATCGGTGGTCAGGCGGATCTGCGAGCAGTCGCACTCGCGTTCCCGGTTGATATCGCGCGCGGCGGCCGCCACGACCTGGATGTCACGACCTGCGCGCCGCGCGATCTCGGTGCCGTTGCGCGCCAGTACGTTGACCGTGCCGCAACCGACGGTGCCCAGTCCAAGAATTCCGATCTTTACCGGCGTCATAGCCTTACTGTCCTTGACGTCAGGCGCCAAGCGGCGCCCGGTGTTGATGGTGTTAAGAGTCCGCCGCGCTCGCGTCGGCCAGGATCGAGTCGGCACGGAACATTGCCTTGATCCCGCGCAGCGCCTGGCGCGTGCGTTGCTCGTTCTCGATCAGGCTGAAGCGCACGTGATCATCCCCGTAGTTGCCGAACCCGATACCCGGCGAGACCGCCACCTTGGCATCGCTCAGCATCTTCTTGGCAAATTCCAGCGAGCCCATCTCGCGGTAGGGCTCCGGGATCGGCGCCCAGACGAACATGGTCGCCTTCGGCTTTTCCACGTGCCAGCCGAGCTTGTTGAGCCCGTCGCAGAGCACGTCGCGGCGCACGCGGTAGAGCTCGCGGATCTCCTCGACGCACTCCTGCGGCCCCTCCAGCGCCGCGATGGCCGCGACCTGGATCGGCGTGAAGGTGCCGTAGTCGAGATACGACTTGATGCGCGCCAGCGCCGCGACCAGCGTCGGGTTGCCGCACATGAAGCCAACGCGCCAGCCGGGCATGTTGTAGGTCTTGGACAGGGTGTAGAACTCCACCGCGATGTCCTTGGCCCCCGGCACCTCGAAGATCGACGGGGCCTTGTAGCCGTCAAACGTGATCTCGGCATACGCCAGGTCGTGCACGATCCAGATGCCGTGCTCCTTGCAGATCGCCACCACTCGCTCGAAGAACTCGAGATCCACGCACTGCGTGGTCGGGTTCGCCGGGAAGTTCAGGATCAGCATCTTCGGCTTCGGCCAGGAGTCCTGGATGGCTCGCTCCAGCTCGGCGAAGAAGTCGACGTCCGGCGTCAGCGGCACATGGCGCACATCGGCACCGGCGATCACGCAGCCATACGGATGAATGGGATACGCCGGGTTCGGTACCAGGACGGCGTCCCCCGGCCCCAGCGTGGCCAGGGCCAGGTGCGCCAGGCCCTCCTTCGAGCCGATCGTCACGATCGCCTCGGTTTCCGGGTCCAGATCGACGTCGAATTGCGTCTTGTACCAGCGCGTGATCGCGCGGCGCAGGCGCGGGATGCCCTTGGAGACGGAGTAGCGATGGGTATCCCCGCGCTGCGCGGCCTCGCACAGCTTGTCCACGATGTGCTGCGGGGTCGGCTGGTCCGGGTTGCCCATACCGAAGTCGATGATGTCCTCGCCCCGGGCGCGGGCCTCGGCCTTCAACTGGTTCACGATGTTGAAGACGTAGGGCGGAAGGCGCTCGATACGGGGGAAGACGTCGGTCACGGGTCTGGGTCCTGGTTGGGGCCTGGGCAGTCGCTTTGCAGGGCCATGAAGGCCCCTCCGGATGCCGCACCGGAAAGCGCGCCAAAGTATAACCCGGGCCCGGACCTGTCAACGAATCGGGGCGCCGCCGCCCTCTGGTGAGGGTACCCATTCTTGAGTCATGCACGGCTCCGGAGTAGCGTACGCAGCATGCTGTTCTCCGAAGTCACCAGCGAGGAATCCTACATCGTCACCGGCTACGAGTCGGGCCGTGTCGGGATCAACCAGGTTGCGTACACCCGCAGCCTGATCGTGCGCCCGCACCACCTGCAGACCGACTGGCCGGTACAGACGTCGGAAGAGCTGACGGTTGAACATCTGCAGGCCGTGCTGGACACCCCACCCGAGGTCCTGCTGATCGGCACCGGCGAGGCACAGACGTTTCCGGATCGCGCGGTCTGGCGCCACCTGCGAGGGCAGGGTCTGGGCGTGGAGATTATGGATACCGCGGCCGCGTGCCGGACCTACAACCTGATCATGGCCGAGGGCCGCGACGTCGCGGCCGCCCTGATCATCGACGGTCAGGCTGAACACACCGAATAGGCAGGGCCCGGTCCCGTCCGCGGGATCAGGAGTTTGGCAGGACCTCGTCGCCCTTCATCCCGCGCGACTCCAGAAGCTTGCGTAACCGCTTCAGCGCATCCATCTGGATCTGCCGTACGCGCTCCCGGGTCACCCCGATCTCCGCGCCGACCTGCTCCAGCGTCGAACGCTCGAAGCCGTGCAGTCCGAAGCGGCGAACCAGTACCTCGCGCTGCTTGTGATCCAGTTCCTCCAGCCAGGCTTCCACCAGATGATGCAGGTCCTGATCCTCCAGCAAGGTGGAGGGTTCGGGGGCATTCACGTCCGCCAGGATATCGGTCAGTGAGCGATCCCCATCGGGACCCGACGGCAGATCCATGGACGTCGACGGCTCGGACATCGCCCGCAGTTTCTGGACCTCTGCCACCGGCTTGCCCAGGCGCTGTGCCAGCTCGTCTTCAGTCGGATCGCGGCCCAGTTCCTGGGTGAGGTTGCGGGCGATCCGCGCATGCATGCGCAGTTCCTTGCTCACATGCACGGGAATGCGGATCGTCCGGCCCTGGTTCATCAGGGCTCGCTCGATGGTCTGCCGGATCCACCAGGTTGCATAGGTGGAAAACCGGAAACCGCGCTCCGGATCGAATTTCTCCACCGCGTGCATCAGGCCCAGATTCCCCTCCTCGATCAGGTCGAGCAAAGGCAGGCCACGGTTCAGGTAGCGCCGGGCGATCTTCACCACCAGCCGCAGGTTGCATTCGATCATGCGCCGCCGCCCGGCATCGTCGCCCTGGCGCGCCAGACGTGCGTACTTGCGTTCCTCGTCCGGAGTCAGCAGCGGACGGTATTCGATGTCGCGCAGGTAGATCTGTATGGCATCCAGCTCGGCGGGCCGGGCATCGCGCAGCGTCTTCGGCCGCACCGGTGCCTCTTGCTCCGGTTCCAGCCCGACCGTGACGTCGGGAGCGGCGGCTGGCGGCTCGTCTTCGGAATCCGCTGCCTCATCGATTGGCTCGGCGGGACGGGACAGGTCTTCGGGCACCGTGTCTCCATCCTGTTCCGGCACCGGTTCATGGGGCAGGCTGTCGTCGTCCAGTTCCGGATCAACCGGCTGCCGGGTCTTGGCCATGAAAAGCCCTGCTCTTGAAGCGTCAGCGGTCCGGTAGATAGCGCGCCGGGTCAACCGGCGTCCCGTCCACCCGGATCTCGAAATGCAACATCGGGCGCTCGGCCCCCGATGAACCCAGACGCGCGATCGTGTCGCCCGCCTGCACCTGGTCACCCTCCGACACCAGCAGTTCGTCGTTGTGCCCGTAGGCACTGAGGAACCGCGCGTCGTGTTTGAGGATTACCAGTCGACCATACCCCACGAGCCCGCCACCTGCATAGACCACCTCCCCGGCTCGCGTGGCACGAACGTGATCCCCGCGGTCGCCCCCGATCGCCAGGCCCCTGCGCGTGCCGCTGCTGGAAAAACCTCGCAATACCTGGCCGTCCGCCGGCCATTGCCACCCCCCGGGGTCCGAAGGCGGCGGGCTCGAACGGGACGAAGTGGACGCGCTCTCCGAGCGCTGCGGGCTGCTGGATCCGCCCGAGGATGACGGCTGTGTGCGGGGAGTGGAAGCCGTGCGCGGCGGGCTGGGCGGCGACGATCGCGCCGCCCCCCTCAGCCGAAGGCGTTGCCCGGGGTGGATGACGTAAGGGGCGCTGATGGCGTTGCGGCGGGCCAGATCGCGCCATTCCAGTCCGTAGCGCTGGGCGATGCGGTACAAAGTCTCGTTGCGCTGCACCACATGGGTGTCCGGCATCGAGGCCCCGCTGGGGGCTCGCGCGGCACAACCGGCCAGCACGCCCACGACCAGGACCAGCACGAGCAGAGTCAGCCCTCCCTGAATCGCGCGCCGCCGCATCGGTCAATCCACGACCACGTAAATCGTCATGGCGACGACCAGCAGAATCACTGCCGCCCAGCCCACGCGCTCCATGTACGGGCGCAGGTGATGCTCCGCGCGCGGCCCCGCCCAGGCCATAAACAGAGCGACCAGGAAAAAGCGCAGGCCTCGACCCACCAGCGAGGCAAGAAAGAATGGCAGCAGCGCCATCGACAGGGCCCCTGCGGTCACCGTGAACAGCTTGTAGGGAATGGGCGAAAAACCGGCAATCAGCACCACCCACACGCCCCAGGTGGCGAACCAGGCCTCGGCCTGGCGCAGCTCGTCGCCATAGCCGAGCTGATGCAGCCAGGGCCCCAGCGACTCGAAGGCCAGCCAGCCAATCAGGTAGCCCAGAAGCCCGCCCAGCGCGGAGAACAGCGTGGTCAGTGCCGCCAGACGCCAGGCGGAGCGCGGACGCGCGGCCGCCATGGGTGCGAGCATCACGTCCGGGGGAATCGGGAAGAACGAGGACTCGGCGAATGAGAGCCCGGCCAGATAACGCGGCGCATGGCGATGCCGCGACCAGCCCATCACCCGGTCGTAAAGCGGCTCGAAGAGCTTCATCGGGACCGTACCGCCGCCACCGGTTCAGTCACGCAGGCACCGGGGTCCGGGATGCGTGCTCATTGCTCAGCCCCCGGCAGCATGGGCACGAACATCACCGCATCGAGGATATCGCGCACATAGGCCTCCTCCGTCCGGGTATAGCGCACCAGTTGCTGGCGTCCGTCCGGGCCTTCAACCGGTGCGACCAGGCGCCCGCCCAGCGCAAGCTGAGTCAGCAATGCCTCCGGGACCTCCTTGGGCGCCGCCGTCAGGATGATGCCGTCGAACGGCGCCTTGTCCGGCCAGCCCTCGCCGCCATCGCTGTGGCGGAGATTGACATTATTGATGCCCAGACGACTGAGCAGCTCGCGAGCGTTGCGGCTGAGCGCCTGGATGCGCTCGACGGAGTACACCCGGTCCACGATCTGCGCCAGAACCGCCGCCTGATATCCCGAGCCCGTGCCGACCTCCAGTACCGTTCTTGGCCGTTCGCCCTCCAGCAGTGCCTCGGTCATCCGCGCGACGATAAAGGGCTGAGAGATGGTCTGGCGATGACCGATCGGCAACGCCGTGTTTTCGTAGGCTCGATGGCCCAGTGCCTCCTCCACGAACAGATGGCGCGGGATCGTGCGGACCGCATCCAGCACGCGCGGGTCGCGAATCCCCTGTCCCTCCAGGATCCGGACCAGCCGATCGCGGGCCCGCTGCGAGGTCAGGCCTGCACCGGCGGCATCAGGAACCATGGCCAGCCTCCGGCAGGGAATCGTCCAGCCAACGTCCCACCGTGTCGATGGCATCGAAGCGCGTCAGGTCCACCTGGATCGGCGTGACCGAGACGTAGCCCTCGCGGACCGCGTGAAAATCCGTTCCGGGACCGGCGTCCTGTTCCGAACCCGCCGGTCCCACCCAGTAGATCGGGCGGCCACGCGGGTCTTCGTCGGCGATCATTGGCTCGGCCCGATGCCGATGCCCCAGACGCGTGGCCTGCACGCCGCGGATCTCCGATCGCGGCAGGTCGGGGACATTCACGTTCAGGATCGTCGCCGCCGGCAGCGGCACCCGGTTGATCCGGTCGAGCAGTTCGACCACCACGCTCGCCGCGGCGTCGTAGTGCTGCAGATCGGTCCCCACCAGCGACACCGCGATCGCCGGCAGTCCCAGGAAGCGCCCCTCCATTGCCGCCGCCACCGTGCCGGAATACAGGACGTCGTCGCCCATGTTGGCCCCGGAATTGATCCCGGAGATCACGACATCGGGTTCCTCCTGCAACAGCCCCGTAATGGCCAGGTGAACGCAATCCGTCGGCGTCCCATCCACCTGAACGTCACCGCCCTGGAGGTAGCGCGCCCGCAGGGGCCGCACCAGCGTCAGGCTGTTGCTGGCGCCGCTGCGATCCCGGTCCGGCGCAACCACGTGCACCTCGGCAATCCGGCGCAAGTGCGTCGCCAGGCACTGGATGCCCGGGGCGTGAATTCCATCGTCGTTGCTAACCAGAATGCGCATGCAGGAACAGGGCCGTTGGGAGGGCTCTTAATATACTGGAAACCGTCTTGGGCGGGCTCATTGATGCACACGATCGCGCCCGCCCCCCGAAAAGTGCGAGTATCCTGCCATGAACTCCGGGGATGATCCCAACGATTTCGACGAATTCCTGCAGGCCGTCGGCAACGTGCGACGTCTGCACAGCGATCAGGCGGATGTCCGTCCCCCGCGCCCGGCCGCCCGGGCGCGCCAGCGCGACGCCGACGAAGCGCGCGCCCACGCCGACTGGCTCAGCGATCCGCTCGACGCCGCCGACCTGCAACCGGGCGATGAACTGCGTTTTGCGCGTCCCGGCATCAGCCAGCGGGTGTTTCGGAAACTTCGAGGTGGACACTACCGTGTGCAGGACGAGATCGACCTGCATGGCCTGTTCGCGGACGAGGCCCGCCGCGCCATCGGCCTGTTTCTCGACGATGCGCGGCGCGAAGGCGCCCTTTGCGTTCGCATCGTGCATGGCAAGGGGCTGCGTTCGCGGCAACAGGGGCCGGTCCTCAAGGGCCTGACCGACCACTGGTTGCGTCAGCGCGACGACGTCCTCGCCTTTTGTTCCGCCCGCCCGGCCGACGGCGGAACCGGAGCGGTCTATGTCCTGCTCAAACGGCCACGCAATACCACGCCCGCCCCCCGAAAATAACCTCCTGCATGCCATAATTAGCCGAACCAACGGCTCACTCACATCCGGCACCTGACATATTCGCAATCCGCGATGTTCAGCCCTAGACTAAACCCACGCCTGTGAGGTGGCCTACGGAATCCGATGCCGGTTTCGGCAACTTTTCCGTGCACCCTCCCTTGCATTTGAACCATGATCGGTCCATTCTTTGTACAGCTCTTGTATAGGTACAGGACGCAACGGAATCTGCACTGCGAGGTATTTGCCATGAAGAACTGGAAGCTTGCCCCCCTGGCCCTCGGCCTGATCGCGTTCACGGCCGGCAGCGGCTACGCGAGTGCCGACACGATGCCGCAACTCAGCCAGGATGATCTGCAGGAACGCATTGCCGCCAATCGCGACGCGATCCAGAAGTTCGCCAGCACCCTGCAAGGGGAGCTGATGTCCGCCATGCAATCCGGTGGCCCGACCGAGGCGATCCAGGTGTGCAACGAGCGCGCCCCGGCCATCGCGCGTGACATCTCCGCCGAAACCGGCATCGAGATCGGCCGAACCAGCCTGAAGCTGCGCAACCAGGACAACGCCCCCGATCGCTGGGAGCGCCTTACGCTGCAGGGTTTCGAGGCCCAGCACGCAGCCGGCACGCCGGCTTCGGACCTGCCGCCGCGCTTCGGCGTGGTCGAATCCGACGACGGGGAACCCAAGTTCCGCTTCATGGCCGCCATCCCGACGGGCGGCGCCTGCCTCACCTGCCACGGTTCCCAGGTCAGCGGCGACGTGAAACATGCACTCGAACGCTTGTACCCGGACGACCAGGCGACCGGCTTCAGCGAGGGTGACGTGCGCGGTGCCTTCACTGTAACCCAGGAAATGTGACCGCCCGGGAGGCTCCGGCTTACACGCCGGGTCCGTCCCGAAAAGGCCGCCTCCGGGCGGCCTTTTTTGTGTCCGGATCTTCTCCCGGGCGCCGTGCCCGATGTCCGATTTTTGAACACACTCGAACCGGAACATGCTATTTTCGTGCCCTACAAGCGCGGTCACGGCACCCGGAATAGCCCCCCCGCGCCTTCGAGCCGCAGACCAGATCGATACCCGTTATATGACGCGAACAATAGACGCCGAACTGCTCGCCCTGGCGGTGGATGCC
Source organism: Thioalkalivibrio sp. ALE14 (assembly GCF_000376845.1). Taxonomy (GTDB): domain Bacteria; phylum Pseudomonadota; class Gammaproteobacteria; order Ectothiorhodospirales; family Ectothiorhodospiraceae; genus Thioalkalivibrio. The sequence goes on from NZ_AQXY01000031.1 coordinate 82,836, forward strand.
TCCAATGACGGCATCGTGATCGCCGAGCGCGAAGGCGACGACAACATCCTGATCTACGTGAATCGCGCCTTCGAGGAACTGACCGGATACCGCTCCGAAGAGATCCTGTACCGCGACTGCCGCTTCCTGCAGGGCGACGACACCGACCAGGAAGTGCGCCAGGAGATTCGCGCCGCCATCGAGGAGAACCGCCCCTGCCGCGTAACCCTGCGCAACTACCGCAAGGATGGCAGCCTGTTCTGGAACGAACTGTCGCTAACCCCGGTGTTCAACGACGAGGACCGGCTCACGTACTACATTGGCATCCAGAAGGACATCACCGACCGGGTCGAGGCCGAGCAGCGCGCCGAGCGCGCCGAACGCAAGCTCCAGAACTCCGCCTGACGCGCTTCCACATCAAGCGGACGCGCAAGCCTCCCTGGCCTGGCAAATCGCATCCAGGATACCGGTCGCATACTCCCCCGCCGACAGTTCCAGCGTCAGCAGCAGGTCCTCGCCTTCCCAGCGCCACTCCACGACGCCCGGCACCATGCGCAGGGCGCGCCGCGCCACCTTGACATCCGCCTTCTCCAGGCCTTCCGCCAGTGCCGGCTCGCGGGCCGCGACGGCCACTTCCAGTGCCCGAACATCGCCGTCGGTCTGCATCTCGCCCTTTCCCCATAACGGCCCCGTCGGGTGGATGTCCAGACGCCGGGCGCGCGCCTCCAGCTCGGCGTCCACTTCCGGCACCGCAAACACACTGCCCGAGCCTTCCAGATTGGCCACGTCCCCCGGGACCAGCCGGTCCCAGTCTCCACGGCGCACCCGCTCCGACAGCACCGCGTTGAAGATCGCCGAGCGCGCAGCGGAGAGCAGCAGGCTGCGCTGGTTGCGGCTGCGGGGTGGGCGTCCGCCGCCCAGCCATGCGCGGGCCTTGGCCAGATTGTCGCGGCCAAAGCGCTGGGGCCCGAAATAGTTGGGGATACCGCCGTCGCGGATCGCCGCCAGAATCGACTCCGCGGCCGACCGGTCGCCCTCCACACCCTCGAGGCGGATCTCGAAGCGATTGCCCGCCAGGTGCCCGGTGCGGAGCTTGCGCGCGTGCCGGGCCACTTGCCGTACGCGCATCCACCCCGCCGCCGGCCCGTCGTCCTGCCGCGAATTCCAGGCCTCCGCCCGGGCCGACCAGTCCGGCTCGGACTCCGGCGGGCACTGCACGCTGAACCATTGCCGCGTGACGGCCTGGCGATCCTTGCGCCCGGCGTAGCTAACCCGCCCGCGCCCCACGCCTGATTCGCGGCCCAGCCAGACGGCCACGTCCTCCGAGTTCATCAGGCGTTTCTCGATCTCCAGCCAGACATGCTCGCCCTCCCCCTCCGGCAGGGTGGCCGGCAGTTCCTCGACCCGAAAATCCTCCGGCTGGCCCTTGATCGTGGCGCACAGTGGAGGCTGCCACGGATATGGGGTCGCGTTGCTCGCGGTCTCCTGGCTCATCGCGGGGCCGCCGGTTGTGCAACGTCGTCGCGTACATACACCGGCTGCGCGTCCTCGGGGGCCACGGCCTCGCCGCGCTCCCAGGCGTCCACCGCCAGTAACGCGACCTCACGGGCATCGGGCAGTGCGTCGGCGTCCACCGCCTGCATCGAGAGCGCCAGCGCGCCCGCCAGCTCGGGGAAGGCGGCGAATGCGGAGCCAAGGGCATACCCCTCTCCAAAAGGCCATGCGACATCGAGGGCATCGGGTGCACCGACCTGTTCGGGGGCCGCGATCACTCGCTCGCCCCGCACCGGACAAAGGCTCCAGTAGATTTCGCCCATGCGTGCATCCAGCGCCGCGAGTACGGCCGCCGGCCGTCGCCCCTCCCGCAGGGCCTGCTGCGCCAGCGCCTGCAGCGTGGAGACCGGGACCACGGGGCGATCCAGCGCGAAGGCCATCCCCTGCGCCACGCCCAGCCCAAGGCGGACGCCCGTAAAGGCCCCGGGCCCCCGGCCCACCGCGATCCCATCGAGACTACCGCGGGGGATATCCGCTTTCCGCAGCAGCTGCTCGACCTGTCCCAGAATCAGTTCGCCATGCCGACGGGCGGCCCGCTCCCGGACCCCATGGATCTCGCCATCGATATACAGCGCGGCCGAACACTGTTCCGTTGCGGTTTCCAGTGCAATCAGGCGCATGGTTTCGTCTCCCGGGCCTGTTGTAGGGAAACACTGATCCATGTACACGCTCGCGCTCGAGTCGCTTTTGCGTGCGAACAAGGCGCGGTGACCGCCGTGCAGTCATTCTGCACAAGGGAATCGCAACGCCGTGCGCGCGCCAGTTTCGGTCGACAACGGGCGGCCGGGCCCCTTCGGCGTTGGCACCCAAGGTTCCCCGATCCTGCGTTGCGGCCCTTGCCGGTAGAACCACTACCGACTGCGCACCGCGCCTTGTCTCGGAAAACCTGGGGTGCCAACGCGAGCGTGTACATGGATCAGTGTTTCCCTAGAAATCGCAGTGCGGCGGCCGGTTCCCGCGTGCGATGGAACGGCGGCAGGCTGGCCAGGAAGCGCCGGCCGTAAGACTTCCCGGTCAGGCGCGGATCGCACAGGGCGAGGATGCCGGCATCATCGGCATCCCGAATCAGCCGTCCCGCGCCCTGCTTCAGAGCCAGCACCGCCTGCGGCAGGGTGAATTCCATAAACGGCGAACGCCCCTCGGCCTCCAGTGCCGAGGCCCGGGCCTGCAGCACCGGGTCATTCGGCGCGGCAAACGGCAGGCGGTCAATGATCACGACGGACAGTGCCTCGCCGCGAATATCGACCCCTTCCCAGAAGCTGTGCGCCCCCAGCAACCAGGCCCTTCCCGACTCGCGAAAACGCGCCAGCAGATCACCCCGCGGCTGTTCCCCCTGCACCAGCAGCTCGCGGTCATCCGGCAGCTCGGCTCGCAGGATCGTCGCCGCCTCCTGCAGGGCCCGGTGGCTGGTAAACAGAAAGAACCCCCCACCGGGATTGTCGCGCAGCAGGGGCCAGGCCCAGGCGATGCAGGCCCGCGTGTACCCCGGATCGTTGGGATTGGGCAGTGGAGGCTGTGGATGCACCAGACAGGCCTGGTGCGGGAAGTCAAAGGGGCTGTCCAGGCGCTCGCTGGCCACGTCCGCCGGGAGCCCGAGCCGGCGCGCGGCGTGACCGAAGTCCTCACCGACGGCCAGCGTCGCCGAGGTGAAGATCCAGGCTGCCGGACGCGCCGCCCGGCGCTGCGCCAGGGGGCGCGCCGCATCCAGCGGGGTTCGGTGCAGGGTCAGGCTCTGGCTGAAGCGCTCTGCCCAGGCCACCGTGTCGGGCGTCTCCTGGCGCCATTCGCGCAGGCGTTCAAGCAGGAGGGCGCTGCGCGCGCGCAGCTGCTCCAGGCCTGGCGCCCGCGGCGCCGCCGCCTCCAGGGCATCGCCGACAAAACCCAGCGCCGCGTCCAGCCGGTCCAGCAGCGGGTCGAGGGCGCCATCCGGGTTGACCGTGTCCCAGCTCGAGCGCCCTTCCCAGGTCCGCGAGGCGTCGAGCAGCTCGGCCACGCTGGCCTCCAGTTCCGCGACCCGCTGACGGATATCGAGCATCTCCGGGGCGTGCTGCTCCTGCTCGCGCCGCGCATCGCGCGCCAGCTCCCGCAGCGCACGGGTCCCGACCGCAATCCCGAAGAACGACCCGGCGATATCGGGCAGCTGATGCGCCTCGTCCACGATCACCGCGTCGACCTCCGGCAGGAGCTCCCCGAAGCCCTCCTCCTTCAGCGCCATGTCGGCCAGCAGCAGATGGTGGTTGACCACCACCACGTCTGCCTCCTGCGCCCGTTTGCGTGCCTGCACCACGAAACAGTCGTTGTAGTTCGGACATTCACCGCCCAGACAGTTGTCCACGGTCGAGGTTACCTGCGGCCACAGCATCGAGTCCTCCGCGAGGATCCCGGCCTGACCCAGATCGCCGGTATCGCTGGACCGCGCGAAACGTTGCAGCGCCTCGATCACCGGCAACTGATCCCGCCGCACACCGCCACCGGTCGCCCCGCCAGCCTCCGCGGCCGCGAGTTCCAGCCGGTAGTGGCACAGGTAATTGGCCCGCCCCTTCAGCAGCGCCGCGCGCGGGCGATACCCGAGCGCCTCGCAGACCATCGGCAGGTCGCGTTCGAAGAGCTGGTCCTGCAGGGTCTTGGTCCCGGTGGAGATCAGTGCCCGGCGGCGCGACTGCAGGATCGGCACCAGATAGGCGAAGGTCTTTCCGACCCCGGTGGCCGCCTCGACCAGCAGCGCGGTGGGCGCGGTGGCCAGCGCCTCTTCCACGGCCACGGCCATGCGCTGCTGCGGCTCGCGCGGGCGAAAGCCCTCCACCGCAGTGGCAAGGTCACCGCCCGGGCTCAGGGCACGCACAGCCGCCGAGCCCGCCGCGACGGTGCTGAACGCGTCAGACAATGTCGGATTCCAGGCGGCGAATCGCCTCACGGGCCTCGGCGGCACCCGCCGCATCCCCCTGGGCCTCGCGCGCCTGCAGGATCAGGCGCCAGTTCTTCAGGGCCAGCTCGCGGTCCCGGCTGCCGGCCATCTGCAGGGAACGCCCGGCCAGGCGCTCGGCCTGCTGGTACTGCCCCTGTTCCAGGCGCAGCGCAGCCATCTGGTGCCAGAGACCCGCATCCCGCGGCGCGATGCGCAGGGCCCGTTCGAGGCGCTGTTCCGCCCGCGCCGTATCCCCCGCCTGGCGGGCGGACTCCGCCTGCTGCGCCAGGTTCAGCGCAGCGGCGGGGGTCGCTTCACGTTCCGGCTCGGGTGCCCGGGAATCCGATTCCCGCGCCGGATCCTCTTCGCCGGCCCGTTCCGCGTCATCGGGCGCCTGGGTGCCGGCATCCCGGGGGGCCGGCGTCGCGCATGCAGCCAGCAACAAGGCCAGCGCTACCGCAAGCGCAGCCGGCGCGACCGAATGGCCTCGAACGCGAATCTCAATGCCGGAAAAACAGGTCTTTGCGGTACACACTTTCTTCAACGGAATAGCCTCTCGAACCAGCCCTGCCGGCCGGAATCACTGCCCCGATCACAATCGGCGCGAGTCTCAGGGCCCGAATTCTGCCAGAACGGCAGCGTCTTCACCGACTCGCAGGCATGGTCATCATTCTCCACCCGCAGCCCGGAGGCGAGGTCGATCCCCTGATAGGCGATCCCGGGGTGCCCCTCCAGATGCAGGGGCTGGACGCCAATCCCGTCCATGATCTCCGCCCAGACCGGAGCGGCGGAGACCCCGCCGGTCAAGCCGGTCGGGCGATTGTCGTCCATCCCCAGCCACACCACCGCCACGTGGCGGTCGTCGAAGCCGGCGAACCAGCTATCGCGGAAGTTATTGGTGGTACCGGTCTTGCCCGCCACCACCTGGCCGTTCAGGCGCGCATCGATCCGGCGCCCGGTTCCCTCGCGCGTGACGTCGTGCAGAGCGTGCATCAGTACCCGAACCGAGCCATCCGACACCGCGCCCTGCAGCGACAGGCCATAGTGCGAGAGCATCGCGTCGTCCTGGTCCAGCACATCGCGGATGACCCGCGTGCCCGTTGCATAGCCCCCATTGGCGAGCGCCTGGTAGAGCCCCGCCACCTCCAGCGGAGACAGCTCGATGGCCCCGAGCGCCAGCGAAGGCAGTGGAGCCGGCGTACGCTGCAACCCCAGCGTCTGCAACAGGCTCACCACCTGGGAAATGCCGATGTCCTCCGCGAGACGCACGGTCGCCACGTTATACGACTGCACCAGGGCCTCCCAGGCTGTAACCGGGCCGCGATACTCGCGATCGAAATTCCGCGGTGTCCACGGTTCGCCATGCGGCAGTTGCAGGGTGAGCGGGCTGTCGTCGAGCAGCGTAGCCAGGGTGTAGCGATCCGGATTGGTCAAGGCCGCGAGGTAAACGAACGGCTTGATCACGGACCCAACCTGGCGCTGCGCCTCCACCGCCCGGTTGTAGCCGGGATAGCGTGGATTGCGGTCCCCCACGACCCCCAGCACCTCGCCGGACTGCGGATCCGTCACCACCGCCGCGGCCTGCAGGGCCTCAAGATCCGTCCTGCCTCCACGGCGGCGCACGAGATCGTCCACACCCCGCACCAGACGATCCTCCAGGCGCATCTGCACCACCGGGTCCATGGTGGTAAAGATCCGCAGGCCCTCGCTGCGCAGGTCCTCGTCGGCGTAGTCGGAACGCAACTCCCGGCGCACCAGATCGAGGAACGCCGGGAAGCGGCTGCGCCCTTCCGGCATCACCGGGGACACATCCAGCGCCGTCGCGAGCGCCCGGTCCACGCGCCCGCGACTGGCAAGCCCGGTCTCCGCCATCGCTTCCAGGACTCGATCCCGGCGCTGTGTGGCCCGCGCGGGAAACCGCCTTGGATCGTAGTAACTGGCGCCCCGTGCCAGCCCCACCAGCAGAGCGAGTTGATCCAGGCGCAGCTCGTTCAGCGGACGCTGGTAGTAGAATTGCGCCGCCTGCCCGAAGCCGTGAATCGCACGCTCGCCGGTCTGGCCCAGGAACACCTCGTTCAGGTAGGCCTCGAGGATCTCCCGCTTGTCGTAGCGATGCTCCAGCAGCAGCGCCATGACCGCCTCGTTCAGCTTGCGGGTGAGCGTCTGCTCGCGGGTCAGGTAGAAATTCTTGACCAGCTGCTGGGTCAGTGTGCTGCCGCCCTGGACCGTACGACCGGCGCGCAGATTGGCGAGCGCCGCACGGCCGATACCAACGGGATCGATACCGCGGTGAGACATGAACCGGCGATCCTCGATCGCCAGCAGCGCCCCGATCAGCTCGCGCGGCACCTCGTCGATATCGACCAGGATGCGGTCCTCCCCGTGGGTCGGATAGATACTGCCGATCAGCAGTGGCTCCACGCGCATCAGATCCACGTTGCGCCGATTGGCCTGCTCGGCGACCGACTGCACCCGACCATTCGACAACCGCACCCGAACCGAATGGGCGGGCTCCGCGCCGTCCCCGAACATGAACGGCCGGGTGGTCAGCCGGGCCACGTTCCCACCGATGTGGAACTCCCCGGGACCGGCCCCGTCGGCCGTCTCGCGATAGTTCAGGGCGCGCAGCTCCGTCTCCAGCGCATCTGCGGTCAGTGGGCGCCCGGCATACAGTTCCAGCGGTCGCGCATAGACCCGGGCCGGCAGGGCCCAGCGCTGGCCCTCGAACCGTTCGCGGATTTCGCGGTCCAGTTGATGGACGTAGACCCCGCCCACCGCCACGACGGCGAGCAGCAATCCGGCCAGGGTCCAGCCACCGGCCCCGAACAGACGCCGGAGACGTCCCTTTCGGGCCGGGCTTCGCTTGCGTGGACGTCGAGAGGGCTTTCGCGGCATGGCGGGTACGGGACGGGGTGACCAGAACGGCTGCAATGGTAACCTGACAGACAGGCAAAAACGGGTGCATGGCCGGCGATTCCGGGAAAAACCTGTAGCCCCCGCCACCCCCAACCCCACGTCTCAACGCGGAGCCTCGATGACCGAACTGGAACAGCACCACACTCGTCTGCGCCACCTGGTCGAGGGCCCCGGGTTTCCCGCGCCGGCGCCCGACCCGAAGACCGTGCGCACCATCGAGACGCATATCTCCACCGTGATCCTTGCCGGCGACGACGCCTACAAGTTCAAGAAGCCCCTGGACCTGGACTTCCTGGACTTCTCCACGCTCGAGGCCCGGCGCCAGTTCTGCGAGACCGAACTGGAGATCAACCGCCGCCTGGCGCCGCAGATTTATCTCGAGGTCGTCACCCTGAATGGCGACGACGCGAGCCCGGTCATCAACGGACCGGGCCCCATCCTCGATTACGCCGTACACATGCGCCGGTTCGACCGCGAACGCCAGCTGGACCGACTGCTGGAGCAGGACCGGCTGCCGGCGGCCGCCATGGAGGCACTGGGTCACTACATCGCTGCCTTCCACGAGCGAACCGAACGCACCGACACCCGTTCCGAATACGGCACGGTGGACGCCGCTACCCAACCGATGCTGGACAACTTCCCGGCCCTGGAAAAGGCCGTCACAGGTGCGGCCGATCGCGCACGACTCGAACGACTGGAGGCCTGGACCCGATCGGAAATCAATCGCCTTCAGCCTCATCTTCAGAAAAGACATGATGACGGATACGTCCGCCATGGTCATGGCGACCTGCATCTGGGCAACCTGGTGTACGTCGACGACGAGGACGGGAACGAGGTCCCGGTCGCGTTCGACGCCATCGAGTTCGACCCCGCCCTGCGCTGGATCGACGTGATCTCCGAGATCGCCTTTACCACCATGGACCTTCTGGCGCGGCAGTCCCGGGCCCATGCCTGGCGGCTGCTGAACGCCTATCTGGAGGGCCGCGAGGACTTCGACGGGCTCGCCCTGCTGCCGCTGTACCAGGTCTACCGAGCCCTGATCCGCGCCAAGGTCCAGGGCATTCATGGCGCCGAGGCCCAGCTCCCCTCCGACGAGCAGGCCGCCCACAAGGCCGAGATGGGCCGCTACCTCGCGCTGGCCGACCGCCTGACCGAACGCGGGGCCCCGCGGCTGATCCTGATGCATGGGGTCTCCGGCAGCGGCAAGACCGTGATCAGTACCCAGGTGCTGGAGGCCCTGGGCGCCGTGCGCCTGCGCTCCGATATTGAACGCAAGCGCATGCCCACGCCGGTCGACTACAGCGACTCCGGGCGCGCCCGGATCTACGACCACCTGCACGCGCGGGCAGATCAGCTGCTTTCGCTGGGTCTCACCGTGGTGGTGGATGCCACCTTCCTGTCACGCGACCAGCGGGCGCCATTCCAGGCCCTGGCGCGCAAGCATTCCGCCGGCTTTGCAGTGGTGGCCTGCCGCGCACACGAGACCATCCTGCGCGAGCGCCTGGAACAACGGGCCCGCGCGGGCCGCGATGCCTCGGACGCGGGCATCGAAGTCATGGAGAAACAACAGCCGCAGCAGGAATGGCCCTCCGACGACGAAGGCTGCATCGAGGTCGCCCCGGAGGCCCCATTGGATCCCGATGCCCTCGCGCGCCAATTGCTGCGCCCCGTCGCATCCTGAGCGACCGGGTACAATCGCACATGGACAGGCCGCCGAAAGGTCCTCAACATAACGGGATCGCGGCACTGAAGCGTTGCTGGCGGAGCAGTCGGTTGAATCGTCCCGCTCGCGCCGACACCCCACAATCCGCAGGAGTTCCCATGCAGCCTCGTTCCGGCCCGCTCGCCCATCTCCGCCAGGCACTCGCGCCCATCGCCGCGTGCGGGCTCCTCACGCTCGGCACTGTCGCCCAGGCCGACGCGCTCCTGCACTACGTGGACGACGAGGGCCTTGAGAGCCAGATCCTGGTACGCGGCGATATCGTTCGCATGGAACTCAACGAGTCCATCAGCGGCACCTCGGGCTATATGCTGTTTGACGCCACGACCGACCAGTTGACCGTCGTGGACGACACGGAGCAGACCTACACGCCGCTGACACGCGAGGTCATGGATCAGCAGATGCGCGCGATGACCGACATGGTCAGCGACCTGCGGCGCCAGATGGAGCAACTCCCGCCCGAGGTGCGCGCGCAGCTCGAAGAGCAGCTGGGCATCGGCGCCGAGGGCTTCGACGCCGAGATCGACACCCGTGCCACCGACCGGCAGCGGGCGATCGGGGACTTCGTCTGCGACGACTACGAGGTCCTGATCGACGGGAACGTGCAAAGCACCGTCTGCGTCGCACAACCCGATGCCCTGGGGCTTCGGCAGGATGACTTCGCCACCCTCGGCGGTCTGATGGACCGGCTGTACGAACTGTCCCTGAGTGCCCTGGAGGCCGGTGGGCCCATGGCCTCGCAGATGGGTGCCTCCCTGCTTCCGCGGGTCGACGGCATCCCGCTGGAGGTCAGCGAGCAGGACGGTGTCACCACTCGCCTGGCGGGCATCTCCACGGACGACCTGAGCCCCGAGCTCTTCACCGTTCCCGACAGCTATGCCGAACGCGATCTCTTCTGACCGCGTCCGGTCCCGACTGGCACTGGTGCTTACCGGATCCGGCCTCGCGTTCCTCGCGGCCTGCAGCACAGGCCCCGAACCGCGCGAGTCCGGTTCAGTCTCAACCATTGCCACACCCCAGTCCCTGCCCGAAGGCCCGATGAGCCCCGCGCCGGAGGCCGGCCTGGAGCGCTCGGAGGTCGTACTCACCGCCCTCGGCCATCTCGATACGCCCTACCGCTATGGCGGCACCGACGCCTCAGGACTGGACTGCTCCGCGCTCGTCCAGCGCGCCTACAGGGAGGCGGGCCGCAGCGTTCCCCGCACCACCCGCGATCAGGCCCGCGCCGCCACGCGCCGTGACGGGTCGCCCACGCCGGGCGATGTGGTCTTCTTCGCCATCAGCGGGAATCAAATCGACCACGTCGGGGTCTACGTGGGTGACGGGCGCTTCGTGCATGCCCCGAGCTCCCGCGGACAGGTCCGCATCGAACATCTCGACAATCCGTACTGGGCGCCGCGCACGCGCTTTGCCGGCCATTTCTTCGACTGACGACACATGCCTTTCGCGGGCGGCACCCCGGTTCGGGCACCGGCCCCACCTCCGCTACACTGCCAGCACCAACCAAGACAAAGGAAGGAACCATGAAGACACTCACCGGCATCTCGCGCACCCTGCGCCATTCGACCCTGGCGATCGGGCTCGGCCTTGGGCTCGCCGTCGCGGGCACGGCCAGCGCCTACGAGACGTTCATGGAGACCGACGAACGCGTCATCTTCAAGACCGAAGGCGAATACGACTTCTACTTCGAGATGGTCGAAGAGGCCATCACGGCCGAAGGGCTGGTGATCAACAACGTCGGCTATATCGCGAACATGCTGGACCGCACCGCCGGACAGGAGAGCGGCGAGGGGATCTACCTCAATGGCAACTCGGTCGACTTCTGCAGTGCGACCTATTCCCGCGCCACCATGGAGGCCGACCCGCACAACATGGTGTTCTGTCCCTACATCATCACGGTTTACGAACTCACCGACGAGCCCGGCACCGTCTACATGGGCTACACGCCCGTCCCTGAAGTGGGTGACGAGGAGTCGAAAGAAAGCCTTCGCGCCGTGAACGATCTGGTCGAGCGAATCATCAAGGAAGCGCTGGCCTTCTGAGACCACCCCCGGAATACGCGCTCACGAAAACGCCCGGCGGCCTCTCGGCCCCGGGCGTTTTTCATTCCGCGCGGCGTAGTGCGTGGCACCACCTCGGACGCGGCACTCAGGGCGTCTGGTCTTCTTCCGCCCCTTCCTTCTTTACCGGCAGCAGTACCTGGCGATCCACCCCAAGCATCAGCGCCGCCGTCGCGGCAATGAAGATGGAGGAGTACGTGCCGACGATGACCCCGATGATCAGCGCAACCGAGAAATTCTGCAGCGCCGCCCCCCCGAGGAACGCGAGCGAGAACAGCACGAGCAGAGTCGTTGCACTGGTCACGATCGTACGCGCCAGGGTCTTGTTCACCGCGTTGTTCATCACCTGCTCGGTCCCCTGCTTGCGCAGGACCCGGAAGTTCTCGCGTATTCGGTCATACACCACGATGGTGTCATTCAGCGAGTAGCCGATCACGGCTAGTACCGCCGCGAGCACACCCAGATCGAATTCCAGCTGCAGCAGCGAGAAGATCCCCAGAGTAATCAGCACGTCATGCACCAGCGCCAGCACCGACCCGATCGAGAAGCGCCACTCGAAACGCACCGCCACATAGATCAGGATCCCGGCCAGGGCGTAGATCATCGCCAGGCCACCCTGTTCGCGCAGCTCCTCCCCCACTGCGGGGCCGACGAACTCCACCCGGCGCAGGTCCGGATCCTCCGGGCCACCATCCCGCAAGGCGTTCAACACCCGGTTGGACAGCATGGCCGGGTTGTCGTCGTCCTCGCTTGGCGGCAGACGGATCAGTACATCCCGGGAGGTGCCAAAGGTCTGCACCTGCGCGCCGGCGTAGCCGGCGGCCGACAGGGTTTCGCGGATCGGATCCAGCTCGACCGCCTCGGGATAGCCCACTTCCACCAGGGTGCCCCCGGTGAAGTCGATCCCGAAATTCAGCCCGCGGGTCGCGAGCAGCGCCACCGAAACGAGGATCAGGACCAGCGAGATCGCGATCGTGATCTTGCGCTTGCCCAAAAAATCGATGTTCGATTCAGCGAAATTCAGATGCGGAAGCATGTTTTATCTCCGCGCTCAGATGGCCAGGCGCGTCAGCCGGCGCTGGCGCCCGTAGGTCAGATTGACGATTGCGCGGGTCACGATGATCGCGGTGAACATCGACGCGATGATGCCGATCGACAGCGTGATGGCGAAGCCCTTGATCGGACCGGTGCCGAACAGGAACAGCACCAGCGCCGCAATCAGGGTGGTCACGTTGGCGTCCGCGATGGTCGTGAATGCCCGGTCATAGCCCGACGAGATCGCCGCCTGGGGTGACAGTCCGTTGCGTATCTCCTCGCGTATGCGCTCGAAGATCAGCACGTTCGCATCCACCGCCATGCCAACCGTGAGCACGATCCCGGCAATGCCCGGCAAGGTCAGTGTTGCCTGCAACATCGACAACACCGATACGATGAAGATCAGATTAAGCGCCAGCGCCACGTTCGCGATCAGGCCGAAGACGCGGTAGTACAGGACCATGAAGATCATCACCGCGATGAACCCGATGACCACCGACTGCATGCCGCGATCGATGTTCTCCTGCCCCAGGCTCGGCCCCACCGTGCGCTCTTCCACGATGGACATCGGCGCTGCCAGCGCACCGGCGCGCAGCAGCAGTGCCAGGTTGCGCGCCTCTCGGGTACTGTCCAGCCCGGAGATCTGGAAACGCCGGCCCAGTGGCTCATTGATGCGCGCGACGTTGATGACCTCCTCGCTGCGCGAGGTGCGCAGGACCTGTTCGCCGTCTTCTTCCACCGTCTCGGTGGTGGTCTCGATGAACACCGAGGCCATCAGGCGACCCACGTTGTCCGAGGTCACCCGCGAGAAGATCCGGGCGCCCTGTCCGTCGAGGTTGATGAACACGGCGGGACCGCCGGTGTCCTGGGCAATACCTGAGGAGGCATCGGTGATGTAGTCGCCGGTCAGCATGACCTGCCGCTGCAGCAGGACCGGCGTTCCGTCTCGCTCGTGGTACAGGCGGGTGCCGGAAGGCGCACGACCGGTCTGGTCGGCCTCCATCGGATCACCGGCCTCGGAGACGAGACGGAATTCCAGCGTGGCGGTCGCGCCCAGCACTTCCTTCGCCCGCGCAGTGTCCTGCACGCCCGGTAGCTGCACGACGATGCGGTTCTCGCCCTGCTGCGCAATGATCGGCTCGGCCACACCCAGCTCATCCACGCGCGAGCGCAGGGTGGAGATGTTCTGCTGCAGGGCCTGACGACGTAGTTCGGTCAGATGATCATCGTTCAGGGTCCCGACCATGCGAATCGTGTCACCGGAACCGCGCACTTCCCACTCGAGTTCGCCACGGTATTCCCGCGTCAGCCAGCTCTCGGCGGCCTCGTAATTGGCCTCGTTCGCGAACAGAACCGTGAGGTCGCTGGAACTGCGCTCGATGGTGTCGAAGCTCAGGCGCTCGTCACGCATGCGCCCGCGGAGCTCATTCGAGTAGCGTTCCATCGCCGTGCCGATGACCGCCTCCAGGTCCACCTCCATCAGGAAGTGCACCCCGCCGCGCAGGTCCAGGCCCAGCGCCATCGGCTGGCCGTTGATGGCACGCAGCCAGTTCGGCGTAGCCGGGGCCAGGTTCAGCGCCACCGTATGATTGTCATCCAGGGCATCACGCAGGATTCCGGCAGCCAGCGACTGCTCGTCGGTCGTCTCGAAGCGCAGCAGCAGCTGGCCGTCGTCCTGCTCCTCGACGTGTTTCGGCGTCACGCCCTGAGCACCCAGGATGGTGCCCATCAGCTCCCGGATGTTTTCGTCGATCTCGCCGGTCACCGGATTGCCGATCTGGACCGACGGATCCTCCGGGAACAGGTTGGGCGCGGCATACAGACCCGCGCCCAGGACGACCACGACGATCAGGGCGTACAGCCACGCCGGATAGGAATTGCGCATATCGAGGACCTTGCGGGGACGCTGACGGGGCGTTTAGAGGTCTTTGAGCGTGCCCTTGGGCATCACGGAGGCAACTGACTGCTTCTGCACGGCCACATTCACGCCATCGGCAATGTCGACCTTGATGAAGTCATCGCTGACCTCGGTGATCTTGCCGGCCACACCCCCGTTGGTGACGATCTCGTCGCCCTTGGACAGGGCCTCGACCATGTTGCGATGTTCCTTCGCACGCTTGCTCTGCGGGCGGATGATCAGGAAGTACATGATCGCGAAGAAGATGATGATCATGATCAGGAACTCGATCATGCCACCGCCGGCGGCTCCACCTTCCTGGGCATGCGCTGAAGAAATCAGAAAGTCCATCGAAACACTCCGTCTCTCGGTTCAGGTGCGTGCGCCGGCCGCCTGCAAAAAGGTCGCCCGCCGGCGCGAAAAATAACGCGCGGATTATGGCACAGGCGGGACCGCCATGCCGCGTCGCTCGTAGAAATCGGCGACGAACGCGTCCAGCGCCCCCGCCGCGATCGCCTCGCGCAATCCGCGCATCAGATCCTGGTAGTAATGCAGGTTGTGCGTGGTCGCCAGGCGCGAGCCGAGGATCTCGTTGCACTTGTCCAGATGCTTGAGATAGGCCCGCGAGTAGTGACGGCAGGTATAGCACCCGCATTCCGGGTCGATCGGGCCGGTGTCATTGCGAAAGCGTGCGTTGCGGATGCGCAGCACGCCCTCGCGCGTGTATAGGAAGCCGTTGCGGGCATTCCGGGTCGGCATCACGCAGTCGAACATGTCCACGCCGCGGCGCACCGCCTCCACAATATCCTCCGGTCGGCCCACCCCCATCAGGTAGCGCGGGCGATCGGTCGGCAGCAGCGGCAGGGTCACGTCCAGGGTCTGCAGGCGTTCGGCTTCCGGCTCGCCCACCGACAACCCGCCAATCGCATAGCCGTCAAAGCCGATCGCCTGCAGGCCCTCGGCCGATTCGCGGCGCAGCGCCGGATACATGCCGCCCTGTACGATCCCGAACAACGCTGCCGGATTGTCGCCATGCGCGGCGCGCGAACGGGCCGCCCAGCGCAGCGACAGCTCCATCGACCGGCGCGCCTCGTCCTCCGTGGCGGGATACGGCGTGCACTCGTCGAAGATCATCACGATGTCGGAGCCCAGCTCGCGCTGCACCTGCATCGAGGACTCCGGGGTCATCAGCACCTTCGAGCCATCCACCGGCGACTGGAAGCGCACACCCTCCTCGCTGATCTTGCGCATCTCGGCGAGGGAAAACACCTGGAAGCCCCCGGAATCGGTGAGGATCGGGCCCTCCCAGTGCATGAAGTCGTGCAGATCGCCATGCGCCCGGATCACCTCGGTGCCCGGCCGCAGCATCAGATGGAAGGTGTTCCCCAGGATGATCTCCGCACCCAGGTCACGCATTTCCTCCGGCGTCATCGCCTTGACGGTGCCGTAGGTCCCCACCGGCATGAAGGCCGGCGTCTCCACCGTCCCGCGCGGGAAATGCAGGCGCCCCCGGCGCGCTGGCCCGTCGACGGCCAGATTCTCAAAGTCCATCAGAGCCCCCCGTATCCCTGGCAACGCTGGGAGGCAGGTCATCGACCCGTCCCGGCGCCAGCCACATCGCGTCGCCATAGCTGAAGAAACGGTAGCGCTGGGCGACCGCGTGCGCGTAGGCATCCAGGATCCGGCGGTAGCCGGCAAAGGCCGCCACCAGCATCAACAGCGTGCTCTGGGGCAGATGGAAATTCGTCACCATCCGGTCGACCACCCGAAAGCGATAGCCCGGCTGGATGAACAGCCGTGTCTCGCCCTGGAAGGGCGCGAGTTCTCCACCTGCGGCGGCGGTCTCCAGCGAGCGCACGCAGGTCGTCCCCACCGCGACCACCCGCCCGCCACGCGCCTTGCAGGCCGCCACGGCGGCGCAGGCCTCGGGCGAGACCTCCAGCCACTCTGCGTGCATCGCGTGCGCCGCAGTGTCCTCGACCTTGACCGGCTGGAAGGTCCCGGCCCCCACGTGCAGGGTCACGGTTGCGGTCTCCACACCGGCATCCCGCAGGCGCCCCAGCAGGGCGTCGTCGAAATGCAGGCCTGCCGTGGGCGCGGCCACCGCGCCCTCGCGGCGGGCAAACACGGTCTGGTAGCGATCGGCATCATGCGCCTCGTCGGCGCGCTCGATATACGGGGGCAGCGGGATATGCCCGTGCGCGCGCAGCAGCGCCAGCACGTCGTCGGCATCGACCAGCGCCAGCCGGAAGAACGGGCCCTCGCGCCCGGTCACCTCGACGGTAAAGGCGTCCGCCAGACGCAGCCGCGTCCCGACCTTCGGCGCCCGGCTCGCCCGCACCATGGCCAGCACCCGGGCGGGCGACTCGATCCGCTCCACCAGGACCTCGACCTGCCCCCCGCTCTCCTTTTTCCCGAACACCCGCGCCGGGATCACCCGGGTATCGTTCAGGACCAGAAGATCACCCGGGCGCAACAGGCCCTCGATCTCCGCAAAGCCTGCATCCCGCGGCTGCTCGTCCTCCAGGACCAGCAGCCGCGAACCCGCCCGATCCGGAAGCGGATACTGGGCAATCAGCTCCGACGGGAGCTCGTAATCGAAGTCGGCGACACGCATGGCGCGCGATCCTACCATGCGGGAATCTCACTGGCGCGGCCCCCTGCGCCCCCGAGGCCGTTTGTGCCGCAAGAAACCTGCGCTACACTAGCGCCCCACAAGCCGGGATGGCGGAACTGGTAGACGCGCCGGACTCAAAATCCGGTTCTGGCAACAGAGTGCGAGTTCGATTCTCGCTCCCGGCACCATTTTTCTAACGGGCCCTCCGCCAGGCCCGCACTCCGGGGAATCCGCTTTCCCCAACACCAGGCCGGTGTAGCTCAGTTGGTAGAGCATCTGATTTGTAATCAGAGGGTCGCAGGTTCGACTCCTGTCGCCGGCTCCATTTTTCCCGGGCTCCCCGGTTCTCGCTGAATACACAACCGCCACCGATGTCGGGCTGCCTTGACGGACCGCCTGCTGGGTGTAATCTCGAACTATCGGTTGTTGTCCAGCGCCCTCTCGCGGAATGATCGCGAACTCTACTTGGCGGAACAGTCTCCGGAAGGCCCATGGACAGAACCCCAAGGCTCCACACACAAGGAGGAGTCATCATGTCCACAGACCGTTTCTTCATGTTGTTCGCCGGGATCGTGGTCCTGGTCAGTGCCCTGCTTACCTGGCTGATCAGCCCCTGGTGGCTGTTGCTGGCGGCATTCATTGGCCTCCACCTGATCCAGGCTTCGTTTACCGGCTTCTGCCCACTGGTCATGATCCTGAAGTCGGTGGGCCTCAAGCCCGGTCAGATATTCCCCTGAACGTCGAGGCCGTTTGTGCATCTAGAAGGACGATGCGCCCGTCACCCCTTGTATTTGCGGGTGACAGGCCCCATATTAGAGTTCTCTAATACATACTGGAGATACCATCCATGAGCATTGACCGCGTTGTACTCGCCTTCGCCGGCCTCGTCGTAATCATCAGCGCCATCCTTGCGTGGGTGTTCACGCCGATGTGGCTGATCCTGACGATTTTTGTCGGCGCCAACCTGCTGCAGTCGGCCTTTACCGGCTTCTGCCCTCTGGCGATGATCCTGAAGGCCATGGGCGTAAAGCCCGGTGAAGCCTTCAACTAAACACCCAGGGAGACGTTTCTCCTGTCGAGGCCCGGGCGCCATTGGCCCCGGGCCTTTTTGTTGTTGAGGGCCCGGTTCACGCCACCCTGGCCTACACTCTGAGTACGCCCCCTGCGAGATGCGGCTCCTATGCGCTTTCGTGACCGTCATGAAGCTGGCGAGCTGCTCGCACGCGCCCTGGAGCGCTATCGCGGTCAGCCCGCGGTCATATATGCCCTGCCTCGAGGCGGGGTGCCTCTGGGCGCTGTGGTCGCCCGTCACCTGGGTATGCCGCTGGATCTTTTGATCCCGCGCAAGATCGGTCACCCGTTCCACCCCGAGTACGCCATCTGTGCTGTACCGGAACACGGCGAACGGGTCTGCAATCCGCGCGAGGAGGCGCGCGCGGATCCCGGCTGGCTGGAGCAGGCGGAGGCACAGGAACGCGCCGAGGCTCGGCGCCGCCGTCGGCTGTACTGCACCACACCGGCCCCGGACGTCAGCGGCAAGCTCGCGATCATCGTCGATGACGGCATCGCGACCGGACTCACCATGCGCGCGGCGATCCGCGACGCCCGCCAGCGCGGGCCCCACCATCTGGTCGTGGCGATCCCGGTCGCGCCAGCGGAGACCGCCGCCTTGCTGGAAACCGAGGTGGACGAACTGGTCACTCTGGACATCCCCGAGTACTACCGCGGCTCCGTGGGCGCATACTACGAGGACTTCGAACAAACCACCGACGACGAAGTGATCGCCTTGCTTGCATCGGTCCACCAGTCACAACGCCCCGATGTCTCGCGCTGAGGAACGCAACGTCACCCTGGTCCTGGACGGACAGCCCCACCAGGGCATCCTCGGCCTGCCCGGGTCGCCCGTCGGACTGGTGATCTTCGCGCATGGCAGCGGCAGCAGCCGCCTGAGCCGCCGCAATCGGCAGGTCGCCAGCACCCTGCAGGACAGCGGCATGGCCACACTGATGTTCGATCTCCTGACCGAGGAGGAGGACCGGACCTACGCCAACCGCTTCGACATCGACCTGCTCGGCCGGCGGCTGGTGCAGGCCTGCCAGTGGGCCGCCGCACAGCCGTCGCTGGCGCCCCTCCCGCTGGGGCTGTTCGGCGCCAGCACCGGTGCGGCCGCCGCCTTGCGAGCTGCCGCGGCCGCTCCTCGAACCATTCAGGCCGTCGTCTCGCGCGGCGGCCGCCCGGACCTGGCAGGCGACGCCCTGGACCAGGTGCAGAGCCCCACCCTGCTGATCGTGGGTGGCGACGACACCACCGTCATCCAGCTGAATCGCCAGGCGCAGGCGCGTATGCGCGCAGGTTGCGAGCTTGAGATCGTCCCCGGGGCCAGCCACCTGTTCGAAGAGCCCGGCACACTGGAACAGGCGGCGGGACTCGCGGCGGCCTGGTTCCGCCGTTGGCTTTCGCCTGCCACTACGGCGTAATCGCCACCTTCAGAACGCCGTCGCGCTGGTGCGAGAAGAGATCGTAGGCGGCCTCGATGTCCGCCAGCTTGTAGCGGTGGGTCACCAGCGGCGTCAGATCCACGCGCTCCGAGGCGACGACCTCCATCAACCGCCGCATGCGTTCCTTCCCGCCGGGGCACAGCGTCGTCACGATGGTGTGATCCCCCAGTCCAGCCGCGATCGCATCCAGCGGCATGGAGACCTTGCCGGAATAGACCCCGAGACTGGACAGCGTCCCGCCCGGCTTCAGGATGCGCAGACAGGCCTCGAAGGTCTGCTGCTGTCCCAGGGCCTCGATGGACACATCCACCCCGCGGCCACCCGTCAGTTCCATGATCGTCGCGACCGGGTCCTGCTCGCGGAAATTGATCGCCACATCCGCGCCCAAGCGCCGTGCGGCCTCCAGCCGCTCCGGCACCCCGTCCACCACAATGATCTGCGTCGCCCCCATGAGCTTCGCACCCGCCGTGGCACACAGGCCAATCGGGCCCTGGGCAAACACGGCCACCGTGTCGCCAATGTGGATATGCCCGCTCTCCGCGCCACCGAATCCGGTACTCATGATGTCGGGGCACATCAGCACCTGCTCGTCGCTCAGGCCGTCCGGCACCGGCGTCAGGTTGGCCTGCGCGTTGGGGATGCGCACGTACTCCGCCTGGCACCCATCGATTGTATTACCCAGCTGCCAGCCACCCATGGCCTTGCCACCGCATTGGCTGGAGATCCCCTCCTGACAGGAATGGCACTGACCACAGGGCGTAATCGCGCCCGCGATGACGCGTTGGCCGACTGCGTAGCCGGTCACCGCGCTTCCCAGCTTCTCGATCACCCCGACGGGCTCGTGTCCGACGATGCGCCCCGGCTCCACGGGATATTCGCCCTTGAGGATATGGACGTCCGTCCCGCAGATGGTGGTGGTCGTGACCCGCAACAGGGCGTCGGTCGGCCCGATATCCGGGATCGGACGTTCCTGGATCTCGATCCGCCCCGGTTCAACGAAAACGGCGGCTTTCATCGTGCTCATTGCTTGCCTCCTCGCGTTCCTGCCCACAGGTGCGACAGGCCATGCAGTTCAACGGTTTCCCCAACATGGAAGGCCCGCGAAACGGTTCCTTCGTGGGCCCCGCATCCGATCGCGACGGCCCGCTGACCTCCCATACAATAGAGACTACACCCGTCGCTCAGGATCGCATGTGATCTCGCTCATCCCTCGTCTGTTCCAGCGCGCCCCGGCCCTCGATCCGGAGAGCCGCGCCTGGATCCACGCCATCTTCGACTGGGCCGATCACGAGCCTCACCTGGCGGCCATGCTGCGCAACGCACACCTGGTACTGCCCACGGCCGAACACTTCCCCGGGCAGGCCGATAACCGTCAGGCCATGGCCCAGCTGGTGTTCGACCGCGTGCTGGAACACGCAGGACTTGCGGACAGTCCGTTCCGCCTTTCGCACCCGGGCAGTCTGATGGGCGAACCGATCCCGTGGGACACAATGAACACGCCGCGAGCCACCCAGAACCCGGCGCCTGCCGTATCCAGCGGCGTCGGCATCCCGTACGACCCCGAGCTGGTCGCCCATTCCCAGGCTTTGATCGCCCACTTCGCACGCGAGATTGCGCTGCGTCTGCTGGCCACCGCCCACCAGTCCCCGCCCGCCCTCGAGGGCAACGAGGCCCACATCGCCGAGCTCCTGGCCACACGAATGGGCTTTGGCATCATGCTGGCCAATACCGCCTTCCAGGTCCGCGTGAACCCGTGTGGCGCCTGCAAGGGCCCGGCGGCCGAACGCGAAACCGCGCTGTCCCGCGATGACCTTGCCTACGCCCTCGGCCTGTTCTGCCGCCACCAGGGCATCCCGCCGGGGCGAGCCCGCGTTCACCTGAATGCCCCACTGCGCCCCGCCCTGCGACACGCCCTGCGCGATCTGGCCCGCCGCGAACGGGAAGCGGCCAGCGGCGCCGCCTGAGTGGTTGCTGCCCAGGCAACGAGAGGGCCCGCTGATGCCCGCGTTATATGACCCGTTTTGTCATTTCTCAGCAGTAACCTGCGGGGAATGCTCACGGCCCACCCGGCCCTCGGCTCATGAGGCCGGCCACGGGCAGTCCACACATTGAAGACCGGAGCTCGTACATCTAGATGAAAGGGTGAAACCCCGACCCTCTGGAGGTCCGAGATGAACACCCTGCGTTACTTCCTGGCAGCCCCGATTGCCCTCGCCTTTGCCGCCGCCCCGCTGCACGCCAGCGAGGGTACCTTCGACACCCCAACCCTGATCCCGGAGCTCGCGGTCAAGGCCGCTGAAGCGGCCGTGCAAGCCTGCCGCGACCGCGATACCCAGGTCACCGCGGCGGTGGTTGACCGGCACGGCACGCCACAGGCGCTCAAGCGCGACCGTTTTGCCGGCCCGCACACCGTGGATACCGCCATCAGCAAGGCCTGGACCGCCGTCAGCTTCCGTACCGACACCCTGGGCCTGCGCGAGATGAGCCAGCCCGGTGCGGGCGGCTACGGCATCCAGCACCTGCCCCAGGTCAGTATCCTCGGCGGCGGCAAGCAGATCACGGCTGGTGGCCGGATTGTCGGCGGCATCGGCATCTCCGGCGCCCCCAGCGGCCAGGTCGACGACGAATGTGCGGCCGCCGGAATCGACGCAATCGCCGAGGATCTGCTCTGACACGAACTCGGGCAGGGGTCTCTTCGCGTTTAGGAGAACCCCTGCCCCCACGCGCGCCCCGGGGCCCTTTCAGGCGCCCAGCAGCCCGCTGCGCTGTAGCCCGTCAAAGATGAACTGCATAGCAAGGGCGCTCAGCAGCACCCCCAGGATGCGGGTGAGCACATGCGCGCCGGTCACGCCCAGCCAGTGCTGCAGTCGCGACGCAACCAGCAGGCACACCAGCGCGAGCACCATCACCGCCACCAGCGCACCCAGCACCACGGCCTGAGCGGCCGGGTCGCCCTCGGCTCGGCTCATCATCAGGATCGCAGCGCCCATCGCACCGGGACCGGCGAGCAGCGGCGTCGCCAGCGGAAAGATGGACAGGTCCTTGCGGGTGCGGGCCTCCTGGGTCTCCGCCGCCGTGGCGGACACACCACCCGAGCTGCGCGCAAACACCATGTCGATCCCGATCAGCAGCAGCAGGATCCCGCCGGCGGTGTACAGCGCGGCCAGCGAAATTCCCAGAAGCGACAGCAGCGCCTCCCCCACCAGCGCGAACAGCAACAGGATGACCCCCCGCCACCACCGCGCCACGGATCGCCATGGCGCGGCGCTGGGCCGGATCCATGCCCTGACTGAGCACGGCAAACACCACCGCCACATCCACTGGCCCGATGGTCACGAAAAACGTGGTCAGCGCGACGATGCCGAGTTCCAGCATGGCGGATCCCTCCTCTCCCCCGGACCGTTCCTGGCGGGTACGCCCGACCCGAATGGGCCTGACGGTTCGGGGTGTAAATTGCCCTTGGCGTTCGACGACCCTACTTTAGCGCGCTCTTGAATGCTTATTGGGGAGTCATCCAGCCATGAAACGTCATGTTGTCGGTCACCTGACACTGGCCAGTCTGCTTGCGTCACCCGCCCTCGCCCAGGCCCAGGAGGCCGCACAGACGCTGGGCACCGTCTCCGTCACGGCCACCGGCTACGAGACACTGGTTGACGAGACCCCCTCCTCCGTCACCGTGATCGAGGCTAGCGAGATCCGCAACCGCGAGGCGCGCACCCTGGGCGACCTCCTGCGCGGCCAGCCGGGTGTCGCCACGGCCGTGGACGGATCGGTGGGCTCCGATCCGATCATCCGCGGCCTGAAGCGCGACCAGGTGCTGGTTCTGGTGGACGGCGTGCGGATCAACGCCATGCAACCCCCGGCACGCGGCTCGCTGGCCTCCTACGTCAACGTGGACCTGATCGAACGCATCGAGATCGTGCGCGGCCCGGGCTCCGTACTCTATGGCGCCGGCGCCATGGGCGGCGTGATCAACATCATCACCCGCGGCGGCGACTTCACCGAGAAGCCCGAAACCCGCGGTTTCTCGCGCCTCGGTGTCACCTCGGTGGATGACGGCATCCGCGGCGCGGTCGGCGTAACCGTCTCCAACGACCGCAACGTGCTGGACCTGTCCACCGCGTATCTGAACACCGACGACTACAAGACCGGCGACGGCGACCGCCTGCGCGACTCCGGCACCGAACAGAACGCCTACCACCTGCGCTATCGCGGCAAGCTGGCGCCGGGCCACGAGGTCCAGTTCCGCGCCCAGCGCGACGAACGCAAGGACGTCTGGTACCTCGCCTCGCGCAACTTCAATACTGAAGAGCCCGGGCCTGGGACCATCGAGCCGCCTTTAGGGCTGAACACCCATTACACCCCGCGCCAGACCCGCGACCTCTTCGAACTCCGCTACGAGGGCGAACTGTCCGGCGCCTGGGCCCCGCGCGTCGAGGCCTCGGTCTACCGGCACGAGCTCTCGCGAGGCAACTACGACTGGAATGCCCAACTGGGCCGCGACTACCGCACCTCGGATACCGATTTCACCACGGATGGCCTGCGCGTCCAGACTGAGCTCGTACCGACCGATGACCAAATCCTGCTGGTCGGGGCCGAAGCCTGGCGGCTTCGCGCAAGCCCCGAATCGTTTTTCGGGACCGAGAGCAACGACTTCCAGCCGGGCGAGTACGTCAATCCGTTTATCGATACCCCGCAGCCATTGGTAAGTAACGGCCGCATTGAGTCGGTGGGGATCTTCGTGCAACACGAAACTTACCTCGACTGGGGTACGGTCAATCTTGGTGTTCGGTACGACGAAGTTTCGGGAAAAGCGGACGATGCGTTCATGGTTGCGCCACCACTCGACAAGACCGACCGAAATCTCAGTTGGTCAGCTGGCCTTACCTGGCACCTGGACGAGGCCTTCAACCCCTACTTCAGTCTCTCCGAGGGATACCGCTCCGCCAGCCTGCTGGAACGCTATCTCACCTACCCCTACAGCGATGGATTCACCTGGCTCAGCAACCCGCAGCTGGAACCGGAACGCAACCGCACCTTCGAGGTGGGCGCCCGCGGCCACATTGGCGCAACCTCATACACCGTCTCGGCCTACGAGAGCCGGATTCGCGACTACATCGGTGGTGAAGTAATTGGCGACGAAACCAAACAAACCGTCAACCTCGACGAGGCCCGCATCCATGGTCTCGAGGCCCTGGTGGAGCACGCCTTCACCGACGCGATCACCGGCTACGCAAGCGGCACGTGGATCCGCGGCGAGAACCGCGACAGCCGCTTCGACGAACCGCTGACCCAGATGCCGCCGCCGGAGGCCAGCATCGGCCTGAGCCATACCGTGGCCCAGGGCTGGCAGTGGGATGCGCGTGTGCGCGCCGTAGCGAGTCAGAGCCGCACGGCGGACACGTTCACCGACGGAACCGAGCGCAACACCTCCGGGTTCGCCACCGCCGACCTCGCCGTAGGCTACCGCTTCGGGCCCAGCGCGGGCTTTCGTTCCAACGAGATCACCTTCAGCGTGACCAACATCGCGAACAAGACCTACCGCGAGCATGTCAACGAAATGACCGAGGCACGCCTGGACCCGGCCAACGGCGTCCAGGACATCTGGGCCCCGGGCCGCAGCTTTGGCCTCACCTGGAACGCCGAGTTCTAGGCAGCCCGCACCCTTTGCCTCACGAAAAAGACAAGGACACTGCCATGCGTCTACGCGTCATCGATTTCGGCCAGCAGCCGGCCGTTCGCTCCCAGGCCGTCTACCACGGCATTGCCGAGGCCATGGGCAAGGACGACGATCCGGTGCTTACCCTGGTCAACCCCGACGACCCCTATGTCTGCGTCGGGTTGCATCAGGAGATTGCCCTGGAGGCCGACGAGGAATACTGCAAGGAAAAGAACCTGCCGATCATCCGCCGTCATGTCGGCGGCGGCGCGGTGTATCTGGATCACAACCAGATGTTCTTCCACTTCATCTACCCGTCGTCGAAGGCGCCGCGTATCGTCTCCGACATCTACAAGAAGTTCATCGACCCGGTGATCAACACCTATCAGGACCTGGGCGTGAACGCGACCTTCCGTCCGGTCAACGACATCCACGTGGACGGCCGCAAGATCGGCGGCACGGGTGCGGCGAGTATCGGCAACGCAACGGTGATGGTCGGCAGCTTCATGTTCGACTTCGACACCGCGACCATGGCGCGTTGCCTCAAGGTCCCTTCGGAGAAGTTCCGCGACAAGCTGCGCGCCGGCATGGAGGACTACATCACCACGCTGTCACGCGAACTCGGCGAGATGCCGGCCCGCGAGACCGTGCGCGACGCCTTCCTGAAACGGGTGGCCAGCGATCTCGACGTCGAGGTCGAGTTGAGCGAGCCCACCGCCGAGGAAACCGCCGCCATCGAGGAACAGATGGCCGAGCTCACGGACCCTGAATGGACCTACCGCAAGGGCCGCAAATTCGTGGAGATGGGCGTCAAGATCGCCGCGGGCACCCACCTGACCGAGGGGGCCCACAAGGCCGCCGGCGGCCTGATCCGGGCCCAGCTCATGGAGAAGGACGATCACATCGCGGATCTCCTGCTGTCCGGCGATTTCACCGTCTTCCCGGAAGACGGCATGGACCGCATCGCCGATGCACTGCACGGCCTGCCGCTGGACCAGGAGGCCCTGCAAACCGCCGCGATCTCCTGCATGCAGGAGATCGGCCTGGATGCCCCGGGTATCGAACCCGGCGACATCGCCACCGCGATCCTGGCCTGCGTCCACCGCGAACCGCACTGATCACCCCCGCTCCACCGGAGGTGCAAACGAAAACGGCCGGCGTCCTGCAAGGGGCGCCGGCCGTTTTGTCATGCCGCGTATCCCGGTGGTGCGCTGATCAAGCCGAGTCGAGGAACTCGGCACGGCTGGGCGCGGTAGCTAGCCGCGCCCGGTCCCCCGCATAGGGCTCCGCTCCCGCCGCCGCACGTTCGGCGGCCTGCAGGGTCGCGCCCGCCCATTCCGGGAAATCGGACGCAATCCGGTAATAGATCCAGTTGCTCTCCCGCCGCGTCCGCACCACCTTGTGCTGACGCAAGGCCGCCAGGTGACGCGACACCTTCGGCTGGGACATCTCCAGAGAATGCGTCAGCTCGCACACACACAGTTCCCCTTCCGCCTGCATCAGCAACAGCGACCGCAGCCGTGTCTCGTCCGCCAGCAGGTTGAACAAATCCGTTGGTTTAAGCGACATATTGCATCCAGCAAAGCAGGGTTGGCGAACTATATCCCGACAACGCAGGTTGGGCAATTCGACCGAGCCAGCCATATGCGGCCCCACCGGTAAGACGCAGCGAGCCCATCGGATATTTCGGCTCCGCCCCAAAACGATACGATCCGCCCGCGCGCCTGGCCTCCAAACGAGGGATGATCCGCAACACGTTCGATCTCGTCCCCGCACAGGAACGACTGCCAGGCAGGGACGCTCCCAAGAAAGTCCCGAAGTTTTCGCTTGTTAGGGCTACGATTCGTGTATGATGCCGGGTTGGCAGTTGCCATCCGATTTTCGCCGGGCCTTTGTTTCCGGCCTGTGTGAGTATCCCAATGTCAGATTCCCCCTCCTTCGCCCAGCTCGGGCTTTCCGAGTCGCTGGTTCGTGCCCTGTCGAATATGGGCTTTTCCACCCCCACCCCGGTACAGGGCGCCTGCATCCCCGCGCTTCTGGCGGGGCGTGATGTCCTGGGCGAGGCTCAAACCGGTACCGGCAAGACCGGCGCCTTTGGCCTGCCACTGATCGACCTCATCGACGCCACCCAGCGCGTTCCGCAAGCGCTCGTGCTGGCCCCGACCCGCGAACTGGCCAACCAGGTGGCCGGCGCGCTGACCGAATTCGCGGCCGGTTTTGCCAGCATCGACGTCCTGCCGGTCTACGGCGGCCAGCCGATGGGCGAGCAGCTGCGCGCCCTGCGCAAGGGTCCGCAGATCGTGGTCGGCACCCCCGGGCGCGTCGTGGATCACATCAAGCGTGGCACGCTGAATCTCGACGCCCTGCGCGTCGTGGTGCTGGACGAGGCCGACGAGATGTTGCGCATGGGCTTTGTCGAGGAGATCGAGTGGATCCTCGAGCAGACCCCCGATACCCGTCAGACCACCCTGTTCTCGGCCACCATGCCGGCGCCCATTCGCCGCATTGCGCACCGTCACATGCGCGAGCCGGAAGAGATCAAGATCGGTGCCGGCAACGAGGCGGGTACCGATATCGACCAGAGCTACTGCCTGGTCGACGCCCGTCACAAGCTGGAGGCCCTGACGCGCCTGATGGAGACCGAAGACGGCCTGGACGGTGCGGTCGTCTTCGCCCGCACCAAGGCCTCCACGGTCGAGATCGCCGACGCCCTCGGTCAGGCCGGCATTGCCGCCTCGGCCCTGAATGGCGACATGGAACAGGGCGAGCGCGAGCGGGTCGTCAGCGACCTGCGCGACGGCCGTCTGGACGTGATCGTGGCGACCGACGTGGCCGCCCGCGGCATCGATGTGCCGCGCATCAGCCACGTCTTCAACTTCGATGCCCCCGGCGATGCCGAGGTCTACGTGCACCGCATTGGCCGTACCGGCCGCGCCGGGCGCAAGGGCCGCGCGATCCTGTTCTTGGAGCCGCGCAAGCGTCGCATGCTGAAGGACATCGAGCGCCTCACCGGCAAGCCGGTGCGCGAACAACCGCTGCCCGACCGCCAGGCCGTCCAGGCGCGACGCGAAGGTCGTTTCGCCGAGCGCGTGCAGGCCTTGCTGGGCAGCGAACAGGCCAGCGCACACGAGGCTCTGGTCGAGCGTCTGCTGGCCAACGGCGATGTATCCGAACGCGAACTGGCGACGGCCCTGGTCGCCCTGGCGACGGCCGGTAGCCCGCTGGACGCGAATGCCCAAAAAGGCAACGATCCGCTGCTGGCCGCCGCGCGTGCACCCTATTCCGAGCGTGACAGCCACCGTCGCGACTCGAAGCCGCGCGGTGCGCGTCCGTCACGCGGCAAGGATCGCGAGCCGGAAGCCGACATGGTGCGCTACTACATGCCCGTGGGGCGCAATAATGGTGTGGCCCCGGGTGCCATCGTCGGCGCACTGGCGAACGAAGGCGGCCTGAACGGTCGCGACATCGGCCGCATCGGCCTGCGCGACGACCACAGCCACGTTGATCTTCCGGCCTCGCTTGATGAAGCCGCGATTCAGCGCCTGGGCAATATCCACGTGGCCAATCGCAAGCTGGAGCTGAGCCGCCAGGCACCCCGACCGGGCCAGGCTGCCAACCAGGAAGACGCACGTCCGGCTACCCCGCGCAAGCCGAGTAAGCCGCGCAACGAGCGGGCTGAATCGAGCAACACGAAGCCCAAGTCCTTCGCCAAGCCGGCCCCGGCCAAACGCGGACCGGCACCGGCCAACCGCAAGCGTCCGGCCTATGCCGCGCCCGGAAAACGGCCTGCCTCCAAGGGGGCAGGCGCGGCGAAAAAATCGGGCTCGCGCGCGGATGGCACGCTGATGATCAAGCGCAAGGCCGCCAACGGCTAGCATAGCGGGTAGCGCCCCACGACCAACGCCCGCGGCCTCCGCAAGGAGCCGCGGGCGTTTCTATTGGCGGGACTCAGAAGTCGCCGGTGCGTCCCGCCTCGACGATGCTGTAGATCGTGTCCCGGACCTCGCGCGCGGTCGCCTCGAGATCCTCGGGGAGATCCGTCGCGTGCAGCATCATGTCCATGTTGGTGGTCACGATCCAGCCCTGGCCCTCACCGTCTTCCACCACCGCGATGCGGCAGGGCAGGAAGCTGGCGAAGATGATGTCGTGCTGCACCATCTGGTTCGCAATCAGCGCATCGCAGAACGCCAGGATACGCATGTAGTTGCCCTCGCCTCCCATGGCCTGCACCTGATCCGACAGAGGGAGGTCGGCCACTTCCTGGAAGTTGCGCAGGTTCGCCCGTAGCTTCATCGACTCGATGGCGTCCTCGATACTCACGCCATCCTCGATGCGGACCAGTTCCACGCTGTGGCGGACCATCTGCTGCAACGTCTCGCGATCGAACTCCTCGACGTCTCCGGAATCGGAGGCCCCCAGGGGGAACGGCAGCAGCATCAACAGCAAAACCAGCATCCAGACTCTCATCGCGCACTCCTTTTTCGGGTGGACGGGAGGGCTCACCGGCCAGGACGGCTTGTGACCTCTTCCCCCGTGAATCTAGATCATATGGATGCACTTGAACGGATCTCCCACGCCGGGAAGCGGGAGATCCTCGACCACAGTCCGGCTGTCTCCCGCCGCTTGCCGCTACCGCCGGAGCAAACGGTACAGCTGCTCGTACTTGCCGTTCGTGTGGTCGGTGCGCCCGACGTCATCGCGCCACTCCCAGTGGTCGGACGTGAACAGCGCGCGCATGTCCGGCAAGGCACAATGGAAGGGTGGACCACCCTCGCGCCCGGTCTGCATGAAACATGCGAAGAGTTCGCCCCCCGGCCGCAACCAGGCATGCAACTGATGCTCGTAGGCTGGCCACTGGTCGGGTGGCAGCGCGCAAAGGGATGTTTGCTCGTAGACCCCGTCTGCCGGAGTCTCGGGCTGCCAGGCGAGCATATCGGCCTGGACCACTTCAGCTTCCAGCCCGGCCTGGCTCACTTCCCGCCGCAGCTGCCGCACCGGGGTTGGCGCCACGTCCAGCCCCACCACATGGAATCCCCGGCCGGCCAGCGCCGGAACCTCGTGGCCAAACCCGCAACCCGGCACCACGATGCGGGCGCCGGGTTGCAGCGCCGTCACCTCCATCCACCGCTCCAGCGACGGGCTGGGCCCGCCCCGATCCCAGCGGGTGGAGCCCGCCTGGTAGCGGGCCTCCCAGTCCGCCTCGGCATCAAGAGCGGCGGAAGCAACAGGTGCATTCTCGGAATTTGGCATCGGGCTGGTTCTCGGAACAGGATGGTTGGCTCATGGACCATACCAAACCCCGAACGATTCCCGGAGACGCGCCGATGGACCGCCATAACCTTCCCTACCGAATCCACCGCCAGGAACTCGGCCCGATGGAGAATTTCGTCTACCTGATCGAGGATCGCGCCAGCCACCGCGGCGCCGTGGTCGACCCCGCCTGGGAACCC
This sequence comes from Thioalkalivibrio sp. ALE14, assembly GCF_000376845.1. Lineage (GTDB taxonomy): Bacteria > Pseudomonadota > Gammaproteobacteria > Ectothiorhodospirales > Ectothiorhodospiraceae > Thioalkalivibrio. Next base: position 113,126 of record NZ_AQXY01000031.1, read on the forward strand.
GAGGCGATCATCCGCCAGGCGCGCGAGAACGACGTCGAGATCTCCGACATCCTGCTGACCCACAGCCATCACGATCACATCAACGGGGTCGAGGCGATCCTCGATCAGTACCCGAATGCTCGCCTGCACCTGCTCAAACCCGAAGCGGAGTTCTGGGGGAAGGCACTGGAACGCCCCGAGCTACACCACGGCGGAGACGACATGCGCCTGGGCGACACCGAAATCCGTTTCCTGCACACCCCCGGCCACACCCCCGGTTCCGCCTGCTTCCACATGCCGGCCGGCGACGACCTGATTACCGGCGACACCCTGTTCGTGTTCGGCTGCGGCCGCTGCGACCTGGCCGGCGGCGACCCGGAACAGATGTTCCATACCCTGAACGGTCTTCGTGAAGGGCTTCCGGCCCACACGTGCATCCACCCGGGTCACAACTACGCGGAAAAGCCGGAATCCACACTGGAGGAGGAGGACGCGGGCAACCCCTTCCTGCACTTCCACGACAAGGACGACTTCGTCCACTACCGCATGGTCGAGCACGACCGCGTGCGCAGCACGCCTTATCAGCCCATCCCGCGACGGTGAGAACGATCGAAAGACACAGAATCCTTCCCGACGGCTTGCATCCCCCGGGGTCAATCGCGATAATGCGCGCCTTCAGACGATGCGCCCGTAGCTCAGCTGGATAGAGTACCTGGCTACGAACCAGGTGGTCGGAGGTTCGAATCCTTCCGGGCGCGCCATATTCCTGAGAGAGGGCACCCACATCCGGGTGCCCTTTTTCGTTTGGGCCAGCACAAAGGATTCGAACCTCCGTCCAACAATACGGTTCGATCCCGAGCGCAGCGAGGAACGTGTCGGCCCACGGCCGACACCCGGAAGGGCAAGACGCGCAACGTCGCCGCCATCCTTCCGGGCGCGCCATATTCCTGAGAGAGGGCACCCGCATTCGGGCGCCCTTTTTCGTTCCGGACTGTATGAAGGCTGCAAGCCTTAATCGGATATTCCGGTTAGACCCGAATTGGTGTTATGAAGCGTCGGCCACACGCCGCCGTGCGGCGTCCTCCAAACGCTTTACGGCAACGATGCCAGGTAGTCACGCATCGCCTTCAGGTTCAGGCCCTTTTCCGTCAGCGAAACCCGTATGCGGCGCCGATCCGCGGGATCGGGATACCTGAGGACAACCTTGTGAGACTCCACCGCCGACGCCCCGTGACAACCTTGCCCTACCCACCATCCGCCTTCTTGCCAGCCCCCGGCCCTGGTCATAGCGTGATCTCCGTACTCAGGCACGGATCGACCCATGCGCCAAATATCTCCCCGGGAATTGCACGACTATCTCTCGCAGGCAACGAACCCGCCGAAGCTGCTGGATGTGCGCGAACCCTGGGAGTTTCGTCACTGCCGCATTGAAGGCTCGCAGCTGCTCCCGATGGGCCAGATCCCGACGGCATACCAGGATCTGAACCCGGAGGACGAAATCGTGGTGATCTGTCACCACGGCGTGCGCAGCCAGCAGGTGTGCGGTTTCCTCGCCCGCGTCGGGTTCAACAACGTGGTCAATCTGTCCGGCGGCATCGATGCCTGGGCACGCGAGGTCGATCCTCACATGGCGACCTATTGAGCCTCGCCCCGGCGTGACCCGCGCCCCCGCCCTGTCCGTCATCGTCCCGGCCTGGAACGAAGCCGAGTGGCTGCCCCGCACCCTGGCGGCCGTTCAGGACGCGCTTGCGGGCTTCGATCGGCCCACCGAGATCATCGTGGTCGACAACGCCTCCACGGACGCGACCCCGCAGATCGCGCAGCGCGCGGGCTGTCGCGTGATTTTCGAGCCGGAACGCAGGATCAGCCGCGCCCGCAATGCAGGGGCGGAGGCCGCCACCGGGGATTACCTGCTGTTCGTGGATGCCGATACCTGGCCGGATCGCGACCTGCTGCAGGACACCCTGAAGGCACTGGACAGCGGCCGCGTCTGCGGCGGCGGTGCCCGGGTAGATTTCGACCACCTGAATCACCACATCTACCGCTGGGGTGCCGGCGCCTGGAACGCGCTGGCGGCGCGCCTGAAGCTAGCCGCCGGCTGTTACGTCTTCTGTACCCGCGAGGCCTTCACCGCCGTCGGCGGCTTCAGCGAAACCGTGTACGCCGGGGAAGAGGTCTTCCTGTCGCGCGCCCTGCGCCGCTGGGGCCGGGCACACGGCCAGCGCGTGGAAATCCTGGACACCCCCGTGTTGACCTCCGGGCGCAAGGCGGACTGGTTTCACCCCGCGCGCCACATCCTGGTCGTGCTGCAGGTCCTTCTGTTCCCCTGGAGCCTGCGCTCCCGTCGCCTCAGCTGGTTCTGGTACACCCGGCCGCGCCATCGCGACTGAACGATCGCGGTGCCGTCGCCCCGCCGGGTTCGGTATACTGCGCGGTCTTTCGGTTCGCGCCCTGCACAGGAATCCCCGGACGCCATGAATCCCCGCCTGGACCGGCTACAGCCCTACCCGTTCGAACGCCTGCGGGCCCTGTTCGCGGACCTGCGCCAGCCGGAAGGGCTGGAGCCGATCGCGCTGTCGATCGGCGAACCGCGCCACGCGCTTCCGGGTTTCGTCGAGCCCGCCCTGCGCGAAGCCGTACAGGGTTACAACCACTACCCAACCACGCGCGGCGAACCGGCCCTGCGCGAGACCATCGCGGCCTGGCTGCAGCGGCGTTTCGATCTGGATACAGTCGACGCCGAGAAACAGGTGCTGCCCGTCAGTGGCACCCGCGAGGCGTTGTTTGCCATCGCCCAGGCGGTGGTCGAGCAAAAGCCCGGTGCGCGCGTGTTGATGCCGAACCCCTTCTATCAGATTTACGAGGGCGCGGCGCTGCTCGCCGGGGCGGAGCCGGCCTTCTACGATCTGGCTCCGCAGAACGGCTATTTGCCCGACTTCTCCGCCGTAGAGCCCGCCACCTGGGATGCGATACAACTCGTCTACATATGCAATCCGGGCAATCCGGCCGGGGCTTGCATGTCCGAGGCCGCGATGCAGAACCTGATCCGTCTCGCCCAGCGCCACGACTTCGTGATCGCGGCGGACGAGTGCTACTCCGAGATCCATCACCCGGACGCGCAACCGCCAGCCGGGCTACTGGGCGCCGCCGCACGCATGGGCAACACCGAATTCCAACGCTGTGTCGTGTTCCACAGCCTCTCCAAGCGCTCCAACCTGCCGGGGTTGCGGTCCGGGTTCGTGGCCGGGGACGCCGCGTTGCTGGAGCGCTTCGCGCTGTATCGCACCTACCACGGCTGCACCCTGCCGCCACCCACCCAGGCGGTCAGCCGCGCGGCCTGGTCGGATGAGGCGCATGTGGCCGAGAATCGCGCCCTGTATGCCGAGAAATTTGCCGCGGTGGTACCCATCCTGAAACCGGTCCTCGACGTGCAGACGCCGGCCGCCGGCTTCTACCTGTGGCCGCGCGTGCCGGATGGCGATGACGAGGGCTTTGCCCGACGCCTGTATGGCGAGGCAGGTATCACCGTCCTGCCCGGGCGTTACCTCTCCCGTACCGACCCGGCCAGCGGGCACAATCCCGGCGCCGGCCATGTGCGCATGGCACTGGTCGCCGAACCCACTGCCTGTATCGAGGCCGCGGAACGGATCGCGGCACTCTATCAATAACTTATAACCATTTTTCATCGTCTTAAAGGGAACTATTAATGTCCGATATCCAGAGCACCATCGAAACCGCCTTCGAACGCCGCGCCGAGATCAACCCGCGCAACGTGGAAACCAACGTCCGCGATGCCGTAAACGAGGCGCTGGAGATGCTGGACACCGGCCGCGCCCGTGTCGCCGAGAAAAAGGACGGCGACTGGGTGGTGAACGAATGGCTCAAGAAGGCCGTGCTGCTGTCGTTCCGTATCTCCGAGAACGAGTTCATCAAGGGCGGCTTCACCAACTACTACGACAAGGTCCCGTCCAAGTACGCGGACACCTCCAGCCGCGACTTCCGCGAGGCGGGCGTGCGCGTCGTGCCCCCGGCCACCGCCCGTCGCGGGAGCTTCATTGCCCCCAACACCGTGCTGATGCCGTCCTACGTGAACATCGGCGCCTATGTCGATGAAGGCACGATGGTGGACACCTGGGCCACGGTCGGCTCCTGCGCCCAGATCGGCAAGAACGTGCACCTCTCCGGCGGCGTGGGTATCGGCGGCGTACTGGAGCCGCTGCAGGCCGCCCCGACCATCATCGAGGACAACTGCTTCATCGGCGCGCGCTCCGAGGTGGTCGAGGGCGTGATCGTCGAGGAAGGCGCGGTCATCTCCATGGGCGTGTACCTGGGCCAGTCCACCCGCATCTACGATCGCGAAAACGACGAGATCCTCTACGGCCGCGTGCCGGCCGGTTCCGTGGTCGTCTCGGGCAACCTTCCGTCGAAAGACGGCAAGTACTCGCTGTACTGCGCCGTGATCGTGAAGCGCGTGGACGAGAAGACCAAGGCCAAGGTGGGCCTGAACGCCCTGCTGCGCGATGTCTGAGATCGCGCTCTACGGCATCGCCAACTGCGATACCATCCGCCAGGCCCGCCGGGCGCTCGATGCGGCCGGCGTGAGCTATCGTTTCGTGGACGTTCGCAAGGACGAGCTGGAGGCCGATCGGCTGCGCGCCTGGGTCGACGCCGTCGGCTGGGAAACCCTGGTCAACCGGCGCGGCACGACCTGGCGCCAACTCCCGGACGATCAGCGCGAGGGACTGGATGCGGAACGTGCCATCGCGCTGATGCTCGAACACCCGGCGCTCATCAAGCGGCCCGTCATCGAACAGGACTCCGCGATCACCGTCGGCTGGACGCCCGAGACCGCGGCCCGGTGGGGAGCGGCCTGAGGCACCCGCGGCCATGCTGAGGTGGGCCAGCATCCGCTGGCGGGCCTTGCGCTGGCGCGCCCACAACTGGCTGGCCCGTCATCCGCGACTGCATTCCGGGCTGCATGCCGCCGGGAGCATGAAGAGCGGCCCGGAGGCGATGGCCCGCGGGGTCGCCATCGGTCTGTTCATTGGACTGACGCCGACGGTCGGGTTTCAGACCGTGTTGATCATCATCCTCTGCATCGCGCTGGCCGGGAATTTTCCAACGGCCTTCGTGGCCTCGTTCGTCAGCAACCCCTTCACCGCAGCGCCCCTGTACTGGGTCTTCCACCAGCTCGGCGAAGCGGTCTTCCGCTATACCCCGCTGCTGGCCCGCGACATGGACGCCTGGTATCTGCAAGGGATCGGGGACGAGATCACATATACCCTGCTCGGCAGCCTCCTGATCGCCACACCCACGGCGATGGCCGGCTACTGGGCATCTCGACGGGTATCGGCCGCCTGGCAACGCCACCGTGACCGTCGCCGGGCCGAGCGCGCAGGCCGCCCTAAATCATAGCGAACGGTTAATCAGCCCCGCTTGCGGGCCGCTCACGCCCTGCGACATCGTCCGGTCCCTGACCCTCTGCGGACACTTCCAACCACACATCCAGCAACTCCACATCCCCACCATTGCGCTCCACCGGGGGCACATCGGCGTAGGGGTCCGGATCCAGACGCCCGTCGTGCCAGACCCAGGCGAAATAGCCCAGGTTCAGCAGTGCGAGCGACAGGATCAGCCAGCGCATCCGACGCCCTCCACACGCGACAGCTCCCACAGGCCGTCGAGCACCAGATTGGGGAAGATCCGCGAGTCCTCGCGCAGCAGCGGCGCCAGCCAGTAGGCATCCCCACCCGTCAGCCAGCACGGCGCGGTTTCGCCCAAGGCGTCGCGTGAACGCCCGATGAGGCCGTCGAGCGCGCCGGCCAGCCCCAGGCCCCAGCCCCGCTCCAGTGCATCCGCGCTGTTCAGGCCTGGCGCAGGGTCCAGATCCTCCGGCCACTGCGTGGCCTCGCGCGGCGCGATGCGGTCGGCCAGGCGGGGCTGCAGCGTCTCCCAGCCGAGCTGGCGCCCCGGCAGCAGATAACCGCCGGCATGGCGTCCGCTCCCCTCCAGTACATCCACGGTCACCGCCGTCCCGGCGTCGACCACGATGACCGGCGTATCGCACAGCGCCCGCGCGGCGACCAGCGCACAGTAGCGGTCCGCGCCCAGCTGCCCCGCCGCATAGTCGCTGTACAGCCCGTTCGGCCCCGTTGCCGCCGCCTGCGCCTCGTGCAGCGTGGCCTCCACTCCAGCCGCCGCCAGCTCCGCGGAAAACGCGGCCCCCCGCTCGCCTGTCACCCGCGAGACCCACACAGCGTCGATGGGGGACTCCTGCGTCATGGAGGCTAGGGCTCGCGCACAGCCGGCGGGCTCGCGCGTCGCGCCGGAACCCAGTACGTCCCCGTCCGGGCTGCGGACCTGCCATTTGACCCGGCTGCTGCCGATATCCACCAGCGCGATGTCAGCCATGTTCATATCCCCGTATCGAAACCTCGCCCGAATGCAGGTGCCGCACCTGACCGTCCTCGAACGCCGCCACCAGGCAACCGCTCGCCGAATCGATCCCGAGCGCCCGGCCCTTCGACCCGTCGTCCAGGACCTCGATCGTCCGACCTTTCAGCAGGTCAAGGCGTTCCAGATCGTCCTGCAGCGACGTGATCCCCTCCTGCAACAATACCGGATGCAGGCGGCATTGCCGCTCGACCACCCGGGCGGCCAGTTCCAGCCACTCCGGTACCTTTCCCGGGAGATGGCTCGCGAGATCGGTTACCGCGCGCTCCAGCCCCAGCGTATCCGCGGCCTCCCGATTGATCCCGATGCCCGCGACCAGCCAGCCCGGACGGTCAGCTCCCGCCATCCGCTGCTCCATCAGAATCCCGCCCAGCTTGGCACCGTCCACCATCACGTCGTTGGGCCACTTGAGGCGCACGCCCTCAAGGCCCAGTTCCTCCAGAGCCTGGATGACCCCGATCCCAACGCCAACCGGGTAGGCCGGCGGCACCCGCCCCTCCCGGATCGGCCACGCCAGCGAAAGGGCCAGACTCGCCCCCGGCCGAGCCTGCCAGGTCCGGCCTCGCCGGCCGCGACCCGCCGTCTGGCACCTGGCGAGGCAAGCTCGCGGCGTTGCCCCGGCGTCAGGCGCCGTCTCCAGCAGGTAACGATTAGTCGAGTCCACCGACTCCAGCACCTCGATTTCCGGTACCGCAACATCGCAGCCCGCGAGCAACTCGTCCACACGCTCTTTAAGCCGTGCGCTTTCGGGCGCCATAATGCAGACTGTGAACGGGGTCTCGGTCATCGGGATCGGTACTCGGCTCTCGACAGAGCCAGGGAGAACAGGGGTTGCATCCAAGCCATGGTAAGCATTCCGCCCGGTCGGCGCTGCGCCTGCTCGCACTGCTCTCAGGCCTGGTGCTGGCCGGCAACAGTGCCGCCGAGCTCTACAGCTACCGGGACGCCTCCGGCGCCCGGGTCCTGACCGACGAGCGCCCGCACGGCGTCCCGTACGAGACCATCCGCTCGCCCGCCCGCACCGGCACCGCCGCCACGACAACCCGCGGTGGCGACTGGTCCCCCAGCCAGATCTTCGTCTTCCAGGGCCCCGACGGCGAACGCCTGGTCACCAACCAGCACCGCCAGGACAACGGCATGGAGCTGGTCGCGACCTACGGGCGCCCCACCGCGCGCGCGCGCTGCGGCGCGCGCGCCCGCCACGCACTGGCCACCGGGGGCGGCGAGTTCGCGGACCTTATCCATGCGGCGGCCAATCGCCAGGGGGTCGACCCGGCGCTGGTGCAATCGGTGATCCACGTGGAGTCCTGCTTCGATCCGCAGGCAGTCTCGCGGGTGGGCGCGTACGGGCTGATGCAGCTGATGCCCGCGACCGCGGCCGATCTCGGTGTAACCGACCGCTTCGACCCCGCCCAGAACATCGACGGCGGCACGCGCTACCTTGCCGCCATGCTCGACCGCTTCGAGGGGAATCTGGAACTGGCGCTGGCCGCCTACAACGCCGGGCCCGGTGCGGTGGAACGCCATGGCGGCGTCCCCCCGTTTCGCGAGACGCAGAACTACATCCAGCGCATCCGCGCACAGTACGCCGGCAACGGACGGCCGGACTGATTCAGGCTTTGGGCTTCTCCCGCCCGCAGTTCCAGCACTGGGTGAACTGCGGCTCGATCCGCTCGCCACAGCGCGGGCATTTCCACTCGCGGCCGTCGTGTTCCGGCTCGCCTTCCAGATATTCCAGGATCAGGGCGCGGGCCTCCTCGGCCTGCTCCTCATGCACCACCATAATGCGCGCCCAAGTCTCGGTCGGAGGGATCTCGCCGGCGGCCCCCAGAAGCCCGGCCTGGTTCACGTAGGCCGGGATCCCCGCCTCCTTGAGCAGATCCTCGATAAACCCGGCCATAACCGGGTCGGCAGCGGAATAGACAGTCCTCATGGCCGTGACCGTAGCACGGGCCACCGGGTACACACAGCGACAGCGCTGCCTACTGCACGGTGCCCTCGTTGGCGGCCTGGAAGTACTCCATCGCTTTCTGGATGGCGAAAAACGGAGCCTCGTCCAGCGCCTCCCGGGTGTGCGGCAGGTTGATGTCCGCGTGGTACTTGCGCATGGCCAGCACATGGATCGGCAGCTCGCGCGCAAACATGGGATTCTCGAAGTTGAAGTACTGGCCGAGGCCCAGCACGAGATCCTGGCGCTCGTCGGCGGCCAGGCTTTCCGGGGATACCCGGACATCCGGCAGCTGACCGGCCTGACCGTCGACGGATACCACCACCTGGCGATCCCCTTCGGCGGCGGCCGGCACCTCGTCGCCGCTCACCAGCTGCAGGTTCTCCGACAGATCCAGGTAGCCCTTTGCCAGGATATGCCCATGCGGCTGGAAGACCTTGCTGGACATGTTCACCGCCCAGAGCTCCATGGTCTCCTTGAGGTTCTGGGCCGCCTGCACCTCGCCGAGGGCGAACAGCTGCTGGGCGTAGACGATGTCCCACATCCATACCTGACCGTATTCGGGCAGCTCGCCTTCAGCAGCTACCGAGACCTTGCGCAGCTCCGGCTGCGATTCGTCGCGCGCATGCAGTGTCAGGGAAAATTCGGCCAACGGACTTCTCCTTACGGCAGCGGATATCGCGCTGCATGATCAAGCCTTGAATTATAGCCGTCCGTCGACCCGGGCCGCAGTTCAGGCACGTCGCCCGGGGACTTCGGCCAGGCCTGCCCCCCCATTCACGGAACTGACATAATGCCGGAGGGAAACACTGGTTAATCTACACGTTCGCGTTGGTGCCCCATGTTTCCCGAGACAAGGCGCGGTGCGCAGCCGGTAGTGGGGCTACCGGCCCGTTGTTGACTGATTCGGGCCGCAACGCTGCATCGGGGAACATGGGGCACCAACCCCACAAACTATTGAACGCAGGGGCTCGGCCGCCCGTTGTAATCAAAAACGGGCGCGCACACGGCGTTGCGGTTCCCTTGTGCAGAATGCTGCACGGCAGTCACCGCGCCTTGTTCGCACGCAAAATCGACTCGAGCGCGAACGTGTAGATTAACCAGTGTTCCCCTAGACTCGCGGGTCCATTCCTGCCGCGAGTCGTGCATGCCGGATGCCGACGTGACCCAAACCGAACTGTTCCTCAACCGCGAGCTGTCGCTGCTGGAATTCAACCGGCGGGTGCTCTCCATCGCGCAGGATTCGACCTTCCCTCTGCTGGAACGCCTGCGCTATCTCAGCATCTCCTCCACCAACCTGGACGAGTTCTTCGAGGTCCGCGTCGGCTCCCTGCGCCAGCAGGTTGAACTCAATGTGCAGGCACCGGGACCGGATGGCCTCTCGGCCGCCGAACAACTGCGCCAGATCGCGCCGCGCGCCCACGAACTCGTCGACGCGCAGTACCGGACCCTCAACGACGAACTCATCCCCGCGCTCGCCGCCGAGGGCATCCACTTCGTCCGCCGGACTCACTGGGACACGGCGCAGCAGGAATGGGTGCGGGAATACTTCCGCGAACAGCTACAGCCGGTCCTCACCCCGATCGGCCTGGACCCCGCGCACCCCTTTCCGCGCATCCTCAACAAGAGCCTGAACTTCATCGTTACCCTCAAGGGCAAGGACGCCTTCGGTCGCGAATCCGGGCGCGCCGTGGTGCAGGCACCCCGCTCGCTCCCGCGCCTGGTGCGCCTGCCGCGCGAGGTCGCCAGCGGCGACAACGACTTCGTGCTCCTGTCCTCCATCCTGCACGCCCACGTGGACGAGCTGTTCCAGGGCATGAAGGTCACCGGCTGCTACCAGTTCCGGCTGACCCGAAACTCCGACCTGTTCGTGCAGGAAGAGGAGATCGATGACCTGCTGAACGCCCTGGAAGGCGAGCTGCCCCAGCGCAACTACGGGGCCGGCGTGCGCCTTGAGGTCGCCGACAACTGTCCGCAGGAGGTGGCCGATTTCCTCCTGCAGGAATTCCACCTGGGGCCCGAGGATCTCTACCAGGTCACCGGGCTGGTCAACCTGAACCGCCTGATGGCGGTGCACGAGCTGGTCGATCGCCCGGATCTCAAGTTCCCGCCACTGGTGCCGGCCCTGCCCCGCGTCGACGCGAGCGGCAGCAGCATCTTCGCCTCGATCCGCGAGCAAGAACTCCTGCTTCACCACCCGTACCAGTCGTTCATGCCGGTGGTCGACTTCCTGCGCCAGGCGGCCGCCGACCCGAGGGTACTGGCGATCAAGCAGACCCTCTACCGCACCGGCACCCATTCGCCGCTGGTCGAGACCCTGATCGAGGCGGCTCAGGCCGGCAAGGAAGTCACTGTCGTCATCGAGCTGCGCGCCCGCTTCGACGAGGCCGACAACATCGAACTGGCCAACCGCATGCAGGATGCCGGGGTCCATGTGACCTATGGCGTGGTCGGCTACAAGACCCACGCCAAGCTGGCCCTGGTGGTACGCCGCGATGGCGACCGCATCACCCGCTATGCTCACCTGGGAACCGGCAACTATCACTCCGGCACGGCCAAGGCCTACACCGATTTCGGCCTGCTGACGGCCGACCCGGTGCTCACCGAGGACGTCCACCGCGTATTCCTGCAACTCACCGGCCTGGGCAAGGTGACCCGGCTGCGCCAACTGATTCAGGCGCCCTTCCGCCTGCACGACGCGATGCTGGAGAAGATCCAGCGCGAGATCGACCATCACCGGGCCGGGAAGCCCGCGCGCATCGTCGCACGCATGAATTCGCTCAACGAGGCGCGGATTATTCAGGCCCTGTACGAGGCCTCGCAGGCGGGTGTGCCCATCCAGCTGATCGTGCGCGGCATCTGCAGCCTGCGCCCGGGCGTCCCCGGCATCTCGGAAACCATCGAGGTCCGCTCGGTGCTGGGCCGGTTCCTGGAGCACTCCCGCGTGTTCTATTTCGAGAACGGCGGCGATCCCGAGGTGTTCCTCTCCAGCGCGGACTGGATGCCGCGCAATTTCTTCCGCCGGGTCGAGGTCGCCTTCCCTGTTCGCGATCCGGAACTGCGCGACCGGGTGGCAGAGGAATCCCTGTTCAACTACCTGCGCGACACCTCCACCGCCTGGTCCCTTCAACCGGACGGCAGCTACACCCGCATTCGACCCGCCGACGACCAGGCACCCTACTCCGCGCAGGAGGCCCTGACAGCCGGACTGGCGGGGTCTACCTCTGGCTGACGCGACACCCATGGGCAACGCGGGGGCACCTGGGCCCGGGATTGCGCCGGTCCCCGCTTGACCCCGTTCTTCGGACAACCGAACCTGAGAATCACAACCTCCCTGTGGGCGCGAGCATCCGGACCCCCTATGAAGATCCTGATACTGGAAGACGAAGATCTCATGGCGGATCTCCTGAAGACGCTCGTTCGCGGCCTTTATCCCGATTCCGACATCTTCCACGCGCGCTCCATTACCGAGGCCCTGCGACGGTGGCGCGAGACACACCACGACCTCGTGCTGTCGGACCTGTCGCTGCCCGACGGGAACGGGCTGGACTTCCTGCGACGGGCGGCCATCGATGGCCGCGTCACGCCCATCGTCATCATCACCGCAAACCCGGACCGTAAGAGCGTCCAGCGCGCCGCTCGCTACGGCGTCCGGGGTTTTATCTCCAAGCCGTTCGAGGCGGAACTGGTGCATGACCGTCTGCAAGCGATACTGGCCACGGGAGCGACTACCGCCGAGTCCCGCGAAGAAGCCGAGGGCGAGCCAGAGGCGCCCGCCCTGGAAAACGCCCTGCAACAAGCCGAATCCGGTGAGCTGAGACTGCCTACACCGATCGATCTTGACGCACTGCGGGAACTGAGGGCGCGGGCCGACACACTCTCGCTGTCCGAACTGGAGAAGGCCTGGCAGGACATTCCATCCCTGGTCACGCGCCTGATCGATGCATCCAACGGCAGTGCACTGCGGCGCACCGACACCCCCAATACCTCGCTACGCGACGCCCTGCAGGTTCTGGGCATCCCCACCGCCCTGAATCTGGCAATGGCCATGGCCCTCGATCTCACCACCACACTTCAGGACCCCACCCTCCAGACCCGCGCCCGGCATTACCAGGAACAGAGCGAGCGCATGGCCCACCAGGCCGCAGCCCTGGGTCGCAGCCTGCGGGCGGACGCCAGCCTTTGCTTTACCGCCGGACTGATGCATCGCCTGGGCGAGCTCGCGGTCATCGCCACGGCACAGCGCTGCGTCCTTCAGGGCTGCAGCCTCGACCCAGCCGCCCTGGATACGGCGCTTGCGGGGGACTGGCCCGCTCGAATGGCCGTAGCGCTGAAATCGCGTCTGCGGCTTTCTCTCCCGTTAAAGCAGATGATTGGGGCCGCCCACGGCTTCGGTCTGGGCAGCGGCCACATTCATCTCCCCATCATGCGCACCGCCTTCTTGCTGACCAATGGGGCGGCGGACTCCGCCGAATGCCAGAAGCTACTGGGGCGCCTTGGTCTGTCGGACCAGGACACAACAGGCGACATACCCGCTCAGCAGGTCTCGCTCCAGAGAAATGCTGATGGGTGAACACGCTCGCGTGGGCACCCCGAGCCCCCCGAGGCAGGGGTCACACAGCCGTTAGCGCCTCTACCCCCCGTTCTATAAACACTCGGGGCGCAATGCAGGGTCGGGGAACCTGGAGTACAAGCCCCAAACGTGAGTGAATACAGGGGCAAACGCGCCGCACACCATCGGGCCGCACACGCGTGCGGCATCCTCCCGGAACCGAGGCGCTCCTGAACCCAATCCTCTTGTTCCCGATGCAGAGGGTCGCTGGGTTCCCTACCCGTTCACAACACCCCCGGTAAGCGCCTCAGCTCCCGCGGTTTTCTGTATCCACTTCACTTGGACGCTCGGAGCGCGGCACATCATGCAGCCCGCCCAGCAGGGTGACCTCGGCGTCGCCATGACGCAGCAGGTCCTGCAACAGCACCACGATCCCGGCCACGCAGAGGAACAGCCCGAAGTTCAGTCCGATCGACTGCACATGGCGGAGCACAAAGAAGAACTCCGCCTCCTGCGCCGGAATCCACAGGATCGGCGCCATCACCCCCAACAGCGCCACGAAGGCATACACCATGAAGCGGATGAAGTGCACCGGTACCCGCCGGATGCTCAGGCCGTACACAATGGTGGCCACGATCAGTACACTCGCTGTCGCCTGAACCGCGATCATGGCCCGGTCGGTGATGAACACGTAGCGGCCTTCCTCGTAGGTGGCTTCGCTGAGTCCGCCGAACATGGCCACCAGCAGGGCGTTTCCGACCACATACACCAGACTGAGCAGGAAGGGCAGTGCCAGCAACCGGTTGTGGCGCATCAACCGGAAACCGGTCGCCGACCACCAGATACCAATCCATACCGGCACCGCAAGCACGTAGATCCAGACCACCAGCGTCAGCATCCTGCCTCCCTTTCATTCGTTCCCGCACACGGCATCACTGGAACTCCAGCACCCGCTCGTGCCGCACCCACTCCTCGCGTTCGGCCTCCAGATCCGCACGCGTGAGCGGGTGCGCATCCAGCCAGCCGCTCGCAAAGGCCAGGGTCAGGCCCTCCGCCGTCGCCTCGATGCGCTCCAGCGGGACCGGATCCGGCGACCGCGAGCGATGCAGCAACACCCCCAGGCGCAACAGAGACGCCATGCAGAGTAAGCTCCCGGAGCGCCCCTCGTGGACGCCGGACAGCAGCTTGGGTTTAAAAGACCGCCGGTGCATCCTCACCAGCAGCGCCAGTTCGGCCTGCTCGGGCTGCGAGAACCCCGGCAGGTCGGCCCAGGCAAGGATGTATTCGCCGTGCTTGTGGTACTTGCTGTGCGCCAGCGCCAGCCCGATCTCATGCAGTTCGGCCGCCCACTCCAGGCGTTCGGCATCCTCTTCGTCGAGCCCCCAGGCCGCGCGTACCGCGGTCACCAGGCGCGCCACCGTCGCCTGGACCCGCTCGGCTTGTGCGGCGTCGACCGCGAAGCGCCGGCGCAAGTTGTGAATGGTCTGGCCACGGACGTCCTCATGCCGGAAACGGCCCAGCAGATCGTGCACAACCCCCTCGCGCAGAGCCCCGTCCGAGGGGTGCAGGCGTTCGATGCCCAGGGCCTCGAACGCGCCCAGCAGGACGGCCAGCCCGCCCGCGATCACGGGTGCCCGATCCTCCGCCAGCCCGGGGAACTTCAACCCTTCGACGGTGCCGTGTTCAATCAGACCGTCCCGCAGGGCCTCAAGGCTCTCGCGGCCGATACCCGGCGCCTCTTCGAGCCGCGCCTCGTGCACCATGCTGTCCAGCGCAAGGATGGTGCCGGAGGCCCCCAGCGCCTGATCCCAGCCTTGCTGGCGGTAGGCACTGGCGATCGGTTGCAGCTCCTGCTCGGCCCGCAGCTGTGCGGCGGCGAAGGCCTTGCGGCTCAATTTCCCGTCGGCAAAGAAACGCCGGGTGAAGGTCACGCAGCCCATCTCGAGGCTCTCGGCCAGGATCGGCTCGAAGCGCTCGCCGATGATGAACTCCGTGCTCCCCCCGCCGATATCCATCACCAGCCGGCGACCGCTGTCATCCGCCAGCGTATGCGCCACACCAAGATAGATCAGCCGCGCCTCCTCGCGCCCGGCAATGATCTCCACCGGGTGCCCCAGCGCCTCCTCCGCGGCGTGCAGGAACCCACGGCTGTCGTGCATCTGGCGCAGGGTGTTCGTCCCGACCACACGCACGTGCCCCCGCGGCAACTGGCGCAATCGCTGGCCAAAGCGGTCCAGGCAGTCCAGGGCCCGCTGGGCAACCTCTGGATCCAGCCGACCCTCCGGGTCGAGACCGCTGGCGAGCCGCACCATCTCCTTGAGCCGGTCGACCTTCAGGACTTCGCCATCCTCGCGCCGGGACACGATCATATGGAAGCTGTTGGAACCCAGATCAACGGCCGCGACCGTCTGCGCATCATTCTCCGACTGTGCCGTCAATGCCGCTCTCCCCCGGCCATCCGTTCGAGTACCTTTCGGGGCAGATGCCACTCCAGTTGCATCGGCCCCGGCAGTGGGCCCGTCAACCCACAGGCATCCCCCTTGCCCATGCGCAGGAGACTCCGGCCGCCCGTCGCGCCCAGGAGACAGCTGGCCAGCAGCGACAGATCGGGTTCGTGCCCCACCAGCACCAGACCGCCATGCCCCGGGAGGCTGCGGGCCAGGGCCTCGATCTCCAGCCCAGCCGGTTGCCCGGGCGCCAGCCATTTCTTCTGCCGCACGGGCACATCCAGCGCCTGCGAGAGCGGAATGGCCGTCTGCCGGGCCCGCAGGTAGGGACTGCTCAGGAGTTCCACCGATTCCGGCAGCAGCTCGCCGAGGGCCTGTGCCATGCGGACCGCACTGACCTGACCCTTCGCGGTAAGCGGGCGGTCGCGGTCCGCGCCGTCCCAGTCGCCGGGATTACCGGCCTGGGCGTGCCGGACCAGCACCAGACGCGGGGCCCGCATTGGACTCAGCCCGCGCCCGGCCGCAGCAGAAACAACGAATACCACTCCTCGGGGGCCGACCACTCGGTCTCATGTTCCAGCCCTGCGGCGGCCAGCAGGCGATCGACGGCCTCGCGGCTGAACTTGCGCGAGATCTCGGTACGGATCGCCTCGCCCTCCGCGATCTCGAGCCGTGCCTCGGGTTCCGACACATGCACCACCTGGTCGCGTCGCGCCACCAGGTGCATCTCGATCCGCGAGTGTTCCTCCACGAAGGGCGCCCGATGTTCGAAGCCATCGGCATCGAAATCCGCCCCGAGCTCGGTATTCAGCACCGACAGCAGGTTCAGATTGAACGCTGCCGTCACCCCCGCCGCATCGTTGTAGGCCGCCTCCAGCACCGGACGCGGCTTGACCCGGTCCAGTCCCAGCAGCAACCGGTCTTCCGGATTCATGGTCTCGCGGATCCGTTGGAGCAACCCGGCCGCCTCGGCATCTTCGAAATTCCCCAGGCTGCTGCCGAGAAAGGCGAACAGCCGCGGGCCGTCGGCCGGCGAACCGGACACATCCCCGAGGTGCGCCAGTGCCGCCGCGTAGTCCCCGCACAGGCTGTCCACCTGCAAGTGCCCGAAGCGCTGCAACAGACGCCCGCCCGCCTCGTCCAGGATCTCGGCACAGACATCGTTCGCGATGTAGTGGGGTTGTGCGATTCGGCCTTCCAGGGCCGCCAGCAGGTATTCGGTCTTGCGCGAGGTCCCGCTGCCCAGCTCGAACAGTGTGCGCGCCCCTGAGGCCTCCAAGATCGCGTCCGCGTGGCGCTCCAGAAGATCCGCCTCCAGGCGCGTGGGGTAGTATTCCGGGGTGTCGCAAATGGCATCGAACAACTGGGATCCGCGCGCATCGTAGAAGTACTTGGGCGGAAGGGTCCGCGGGGCTTCGAGCATGCCCGCCCGGAAATCGGCCAGTAACTCGGCGTGGGCGTCCCGTTCCTCCACCACCCGGCGGCTGTAGCGAGGCAAGGCGGACACAGAGCTGGGGTCGGCGGACATGCGGGCTTCCGTATCGAGTGGGTTTGCGGCACGCTAGCACGAAACCCCCGACGCCCCAACTGCCCCCAGGGAAGCGCTGATCAATGTGCCGACATCTCGCCTATCTGGGTCCTCCGATCACGCTGCGCCGCCTGATCCTGGACCCGCCGCACAACCTGGTTGAACAGGCCATGGCCCCGCAGGAGCTGGTGTATGCCCGGGTCAATGTCGATGGCTTCGGCTTCGGCTGGTTCGGTGAAGGCGGCGTGGCACGTCATTACCGGCGGGCCGACCCGCTCTGGCAGGACCCGAACCTCATGGATCTGGCCAGCGACATGATCCAGCCCCTGTGGGTCGCGGCCATCCGCAGCGCCACTCCCGGATTTGGTGGCGACACGGTCAACGCCCAGCCCTTCGCGCGCGACGGTCTACTGTACAGCCACAACGGTCTGATCGGTCGCTTCCGCCCGGATATCCGGCGCCAGATCCAGAACATCCTCAGCCAGGAGATCGAGGCCAGCATCGAGGGCACCACCGACTCCGAATACCTGTTCGCGCTGGTACGGCAATACCTCGCCGACGACGACAACGCCACACTGGAAGGGGCCCTGGGTGAGGCCTTCTCCACGATCGAGGCCTGGCTGGGCGAAGACACCGCGCTGCTGAATGTCATCCTCTCCGACGGGCGCCGGCTCATCGCCAGCCGCCACGCGGTCAATGCGCCCTGCCCCAGCCTCTACTACACCACGGATGACGAGACCTTCCCCGATGGCGGTGTGGTCGTTTCCTCCGAATCCCTGACCGACCGCGAACGCTGGCGCCCCGTCCCGCCCGGCCACCTGCTGATCCTCGATCCCGACGAACCGCCGGAACTTTTGGCGCTCTAGGGACACACTGACTAATGTACGCACTCGCGTTGGCACCCCGGGTTTTCCGAGACAAGGCGCGTCGCGCAGCGGGTAGTGGTTCTACCCGCAAGCGGCGCAACGCAGGATCGGGGAACCTGGGGTGCCAACCCCAAGGGGCTCGGCCGCTTTTGCGTGGGAACGGCGTTGCGGCTCCCTTGTTCAGAATGCTGCACGGCGGTCACCGCGCCTTGTTCGCACGCAAAAGCGACTCGAGCGCGAGTGTGTACACTAGTCAGTGTGCCCCTAGAGTGCTCCACTGGACATGAACGCCGTCCATCCGCTGTCACACTCGCCCGAATCGGACCTCCTGGAATGCCTGGCCGCCCAGCACGACCGCCTGAACGCGGCGCTTAGGGCCACGCCGGCGTACGAGTGGCGTAACCAGTACCACCGGGACCTCAGCCCCATCGGCTGGCATTACGCCCACTGCCATTTCATCGAGGCCGTGTGGTTGCACGAACGCATCCTGGGCGAACCGACGCCCACCCGGCGCGACTGGCACGACCTGTACTTTCCGGAACAAAGCCCAAAATGGCGACGGGGTGGCCGGCTCCCGCCCCGTGACGCCCTGCTCGAGTGGGGCCTGGCGTGCCAGCACCACCACATGGAGCTCTTGCGCGCCCACCCGGACGTGCGCCGTCACCCTCTGCTCGAAAACGACTACCTGAGCGGCTTTCTCGCGCAGCACCACGCGATGCACCTGGAAAGCCTCGAACAGGTCCGCTGGTTCGCACGTCTGCGACGTCCCGAACCCCCAGGGGTGCAGACGCCCGGACCCGCTCCCCATACCAGCGGTGACTGGATCGAGTGCATGGGGGGCGAATACATCGTCGGCAGCGAGGCTGCCACGGCCTTCGACAACGAGCGCGGGCGGCACACGGTGTGCCTGGCACCCCACGCCCTCCGCTCGCAGCCAGTCTCGAATGCCGAGATCGCCGCCTTTGTCGAGGCCGGAGGCTATCGCCCGGGGCCACACTGGGACGCCGCTGGTCGGGCCTGGCTGGAACACACGGGGATCACCGCCCCGCTGGGCTGGTCGCGCCTGCCCGACGGCACACGGGTACAGACCCTGCCGGAGGGAACCCGGCTGCTGGATCCACAGGCCCCCGCCGTCGGCCTCTCATGGTTCGAGGCATCGGCGTACGCCCGCTGGGTGGGTGCCCGACTGCCCCACGAACACGAATGGGAACACGCCGCCCGGGCCGGCCGGTTGCGAGGCACGGGGGCAGTATGGGAATGGTGCGGAAACGACTTTCGTCCGTATCCGGGGTTTCGCCCCTACCCATACGATGAATACTCCATGCCCTGGTTCGACGGCGAGCACTACGTCCTGCGCGGCGGCAGTGCCTGGAGCGACCCGCTGCTCAAACGATCTACAATGCGAAACTTCTTTACCCCGGAAAAACGCCACGTGTTCGCCGGGGTCCGGCTTGCGCGCGACCTGTAGAGGCTACTGATCATGCAACCGAAAGGCATTCCACTCGCTCCCCGGCCGTCCTGGCTCCTCGCGGCCCTGGCCGCGCTGACCCTGGCACTACCGGGCGCCGCGCTCGCCGCCGATGGCAGCACCACCCTGACCGTGACGGGCAAGACCGAACGCGAAGTCGCCAACGACCACATGACGGTCCTGATGACCACCGAGGCTCGAGCCCCCGAGGCCGCGACTGCGGCCGCGACCGTCAACCGCAACATGGAGGCCGC
This sequence comes from Thioalkalivibrio sp. ALE14, assembly GCF_000376845.1. Taxonomy (GTDB): domain Bacteria; phylum Pseudomonadota; class Gammaproteobacteria; order Ectothiorhodospirales; family Ectothiorhodospiraceae; genus Thioalkalivibrio. Next base: position 132,621 of record NZ_AQXY01000031.1, read on the forward strand.
CCTGGAACGCGCCGCCGAACACGACGCCATCGACGCCCGGACCATCGGCTATTCCACCCACGCGATTCACGACTCCGATGATCGAAGCCGCATCAACGCCTGGCAGGTCCGCCAGAACCTGGAACTGACCAGCGGCGATTTCGACCGCCTCGGCGAGCTGGTCGGCAGCCTGCAGCAACACGATCTCACCGTCAGCCAGATCCGCTTTTCGCTGAGTCCAGAGGCACGCAAGGAACACCGCGAGGCCATGATGGAGGAGGCCATGGAGGACCTGAAGGAACAGGCGCGCGTGATCGCCCGCTCACTGGGGGCCACGCACCTGCGCGTTCTGGAAGTGGAACTGCCGGAAGACCCCTACAGCGGCCCGCAGCCCATGATGGCCATGCGGGCGATGGACGAATCGGCCAGCCAGCCAGCGCTGGAGGCGGGACACTCCACCCTGAGCCTCAGCGTACGCGGCCGTCTGCAGGCCCTGGGCGCCGAAACCCTGCGCGTCGGCCCGCGCTGACACCGTCGCTGGCGCACCCGTTGCCCTGAAGGCGGCCCGGCGCGGATTCTTCCGAGGGGATCGGCGACCCTGCCGTATCCTTCGGCTCGCCCCGTCGAGGACCGATCGAGAGACCCAATCTAGCCGATACAACCCGGCCCGACGAAGGGCATCCCGGCCGGAGCGAAGCGGAGAACCGGGATTCCCCCCCCGAACACCCCCAACCCCTTGCCAACTCCAACGTTGTAGATCCCGGATCACCGCTTCGCGGTTTCCGGGATGACACACCGTGTCGAGTTCGCGAAGCGGGTGTCACATGCGAGGCCCAAGCCCCCTCAGCGTCGCGCCCGCCCCAAAGAAGCCATCAGTCTCGGACGAGGTGCATTACCCCGCTACCCCCCTCAGCGGGCGAGCTCCAGGGCCAGCTCGCCGTCGCGCACCTCGATGGACTCGATCCCGGCGCGCAGTTGCTGGAAGGGCTCCAGCGCGAGCAGGTCCTCGTCTTTCAACCCACCGAGCCAGGCGTCCGGCAACGGGATTCCGGCGACGCTGACGCCCACCAGCCGCGCATGTACCCGCCCATCTTCGGTTCCGAAACGCACGCCCGAGCGCACGTTGAGCACACGCCCGCCGAGCAGGGGGATATCGGCCGGCACATGGATGCGCACCCGCGTGCTGACCTGCCCCGGTGTCAGGCGAATCGCCACCCGCCCTGCAAGGCCCGGGTCCTGGGCGATCAGCGCATTCAGCTCGCGCTCGCTGAAACGTACGACCCGCGCCTCGGCCCGCTCCTCGTAGAGTTCCGGCACCAGTGGCTCGGCCTCGGCATCGAGATCGATGATCGGCTCGCCCGGTGCACCATCGGGGCGAGGCTCGGCATCACGCGGACCCAGTGCCCGCAGCTTGGCCTCCAGCTCGGCCTGCTCCTGAACGTTCAGGGTGACCGCCTCGGGCTCGCCCGACTGCAGGTGGATCACCCCCCAGAAACCCGCCCACAACGCGGCCAGGATCAACAGGACAATCAGGTAGCGCGGGGGCCGTCCGGTGGAACGGTACTGGATGGGTGCGGAAGGTTCGTTGTTCTTCGCCATGCCGGACTCTCGCAGGTCACAATGACGTCATGGTCGCACAAAGGCACGACCATGATCCGCCCAGCCGGGGCGCTGATCAGAGGAAGTCGAACAGGGACAGTCGATTGACCTGGGTATAGGTCTGCTGCGCGGCCTGCAACGCCACCTGCTGCTGGTTGAAGCGGCTGATCGCCTCGGCATAATCCAGGTCGCGGATCTCGGAGACCGCACTGTTCAGGTCCACCAGGCGGTCCTCGTTCAGATCCTTTTGCTGGTCAAAGCTCTTCAGGCGCGAACCGACCTCGGCCCGGATGTCGCTGAAGTTGCCCAGCACGGCATCCAGATCGGCCAGCGCGGTGTTGCTGGCCGTCGCCAGGTTGGCCCGGCTATTGCCGCTGGCGCCACCCTCTTCCAGGGCCGCAATGATCGCGTCCAGGGTCTCGAACACGCTCTTGTTTTCGGCGGCGCGGGACAAGACCTGATCCCCCACCTGAGGTGTGCCACTCAGGGTGATACTCCGCCCCTCAAAAAGGACGGATTCACCGGCCACAAAAGGCCGATCTTCCATCGGAGTCCCGGAATCGTCTTCGGCGAACTGGGTATCTCCATTCTCGTCCTCATAGGTGACGGAAAACTGGACGTTCCCGTCGGCGTCCTCAGAGAATTCAATAGTGTAGTCGCGCTCATCCAGCCCACCAACGTCGCTTACGCCGGTTTGCTCCACAACAAGGGTACTGCCCGGTTCCCGATTGAGCACCTCGGCCCCGACACGCCCGTCATTCTCCGGGATGTCCATGAACACCCGGGCGCCGGTGTCGCCCACCGGGATCTTCCGGTTGGGCGAGACGGCAACCTCGCGGATGCTGCCCGTGCCTTCCGCCCCCTCGTAGCGCACCGCACCCGTGCCATCCTGCTGGAAGGGCTGCTGCAACGACTTCGTACCGGCGAAGAGGTATTCGCCGTTCGGGTCCTTGGTGTTCGCGATGTCGAACATCCCGTCACGCAGCTGACGCAGCTCGCCGGCGATATAACTGCGGGTCTCGTTGGTCTGGCTGTCGTTGTTGCCGGCTACCACCAGTTCGCGCGCACGCTGCAGCAGGTCGGTCCCGCCCTGCAGGGCCGATTCTTCTTGTTGCAGGCGTGGCTGGGTGTTGTCGATGTTGCGCTGGTATTGCTTGGTCGCCTGGATAATGCGCTCGAACTGATTGACCTGGGTGGCACCGCTCGGGTCATCCGATGGCGACAGGATGCGCTCCCCCCGGCCCATCTGCAGCGAGGTCCGGTTCAGCTCGGTCTGCCCGCGCTGGATCTGGTCGATCCCGCTCTGGAAGATCTGGGTGGTCGAGATGCGCATGTTCGTGTCTCCGGATCGACGTTAGCGGCGGACCGCACCGAGCAATGTATCGAACAGCGAATTGCTGACCGATATGACCTGGGCCGCCGCCTGATAGGCCTGCTGGTAGCGGATGAGATCGGCCGCCTCTTCGTCCAGGTTTACGCCGGACACCGCCTCGCGCTGGGCGCGCGCCTGTGCCAGCTGCGCATCGGCCGATTCCTGTGCGACCTGGGCCTGGCGGGTGCGTGTACCAACATTGGCCAGCAGGCTGTTATAACCATCCCCGAATGTCCGATCGCCGCCGACCAGGCGTTCGTCCGACAGGTCATTCATCGCCAGCATGTTGCGGTTATCGCCCGGGTGATCAACATTGCTGCTCACCACAAAGGTGTCCCCGTCCTCGGGGGTGCCCCTGATCTCCATTTCCCAGCCGTTAAACTCGATGGTTGTTATCCCGTCACCATCGGGATCTAGTGGGAAAGCGCTTCCATTGATCTCAAACTGATCCGTATTACCGTCAAATTCAACGGTGACCTCAGCCAAATCCAGGTTATCCCGATCCACAGCCCGAACAGACGCGATCGATGCGTCTCCAACATTGTCCTCGCCAAGGTCCGCCCTAACGGCGCTGGCTGCGGCGATACCCGAAGGGTCCGTCATCTCCACCGAGAGATCCCGTGCGCCATTGCGAGTCGGCTGGATCAACCAGCCATCCCCTTCCTCCTGTCCGCCAATCGTTGCGGTATCCACAATGATCCCGTCCGCCTCAAGAACTCCATTGCCACTCGCTACGACCCCACCATCCGACAGCTTCCGTAGTTCATAGTCCGTACCGTTATAATTCAGGCGGTAATCGGACGTGGTCAGGTCGCGCACGTCGCCGAATTCGACAGACGGAACATCATCAGACTCATTGCCGGGGAATCCACGGACCGCCGGATCGCCGATCCCGAAGATATCCGCGCCCTGCTGGCCGTTCAGGTCCAGGCCGAGCCGGTTCTGCTGGTTGTATTCCGCCCCGATGCTGATCGCGAGCCGGCCCAGGGTGTTCTGGGCCTCGTCGATGATCCCGGTCCGGGTCTCCAGCAGTGCACCCAGCTCGCCGCCCTGGATGAAGCGGGAGATGTTGACCGGATCGCCGCTGGTGGCCAGCCCGATGTCAGGAGAACGCGGATCACCAGTCAGTGACTCCGCCACCAGTTCGCGGTTATTGCCCCCGAGCACCAGCGCCTGGCCGTTGCCCACAAATACGTTGACCGCGCCGTCATCCTGCTCGGTGATGCGGACGTTGACCTTCTCCGCCAGCTGGTTCAACACGCGGTCGCGCTGGTCCAGCAGGTCGTTCGGAGTGCCCTGGGTGGACTTCGACACGATCTCGCGGTTAAGCCCGGCGATCGCATCGGTCAGGGAGTTGATCTCCTCGACGTTGGTGCGAATCTGGCCATTGATGATGTCGCGCTGCTCCTCGATGCGCCGGTCGATGGAGGCGAAGCGTTCGGCCAGGGATTCCGCCTCGGTCAGGAAGACCGTGCGCGCGGCGCTGGAGGTGGGGTCGTTGGCCAGATCCTGGCCGGCGTCGAAGAAGTCCTGCAGCACCGGCGTCAGCCCGGAGCTGGAACTGCCCAGCAGGTCATCGATGCGTCCGGCCAGCGACGCCTTCAGCTCGGCATTCGACTGATCGGAGATCGAGTTGCGCAGCTGGGTGTTCACGAAGTCGTCGGAGATCCGCCGGATCGTGTCCACCTGCACGCCCTGGCCCTGGAAGCTGCCTCCAAGGAACTGCGGCGTCAGGTTGGACAGCTCGGTGCGCTGGCGGCTGTAGCCTTCGGTCGCCGAGTTCGCGATGTTGTTGCTGGTGGTGCCGATCGCGCGCTGGAACGCCAGCAGCGCGGATGTACCGATCCCGGACGCGCTCATGCCTGCGCCTCCCGCAATGCCGCTCGCTCACTAACCGGATTAGGCCATTTGTGCTTCATGCTCTACCCCTCGGTACGGGTAACGGCCGCCTCGGCCGCGACTTGAGTCGATCCACTGCCCTGGTGGGCGGCCAGTTGATCCCGCACCCGCAGAACCTTGTCCGCATAGGTCGGATCCGTCGCATACCCGGCATCCTGCAGCTCGCGGATGTACTGGGCGTCATCCCCGGCCTGCAGGGCCCGTTGGTAACGCGGATTGTTGCGAATGAACTCGACGTAATCGGAGAACGACTCCGACGGATCAGCATAAGCTCGGAAGCGCGCCTGCTCCCGTTGGGCCACCCCGTCGCGGAACTCCAGCGTACCCACGGAGACATGATCCCCGCTCCAGCGACTGTCCGCCTTGATCCCGAACAGGTTGAAGCTCGGCTGGCCGTCGGCACGCGACGGCACATGTTGCCCCCAGCCGGTCTCCAGCGCGCTCTGCGCCAGCAGGATCCCGGGCTCAACCCCGAGCTCGGCCGCGGCGTCGCGCGCCAGCGGCTCCAGGGTCTGCACAAACTCGGCGGCATCCCTCGGTGGCCAGGCAATCGGGGCCGGCCGGGCGCCCTGCAGTCCGGTGGGCTCGGGCCGCTGTGGACCAACCGGCTGCAACTCCGGTCCGGAGTCGCCCTGCAATACGCTCAGGGTATCCAGCTCCGAGCGTCGGCGTGGCAGCTCCAGCGCGGCCTGCCTGTCCGGATCGTCGTTCAGCGTCTCCGGGTCGGCGGGCTGCTGCGCGGAGAGCTGGCGCATCAGGGCATCGCGCAGGCCGATGCCGTCGCCCTGGCTCATGGCCTTGGCGAACTCCTGATCCTGCATCTCCAGGTACATCTTGCTCTGGTCATTGTCGAACAGGCCGTCACCCAGCGAGGCCTCGCGCATCTGCTTGAGCATCTGCCCGATCAGCATCGCCTCGAATTCGCGGGCGACGGCCTCCAGGCCCTTCTGATCCCCCGCACGCGCGCCCCGGGCCAGGTCCTGCAGACCGCTGGGGTCCGAGGCCATGGCCGCGCGGGCCTGCATCTGGGTATCGACGCCCGGCCCGATCATCAGATGACCACCAACTCCGCGCGCAACGCACCGGCCTCGCGCAGGGCCTCCAGGATCGCGACCAGATCGCCGGGGGCGGCCCCCACGTTATTCACCGCGCGGACGATCTCGTCCAGCGAGGTGCCCGGGTCGAACAGGAACATGGTGTTGTCACCCTCCTCGATCGCGATGTCGGTATCCGGCTGGATCGCGGTCTCGCCCTCGCCGAAGGGGGCGGGCTGCACCACCTGCGGCGCCTCGCTGATGGTCACTGTCAGGCTGCCATGCGAGACGGCGGCCGGCGTCACCTGAACACTGGAGCCGATCACCACGGTCCCGGTACGCGAGTTCACGATAACCCGCGCCGGTGGTGCGCCACGTTCGATCGGAAGCCGTTCCAGCTCCGCCACAAAGCCGACCCGGTGATCCGGGTTGGAGGGCGCGCGCACGCGCACGGAAGAGCCGTCCAGGGCATGGGCGACGCCCTGGCCGAAGGTATCGTTCACCGTCTGCACCAGGCGATTGGCGGTGGTGAAATCCGGGCGGTGCAGATTCAGGGTCACGTGATCGCCCTGGGCAAAGGCCGTGGGGACCTCGCGCTCGACCGTCGCCCCGTTGGGGATGCGCCCCACACTCGGTACGTTCACGGTGATGCGCGAGCCATCGGTGCCCTCGGCCCCGAAGCCCCCGACCACCAGGTTGCCCTGCGCAATGCTGTAGGTCTGGCCGTCCGCGCCCTTGAGAGGCGTCATGAGCAGCGTTCCGCCACGCAGACTGGTCGCGTTACCCATGGACGACACGGTCACGTCGATGCGCTGCCCGGCCTTGGCGAACGGCGGCAATTCGGCGGTCACCATCACGGCGGCCACGTTCCGCAGCTGCGGGTTGCCGGCATCCGGCGTCAGGCCCAGCTGCCCGAGCATGTTGTTCAGGCTCTGCACCGTGAACGGGGTCTGGGTGGTCTGGTCCCCCGTGCCGTCAAGGCCCACGACCAGGCCGTAGCCGATCAACTGGTTGTCACGGACACCGGAGACACTGGCCACATCCTTGACCCGCTCCATGTAGCTGCGCTCCTGCATGGCCACTTGCTGCTGGATCGCGGTCTGCGCGGACACGCTGGCGCTTCCGATCCCCATCACCATGAGCACCGTCAGGAGCAAGAGCCCCAGCCGCCGCCAACCGCCAAAAGGCGTCGCGGGAACGTCCGGGTTGCGTTGCTTCGGGGATTTGGGATCCATGTCGTACCTCGCCGCGGGCATGCCGGGTCAGAAGGGCCAGATCGGGCTGTTGAAGAAGCGCGTGATCCAGCCGGGGGTATTGCTGTCGGCCAGCACGCCGGAGCCGCCGTAGTACACGCGGGCGTTGGCCACCTGCGTCGAAAGCACAGTGTTGTTGGTAGTCACATCCACCGGGCGCACGATGCCGCGAAAGCGCACGTACTCCTCGCCCTGGTTGATACCCAGCCACTTCTCGCCCTGCACCACCAGATTGCCGTTCGGCAGCACCTCGGCGACGGTCACGGTGATCTCGCCATCCAGCTGATTGCTCTGCGAGGAATCGCCGGAGCCGTCAAAGTCGCGCGAGCTCGAGTTGCTGGCCCCGAACAGCGGGCGCCCGTTGAAGGTGGCATCGCGGCCGAAGGCCGACAGGTTCCCCAATTCGAGATTGGAATCCTTGCCGGTGGAGGTCGACGCCGACTTCTGCGCGTTGGTGCTCTCCGCGAGGATCACGGTCAGGATGTCGCCGACGTTGCGCGCCTTGTAGTCCTCGAACAGGCCCTGGGAATGCGCGGCCTGGTAGATGCCGCCATTGTTCTGGGACTGCGGGACCGGCTGCGCCGGCATCACCGGCTGGTAGTCCGGGTTGTCGTCCGGCTTGGTCGTCTGGGTGGCGGCGCAGGCGGACAGCAGCAATGCGGCGGTCATGGCCAGGGCCGGGCGGAGAACGGTTCCGAGACGCGTCATCACATCACCCGATGGTCTGGTTGACGAACTGCAGCGACTGGTCGGCCGCGGAGATCGCCTTGGAGTTGACCTCGTAGGCGCGCTGGGTCTCGATCATGTTGACCAGCTCCTCGGCGATATTCACGTTCGAGGTCTCCAACGAGCCCTGCACCACGGTACCGGTGCCGTTCAGGCCCGGCAGGGACTGCTGCGCCACACCCGAGGCCGCCGTCTCGCGGAACAGGTTTTCGCCCACCGCCTGCAGCCCAGCCGGATTCACGAAGTCCGCCAACTGGATGTTGCCCAGCTCCACCGGCGCGGCCTGCCCCGGGATCTGTGCGGTCACCGTCCCGTCCTTCCCGATCGCCAGGGACTGGGTGTCCTCCGGCACGAACAGACCCGGCTGCAGCGGATAGCCGTTGGACATCACCACCTGGCCGTCCGAGTTCAGCTGGAAGCTGCCGTCACGGGTGTAGCCGACGTTGCCGTCGGGCAGCAGGATCTGGAAGAAGCCGCGACCCTCGATGGCGATATCCAGCGAGTTGTCCGTCTGCTGCAGGTTGCCCTGCGCGAACATCTTCTCGGTGGACACGGCGCGCACGCCGGTACCGATCTGCAGGCCCGAGGGCAGCTGCTGATCCTGGGTGGCCTGGGCGCCGGGCTGGCGCACCGTCTGGTAGATCAGGTCCTCGAATACCGCCCGGTCCTTCTTGAAGCCCGTGGTATTCACGTTGGCCAGGTTGTTCGAGACCGTCGACATGCGCGTGTGCTGCGCGTCGAGGCCGGTCTTGGCGATCCACAGTGCCTGGTTCATGGTGTTCTCCTGTTTTCTCTCAAGTGCCGCGCGAGTCCCGGGAAATTACCCGAGGCCCAGCAAGCGGTTACTGCTTTGTTCCAGCGTGTTGGCGCTGTCCATCATCTTCACCTGCATCTCGAAGTGGCGGGACAGCTCGATCATCCGCGTGAGCGCCTCGATGGTGTTCACGTTGCTGCCCTCCAGCATCCCCGAGACGATACGCACCTCGGCATCGGCCGGTGCCTCGCCCCCTTCCGCCAGGCGGAACAGGCCGTCATCCCCACGCTGGAGCTGATCCGTGTCCGGGTTGACCAGCCGGATACGCTCCACTGCCGCCAGGGCCTCCGGACCCACGCCCAAAGGCCGCACGCTGATGGTGCCGTCGGTGCCGATCTCGATCTGCTCCGCCGGCGGGATGGCGATCGGACCGCCATCCCCCAGTACCTGGTGACCCTGCGCGGTGCGCAGCAGCCCAAAGGCATCCACATGCAGCGAGCCGGCGCGGGTGTAGCCTTCCTCCCCGTCCGGGCCCTGCACCGCGATAAAGCCTTCGCCCTCGATGGCGATATCCATATCGCGCCCGGTGCTCTGCATCTTGCCCTTGCTGAAGTCCACCGCCTCGTTGCCCACCTGGGTGTAGTCGCGCGAGGCATAGCCCGGGCCGCGCACCGGTACGGTATCCGCCGTGGCCAGCGCCTGGCGGAAGCCATCGGTGTTGGCATTGGCCAGGTTGTGGTTGTTGATGGCCTGTGCGTGCATCGTCTCCTTCGCACCGGACATCGCGATGTACAGAAATCGATCCATGCTCAAGCCCTCTTCAGCGTGTCATCCGCGACTTAACGGATGTTGATGATCGTCTGGGTGACCTGATCGGCCGTCGAGATCGTCTGCGCGTTCGCCTGGAAGTTGCGCTGCGCAGTGATCAGATTCACCAGCTCCTGGGCGATATCCACGTTGGAGGCCTCAAGCGCACCGGCCTGGATGGTCCCCAGGTTGCCGGTCCCGGGCGCCGCAAACACTGGCTCACCAGCGGCAAAGGTCTCGGCCCAGTTGTTGTTCCCCAGCTGCTCCAGCCCCTGCGGATTGGTGAAGTTGGCCATCGCCACCTGACCCAGCACCGTCGACTGACCATTGGTAAAGCGGGCGAACACCACACCTGAGTCGTCGATGTCCACACCGGTCAAGCGCCCCGAGGCAAAGCCGTCTTGATTCAGGTCGTTGACCGAATAGTCACCGCCATACTGGGTGGTTCCGGCAAAGTCGATATCAACGTCCAGACCCGCCGCACCATTCGGAAAATCAGGCGTGGTGAAACCGAATTCGGTCGGATCGTCCAGCGTTCCAGAATCATTAAACGTTAGGTCGAACGGCCCCGCATCGAAGACCACTGGGTCACCCGCAGCATCTACCCCTGCATTGATCCGAGTGTGGGCCTCCCACTGCAGATCGCCGGTCTTGACGAAAAACACATTCGCATCGCGGGCAGTCCCGAGCGAGTCATACGCTGTCAGGGCCGTTGAGAAGCTATAAGTCTCGGGGTCCGCCGGATCGAACAACGCGGGGTCAAGGTCCTCGGCATCGGAACGCAGATTAACAAGGGCCTCGATCTCGCTTGTTGCCTGCGGGGCTGCATCGCCCGTTTGCAGGCGAATATCCTCGAGCTGCCCCGTGTTGAAGCTCGGGTCCGCGCTGTTGGGGTTCTGCGGTGGATACCCCTGCAGCTGTTGCCCCTGGTTATTCACCAAGAACCCGTCGCGATTGACCTGGAATTCACCGGCGCGGGTATAGGCGGTGCTGCCCTGGTCGTTCAGGACGAAGAAGCCCTCGCCGTTGATGGCCAGGTCCAGGCCGTTCTCGGTGAACTCGGTCCGGCCTTGCGAGAACTGCTGCGTCACGGCCTGCAACCGCGTGCCGGAACCGATCGCCGTCTGGCTGATGCCGCCAAAGCTCTGGGCGAACACATCGCCGAACTCGGCACGCGAGCGCTTGAAGCCGGTGGTCCCCGAGTTCGAGACGTTATTGCCGGTGGTTTGCAGGTCGGCCTGGGCCGCGTTGAGTCCGCTCAATCCAATATTGAAGGGCATGGGGTGTTTCCTCCATCAGGGTTCTTGTTGCGGGGCGTCAGCCGCCGATCCGCCGTACATCCGAAAAGCTGATCTCGCCCAGGCCCTGCACGGTCAGTGCCAGGCCGGAATCACTGCCAACCGCGACGCTCTCCACGCGGGCATCCAGAAAGGTATCCACGGCCTCGGACTGGGTCCCGGAGCGGGCCGTGGCCTTGAATTCGTAAACGCCCGGGGGCGCTAAGGTCCCGTCGTCGCGCATGCCGTTCCAGCTGAACTCCTGCAGGCCACTGCCGGCCGCCCCGAGATTCATGCGGCGGATGCGCTCGCCGCTCGGGCTGTACACGTCAATCTGCAGTTCTTCTGTGGACCGCTGCAGGTCCACCGCACCCTTGACCGTGCCGTCCGGTGTCAGCTCGCCAAATTCCACCGGCACCAGCACATCCTTGCCGACCAGCGAGGCGGCCTGCAGCGTCTGGTTCTGCCCCAGCGACTGCGCCAGCTTCTCGAAGGACTTGGAGAGCTGCTCGATCCCGGTCACGGTGGAGAACTGCGCCATCTGGCCAAGGAAGTCACCGTTGTCCATCGGCTCCATCGGGTCCTGGTTTTCCAGCTGGGTCGTCATCAGCTTGAGGAAATCCGACTGCCCGAGGCGGTCCATACCACCTTCCTGTTGCTGTTGCGGACGCGAGAGCCCCAGGCGGTCCAGCAATTCGGGGGAAATCTGTGTCATGGCGAGCTCCTCTAGCCTTGGCCGATCTGCAATGTGCGCTGGAGCAGCTGACGCGAGGTCTCCATCACCTCGACGTTCGCTTCGTAGTTACGCGAGGCGGACATCATGTTGGCCATCTCCTCGACCACGCTGATCGCAGGCCGGAAGATGTAGCCCTCCTCGTTCGCCTGCGGATGGTGCGGCTCGTAATGCGCGTGCGGCGCCGCCTGCGATTCGGTGACACCGGCGACCCGCACGGCCGTCGCCGAGCCGTTGGGACTGGCCTGGTCCATCACGCTCTGGAACAGCACCTGCTTGGCGCGGTAGGCCTCGTCCGGGTTGGTCGCCGCCGTGTTCGCGTTGGCCAGGTTGGAGGCCACGGTGTTCAGGCGCACCGACTGCGCCGACAGCGCCGAGGCGGAGGTATTGAACAGACTGAACATATTGCTCACGACATCGATCTCCCGATCAGGCCCGTGTTAAGGAAACACTGATTGATGTACACGCTCGCGCTCGAGTCGCTTTTGCGTGCGAACAAGGCGCGGTGACTGCCGTGCAGTCATTCTGCACAAGGGAACCGCAACGCCGTGCGCGCGCAAAAGCGGCCGAGCCCCTTCGGGGTTGGCACCCCAGGTTCCCCGATCCTGCGTTGCGGCCCTTGCCGGTAGAACCACTACCGACTGCGCACCGCGCCTGGTCTCGGAAAACCTGGGGTATCAACGCGAGTGTGTACATTAATCAGTGTTTCCTTAACGGTCGCCCCGCAGGGCTTCGCGGATGCCGGAGACCCGGCGGTTAAGGAATTCCAGACTGCTCTGATACTGGATCGCGTTCTCGGCGAAGGCGGCGCGTTCCATCTGCGGGTCCACCGTGTTGCCGTCCAGCGACGCCTGCGAGGGAACGCGATAGAGCGCCTCGGCCTGCCCGTTCATCGCACCGGCATTGGGGTCGATGTGCGCCGCCTGGCTGCGGGCCATGGGCAAGGTATTGCCGCCGCCGGCCGCGGATTCGAGCACGGCGCGGAAGTCGATGTCCCGCGCCTTGTAGTTGGGGGTATCCGCATTGGCGATGTTGGACGCCAGCAGCTCCATGCGTTGCGCCCGCACATTCACCGCCTGGGGCAGAATGCCCATCGCCTTATCGAGAGAGAGACTCATCGCTTCCGTCCTGCCCGCCCGCGGCGGACCCTCGCTTCGTGAACCGGGACGCAACCGTTGCGGCCCTTTGCGAGAAAGACGATGCAATCGTTATGCCAGCCCCACGAGCCGGCCAGAAGGGGAAGGAAGCTCAGGGATACGCAAAAGAACGGGGAAACGCATGTCTCGCCCGCATTGCACGGGCGTTTCGAGGCATTCGCCTCGGGAGCTGGATCGCGTCAGGACTTCAGCCGGAGAACCGAGCCGTACTCGGTGCGGACGGCCTCGAAGGCCTTGGTGTAGGGCCCTGCAGTCTCCGAAGCGCCAAGAAACAGATAACCCCCCGGATTCATCTGCCGGGCAATACCGTCAAGAACCTGTCGCTTGGTCTCGCCAGAGAAATAGATCAGCACGTTGCGGCAGAACACCAGATCGAACTTGCCCAAGGCAGCATAGCTGTCGATCAGGTTGAGCTTCTGGAAGCGGCAGCGCCGCTGGACCTCCGGGATCACCTTGTGGCCATCGGCCACGGTTTCGAAGAACCGTGCCCGCCGGCTCTCGCTCAGCCCGCGCACAATACTCAGGCCGTCGTACACGGCCCGCCGGGCATCCTCAACGATCTTCTCGGAGAGATCCGTCCCGAGGATGGACACCGGGACCTTGCGGGCGGGACGCGACTCCTCCCACTCCGAGACCACCATCGAGATGCTGTAGGCCTCCTGCCCACTGGAGCACCCCGATGACCAGACCTTGATGCTACTGCCCTTCGCGGCCAGTTCCGGAAGCAGCACATGACGCAGGATCTCGAACGGGAATCCGTCCCGAAACCAGGAGGTTTCGTTGGTGGTCATTGCATCGATGACGCGGGTGCGCAACCGCGGATTCGGGGACTGCCGCATGGCATGCAGCAGCTCCGGAACGGTCTTGAAGTTGAACTCGTCGAGCAACCGCGACAGACGGCTGGACACCAGATACTGGCGGCTGTCGCCCAGCACGAGGCCACAGCAGTCCTGCAGGAAGCGGGAAAACTCCTCGTAATCGCGGGAATCGATCACCCGTTCATCCCCAAGCACGGTCCATCGTGATTAGCATCCTGCTGACGAATCCTTGACAGCGGCACCGGCGCCGCAAGACGGGGTACATCCCCGCCACCCGGGCTTCAGTATACGGCGTCGCGTCTGCAACACTACACACGCCCGTTCCCGGCCATTTGCCGCCGCGCGGCCCTTGCCGGACGGCAATCCCGTTCCGCGGACCCGTCATTCGCCCTGCCGTTCCTCGCGCCCGGTCTGGTTCAGCACCGCATTGGCGAGTTCGTCGGGATCGAATTTGGACAGGAAGGCATCGGCGCCAGCGCGCTTGACCATGTCGGTGTTGAACTCGCCGCTCAGCGAGGAGTGCAGCAGTACCTTGAGGTCCTTCAGTGCAGCGTCGTCGCGGATCTGCGCGGTCAGGGTGTAGCCATCCATCCGCGGCATTTCGATATCCGAGATCACCAGCTCGATCTGGTCGCCCACCGGCCCCTCTGCGGCTTTCTGCGTCAAAAAATCCAGCGCTTCCTGGCCGTCCTTGAACACTTCGTACTCGAACCCGAGCCCGCGGATCGCGCCCTCGATCTGCTTGCGGGCGACCACCGAGTCGTCGACGATCACGACCTTGCGTCCACCTTCCACGGTGGCGTCCGCGCGAATCGACTCCGAAACTTCGGTCGGTAACGGATTCACGATGGATAGCACCCGCTCGACATCGATAATTTCCACCAGCTTGTCATCGATCTCCGTGACCGCCACCAGGAAAGACTCTCGACCGGTGCCGCGCGGGGGCGACTTCACATCCTGCCAGTTCACGTTGACGATGCGGTCCACAGCCGACACCCAGAATCCCTGCACCGAACGATTGAACTCGGTGACCACCACTTTCTGTTCGCCGCTGTCGGTCGAACCCGCCCCACCGCGCAGGCCCATTGCGCGGGCCAGATCGATGATGGGCACGGTACCGCCGCGCAGCGTGGCCACACCGCGCACCACGCTCATCGAACCCGGAATCTGTCGCAACGGCGGCGACGGGATCACTTCACGCACCTTGAACACGTTGATCCCGAAGGTCTGCGACCCGCCCAGATGAAACAGCAGCAGTTCCATCCGGTTCTGACCCACCAGCTGCGTTCGCTGATTCACATCGTCAATGAATTGACTCATGGTGCTGCTCTCCTTGGTCCCGAAGCCACGCGCTCCGGGCAGATCCCGAAGACCAAGTGTGCACCGCGCACCCCCGGCCTGTCATTTGCAATGGCGTGCATGCGCCACCTGGCGCCGCCTCACCGGGATAACGGCGGCGGCCGCCCGGGCTTGAATGGCGGATGCAGGCCCGAATGGCATCAAAACTGCATGACATCGGGTCCACAACCCGGAACCGCCCCGCGGCAACCGGAAGTCATTCGACCCGGGGGGGCGAGGACACACACATGAATCTGCAACCCACCTGCACAGCGCGGACGCCCCTCATGGGGATCCTGATATTCGTGGCATTGCTCGCACTGGCCACGGCCGCCCGCGCGGGGGAAATCCACCCGGTCTCGGAGATTCGGGAGGCGGCACAGGCATTCCTGCTGCAGGAACTGGAGGCCGACCGGGCCGACGACATCAACATCGAGATCGGCCAACTCGACAACCGTTTGCGCCTGGCCTATTGCCACGACGGCCTCGATGCCCGCTTCCCGCCCGGTGGTCGACGCGACGGGAACACCGCCGTCCACATCCAGTGCGCGGGCCCGGTCACCTGGCAGCTGTATGTCCCCGCCACGGTGGAACGCTACACCCAGGTGCTGGTGGCCAGCCGCACCCTGCCGCGCCAGCACACGCTGACCAGTGGCGACCTGCGCTTCCAGCGTATCGAGACGTCGCGTCACGCGGGCAGTTATCATGAAGACAAGTCCGCGCTGATCGGGCAGCAGACCCGGCGCAGTATCCGGCCGGGACAGATCATTGGCACCCAGCATGTGACGCAGCGCGAGATCGTCAGCCGCGGCCAACGCGTGACGATTTTGGCCGAGAATGGCTCGATCGCCATCCGCATGCAGGGCGAGGCGCTGGAAAACGGCACCCTGGGGGATCGCATCCGCGTAAAGAACACCTCGTCCGGGCGTGTCGTGGAGGGCGAAATCCAGCCTTCCGGGCATATCCGGGTCGCGCTTTGAAACCCGGCCTGTGACGATCGTTCCAGAATCGTCACTTTCAGGGCTACAGTTTCAGGGATTCCGGCCGTAAACAATTGCAGCACAGTTACAACGACAGGACGGCATCATGGATATCAAGGGCCTCAACTCGAACAGTCTGCGCCCCGACAGCCAGAGCTCCACGGTCAAGGGCCGCGAGGACAGCAACGGGGCATCCGACCGTACTCAAGGCTCGGGGAACGCTTCGGCGTCGAGCAACGACTCGCTCACCCTGACCGGCGCCGCGCAGGCCATGAGTTCAGCCGCGAGTGCCGGCGAGAACGCCCCGTTCGATGCGGCACGGGTTGCCGAGCTGCGCGAGGCGATCTCCAACGGCAACTATCCCGTGGACAACGAACAGCTGGCCGACCGTATGATCGACCTCGAGCGCCTACTGCGTTAAGGAAACACTGATCAATGTACACGCTCGCGTTGGCACCCCAGGTTTTCCGAGACAAGGCGCGTCGTGCAGCGGGTAGTGGTTCTACCCGCAAGCGGCGCAACGCAGGATCGGGGAACCTGGGGTGCCAACCCCACAAGCCATTGAATGCAAGGGGCTCGGTCGCTTTTGCGCGCGCACGGCGTTGCGGCTCCCTTGTGCAGAGTGACTGCACGGCAGTCGCCGCGCCTTGTTCGCACGAAAAAGCGACTCGAGCGCGAGTGTGTACATTGATCAGTGTTTCCTTAACGCCCCACTGCCCGGACCCGACATCATGAATGCCGACACGCGCCATCGCCTGCAGCGCTCTCTCGAGACCTCCATCCGGCTGGCTCATCAGCTGGAAGAGGCATTGATGCAGGAGACGCGCGCCGTCGAGGCGCGCACGCCCGAGGCACTGCAGGAAGTGGTCGCGACCAAGCAGGGGCTGCTGCAGGAGCTGGAGACCGAAACCCGCCAGCAGCGGGAAATCGCCGAGGCAGAAGACGTCGCCTTCACACCGGAGGGCATGGCCCGGCTCCTGTCGCGCATGGACGATGGAGCCGTACTCAACGACCACTGGCAGGCGCTCCGCCAGTCCATCGAGCGCTGCAACACCCTCAACCAGGGCAACGCCCGCCTGATCGACCGCGATCGCCAGCGCGTGGAACTCTCCATGCAGATCCTGCGCGGCGAGGAGGCCGGACCGGCCGCGACCTACGACCCCTACGGTCGTACCCGTCCCAACAGCCGTGGCGGACGCCGTATCACGCAAGCCTGATGCAGCTTTTTCGTACCGGTGCTGGCATTTCGGATCCTCGACCAGTACCTTGCGTGCTCACACCTCACTAACGCCACGGACGCATGGACGAAACCGACTACACGGTCGACAAGCCGGACCGGATCGCCGGCATCCTCAAGGATCTCGATCACAAGCTTACTCTCGTCAGCGTACGTCTTGACGCCGACGGTCCCCTGTACACCTCCGCGCTGGTCCGACTCGACCCCGGCGCCAGGGAGCTGTTCCTCGACGAGCTGAACCCGTCCCACGCGCACCAGCACGTCACCACGGGTATATCGCTGCGGGTCTTCGCGGCCCTGCGCGGTGTCGCGGTCCGGTTCACCACCACGGTGACCCGCATCGAACACGAAGAGGGAGGCGCCCTTTACGCCTGCCCCTACCCCGAAACGCTGCAGTACCTCCAGCGCCGCGAGACCTTCCGGGTCCATATCCCCATGGCCCAGCGCCCGCAGATCGAATTGCGTGCTCCATCCTGGAAAGATCCGGTTATCGGCGAGCTGGTCGATCTGTCCGGCCAGGGAATGTGCATCGAGCTGCCGACATCGATCCTGGATACGCTGGAAACCGGTACCACCCTGGCCTTCGCCAACCTTTTGCTGCCCGACGTCAGCGAACGGCTCTCGGGCGACCTGCGCCTGGCCAACCGTCGACGCAGCACGCGTGACGGCTTCGAATACGCGGGCTTCGAGGTCGTCGGGATGACCCAGTGGCTGGAGCGCCAGACCAACATCGCCCTGCTCTACTACCAGCGCGAGGCCCGCCGTCGCTCGATGGAGTAGGCCCGGACCCAGGCCGAACCTCCAGACACGAAAAAGGCCGCATCAAGCGGCCTTTTTCAATCATTCAATTTTGGTCGGGACGGCAGGATTTGAACCTGCGACCCTCTGCACCCCATGCAGATGCGCTACCAGACTGCGCCACGCCCCGAAGCCGCGAACTATATCCGATTCCCCGCCTTCACGAAAGCGCCAACCACCGTCATGGATAACTTATCGGCCCATGAAGTAACCATGGCAGTGATTGCCATACGCCAGGCTGTTTGATTTCACCGCAGAGGGCACGGAGGACACAGAGAAAAGCGTTAGAAAGACGGGACACCGATAGGAAGTGGGTTCGGAGGAGGAGGAGTGCTCGCCAGTTGCGCAGAACCAACCTCGCGGAAAGGCCACTCAGAACTCAGGGCATCCATCCCTGATCCAACCCTGACGATTTCCTCCGTGGACTCTGTGCCCTCTGTGGTTCAAGAATGCTCACGAACCCCGGGAACGAAGAGCCTCAGGCGCGCAATACGCGCAGAACCGATTCAAGCTCGGAGATGGTGTCCTGGATGATCTGCTGCGCCTGGTGGCGGTCACCCTTCGCCTCGTCACCGGAGAGCTTCTGGCGCGCACCGTTGATCGTGTAGCCCTCTTCGTACAGCAGGGCCCGGATCTGGCGAATCAGGATGACGTCCTGGCGCTGATAGTAGCGCCGGTTTCCACGCCGCTTGACCGGCGCCAGCATCGGGAACTCCTGCTCCCAGTAGCGCAGCACGTGCGGCTTGACCTGGCACAGCTCCGCCACCTCGCCGATGGTGAAGTAGCGCTTGCCCGGGATCGCGGGCAATTCCTGGTGATTACTCGCCTCCAGCATAGCTCTCTACCCGCTCGCGCAGCTTCTGTCCCGGGCGGAAGGTCACCACACGGCGCGCGGATACCGGGATCTCCTCGCCCGTCTTGGGATTGCGTCCCGGCCGCTGGTTCTTGTCGCGGAGGATGAAGTTGCCGAAACCGGAGAGCTTCACGCCCTCGCCCGACTCCAGCGACTGCCGCATCTCCTCGAAGAACATCTCGACGAATTCCTTGGCCTCGCGCTTGTTGAGACCCAGTTCCTCGTTTAGCACGGCGGCAAGATCCGCCTTGGTTACAGCTGCCATCGGCTATTGTCTCAGCGTTGCGTTGAACCGGGCCCGGAGATGCTGCACCACCGCATCGGTGACGCCAGCCACATCCTGTTCGCCTAGGGTGCGATCAAAAGCCCGCAAAATCAAGCCCAAAGCCAGGCTCTTTTCGTCCGGATTCAAGCCTTTGCCCTGGTACACATCGAACAGGCGAACGTCCTGGACCAGCTCCAGGCCCAGCTCGTCGATCGCCGCGAGCACGTCGCCCGCCGGCACCGACTCGGCCACCACCAGCGCCAGGTCGCGACGGATCGACGGATACGGTGACAGTGGCGCGAACTGCGCCACCGGCGCCCGAACCACGGCCGCGGCATCCAGATCGAACAGATAAACGGGATCCACGTCGAAACGCTCGCACAGGGCGGGATGCAGGCGCCCCACCCAGCCGATGGCCTGACCGTCGGCCAGCACGCGGGCGGACTGGCCATCATGCAGCGCGGGGTGCCGTTCGGCGCGGAAGGCGAGCGCGCCCGCGACGTGCTGGCACAGCCCCTCCACGACCCCCTTGGCATCGAAGAAGTCCAGGGACCGGGCCCCGCCTTCCCAGAACTCGGGGCGCGCCCGTCCGCCGAGCAGCCCCGCGAGTCGGGCCTCCTGGCGCAGCCCGGAGGCATCCGGCACGAACCGCAGGCCATGCTCGAACAGGCGCAGGTCCGATTGCTGACGCGCCTGGTTGTAGGCCGCAGTGGTTACCAGCCCCGGCCACAATCCCGGGCGCATCACCGCCAGGTCCGACGAGATCGGATTGGCCAGCGCCAGCGGCTCCACATCGGGATAGAAGGCCTGCGCCGCCTCGCGCGCGACAAAACTGAAGCTGATGATCTCGTGAAAACCCTGACGTGCAAGGCCCGTGCGCAGCGACCGCAGGCCAGCATCCGGGCTTACGGGCGCCACCGGCTTCGGCAAGGTCTGCGGCAGGGCATCGTAGCCATGCACTCGCGCCAGCTCCTCGATCAGGTCCTCCTCGCGTTCAAGGTCGAAACGTGCGCGGGGAGCGTGCACCGACCAACCGTTGCCGGTCGGGGCCACCTGGCAGTCCAGGGCGCGCAGGATGCGCTCGATCTCGGCCGCGTCGAGCGCCACTCCGAGCAGGCGCTGAACCCTTTCAGGCCGCAGGACGATCGCGGACTCCCCGTGCGACGCCGGCGTCTCGCCATTTTGCTCGACCGGGCCGCACTGCCCCCCGCAGATCTCCAGCAGGAGCTGCGTGGCGCGCTCCATGGCCCGGGGCACCAGAGTGGGGTCGACACCCCGCTCGAAGCGATGCGAGGCATCGGTGTGCATCCCGTGCGCCCGGGCCCGGCCGGCCAGGGCGCGCGGGGTGAAATGGGCACATTCGAGGATCACCCGTGTGGTGGCGTCGTCGACCGCACTGGCGGCCCCGCCCATCACGCCCGCCAGGGCCAGCGGAGCCTCCTTTCCGGCAATCACCAGGTCCTGCGGCGACAGCTTCACGGTCTGCTCGCCCCCGAGCAGGGTCAGGGATTCACCCTCTTCCCCGCGGCGCACGACGATGCGCCCGCCCGCGCGCCCGGCATCAAAGGCATGCAGTGGCTGGCCCAGCTCCAGCATGACGTAGTTGGTCACATCCACGATGGCGCTCAGCGGGCGTACCCCGGCGCGGCGCAGGCGTTCCGTCATCCACAGGGGCGTGACCGCCTTCGCGTCCAGCCCGTCCAGCACCCGCGCCGCATACAGCGGGCAAGCCTCCGGATCACGAACCTCGACGTCCACGCGGGCATCGCAGGCGACCGGGACAGCCGGCGTATCCATTGCCTGCAGCGGCCGATCCAGCAAGGCCGAGCATTCCCGGGCAATACCCCGCATCCCCAGGCAATCAGCCCGGTTCGGGGTCAGGTCCACCTCGAGGATGGTGTCGTCGAGCCCCAGGGCCGCGCGCAGATCCTGGCCGGCCTCCAGGGTCTCCGGCAGCGCCATCAACCCCGCGGCATCGTCGGCCAGACCCAGTTCGCGCGCCGAGCAGAGCATGCCTTCGGAGGCCACCCCGCGCAGCTTCGAGCGCTTGATCCGGAAATCGCCGGGCAGCACCGCGCCGACCACGGCCACCGGTGCCCGCATGCCCTCATGGACATTGGGCGCCCCGCAAACGATGGTCAGGGGCTCCGCCTCGCCGGCCTCCACGCGGCACACGCGCAGGCGATCGGCATCCGGATGCGGCTCCACCGAAAGCACATGCCCCACCCGTACCCCGCTGAAGTCCGGGGCGGCGGGCTCCAGGGCATCCAGCTCCAGGCCCGCCATCGTCAGGCGGTGACCCAGCTCTTCCGGGGTCTCGTCGATCTGCAGCCATTCCTGCAGCCACTGCACACTGATACGCATTAGCCTGTCTGCCCGAATTGCCCGATGAAGCGGATATCGTTGTCGAAGAACAGCCGGAGGTCGTTCACCCCGTGGCGCAGCATCGCCATGCGTTCGACCCCCAGGCCGAACGCGAAACCGGTGAACTGCTCGGCGTCGATCCCGACGTGACCCAGCACGTTCGGGTGCACCATCCCGCAGCCCATCACCTCCAGCCAGCCAGTGTGGCTGCAGACCCGGCAGCCATCACCCCCGCAATGCACGCACTGGATGTCGACCTCCGCCGACGGCTCGGTGAAGGGGAAATAGGACGGCCGGAAGCGCGTCGCCAGATCGTCACGATCGAAGAACGCCTGCAGGAACGCACTCAGCACCCCGCGCAGGTCCGCGAACGTGATGTCGGTATCCATGCACAGGCCTTCGACCTGGTGGAACATCGGGCTGTGCGTCAGATCCGAGTCGCAGCGATACACCCGACCCGGCGCAATGACCCGCAGCGGCGGCTGTTGCTGCTCCATCGTGCGGATCTGGACCGGCGAGGTATGCGTACGCAGTACACGATGGGCGTCGAAGTAGAACGTATCGTGCATCGCCCGAGCGGGATGATGCTCGGGGATGTTCAGGGCCTCGAAGTTGTGGAAGTCGTCCTCCACCTCGGGGCCCTCGGCGACACGAAAACCGAGCCCGGCAAAGAAGGTCTCGATCCGCTCGAGGGTCTGGGTAATGGGGTGCAGGGCACCATCGGCCGGGCGGCGTCCCGGCAACGTGACATCCACGCGCTCGTTGGCGAGCTGATCCGCCAGTGCGCTCTCGGCCAAAGCCGCCTTGCGGGCCTCAATCAGATCGGCCACCTCGGACTTGGCCTCGTTCACCTTTTGCCCGGCGGCGGGTCGATCCTCCGCCGGCAGCTTCCCCAGCTCCTTGAGTTGGGCGGTCAGGGCGCCCTTCTTGCCCAGGTAATGCACCCGGACCTCGTCCAGTGCCTTCAGGTCCGTGGCGCCCTCGACGCGTTCCCGCGCCTCGGCGACCAGCTGTTGCAGTTGTTCCACGTCTTCCCCCGACTGGTACGGGCCTCCCCGGCCCCATGTTCGCCTGCAAGGCAGCGGCCTCATGCGGGGCCGCTGCCTTGCAGGCGCCTTCGTCAACCCGAAACAAAAAAGGGAGGGCATCGACCCTCCCTTCTCGGGACCCGCCGGCACGACACCGGCGGGCAGTCCTTCAGACCGCGCGCCTCAGGCCGGCAGGGCGGCCTTGGCCTTCTCCGCGATCTTGCCGAACGCGGTCAGGTCATGAACGGCCAGATCGGCCAGGGTCTTGCGGTCGATCTCGATCTCGGCCTTTTTCAGACCGCTCATCAGGCGGCTGTAGGACAGATCGAACTGGCGGGCCGCCGCATTGATGCGGACGATCCACAGCGACCGGAACTGGCGCTTCTTCTGGCGACGGTCACGGTAGGCGTACTGGCCGGCCTTGATGACGGCCTGGTTGGCAACGCGGAAGACGTTCTTCCGGGCGCCGTAATAGCCCTTGGCCTGCTTCAGGACCTTCTTGTGACGGGCGTGAGCGGTTACACCGCGCTTGACTCGTGGCATGTCTCGATTCCTCGGTCAGTTCAACGGTACGGCAGCAGCTTGCGCACGGCCGGGGCATCCGACTCGTGCACCATCGCCGGACTGCGCAGGTGACGCTTACGCTTGGTAGGCTTCTTGGTCAGGATGTGGCTGCGGTGCGACTGGAACCGCTTGAACTTCCCCGACCCGGTTCGGGTGAAGCGCTTGGCCGCACCCCGATTGGTCTTGATCTTTGGCATTGCTCTCTCCGGCATTTGGGGCCGTGCCCGACTGGGGCCGACCGTTTATGGGAGGACCGGCAGGTATGCGGAGACCTGCGCGATCCTTGTCGTCTGACGGACCTACTTCTTCTTGCCCGTCAGCACCATGATCATCTGGCGCCCCTCCATCTTCGGGCGCTGTTCCACGACCGCAATATCGGCCATGTCCTGCTCGATCTTGTCGAGCAGTTCGCCACCGAGCTCCTGGTGGCGCATCTCGCGCCCGCGGAAACGGATGGTGACCTTGCCCTTGTCGCCCGCCTCGATGAAGCGACGCAGGTTGCGAAGCTTGACGTTGTAGTCGCCCTCGTCCGTACCCGGACGAAACTTCACTTCCTTGATCTGGATCTGTTTCTGCTTCTTCTTGGCTTCCTGCGCCTTCTTCGCCTGCTCGAACTTGAACTTGCCGTAGTCCATGATCCGGGCCACGGGTGGCTCGGCATTGGGCGAGATCTCGACCAGATCCAGACCGCTTTCGGCGGCCATTTCCAGGGCCTCTGCAGTACTGCAGACACCGCGATTCTCGCCTTCGGCGTCGATCAGCCGGATTTGCGGACAGTTGATCTGATCGTTCAGGCGGACCGTTTTCGCTGCGCTAATAGCCTTCTCTCCAGTTCAGGTTCAGTGTTGGCGACTGGCAACCTCCTCCCGGAGGCGCTCGCCGAAGGCCTCGACGCTCATGACGCCGAGGTCTTCCCCGCTTCGTGTACGCACCGCGACCTGCCCGTTTTCCATTTCCTTGTCGCCAAGGACCAGCAGATACGGCACGCGCTTGAGCGTGTGCTCGCGAATCTTAAAGCCGATCTTCTCGTTTCTCAAGTCGGACTCGACCCGGAAGCCCTTGTCCCGCAGCGTCTTCGTGACCTCGCGGGCGTAGTCGTCCTGGCGTTCGGTGATGGTCAGCACCTCGGCTTGTACCGGGGCCAGCCAGGTCGGGAAGTGCCCCGCGTAGTGCTCGATCAGCACACCAAAGAAGCGCTCCACCGAACCCAGCAGCGCGCGATGGATCATGATCGGACGGCGGCGTTCGTTGTCCTCGGCGACATACTCCATGTCGAAGCGTTCCGGCAGGTTGAAATCCAGCTGTACGGTGGAGCACTGCCATTCGCGGCCGATCGCGTCGTGGATCTTGATGTCGATCTTCGGGCCGTAGAACGCACCACCGCCCTCGTCCACCGAGTATTCCAGCCCCTTCTTCTCGATCGCCGAACGCAGCGAGGCGGTCGCATGTTCCCAGATCTCGTCGGAGCCGACCGCATCCTCCGGTTTGGTCGAGAGATTCACGTCGAATTTCTCGAAGCCGAAGGTCTGCAGGACCTCGAGGGTCAGGTCGATCACACCCATCACCTCGGCCTCGATCTGGTCCTCGCGGCAGAAGATGTGGGCATCGTCCTGGGTGAAGCCGCGTACGCGCATCAGCCCGTGCAGCGCACCGGACATCTCGCGGCGGTAGACCGTGCCCATCTCCGCCCAGCGCAGCGGCAGGTCGCGGTAGGAGTGCAGCCGGTCCTTGTACATCAGCACATGGAACGGGCAGTTCATCGGCTTTAGCTGGAAGGCCTGGTGCTCGTCCTCCATCGGCTCATACATGGACTCGGCGTAGAAGTCCGCGTGGCCGGAGGTCTTCCACAGCTCCAGGTTCGCGATGTGCGGCGAGACGACGAAGTCGTAACCCGCCTTCTCGTGCATGTCGTACCAGTACTTCTCGATCTCGCGGCGAATGCGCGCGCCCTTCGGGTGCCAGAACACCAGGCCGCCGCCGGCCTCGTCCTGAATCGAGAACAGATCCAGCTCCTGGCCGATCTTGCGGTGATCGCGGCGCTCGGCCTCTTTCAGGCGTTCCAGGTATTCCTTCAGCTGGTCCTTGTTCGGCCAGGCGGTGCCGTAGATGCGCTGCAGCATCTCGTTGTCGGAATCGCCGCGCCAGTAGGCGCCCGCCACCTTGGTCAGCTTGAAGGCCTTCAGCTTGCCGGTGGACGGGATATGCGGACCGCGGCAGAGATCGACGAAGTCGCCCTGCTTGTACAGCGAAATGTTCTCGCCCTGCGGGATGCTCGCGATGATCTCGGCCTTGTACGCCTCGCCCATGTCGCGGAAGTACTTCACGGCCTCGTCGCGATCCATCAGCGAGCGTTCCACCGGCAGGTCCTGCTTGGCCAGCTCCTTCATCCGCTTCTCGATCTTTTCCAGATCCTCCGGCGTAAAGCCGCGGTCATAGGCAAAGTCGTAGTAGAAGCCGTTCTCGATGGTCGGGCCGATGGTCACCTGCGCGTCGGGAAAGAGCTGCTTGACCGCCTGCGCCATCAGGTGCGCGGTCGAATGCCGGATGATCTCCACCCCCTCGGGGTCGCGGTCGGTGACGATCGCCAGCTCGGCGTCGTCGTCGATCTGGTGGCGGGCATCCACCAACTGGCCGTTGACCTTGCCGGCCAGGGTGGCCTTGGCGAGGCCGGGACCGATGTCCTTCGCCACGTCCAGCACGGTGACCGGGTGATCGAACTCGCGGCGGCTGCCGTCGGGGAGGGTTACTGCGGGCATTGCGAGGCTCCTTCGCCGACCCATACGCGGGGTCGAACGTCGCGTATCAAAATTGGGAATTGCCGGAAACGACAACGGCGCGAAGCGTACCACACGCCCCGCGCCGTCGGCAGCTTTCCCGGCCTGCAGCCGGGATTCCCGTGCGACTGCTTACATGTTGCTTTCGATGAACAGGTAGGTCCGGTTCACGTTCGGACGGTGCCAGTCATCGTAGTGGCGCAGGTGGCGGAACTGTTCCAGATCCTCGAGCCGGTCCACCACTTCGCCCAGGGATTCCCAGTCCTCGATGCCCGCGCGCACTTCGCGCACCAGGAGCTCGAGGTAGTCACCCGTGTCCCGGCGCGCCTCGGCCATATCGGTCGCGCGGCCATGGCCGGGCACGACGATCTCCGGATCGATGGATTCCAGATGGCGAAAGGCCTCCAGATTCTCCACCGGGTTGCTGAACGGATGAATGCCGAGCATGCGCTCGGTATAGACGATGTCACCGGTGAAGACGACGTCCTCACCCGGCAGATGGACCATGATGTCCCCCGGGAAATGGGCATCCCCGGCGTAGATCAGCTCGAAATCCACGCCACCCACGGTCAGGGTGTACTCATCGGCGTCGATCGGGTTGGGCGCCGGAACCGGCTCGGTTCCCTCCATCGCTTCTTCGCCCACCGAGTTGGCCAGCGACGCGATCTGGCCCTCGCCTCGCTCGGCCTGGGTGCTAGCCGTGCGCTGCAGCGCCACAAGTTCGGCGCCCTGCTCGTGGAAGTACTCGTTGCCCAGCCAGCGGTGGTCCTGCGAACCCACGGAGATCACGTGCGTGATCGGCTTGTCGGTCACCCCGGCGATCGCCTTCTCCATGCGCTGGGCGACCTTGTAACTCGGGCCCGCATCGATCAGCACTACGCCCTCGTCCGTGACCACAAAGCCGGTGTTATTGGTAAACCCCAGATTGACCGGCGTGCGGTTCTCGAGCGACCCGTAGAAATAATGGACCCGGTCGGTCAGCTGAATCGACTCCAGCACCTTCTCGATCGGACGATCCAGCGCCTCTTCCTCCGCCTGGGCGGCGAACCCGAGCCCCATCAGGCCCAGCGCGAGGAATGCCGCCTGACCCTGGCGCACCAGAACATTCAATGTCATGGAAAACTCCTTGTGAGGCCGTCGCCCAAGGCCTGGCGGCCAACGCGGTGCCATGGCCAGCGGATCGACTTGAGCATCAGACTGAAACCGGCGGTACACGTTCCCGAGCCACAGTCCGACGGACTCCCGATTATATACGAATTCGCAGATACTGAAGCCGCGTCAGAGCGACCCCGGCCCGCCGCTCCGGGCCCGCCGAGCGCGCATGAGCTGCACAACCCAGCGGGCCAGAAGCGGAAACACCCCCGTGGCGACCAGAGACAGGACCAGGACCGGCGACAGAATCCCGTCCAGCCCCTGCAACTGGCCTAGCTGCGTACCCGCGTTCGCGAAAACGACCGTCGCTGGCAGCATCCCCAGCAGCGACACCCAGAAATAGGTCCAGGTCCGGATCGGCAACAGCCCCATCCCCGCGTTTACCAGCAGGAACGGGAAGACCGGGATCATGCGCAACGCGAAGAGATAGAACGCACCCTCGCGGACAAAGCCTTCGTTAATCCGCCCCATCTGCCGCCCGTAATGACGCTGAACGGCATCGCGCGCCAGCGCCCGGGCCACCAGGAAGGTCAGGGTTGCACCCAGCGTGGAGGCCAGTGAAGACAGCAAGGTCCCCCAGACCACTCCGAACAGGGCCCCGCCCGCCAGGGTCATCACCACAATGCCCGGCACGGAGAACGCGGCCACCGCCGCGTACAGCAGAAAGAACAGCATGGCGGTGACCAGTGGCCTCGCTTGCCGCCACTCATCCACCTGCTCGCGGCCTGCGATCAGGCGCTCGACGTCCAGTCCCGGCCCCACGCCCGCCAGCAGCCAGGCGCCGACAAGACCCGCCAGTGCCAGCAGCAGCCCCCAGTAATAGCGGTTCAAATCCATCTCCCCACGCGACCCGGCCCGGAACCATGCGTGGCAAACCCGTACACTGCAACCATGGATCCACACCCCTACGACGAACTGAAGCCCGGCATCATCCTCGACGCGGTCGAGACCACCGGCCTGCGCTGCGACGGACGCCTGCTGGCACTGAACAGCTACGAAAACCGTGTCTACCAGGTCGGCATCGAGGACACCACACCGGTCATCGCCAAGTTCTACCGCCCGCAGCGCTGGACGCCGGCCGCGATCCGCGAGGAACATGCCTTCAGTCTGGAGCTGGCCGGACACGAGGTGCCGGTGGTCGCCCCGCTGGTGGACGGGCACGGCGAGACGCTGCACGAGCACACGGGCTTCCTGTTCGCGGTCTACCCGCGCTGCGGTGGTCGCGCACCGGATCTGGAGCAGCGCGACACCCTGGTCCGCATCGGCCGCTTCATCGCCCGCATCCACGAGGTCGGACGCGCCGCACGTTTTCACGAACGCCCGGCGCTGGACCCCGTCCCGCGTGGCGAGGAGGCCCGCCAGGCCGTGCTCGCCTCCGGCTTTCTGCCCCTGGAGCTGGAATCCGTGTATCGCGATCTCAGCGCCGACCTGCTGGGGCGGATCCAGCGAGACCTCGATACCATCGGACCGGTCCCGCAGCTACGCCTGCACGGCGACACCCACCCCGGCAACATCCTGTGGACCGACGAAGGCCCGCACTTCGTGGATCTCGACGACGCCTGTACCGGCCCGGCCATGCAGGATCTATGGATGTTCCTCTCCGGCGAGCCCCCCGAGATGGCCTGGCAGATGCAGGCCCTGCTGGAGGGCTACGAGACCTTCGTGCCGCTGGACCGCCGCCAGCTTGGTCTGATCGCCCCGCTACGCACCCTTCGCATCCTGCGCCACGCCGCCTGGCTGGCACGGCGCGCCGACGATCCGGCCTTTGTCGATGGCTTCCCGATCTTCTACACGCCGCGCTTCTGGGAGGATCACATCCTCACCCTGCGCGAGCAGGCCGCCGCCCTCGACGAACCCGCCCTGGTACTGGATGGCATGCCCCACGTCGCACACGACTACTGGGATCTGTAGCGATACGCGCGCTCAAGCGCGCGCACGTTGCGTGTCCAATGCGCGGGCCGTCCCTCTTTTTCAGGAAGACGCGCAGTCAAGCCGGGTCCCGGTGATGGCGCCCAGCCCGCGGTAGTGCTCCAGCAAATGGCGCCCACTGGCGACCAGTTCATCGGTGACCTCCAGCCCGAAATCGCCGGCCACCCGGCGAATCTGTTCGTCACCGGTCGCCGGCGTCTCGATCACCCGCCACAACAGGCGGGCGCCCAGCGGGTTCAGTTCGGCAAACCGCACTCGCTCTTCTCCGCTGCGGTACGCCAGAAGGTAGGTGGGCACCTCTCCGGGTTGTTCGGGCTGGAAATCGGGCCCGATCCGGTGTACCGGATACTCGTAGGCGAGTAGCCGCGCCGCAGCGGAAAACACCGGCACCTCGACCATCAGGTCGCCGTCCGGCGTCGCATCCGAAGGGTGCGCGGCATCCGCGTAGACCAGCTCGGTCTCCACCCGCTCGTAGTGGGCCAGCTCGGCCATAAAGGGGAGGTCGCCGGGCTGCGCCGAGCGTTCCTCCGCCAGATAACCCACGAACTCCGCCGCCAGCTGCGGGAAGTACGGGGTTTCGCTGCCATGATCGCGATAGAAATCGCGTACCAGTTGTTCCCAGGCGGCCGCCTCCATCAGCCCGCGCAGGACCGGGAAACCCTTGCCCAGCAGATTCGCCACGTTATTGAAAAACAGCCGCCGATAGATCGCCAGGCGCCGGCCCTCGATCCCCTGCGGAGCCGGATAGCGTTCCGGGTCGCGCAGGTGACGCGCGAAGGCCTCCTGCACCTTCTGGAAATCCGCCTCAGGCATGCAGGATCCGCTCCTCCTGGCCCGCGCGCGCCTGCAACTGCAGGTCCCGGATCCGGTCGGTCTCGGCCAGCAGTTCCTCCAGCGGCGGAAAGTTGAAGTCACGCTCGAGCAGGGTCGGAACCGGCCCGATGCGGGCATAGGTCGCCTCCAGCAGCGCCCAGACATCCGGGCAGATTGCCTGGCCGTGGGTGTCGACGCGCAGGTCCGGGGCCTCCTCCTCGTGCCCGGCGATATGCAGGTAGCGCACTCGCTCCAGCGGCATCGCATCCAGGAATTCAGTCGGCTCGTAGCCGTGGTTGATGCTGTTGACGACGATGTTGTTCACGTCGAGCAGGAGGTCGCAGTCGGCCTCTTCCAGCACCGCGCGCACGAAGCTGATCTCATCCAGCTCCGCCCCCACCGGCGTGTAATAGGAGACATTCTCCAGCGCCATCCGGCGCCCGAGGATTTCCTGCACCTGGCGCACGCGATCGGCCACGTAGTGCACCGCCTCCTCGGTAAACGGGATCGGCATCAGATCGTAGAGATGCCCCTGGGCGTCGCCACAGGCGGAGAGATGCTCGCTGTAGTCCTCGATCCCGTGGGTATCCAGGAACGCACGCAGGTCCTGCAGGAAGGTCTTGTCCAGCGGGCGCGGCCCGCCGATGTCGAGAGACAGCCCATGGCAGACAAAGGGCTGGGCCTCGGTGTATTCGCGAAAGATACGTCCCAGGCGTCCGCCCAGGTGCATCCAGTTTTCCGGCGCGGCCTCGAAGAACCCCAGGCGCTCCGTCGCCTCCGGGGCCTCGGCCAGCGGGCCCAGCAGGGCCCGCCGCAGACCGAGCCCGGCACCGCTGACGCGGGCCGGGTTGACGGGCCTGACGCTCCTAGCCGCCACAGGTCCCCTCGCCACAGGCGCCCTCGGAATCCTTGTCGTCGTTGCCGGAGCCGCCGCAAGTGCCCTCGCCACAGCTGCCTTCGCTGTCCTTGGTGTCACTCGCGCCGCCGCAGGTCCCTTCACCGCAGCTGCCTTCGTTGTCCTTGGTTTCGGCCGCCCCGCCGCAAGTACCTTCACCGCAGGCACCCTCGGCCAGCATGAGCGCCGACTGCCCGGACTGCTGGTACCCGTGATTCAGATCGGCCGATGCGAACACCGGACTGGTCGCCATGGCCATGCCGATTGCCGCGCTGCCGACGGCGCCGGCCAGGGTCTTGGTGGAAAACAGATCGTTCTTCATGGTCTTACTCCTCGTCTTGCGATTATGGATCCGCTGGACCCGTTGTGTAATGGCTGCTGAAACAGCTCTTGGAGTTATCCCCTGCTCATCATCCTCCGACGGATGTAATAGTCGATGCTGACATAGCGTCCCGCTCCCCAGAAGAACAGAACCAGCAGCATCACGAAAAAGGTCGCGGCCATCTCGATCCCGTTGTTCACGATCGCGAAGTTTCCGGTCTCGGTCAGCCAATTGTAGTTGCCGTGCTCCTGCAAAATGGACTTGGCGCGATCCAGGCGCATCTGTGCCGCCTCGATCCCGGAACAGTTGAACAGGCACATCATCGGATCGGAGATCCGTTGCCAGCCATGTTCAATATGTACGGTCAAGGCCGCCACGACCATCGTGATCATCAGCGGTATCGAGAACCAGCGCGTCGCCAGTCCGAGCAGCAGCGCGATGGCACCCAGGACCTCGGCATAGGCCGACAGCAGCACCATCAGGTAGGGGAACGGCATGCCCAGCCCCCAGTCGGCGTTGCCGTACCACATCACCACGTTCTCTTTCGGCAGCAGCCCGTCCAGCTTATTGGTCCCGGCCATCCAGAACACCGGGGCGAGATAGAGCCGCAACAGCAACGGCGCCAGAAAGTCCGCGCCACGCGTCCAGTCCAGCCAGCCCTGAGCCCGTACTGCCAGTGTCGCCATCATGCTCATCGTCCTGATCTCCATTCCGTCCTCGACTTGCTAACAAGCCTAGTCCCTTGCTCCCCAGGGGTCGCGGGGCAATCCGCCGGCATTTATGTCCGATCGTCCGGAGCCCATACCCCGGTGCGCGGGAACCCCGGAAAACCGGGACCAGAACGTTTAAGGTGAGCATCAACCGGTAACGGACAACGAGGATGGTTTGATGGACATCAGCCCCCACGAAGACGTGCTGTCGACGGTCCTGGCGGCCTACAACCTGCGCGCCCGCATCGACACCAATCCGCGCCTGTGCGGGGAGTGGCAGCTCAGTACGGCGGGCTCGGGCAATGCCAGCTTTCACCTGGTCGGGGAAGGCGGCTGCTATCTGCACATGGAGGACATCGCCCCCGTCTGGATGGAGGCCGGGGACCTGTTGCTGCTCCCGCACGACGACTGGCACCTGATGTCCAGTCGCGACACTGTCCCCGACCGCGACAACCATCTGACGCTGGTGGAAGGCGAGGATCCGCCGGACACTCCGGTGACCCAGCTCCTGTGCGGCCACTTCGAGTTCGACTCCGGCCGGCGCAACCCGATCCTGGCCGCCCTCCCGGGCCATATCATTATCCGCCGCCGCGAATCGGGCGAACGCCTGGCGCATCTGGCCGACCTGATGAACATCGAGCTCGCGGAGCGCTCCTCGGGCTACCGCCCCGTCCTGGACCGACTGGCCGACACCCTTTTCGTGATGGCTGTGCGCCACCACATCTGCTCGCAACGCGAACACTCGGAGGGATCCTTGATCGCCGCCCTGGCGGACGACCGCATCCGACGGGCACTGGATGCCCTGCATGCCCACCCGGAAGCGGCCTGGACCCTGGAAGGGCTGGCCAGCGAGGCGGCGATGTCGCGCAGCAGTTTCGCGGAGCGCTTTCACACCCTGGTCGGACAGACGCCCATCGACTACCTGACGCAGTGGCGCATGGTCCTGGCGGAGCGCCTGCTGCGCGACGGACGGGAGTCGGTCGCGGGCGTGATGGATGCGGTGGGGTATACCTCGGAGGCGGCCTTTCGCAAGGCCTTCAAGCGGGTACACGGGTTCGGGCCGGGGCGCATCCGGCAGCTGCTGCGCCGAATCGCCGCCGGGTGATCGGGAAGAAGCGCCTCGTTCAGAACGTATTGGCGACGCTGGCCACGCCCGGTGCGTGCGACCGGACCAGGCGCTCAACCACGTTCTTGAGATCCAGTGTCGAACGCGGACAACCGACACAGGCGCCCTTGAGCCGGACGCGCACGGTGCGACCGTCCAGTTCCACGAACTCGATGTCACCCCCGTCCTGCATCAGGATTCGCCGGGCCTCCTCGATCGCGGCGCGCACCGCATCCTCGTCGATCGGGCCGTCGGCCGGCACGTCCGCCGCCTCGCGTTGCGCATGGGTCTGGGCCCGATCCAGGCGCAGCGCGAGCTCCGGATCGAGTTCCTCGATCGCGTCCAGTTCCTCCTCGCTGTACACGTGATCGGGCTCGTCGCTCAGCAGATGCGACACGTCCACCATCACCTGCGCATTGTCGGGTCCAGCCATGTTCGGGCCTCCGGGTACTCGGCTTTTCGCCAGTATAGCAACGCCCCGCTCCACCCCCGCGCGAAGCCGCACCCGCCAGCCGGGATCCGCGACCTCGCGCGCCGGCGACCAGCGCAGACGCACGCGCAACCGGCGCAGGTCCTCGGCATCCATGCGCCCGGCGTGCAGCCACAGCCGCCAGACCTGTCCGCTGCCCTGCACCCGGACCACCAGCACCACGAGGCGTCGCAGCACCCGCGAGTCAGGCAGCACTTCGACCCAGTCCACCTGCTCCTGACGCAGGCCCTCGGCGGTGGCCAGCCAGGTCACGCCCTCGGGCGTCTGCCCCAGCCAGTCCCAGCCCGGCGGTCGCGACCGCCACTGCCACCACCACCCGGCCACGGCCAGACCGAAGACCGGAGCCAGCGTCCACAGCGGGCTGTACGCCAGCACATAGGCAACTACCAGGACGAGCAACAGGATCTGGCCCGCGAGCGCGAGCCGAGGCAGAAGCGGATCAGCCCGGATTCGAAGCCTGAGCGGCGGCGCGGATCGCCGGGACAAGGCGGGCTATCCCCTCGTCCACCGTGGTCTGGCGTCCCATAACCACGTCCAGCAGCACGTTGTCGGGGTAGTCGAGCAGGCGCTCGAAGGCATCGCGACCCTCCTGGTCCAGTTGCGCATATCCCTGCGCGAGAAACTGCCCGAGCAGCCAGTCGTTCTCCAGCATGCCGCGACGGCAGCGCCAACGTGTGCGGCTGTCGGGTTCCATCACCCAAACACCCGTCCAGGTCCCCCGTAGGAGCCTGCTCGCAGGCGAAGCCCCTGCCCACGTCCGACTTTGGCAGGGGCATTCGCCTGCAAGCAGGCTCCTACCGGGGTGGAACAACCTTTGGGGGTCGCGCCGATCACAGCGATTTCTTCAGCATCGTGCGGCGGATATCACTGATCGCCCGGCTCGGGTTCAGGCCCTTCGGGCACACCTGGGTGCAGTTCATGATGGTGTGGCAGCGGTAAAGCTTCCAGGCATCATCCAGCTGTGTCAGACGATGCTCCGTGGCCTCGTCGCGGCTGTCCTGGATAAAGCGCGCGGCCTGCAGCAAGGCCGCCGGGCCCAGAAACTTGTCCGGGTTCCACCAGTAGGACGGGCAGGCCGCGGAGCAGCAGCCGCAAAGGATGCACTCGTACAGGCCATCCAGTTGCTCACGATCCTCCGGGCTCTGCTTGCGCTCGACCTCGGGCTCGGGGCTGTCGTTGACCAGCCAGGGCTCGGCCTTGCGGTACTGCTCCCAGAAGTTGTCCATGTCCACGATCAGATCGCGGATTACCGGCATGCCCGGGAACGGCCGCAGCGTCACGGGTGCATCCAGGTCCGCCAGCGGGGTGATGCACGCCAGGCCATTGGTGCCGTTGATGTTCATGCCGTCGGAGCCGCAGACCCCGTGCTGGCAGGAGCGACGAAAGCCCAGTGAGTCATCCTGCTCCTTCAACAGCAACAGCGCATCCAGCAGCATCATCCCCGGCTCGACCTGGTCGTCGGGCAGGGTAAAGCGCTGCATCTTCGGCAGCGTGTCCGTCTCCGGGTTGAAGCGGTAGATCGAGAACTCCATCCGTATCTCCTGTCGGCGACCGCGGCCGCCTTGTCACACGCGTCGATAAGCTCCAATCAACCCTGTTCCTGCGCCTCGGCACAGGCAATGCAGCGCTCGGCCGACGGGTCGACCTCCAGCCGCGATTTCGCGATGGGTTCCAGGCAGTCGATGCACAGGCCACCCTCGCCCTCCTCCAGCCGCTTCAGCGCCCTCCGCGCACGGGCTCGCTGCGCCTCGCGACGCTGCTGGCTCGCCTTGGCCATTGCCTAACCCTGCAGCGCATCCATCCTCGAGAGCCGCCCGGTACGCTGCTGGTCCAGCTCCACGGTCGCACCGCCGTCGGCGCCGCCTTCCAGCGCGGCATCCAGCTCCGTCACCAGTGCCTCCAGCCGTTCGCGCAGCCACGCCTCGGGTACGGGTTCGGTGGGGTTGCTCATTGCTCGTCTCCCATTGGGCACAATGCCCATGGTTGAACGCGCGAGCTGCCATGCCCCCTGATGCGATTCGCTGCGCTCATCGGCATCCTGCGGCCTGTATTGACGCACCGCTGTCGTAGGGTGCGTTGACCATCGCGAAACGCACCGATCCCGGTGGGACCACCCACCTCGTGATGCGATTCGCTGCGCTCATCGGCATCCTACGATCCTTCCCTGCAGTCGCCTCGAGCCATCAATAGACGCGTTCCTTCGGGGGGAACGAGGCCACGGTGTTCGGCTGCGTCCGCACCGGCTTGTAGTCGAGGCTGTCGTCCGCCAGCGAGTACAGGCTGTGCTTGAGCCAGTGCTGGTCGTCCCGCTCGGGAAAGTCGATCCGCGAGTGCGCCCCGCGGCTCTCCTCGCGCCCCAGCGCGGAGCGGATCGTCGCGATCGCGCAGTCCATCAGGTTCTCCAGCTCCATCGCCTCCACCCGCGCGGTGTTGAAGGTGCTGGAGTGGTCCCCGATCACGGCATGATCGAGCCGCTCGCGCAGGGCGCGGACCTTCTCCACCCCCTCGCGCATCACCTCGTCGGTGCGGAATACCGAACAGTGGTCCTCCATCACCTTGCGCAGTTCGCGCTTGAGCGGCTCGATCTGCTCGGCCGAGCCATCGCCCGGATCCTTGCGGTCCCAGCGCGTGAGCCGGGCCATCGCCTGTTCCACGGCCGACTCGTCCAGCGGCCGGTGGTAACGGTTCTCGGCCAGGTACTCGAGGATGTGATTGGCCGCCGCGCGCCCGAACACCAGGATGTCCAGCAGGGAATTGCCGCCCAGGCGATTGGCCCCGTGCACCGAGACACAGGCCGTCTCGCCGGCCGCGTACAGCCCGGGGACCGGGTCCTCCGGCGTGTCCTTCTCCGGCGCCACCACCTGCCCGAAGCGATTGGTCGGGATGCCACCCATGCTGTAGTGGCAGGGGGGGAAGATCGGGATCGGCGCCTCGATCGGATCGACCCCGAGAAAGGTCATGCTCGTCTCGCGAATGCCCGGCAGGCGCTGCATGATCGTATCGGCCCCGAGATGGCGCAGGTCCAGCAGCACGTGGTCCGCATTGCGCCCGCAGCCGCGCCCCTCGCGCACCTCGGTAGCGATGGACCGGCTGACCACGTCGCGCGAGGCCAGGTCCTTCGCCCGCGGGGCGTAGCGCTCCATGAAACGCTCGCCCTCGGAGTTGATCAGGAACCCACCCTCGCCGCGGGCACCCTCGGTAATCAGCATCCCGCGCCCGGCGATGCCGGTCGGGTGGAACTGCACGAACTCCATGTCCTCCAGCGGCACCCCGGCGCGCAGGGCCATCGCCATGCCGTCACCGGTGTTGATCAGGGCATTGGTGGTGGTGCGGAACAGCTGCCCCGCCCCGCCCGTCGCGATCAGCGTGGTCTTGGCCTCGATGACGATGGGCTCGCCGGTCAGGATCTCGAACGCCAGTACGCCGAGCACATAGCCCTGCGCGTCGCGCAGCAGGTCCACCGCAAAGTACTCGTCGAAGAAGTGCGTTCGCGCACGCAGATTCTGCTGGTACAGCGAGTGCAGGATGGCGTGGCCGGTGCGGTCGGCCGCGGCACAGGTGCGCGCGGCCTGATCCTGGCCGAAATTCTGGCTCTGCCCGCCGAACGCCCGCTGGTAGATGTTGCCATTGTCCAGGCGCGAGAACGGCACGCCGAAGTGGTCCAGCTCGTAGACGACCTTGGGTGCCGCACGACACATGTACTCGATCGCGTCCTGGTCGCCCAGATAGTCCGAACCCTTCACGGTATCGAACATGTGCCAGTGCCAGGAGTCCGGCAGCACGTTGGCCAGCGCGGCGTTCACCCCGCCCTGCGCCGCCACCGTGTGCGAGCGCGTGGGGAAAACCTTGGACACCACCGCGACCTGGGCATCGCCGTTGGACAGCTGCAGGGCCGCGCGCAGGCCGGCGCCACCGGCCCCGATGATCAGGGCGTCGAACTTGCGTCGCGCCACGTTCATGCCAGTTCCTTCATGCGAGTCCCGCCCGAATCAGAATGAAGAAGGCCCACAGGCCCGTCACAAGAAGCCCGCCGGCCGCCAGTACAAGCACCGTGAGCCGCGTACCCGGCGCATGCACGTAGTCCATCACCACGTCGCGCAGCCCGATCCACGCGTGCAACAGCAACAACAAAACGAAAACGGCCGTCAGCAACCCGGTCAGCGGGTGCCCCATCACCGCCAGCCAGGCCGCATGGTCCGCTGGCGCGGCCAGTACGAAGAACCCGAGGGCGAAGATCACGTACACACCCACGTACGCCGCCGTGATGCGCTGCAGCAGCCAGGCGCGCTGTCCGCTCAGGAGCCTCACAGCACCAGCCCCAGCCACACCAGAACCGTGCCGAGGATCCCCGCGTAGAGGGCGTCGCGCGCCGTGCGCAGCGAGCCCTCGCGGTCCTCGCCGATACCGAATTCCATCAGCAGGTAGCGAATGCCGGCAAACAGGTGATGCAACAGCCACCACAGGCCCAGGGCCAGCGCGACCAGACCCGCCGGGTGATGGATGATCGCCACGACCTGTGCAAAGCCCTCGGGGCTGGCCAGCGAGCGGTCCAGCAGCCAAAGCAGCACAGGAATCGACAGAATCAGGAAGACACCGGTAATCCGGTGCAGAATAGAGACCACGGCATTCAGCGGCAGTCGGATCTTGCGCAAATCCAGAAAGACGGGACGTCCCTGCCGAGTCATGCCACCCCCTTGAACAGAGATAAAGAATCCAGGGCTGACACCCTGCAAATGGTTCGTCTACTATCGAGCCGCTTGGTTCAGCTTACCACCTCAAACCTTGGCCGTGCGCCCCGGACACCGATGCCGAATCGGCTCCGGCGGCGGACGGCAGCGAGCGCTTCCACGGGAGACTTCCGATGCGCGAAGACTGGAAAAACCACTTGATCGACGCCGGCGCCGAGTTCGAGGAGGACGACCTCCTGCACTACGGCAACCCGGAGCGCGAACGCCGCATGGCCGTTAACGGCGAGGTGATCTGCGACCTCTCCCATCGCGGCCTGCTGGAGGTGCGCGGCGACGATGCGACCGACTTCCTGCAGGGGCAGTTCGGCAATGACATCCACGCCGTGGATGCCAACCATAGCCAGATCTCCAGCTACTCCAGCCCCAAGGGACGCGCCTACGCCGTCTTCCGCGTGCTGCCCACCCAAGACGGCTATCTGCTGGAGATGCCCGCCGACCGGATCGAGCCGGTGGCCAAGCGCCTGCAGATGTTCGTCTTGCGAGCCAACGTCATCATCGAACAGGCCGGCGATTCACGCATCCACTTCGGCTTCTCCGGCCCGGATGCCGAGAAGGAGCTGAAAAGCGCCCTGGGTGCCTGCCCCGAAGCACCGGAAGAGGTCATCGAGAAGGGCGGCGTGACCATCGTCCGGGTGCGCGGGCTGCATCCGCGCTTTGAACTGTTCGGCGAGATCGACGCGATGCGCAAGGCCTGGGACAGCCTCAATGTCCACGCGGCCCCGGTGGGCCCGCGCGACTGGGCCCTGCTGGACATCCTCGCCGGCGTACCCACCGTGGTGGAGGAAACCACCGAGATGTTCGTCCCGCAGATGCTGAACCTGCACGCTCTCGGCGCGATCAGCTTCGAGAAGGGCTGCTACCCGGGTCAGGAGGTCGTGGCGCGCATGCACTACCTGGGCAAGCTCAAGCGGCGTATGTTCCGCCTGGCCATCCATGCCCAGACGCCGCCTCAGCCCGGCTCGCCGGTCTTTCGCGCGGACGGCAACCCCGACCAGTCCGACGGCGAGATCGTGGCCGCCGAGCTGCACCCGGACGGCCTCTACTCCGCCCTTGCGGTGGTACAGGTCAACGCCGCCGAGGGCGAACTGCGCTGGGGCGCGCGGGACGGTGCGAAGGCCGAGGTGGTCGAGCTCCCCTACGCGGTCCCGGAAGGAGCCTGACGCATGCGTTTCCTGTTCTTCTTTTTCGTCCTGATCCTGCTGGCGCTGTGGGCCGCCTTCTTCAGCCGCCCCGACAACCCCACGCTGTCCAACTGGCTCTACGTGCTGGCCGGCGTGCTGGCGGTGCTGTTCCTGATCGGCTATCTCCGGCTCGACGGCGTCATATAACCGCCCCGCCCGGCCGGCGTTACCACCGTCCGGGCCCGTGGCCCGGTGTCACGCGGGCCCAATCACGAAGCCAGACGTGTGCGGGTATCCGCCACCGGCCCGCCCAGGCGGGTCTCCAGCTCGCGCGCCCGCCGCGCATAACGCCCGGACAGGGCAAACCCGGCGAGCTGTCCAATGGCGTGATACTCCAGATGCCGGCCCTCGGCGTCGGACGCAATCTCGATCCACTCGCCACCACTCGTCTGCGGCGGACAGACATTCAGCGGCAGGCTGGCGGTCTTGACCTGCACCACCCCGGCATCCGGCCGGTACACCGTCGCCTCGCCCGCCAGGGTGCGCGCCAGCGCCGCTGCCTGGCCGCGCAGCGTCTCCACATACGGCCGTAGCCGGCCTTCGAACTCGCAACCATCCCCCAGGGCAAAGATCGTCGGATCGGTCGTACGCAGCAGCGCATCCACCTCGATCCCCTGGTGACAAGCCAGACCGATCCGCTCGGCCAGCTCGCGATTCGGTTCCAGGCCCAGGGCCGTGATCACGACCTCGGCCTCCAGTGACTCGCCACCGGCCAGGGCCAGGCGCTGCGTGCCCTCGGCAACCGGCTCGATCCGCTCGACCGTCGCCCCGGTATGCCACTGCACACCGTGGCCCGCGAGGGCCTGCACCAGGTCGTCCCCCAGCGGCGCCGGCAGCAGACCCGACAGCGGGCCCGGCGCGCACTCGACCAGATGCACCGGGTACCCCCCTGCGGCGAGGTCATCGGCCAGCTCGCAGCCCACCAGCCCCGCGCCGATGATGGCCACCCGTGTGTGGGCGGGTGAACCGTCACGGCCCTCGAGTGCCGTACGCAGGGCGCGATAATCCTCCAGCGTGTTCACCGCCAGCGGCGCCGGGGCCCCGCCCGGGAACGGAACCCGGCGCGGACGGGCACCGGTGGCCAGCACCAGCTGACCGTACGGCACCCCACCGCGCGCTGTAATGAGCCGTTGCTGCTCCCGATGGATATCCAGCACACGGACGAACGGCATCAGCTCGATGCCAAGCCGGGCGGCACGTGCCGGACCGCTCTCCTCGACCAGGTCCTCGACCGCCACACCGCGGGCGAAGGCGTTGGAGATACGCGGCTTGGTGTAATAGTCCCCGGAATCGGCGGTCAGCAGGCGGATCGTGCGCCGCGGATCCCGCTCGCGCAGGGCCTCGGCCAGGGCCCAGCCCGCCATGCCGCCACCGACGATCACCACCGCGTCCGGATCGGCCGCGCCGGCTCCGGCACTCCAGGCCATCGCGGCGGCACCGGCGTCCGCGGTCTCGGCGCGCGGCTCCAGCGCGGTGAAATCCGCCTTGGTCACATTACAGTCGGGGCAGTACCAGTCGTCGGGGATATCCTCGAAGCGGGTCCCAGGTGCCAGACCGGAATCCGGGTCGCCCTTGGCCTCGTCGTAGATATACCCGCAGACCTTGCAGATATAGCGCTTGAATTCGTCGGTTTCAGTGCTCATCACGCGACCTCCACGGCGTCGAGAATGGCCTTCAGCTTCGGGTCCAGCTCGGATCCGATGGCGTCCAGGTCGGGGTTGGCCCACGGCGCGAACACGTCCCGCGCGGAGCGCGTGCTGATACGCAGGACGCCGCCATCACCGGAGACGTGGATGCGCAGGGGGATGTCGATGCCGGCCGGCTTGCAGGCCTCCCAGACGCGCACCGCATAGCTCGGATGAAAAACCTCCAGGATCTGGTCGGTCGGGACTTCTACCCCGATCTTCGCGGCATTGGCCTGCCCATTGATGTGGGAGACCAGTTTGAGGCCCTGGGCATCGATCGCCTCCTTCAGGGTCGCGACCGCAGTCTCGGGATCCAGTCGTGTAATGGTTTCCAGCATGACGATTCCTTCGTTCGGCGAGGGGTCACGCGGACCCCGGCCGTGGGTGGTGAGGGTTTCAGTGCGCGTGGATCCGCGCCAGCTCCTTGCGCAGGTGCTTGATCGCCGGGGTCACGATGGCGACGAAGTAGGACTCGCGCAGCTTGCGCTGGGCCGCCGCGTTGGCGAGATACCCACGCGCACCGGCGTGCAGCAGCGCCGATTGCGAGGCCCGCAGCGAGAGCTCGGAACCGGTCAGGCGCATCTGCAGCACGTCCGCGAAGAAGCGCTCGGACTCGTCGAATGGCGTCTCCGAGAGGGCATAGCAAGCGGCACGACCATCCTCCAGTGCCTCTTCCAGCTCGCCCACCTGGTCATCCAGATAGCCATTCACATGGGCCAGCGTCTCGTTGGCCTCGCGCATGGTCTGGATGCACCCATCGATCAGCCCCAGCCCCATGCCCATCTGCAGAAGCACAAAGCCCGGACGGATGCGGCGGATGTATTCGGGCAACGAGTCCGCCAGTACGTGTTCATCCGGCACGAACACCCGGTCGAAATGGCAACCGAAGGTGCGCGAGCCCTCCAGGGCCGTGAACTCGGGACAGGCCGTCAGGCTGAAGCCCGGATCGGCGCAGTTGATGAGCGCCATCACCGGCCGCGGGTTCGCGCCGGTGGTCCGGAAGATCGCGCCGAAGTAGTGGTCCTCGCCCAGGTTGGATACCCAGGGGAGTGCACCGGAGACTACATAGCCGCCGTCCACACGTTCGGCGGACAGCTTAAGGTCCTCGATATTGGCGAACCATTTCATCGGGTTTGACAGCGCCGTGGCGCCCAGCGCCTCCGCATTGGCCAGCTTCGGCAGGGCGTCACGTTTCAGGGTGTCCGAGGCACTGTTCTCCACGTACCAGGCACAGGCGTTCTGGCACCAGGCGACAAAACCGGTGGTCATGCATTCGGCCGATATCACCTCGGTGGCTCGGATCGCCCCGGCGATGTCGGTGGTGCCGGTCGCATTCTGGCTGGCCAGGTGACGGTTGAAGGCGCCGAGGCGACCGGCCTCGCGCAGAAAGTCTTCGGGGTACAGGCCTTCGCGGTCGATACGGGCGGTCAGTGGTGCGAGGTCGCGTTCCACCAGCGCCTGCAGCGCGGCATCGGCATCCGCCGGCCCTGCGGCCGGCGACACCCCCGTCACGTCTTGAGTGCGGGTTTCAAGCATTGGATTCACTCCCTTCGGGATCCAGGGATCGGTTCAGGCCAGCTCGACGCTGACGTTGACCGGATTGCGCATGGTGTTGGCGACCGGCGACCAGAAGTCGGCGTGGGCGACCAGCTCCTTCAGCTGTTCCTCGCTGGCATCGCCTTCCAGGTGGGCCTTCACGCGAATATCGGAAAAGCCGAGATGCTTGTTCACGTCGGTATCCCCGACGCCCCAGACGGCGGTCACGTTGATATCGCCTTCCAGCGTCAGCTCGAGCTTGGTCAAGGTGATACCGCGGTCGATCGCGTTGGCATGCATCCCCACCGACAGGCAGGCGCCCAGGCTGGCCAGTACCGCCTCGGAGGGATTCGGCGCGGTGTCGTCCCCCAGCAGGTGCGGCGGTTCGTCGATCACGTGGGCGTCCAGATCGCGGACGTAAGTCAGGTTGCGGAACTTGCCCTCGCAGACCGTGGTGGCCTTCAGGGTCACGATGCTCTCGGGGTTGGCCTTGCCCTTGGCGGCCAGGCCGTTCAGGCCGTCCTGGTCGATCGGCTCCAGGCCGTTGATGGACAGGGAGGTGGTGGCTTCGGCTGCAGACATGATGATGCTCCTCGCGTTGGGATTCGTGGATCACCGGCATTCGGCCGGGTCGCCCATCCCAGTGCAGAAGCCGTGCCAGAACCGTGCAAACCGCACCAGCACGCCGTTTCCGGACGATTCGGTGGAATGCACCACCTCCCCCAACGGACAATCCGTCCACTTTGTCCGCTCCGGTCGGCCGGATTGTCCACTTTGTCCCGTGATCGCGGGGGGCGGGAAATTCCGGATCCGCGTTGCCGCTCTCTTCTCCTCCCACCGCATCCCGCTTCAGGACGCCGTTTCCGCACCATGGAGACGGAAATATCCAAGGTCCGACCGGGATTTGGCACGCCCCTTGTAAGGAACCTCCGTGAACGCGCCGCCGAAACACTGCACCCGGCGGCTCATGAACGAAGGATCAAGAGGGACACGCCATGGGCGCCGCCATCTCCATCGACTACATCACCCATCACTATCCCGGGCAGGAAGAGCCCACGCTGAAAGACATCGAGGTCAACGTCGCACCGGGCGAGACCGTGGCCCTGATCGGCCAGAGTGGCTGCGGCAAGTCGACCCTGCTGCACATGCTCGCGGGCCTGTTGATCCCCAGCGACGGCTGCGTACGCATTAATGGCCATCAGGTCATCAAGCCGAGCCCGC
This sequence comes from Thioalkalivibrio sp. ALE14, assembly GCF_000376845.1. GTDB lineage: Bacteria > Pseudomonadota > Gammaproteobacteria > Ectothiorhodospirales > Ectothiorhodospiraceae > Thioalkalivibrio. The sequence continues at coordinate 176,017 of NZ_AQXY01000031.1, forward strand.
GCTGGAACATGATGTTCCAGAAGCCCTCGCTCTACCCCTGGATGACCGTGCGCAAGAATGCCTCGCTGGGCCTGATCTTCCAGGGCCGCAAGCGCGACATGCGCGAGCGCATCGATCAGCTGCTCGAGACGGTCGGCCTGACCGACAAGGCCGAAGTCAACGTGCAGTCCCTCTCCGGCGGGCAGCAGCAACGCGTTGCCCTGGCGCGCAGCCTGGCCACCGACCCCGAGCTGCTGCTGCTCGATGAACCGTTTTCCGCCCTAGATGCCTTCACCCGGGTGGCCCTGCAAGACGAGGTCACCCGTCTCGCCCGCGAGCGTGGCATCTCCGTGGTCTTCGTCACCCACGACATCGAAGAGGCCGTCGCCATGGCCGACCGCGTGCTGGTCATGGGCTCCAATCCGGGCACGATCACGGCCGAGCTCCGCATCGACATCGACCACCCGCGCGACCGCAACAGCCAGCCCTTTGTCGACCGCAAGGCCGAACTGATGGGCTACTTCGGGGCCACCCGAACCCCGGCGGCCGACCCCGAACCGGCCGGCTCCGAACCCCCGTCACCTGAAGCCGAGAGCGAAATCCAGGCGGCCGACCCGGCCGCAACCGAATCCCGGGCGCGCGTACGCGCTGCCTGAACCTCCGCCCCCACTACCCGACCCCGACCGAGGAACCGCCACCATGTGCAACTGCGACAACCACCACGACATCGACCGCGAGCTGGACAGCCTGCTGGATCGCAGCTTTTCCCGCCGCAACTTCCTGCGCACCGCCGCCGTGGGCGGGCTGGCCGGCACCGGACTGGCCCTGCCGGGCTCGCTGTTCGGCGCCGAGCCCGGCAGCCTCGGCGAGCCCGAGGCTGCCACCCGCGACTTCGACGGGGTCGTACGCATCGGCTACATCCCGATCACCGACGCGGCCGCGTTGCTGGTCGCCCACTCCGAGGGTTACTTCGAGGACGAAGGGCTGGAGGTCGCCGATCCGACCCTGATCCGCGGCTGGTCGCCGCTGATCGAGTCCTTCGCCGCCAACCGCTTCAACCTGGTGCACCTGCTCAAGCCCATCCCCCTGTGGATGCGCTACCAGAACGACTTCCCGGTGAAGATCATGTCCTGGGCCCACACGAACGGCTCGGCGGTGGTCACCGGACGTCACGTCGACGTGCAGAGCTTCGCCGATCTCGGCGGCAAGAGCGTGGCCGTCCCCTATTGGTACTCGATGCACAACGTGGTCATGCAGATGGCCCTGCGCGATGCCGGCCTGACGCCGGTGATCCGCGATCAGGGCTCGGCCCTGGAGGCGCACGAGGTCAACCTGATGATCATGCCGCCGCCGGACATGCCGCCGGCGCTGGCCGCCCGTTCCATCGATGCCTACATCGTGGCCGAGCCCTTCAACGCCGCCGGCGAACTGCTGGCACGCGGCAACGTGCTGCGCTTTACCGGCGATATCTGGAAGAATCACCCCTGCTGTGTGGTCTGCATGAACGAGCGCCTGACCAACCGCGAGCCGGAGTGGACGCAGAAGGTGATGAACGCGGTGGTCCGCGCCCAGGGCACGATCCAGGAAGACAAGAAGAGTGTCGCCACCATGCTCTCGCGCGATGGCAAGGGCTACCTGCCGATGCCCGCCAACGTGGTGGAACGCGCAATGACCAACTATCACGATGACAGCACCTACGCCGACAGCGGCGCGATCCGTCACCCCGAATGGGAGAACGGGCGCATCGACTTCTCGCCCTGGCCCTACCCGTCCGCCACCAAGATGCTGGTCGGCGCGATGAACGAGACGCTGGTCGGTGGCGACACCACGTTCCTCGCCGGCCTGGACCCGGACTTCGTGAGTGATGACCTGGTGAACTACGACTTCGTGCGCAAGGCGATGGAGACGCATACCGCGTGGCAGGGAGCCCCGGGCGTGGACATGGATTCGCCGTTCGCCCGCGAGGAGGTGGTGGCCCTATGAACCGCGAAGCCACCCTATCCATCGACACCGGGACCGTGGAGCGGCTGATGCCGCTCCTGCGGTTCGCGGACCGCACACGCCGGGCGCTGCAATACCCGTTGCTGGGCATCGCCGGCCTGTTCGCCCTGTGGTACTGGGGCGGCTGGGCCATCGCCAATAACGAGGACACGATGGCCTTCGCGAGCTTCGCTCCGGGGCCCACGCTGGCGGCCTTCTGGGACATCGTCAGCTCCGGCGCCGTATGGTCGCCGATCGAATCCAGCCTGTACCGCGTGGGCTGGGGTCTGGGCTACGCCATCGCCATCGGTGTGCCGCTGGGTGTGATGATCGGTTACTTCCTGACCCTGAAGCAGGTCACCCACGTACCCTTCCAGTTCCTGCGGATGATCTCGCCGCTGGCCTGGATGCCGATCGCGGTGCTGGCCTTCGCCACCTGGGACGCGGCCATCATCTTCCTCATCGCCATCGCCGCCGTCTGGCCGATCACCTACGCCACCGCGCACGGTGTGCAGCGCATCGACCCCATGTGGCTGAAGGTCGGCAACAACCTGGGCGCCAACCCGTACCACACCCTGCGCTACATCGTGATGCCCGCGATCGCCCAGGATGTGTTCGCCGGGATCCGCCTGGCGGTGGGTGTGGCCTGGATCGTGCTGGTGCCGGCCGAGTACCTGGGCGTGACCTCGGGGCTGGGCTACGCGATCAACGATGCCCGCGACACCCTGGAGTACGACAAGCTGGCCGCCTTCGTGCTGGTGATCGGCATCATCGGCTACATGCTCGACGCCATCTGCGTACGCCTGATCAAACGCAGCAGCTACCACGCCGAGGGATAACACACACCGGCCCGGCCACCCCGGCCGGGCCACTTCCCTCCCTCCGAAAGCGTGCCCGTGCAAGCTAACGGTGCGAAGCCCCGCCCCGTCGCGAGGCAACGGCACCAGAACGGACCACCCGACCACCCCGTACCGCCGCAAAAACCGGGCTTTCCGCACTGGCAGGCTTTCTGCATATCCCCACCCATGGCACCGCAACCCTTACCCGATTCGGCCCCGCCGGACCTCGCCACGCGGGAGCAGGAGATCACCCTGCTGCTGGAGGTCGCCAAGCTGATGGGCCGTTCCGGCGACCCGGACGCCGCGATCTACCGAATCCTCGGCATGATGTCCCAGCTACTGGGACTCAATCGGGGCCGCGTCCTGTTGCCCGATCCGAACAGCGGCCAGCTGCGCATCCGCCACGCCTACGGCCTGACCGATGCCGAGCGCGACCGCGGCAGCTACAGCCTCGGCGAGGGCGTCACCGGGCGCGTCATGAAGACCGGCCAGATCGCCCTGATCCAGGACATCGACAACGAGCCCGAATACCTGGCCCGCGCCATCGACCGCTCTACCCTGCCGCAGGAGACCGTCGCCTACATCGCCGTCCCCATCGTGCAGGACGAACACGCCATCGGCGTTCTGGGCGTACATCGGCTGCGCCGGCGCTCGCGCCAGTTCCAGGACGACCTGAACCTGCTGCGGGTGGTCGCCAGCATGATCGGCCAGGTCCTGCGAATCCATCAGCTGATCGCCGAACGCACCGCCGAGCTGGTCTCGGAGAACCGCTACCTCAAGAGCGCCCTGGATACCCAGGGCGGGCAGTACGGCATCCTCGGCGAGAGCCCGGCCCTGCGCCACGTCCTCAAGCAGGTCCACCGCATCGCGGACACCCAGGCGACGGTGCTGGTCACCGGGGCCTCCGGCACCGGGAAGGAGAAGATCGCGCGCATGATCCACCGGATCAGCCAGCGCAACGCCAAGCCGTTTATCTCCATCAACTGCGCCGCGATCCCGGCCGACCTGCTGGAATCCGAGCTGTTCGGCCACGAGAAGGGCGCCTTCACCGGCGCCTCCAGCGCCAAGACCGGCAAGATCGCCCTGGCCGACGGTGGCACGCTGTTCCTCGACGAGATCGGCGACATGCCGGAGGCGTTGCAGTCGAAGATCCTGCGCGTCCTGCAGGAGCGAGTGGTCCAGCCCATTGGCGGCGCGCGTGACATCCCGGTGGATGTGCGCATCATCGCCGCGACCCACCAGAACCTGCAGGCCGCGGTAAACGCCGGGGCGTTCCGGCTTGACCTGTTCTATCGCCTCAACGTGATCCCGCTGCACATGCCGGCGCTGCGCGACCGCGCCAGCGACATCCGCCTGCTCACCCGCCACTTCCTCGACCGCTACACCCACCTGCACGGCTGGAACGTGGTCGTCGATGACGGCGTGCTGGAACGCCTGGAGGCCTTCGACTGGCCCGGTAATATCCGCCAGCTGGAGAACGTGCTGGAACGCGCGGTGCTGCTATCCACGGACGGCCGCATTGGCACCCCGCTCATCGACGAGATCCTCCACGAGGAGTCGCGCATCAGCCCCTTCGAGGATGCGCCCCGGAGCGCCGGGGCGGACCCGGTCGCGGCACCAACGCGGCACAATGACACCGGAATGCTGCCCCCCCACGGCGCAGCCTGCACCAGCGCGGTGCGCCCGTATCAGCGCGTGCACGCCTCCGAGACGGAGCGCCTGACGCGCGCCATCGAACAAAACGGGGGCAACAAGACCCGCGCCGCGATGGAGCTCGGCCTGACCCCGCGCCAGCTTCGCTATCGCCTGAAAAAACTCGGCATAGAAACCACTTAGAGCGAGTCACGCGGCATTGCGGACGTTTCGTCCGATTTGTCCTCAATGGCGTCAAAGCGTCCCCACAGCCATCGGACCTCCGCGTTCCTGCACCCCGTTTCCGGGAGTTGGCATGGCACCTGCAGAGACCCTCGGCATGCGCGGCAACGACGCCCGCATCGATTCGATCCACGAGGAGAGCCGACCATGCCGACCAAGAGTCTTCACGATCCCTTTGACGCCAAAGCCGACCTGCGCCACGGCTCCAGTTGCCGCCACGGGCACACGGGTCCGGGCAGCTGCAGCTGCTTCGACACCGCGTCCCCGGACCTGGAAGAAAAACTGGAACGACGCGCCACCCATGAGCCCGTTCAGGCCGACGCCCACACCACCGGCGAAGACCTGAGCGACGAGGCCATGGTCGATCGCGCGGTGGAAAGCGCCATCGTCCGCGGCATGTTCGGTCACAACGAGATCAACCGCCGCCGTTTCCTGCAGATGCTGGGGGGCGGCACCGTGGCCGCAGCGCTGGGTTCCATCCTGCCGCTGGACAAGGTGAAGGCTGCAATCAAGGACGGCGGGCCGCTGGAAAAGACCAAGCTGCGCGTCGGCTTCGTCCCAATCACCTGCGCGACGCCGATCATCATGGCCCACCCGATGGGCTTCTACGAGCGCCATGGCCTGGACGTCGACGTGATCAAGACCGCCGGCTGGGCGGTGGCCCGCGACATGTCGCTGTCCGGTGAGTACGACGCCTCGCACATGCTCTCGCCGATGCCGCTGTCGATGACCCTCGGCTCCGGCTCCTCGCGTGAGCACTACATCATGCCGGCGGTGGAGAACATCAACGGCCAGGCCATCACCCTGCACAACAAGCACAAGGACAAGCGCGATCCCAAAGACTGGAAGGGCTTCACCTTCGCCGTGCCCTTCGAGTACTCCATGCACAACTTCCTGCTGCGCTACCTGGTGGCCGAGCACGGGCTGGATCCCGATCGCGACATCAGCATCCGCGTCGTGCCGCCGCCGGAGATGGTCGCCAACCTGCGTGCCGAGAACGTCGACGGCTACCTGGCTCCCGACCCGTTCAACCAGCGCGCAGTCTGGGACGGCATCGGCTTCATTCACATGCTGACCAAGGACATCTGGGACGGCCACCCGTGCTGCGCCTTCGCCTGCTCCGCGGCGTGGGCCGACGAGCATCCCAACACCTTCGGCGCCCTGTTCCGCGCTTTGATCGAGGCCACCCAGTACAGCTCGGATATCAACAACCGCGCCGAGATCGCCGAGGCCATCTCCCCGCGTGCCTATCTGAACCAGCCGCAATCGGTGGTCGAGCAGGTCCTCACCGGTCGTTACGCCGACGGCCTGGGCAACGTCCAGAACGACCCGCACCGGATCGACTTCGACCCCTTCCCCTGGCACTCGATGGCCACCTGGATCCTCACCCAGATGAAGCGCTGGGGCTATGTGGATCGCGACTTTGACTACAACCGCCTGGCGGAAGACGTCTTCCTCGCCAGCGAGTGCGCCGAGGTCATGACCGAGCTGGGCTACGAGGCGCCAAGCAAGACCTACAAGAACTTCGAGATCATGGGGAAGGTGTTCGACTACACCGACCCGGAAGGCTATCTCGACAGCTTCGCAATCCGCAGGAGCTAAGCCATGTTGAGCAATCTCAACTTCCGGGCGACCGTTCTCTCGCTGGTGATGCTCGTGGTCTTCCTGGGCGTGTGGCAGCTGGCCACCGCCCCGGACGTCCTCGCACCGCAACAGGGCGAGCTGAGCGAATACGAACGGCTGATGGGGGGCGGAACCGACCGCACTTCGAGCAGCGGCATCCCGGCCCCCACCCAGGTGTTCAGCCACGCCTTCAGCGAACTGAGCAACCCGTTCTACGACGCGGGCCCGAACGACAAGGGCATCGGCATCCAGCTGGCCTACTCGATCTACCGCGTCCTGCTGGGCTTTGCCCTGGCCGCGCTGATCGCCATCCCGCTCGGTTTCGTGATCGGCATGTCGCCGCTGCTGAACAAGGCGTTCGATCCATACATCCAGATCCTCAAGCCGATCTCGCCGCTGGCCTGGATGCCGCTTGCCCTGTTCGTGATCCGCGATTCCAACATGTCGGCGATCTTCGTGATCTTCATCTGCTCGATCTGGCCGATGCTCGTGAACACGGCCTACGGCGTCGCCTCGGTGCGGAATGACTGGCTGAACGTGGCCAAGACCCACCAGCTATCCAACCTGCGTACGGCATTCACGGTGATTCTGCCCGCCGCGGCCCCGACCATCCTGACCGGCATGCGCATCTCCATCGGCATTGCCTGGCTGGTCATCGTCGCCGCCGAGATGCTCGTGGGCGGCACCGGCATCGGCTACTACATCTGGAACGAGTGGAACAACCTCGATCTCGCCAGCGTGATCTTCGCGATCATCATGATCGGCATCGTCGGCTTCCTGCTCGATGCCTCCCTCGCCCAGGCCACCAAGTTCGTGCGCTACGCCGACTGAGTCGGCGCGGCACCAAAGGAGACCAACCATGAGCAAGGGATTCCTCGAAATCGAGAACCTGAGCCAGCGCTTCCCGCAGCCCGATTCGAACGACCTGCTGACGGTGTTCGAGGGCGTGGATGTGACCATCGACAAGGGCGAGTTCGTCTGCCTGATCGGTCACTCCGGCTGTGGCAAATCCACCATCCTGAACGTGCTCGCCGGCCTGGCCACGCCTACCGACGGCAACGTGATCATGGACAACAAGGAGATCAAGGGCCCGAGCCTCGACCAGGGCGTGATCTTCCAGAACCACAGCCTGCTGCCCTGGCTGACAGCGCGGGACAACGTGATGTTCGCGGTGCGCGCCCGCTGGCCCAACTGGAGCAAGGCGAAACGCCGCGAGCACGCGGAGCGGTACCTGCACATGGTCGGACTGGACGATGCCATGGACCGCAAGCCGTCGCAGCTTTCCGGCGGGATGCGCCAGCGCGTCGGGATCGCCCGGGCCTTCGCCATCGAACCCAAGCTGCTGTTGATGGACGAGCCGTTCGGGGCCCTGGACGCCCTGACCCGCGGCGTGATCCAGGAGGAACTGCTGAAGATCTGGTCGGAGACCCACCAGACCGTGTTCATGATCACCCACGATGTCGACGAGGCGATCCTGCTCGCCGACCGCGTGCTGCTGATGACCAACGGCCCGCATGCCCAGGTGGCCGAGTCGGTGAAGATCGACATCCCGCGGCCGCGCACCCGGGCCACACTCCACCAGGAGGAGGCGTACTACCCGATCCGCAACCACCTGGTCGATTTCCTGGTCGAGGGCGCCAAGGTGATGTCCGCCAAGGCCCAGGAGGCCGCCGCCCGCGGCGACAACCCGCGCCACACCCCACGCATCGTCAACCCGGCGAGGCCCGAGGCCGAACCGGAACACAGTTCCCAACCGGGGCCGCGCATGGTGCGCGCGGTCTGACCCCTACCTTTACCCATCGCATTCTAAGGAGCCAATTGATGAGTCTCAGCAAGAGCGCCATGACCACCACCATCCTCGAGGCCAAGGAGAACCGCGGAACCACCTGGGCCGCGATCGCCGAGGCCACCGGGCTGCACGAGGTCTACGTAACCTCCGCCTGCTACGGCATGAACCACCTGGAGGGCGACCAGGCCGACAAGCTGGCGACCTTCCTCGGCCTTGGCCCCGAGGTCTCGCAGGCGCTCCAGGCCTTCCCGCACAAGGCCTGGGACAAGACCATCCCCACCGACCCGGTGATCTATCGCTTCTACGAGGCGATCAACGTCTACGGCGACACCATGAAGGCGCTGATCCACGAGAAATTCGGCGACGGCATCATGAGCGCGATCGACTTCACCATGGACATCGACAAGGTCGAGGACCCCAAGGGCGACCGCGTGAAGATCACCTGGAACGGCAAGTTCCTGCCCTACAAGAGCTGGTAGTCCACCCCTCCGGTCACGCGGCGGCGACCTTGCTTGCCGCGTGATCGCCCCTCATCCACAGGCCGGTCAAGTACGGCCCTCCAGCCGGGAGCGTGTACGGCAAGTCCCTTCTCATAGTAGGCTCTTGCCGATGCGCCTCCGGTCCCCCCTCTTCCGTCTGCTGGCCCTGCTCTCCGCGCTGTCCTTCGCCGCGCCGGCGATGGCCGGAGATCATGACGGTGCCGAGGTGTACACCATTGGCGTGCTGGCCTTCCTCGACGCCGGCCAGACCGCTGCCCAGTGGCAGCCCACCGCCGACTACCTGAGCGCGCAGATCGACTCGGCCGAATTCCGCATTCAGGCCTTGAACTACCCGGAACTGGATCGGGCCGTCGCCGCGCGCGACATCGATTTCGTCCTGACCAACACCGGACATTACGTACGCCTGGAGGCCGAACAGGGCATTACCCGCCTGGCCACCCTGATCGCCGAGGAACAGGGCCAGCCTATCCGCCAGTTCGGCGGGACCGTCCTGGTGCGTGACGACCGCGCGGATCTTCAGTCCCTGGACGACCTGAGAGGCCAGCGACTGCTCGCCGTGGACGCGGACTCCCTGGGCGGCTGGCTGGCGGCCCACGAGGCGCTGCGTAACGCGGGCGTGGAGCCACAGGACGACCTGGCCGCCCTTGAATTCACCGGCATGCCACACCACCGCGTGATCGAGGGGCTGCTCGCCGGTGACGCCGATGCCGGCATCGTGCGCACCGGCGTACTGGAGGGCCAGCTCCGGGCCGGCACCCTCGCCCCGGGGACACTGCGCGTGCTGGAGCCCCGGGAGACCGCGGAGTTCCCGTTCGCCCACTCCACCCGGCTGTATCCGGAATGGCCCTTCTCGCGCCTGGAACACACGCCGGACCCGCTGGCGGAGGCCGTCAGCATCGCCCTGCTGAGCCTGCCTTCCGACCATCCCGCGGTGCGCGCCGGCGGCTACCACGGCTGGTCGGCGCCGTTGTCCTATGCCGCGGTACACGCCCTGCTGGAAGAACTCGGCCGTCCGCCCTACGACCGTCCGGTGGTGGTGGACCTGCGCGCCTACTGGGAGGCCCGTCCCGAGGTTCTGCTGGGGTTTCTGGCGGGCCTGTTGCTGCTGAGCGGCCTCGCCGCGCTCTACTACCGGCGCCTCAACACGCGCCTGTCGCTGGAGGTCGAGCAGCGCCGGGCGGCCGAGGCCCGACTGCGCACGCACGAGGCCGAACTGGCCTACCAGGCCGGCCACGACCCGCTTACCGGCCTGCCCAACCGCACGCTGCTGCAGGAGTGCCTGCACGATGCCATGCAGCAGGCCCGTGACGCGAACGGATGCCTGGCCATCCTGTTCGTCGATCTCGACCGCTTCAAGACCGTCAACGACAGCCTGGGTCACCGGGTCGGCGATGACATGCTGCAGATCCTCGGCGAGCGCCTGAAGACGCGTTTCGAGGCGCGCACCATCGCGCGCATCGGCGGCGACGAGTTCGTCGTGATCATCGAAGACGCAGCCGATCACCGGGAACTCGAGGCGCGCGCCCGCCAGTTGCTGGCGCTGATTGCGGAACCCTTTGCCGTCGGGGGCTGGAGCGACCTCCAGGTGGGTGCAAGCATCGGCATCGCCCTGTATCCCGACGACGCCACCGAGGCCGGCGAATTGATCACCCAGGCCGACGCCGCGATGTACGAGGCCAAGGACGCCGGACGCAATACCTTCCGCTTCTACCGCACCGCCCTAACCGATGCGGCCAGCCAGCGCCTGGAGATCGAAAACCGCCTGCGCCGCGCGCTGGCACAGGGCGAACTGGAGGTGTTCTACCAGCCCCAGATCCAGATGAAGTCCGGCGTGATCACCGGCATCGAGGCCCTGGTGCGCTGGCGCGACCCGGAACACGGCCTGGTCACGCCGGACGTGTTCATCCCGCTGGCCGAGGAGACCGGGCTCATTGTGGATGTCGGCGCGTTCGTCCTGCGCGAGGCCTGTCGTCAAGTCGTTGACTGGGACCGGGCCGGACTGCCGCCGCTGGAGATCTCGGTCAACCTGTCGGCGCGCCAGGTCTCCGCACCGGGCCTGCTTCACCAAGTCCGACAGGTCCTGCAGGAAACCGGTCTCCCGGCCCGGCGCCTGACCCTCGAGCTAACCGAAAGCACGCTGATGGAACAGGCCGACACGACCCGCGGCACCCTGCAACAGCTCAAGCAACTGGGCGTGGCACTGGCCATCGACGATTTCGGCACGGCTATTCGTCGCTGGCCTACCTGAAGGAATTCGCCATCGACATCCTGAAGATCGACCAGACGTTCGTGCGCGACCTGCCCGAGGACCGCAACGACGCCGAGCTGGCCGTGACCATCATCGGCATGGCGCACAACCTCGGACTGGACGTTCTCGCCGAGGGGGTGGAAAGCGCCGCACAACTCGGATTTCTGGCGTCCCAGGGCTGCGACACCTGGCAGGGCTACCTGTGCAGCCCGCCCCTGCCGGCCGATGCCCTCGCCGAGCACGTGCGCCGGCATGCGCCAGAACACTTCGCCCGCCATCCTGCCGCGCCCGCCCGCCGCTGGGCGAACCCATAACCCGCAAAAAGAAAAAGGCCTGCGAAAGCAGGCCTTTTTCACGGTGTCTGGTGGAGCGGAGGAGGATCGAACTCCCGACCTTCGCATTGCGAACGCGACGCTCTCCCAGCTGAGCTACCGCCCCAAACAGGACGCGCATTCTAGCAACTCCACCGGGTGGCGGGAAGCCCCGATCATGCAACTTTTGTTTTCCCCGACCTCTCGCGAAATTGCCTTTTCGCGCCACAGATCACGGAAGCCGAAGCTGGACCCGGTCTAGCATTGGCATATGTCCGTCACCCACCTCCAGCACTGCCGGGCGACCGGCCCCACCCCCCAACCCACCGGGCAGGCGGGGGGACGGCTCGCTGCGGGGTCGATATACTTCGCGACATGAGTTTGTCCGTTCGCATCCTGGGCGCCAGTGGCGGGATTGGCCCCGGCCGGCGCACTACGTCCATCCTCATCGATGACGACATCCTGATCGATGCCGGCAGCGGCGTGGGCGACCTGAGCCTGGACGAACTGCGCCGCATCCGTCACGTGTTCCTGACCCATTCGCACCTCGACCATATCGCCTTCCTGCCCATGCTCGCGGACATGGTCTACAGCCCGAATGCCGAACCCATCCACGTGCACGGGCTACCCGCCACGCTGAAGGCCCTTTGCGATCACGTGTTCAACTGGGTGATCTGGCCGGACTTCACACGCCTGCCCCGTCCCGATCAGCCCCTGATCCGGCTGGAATCCCTGCAGCCCGGACAGACGCTCGCCGCCGGGGACCGCGAGATCCGCGTGTTGCCCGCCCGGCATACCGTACCCGCCGTGGGGTACAGCGTGACCAACCACGAAGGTGCCGCATTCGCCTTCAGCGGCGATACCACCTCCTCGCGTCAACTCTGGCCCGCGCTCAACGCCTTGCCCCACCTCGACCTGCTGATGATCGAGACCGGTCTCCCGGACGAGATGGAGGGCATGGCCGACCTGGCCAAGCACTACACGCCGCAGCACCTGGGCCAGGACCTCGCGCTATTGGAGCACCGCCCGCGCATCGCCATCACGCACCTGAAGCCCGGCCATGAACAGGCCATCCGCCAGCAACTCGCCCGTTCGCCCCACCATGACGGCATGATCTTCCTGCACGGCGACGAACGCTTCGAACTCGGCGCGCACTCGTAACAAGACCGAAGGCCCCGGCCGGTTCGGCGGATTCAGACATCGCCCGCGTTCACAAGGCTGTAACATGCCTGTTATCTAATGCGGAGCAGGCAATCACGAGACAGGGCCATGGCCACTCGAATTCTGCTGGTGGAGGATGACACGGCAATCCGCGAGATGCTGCAGCTGCCGTTCCAGAAGGCCGGCTACGAGGTCCGCGAGGCCGGCGACGTGCGCAGCGCGAAATCGCTGCTGCTGGAAGACCCGCCGGACCTGATCCTCCTGGACTGGATGCTGCCGGACATCAGCGGCATCGACTGGGCGCGCACCCTCAAGGCCAGTCCCGTCACCAAGGACATCCCGCTGATCATGCTGACCGCACGCGGCGAGGAAGAGGACCGCGTGCGCGGCCTGGATGTCGGCGCCGACGACTACGTAACCAAACCGTTCTCGCCGCGCGAGCTGGTCGCACGCATGAAGGCCGTGCTGCGCCGCACCTCGCCGACCACCAGCGAGGAGCCCATCGAGATTGAGGGCCTGCGCCTGGACCCGGTCTCGCACCGCATTACCGGCAACGGCGAGGCCATCAGCATGGGCCCGACCGAGTACAACCTGCTGCACTTCTTCATGACCCATCAGGAACGCGTGTTCAGTCGCGAACAGCTGCTGGACAAGGTCTGGGGCACCAACGTGTACGTGGAAGAACGCACGGTGGACGTGCACATCCGCCGCCTGCGCAAGGCGCTGGCCGACTCCGGCCATGATCATCTGGTGCAAACCGTGCGCGGTTCGGGGTACCGTTTCTCGCAGACTCCCTGACGCCCGGCGGTCCCCGTGCAGCACCGCAAGACCTGGCCCGACATCCTCATCACCAGCCTGCTGATCGCGCTGCCGATCCTGGCGCTGGGCTGGGCCACCGGCCAGTTCTGGCCTACGGTGGCCTTTCTGCTGGGCGCGGCCCTGGCCTGGAACATCGCCAACCTGCTGTGGCTGGAGACCTGGCTGCGCCGCGGTGGACGTGCCGAACCCCCGGACGTGCGCGGCCTGTGGGGCACAATCTTCGATCACCTCTACCGCCGCCGAAAACGCCACGAGAACCGGGTGCACCGCCTGCGTCAGCTGCTGGAGCGCTACCGCGACTCGGCCAAGGCCATGCCCGACGCCGTGATCGTGCTGAACGACGACCTGCGCATTGAATGGCTGAACGACATGGCCTGCCAGCTCCTCGGACTCCACTGGCCGCGCGACGAGGGCCAGCGCGTTACGCACCTCCTGCGCCACCCGGAGTTCCTGGCCTTCATGGAGCGCGCCCGCGAATCGCTGGCCCGCGTAACCGTGCCCTCGCCGCTGGATGACGAGCGCCAGCTGGAGATGCGCATGCTCCCCTACGGCGATGCGCAGTACCTGCTGCTGGCGCGCGACACCACCCACCTGCATCGCCTCGAGGTGATGCGCCGCGACTTCATCGCCAATGTCTCGCACGAGTTGCGCACGCCGCTCACCGTCCTCTACGGCGTCACGGAGACACTGGAGGACGCGCTGGAGGACCAGCCCGAACTGATCCGCTCGGTGCAGATGCTGCGCGAACAATCCGAGCGCATGAAGCTCCTGGTGGACGACCTGCTGCTGCTCTCGCGTCTCGAAACCGGCGAAACCACTGGCCCGCAGGACTGGTTCAACCCGTTTCCGATGCTCCGGAAGCTGGCCGACGAGGCGCGGATCCTGTCCGGGTCGGAAGCACACGAAATCGTGCTCGACGCCGACCCGGACCTGGAGTTTCAGGGCAACCCGGACGAGCTGCGCTCGGCCTGCGCCAACCTGCTGTTCAACGCAGTGAAGTACACCCCCGATGGGACCACCATCACTCTGCGCTGGCGCGCGGACGACGACGGCGCGCGCCTGATCGTGGAAGACACCGGGCCCGGGATCGCCAGCCACCACCTCGGACGCCTGACCGAACGCTTCTACCGTGTGGATGCCGGGCGCACGCAATCCCGCGGCGGGACGGGGCTGGGTCTGGCGATCGTGAAGCACGTCCTCGCGCGCCACGACGGCCACCTCGCCATCGAGAGCCAGGTCGGCCGCGGCAGCCGCTTCACCTGCCTGTTCCCCCTGAGTCGCATTCGCAAGCCGGAAGCCGCCGTGCTCTCAAGCTAGCCGCGTTGCGACTGCGCCGACCCTACGCGCGCGGGTCACCGAAGCGCGACGCACGTGGAACGGCCCAAGAGGAAGGCCCCCAAGAGAGAGCAAGGCAAGCTATCGCTGACTGAACCCCCGAGTGCCCTGGCAGATCCAACCGGTTGCCGCGTCGCTCCGCTCCTCGCAATGACCGATACAACTCAACTACCCGTCATAGCGAGCGCAGCGAAGCAATCGCCCGGAACGAGCAAGGCGTCAGAGCCCCGGGTTCGGCCGAATCTCCACCCACCGTTACAGCCCTATGGGCGTGGCCCACCAGATGTCACACCGCTGTCATGTGGCCGTCACGCAACTGCAAGCAAGCCTCCCGATAATCCCGCATCAAGGACCGACCGATCGGCTCCGAACAAACCTCAAAGCAAGCACCAGGGAGTACACCCATGCTGTTCAAGCGCACGATTCTTGCCGCGGCCGCGGCCGCCGCCCTCGCCATCACCCCGGCGATGGCCGATGTCGACCCCAACCTGCCGGCCTACCAGACCGTCAGCGGGATCTCCGGCAACCTGTCCAGCGAAGGCTCGGACACCCTGAACAACCTGATGGCGCTGTGGGCCGAGGAGTTCCAGGACTTCTACCCGAACGTCAACATCCAGATCCAGGGTGCCGGCACCTCCACCGCCCCCCCCGCCCTGACCGAGGGCACCGCCGACTTCGGCCCGATGTCCCGCATGCCCCGCGACAGCGAGCAGGCGGCCTTCGAGGAGCGCCACGGCTACGAGATGACCCTGGTCCCGGTCGCCATCGACTCCATCGCCGTCTTCGTGAACCGCGACAACCCGATCGAAGGCATGACCATTGCCCAGGTTGACGCCGTCTTCTCCTCCACCCGCCGCTGCGGTGGTGCCGAAGACATCACCCGCTGGGGTCAGCTCGGCCTGGAAGGCTCCTGGGCCAACCGCGACATCACCATCTACGGGCGTAACGCGGTCTCCGGCACCTACGGTTACTTCCGTCAGCACGCCATGTGTGACGGTGACTTCAAGAACGCCGTGAACGAGCAGCCCGGTTCCGCCTCCGTGGTCCAGGGTGTCGCCGAGTCCCTGAACGGCATCGGCTACTCCGGCATCGGCTACAACACCTCCGGCGTGCGCGCCATCGCCCTGGGCGAGAATGAAGGCGAATACTTCGAGCCGACCGGCGAGAACGCCGCCACCGGTGACTACCCGCTGTCCCGCTTCCTGTACGTCGCGGTCAACAAGCACCCGGAAGACGGGCTCGCCCCGCGTCAGGCCGAGTTCCTGAAGATGGTGCTGTCCAAGGAAGGCCAGGAAGTGGTCGTGCGTGACGGCTTCGTCCCGCTGCCCGAGACCGTCGCCCAGCGCCAGCGCGAGGCGCTCGGCCTGTAGGAGCCTGCTCGCAGACGAACGCCCCTGCCCACATCGAGCTCTGGCAGGGCTTCGCCCCCAAGCAGTCCTCGCGAGGATTATCAGCCTCGGCCAAGACCAGAAGGCCCGGACTCTGTCCGGGCCTTTTTTGTGCAGCCATCCCAACACGTGGGCGTTCAAACAGCCGTCACACGGCTGTAACCGTTCTGTCACGAAGCGCCCGTAGCATGCGGGCCATCTGACGCCTTCCGCCTGTCGACCCCCCGGGGGACCCCGAATGTCCGGACTCCACGCGATCTCCACCCTTGGCCGCTTCCAGCGCTGGCGCCGCACCAAGGATACCTCGGCCCGCTACCTGATCGGCTTTTTCGGCGTCGCGGTGGTCGGTGCGCTAACCCTGATGTTCGTCTACCTGCTGAGCGAAACGCTGCCCATGTTCCTGGGCGCGGAGATCGAGGAACAGACCCAGTACAGCGCCCCCGGCGGCGCCGACACCGGGACGGTCCACCTCGCCGTGAACCGCCACCGGGAGATGGCCGTGCGCCTGACCGAGGACCGGCGTGCGATCTTCTTCCGCCCGGAAAGCGGTGAGATCGTGCAGGAGCAGTCCCTGCCGATCCCCGAGGATGCCCGGGTGACCAGCTTCACCGCCGCCGAACCGCGCACCCGACTCGTCGCGATTGGCCTGGACAATGGTCAGGTCCTCGCCATTGAGTACGAATACAACGAACGCTTCACCCCCGAAGGCCGCGCCTATGACCCCGGCCTGGTCTACCCGCTGGGGGACGAGAGCTCCTCCCTGCTGGATGTGGACGGCGAAGGCCAGGCCATCGAGGTGGTCGGCATCCAGCGCGGCTCCAGCGGCGTCCGCGTCGCGGTGGCTACCGGCGACGGCCGCCTGCGCCTGGTCAACTTCGAGGAACGGACCTCGATGATGACCGGCGAAGTCGAAGTACGCCGCTCGGCGCATGACCTCCCGTCCCTGCCGGATGGCGCGACAGCCTCGCGTATCCTGCTGGACATCACCGGCCGCAACATGCTGGTGGGCGACAACCAGGGGCGGCTGCATTTCTACGACATCTCCAGCCCGCGAAACGCCGAGCGGGTCGACACCCAGCGCGTGATCCACGGCGAGGATGCCGAGGTCACATCGCTGGAATATCTGCTCGGGACCGTATCGGTGATCGTCGGCGGCTCGGACGGCTCCGTCGCGCAATACATGCTGGTGCGCGACGACAACAACGTGAACCGGATCACCCGCGTGCGCGAGTTCCCCCGCCACTCGGCCGCGGTAACCAACATCCAGCCGGAATACATCCGCAAGGGCTTCGCCACCGCCGATGCCAGCGGCGCCCTGGCCGTGCACTACCCGACTTCGCAGCGCACGCTGGTACAGCACCAGGTCGGCGATACATCCCTGCACCGGGTCTACATCGACCCGCGCAATCGACTGCTGATCGCGGTCGACACCGACGAGACCTGGACCGTGCACCGGCTCTCGAATCCCCACCCGGAGGTCTCCCTCCACGTCCTGTGGCAGAAGGTCTGGTACGAGGGCCGCTCCAGCGGCGATTACGTTTGGCAGTCGTCCTCCGCCACCGACGAATTCGAGCCCAAGTTCTCGCTGGTGCCACTGACCCTCGGCACCGTGAAGGCCGCCTTCTACGCCATGCTGTTCGCCACCCCGCTGGCGATCATGGGGGCCATCTACAGCGCCTACTTCATGTCCAGCCGCATGCGCAGCCTGACCAAGCCCAGCATCGAGCTGATGGAGGCCCTGCCGACCGTCATCCTCGGCTTCCTCGCCGGGCTATGGCTGGCCCCCTACATCGAGTCCAACCTGCCCGCAGTCGCCAGCATCCTGATCCTGATGCCCCTGATGATGCTGGTGGTCGCCTTCGTCTGGACGCGGCTGCTGCCGGAGGGCGTGCGCCGCGTGATCCCGGCCGGCTGGGAGGCCGCGGTGCTGATCCCGGTGGTGATCCTGGTAGGCTGGTTCTCCGCGTCGATGAGCCCGCTGATCGAGGTCTGGCTGTTCAACGGCGACGCCCGCCAGTGGCTGACCGACGCCGGCTACACCTACGACCAGCGCAACGCCCTGGTCATCGGCATCGCGATGGGCTTCGCGGTGATCCCGACCATCTACTCGATCTCCGAGGACGCGGTATTCAACGTGCCCAAGCACCTGACCCAGGGCTCGCTGGCGCTGGGGGCCACCCCGTGGCAGACGGTGGTCCGCGTGGTCCTGCTGACCGCCAGCCCCGGCATCTTCTCGGCCGTCATGATCGGCTTCGGGCGCGCCGTCGGCGAGACCATGATCGTGCTAATGGCGACCGGGAACTCGCCGGTGGTCAATTTCAACATCTTCGAGGGCATGCGCACCCTCTCCGCGAATATCGCGGTGGAGATGCCCGAAACCGCGGTGGGCGGCACGCACTACCGAATCCTGTTCCTCGCCGCCCTGGTGCTGTTCGCGCTGACGTTCTTCGTGAACACGGTCGCCGAGATCGTGCGCCAGCGCCTGCGCAACAAGTACAGCTCCCTCTAACCCGCATCGACGACAGGCTCCGATCCGATGAATAAATGGTTCAAAACGGGCACCCCCTGGATCTGGCTCAACGCGGGCGCGGTGGCGGTGTCGCTGACGATGGTCTTCGGGCTGATCCTGATGATCGCGGTCAACGGCCTGTCGTTCTTCTGGCCCTCGGATGTCATCGAGTTCGAGTACCAGACCTCCGAGCAGTCCGAACCCGTCCGGGTGATGGGCGAGCTGTCGCGCTCCGAGACCATGACCGCCCAGGCCATGCGCGAAACCGGTATCGACGTCCCGGAAGGCCAGGAGATCGTGGTCCGGCATCTGGTCAAGCGCGGCAATCGCGACCTCGACTCGCGTGATTTCCGCTGGTACGTCGAAGACTTCATGTCCGAATGGGAGCGCCCGCGCGACGCCGTGGTGCTGGAACGCCTGCAATGGGGCAATTTCTACGGCTACATCAGCGAGTTCCGGGTCGACGGCGAAGTGGTCGCCGAGGGCAGCGGCGCCCGCGAGGCCTTCGAGGCGCGCATCCCCGAAACCCGTTCCCTGGTGCAGCAAATCGAGCGCATCGAGCGGGTGGAGATCGGGCGGGTGAACTTTGCCCTGGAACAGATACGCCTGGCCGAACGCGGGCTGGAACGCGACGAGACGCTGTCCGAGGAAGCGCGCGCCGAGCGCCACGAGGCGCTTCAGGCCGAACGCGAGGCGCTTGACGCGGAGTACAGCGACCTCGAGGCCGAACGCAATCAGCTGCGCCAGGAGGTCGGCCGCTACGCCCTCACGCTGCAGACCGCCGACGGCCAGGAATCCAGCATCGATCTGTCCCAGGTGGTGAACGCCTGGTGGCCGAACGACATGAACATCCCGCAGAAGCTCGGCCACTACGTGGTCACCTTCTGGGACTTCATGACCGGCTTCCCGCGCGAGGCCAATACCGAGGGCGGCATCCTCCCGGCCATCTTCGGCACCGTGCTGATGGTGCTGCTGATGTCCATCGTGGTGACCCCGTTCGGGGTGCTTGCGGCCATCTACCTGCGCGAGTACGCCAAGCAGGGGCCGCTGGTGCGCACCATCCGCATCTCGGTGAACAACCTGGCGGGCGTCCCGTCCATCGTGTTCGGCGTGTTCGGCCTGGGCTTCTTCGTCTACCTGATCGGCGGCAACATCGACCAGATCTTCTTCCAGGACGCCCTTCCCTCACCGACCTTCGGCTCGCCGGCAATCATCTGGGCCTCGCTGACCCTGGCATTGCTGACGCTGCCGGTGGTGATCGTCTCCACCGAGGAAGGCCTGACCCGCATTGGCAGCAGCATCCGCCACGGCTCGCTGGCCCTGGGCGCCACCAAGGCCGAGACCCTGTGGCGCCTGATCGTGCCGCTGTCCGCGCCGGCCATGATGACCGGGCTGATCCTGGCCGTAGCGCGCGCAGCCGGCGAGGTGGCGCCGCTGATGCTGGTCGGCGTGGTCAAGCTGGCCCCCAACCTGCCGATGGACGGGAACTTCCCGTACCTCCACCTCGACCGCGCGTTCATGCATCTCGGTTACCACATCTATGACGTCGGCTTCAAAAGCCCGAACGTCGAGGCCGGCCGCCCGCTGGTCTACGCCACCGCGCTGGTCCTGGTGCTGCTGATCATCGTGCTCAACCTCACGGCGATCTCCATCCGCAACCACCTGCGCGAGAAATACCGCGCCGACAGCGACTGACACACGACATGCAGAACGTTTCTCGCATACACCGTCATTGCGAGGCCCCAAAGGGGCCGCGGCAACCTCCCGACGCAATCCAGACGCCCGCTTCGGCCAACGCCGGGAGCATCCCGGGAGATCGCCACGGCGCTGCGCGCCTCGCGATGACGGTGCTTTTCCGTACCGTCGCGATAACTGGGTGCGTCGAACCCTATTCCCCATGGAGTACCCGAAATGAGTGACACCCAGACCCACGCCGTCAACGTGGCCCAGAACAACCAGGCCCCGCGCGGCCTGAACCTCGACCGCGAGGATATCTGCCTGACCGCGGAGGACCTCAGTCTCTATTACGGCGAGGACCAGGCGCTCAAGGGCCTCGACATCCGCATCCCGAAGAACCGCATCACCGCATTCATCGGCCCGTCTGGCTGTGGCAAGTCCACGTTCCTGCGCTGCTTCAACCGCATGAACGATCTGATCGATTCTGTGCACATCGATGGCACGATCCGTCTGGACGGCGCGGACATCTACGACAAGAGCGTGGACATCCCCGAGCTGCGCCGGCGCGTGGGCATGGTATTCCAGAAGCCGAATCCCTTCCCCAAGTCGATCTACGAGAACGTGGCCTACGGCCTGCGCCTGCAGGGCGTGAAGAACCGCCGCAAGCTGGACGAGGTCGTGGAAAAGTCGCTCAAGCGCGCCGCGCTGTGGGACGAGGTGAAGGACCGCCTGCACGAGAACGCCTTCGGCCTCTCCGGTGGCCAGCAGCAGCGCCTGGTGATCGCCCGCGCCATCGCGATCGATCCCGAGGTCCTGCTGCTGGACGAGCCCTGCTCCGCGCTGGACCCGCTGGCCACGCTGAAGATCGAGGAACTGATGATCGAGCTGAAGAAGGACTACACGCTGGTCATCGTCACCCACAACATGCAGCAGGCCGCGCGTGTCTCCGACTACACCGCCTTCATGTACATGGGCGAGCTGATCGAATACGCCGACACCGACACCCTGTTCACCTCGCCCGCGAAAAAGCAGACCGAGGACTACATCACCGGCCGCTTCGGCTGACGTCGCGACCGCAAGGGGATACCACAATGGACAAGAGCTTCTTCAAGCAGCACATCTCGCAGCAGTTCAACGCCGAGCTGGAGGACATCATCAAGCAGGTGATGGCGATGGGCGGCCTGGTCGAGCAGCAGCTCGCCGATGCCGTCCACGCCATGGTCGAGGGTGACGTCGAGCTGGCCGAGAAGGTGATGACCTCGGACTATCAGGTCAACGCCAAGGAGGTCGAGATCGACGAGGAATGCACCCACATCCTCGCGCGGCGCCAGCCCACCGCCTCCGACCTGCGTCTGGTGATCGCCGTGATCAAGACCATCACCGACCTCGAGCGCATGGGCGACGAGGCCGAGCGTGTCGGCCGCATGGGCCTGCACCTGCTGGACGCGGACCGCAACAGTGCGCCGATGGCGGACATCGCCAGCATGGGGGAGCACGCCCGCGAAATGACGCGTGGCGCCCTCGATGCCTTCGCCCGCATGGATGTCGAGCAGGCCGTCCGCGTGGCCCAGCTGGACATCCAGATCGACAGCCTGTACGAGACCATCACCCAGAAACTGATGAAGCAGATGACTGCCGCGCCGGACTCCGTACCGCGCCTGATGGACATCATCTGGGCCACGCGCTCCCTGGAACGCATCGGCGACCGCGCCCGCAACATCTGCGAGTACGTGGTCTACTTCGTCAAGGGCAAGGACGTGCGCCACACCAGCTACGACCAGATGGCCGAAGAGGCCACCGGCGACCGCCACTGAAACGGCATGCCGACAGCGCCAGGAGACACCTCCCCGGACAGGGCGGCCAAGGGTATCGGTCAGCCGGGTTGGTCGTCTGCGACCCCGTCGCGGTAGAAGCTCCAGGTGTTGCGACCCGCGTCCTTGGCACAGTACATCGCCATATCGGCCCGGTGAATCAGTGTCCCGGCGTCACCGCCATCCTCCGGATACAGGGCAATGCCGACCGAGACCCCGATGTTCGCCTGCTGGCCGTCGAGCTCGAACGGCTCGCCCAGGCTCGCAATGATCTTGGCAGCCACCTCGCCGGCGAAGCGGGGGGCCGGCAATCCCTGCAGCAGGACGAGGAACTCGTCCCCTCCCAGTCGGCCCACCGTGTCTTCGTGACGCAACAGGGCATCCAGACGCTCGGCGACCTGACAGAGCAGTTCGTCACCCAGCGCATGCCCGAGGCTATCGTTCACCTCCTTGAACCGATCCAGGTCCAGAAACAGCAGCGCCAGGGAGGTCGACTCGTCGGCGGCACGGTCAATCGCCTGCTGGAGCTGCCGGGTCAGCTCGGCACGATTCGGCAGATCGGTCAGCGGGTCGTGCAGCGCCTGGTGACGGATCTTCTGCTCCTGCGCCTTGCGCCGGGTCACATCGTGCAGGATGTGAATGTAGTGTAGTGGACGGCCTTCCGCATCGCGCACTTCGGTAATGCCCTGCAGGGCCGTCAGACGCTCTCCACTGCGGGTACCGTAGTCGATCTCGCCGTGCCAGTTCCCGTCGCGGCGCACCCGGTCACAAATGCCGTCGAGCTCACCCGGCTGCAGGCTGACAAAGAACTCCGGCAACACCTGCCCGACCACCTGCTCGATGTCATACCCGGTCAGGCGCTGGAAGGCGCCATTCGCGCGCACCACCCGGTGATCCGGCGTGGTCACCAGGATTGCTTCGCCGGTACCCTCGAACACGCTGGCCGCCAGACGCAACTCCTGGGACTGGTGTTCCAGCGTCTCGGCCTGGGCTACCAGTCGGCGCAATAACGGGCGCATGGTGCGCCCCGCCATCCAGCTCACCAGCGGAAGCAGCAACACGACCAGGGCCAGCGGCCAGGCCAGGCGATGCAGTGCCGCCCCGTAGAAGTCCCAGAACGGGGCATCGACCAGCAGCAGCCGGTCGCCCTGGCCCACCGGGGCAAAGGCAACGACCCGATCCCGTAACGAATCCTCCGGTTCCAGAAATCCTGCCCGGGAAGACTCGGAACGCCCCAGGGCCGCGGCCATTCCGGCGTCCAGCGGTCGCTGCACGAGTTCCCCGCCAGAGCCTACCTCCAGCAACGACTCCCGCACCCGGTCCAGCAGTCGCGCACGCAGCGCCAGACCATCCGGACCGAACAGGTCGTCGTCGACCGCCTCCGCCTCGAGCAGAAGGTCACGCAATGGCACCGGATCGAAATACAGCACATCAATCCCTACCTGGCGGCCCTCCGGGTCGCGGATGGGGGCCGCCGCCCGCCACAGCAGGGTCTCCCCCACCCGCACCATCCCGTTTCCGGTACCTTCGGACGGGTTCGGGCCCCCCTCCGCGTCCTCGGTCAGGCCTTCGCGGACCACCACCTCGCCGTTCGGTCCCAGGCGAATCATCCCGGCCACTCCGGGGGCACTGGCCTTTGCATCCAGCAGCCGCGGGCGCGTGAATGCGATCAGTTCCTCCAGCGACAGCTCGCCATCCGCATACCACTCCAGGCGTCGCCGGATCTCGGTCCGGCTGGTGAACTGCTCGGCGACCGACTCGAACTGCCCCTCCAGCCGGGCGATCGCCTCGCCACGCGCCCAGGTCGCGACCACCGTGACCCGCTCCATTGCCTCGCGCGACGACTGATAAAGGGGCCACGCAGTGACCAGCGTTACCAGCACGCCGGTCATCAGGATCGCAAGGATCACCATGCCCAGCAGACGCCGCCGCTGGGACCGGAAAGATGGCTGGATCATCGAGATACGACTCGCGACGGCGGCAACGCGCCGGTTGGCAACACTCAAACCGTGCACTCGTTATCGACCGTACCCCATCCCTGGGCCACATTCGGAGCGCGACATTTTGGCGGAAAACCCTAGCATGAAACCAGAGACTGTGATGAAGGTCTCGCTCCAGGCACCCGTTCCCGCCTGATCCCATAGCCGACATTCCCTCCCCACGATGCCTGTGCGTTCATGCGTCACATCGCCCGATTGCCTACCCTTAAAGATGTATGACGCGATTAATCCCGCTCCTGTGTGTGACATCCCTGATGCTGGCCACCGCGGCCTCGCATTCGTTCGCTTCGGGTGGCGAACCACAGCGAGAGCCATCCACGGAAGTCCGCGAGCTGCTGGAGCGCGACGAACTCCCCGAGGGCGTCGTCTTCGAGATCATCGAGAATGACCGCGCGGCACTCTCCGCACTGTTACCCGAGCTCCGCGCGAACATTGCCCGCCTGCGCAAACGCGACCCGGACTACCCCGTCGCCGTGGTCGCCCATGGCGCAGAGCAGTTCACTCTCACTCGCGGCGAGGCCGGGCAGCATCCCGGCCTGCACGCCGAGGTCGAGTCGCTGGTGCGCAATGAAGGGGTCGACGTGTCCGTCTGCGGCACCTTCGCGGACTGGCGTGGCATCGAGGCCGAGGCCTTCGCCGACTTCGTGGAGGTCGCCGACCTCGCCCCGGATCGCCTCGATGACTACCGCGAACTGGGCTTCGAAATCATCCGCCTGCGTCCCTCCCTGCTCGACGCGCCCGAGCAAGACCCGTGGGAGTTCGACTTCGACACTCCCTGAACTTTCCTAATGCAGGAAGCTATTCACCTCGAAAGCACGAAAAAGGACAGATCAACAGCCGTAACAGGAAGACGCGAAGTCAGGAAGATTTCTTGATTGGGGTCCGGAAATACTCCGGGACATCGCAGCGGCCTCCATCGTCCTCGTTCTTCCCGGCGCCCCACTGCAAGAACCTTCCCATCTTCAAACCTTCCTGTTAAACGCCCTGGAATTTCATCGTGAAACCGCCCTTGGCTCCGGCATGACTAACGCCGTGGGTTATCTGGATGCTGTAACGTCGTCGGGCTCCTGTGGCATGCTTTCCGGATGCGATTCCTGATCCGAACCTTCTTCCGCGGCGTACGCCTGATCCTCACCCCGTTCATGTTGATCGGGGAGCGCGTCTCGCGCCCGCGCGGCATCGAGCGCGACCCGGCCGAACAGGCCCGGGTCGACGAACAAACCCGCGCGCTGGCGCTTTACCACTTCCCCGCCTGCCCGTTCTGCATCAAGGCCCGGCGCGCGATGCAGCGCCTGTCGCTGAACATCGAACTGCGCAATGCCCAGGCCGCCGGGCCCTGGCGCGAGGAACTGCAGAATGAGGGTGGGCGCCTCCAGGTGCCCTGCCTGCGCATCGAGGAGGACGACGGCTCGGTGCGCTGGCTGTACGAATCCGACGCGATCATCCGCTACCTGCGCGACCGCTTTGATCCGCAACAGGCCGAAGCGACAGCCGCCACCGGCAGCACGCCGCGGTCCTGATATCGGACCCGCCTCGGGAGGGCCCCTTATGAACCACTGCCTCCGTCGTTCCCTGCTCGCACTGGTGCTGGCCCTGCCTTTCGCGGCCGCCAGCGCCGAGCCGCCGATCTTCGATGCCCACCTGCACTACCGACCAGCGGTGGCCGAGCACTTCGGCATCAGTGATGTGGCCCGAACGCTGGCCTCCAACGAGGTCCGAAGCGCTATCGTCATGTCCCCGGAGGACGACCTGATCCGCCGTCTGAAGGCCGGCTCCGACACCCGCATCGTCCCGTTCCTGGAGGTCTCCAACCGTCTGGGCAAGAAGATGGACTGGATGCACGTCGAGGATCTGGGCGAGCGCATCACCGCGATGCTGGATGAATCCGACATCACGTGGCGCGGGCTGGGCGAATTCCACATCCTCGCCGACGACCGTTTCGGCCCCGGGTTCGAACAGCTGCTGGACCTGGCCGTGGCCCGTGACCTGACCGTGATGATCCACGGCGACCCCGCCGTGATCGACCACGCCTACGCGACCCATCCCGAGGTCCGCATCCTCTGGGCGCACGCCGGAAGCTACGCCTACCCGCCGCTGGTGCAGGACTACCTCGAACGCCACCCGCACATGAACATGGACGTCTCCATGCGCAACCCGCGGATCAACGCCGGCGGGCAGATCGACGACGACTGGTTCGAGCTGTTCCTGGCCCACCCCGACCGCTTCATGATCGGCGTGGATACCTTCACGCGCACCCGCTGGGAACAGTACACCCGCCTGAAGGACGAAACCCGCGCCTGGCTGCAACAACTCCCCGAGGACGTCGCTCGCGCCATCGCCTTCGAGAACGGCGAACGGCTCTTCCCCGCCCAGTGAGGGCCTGGATTCACCACGAAGCGCACGAAGAAAGGCCAGGACAAGGGCGGTTCACAGGAAGACCGGAAGATTCGAAGGATGAATCGGCTAAAACCGCCCGGGGCCTAGCCGACGCCGTGACCCGTCCAGCCCGCCGGCCGAGCCCCCTGTGGGAGCGGGCTCGCCCGCGAAGCCCCCGCCCGCGTCCGCTCGAGCACCAGCCCTCCGACCAACCCTCCCCGTCAGACCGTGCCCGATCCACTACCCCATCAATCTCGCTTCCAATCTTCCCCGCTTCCTGTAGACCGGTTTTCGCCCTCGACCCAGCCCTTCTTCGTGCCTTCGTGCACTTCGTGGTGAATCAAGCCTTTCAACCACACACGCATGCAAAAGCCCGCCACCCCGAGGGGATGGCGGGCTCGGCTCCGGGCATCTGATCGTGATCAGACCTTGAACTGGCCCACGCGCTGCTGCTGTTCGGAGGCGAGCTTGGACAGCTCCTCGGACGCGTTTCGGATCTGCTCGGAGCCCGACGCCGTCTGATCCAGAACCTCGGTGATATTGGCCACGTTGCGGTTGATCTCCTCGGCCACCGTGGACTGCTCCTCGGCCGCACTGGCGATCTGCGTGTTCATGTCGCTGATGCGGGTCACCGACTGGGTAATCGCGACCAGCGACTCGCCGGCCAGATTCACCTGCTCGACGCTCTCGTGGGCCTTGTTGCGGCCGTCCTCCATCGCCTGCACGGCCTCGCGCGTGCCGCTTTGCACCCGCTCGATCATCTGCTGGATCTCGTGGGTGGAGTCCTGGGTGCGGCTGGCCAGCGTGCGCACCTCGTCCGCCACGACCGCGAAGCCACGGCCCTGTTCGCCGGCGCGGGCGGCCTCGATGGCGGCGTTCAGCGCGAGGAGGTTGGTCTGGTCGGCGATATCGCCGATCACCTCGAGGACCTTGTTGATCTCCTCGGCATCCTGCGACAGGCGGCCGACGACCTCGGCGGCGTTGTCCACCTGCGAAGACAGGCCGTTGATCGCGGTGACCGTCTTCTGCACCACCTGCTGACCGGCATTGGCATCCTGGTCCGTGGTCTGGGCCGCGGCCGCCGCGTCGGCCGCGTTGCGCGCGACTTCCTGCACGGTGGCGGTCATCTCGTTCATCGCCGTGGCGACCTGATCGGTCTCGGCCTTCTGGCGCCGCACCTGCTCGTTGGTCTCCTCGCTGGTCGCGGACAGCTCGTTGGCCGCGGCCGCCACCTGGTCGGAGCCCGCCGCCACCTGCTGGATCAGCACGCGTATCTTCTCGACGAAGCGGTTGAAGGCCAGGGACAGGTCGCCCAGCTCGTTCCTGCCGGACACCTCCAGCTGACGAGTCAGGTCGCCCTCGCCACTGGCGATGTCGTCCAGCCGTGCCACGGTCTGACGCAGCGGCCGCACGATGCTACGGGTCAGGAACCAGGCAAGGAGCGCGCCCAGGACCACGGCGATCACGCCCACCATCACGACCGTACCGGTCGCGTTGCGAGTCATGGCCACGTAGGTGCTGCGATCCACCTTCAATTCCAGGACCCCCACCGCGTCGCCGGAAAAGTCGCGAACTGGCCGTGCGATCGCCGCCATCGGCGTGCCCTGGTAGGTCACATTGCGGACCAGATGCTCGCCATCGAGGACCCGACGCATCTCGGCGGCGCTGAAGGTTGCATCGGCCTCGATGGTGCCGCCAAAGCGGCTGAATCGGCCATCATCCCGAAGGTACAGCGCGACCGGCGCACCCAGTTCCGCGGTGAACTGTTCGAAGAAGGGGTCACCAAACGAGAGGCCGAACTCCACCGACCCGACATGCTCGCCTTCGAAGGCAATCGGGACCACGCCCCGGATGCCGAGACCGGCCACCCCTTCCTCCAGGCCCGAGATCGGAGCCTGGTTGTTGTTGGTGTCGACGACCGTCTGGCGAAAACCGGAGAGGTCGTCATCGAAGCGTTCCGGGCGGTGTACCCGCAGGAAGGAGGTCGCCGGCGGCGTATGGAACTGGTACTGGCGAACCCCGTACTCCGTGCTCAGGGCCTCGAAACCGGGCACGGTCATCGCGGCCAGTCGATCGCGATCACCATTGGCCAGGGCCTCCTGGACGTCGGGGATTCGTGCCACGGTCTCGGCCATCGCCGTGGCCCGTGCCGCCTCCTGGTCCAGCCGATCCAGCAATTGCCCGGCCAGGTCGTTCAACTCGCGCTGCTCGGCGCGGTCCGCCATCGTGTCCAGGGCATTCATCACCACGACCAGCGTCAGCACCACGGCGAGCACCACCACGCCAATGATGCCCACCATGAGCCGTACACCAATCCGGATATTGTCAAACATGTCTGCGCGTCCTTCCCTGCGGCGGGTAACGCCGGCTTCGGAATCAAGATTCAGGTCATTCGCCATTTCTAGCGGCGGCGAATCCTAAAACTTGAATACGGAAGCCCGGTCTTCCCCACAGGTTCTCAGGGGACAACATCGCCCCGCCCTGCTCCGTCGCAGGCGGCCCCGGACCGGCTACAGCAACAGGTGCTCGGCAAAGGCATACACCACCACGCTGATCAGGACGAGCGCCACCACCGAAAGCAGCGCCCCGCCCCGCACCATGTCCAGCACCCGCAGTCGGTTGCTGGCAAACACGATCGCATTGGGCGGGGTGGCCACCGGTAGCATGAAGGCCACCGAGGCCGCGAAGGCGACGGGCAGCGCCAGTATCAGCACCGCCACATCCATGCGCAGCGCAAACGCGGTAACCAGCGGCAACAGCGTCGCCGCCGTGGCCGTGTTACTGGTCACGTGGCTCAGGGTCATGGTCAGCAGGGCCACACCGGCCATGATCAGGATCAGTGGCCAGGCCTGGGCGACCACCAGGGCGTCCGCCGCCAGCTCCGCCAGCCCGCTGGACTCGATGGCCGCGCCCAGGCTGAGCCCACCTCCAACCAGCAGGAGCACCCCCCAGGGCAGCTCGCGTGTATTGTCCCAGGCCAGCAGCCGCCGCTGATCCGCGGAGCCCGAGGGGATCAGGAACAACAGCCCGGCTCCAAGGATCGCGATACCGGCGTCCGTCAGGGTCACCGGCAGCCAGTCCTCCAGCAGCGGCCGGGTCAGCCAGGCCAGCGCCACCAGAAGGAACACCGCGGCGACCCGCTTCTCCGCGCTCGACCAGCGCCCTACGGTGACACGCTGCTCGTCCAGCAGCGCGCGCAGACCGTTCAGTTCCACCCGGTGCACCGGAAATACCCAGCGGGTCAGTAGCCACCAGGCCAGGCCCAGCAGGATCGCGGCCAGGGGCAGCCCGAGGGTCATCCACTCCAGGAAGCCGATCTCCATCCCGTGGCGATCCCCAAGATAGGCTGCGGTCAAGGCGTTCGGCGGCGACCCGATGATGGTGGCCATGCCCCCGATGTTCGCGGCAAAGGCAATCCCCAGCAGCAGCGCCAGCGCGGGCCGACGCGACTCGGCGGTTGCCCCCTGGCCCTGCGCGGGGGCGCCACGTTCGATCAGGCCCAGCACGGACAGCGCGATCGGCAGCATCAGGGCGGCGGTCGCGGTATTGCTCACCCACATCGACAGCCCCGCCGTGGCCAGCATGAAGGCTCCCACCAGGACATGCAGCCGGTTGCCGGCGCGGGCCACGATCGCCAGCGCCATACGCCGGTGAAGATCCCAGCGCTGCACCGCCAGGGCGATGGCGAAGCCGCCCATGAACAGGAAGATGATCGGATTGGCGTAGGGCGCGGTCGCGTCGTCCATCGAGACGACGCCGAGCAATGGGAGGATGGCAATCGGCAGCAGCGCCGTGACCGGCAACGGCAACGCCTCGCTGATCCACCAGGTCGCCATGAACAGGGTCAGTCCCAGGACGTGCCAGGCCGCCGGTTCGAAACCCGCCGGCGCCGGCAGCAGCAGGAACAGCGCGAAGATCGCCGGACCCAGCAGGAGACCGATGCGCCCGCGCCAGTTCACCGGCCCGGCCTTCACCGCGTCCGCGTCGCGTTGTCGTTCCGTGTCTTCGGTATCCGCCATGGGCCCCTGCATTCAAAAGAGCTCGCCCGGTTAAAACCAACCCGCAACATCGGGAATTGCATCACCCGGGCAACGTGACTATCGTTGTCGCGTTACGCGGCGATCCCGACCCGGGAGCGCCGCCGCTGCAGTTTCTCACGACACTGTCCAAGGAGTCTTTCATGGCCTACGAACTGCCCGAACTGCCCTACGCCAAGAACGCGCTGGAACCGCACATCTCCGCCGAGACGCTGGAATACCATCACGACAAGCACCACGCGACCTACGTGACCAAGCTGAACGGCCTGCTGCCGGGCTCCGAGTTCGAAAACGCCTCGCTGGAAGACATCATCAAGAAGGCCCCGGCCGGCGGCATCTTCAACAACGGCGCCCAGGTCTGGAACCACACCTTCTACTTCAACTGCATGGCCCCGAACGCGGGCGGCGAGCCGTCCGGCAAGCTGGCCGACGCCATCAACAGCACCTTCGGTTCGTTTGACGCCTTCAAGGAGAAGTTCAACGAATCCGCAGTCGGCAACTTCGGCTCCGGCTGGACCTGGCTGGTGCAGAACGACGACGGCTCGGTGGAGATCGTGAACACCTCCAACGCCGCCAACCCGCTGCGTGACGGCAAGACCCCGCTGCTGACCTGCGACGTCTGGGAACACGCCTACTACATCGACTACCGCAACGCGCGCCCGAAGTACCTCGAGAACTTCTGGGCCGTGGTGAACTGGGACTTTGTGGCCCAGCAGATGAAGTAACGCCCCAAGCGGCGATATACTTGGCGCCTTTGGCCGCATGACGCGGCCGCGCCTTTCATCGAGCCGGCGGTCCTCCGCCGGCTCTTTGGTTTCGGAGAACCCCATGAGCGATGCCCTGCAGAACACCTACAAGCGCCTGCCCATTGCCTTCGAGCGCGGCGAAGGCGCCTGGCTGTGGGATACGGACGGCAAGCGCTACCTGGATGCCCTGTCCGGCATTGCCGTGTGCGGCCTCGGGCATGCGCATCCCAAGGTGGCCCAGGCCGTCTGCGACCAGGCCAGCACCCTGGTGCACACCTCCAACCTCTACCGCATCCCGCTGCAGGAGCAGCTGGCGCGCCGCCTGTGCGCCCTCGCCGGCATGGACCGCGCCTTCTTCTGCAACTCGGGCGCCGAGGCCAACGAGGCCGCGATCAAGCTGGCGCGCCTGCACGGACGCGCCCGCGGCATCGCCGAACCGAAGATCGTGGTGATGGAGGGCAGCTTCCACGGCCGTACCATGGCGACCCTGTCCGCCACCGGCAACGCGAAGGTCCGTGCGGGCTTCGAGCCGTTAGTGTCCGGCTTCGTGCATGTCCCGCACGGCGATGCCGAAGCAGTCGAGGCCCTCGCCCAGGACCCCGACGTGGTCGCCATCCTGGTCGAGCCGGTCACCGGCGAGGGCGGCATCCACGTGCCGCCGCCCGGCTACCTGCGGCGCCTGCGCGAACTGGCCGACCAGAACGGCTGGCTGCTGATACTGGACGAGATCCAGGCCGGCATCGGCCGCACCGGCTACTGGTTCGCCTTCCAGCACGAGGGCATCACCCCGGACGTGGTCAGTCTGGCCAAGGGCCTCGGCAACGGCATCCCCATCGGCGCCAATCTGGTCGCCGGAGCGGCCCGCGAGCTGTTCAGCCCGGGCATGCACGGCACCACCTTCGGCGGCAATCCGCTGGTATGCCGGGCGGCACTGGCCGTGCTCGACGTCATGCAGGACGAGGCCCTTTGCGAACAGGCCGCCCGCCAGGGCGAGCTCCTGCGCAACCGCCTGCGCGACCGGCTGGCGGACCACGCGGGCGTGGTCGCCGTGCGCGGACGCGGGCTGATGATCGGCGTCGAGCTGGACCGTCCGGCCGGCGAACTGGTGATGGCGGCCCTGGAGCGTGGCCTGATCCTGAACGTAACGGCCGATCGGGTGATCCGGCTCTTGCCGCCGCTGATCATCGACGACGACCAGGTGGAACAGATCGCCACCACCGTAGCCGACCTGGTGGATGCCTTCCTCGCATCCCCGCAAGCCAACGAGGTCTCCGCATGAATCCACGCCACTACCTCTCGTTCCTGGATCTCTCCGGCGACGAAACCCGGGCCCTGCTGCAGCGCGCCATCGAGCTCAAGCAGCAACTGAAGGCCGGCGAGCACCACGACGACCTGCTGCGCGGCAAGACGCTCGGCATGATCTTCGAGAAGTCCTCCACCCGGACCCGGGTGTCGTTCGAGGTGGGCATGCAGCAGCTGGGCGGCAATGCCCTGTTCCTGTCCCCGCGCGACACCCAGCTGGGCCGTGGCGAGCCGATCGAGGACACCGCCCGCGTGCTCTCGCGCATGGTCGACTGCGTGATGATCCGCACCTACGAGCACGAGAAGATCGAGCTGTTCGCCAAGCACGCCACGGTGCCGGTCATCAACGGCCTGACGGACCTCGAACACCCGGCCCAGCTGCTGGCCGACCTGCAGACCTACTTCGAGCATCGCGGCGACATCCGCGGCAAGCGCGTGGCCTGGATCGGGGACGGCAACAACATGTGCCACAGCTACATGTACGCCGCCCGTCTGCTGGACTTCCAGCTGGTCGCCGCCTGCCCCGAGGGCTACGACCCGGAACCGAGCGTGGTCGAGACCACCCGCGAGCACTTCGAGCTGACCCGGGACGCCCGCGCCGCCGCCGAGGGCGCCGATCTGATCGTAACCGACGTCTGGGCCAGCATGGGCCAGGAACAGGAAAAGAGCGCCCGGCGCCGGGCCTTCTCCGGCTTTTTCGTCGATTCCGACCTGATGCAGCTCGCCAACAACGACGCCCTGTTCATGCACTGCTTGCCGGCGCACCGCGAGGAAGAGGTCTCCACCGACGTCCTGGAAGGCCCACAAAGCGTCGTCTGGGACGAGGCTGAAAACCGCCTCCACGCCCAGAAGGCCCTGCTGGAGTTCCTCATCACCCTCAACGCCGGCCAGCGCACGTCGTAAGGGCGAAAAGCGTTAACAGGAAGATGGGAAGTTAGGAAGGGTTATTGGTGAGGTGGCATCCCCGGCGCGGCGGCTAGCATCGCGCGGTGGGCGAAATCTCGGCCCCCGCAATCAAAACCTTCCTGTCTTCCCATCTTCCTGTGAAACGCCCTTGACCTAGACCTTCAGGCAGGCGCGCGGCGGTGGGCGTGAATACGGCGGCGGGTCTGCCAGCGGTAGACGATGCGCCAACCGAGCAGGAAGGCCAGGATGGCCGCGTACAACGCGACCTCGGCATAGTCCGCCCGCGCCAGCCACAGGAAGTGCAGTACCGCCAGCACGCCGGCCATATACACCCCGCGGTGCAGCCACACCCACCGCTTCTTCAGCCAGCGCTGGGCACCGTCGGTGGAAGTCAGCGTTAGCATCAGCAGGATCACCCAGGCGGCGAAGCCGACCATCACGAACGGGCGCTCCGTCAGGTCGTAGAGCACCAGCTCCCAGTCGAAGAAAAGGTCCACGCCCAGCCAGATCAGGGCATGCGCAGTCACGTAGCCGAACGCGACCAGCCCCAGCATCCGCCGCAGGCGGGTAATCCACACGACCCCCGTCATCTGTCGCACTGGCGTCACCGCCAGTGCCACCAGCAGCGCAATCATCGCGTGGGTTCCGGACAGCTCCAGCAGCTTCTCGATCGGGTTCACACCCAGTCCGCCAAACCAGCCAAGGGTTCGCAGGCCGATCCACATGGCCGGCAGCAGCGCCACCATCAGAACCGCCCACCAGACGCCGGTTGGCGGGCGGGCCCGTGCCCGGCGGGTTGTGGCGGTCATGCCATCATCCCGTCAGAAATGCTCGCGCAGGTCCATGCCCTCGTACAGCGACGCCACCTCATCGCCGTAGCCATTGAACATCTCCGTGCGCCGACGCCGGAATTCACCGATACGGCGCTCCGTACGCTGCGACCAGCGCGGATGATCCACGTCCGGGTTCACGTTGCTGTAGAAGCCGTACTCGTCGGGCTGCGCCTGATTCCACAGCGTCGGTGGCTGCTCCTCGACAAACCGGATGTGCTGGATCGACTTGATGCTCTTGAACCCGTACTTCCACGGCACCACCAGCCGGATCGGCGCACCGTTCTGGTTGGGCAACACCTCGTCGTACAGGCCCACCGACAGGATAGTCAGCGGATGCATCGCCTCGTCCAGGCGCAAACCTTCCGTGTAGGGCCATTCCAGCCCGCCACTGCCCCGCCGGCGCTGGCCGCGCAGGTTGTCCGGGTCGTAGATGCTCTCGAAGGCCACGTAGCGCGCATCACTTCGGGGAGCGGCCTTCTCGATGATGCGGTTCAGCTCGAAGCCGATCCACGGGATCACCATCGACCAGCCCTCGACACAGCGCATGCGGTAGATGCGCTCCTCCAACGACCACGGGCTGATGAAGTCCTCCACCGCGTATTCACCCGGGTTGTCGCACAACCCGTCCACCGTAATCGTCCACGGATCGGTCTTGAGCTGGTCGGCGTAGGTCTTCGGATCTCCTTTGCCCGGGCCCATCTCGAAGAAGTTGTTGTAGCTGGTGACCTCGTCATAGGAGGTCTTCGACTCGTCGGTCGAGAAATCGCTGGCCTCGAACTCCAGCGGATAGCCCCGCAGCGCAGCGGATGCCGGCAACGCCATGCCCAGCCCCCCGAGCGCGAGGCCCGCGCCGAGCCCGATCCCCGTGCGCAGGAACTCGCGCCGGAGCGCGTAGACCTCCGGCGGGGTAATCTCGCTGCGGGAACAATCGGAACGACGTCGGGTGCGGATCAGCATGGCCTGCCCTCGCGAATGATTCTGGTGGCGACGGAAAGCGCCGCCACTCGTGCACGATGGACCAGCCACGGACGCCCGAGTTCGCCACCCGAGAACCATAAGCCGATTCGCAGAACAATAAGAATTTTCTGCTTGCGAACCGGCCGGAACGATATATAAGGCTTTTCTGATACCGCAGTCCGGGGTGGCCCGGCCGGCTTGTCAGGAGACCCGACAATGGATCCGACGATCGACTACGCGGCCGATGGTGCCGACGAGATCGCCAGCCTGTTCGACAACCAGCTCGTCAACGACCGCGGCCCG
Organism: Thioalkalivibrio sp. ALE14; assembly: GCF_000376845.1. GTDB lineage: Bacteria > Pseudomonadota > Gammaproteobacteria > Ectothiorhodospirales > Ectothiorhodospiraceae > Thioalkalivibrio. Next base: position 211,321 of record NZ_AQXY01000031.1, read on the forward strand.
GCGCGTCACGCCGCCCGCCGCACTCTGGAACGCCTGATGGAAGAACGCGCCCTGCGCGCCCACCCCCAGGACGACTTCGACCTCGACCCGAGCCACGAAGCCCTCGACTGGTAACCCCCGGGGTGGCCTCGCGCCACCCCTCTCCTGCAAGCAGCCCTGTTGCACCACAGAGGACACGGAGAACAGCCAGGTCAGAAGCGAAAAGCATTCACAGGAAGATTGGAAGATCGGAAGGTTTTTTAGGTCCGGCAGTGCTGCGTCGGAGGCAGGCTCAGCCCTCGGGCGCTGGGGGTGCCCGGGCTCCCCACAACAACCCTTCCAGGCTTCCCGTCTTCCTGTTAATCGATTTTGACCTGGCTGTTTCCGTGTCCTCTGTGTCCTCTGTGGTGAAAACGGCTTAGTTGCCCTCGTACCCAGTCAGCTCCACGAAGCCCCGGCCGATCGGCTCGCCATCCGCGTCGAGAATATCCACCGCCCCTTCCCAATAACGGACCACGGTGTCCATCTCCTGCTCGTCGCGCACCGCAACCACGGTCCACTCCCGCACAGGCCCGCCGTCCGAAGGCTCGATGCGCATGGACCATTCCACCGGATAGCGGTTGCCGGACGGCTGGGTCGCGTAGCGGGTGGGTTCGAGCTGCACCTGCTCCGGCTCCAGCAGGGCGTCCCGGGCATCCGCCGGCATCCAGCGACCTTTCGATAACTCATGCGGCGTGCCATCGGGCCGGCACAACTGGTAGTACATCACGTCCAGCCCGTCATCCAGCTGCAGCGCAAACCAATTCCAACCCTCCTGATCCTCCGCCAGCGCACTGGTGCTCCATTCGCGGTCCATCCACGCCTGCCCGGTCACGTCCAGCTCCGTCCCGGCCGCACGGCGAACCTCGCCCACCACCGCGATACGCGGCATCGAGTAGTAATAGGACGCATCGCCCGGCTCCGACCCCTTCTGGCTCAGGCCGGCATCGCCCTGCAGCACCGGCTCGCGAACCGGCTCCAGTTCCAGAGACAGCACGTAGTCCTCCACGGTAAAGCGCAGCGTCCAGCGCTCCCCGTCCAGCCCGGCCAGTTCCCAGTCTTCGGCCCAGACACGCCCTACCGGCGTGGTGGCTCCGGCCAGCCCCCCGCCATCGCGCACGAACCGCTCCTCGGATGCGTGAAACCCCGCGTCACGGTCCAGCACAGCCGTATGCACCATCCACAGATCGGGGCTGGCCCAGGCCGACGCGTGCCAGACCGCATCCCCTGCTAGCCCCGGCGCGAGCCCCACACGGAAGAACGTCACATGGAACCCGAAGCGCTCGCCCTCCGGCCCGTCGAGATTCCCGGTCACATACCACCACTCGTTGCGAAACCCCGGATGCGGCCCGTGATCGCGCGGAAATTCGAAGGCCCGCGGCGCATCCGCGCGGCGAAAGCCCGTGGTGTCCTCACCCCCGAGGGCCTCGCTCACCCGCAGTCCGGTCACCCCCGAATCATCCGACTCCGGCGGCTCCCCACCCCCGCACGCGGCCAGCACCCCCACCATCATCAACACCATAACCACCCTCAGGCGCAGCCCCCGTAGGAGCCTGCTTGCAGGCGAAGCCCCTGCCCGCGCTGGACCCTGACCCAAAACATTCGCCTGCAAGCAGGCTCCTACAGGATTCAACCACCGCATCACGGCGTCTCCCGTAACGCCGGCACCAGCCGCATCCGCGCCATCCGCCAGGCGGGGATCACCGACGCCAGCAATGCAGCCCCTACGCCCAGCAGGACGGTCTCCCCGACCTCGGCCCAGGACAGCCGCAGGTCCATGCCCCAGCCAAAGGCCTCGCGGTTGATCACCTCGATCAGCAACCAGCCCATCCCCAGCCCCAGCGGGATCGCCGACAGGGCGGCAAACGCCCCCAGCACCCCGCCCTGCAGGACCACCAGGGCGCGCACGCCCCCGGGCAACAGCCCGAGGCTGCGCAGCGTGGCGAATTCGCGCGCCCGTTCCATCTGCAACGCGATCAGGGCGCCCAGGATCGCGATGAAGGCCACCACCAGCGTGATCACCCGCAGCAGATGCGTGATCGCAAAGGTCCGGTCGAAGATCGCCATCGACTCCTGCTCGATATCCCCCGGCCGGGTCACCAGCGCCGCATGGTCCTGCTCCGCCAGCCACGCCTCCAGCTGCTCCACCGCCTGCTCCGCGTTGGCCCCGTCCGGCAGGCGCAGCCCGAACGAGCCCACCCCGTCCGGGGGCACGCCCCCGCGCGCGAAGGCCGCCTGCGTCATCAACACCGTCCCGCTGGGATTGCCATAGTCGCGGTAGATCCCGGGAACCTCGAAGGCGCGTTGCCCACCGGGCACCGCCAGCGACAACCGATCCCCCGGTTCCACGCCGTGATGCGCGGCAAATGGCTCGGTCACCAGCACCGCGTCCTCCGTCGCCAGCCGGTGCCCCAGCGGCTCGCGAGGCGCCTCCGCCTCCAGCAACGGCAAGTATTCCAGCCAGTCGGCATGCGGACGAACCACGTAGAGATCGACCAGCCCGTGATCGCTGACGACCTCCTGGCTGGAACCCGTACTCACCGACACCGCCCCCGACCGGGCCACCAGGTCGGCGGTCCAGTCCTGGGGCAGACGCGCGCCGGCGCGTGCCGATGCCGGCGCGGCGGGCACCACGTACAGATCCGACGTTAGCGCCTGCCCCAGCCACTGCTCCACGCTCCCGCGAAAGCTGCCGACCATCACCGCCACGCCGATGGCGGCGGCCAGCGCCAGCGTCAGTGCCGAGGTCGCGGGCGCACTGCGCGACAGGCTGCGCTCCAGACTGCGCACCGCAATACGCGGCAGCGTCACCCCGCGCACCAGCACCGCCAGACCACGAAGGGTCCAGACCAGCACCCAGGGCAGCAACAGAACAAAACCGGCGATCAGCAGGAACAGCGCCACGAAGCCGCCAACCAGCGCCCCCGCCCCGGTAACGATCAGGCCCGACCCGGCAAGCAGCAGCACGAGGGATACCAGTGCCAGCCATGCGGCCCAGCTACGCGCGCGGCGCTCCAGCCCGCCGCGCCCACTGCCGCCGGGGCCGGCCGTGCGGGCCGCCTCCCAGGCGGGGGCCATCGCCGCCGCCAGCGAAAGCCCCACCCCCAGCAGGAACACCGCCGCCAGGGCCAGCGGCCGCGGCGTCACCCCGGTCACCGCCACCGCAAAAAAGTGGTCCGTGACCGTCTGGGCCACCTGTGCGACCAGCACCTGCGCCAGTGCAATACCCAGCAACGCGCCAAGCAGCGTGCCGATCACGCCGACCAGCAACGCCTCCAGCAGCACCACGCCGAAGATTGCCCGCCGGCCCACACCCACCAGGCGCAGGCTGGCGATCACTTCGCGCCGCCGGAGTACGGCAAAGGTCTGCGTGTTGTAGATCAGGAACGCCGCGATCAGCAGTGCCAGCAAACTCATCGCCGTCAGGTTGATGCGAAACGCCTGCGCCAGCTCGCGCGCGGCCTGCCCGCGACTCTCCACCGGCACCAGCTCCAGTTCGGCGGGCAGGGCGTCGCGGAGCGCGTCGACTTCGGCCTCCGCCAACCGCACGTCGATCCGGTCCAGACGCCCCAGCCGATCCAGCAGCACCTGCGCCGTGGCCATATCCGTCACCCAGAGCGAACCGCCCGCGATCCTGTCTTCCTCCGCGTCCGGCGCCTCGCGTTCAGCAGCCCGGTCGATCACGGTCACCTCGCGCGTGCCGCCTGCCGCCTCCAGCGTCACACGGGCCTCGTGTGCAGGCCCCGAGTCGCGGAACCAGCTCGCTGGCGGCAGGATCGTCCCCGGCTCGGTCACCAGGCGTTGCACCGGCGCATCACCGATATCCGACGCGGTCCCGCGAAACGGCCCTTCGGCCAGGGGATCTACCCCGAGCACATAGATCGTGGTGCCATCCGGCAACCGCGCCGGCCCCTCCACGATCGGCGCCGTGTCCCGCCACCCGGCCATGCGCAGATCGCGATAGAAGGCCTCGTCGAACCCACTCGCCGGCCCCAGTACCTGGTGCGTGGCGGCCCCCGCCACCTCGTCCATCGAGCGGTCGAAGGCCCGCTGGGCCGACTGGTTCGCCAGGTCCACCGCGAGCACGACCGCCACGCCGATGATCACCCCCACCAACGTCAGCAAGCGCTGCAATGGCCGCCGACGCCAGTCGCGCAGCCACGCGCGCAGAACCAGACCGCTCATGCCGAAGCCGCTTCCGCCGAATCCACGGCTTGCAGGATGCCATCACGCATCGTCAGCACCCGGTCCAGCCGGCGCGCCAGCTCGTGACTGTGGGTCACCAGCAACAACGAGCACCCGGTCGCCCGCACCTGCTCCAGCAGCAAGGCGAAGACCGTCTCGCCGGTGCGCGAGTCGAGGTTGCCGGTGGGCTCGTCCGCCAGGATCAGCGCCGGCTCGTGCACCAGCGCCCGGGCAATCGCGACACGTTGCTGCTCGCCCCCGGACAGCGCCTCCGGATACCGCGCCTCCTTGTCTGCAAGCCCCACCGCCGCCAGCTGTCGGGCGGCGCGCTCACGGCGCTCGGCCGCGCCGGCCTTCGTCGCCAGCTCCAGCGGCAGCATCACGTTCTCCAGCACCGTGAGCGTCGGGATCAGGTGGAACGACTGGAACACGATCCCCACGCGGGCCCGCCGCAGCCGCGTGCGCGCCGCCTCGTCGAGGCCCGCGAGCGCTTCGCCCGCCAGGTGCACCTCGCCACGATCCGCCGCCTCCAGGCCGGCCGCCAGGTGCAACAGGGTGGACTTGCCGCTCCCGCTCTCGCCGACGATCGCCACGCGCTCCCCGGCGCCCAGCTCGAAATCCACGCCGTGCAGCACCTCGCCCTCGCCGGGGTAGGCAAACGCCACATCGGTCAGCGACAACACCGCGTCTTCTACCGAGCCTTGTTGCTCCATCGTATACGCCTTTATTGATACACCAATGGTGGCGTCAGAGAGACGCCGAGTTGTTCGCCTGCAAGCAGGCTCCTACAAGGCAGGGGAAGCCCCCTGTAGGAGCCTGCTCGCAGGCGAACAGCGCTCACCGAACGCCCCACACGTTCCGGCCCAACACAGACCATGAAGAGTAGATGAATGTTTCAAAACCCTGCACAAGCGGTTGATTGACGGCCGCCATCCGTTAGAATAAGGCGCATCTCCACACACGGGAACGCGCCTTGAAACGTCGATCACGCAGTCGATCTATCCGCGCCTAGCGGCAAGCGCCCGTTCCCCAACCGGTCGCTTCCGTCAGGCCTCTTTGATCAAAGAGCCGGGAGCGGCCGGGCCTCACCAGCCCGACCCGACCCTGGACCATTCACCGCATCCGTGCGGCGCCACGCGGGCCTGTGCCTGAACACAGACCACTGGTAGCGCCCCGATGCCGCCGGGAGAAGGGCATGGAGCTTCACCTCGAACAGTCCATCATCGAGCTGAAGGAGCTGTTGCGTCTGGACGACCGCGACGGGCTCCACGAGCTGCTCGACTACATGCGCGTGCAGGATATCGCCCACGCGCTGATGGAGCTGGGCGACGAGGACCTGTGCGCCGTCTTCAACCTGCTGCCCCCGGGGCGCAAGGCGGACGTCTTCGCCTACCTCGACACCGGGCACCAGATCCGCCTGCTGGAGGCCTCGCCAAAGGACGACGCCCGCTTCATCCTCTCCGAGATGGAGGCGGACGACCTCACCGCCCTGCTGCAGACCCTGGATCCGGACACCCTGCGCGGCTACCTGCGCCTGCTGCCGTTTCGCGCCATCCGCCGCGCGCTCAAGCAGCTCAACTACCCGGAAGACTCGGTCGGTCGCGTGATGTCCCCGGACGTGGTCGCCGTGGACCCGGACTGGACGCTCAAGCGTGCGCTCGCGTTCATCCGCCGCAACGCCGACGAGCACTCCAACAACGTGATCTTCGTGGTCGACCCGGATCGCGTCCTGCTGGCCGCCGTCCCCATCCGCCACTTCCTGCGTGCCAGTGCGGACAGCCCGGTGCGCGAGCTGCTGGGCGAGGCCGAGCCGATCACCATCACCGTCTCCGAAGACGCGGTCGAAGCCGCTCGCCGGATCCAGCACTACGACCTCGAGACCCTCCCGGTGGTGGGCGAGACCGGCGAGCTGCTGGGCGTGGTCACAGTGGACGACGTGATGGACCTGATCGAGGCCGAATCCACCGAGGACTTCCACAAGCTGGGTTCGGTGGGCACCCTGCCCCTGTCGCCGCAGGACGCCAGCCCGTTCCTGCTCTATCGCAAGCGCATTGGCTGGCTGCTGGGCCTGGTCGCCTTCAACACCATCGGCGCCCTGATGATCTCCCAGTACGAGGACATCATCGAGGCCGTGGTGGTGCTGGTGTTCTTCCTGCCACTGCTGATCGCCTCCGGTGGTAACGCCGGCGCGCAGAGCTCCACGCTGATGGTGCGTGCCATGGCCACCGGCGAGGTCACCGCCCGCGACTGGCTCAAGCTGTGGGCCAAGGAGATGGGCGTCTCCGTGACCCTGGGTGTCAGCATGGGGGTGGCCGTGTCACTCGTCGGCCTTTGGCGCGGCGGACCGGAGATCGCACTTCTGGTCGCCCTGGCCATGACCGTCATCGTCACCGTGGCCAGCATCCTCGGCATGCTTCTGCCGGTGGTCCTGAACAAGCTCCGTCTCGATCCGGCCACGGCCAGCGTCCCACTGGTCACCTCGCTCGCCGACATCGGCGGTATCCTGATCTACTTCTCGCTGGCCGTGGCTATTCTTGGCCTGGCGACTCCGTAGGGAGACACTGCCCCATGTACACGCTCGCGTTGACACCCCAGGTTTTCCGAGACAAGGCGCGGTGCGCAGCCGGTAGTGGTTCTACCGGCAAGGGCCGCAACGCAGGATCGGTGAACCTGGGGTGCCAACCCCGAAGGGGCTCGGCCCCTTTTGCGTGCGCACGGCGTTGCGGTTCCCTTGTGCAGAATGACTGCACGGCAGTCACCGCGCCTTGTTCGCACACAAAAGCGACTCGAGCGCGAGCGTGTACATGGGGCAGTGTCTCCCTGAGGGGAACCCGCGCATGAGCGCCACCGAACCCGATCTCGACACCCTGCGGCAGGTCATTGCCGACGCCCTGGACGAACCGGATGCGGACGTCCTGCAGGCGATTTGTGCCAGCCACGCCGCGCCGGACCTCTCCGACGCGCTGGAGGCGCTGCCGGCCGAGCAGATGGAGGCGTTCTTCCAGCGCCTGGACGTCGAGTGCACGGCGGATATCTACGCCCACCTGGAACCCGACCACCAGTCGCGGGTCTTCCAGGCGCTGGACGACGATAACGCCAGCCGCCTGGTGGCGGCACTGTCCTACGACGACGCGGTCTCCGTGATCGACGGGCTTGAAGACGACCAGGCCGAATCCCTCCTCGAGACGCTCCCGGACGACGACCAGGAGGCCCTGGAGACCCTGCTCGGCTACCCAGAGGAGAGTGCCGGGCGCCTGATGACACCCGAGTTCGCGACGGTGCAGCCAGACTGGTCGGTGGCGGAGGCGATGGACCACCTGCGCGAACACAGCGACCTCGCCGAGACCATTAACACCATCTTCGTGACCACGCCCAATGGCGAGCTGCTCGGCTGGGTGCGCCTGAAGGAACTCCTGCTGTCACGCCCCAGCACCAGCGTGCGCGAGCGCATGCACACGGACGTCGTCAGCATCGCGGCGGAGGAAGACCGCGAAGAGGCCGCCCACCGCATCTCCCACTACGACCTGGACGTCCTCCCGGTGGTGGACGACAACGGCCACCTCCTCGGCATCATCACCGTCGACGACGTCATGGACGTGTTGCGCGCGGAGACCACCGAGGACTTCCACCGCATGGCCGCGGTCGGCGACGTCGTGCTCTCCCTGCGCGACGCCAGCATGCAGCTGCTCTACCGCAAGCGCATCGGCTGGCTGGTGATCCTGGTTGCCGTGAACATCCTCTCCGGCATGGCCATCGCCCACTTCGAGGCCGCCATCGAGACCGTGGTCGCACTGATCTTCTTCCTCCCCATGGTCATCGCCTCCGGCGGGAACGCGGGCGCCCAGGCCTCCACCCTGGTGGTGCGCTCGCTCGCCACCAACGACATCAAGCTCCAGGACTGGTGGCGCCTGGGCGGCAAGGAAATCCTCGTCTCGTCCGCGCTGGGCGCCACCCTGGCCGGCGCCATCTGGCTCTCCGGCAACTGGCTGGGCAGCTTCGAGGTCGCCAACGCCATCGCGCTGGGCATGTTTCTGGTCGTCCTGTTCGGCTCCATGTTCGGCCTGCTGCTGCCCTTCACCCTCACCCGCTTCGGCGTCGACCCCGCCGTCGCCAGCGCCCCGCTGATCACCTCCGTCGTCGACGTCGTCGGCATCACCATCTACTTCGCCACCGCCGTCGCCATCCTCGGCCTCTGATTCGCATTCTCCGTAGGAGCCTGCTTGCAGGCGAAGCCCCTGCCAACGCCTGGCCGGCACCAAAACATCACCCTCCCCGCGGGCGCCCCCTTCTGGCAACGCCCTTCGTGGGAGCGGGCTTGCCCGCGAAGCCCCTGCCAGAGTGCGATGCCAGCACCGCACCACCGTAGAAGAAGCCCCTGTGCAAACGACCTCTGGGGAGGCAGAGCCCTGGGCGAGCGCCCTTCGTGAGAGCAGGCCTGCCCGCGAAGCCCTCGCCAAAGTGTGACACCCGCACCGCGCCACCCCCGCGTTACCGCTCTCGAGCACCGCCCCACCAGGCCCGCGACGAGCCCGAGCCTGCCCCCTTCATACCGGCAGCCCACGTCATCCCGGCCGCAGCGAAGCGAAGAGCCGGGATCTCCACCGGTGAGCGAAACCCACCGCATCCCGGACCACCACCGAGGACCACCCGGAACAACGACCAAATCGGCAACAGCCCCCGAGACACATATCAGCGGTCCAATCCACGAGCCGACCGCCTGAACCCGATACCGCCGGCGATAGCGCCACCCCTAACTATTTTGTACAATCTGTACCTAATAGACATAAGGAAACCGGCATGCGTACCGTCAGTGCAAGCGAAGCCAAGCAGGGCCTGGCCGGCGTCATCGAATCCGCGCGCAAGGAGCCCGTCATCATCCAGCGCCAGAAACGCGATGTGGCCGTGGTCCTTTCGCCCGAAGAATACGAGCGCCTGGTCCACCTGAACGTGAATGAGTTCCGCCGGTTCTGCGACCAGATCGGCGGCAAGGCCGAAGCGGCCGGCCTGACCCAGGAAAAGCTCGACCAACTGCTCGCGGATGACTGAGTCCAACCGGCAGCGTCGGTGGGTACTGGACACGAACCTGCTCGTCAGTCGCCTCCTGGTTCCATCCGGCCCCGCGGCGCGGGCCGTTGACCACGCTCTCGACCGAGGCATCCTCCTGGTCTCGGAGGCCACCCTCGACGAGCTCGTCCAGGTTCTCTCGCGCCCCAAATTCGATCCCTACATCAGCCAGGCGGAGCGACAGCAGTTCATCCGCCTGCTGGGGGGCATTGCACGCTTCGTTACGATCACCACCCCAATCACGGCCTGTCGCGATCCGAAAGACGACAAGTTCCTCGAAGTCGCCGTCCACGGCGAGGCCCATGCCATCGTTACCGGAGACGCCGACCTGCTCGAGCTCGATCCTTTCCACGGCATCCGCATCCTCCGCCCCGCCGATCTCCTCACCCGGCGCTGAACCGCACCCGCACCCAATCCACTTGTCGGGCAGAGCGTTGCCCACCCTGTAGGAGCCGCCTTGGCGGCGAAGCCCCGGCCAGCGCGTAATCCACCCCGTCGCACCCCCCCATACCGGCCACCGCGCTGCGAAGAGCCGGGGTCGCCTTCAGTGACAAAACCCCCATAGAAACTGACCACCCGCGTCACTTGGGGTGACCATTTTTGTCACGTGACACATCTGGATGTCCCGCATGTTGTGACCCAAACCCCACACCGAATGGCCACACAGCGCCGTTTCTTCGGATTCCCCTCGCCCTGGCACACCCATTGCATCTACCCAGACAGCTGCCCACGGGGCGGCCGGGCCTCCGGCCCCGCTTTCATCACATCAAGGGAGTATCACCATGCATCAAGCCATGCGTACCGGAATCAACAAACCGAAGGCCCAGCAGGGCTTTACGCTGATCGAACTGATGATCGTGGTTGCGATCATCGGCATCCTGGCCGCCATTGCGATTCCGCAGTATCAGGACTATACAGCACGATCTCAGGTCAGCTCAGCTCTAGCTGAAATCACTCCACTCCGAACGGCAGCTGAGGAAATTATCGTCCGCGGCGGCGTCGATGCTGCAGATGACCCAGACATGGCAGATTTGGGAGCCCCAGGTGCAGCGGCTGGCGAGCAAACCGTCGACACGCAATTCGGCCAGATCTCTAAAGACAATGATGACGGCAACAATGGCGACAACTTTGAACTCATTATCACCCTCGGTGGCGGCGCTGACGCCTCTGTTGGTCCGGCCGTAAATGGGGCCATCATCACTCTTCAGCGTCAGACAAACGGTGGCTGGGATTGCGAAATTTCCAACACCCCTGGGGGCTGGAAGAGCAACTACACGCCCTCAAACTGCGAAGAAGTATAAAAGAGCAAAGGAAACGAAGGAAACAACGGGTACGGACACCCACCTAGTACTGGAGCCCCGGCCATCGTGCCGGGGCTTTTTCGTTAAAGAAACCCTTCCGACGGAACATCCTCTGAAGGCCCTGCAGGACACCCAGTTTCCTTGCGATTGAAGAGCGTCTAGCTCGGGGAACCGAGAAGCTCTAGGACACCCACTTTGTCGCAGCCATGGGACGTCCCGATTTATCTACCACACGGGCGACCCAATCTCTTAACCGCTTTTTAATTCCGATGTTCCCAGGGCCACGACTATCGGACAATCACTTGGTCGGGTGCACCGCCGAGGAAATCCATATGTTACATTGACTTGGTTCGAATTTTGCAGGATTTCTGGACGATTCAAAAGCAATGCGAGATCCGGCCATGCCCCCAAAACACAGCACCCATGGATTTACCCTCATCGAACTTATGATTGTCGTTGCGATCATCGGCATCCTGGCCACCATCGCAATCCCGCTGTATCAGGATTATGTCGCACGCAGCCAGATCCACTCAGCACTCTACGAAATCTCCGGTCTCAAGACCGCCGTCGAAGATACACTCGCGCGTGGCCAGGTCACCAGCGCCGACTCACCCGACATGGCGGATCTGGGCGTACCGGGTGCGGCACCGTCCGACCAGACCGTCGACACCTCTTTCGGTCAAATATCAAAGGATAACAACGCGGCTGGCAATGGAACCGAGTTCGTCCTCACCATGACCCTTGGCGAAGGCGCGAGCGCCCGCGTGGGTCCAGGCGTCAATGGTGTCATGCTGTCACTGCGCCGGCAGCCCAATGGCCAATGGTTATGTGAAATCGCGGACACTCCAGCCGGATGGAAAGAAAGCTTTACTCCATCCGGGTGCAGCGAAATCTAAGGGAATCCTCTGGGACACCCACTTTGTCGGCCGGGACATCCACTTTGTTGCCGCGGCTACGTCCTTCCAGACGACCCCGTTTTGCAGGGGCACGAGTCTGTCCGATAGCGTCGGGACACCCACGTTGTTGATAAGCCGGATTCGCCGCCGCAATCGGCCTCAAGCCCCGCATCTGCACCCCGTCCCTCGCGCCAGGCCATTTCCGCAACGGTTATGGCCAGGGTATGATATGACCATCTACATGGTCAGGAGAGTGCGAAATGCCCGAGCCGACGGTTAGCCTGGCGAACGCCAAAGCCCACCTGAGCGAACTGGCGGAACGAGCTGCTGCAGGTGAATCCATTCTCATCACCAAGCGAGGCAAGGCCGTCGTACGCCTTTCCAGCGCCACGGCACCCAAAAAACCCATTGATGCAAATGCGCTCCGTGCAGTCACCGATGCCCAGCAACACGGTTCCGATGAGACCTTCATGCGGCACATCCGCGACAACGCTCGCTACTGATGCGCTATCTGGACACCAGCATCCTGGTCGCGGCGCTCACCCGCGAGCCCCGCACCGCAGATATGCAAGATTGGCTAGCGGCACAGGGCGCCGATTCGCTATGCATCAGTGACTGGGTGCTTACGGAGTTCTCCGCAGCCTTGTCCATGAAGGTTCGAATGGAGATCCTGACACCCCGGGAACGGGCGACCGTGCTTGGTGCATTTGCGGCGTTGCGGGAATCGTCACTCTCGACCGTGCCGGTCTCGTCTATCGATTACCACACCGCTGCCCTCTTCGCCGACGATCATGCCTCCGGGTTGCGCGCGGGCGACGCACTTCACCTGGCCATTGCGTACAACCACGGCGTGGAACTTTGCTCACTCGACAAGACGCTCATGGCTGCTGCAGAACCCATGGGCGTGAATGCGACGCTGCTGTAATCAATCGAAACCGGGGACAGATTGATTTTCCCCGTCCCGAAAATCGGCCTCGTGCGCTAAAACTCTCCGGGACACCAAACTCTCCGGGACACCCACTTTGTCACGGTGCGACGCGCGCCAGACCCGCTATTTGCGGGGCATCGGGGCCGCCCGCAAGCTCTTCCGCAATCCTGCGGCCTGACACCGTTGACCGCCATACAGACGCCAACGGCCGGGATTCGCAGACACTCGGTGCCATCAAGACCAGGAGAGTTCTCTGCGAGCCCCACTTTGTCGCCCTTTGTCATGCCATCCTCGATGGTCGCCAAGCAGATCTTCTTGATGCGCATCACTGATGCGCATACGATATGCGCTATCATCGGCAGCATCAGGAGGCCTTTGTGTACCAGACCCCGTACAACACAGACGCACCGCGCAAGGCCACCAACCTCAGCGTCAATACCGACCTTCTGGCCCAGGCGCGAGAGCTCGGCATCAATCTCTCGGGCCTGTTCGAGGAATCGCTGGCGCGTGCCGTGCGCGACGCCCGTCGCGACGCATGGCTGACCGAGAATCGGGAGGCCCTCGAAGAATACAACCAGCGCGTAGCCAAACAGGGCAGCTTTGGCGATCAGATGCGGCGCTTCTGATGGCGCAGTTCGCGGTACATCGCAACCCGCACGCAGCCACCGCGCGCTGGATACCCTATCTGCTCGTACTTCAGGACGATCTGCTCTCCGAACTGGACACGGTGGTGGTCGCCCCACTCGTAGACGCTGAGGCGTTTGGTCGTCCCGCCCGCATCCTCAACCCGACCTTCACCATAGAGGGCCAACCCGTCGTCTTGTCGACTGCTGAACTGGCCGGAGTTTCCCGCGATTCGCTTGGCGCCGAGGTCGTCAGCCTTGCCCACGAGCGGAACACCATCATCGCCGCTTGCGACTTGCTGCTCACCGGCATCTGACCGCTCCTTTGTCGGCCGGGACATCCACTTTGTTGCCGCGGCTACGTCCTTCCAGACGACCCCGTTTTGCAGGGGCACGAGTCTGACCCAACTCGCCAATTGCTCACTCCATTTAATGTGCATACAATAAGTATATGGAGATCGAGTTTGACGCAGACAAGGACGCTGCGAACCTGGCGAAGCACGGGGTCTCACTCGGCGATGCCCTCGGGCGCGAATGGGATACGCTCCTGGCCATGGAAGACCGACGGAAAAGCTACGGCGAACGTCGAATGCTCGGGTACGCCTTGATGGGCGAACGCTTGTATTGCGTCGTTTTCACCGATCGATCGTCCGTGCGGCGAATCATCAGCCTGCGCAAAGCCAACAACCGGGAGATTGCGCGTTATGTCGAAATCACTAACGCTACGTAGCGGTCGGCGCGTCGTCTTGAACGACGCCGACGAGGAATCGTCCATTCAGGCCGGAATCGATGCTGATCCAGAGACCCGGGAACCTTCCGAAGACGAGACGAAAGCCCTGCGACGCGTCGGTCGCCCACCTCTGCCTGTGACTAAAGAGCGTATCACGATCCGCCTGTCGCCAGACGTCGTGGAGGCATTCCGCGCGACGGGAAAGGGTTGGCAGACGCGAATGGACTCGGCTTTGAAAGACTGGCTCAAGGACCATAGTCCGACTTCTAATAATCGTTAGTTGTCAGGTCTCGGCTGGTTATAAACGCGTTTTCGAAAGCAGTCGGGGTGGGTTGGACCATCCCGAGGACACCCACTTTGCGGACATAAGCCGGATTCGCCGCCGCAATCGGCCGCAAGCCCCGCGTCTGCACCCCCGTCCCTCGCGCCAGGCCATTTCCGCAACGGTTATGGCCAGGGTATGATATGACCATCTACATGGTCAGGAGGGTGCGAAATGCCCGAGCCGACGGTTAGCCTGGCGAACGCCAAAGCCCACCTGAGCGAACTAGCTGAACGTGCTGCTGCAGGTGAATCCATCCTCATCACCAAGCGGGGCAAGGCGGTCGTGCGCCTTTCCAGTGCCACCGCACCCAGGAAGCCGATCGATGCGAATGCGCTCCGTGCAGTCACGGATACCCAGCACAAAAGTATCGATGAGACCTTCATCCGTCGTATGCGTGATGATGCTCGCTACTGATGCGCTATCTGGATACCAGCGTCCTGGTGGCGGCCCTCACTCGCGAGCCCCGAACCGAGGATATGCAGAATTGGCTGGCGGCACAGAGCGCCGGTTCGCTGTGCATAAGTGACTGGGTGCTTACGGAGTTCTCCGCAGCCTTGTCCATGAAGGTTCGAATGGAGATCCTGACACCCCGGGAACGGGCGACCGTGCTTGGCGCATTTGCGGCGTTGCGGGAATCGTCGCTCTCGACCCTGCCGATCTCGTCTATCGATTACCACACCGCTGCCCACTTCGCCGACGATCATGCCTCCGGGTTGCGCGCTGGCGCTGCCCTTCACCTGGCCATTGCGTACAACCACGGCGTGGAACTTTGCTCACTCGACGAGACGCTCGTGGCCGCTGCAGAACCCATTGGCGTGAATGCGACGCTGCTGTAATCAATCGAAACCGGGGACAGATTGATTTCCCCGTCCCGAAAATCGGCCTCGTGCGCCCTCTCAGGACACGCGCTTTGTTGCTGGGCCCAATTCGTCCAAATGGCAAGGGGGGACAAGTTTAATTTCGATTCCCCGAGCACCGACGCGCGGTCGGGCATTTTATTGCCAGAGGCTGGATTCGCTGGTGCACCCGGCAGTTTTGGGCAGGTCCGGCGCGGGCGGGGGCTTCGCCTGCGAGCAGGCTCCCACAGTTCGTCGGGCGCGAAGCGTCGGATGCAATCGGCGCCGCAAAGTGCCTCGGCCACTCAGCGCCACCGCTTGGCCCGCCGAGGGCGACCCTGATCCGGGTCTTTGCCGAAGCGCCACCATTCGTGCTCCTTGCCCCTGCCGTGTCATCCCGGCCGGAGAGAAGCGAAGAGCCGGGATAATCGCCGGGAGACCTAGCCTGTCTTGCAGCACTACTGAAATGCCAGGATTGGGGTCGAGAATGCCCAAGCCCCGGAAACAGAAAGGGCCGCCCGGATTCCCTTCCTGGACGACCCTTTTGGGGCTTCCCTGCCCCGAGGCACCACGCTAACAGAACCCGTCTCGATTTCCAGTCACACGGGCCATGAATTAATGAACGGTCGTTTTTGACTGATGAACGGTAGTTTTCCATGGAATATTTTTGGGCCGATCTGGAACCACACCGACTTTTCGGGTGCAGGCCTAATCTCGAGAGATCGAATCTGGAATGCAAATTTGGAGGACATCCACTTTGCGAAGAAGCCCACTGCGGGAAAGCCACTTTGAATGCCGTTCTCAACCAGAGACGGCGATGCAGCCCAAGGCTCCGAACAGGGACAACTCTGGCAGGAGCTTCGCGGCCGAGGCCGCTCCTACAGAGATGGCGGGTCGTTGCGGGGATCGGGTGAAAGGCTCAATACCCTGACCGCGGGGAGAACGCCGCTCGTCAGTCCCGGAACACTTGATCGGCGGGGGTCGGGCGCCCCAGCAGGAAGCCCTGGCCGCTGGCGCAGCCTTCCTCCAATAGGAAGGCACGTTGCGGTTCTTCCTCGACGCCCTCGGCGATCAGGTCCAGTTCCAGGGCTTCGGCCAGTGCGATGATGGCGCGGATGATGGATTCGTTGTGGTGGGAGTGGCCGATGTCACGTACCAGCGACTGGTCGACCTTCAGGCGGTGAAGTGGCAAGCGGCGCAAGTGCGCGAGATTGGAATAACCGGAGCCGAAGTCGTCCATGGCCAGGCGTACGCCCAGGTTGTCCAGGTGGCGCAGGATCGCCAGCGCACGTTCCGGGTCTTCCATGATCATGGTCTCGGTCAGCTCGACTTCCAGGCGCTCGGGTGCGATGCCGTAGCGTTCCAGCGTCTCGCGCACGGTGACGACCAGCTGCTCGTCGTGGAGTTCGCGGGCCGAGAGGTTCACGGCGATCATCGGAACGTTCTGGCCCGCCGCATCCCAGGCCGCAAGCTGACGACAGGCGGCCTCCAGCACCCATCGGTCGATCGAGACGATCAGCCCGGTCTCTTCCGCCAGGGGAATGAACTCCGCCGGGGACACCATCCCTCGCCGCGGATGGTTCCAGCGCACCAGGCTCTCCACCCCTATACATTCGCCACTGGAGAGGTCGAACTGCGGCTGAAAGTGGAGCACGAACTCTTCGTTGGCGATCGCCTGACGCAGGTCATTCTCCAGGAACAGTCGCCGCTCGGTCAGGGCACCCATCTCCGGGGCATAGGCGCACCAGCCGTCGCCACCACGGGCGCGGGCGGACTGCATGGCCAGCTCGGCCGCAGTGAGGAGCTCTTCGCGTGTCTGTCCGTCGTCCGGGAAACTCGCCACGCCCGCGCTCACCGTGAGCACCAGCGTCCGGCCCGCGGTGTCGAAGGGCGCCCGCAGGGTATCAAGAAGGCCCTGCATAAAGGTCTCCAGCTCGCCTTCGTCCGGGCCTTCGATGATCAGACAGAACTCGTCCGCCCCGATGCGCGCGATCGTGTCCTGCGGCGAGAGCGTCTGGCCCAGGCGCTGGGCGATCCCCTGCAGCACGGTATCCCCTGCTGCGGTCCCCAGGGTCTCGTTCACGTTGCGGAAGCGGTCCAGGTCCATTAGGACAATCCAGCGCGTCTCGCCATCCGCCATCGCGCGTTCCACTGCATGGCCCAGGCGGTCCTGCAGCAGGGTCCGATTGGGCAGCCCCGTCCGCGCATCGAAGTGTGAAATCTGGCGCAGCTGCTCCTTCTGCTCGATGCTGTCGGTCAGATCCGTCCAGCTGCCCACAATCTCCTGGTCACCCCGACCCGCACTTCCCGGCACCAGACGCATCTCGTCCCGCACATGGCGCAGCTTGCCCCAGCCATCAAACAGGCGGAACTCACGCACCATCTCCCCGTCTTCCAGCAACCGCAGATTTTCGTGCAGGGCGCCAGCGCGATCCTCGGGATGCAGTTGCTGCTCCCACCAGCCGGGGCGCATGGCGGTGGCCGGATCGATTCCGAACAGGCGCTGGAGGTTGGAACTCACCCAGAGGGGGTGGAAGCTGGGGGCGGCCAGCTGATAGATCACGGTGGGCCCACTGTCCAGCACGTGCTCCAGGCGCTGGTTGGCCGCCCCCAACTGCCGGGTACGCAGACGGACCTGCCAGCGCAACGCGAGACCGACCAGTGCCAGCAGCAGCACCAGGCCCAGCGCGGCAAGCAGCACCCACTTCACCCAACCCGGCAGTCCTGGCACGTCGTCCGCCAGCAAAGTGGCCGCAAGGGCCTCCTGGTAAGGCGAATCCGCCAGCGGCTTCCATTGCTCGAGATAGGCGTCGATGACGGCCAGCCGTTCGTCATGGGCACCCGGTGTCGCCGCGTAATAAAGCCCCACCTGGCCGAACGTGATCGGCGTCTCCACCAGACCATGGGCCCGCGCATGCTGGCGACCATAGAAGTTGTTGCTCACGGCCGCCTCGGCCTCGCCTTCCAGCACCGCCCCGAGGACCGCCGGCAGGTTGCTGAAGGTGATCACCTCGTACTGGACGTTCGGATCGCGGATCTGCTGCCGGCGCAGATGGCTTTCCTGAACGGAGCCTTCCAGGACCGCGATCCGCCGCGAACCGAGCGCCTCAAAGCTGCTGAACCCGGACTGCGGGAAGGCATACACCTGGCTCCACCCCTGGACCACGGGGATCTGATGAAACTCCAGGAATTCCTCGCGCACCTCGGTCAGGGCGACGTCCGGCATCAGGTCCAGACGACCCTCGCGCAGATCCAGCAGGCATTGCGCCCATTCACAGGGAACATACTCGATCTGCCAGTGCTCGCGCCGCGCAATGGAATTCAGCAGGCGCACAAAGAGGCCATCGGCCTCTCCGTGTTCGTCCACGCTGATTTTCGGCGCGTTGTCGTACACGCCCACGCGCAATTGCGGGGTATCGGCCACGGCGGGCGACACCCAGAAGGCAACCAGGAGGCCGGCAAGCGACAAGACGTGGCCGGGAGAAAGCAGCACTTCCAGCGCCCTCAGGCGACACCCGACTCGGGACGATTGGGGACAATCCTTGGCGCTCACCACACTCTCTCGACAGGCCCGATGCACGCATAGTGCCATGCTCCGCCCGCCGATGCGTGCCACCGTGTTGCAATCCGAGCCCAGCCGTTGGCGGCCGCCCCCAGGGGTCCCGAAGCCTACGCCCCACATGAAGGGATTCATTCCAGACAGAACCGCAAGCACATCGTGACCCATCCCTGGTCGATCCGGGCACGGCCCCATGTCTCCGGGACCGCCCTCAACATGTCCGTCGACCTTCCCCACCCGGAGGTCCGCCCCCGAACGGCTCGCCTAAGCGCTGTCCTCCGGGCTGTAAAAGACCCGGTCACGGCCCTCCTGCTTGGCACGGTACATCATGTCGTCGGCACGCCGCAGCACGCTGTCCAGGCTGTCCTGCGGACCGAAGGTGGTTACGCCGAACGAAGCCGTGACCGGCACTCCGGCGATGGGTCTTTCCGCGATCGCCTGACGGCAGCGTTCCGCCAGCTGCACGCTCGGCTCCCCCGCGATCTCCGGCGCGACGATCAGGAACTCCTCACCACCCCAGCGGGCGACGAAGTCCGGCTCGCGCACCGAATCCCGCAGAAGCCGCGCAACCCCGGCGATCACGGCGTCGCCCATCGCGTGGCCATGGGTATCGTTCACGGCCTTGAAGTGATCGATATCCATGCCGATCACGCTGACCGGCAGCCCGTAGCGCCGAACCGAGGCCGCCTGACGCTGAAGCGTGGATTCCGCCGCTCGCCGGTTGGCCAGGCCGGTCAGGGGGTCGGTGCGGGCGGCCTGCTCCAGCGCTTCACTGCGCACCAGGGCGTCCTTGACCGTATCGCGCATGGAGGTCGCGACACTGGCCAGTGCCAGCAAGATGGCGAGAAAGAGGTGGATCCGCAGCAGGTAAACAATCGCCTCGCGCGAGAGCTCGCCGCGCAGCCACTCGCCGGCGACACCGGTGACCGCGATCAGCGTCGCGATCGCGAGAATGGCCAGCCCCGCCCAGAGGCCCCGGCGATGTTCGAGCATGACGAAGGCCGCCAGGATCACGATGCCCACGGCCCAGTAATGCCCGCCGGCCAGGACGAGCAAGTGCTCCTCCAGTGACCCGCCGGCGTGAAAATGCCATGCGAGACGGCTCAGGATCATCGACGCCACCAGCCCGAGCATCCATCCCTCGAGCCGCGGCAGGGCCTGCGGCGCCCGCCACACCGCCAGAAACAGCACCACCAGGACGCCCGCGAAAAGCGGATACAGGTAGGCAAGGAAGGGATCGCCGGGTGTGCGAATCACCCAGCTGAGCAGGAAGATCGCGACCCCTGCCGCCAGCGCCACGAGATAGACCAGACGCTTCCAGTTCTGAAGCCGGTCCGCATCCACCCCCACACTGTCGGTCGCCTCTACCTGCATGGAATGTTCCCTGATGACGCGCCACGCGCCCATGGTTGCCGGCCGCAGCCGCCATAGACCCCTTCGCGCCCGAGCATGCCGACCTGCACCGCCAAGGGCAATGGCGCCAACGAAAAAGGCCGCCCCAAGGGGCGGCCCGTCACGCGTACGACAATGATGGAGGCTGGGGTCGGAATCGAACCGGCGTACACGGATTTGCAGTCCGCTGCATAACCACTCTGCCACCCAGCCTTGATCGGGTGGGTTCCGGCCCGGAAGACGCCCTGGCATCTACGTGGGCCGAAACAGAAAACCCCGGCGGAACCGGGGTTTCAGGAATCTGTTGGAGCGGGAAACGAGATTCGAACTCGCGACCCCAACCTTGGCAAGGTTGTGCTCTACCAGCTGAGCTATTCCCGCTCTTCGTTAACGGCGCGTATTCTACCGCAGATTCCGGGTAGGTCAATACCCGCGATAGCCGATCGCATCCGCGCCGTGCACCGCACGGTCGAATACGACCACCTGATTGCGCCCGGCGTTCTTGGCCACGTACATCGCGGCATCGGCCGCCCGTGACAGCGCCGGGCCATCCGCTGCATCCAGCGGGAACAGGGCAATCCCGATACTGCACGAGATAAACACCTCGACCCCGTCGCAGTCGAACGGGGCGGCCAGCGCCGCGCGGACTTTCTCGCCGATCACGGCGGCATGCGCCCGGCTCTCCTCCACCGAGTGGAAGCGCGGCAACATCACCACGAACTCGTCACCCGCGATCCGCGCCGCGACGTCGCTATCGCGAATGGCGCCCGACAGGCGCTGTGCGACCTGACGCAGCAGCAGATCGCCCACCGCGTGCCCATGCCGGTCATTGACCGGCTTGAACTCGTCCAGGTCCACGAACATCAGTGCCACCTGTTGTCCCTCGCGGCGGGCGCCCGTCAGCTCGTGGTCGAGGATCTGGTAGAACAGGGTGCGATTGGGCAGAGCGGTGAGGGGGTCGTAGTGGGCCAGGCGCTGCATCTGCTCTTCGGTCGCCTTGCGCTCGGTGATATCCCGGGCGATACCGAGGAACTCCGTAACCCGCCCGTCTTGATCCAGCACGGGGGAGACGTTGCTGGTGTGCCAGCGGTAGTGGCCGTCCTGGTGGCGAATGCGGTATTCGATACCGCCCGCCTTCTGGCCCGTGCGCGCAATCCGGTCGAGAAAGGCGTAGCAGCCGGGCAGATCCTCCGGGGCGACATACTCGTCGATCGCGTGGTCAATCGCGGCGCTGATCGGATAGCCGAGGTTCTCGGTCCAGTTGGGCGAGACGTAGGTCAGCACGCCATCCGGCCGCAGCGAATAGATCACATCGCTGGCCGTCTCGACGAAAGCGCGGAACTTGGCCTCGCTCTGGCGCAGCGACGCCTCCAGCTCCTTGCGTTCGGTCACGTCGGTGGCAAAGCCGGTCCAGACAACAGTGCCGTCCTGGAGGCGGCGCGCGGTGTCGTAGGCAGACAGCCAGATCACCCCACCGCCGTGGCACTGCATGCGAAACTCCATGCTCCACGGCTCCGCCTGCTCCACCGAATCCATCGTGGAACGCATCACCCAGTCCCGGTCTTCGGGATGAATGCAGTCCAGCAGAGGCGCCCCATCGGTCTTCAGCGCCTCGCGGTCTACCCCGAACCAGCGCTCCACCATCTCGCCCACGTAGGGGTAGTCGAGATGCCCGTCGGGGCGCATGCGCAGCTGGTACACGAACCCGGGCAGCAAACCCTGAAGGGCCTCCAGGGTCTGGATGTTGTCGAGATCAAGCTGGGGGCCAAGCATGGGCGGTCCCGCGGGCGACACGTGGTCGATCAGGGCAGTGTATCGCCGAACCCCGGCAAGCGGAACGCCCTCGATGTCTGCCCGTCGCGCCGGGACCATCCGGCGACGAAAGCGGCACCCCGGGTCAGCGGTTGCGCGCGGCGGCCAGCATGTACTGGACCATCGACACCAGCGTGAGCGCTGCCGCCAGGTAAAGCAGCCACTCGCCGATCAGGAAGGTGGGCAGACCGACGATGGGCTCGGCCCACAGCAGCAGGAAGATCGCCACCATCTGTGCGGTGGTCTTGACCTTGCCCACCCAGGACACCGCGACCTTCGCGCTACCGCCGATCTCCGCCATCCATTCGCGCAGCGCGGAGATCGCGATCTCGCGCCCGATGATCACGATCGCCGCCAGGGCGAGGCCCAGCCCCGGGTTGTGGTCCACCACCAGCACCAGGGCCGCGGCCACGATCAGCTTGTCTGCCACCGGGTCGAGGAAGGCCCCGAATCGGCTGGTCACCTCCCAGCGCCGGGCGAGGTAGCCGTCCAGCCAGTCGGTGACGCCGGCCAGTGCAAAGATCACGGCCGCCACGATGCCGGCCAGCGGCATCGACAGGCCGTAGAACGCCGCCACCAGCAAGGGGATCATTACGATCCGCGACCAGGTCAGCCAGGTGGGCAGTTGGGGGAACATGGCAGTGCCTCAACTCTCGTGAAACTGGTCGTAGATCGACTGCGCGAGGCGTCGATGGATCCCTGGCACCTTGGTCAGTTCCTCGACCCCGGCCCGGCTGACCCCGCGCAGGCCGCCGAAGTGCTTAAGCAGCGCGCTGCGCCGCTTCGGACCCAGGCCCGGGATCGCCTCCAGGGTCGATTCCTTGCGCGCCTTCGCGCGGCGGGCGCGGTGCCCGGTGATCGCGAACCGGTGCGCCTCGTCGCGGATCTGCTGGATCAGATGCAGTGCACCCGAATGCGCGGGGAGTATAGAGGGCGCCTCGACCCCGCTCAATATCAGGGTTTCCATCCCCGGCTTACGCTCCTCGCCCTTGGCCACGCCCACCACCTTGATGTGGTCCAGCCCGAGATCCGCCAGCACATTCAGCGCCTGCGTCACCTGGCCCTTGCCGCCGTCGATGAACAGGATATCCGGTTCCTGCCCCTCGCCCTTTTTCAGGCGCGCGAAACGCCGGCCGAGCGCCTGGTGCATGGCCGCGTAGTCGTCGCCCGGCTCGATGCCCTCGATGTTGAAGCGGCGATAATCCGACTTGATCGGCCCCTCCGGCCCGAACACCACGCAGGACGCCACCGTGCCCTCGCCTCCCGTATGCGAGATGTCGAAGCACTCCATGCGCTTGGGTGTCTCTTCCAGGCCCAGCTCTGCGGTCAGCGCGTCTAGACGTGCCGTCTGGCCGGCCTGGCTCGCGATGCGGGTCTTCAGGGCCTGCTCGGCGTTGCGGCGGGCCATGTCCAGCCAGCGGGCGCGGTCACCGCGCAGCGACCATGCCAGCGCGACCTTCCCGCCGCGACGCTCCGCCAGAAAGGCCTCCAGCGCCTCCGCGCCCTGCGGCTCGTGCGACAGCAGGATGCGCGCCGGAGGTTCGCGTTCCGCGTAGTACTGCGCCAGGACCGCGGCCATGATCTCGTCGGTCTCGGTGGCCTCCGGCACATTGGGGAATAGCTCGCTGTTGCCGAGGTTCTGACCATTGCGCACGAAGAAGATCTCCACCGCGCAGGCCCCCGCCTCCTGCGCCAGCGCGAACACGTCGGCATCGCCCTCGCCGCCGGAGACGAACTGCTGCTCGGAGATCTGGCGCAGCCGCGCGATCTGGTCGCGCAGGCGCGCGGCATGCTCGAAGTCCAGACGCACGGACGCCGCCTCCATACGTTCCATCAGTTCCTCGATCACGGCCTCGCTCTTGCCCTCGAGGAACTTCACCGAGGCCTCGACGTCGCGGGCGTAGTCCTCCGGCTCGATGTAACCGACACAGGGCGCGGTACAGCGCCCGATCTGGTACTGCAGGCACGGGCGGGAGCGATGCGCAAACACGCTGTCCTCGCACTGGCGAACCTGGAACAGCTTCTGCAGCAGCGCCAGGCTCTCGCGCACGGCCCCGGCGGAGGGGTACGGACCGAAATAGCGAACGCCCTTCTTGCGCGCGCCGCGGTGGAATCCGAGCCGGGGGTATTCCTGGTTCGAGACGTAGATGTAGGGGTAGCTCTTGTCGTCGCGCAGCAGCACGTTGTAACGCGGCCGGTGACGCTTGATCAGGTTGGCCTCCAGCAGCAGCGCCTCGGCCTCGGTGTGCGTCACCGCCACGCGGATATCCGCGATCTGGCGCACCATCGAGCGGATGCGCGGACCGCGGTCGTCGCTGCCGCGGAAGTAGCTGGCCACCCGA
Organism: Thioalkalivibrio sp. ALE14; assembly: GCF_000376845.1. GTDB lineage: Bacteria > Pseudomonadota > Gammaproteobacteria > Ectothiorhodospirales > Ectothiorhodospiraceae > Thioalkalivibrio. The sequence goes on from NZ_AQXY01000031.1 coordinate 235,332, forward strand.
CTCTTCAGGTTTCGCGCCTTGCCGACATACAGCACGGACCCCGACGCATCCAGCATCTGATACACGCCGGGCGACTGCGTCAGGGTCTGCAGAAAGGCCTTGTGATCGAATCCGGTCTCGGGGGTACTCATGATCGCGTCAGGATACCGGAACTGCCCGGCCTCCCGGCATAGCCCCCGCCTGCCCTATGCCCTCGCACAAGCGGGAAACCATCCCTCTCGGGTCGAGCATGGTCTGCGCACGCCTGACGTTCCAGGCCTCGGACCGAGCCATGGTCCCCCGATTGCCACGGCCCGTTCGGGGCCTCGCAATGACGAGGAAAGAAGTTCGTCATCGCGAGCGCCGCAGGCGCGTGGCGATCTCCATGGACACCCCGGACACAGGCCCTGAGGCACCGGGATTCGGGCCTTCCGGGCCAGGGCGCTAACCGAGGTGGTTGCGGACCCGGGCGAAGAGCTCGTTAAACATCGCAGGGGTCAGGCGGCGGGTCTGCGTGTTGTAGCGCGAGCAGTGATAGGAGTCGACCAGGCGGGTGTGCGCGTCCAGTTCGTGCTCGGCGCCGTGGGCGAAGCGCAGGCTGGACAGCGGCAGGCCCCTGGCCCGCAGGATGGCGTCGTGGGCGATCTTGCCCAGCGCCAGGATCACTCGTGGCTGCATGGCCGTCATCTCGGCCGCGAGGAAGCCGTTGCAGGTACGGATCTCTTCGGTGGTTGGCTTGTTCTGCGGCGGCAGGCATTTCACCGCATTGGTGATGCGGCAGTCGATCAGCTCCAGGCCATCGTCCGCGCTCGTGCTCTCCGCTGCGCTGGCGAAGCCGTGTTCGTGCAGCGTCTGGTACAGCAACACCCCGGCATAGTCGCCGGTGAACGGGCGCCCGGTGGCATTGGCCCCGTGCATGCCGGGTGCCAGGCCGACGATCAGCAGCCGCGCATCCAGCGGCCCGAAGGACGGCACCGGCGCGGCGTGATACTCGGGATGCTTCGTCCGGACGTCCTCCAGAAACGCCGCCAGGCGCGGACAGGCCCGGCAGTCCGCAGCGAAGATTTCGCGTGACTCAGGAGGCATCCGGCCAGTCGCGGTAGGGGTTCCGCGCGAGTTCGGTGTTGTAGTAACGCGGGTCGTGGGAGACCTCCTCGCCCAGCCAGTCGGGGCGCGGGAACTCGGCATCGCTGCTCGGCAGTTCCAGCTCCGCAACGATCAGGCCGGCGTTGGCGCCCTCGAACACATCGATCTCGTACTCCCAGCCATCCACGTCCACCCAGTGGCGGGTCTTTTCCACCTGGGGCCCGGCCAGGGTGTCCAGCAGGCGGTGGGCCTCGTCCACCGGGATGTCGTACTGGTATTCGTCGCGCTCCACGCCGAGGGTCGCGCTCTTGATGTTGAGGTTGGCCCCCTCCTCGTCCACCCGCACACGGATGGAGGCGCGGTCATTGCCGCACAGGTAGCCCTGGCGCATGTACTGCGAGCGCACGACTTGCGCGCGCCAGGCGTCGCCGGCCAGCAGGAACTTGCGTTCGATTTCGCGCCCCATGTCGTCGAGTACTCCCCTTTTGACGAATCGCCTCGTGAGTCCATCCCTGTGGGAGCCTGCTCGCAGGCGAAGCCCCCGCCAGCGCCCGCGCCTGCCGAACGGCGCTGCGCGCCTCGCGATGACGTTCTCCCACCCTGTCATTGCGAGGCCCCGCAGGGGCCGTGGCAATCGCCCGGATGCACCCCGTGTGCTACATCCGGATCAGCGCGGAGCCCCAGGTGAAGCCGCCGCCGAAGGCCTCGGTCAGGATCAGATCGCCACGTTTGATCCGCCCGTCGCGCACCGCGGTATCCAGGGCCAGCGGGATAGAAGCAGCCGAGGTGTTGCCGTGGCGGTCCACGGTGACCACCACGTTGTCCATGGACATGTTCAGCTTCTTCGCGGTGGCCTGGATGATGCGGATGTTCGCCTGGTGCGGCACGAGCCAGTCCAGCTCGGACTTGTCGATACCGTTGTATTCCAGGGTCTCGTCGACGATCTGGTCCAGGGTGTTCACGGCCACCCGGAACACCGCCCGGCCCTCCATGCGGATGAATGCCAGGTCGGGGTTGTCGTTCGGCTGGGAGACGCCGCCGGGGACCTCGAGCAGGCCCTTGTGGTGGCCGTCCGCATGCAGGTGGGTGGAGATGATGCCCGGGTCGGGCGAGCGCGACAGGACCACGGCGCCGGCGCCGTCGCCCCACAGGATACAGTTGCCACGATCGGTGTAGTCGGTGATGCGCGAGAGGGTCTCCGCCCCCACGACCAGCACGTGACGGATCTCGTCGCTCTGCATGAAGCGATCGGCGGTCGCCAGGGCGTATACGAAACCGCTGCACACCGCCTGGATGTCGAACGCCGGGCAGCCGCCTACGCCCAGCTTGGCCTGCAGGATGCACGCGGTGCTGGGAAAGATCTGGTCCGGGGTGGTGGTGGCGACCAGGATCATGTCGAGATCGGCGGCCCGGATGCCGGCGGCGTCGAGGGCGCGTTCCGCCGCCTTCAGCGCGAGATCCGAGGTCACCTCGTTCTCGGCGACAATGTGGCGCTCGCGGATACCGGTGCGTTCGCGGATCCAGGCGTCCGAGGTGTCGACCATCGCCTCCAGTTCGGCGTTGGTCAGGATGCGTTCGGGCAGGTAGCTGCCGGTTCCACTGATGCGCGCGTGCTTCACTCGCTTGTCTCCTGCCCCAGGAGCTGGCCCAGTTGCTTGTCGATGCGCCGCGAGATGTTCGCCTCCGCCTCGATGCGGGCGATCCGGATGGCGTGCTCGAACGCCAGTTCGTCGGCGCTGCCGTGGCTCTTGATCACCACGCCCTGCAGGCCCAGTAGCGAAGCGCCATTGTACCGGCGATGATCAAAGCGGTGGCGAATCCGGCGCAGCACGGGGAGTGCGAACAGGGCGGCCAGACGCGAATACAGCGAGGCGCGGAACTCGCCCTTGATGTTGCTGGAGATCATCTTGGCGACGCCCTCGCTCACCTTCAGCGCAACGTTGCCGACGAAGCCATCGCAGACCACCACGTCCACGTCCCCGCAGTAGACGTCGTTGCCCTCGACAAAGCCGATGTAGTTCAGGCTGGACTCTTCCAGCATGCGGCCGGCCTCGCGCACCCGGTCGTTGCCCTTGATCGCCTCGGAGCCGATGTTGAGCAGCCCGACCCGGGGGGCCTCGAGACCGTCCACCGCATTCGCCAGCACCGAGCCCATCACCGCGAACTGGTACAGGTGCGCCGCCTCGACATCGACATTGGCGCCCAGGTCCAGCATGTGCGTATGCCCGTTCATCGACGGCAGGGCCGTGGCGATGGCCGGGCGATCGATTCCGGGCAGGGTCTTCAGGACGTAGCGGGCGGTGGCCATCAGCCCGCCGGTGTTGCCGGCGGAGACGCAGGCCTGGGCGGCCCCGTTCTTCACCTGGTCGATGGCGACCCGCATCGAGGAATCGCGCTTGGTGCGCAGTGCCACGGCCGGAAGTTCGTCCATGCCCACCACCTGGCTGGCATGCACGATATCGACCCGCTCGCGCTCGGCCGCGGTCCATCCGGACAGACCGGACTCGATGGCGTCCTGGTCGCCAACCAGCAGCAGACGAAAGTCATCCGCCACCTTGAGGGCGCGGCGCGCCGCCGGAAGGATGACGGGCGCTCCGTGATCGCCGCCCATCACGTCCAGTGCGATGGTAAAACTGGCAGTCATGTTCGGGTCCGACGAACGGCCACAGTGCGGCCGTATTCAAACGCGGAAAGGCCACGGTGCAAGCGCAGCCGTGGCCCCGGGACGGTCATTCCCTGGACCTTAATCTTCGTCTTCGTCGACTTCGACGTCCTGCTGGATCACCTGGCGACCACGATAGAAGCCATCGGGGGTCACGTGGTGACGACGATGGATCTCGCCGGTCGTCGGATCCGTGGACAGGGTGGCGCCCGTCAGCCCGTCATGGGAGCGGCGCATGTCGCGCTTGGAACGGGTCTTGCGGCGTTGCTGAACAGCCATGATGCATCTCCAGATTGATCAAATCCCGTGGCGACGGGAGTGAGCCCGGTATCAAAACGGGCGCAAGTATAACGGTTCGGCCCGGACAATGCGCCGGCCCGCCTCCAGGTTACGGGTCGTCCCGATCCGGGCCGCCCCCCTTTTTCAGTTGTTCCAGCACGGCGAACGGGTTGTCCCCGCGCTCGCCTTCGGTGAACTCGGGCCCGGCTGCCGGTTCGCAGTCCGCGTGGCGTGGCACCAGTGGCCAGGCCAGCAGGATCTCCTCCTCGATCCAGGCCGCGGGGCGCAGCAGGCCATCGGCCTCGAGTTCGACGAAATCGTCTCCCTCGCTCAAGCCCGCGCGCGTGCCTTCCAGCGGCAGCAGAACGGCATCCGGCTCCAGCCGGAATTCCCAGGCCATCGGCTGCAGGCAGCGCTGGCACGTATGCCACAACTCGCCGCTGATCACCCCGCTCAGGCGCATCTCGTCCAACGATCCGCGCTCCAGCTGGAACTGCGCGTGAACGCGCAGCGGGTGCCCCGGCAGGGCATCGGCGCGCAGTCGCGGCAGATCGTCCGGGCCCAGGTCACCCTCGAATTCGAGGTGCCGGGCACGCGGTTGCCACGGGTCAAGAGAGACGGGGATACGACTCATATCGGGCTCGGTTGCGAGGGCGCGGAATATACGCGCGCGCGGGCGATCTGTCAAAGCGAAACAGAAACTTGCAGCGCCCGCAAACGACGTCGATACTCGGGTTGTCATCGACCTGCCCGGGGCCTTCCGTTTGATCCGCAAGCTGCTCATTGCCAACCGGGGCGAGATCGCCGTGCGCCTGATCCGGGCGTGCAGCGAAATGGGGATTATTTCGGTCGCCGTGTACACGGATGCCGACCGCCACGCCCTGCACGTGAAGAAGGCGGACGAGGCCTACGCCATCGGCCCGGACTCCATGGGCGGCTACCTCAGCATCCATCGCCTGATCAGCGTCGCGCGCGCCGCCGGCTGTGACGCGGTCCACCCCGGCTACGGCTTTCTGTCCGAGAACCCCGATTTCGCCGCTGCCTGTGCCGCGCGCGATCTGATCTGGGTGGGCCCGGATGCCTCGGTCATCCGCCGCATGGGCGACAAGGTCGCGGCGCGGCGGGCGATGATCGAGGCCGGTGTGCCGGTCACGCCCGGCTCCGAGGACAATCTGGAAGATGCCGCGGCCGCGCTGGAGGTCGCCGAACGGATCGGCTACCCGGTGATGCTCAAGGCCACCAGCGGCGGTGGCGGCCGCGGCATCCGCCTGTGCGAGGACGCGGCGGCCCTGGAACACAACTTCGAGCGCGTGCGCTCCGAGGCCACCCGCGCCTTCGGCAGCACCGAGATCTTCCTGGAGAAGGCCGTGGTCAATCCGCGGCACATCGAGGTACAGATCCTCGGCGATGCCCATGGGCACGCTATCCACCTGTTCGAGCGCGACTGCTCGGTGCAGCGGCGCCACCAGAAGCTGGTGGAGATCGCGCCCTCGCCACAGCTGACGGAAGCCCAGCGGCAGCATCTGGGCGAGCTCGCCGTACGCGCAGCCAGGGCCGTCGGCTACCAGAACGCAGGGACCGTCGAGTTCCTTATGGACTCCGATGATTCGTTCTATTTCATGGAGATGAACACGCGTCTTCAGGTCGAACATCCAGTTACCGAGATGATTACCGGGGTCGATATCGTGCAGGAGCAGTTGCGCATCGCGGCCGGCGAGCCGCTGCGCTATGTCCAGTCCGAGATCACCCGCCGCGGCTACGCCATAGAGTTCCGCATCAACGCGGAAGACCCGAAGAACGACTTCCTGCCGAGCTTCGGCCGTATCACCCGCTATTTCGCCCCGGGCGGCCCCGGGGTGCGCACCGACGGCGCCATCTACACCGGCTACACCATTCCCCCGCATTACGACTCGATGTGCGCCAAGCTGATCTGCTGGGCACTGGAGTGGGATGACCTCCTGGCACGCGCCAACCGTGCGCTGCGCGATATCGGGGTATTCGGCGTCAAGACGACCATCCCGTTTCACCTGGCGATCGTCGACCACCCGGTGTTCCGCAGCGGGCACTTCGACACCGGATTCGTGGCGACCCACCCGGAACTCACACACTTCCCCGGCAAGCGCTCGGACCGCCAGATTGCGGTGGCCATCGCCGCTGCCCTCGCCGCTCACCACGGGTTATAGACCGCAACTCGCCGCCCGGACACCGGAATGACCATGGATCGAGTTCACATCACCGATGTCACCCTGCGCGACGGCCACCAGAGCCTGATCGCCACGCGCATGCGTACCGAGGACATGCTGCCGATCTGCGAGCAGATGGATGCCATCGGCTTCCACTCGCTGGAGGTCTGGGGCGGCGCGACCTTCGATGCCTGCGTGCGCTTTTTGAAGGAAGACCCGTGGGAACGCCTGCATCAGCTCAAGGCTGCGCTGCCGAACACCCCGTTGCAGATGCTGCTGCGCGGGCAGAACCTGCTGGGCTACCGGCACTACGCCGACGATGTGGTGCGCGCCTTCGTCGAGCGCTCGGTCGCCGGCGGCATCGACATCATCCGCATCTTCGACGCGATGAACGACGCCCGGAACCTGCGCACCGCGATCGAGGCCACCCGCGAGGCCGGTGGCCATGCACAGGGCACGCTTTGCTACACCACCGGCCCGGTGCATTCGGCCGCCGAGTTCGTTGCCCTGGGCCGCGAACTGGTGGACATGGGCGCACAGAGCATCGCGATCAAGGACATGGCCGGACTGCTGACCCCGTCTGCCACCCGCGAGCTGGTCACCGAGCTGGTGGATGCGCTGGACGTGCCGATCCACCTGCACGCGCATGCCACCTCCGGCCTGTCCGAACTGTGCCACTGGCAGGCCATCGAAGCCGGCTGCGGGCATATCGAGACCGCGATCTCCGCCTTTGCCGGCGGCACCAGCCACCCGCCGACCGAGAGCCTGGTCGCCGCCCTGGCGGGCACCCAGCATGACACCGGGCTGGATCTGGTCGCGCTGCAGAAGATCGGGCTGTACTTCCACGAGGTGCGCAAGAAGTACCAGCGCTTCGAGAGCGAGTACACCGGGGTCGACACCCGCGTGCAGGTGAACCAGGTGCCCGGCGGGATGATCTCCAACCTGGCAAATCAGCTGCGCGACCAGAACGCGCTGGATCGCTTCGACGCCGTGCTGGAGGAGATCCCGCGGGTGCGCGAGGACCTCGGCTACCCGCCCCTGGTGACCCCGACCTCGCAGATCGTCGGCACCCAGGCGGTGATGAACGTGCTGGCCGGCGAGCGCTACAAGACCATCACCAACGAGGTGAAGCAGTATCTGACCGGGCATTACGGCCGGGCGCCGGGGCCAATCAATGCGGTCGTGCGGCAAAAGGCCATCGGCAATGCCGACGTCATCGACTGTCGCCCCGCCGACCTCCTGCCGCCGGAGATGGACAGCCTTACCGGCGAGATCGGCGATCTCGCCCGGGGGCCGGAGGACGTGCTGACCTTCGCCCTGTTCCCCGAGGTGGGGCGCCAGTTCCTGGAGCAGCGCCGTGACGGGACCCTCGACCCGGAACCGCTGACCCTGCCGGAGAACACCCAGGCCGGCTGCCCCGCCCCGGTGGAGTTCAACGTCACCTTCCACGGCGAGACCTATCACATCCAGGTCAACGGCTCCGGCCACCACCGGGAAGACACGCGCCCGATGTACGTAACGGTCGACGGCATGCCGGAAGAGGTGCAGATCGAGACCCTGGACACCATCGAGACCGCTGGCAGCAGTGCCGCAGCCGGCGGTGGAAGCCGCAAGAAATCCCGCCGCGCGACCCGCCCCGGCGACGTCACCACCTCCATGCCCGGCACCATCATCGACGTGCTGGTGGCCGAGGGGGATCGCGTGGAGGCCGGCCAGCCGGTGCTGGTGCTGGAGGCCATGAAGATGGAATCCGAGATCGCCGCGCCGGTGTCCGGGACGGTCACCGCGGTGAACGTGGCCAAGGGGGCCGCGGCCAACCCGGACGACGCCCTGATCGAGATCGATGGCGACGATGAGTGAGACGGCGCGCAGGCTGGTCCTGGCCTCCACATCCCCCTATCGCGCGGAACTGCTCGGGCGCCTGCATCTCCCGTTCGAGACCGCGCGCCCCGAAGTCGACGAGACCCCGCGGCCCCACGAGCGGCCCGAGGCCATGGTCGAACGCCTCGCCGAGGCCAAGGCCCGCGCGGTCGCCGATGCCTACCCCGACCATCTGGTGATCGGGTCCGACCAGAATGCCAGCCATGCCGGCCATATCCTCGGCAAGCCGGGAAGCGCCGACCGCGCGGAGGCCCAGCTCGCGGCACTGTCCGGCGAGACCGTCACCTTCCACACCGGCCTGGCCCTCCTGGATACCGCCACCGGCCAGACCCGTAGCGGACAGGTGCCGTTCACCGTCACCTTCCGCGAACTGACGCCGGAGGAGATCCGGCGTTACGTGGCCCTGGATCAGCCGCTGGACTGCGCCGGCAGCTTCAAGTCGGAGGGGCTGGGCATCAGTCTGTTCGCGCGCATGAGCGGCGACGATCCGACCGCGCTGGTCGGCCTGCCGCTGATCACCCTCGGCAACTGGCTGCGCGAGGCCGGCGTCGCGATCCCGCCTGCACCGAACTGACCGACCCGTCCAGTCCCATCATGGGATTCGCTACGCTCGACCCATCCTGCGAACCGGCGACTGGCTGAAGCTCGTTCCGAATCAAAGCCCCACCTGATTCGCAACGAGCGTCCGCCAGACCCAAGGACCGTGCGGGCCCGGGTCGAGCTCGCGTCTCCGGCTGCCCCCCGATTTCGTCATCCCGGAAACCGCGTAGCGGTTATCCGGGATCTGCGCGCTGGGGGTTGCCCCGACGGGGGAGATCCCGGCTCTTCGCTTCGCTCCGGCCGGGATGAAGGGGCAGGGGAAAGGGACGTCAGGAGGGTGACCTTCCCAAGAAGGCCTGGATCAAAGTGGCCCGGGACGGTCCATGCACGTCCCCGAATGAGCCCCGCCAGTGGCAGGCTCTCGTGGCTGACCAGGAAGCCGCGGGGGTCAAGCCCAGTCCAGCCGCGGCTTGTGTGCCAGGATCTGCACGACGGCGCCGCGCCCGGTGTGAAACTGCCCCTCGAGCACGTCGCGTTCGCGTTCCACGGCCTCCTCGAATTCCAGCCCGTCCAGCTCCTCGACCAGCGCATCCCGGGTCATCATCAGTTCGGCCGTGGGCGGCCCACCCGTCCCCCAGTCCAGCTGGGCCGGGGTATAGGCCTCGAGGATGAACACCCCGCCCGGGCGCAGCCCTGTCACCACCTCGGCATGCAGGCGGCGCCGGATCGCCGGCGGTACATGGCAAAAGATCGAGGTAATCAGATCCCACGCGGCCGGCTCGATCGCGTAATCCGCGAGATCCGCCACCAGGGTCTCGATGTGGACACCCCGGTCGGCGGCCAAACGCTCGGCCTTTTGCAGGCCGACGGCGGAACTGTCCACCGCGAGCACCTCGAATCCCTGTTGCGCCAGGAACACGGCATTGCGCCCCTCCCCTTCGCCGAGGCACAGGGCACGGCCACGCGGCACGTTGGCCACCGCGGCACGCAGGAAGTCGTTCGGTTCGGTGCCGTAGACGTATTCGTCCGTGGCGTAGCGTTCATCCCACATCCCTCGTCTCCTTTGATCACCCGCCTGCGCGGGCCCGGCCGCCCGTCCTGTACCGGGCATGACACAACTCGCGCTGCGCGATTGCCGGAATCCCGGGTTTACCCTACTCTTGCGCGTCCCCGAGCACTGCGACGACCCCCGACACCATGAGCGAGACCCCCACGCTGCGCACGCGCCTGGAAGGCTTCATCGAGGCCCGCCTGACCCAGCGCTTCATCATCGGCCTGATCCTGCTCAACGCCCTGACCCTGGGGCTCGAGACTTCGGACACCGTGATGGGCTGGATGGGCCCGGTCATCCTGACCGCCGATGCCCTGATCCTGTCGCTCTTCACCGCCGAGGTGCTGGCCAAGCTGTTCGTCTACCGGCTGAGTTTCTGGCGCAACCCGTGGAACGTGTTCGACTTCTTCGTGGTGGGGATCGCGCTGATCCCGGCCTCCGGTCCGTTCTCTGTGCTTCGCGTGCTGCGCCTGCTGCGGCTGGTCTCCATGGTCCCGAAGCTGCGCTTCATCGTGGAGGCGCTGCTGCGGGCCATCCCGGGCATCATCTCCATCATCGGGCTTCTGCTGCTGATCTTCTACGTGTTCGCGATCATCGCGACCGGCCTGTTCGGCGAGTCCTTCCCGCAGAAGTTCGGCACCCTGGGCGCTACCATGTACAGCCTGTTCCAGGTGATGACCCTGGAGGGCTGGTCGGAGGACATCGCCCGCCCGGTGATGGAGGTCTACCCCTGGGCCTGGGCGTTCTTCGTGCCGTTCATCCTGATCGCCACCTTCACCGTGCTGAACCTGTTCATCGCGATCATCGTAGACGCCATGCAGCGCATGCACGACCGCGCGATGGAGATCGAACAGCAGATGATCCACGACAGCGTGCATGAGGAGAACCAGGCCCTGCACGCGGAGATCCACGGGATCCAGCAGGAAACCGTCAAGCTGCAGGAACGCCTCACCCGCATGCAGAACATGCTGGAGAAGCGGGTGAAGTAAATGCCTTTGCGTCCCCCAATGGGCCCCGTCATTGCCGAACGCACAACCGCGTGCTTCAATATCAGAAAATGAAGCACACTTGAGGGGGCGCCATGAAAGAGCTCAACGTCCGCGAGATGCGGGCCTCCATTGGACACCTGGACGAAATCGTACAGGCGTCCGGCGAGATCACCATCACCCGCCACGGAAAACCGATTGCACGGGTTTTGCCCGTTCGTCGCGGGCGCCAGCGTCCCGATCACCACGAGCTTCGCCAGCGCACCGCGCAGCTGATTCCCTCGGAGACCCTCCTCAGGGAAGAGCGCGATGAGCGCGGATGAACGGAGCTACCTCGACACCAGTGCCCTGGCCAAGTGGTACCTGAACGAACCGGGCTCCGAGGCCTTTGTCGGCTACCTGCAAAAGGTCGACGTCGCCATCATCAGTCGTCTGGTGGCCACGGAACTGCGGTCCCTGCTCGCACGGCGCCGACGCATGGGCGAACTGCCGCAGGAGCTGGAAACGATCATCTTCGCCACCTTCCAGGACGACATCTCCAGTGCCTCGCTACAGCTCTATCCCTTCGATGACTCACTATTCGAGGAAGCGACCAACCTGATCACCCGTTACCCCGAACACCCACTGCGGACGCTGGACGCACTGCACATCGCAACTGCGCGGCATCACGAGATTCCAGTCATCGCCACCGCAGACAACGTCCTGGCGGACGCGGCTTCATCGATGGGCCTGATCGTTCGTCGATTCTGACGTCTCCGGCACCCGACGCGCTGGAGAAGTAAAGAGCCCGGGACGGAACCCGGCTGCGGCGCTCCGGCGCGGGCGGGGCTTCGCCGCCAAGGCGGCTCCTACAAGACCGCATCCCACCTCCGGTAGGAGCCTGCTTGCAGGCGAAGCCCCTGCCAAAGCCAGCCCCACCTCGACGAACGGTGCTTGCGTGGCCTTCAATGCCCCCTGCGCGCCCTCGGACACGCAGGGGCGGCTGGATCAAGCGTTGACGGCGGCCGGTTCGGCGGCGCGTTCGCCCAGGCGTCGGCCGGTGGCGTTCAGCACGGCCTGCAGGGTGGCGGCGGTGGTGTCCTCGCCCAGGGCAACACCCACGGAGCGTTCACCATCGACCTGCACATCCACCGCGGCCATCGCGCGTGCTTCGGTGCCGGACTCCATCGCGTGCTCGTCGAAATGGGTCACCTTCACCTGCACCCCGCGCTCGGCCTGCATCGCGGCGGTCAAGGCCTCGACCGCGCCGTGGCCCTCGCCCTGCAGGCGGGATTCACGCCCGGGCGGGCCCATGGTCGCGTCCAGGCGCACCACCGGGCCTTCCTTCTCGATCTCGTAGCGCACCAGGTCCCAGCCGGCGACCGGGGTCAGGTAATGCTGCTCGAACAACTCGTGGATGCGCCTGGATGACACCTCGATCTGCGAGGTCTCGGCGTCCTTCTGCACGATGCGGGCGAATTCGATCGCCAGCCAGCGCGGCACCTCGATGCCGTAGTCGCGCTCCAGCACATGCGCCACGCCGCCCTTGCCGGACTGGCTGTTGATACGCACGACCTCCTCGTAGCGCCGCCCCAGGTCGCCCGGATCGATCGGCAGATAGGGCACGTTCCAGTGGCCACCCTGCTCCTTGTAGTGCGCCAGCCCCTTGCGGATTGCGTCCTGGTGGCTGCCGGAAAACGCGGTGTAGACCAGCTCGCCCGCCCACGGGTGACGTGGGTGGATGGGCATGTCGGTGCACTCCTTGTACACCTCCATCAGCCGTTCCATGTCCGACAGGTCGATGGTCGGGTCGATACCCTGCGAGTACAGATTCATGCCGACGGTAACCAGGTCCATGTTACCGGTGCGCTCGCCATTACCGAACAGCGTGCCCTCCAGGCGGTCGGCCCCGGCCAGCAGGCCCAGCTCGGCCGCGGCCACGCCGGTGCCCCGGTCGTTGTGCGTATGCAGCGACACGCAGAAATGCTCGCGGTACTGCACGTGGTCGCAGAACCACTCGACCTGGTCGGCGAACACGTTCGGTGTAGCGGATTCGACCGTTGCCGGCAGGTTGATCACGACCTTCTGACCCTGGTCCGGGCGCCAGATCGCGTTCACCGCATCGACCACCTCGACCGCGTAGTCCAGCTCGGTGGTCGAGAAGCTCTCCGGCGAGTACTGGAAGATCCAGTCGGTCTGCGGGTACTTCGCCGCATAGTCCCGCACCCAGCGCGCGCCGTTCTCGGCGATACCGCGGATACCGTCGCGGTCCATGCGAAACACCTGCTCGCGCTGCGCCGGGTTGGTGGAGTTGTACACGTGCACTACCGCACGCGGGGCGCCCTCCAGCGCCGCGAAGGTCTTCTGGATCAGGTCCTCGCGCGCCTGGGTCAGCACCTGGATGTACACGCCCTCGGGGATGCGGTCTTCGTCGATCAGGCGGCGGGTGAAGTCGTAGTCGATCTGCGAGGCGGACGGGAAGCCGATCTCGATCTCGGTCAGGCCGATATCCGCCAGCACCTCGAAGAAGCGCATCTTCTGTTCCACGCTCATCGGGTGCACCAGCGCCTGGTTGCCGTCGCGCAGATCCACCGCGCAGAAACGCGGTGCAACCGTCGTGCGCTGGGCCGGCCAGCGGCGATCGGACTTGTCGATCGGCGGGAACGGGGCGTACTTGGTGTGATCGAAGGCCATCGTGCTCGTCTCCTGTAAGGGCGTGACTTGCCGTGAGGTCGGCCGCCGCGCTCCGGATTTCTATCTGTGCATTATCCTAACGCATTCATCCGGGCATAACCTTGCGTTTTTCCCTATAAAGGCCTTAGTTGGGATCTATTGTTGCGCATTCAAGGGCTATATGCGCAATAATCCTCCCCATGAAACCACAACCACACTCACTCGACCGCTATGACCGTCGCATCCTCGAGATCCTGCAGGAGGATGCGAACCTGTCCAACCAGGCCCTGGCGGAGCGCGTCGGGCTCAGCCCCTCTCCCTGCCTGCGCCGGGTACGCGCGCTGGAGCAGGCCGGTATCCTGCTGCGCCGCGTGGCGCTGCTGGACCGGCGCAGCCTGGGCCTGGAGCTGACCGCCCTGATCCACATCGGCATGGACCGCCACACCCCGGAGCGCTTCGCGCATTTCGAGGAAACCGTAGCCGGCTACCCCGAAGTCCAGCACTGCTACCTGATCACCGGCCAGTCCGCCGACTACATGCTGCAGGTGGTAGTCCCCGACATGGATGCCTACCAGGACTTCCTGCTGCGCCGCATCACCCGCCTGGAGGGCGTGGACAGCGTGCACTCCAGCTTCGTGCTGCGCCGCGTCGTCGACCGCACCGCCCTCCCCCTCGACTACACCGCCTCCTGAGCACTCCGCGCTCAAGGTCAAGGGCGGTCTACAGGAAGATGGGAAGGTTGGAAGATTAATGGATATGACGGCGGTGCCATAGCACACGTGGAAGTACAACGTGAACGTCTGCGATCGCGCTTTACCCTAAAAACCTTCCGATCTTCCCATCTTCCTGTGAATCGCCCTTGACCCTTTCGCTTGTCCTCGTGTGGGGCGTGGATGTACTGTATATATAGACAGTTACTGGAGGGGTCTTGTGTCGCTTACGGAACGCCAGCAGGCCATCCTCGACTACATTAGCGAGACCATCGCCACCCAGGGCACGGCGCCGACCCGCAGCGAGATCGCCCGGGCCTTCGGCTTTCGCTCGCCCTATGCGGCCGAGTGCCACCTGAAGGCCCTGGAGAAGAAGGGCGCCATCGAACTGCTGGGCGGCACCTCCCGCGGCATCCGCCTGCCGGGTTCCGCGCGGGGCGCGCCGGCCGAACTGCCCCTGGTCGGGCGCGTCGCCGCCGGGTCGCCGATCCTTGCCACCGAACACATCGAGCGCCACTACCGGGTCGACGACACCCTGTTCCGCGCCCGCCCGGACTACCTCCTGCGCGTGCACGGCGAAAGCATGCGCGATGCCGGTATCCTCGATGGCGACCTGCTGGCCGTGCGCCAGACCCCGGAGGCCCGCCCCGGCCAGATCGTGGTCGCCCGCATCGAGGACGAGGTCACCGTCAAGCGCTTCGCACAGGACGGCCCCAAGATCCGCCTGCTCCCGGAGAACCCCGACTTCGCCCCCATCGAGATCGACCTCGAGCGCCAGGACCTGGCCATCGAGGGGATCGGCGTGGGCGTGCTGCGCGATCTCGACCCCCAGGCCTAGGGGAAACACTGATTCATGGGCACGCTGGACACCCTGCTCGACCACCCGGCGCTCTGGCGCGGACGCAGCGCTGCCCCCGCCCCGGATGCCCCGGTCTGGCCCAGCGGCCACGCGGAACTGGACCGGGCCCTGGGCGGGGGCTGGCCACGCGGCCAGCTGGTCGAACTGCTGGGGGCCCCGTTCGGCTGCGGCGAGACCCGGCTGCTGGTCCCCATGCTGGCCGCCTGCGGCCACGACGGCTACTGGATCGCGGTGATCGCGCCCCCGGCCACGCCCTGGCTGCCGGGCTGGCAGACCCTCGGCATCCCGCCGGAGCGGGTGCTGCTGATCCACACCGAGCACGATCGCGACACCCTGTGGGCCGGCGAGCAGTGTCTGCGTGACCCGGCGTTCGGCGTCCTGCTCGCCTGGCTGCGCGGCCCCGTGGAGACGGCCCTGCTGCGCCGGTTGCGTCTGGCTGCCAGCGAGAGTCGGGCCTGCGCGATCCTGTACCGGCCACCAAACGCCGCGGCACAGCCTTCGCCGGCCCACCAGCGCCTGCGCTGGCAGCCCGCGGCCTCCGGCCTGGAACTGCACTGCCTGAAGGGGGGCGGCCACTGGGCCCGCTCCGGCCAACCCCTGCGGGTTCCCGAAGCGCCGGAGGCCTGAAATGGGCCAGCCCGCCCGCCCCCCGCATGCGGCCATGCCCCCGGAGCCGGCGCGACAGCAACTGAGCCTGCTCCCGGTCGCCGCCACGCCCGCGCCTGTACCGGCACCCCAGCCACCGGAGACGCGCCCCGCCCGCTCCGGCGCCACCCGCGCGCGGCAGGAACACTGGATGGCGATCGACCTGCCGCATCTGGCGCTGGACGCCCTGGCCCGTGCGGAACCGGACCCGGAGCGGTTGCAGCGCCCGCTGCTGGTGGTGACGTCCGGCGCTGCCCCCCGGGTGCATACCGCCAACCGCGCGGCGCGGCGTGCCGGCGCACGCCCCGGCATGGCGCTGGGGGATGCGCTGGCCGTGCTGGACACCCCGGAACTGGTCGAGCACGACCCGGATGCCCTGCAGGCCCAACTGGAGATGCTGGCCGGTGTACTGCTGCGCTTCTCCGACCACGTGCACCCGGAACCGGAGGCAAGCCGCATCCTGGTGGAGGTCGGACGCAGCCGCCGCCTGTTCGGCGGCCTGGAGGCGTTGGGCCAGCAGGCGCGGGAGACCCTGGTCGAACTGGGCTTCCATCCCCGCATCGGGCTGGGGCGCAGTCCTGCCGCCGCGCGCCTGCTGGCCCGTCTGCGCACCCCCGCGATCGCGGAAGACCCCGAGGCCCTGCGCCGACTCCTGTCGCCGGTCCCGCTGGAGGCCCTGCCGCTGGCCAACACTACCCGCGAGGGCCTGCACGCCGTGGGCCTGCGTCAACTGGGCGACCTGCTGCGGCTGTCACGCCCCGAACTGGCCCGGCGCCACGGACCGGAGTTGCTGGACCTGCTCGACCGCCTGCTGGCGCGGCGCGCGGAGACCCTGCCCCGCTTTGTACCGCCCCCGGTGCTGGATCTGTCCCTGCGCCTGGAGCACGAGATCCACGCCACCACGGCCCTGGCCTTCCCGCTCAAGCGCCTGCTGCGCCAGGCCGAGGCCCAGCTGCGTGGCCTGAACCGCAGCCTGCAGGGAATGACGCTGGAACTGATCCACCGCGAGGCGCGCACCCGGCTGACGCTGGAACGCGGCCAGCCGGGGATTCGCGCCGACGAGTGGTTGCCCCTGTGGCAGACCCGGCTGGAGCGCGAGACCCTGCCGGAGGCCGTGATCGGCCTGCGCCTGCAGGCACCCCACCTGCTGAACCCGGCGGACCGGGGCGACAGTCTGCTCGCCGAAGATCCGGCGAGCAGACCACCGGCCGATCAGCTACCCGCCGTGCTGGCTCGCCTGCGCGCCCGTCTGGGCGAGCAGGCCGTCGCCCGCCTGATCAACCGCCGCACCCCGAGACCGGAGGATGCCCAGAGGCCGCGACACGATCTCGCCGCCATCCCGGCCCCGACCGCCCCGACTCCCGGCCAGCGCGCCGCCGGGAACGCCCTGTGGCTGCAGGGCCCCGAGCCCGCCGCGCCCCCCGAGCAGCCCCAATGGCTGGGACGACTGGAAGACGGCTGGTGGGATCACGGCCAGGATGCACGGCGCGACTACGCTTGCAGCCGCGACCGTCAGGGCCGGCGGCTCTGGCTGTACCGCTGCCTGCGCAGCGGCCAGTGGTATCGCCAGGGTTACTGGGGCTAAGGAAACACTGATCAATGTACGCACTCGCGCTCGAGTCGCTTTTGCGTGGGAACAAGGCGCGGTGACTGCCGTGCAGTCATTCTGCACAAGAGAACCGCAACGCCGTTCCCGCGCAAAAGCGGCCGAGCCCCTGCTTTCAATGGTCTGTGGGGTTGGCACCCCAGGTTCCCCGATCCTGCGTTGCGGCCCTTGCCGGTAGAACCACTACCGGCTGCGCACCGCGCCTTGTCTCGGAAAACCTGGGGTACCAACGCGAGTGTGTACATTGGTCAGTGTTTCCCTAAGGGGGACGCCGCGTCAGCGGTGGTATTCGCCCGCGCGCTCCGGCTGGTACTCGACCTCCTCGATGCGCACGTGCATCTGCCCCCCGCCCGGCCGCGGCCACTCGATCTCGTCGCCCTCGGACAGGCCCAGCAGCGCACTGCCCACCGGCGCCAGGATCGACAGCGTGCCACCGCTCTCGTCCACATCACGCGGGTACACCAGTGTCATCGAGAACTCGTCGCCGGACTCGATCACCTGGAACCGGACCTTCGAGTTCATCGTCACCACCGAGCCCGGGACATCGTGCGAATCCACGACATCCGCGCGATCCAGTTCGGACTCGAGATCGGCCTTGCCGGGGAAACTGCCATCCGGCAGCGACTCCAGCAGCTTGTCCAGGCGCTCCATGTCCGTGGCGGAGACGATGATCTTCGGCTTGTTCACTTTCTTACTCCAGAATGCAGAACGCGCCTCCGGGGAGACGCGCCAGGCAAAAGATATTCAGGGAATTTCCGGAAACCGGAAAACTTACTCGGGAGACTAGCCAAGACCCGGCAAAAAAGCCATAGCGCCCGTCACAGTGCTCGTAAGGGGGAGCCGCACCTAGGGAAACACTGATTAATTCGCACGTCCGCGTTGGTGCCCCATTTTTCCGAGACAAGGCGCGGTGCACAGCGCCGTAGTCACTCTACGGTCAAACCCCGCAACGCAGGATCGGGGAAAATGGGGCGCCAACCCCTTGAGGGCTCGGCCGCCTCGCCTTCTGGATTCGGGCCCGCTGACCGCGTTGCGGCTCGCTTATGTAGCTCGGCTACATTTCGCTCACCGCGCCTTGTCAGCGAGCAAAATCGATCGAGCGCGGACGTACGAATTAACCAGCGTCTCCCTAGCCTTTGCCTTGCGCCCTCACCGCGTTCAAGTCTCCCTCCACGCCGCGTAGCCCCCGCGCAACACATACGCATTAATACCCATCGTGCGCAAGCTGTCGGCCACGAGCTGGGACCGGCCGCGACCGCCACAGAACACCACGACGGGCTGGTCCGCATCCGCCATATGAGACTCGATACCGGCCTCTAGCTTGGACCGCGGGATGTTGACCGCACCCTCGATCGTCCCCTCGGCCGCCTCCTCGGGCTGGCGCACGTCCACCAGCAGAAACGGTTTCTCTTCCTCGAGCCAGCGCGCCATCTCCCCTGATTCCAGATGCGGCAAGCTTTGTTCCAGCTCGCTAATACGCTTCTCGAAAAGACTCACAGAAGGACTCCGTTGGTGGGTGCGCCCCCATTCTATCGCGCAGGATCAGAGGGAGGGGCGCACCAGCAGGGGAACCACCCGCAGGGTGAACAATGCGAGTCCGATCAGGGCCGCGACCGCACCGATTGCGGTCAGCATGGCCGCCCCCATCATCCAGCCAAGTCCCATGCCCACAACCGCCAGATGCACCAGGATCTGCGGCGCCCAGGCCCATAGCCAGCCACCGGCGATCGGGTGGCCGGTAAAGCGCGGCAGCATGTGCTCGCCAAGCCCCATGATCAGCAGCAGAAGAAAACCCAGGGTAAAGCCATGCAGCGCGGCCGGACGCGCCGCACCCTCGAGGAAGAACCCGCCCAGCGGCAACGCCGCACCCGCAATCAACAGCCACGCCATCGCCCCCAGCACCGAGGCGCGGCTGGAGGCCGACAGGCCCAGACCGACATGCCGGGCGGCCTTCTGTGTGCGTTCCGGGGCCTCCGCCACGAGTTCGGTCGCGGCCGTGCGGTCCAGCAACCCGATGTGCTTGAGTTCGCCGTCCACCACCACGGCGGGGATGGATCGAATGCGCAGCCGGGTCGCCAGCTCGCGCCCCTCCGGCTGGCCCATGTCGACCACCGCGAAGTCGATCTGTTTGTCCTCGGCCACCTGGCGCCAGATGCGTTCGGCATCGTGGCAGGAGGCGCACCATTCGGATACCAGAAGTTCCACTTTCATAATCCCGACCTCAATCCGCGCAGCGCATGCAGTGAATGTCGTAGCGGTCAATCCACTGTTTGAGCCCCGTGATCGCCTCGGGTCCGGTATGCAGCCGCTCCAGGGCCTTCTCCGGGTCGTCGGGACGCATCACGACCACCCAGGCGTCCGTGTAGGGCGCGACGTTCACCAGACCGGGATCGGCCTCCACCGCCGGGTTGATGCGCTCGATGGTGCCGTCGAACGGGGTCGGGATGCCGCCTGCCCACTTGCCGGACTCCAGCCGTGCCACCGGCTTGCCCGCAGCCCGGTGCGAACCCGGCTTGCGAAACCGGAAATACTGCACCCGCCCCGCCATGGTCTGGGCGGGATCGGTAATGCCGAGGGTGAAGGTCCCGTCGTCCTCCGGGCGCACCCAGACGTAGTCCAGGTCGTAGAACAGGTCGTCCGGCAGCTCGCAGCCGTTGTACTCCTCGCGCGCCATGGTTACGCCCCCTTCGGACCATAGTGGCGCACGGTCAGCGCAATATTCACGGCGAACAGGATCATCGCCCCCCAGGCCATTGCCCCGCCGATCGCGACTGTCGGGTTATGAAAGAGCAACCAGCCGGCGACCATTACCCACAGCCCGATATTCGCCAGCAGGAACTGCACATGCCCCAGGCGTTCCGAGAACAGGGACCGCCCGGAGAAGCGCGGCAGCACGTGCAGGCCCACGCCGTAGATCATCAGGGTCACGAAACCCAGCAGCATCAGGTGTCCATGGATGCGCGGCACGTTGCCGGGGATCAGTCCGGGCTGCGCCAGCCACAGGATGCCGACGAGCCCGCCCAGCAAGGCATAGATCAGGGCCGCGAGAATGAACATCCGGTTACGAGGGTGCATCAAAGGCTCCAGGGCAGGTTTCGCACAGCATACTTTAAGCTATATTCAATTTACATTGATCGAGATCAAGACGGGGCGCGAGCGCTTCCGCGACAGTCGTATGTCTCTCGAGCACCATGCGAAGGTCCGATACCCGATGCACGAGCAACTTTACGAAAGCGTTCCCGGATTCCAGCAGCCCATCGAGCTGCTGCGGGCCTGTCACCGCCGGATCCTCAACTCCCTGGATATCCTCGAGCGTCTGCCTGCGCATCTCGCCGAAAAGGGGGCCGACGAGGAGGCGCGCACCGCGGCGCAACGGGTACTGAATTACTTCCACGAGGCCGCCCCCAACCACCACGCGGACGAGGACCAGGACCTGTTCCCCGTGCTGCGCCAGCACTGCGGTCACCCCGAGAGTCACCCGCAGCTGTGCGAGTGGCTGGACCGCCTGACCGCCGAGCACGACGAGATCGAGACCGGCTGGGACCGGCTGGAACCGGCCCTGGAAAGCATTGCCCACGGCAAGGTTACGGACCTGACCGGGGCGGAGGCCTGGATCCGCCAGTACCGCATCCATCTCGACCTCGAGGAGCGCGCCGTCCTGCCGTTCGCCGAGCACCTGCTGGGTCCGGATGAACGCCGCACCATCGGGGCCGCCATGGCCGCTCGGCGCGGTATCGGGAATCCCGGGCATGGCTGACTTTGTGCTCGACCTGCGCGGGCTCGCCGAGCATGCCCATACCCGCGCCTATTACACCCTTCGCGAACTGCGCCCCGGACAGGTCTTCGAGGTCTTGCTGGACCAGGAACCGAAGCTCTTGATGGACGCGGTCAGCCTGCAGTTGCGTCATGCCATCCATTGGCAGGTCCGCGAGAACGGCCCGCCACTTTGGCGACTCTCGGTGCAACGCCGCGAGGACGTCGCCCCGGTGAACCTGGTCGACCTGCTGGAGCGCGATCACCTGCGCATCGACCGCCTGTTCGCCAGCGCCCTGCACAAGGTCAACGCCGGCGACCTGGAAGGCGCGGCGCCGGATTTCCGCGCCTATGTCGACGGCCTGCGTCGCCACGTGGAGGTGGAAAACGAACTGATCGTCCCCCTGCTGGACCTGCCCCGAAACCCGAACGGCCAGGATCCCACCTCGATCATGCTGCGCGAACACGACGAGATCCTGGAACAGACCACGATGCTGGAGCACGAATTCAGCGAAGGCGTGGACGAGGCCTGGGCGGTGGCCCCGTTCTTCGCGCTGATCTCCGGCGCGCTGGCCAAGCACGAAGGCCGCGAGGAGCAGAACCTGTTCCCCCACTGGAGCCGCGCCCTGAAAGAACGCCCGGACGAAGCCTCCGAGCTTCTGCGACGCGCACAGGCCCTGCTTGAAACCACCGGCCCGACCGACCCCGCCGCCTGAACCCAGGAACGCAGCCGCCCGCCCCCCGTCACCGCCCCGTCCCGAGGCGAGCTTCCATCAGGCCAGGCCGGCCCGTGGCGGCGACAGGCGCGCCAGCGCCCACAGCCCCAGCAGCGGCCCGGGCAGCAGCAGCCACAGCACCCAGACTCCGCCATCCGCCCACAGCCAGCCGGTGAGCCAGATCCCCGGCAGGGTCAGGGCAAACCCGATTGCGTTCATCACGCTCAACGCGGACCCGACCGCATCCGCCGGCGCACTGTCCGCCGCCAGCGCGGAGAATTGCGGCGAATCCGCGATCACCGTCAGCCCCCACAGCGCCAGCAGCGCGAACAGCAGCCACGGCGACTGGCCGGCCAGCAGCGGGTACAGCAGGCAGGCCAGCCCCGAGGCCGCAAGGGCCACCCGCGCCACGCGCAGGCTGCCCAGGCTGCGGCTCAGACGTCCGCCCCAGACACAACCCGCCAGCCCCAGCGCAATCACCCCAAACGCCAGCCAGGGGATCAGGCCGGTATCCGCCTCCAGCCGCGACAGCTCGCGTGCGACCAGCAACGGGACCAGCGTCCAGAAGGCATAGAGCTCCCAGCAGTGCCCGAAATAGCCGCCGGCCACGGCGCGGAAATCGCGCTGCCTCAGGGCCCGAAAGCCCTTGCCCAGTCCTGGCGTACGCCCGGCCGGCGGTAGGTGGGGCCCCTCCCCGAGACGCAGAATCAGGACCGCCGCCAGCACCGCCAGCCCCGATGCCAGCAGCACCGGCACCGCCCATGGGAAGTCGAGCGTTGCGCCGCGCAGCAGATGCGGCAGCGCGGTCCCCAGGGTCAGCATCCCCAGCAGCCAGGACAGTGCCCAGCCCTTGTATTCCGGGGTCCAGGCAATCACGAGCTTCATGCCCAGGGGATACACCCCGGCCAGCGCCAGCCCCACCAGAAAACGCGCGAGCAGGGCCAGCTCCCAGGCGCCGGCCAGCAGGATGAAGACCGCGTTGACCGCGGCCCCGGCCAGGGCGGAGAGCGCGAACATCCGGCTCGCGCGGAAGCGATCCGCCATCCCGGTCGCCGCCACCACCAGGGTCCCGGTGATGAAGCCCGTCTGGGTCGCCATGGTCAGCCAGCCGATCTCGGCCGGCGACCAGCCCAGCGCCTGTTGCAGCGACAACCCGACTCCGTTGACCGAGAACCACAGCGACGTGCCGAACAGCTGTGCCGCCACGATCACCAGCAGGGGGTGACGACGAATCCAGAGCGCCGTCACCGTACGCGACCGGTCATAGGCGTCGAACCGCCCCGATCAGCGACTCGCGCCACGGATCCAGCGCTTGAGCAGGGCCACCAGCGCGCCCCCGGAGACGAGCCCCAGCAGGTAGATCCCGACGATCAGCAACGCCAGTGGCAGCGTCACATGCAGGGTCAGGAAATTCAGGGTCACCAGTCGCAGGTTCTGGATTGCAAAGATCGCGACCACCGCGACGAACACGATGATCAGCAGGGAGTAGACGTACCGCATGCGACCTCCCGGGTCAGTCGGCGAAACGCTCAGGCTCGGGCGCCCCGGGCTCAGCGTCAACCGGCGCGGCGCGGCGACCTCAAGGGTTTCCCCGGGCGTCGGGATGACTGCAATGCCCGCGCAGCGGGCAACTGTCGCAACGCGGCCGCGGGCGACAGCGCTCCTTGCCGTGCTCCACGATCAGCGCGTGCAGGTCGTTCAGCGCCGCCGCGTCCGGCCCCAGCTCCGACTCGACGTGCTCGCGCAGTACATCGTAGGGGGCCTGCGCCTGCGGGACCTCCAGGCGCTCAAAAAGGCGCCGGGTATAGGCATCCACCACGAAGACCGGGCGGTCGAAGGCATACAGCACGATGTCGTCGGCCGTCTCCGGACCCACGCCCTTGACCCCCAGAAGGGCCTCTCGCAGCGCTTCGGTGTCCATTGCCGCCAGGGTCTCGATACCGCCACCCTGCTCCAGGAACGCCAGCAGGTGGCGCAGCCGGTCCGCCTTGACGTTGAAGTAGCCACTGGGGCGGATATGTTCGGCCAGCGCCTCGGGCTCGAGCGCCATGAGCCCCTCGAACGACAGGGCATCGCTGGCGCGCAGGTTGGCCAGGGCCTTTTCGACGTTGGTCCAGCTGGTGTTCTGCGTCAGCACGGCGCCGACCATCACCTCGAACGCCGTGTCCGCCGGCCACCACTGCAGGTCGCCGTACTCCGCGCGCAGCGCGTCCAGGAGATCGGGAATCCGCACGCGGCCCTACCGCTGGCGGCGCCCGCCCGACTTCCCGCCACCGCCGGAGCGCCCGCCCGAGGGCTTCGTACCCCGGCCACCGCCGCGGCCGCTCGGGGATGCCGGCTTGCCCGGCTTCTTCGGCGGCGACGAACTCCAGCCGTCCTCGCGCGCCGCGCGGCTGTTGCGTGACTTGCCGGCCGCCACCGGCTTGCCCGGTCGCTTGTCACGCCCGGGACGGCGCGGCCCGCCGCGGCCGCGCGGGCGCACGGAGTCTGGAACCGGTAGATCCACCGCCTGGTACAGTCCGGCCACCTCGCGGGTCTCGAGATCCCGCACCGCCCCCGTCTTCAGGCCTCGTCCAAGGACGACCGGTCCATAGCGCACCCGGATCAGGCGGCTGACCGTCACGCCGACGGCATCCCACAGCCGGCGCACCAGGCGGTTGCGGCCCTCGCTCACGATCACGTGATACCAGTGATTGGCGCCGTCCCCGCCCTGCTCCTCCAGGCTGTCGAAACGCGCCGGCCCGTCCTCCAGTTCCACGCCCTCGCGCAGCATGTCCAGCGTGGCCGACGGCACCTCGCCCAGCACACGCACGGCGTACTCGCGTTCCAGTGCCATGCTCGGGTGCATCAGGCGATTGGCCAGCTCACCGTCGGTGGTGAACAGCAGCAGGCCCGAGGTATTCAGGTCCAGCCGCCCCACGGCCACCCAGCGCTGCCCCTTCAGCCGCGGCAGGCTGGCAAACACCGGCCGCCGGCCCTCGGGATCCGAACGGCTGCAGATCTCGCCCACCGGCTTGTGATAGACGATCCAGCGGTGCGGGTGCTCCGGACGCCGCACGATGCGCCCGCGCACGCGGATCACGTCGTGTTCGTCGACCTGATCCCCCAGCTGCGCGGTGCGATTGTTCACCTGCACCTCGCCGCGCTCGATCCAGCCCTCGATCTCGCGCCGCGAACCCAGCCCGCGCGCCGCCAGGACCTTCTGTACCCGCTCCGACATTCCCGGAACTCCAGCAACTCATTAAGATGGGCGCCACGATACACCAACAGGACGTTGCCATGACCGATTCCACGCCGGAAACCACCCCCGTCCGGACGCCGCTGAACATCGCCGTGCTCACCGTCTCCGACAGCCGCGAACTGGTGGAGGACCGCTCCGGTGACGCCCTGGTGGAACGCCTCGAAGGCGCCGGCCACCGGCTGGCCGATCGCGGGATCGTGAAGGACGACATCTACGCCATCCGCGCCGAACTCTCGCGCTGGATCGCCGATCCTGAGATCGACGCGGTGATCACCACCGGCGGCACTGGCATCACCGGCCGTGACGGCACACCCGAGGCCGCCTCGGTGCTGCTGGACAAGACCATCGAGGGCTTCGGCGAGCTGTTCCGCATGCTCTCCTATGAAGAGATCGGCACCTCCAGCCTGCAGTCCCGCGCCCTTTCAGGGGTCGCGAACGGTACCTATCTCTTCGTGCTGCCCGGCTCCACCGGGGCCTGCCGCACCGCCTGGGACCGCATCATCCGCGCCCAGCTCGACGACCGCACCATGCCCTGCAACCTCACCATGCTGATGCCGCGCCTGACGGAGATCTGAGTCCCTGGACTTCTGAATGAATGCACGCTTGGGTTGGAGGTCAAGGGCGGTTCTACCACAGAGGACACGAAGGTCACGGAGAAGATCCAAAACGGCTTCACGGCGGGCCGGGCGTTGAGCCACGCGACTACCCGAAGGGGTCTGACTGGCGCCCCATCGCTCAGGGGGCTGAGCTCCTACACGGCCGGGGCCTGCACCCTGCAGGAGGCCAGCCCTCTGGCCGATGGGGCGCTGGCCACCGCCCCGACACCGGTGCGAACCAACCTCGGCGGTCGAGCCCTGTCCCGTTCCAGCCCCCTATCTTCGCGTCCTTCCTGTGAACCGCCATTGAATTCCTCTGAGCCCTCCGTGTGCTCTGTGGTTAATAATCAAACCCCATCGAACCCGCCCCTGCACGCTCGGGTCAACGATCCACGTGGGTCTGCAGCCAGTACTCGAGCAGCGCCGCGTGCCAGAGCTTGGAACCCTGGATACGCGTGAAGTACTGGTCGGGTGCATCCAGCAGCTTGTCGATATAGGCCGGCTGATAGAGGCCCCGCTCGCGCGAGGCGCGCGAGGTGAGGATGTCGCGCATGAACTCGAGGAAGTCGCCGCGCACGTACTTCAGCGCCGGCACCGGGAAGTAGCCCTTGGGCCGGTCCAGCACCGCGTCCGGCAGCCGGCCGCGCGCGATGCGGCGCAGGACGTCCTTGCCGCCGTCGCCCAGTTTCAGGTGCGGCGGCATCTCGGCGGCGGTCTCCACCAGCTCGTGGTCGAGGAATGGCACCCGCGCCTCCAGCCCGAAGGCCATGGTCATGTTGTCCACGCGCTTGACCGGGTCGTCCACGATCAGCGTGGTTACATCCAGCGCCAGCACCGCGTCGATGAAGGAATCCGCGCGGTCGGTCTCGAGCTCGGCGAACTGCTCGCGCAGCCAGTCGCCGGTCACATCGTTCGCCGGCGGGTGGCGCAGCATCTCGGCCATCTCCGGGTGATCGCGGTCGAAGTAGTGGCGACGGAAGCGCTCCACCCAGTCGCCGTGGCGATCCTCGGCCATCTGCGGGTACCAGAAGTAGCCGCCGAAGACCTCGTCGGCGCCCTGCCCGGACTGCACCACCTTCACGTGCTGCGAGACCTGCTCGGACAGCAGGTAGAAGGCCACGGCATCCTGCCCGAACATCGGCTCGGCCATCGCGCCCACCGCCTCCGGCAACCGTGCCAGCACCTGGTCGTTGGGGATCAGCGTGGCCTGGTGGTCGGTGGCGTAGCGCTCGGCAACCGGGTCGGAGTATTCGAACTCGGAGCCCTTCTCCTCCGGCTGGTCCTCGAAACCGACGGTGAAGGTACGCAGGTCCTGGGCGCCCTCCTCCATCGCCAGCGCCACCAGCAGCGACGAGTCCAGTCCGCCGGAGAGCAGCACGCCCACCGGCACGTCGGCCACCTCCAGGCGCTTGCGCACCGCAGCGCGCAGGGCGTGTTCGATGCGCTCCTGCCATTCGGCGTCGGAGACGGGCTCGGCCGGGCGGTGCGCATGCAGGGTCCAGTAGCGCTGCAGCCGCTCCTGGCCGCGCGCGTCGATGCTCAGGTAGTGCCCTGGCTCCAGCTTGCGGATGCCGCGCAGCACGGTGCGCGGTGCCGGGACCACCGCGTGCAGGGAGAACAGCATGTGCAGCGCCTCGGCATCCAGCTCGGCATCCACGTCGCCGGCCGCCAGTAGCGCCTGGGTGTTGGAGGCGAAGCGGATACCATCCCCCGTACGCGCCAGGTACAGCGGCTTGATGCCCATACGGTCACGCGCCAGCAGCAGACGCTGGGCATTACCGTCATACAGGGCGAACGCGAACATCCCGTGCAGCCGCGCGACAATCCCCTCGCCCCACTCGGCATAGCCGCGCAGGATGACCTCGGTATCACCGGTGGAGAAGAAACGGTGACCGCGGCCTTCCAGCTCGCTGCGCAGCGCGCGGAAGTTGTAGATCGCGCCATTGAACACCAGCGCCAGCCCGGTCTCCGGATCGAACATCGGCTGGTGCGCGCGTTGCGAGAGATCCAGGATCGACAGCCGCCGGTGCCCCAGCGCGACCCGACCCGAGGCCCACAGTCCGTCGGCATCCGGCCCGCGTCGCTCCAGACAGGGCAGCATGCGCGCCACGGCCTCGCCGCTCGCGCGCCGCTCGCCCCAGACGAATTCTCCTGCGATCCCGCACATCGGTTCGTTCCTTGCTGGTTGGGTGGGCTGTGTTGAACACGGCCGGTCCCTGCCCGACGCGGGCAGGGGCTTCGCCTGCAAGCAGGCTCCTACTGGTTGGGGACCACTGCCGCGGTTTCGCCGAAGGCGGCCTCCAGCGCCGCCATCAGGGAATGACTGGCCGCGCCGGCGCGGTCACGATCGGCATGCGTAATGTAGAACGGCACCCGGTGGCGCGCCCCGGCCTCCAGGCCCAGTTCGACCAGACGTCCGGCGGCAAGATCCCCGGCAATGCGATCCTCCGGCACCCAGGCGAACCCGATGCCCGAACGCAGGATCTCGCAGGCCGTGCCCATGTGCGAGACCGTCCAGCGCTGATCAGCCTCCACCCAGCCGCCCTCGCCGGAACCCTCGTCCCCGGAATCGCGCACCACCACCTGGCGGTGTGCCTGCAGATCGCGCCGTGTCAGGGCCGTCTCCGCCTGCGCGATGGGATGCGAGGGATGCGCGACGCAGACCATCGACAACTCGCCCAGACAGCTCCCGAGATAACCGGAAGGCAGTTCCGGCCCCAGCAGGATGTCCACGGCCGCGTCCCGGAGCATATCCGGCCCCCCGCTCAGCACCACCTCGTGCAGCTGGATCCGGGTAGCCGGGTAGGCCTTCGAGAAGGTCTCCAGGGCCCGGATCACCGGCTCGCGCGGCAGCAGCTGATCCACCGCCAGCCGGATCTCGGACTCCACGCCCGCTGCCAGTGCGCCGGCCAGGTTCTCGATCTCCGCCGCCTCTTCCAACAGATGCCCGGCCCGGCGCAAAAGCGCCTCGCCGGCCGGGGTGAGCACGGCCTTGCGGCCCTGCACCTCGAAAACGTCCACGCCCAGCTGCTCTTCCAGCTTCTGCACCGCGTGGTTGATGCTCGACGGGCTCTTGTGCACCCGTTCGGCGGCCCGCGCAAAGCCGCCGGCCTCCACCACCGCTTGCAGCATTCGCCACTGTTCAAGGGTGACACGCATCACTCGGCCCGCTCGGGCGGGCCCATGGGTCCGCGCCTTTTCAGTGCTCGTCGGGACATCCGCAACCCGGGTTGTGGGCGCGCGCATGCCACTCCTCGCGCAGACGGGCATAGGCCGTGCCGGTCAGCAGGACCAGGTGCACGGTAGAGGGATAGATCCGGCCATCCAGGCGCAGGGTCTCGGTGAGTTCCGGGTTGCGGCCTTCGGGGATATAGAAAAAATCCACACCCTCGCGCAGCTGGTCCTTGCGTGCCTTGAACAGGCGAAAGGCCGTGCCCTTGGGCACCCCGTTCCATTCGTCGATCTGGCGCAGGCTCAGGGTCGCGTAGCCGGCGTGGATGATCGGCTCCGGCACCGGACCGACCTCGGAACCTTCCCGGCCGTGAAACCGTCCCGCGCTGCGGGGGTCTTCAACTGTATCGGTATCCATGCTGGCATTATGCACGCAGCGACTCCGAGGCTCATTACCCCACGCAACCGGGACACGAAATGGAATTTCTCCAGGACTACGGACTCTTCCTCGCCAAGGCCGCCACGGCCGTGATCGCCGCCCTGATCGTGCTGAGTGCGATGGCCGGCCTGATCGCCCGCTCGCGCGAGCGCCGACCGGACCGCCTGAACGTCAAGCGCCTGAACGACCGCTTCGAGCGCATGGAAAAGACCGTGCGGCGCGCGGTCGAACGCCGTCGCGGCCGCGTCGAACGCCTGCGCGACTGGGCAAGCCGAAAGCTGGGACGCGCGAGCGCCGCCGCCCCGGATACCGAGGCCGGACAAGGTCCGGCGCCAGACTCCGAGGCATCGGACGGCCCCGAGGATTCGGTATCCGATGCCAGTACGACGACCGAACGCCCGCGCGTGTACGTGCTGCGCTTCGACGGCGACATCCGCGCCTCCAGTGTCGAGAGCCTGCGCGAGGAGGTCACCGCGATCCTCACCATGGCGCGCCCGGACCAGGACCGGGCCATCGTCTGCCTGGAAAGCCCCGGCGGACTGGTCCCGTCCTACGGCCTGGCGGCGGCCCAGCTGGCGCGACTGCGCGAAGGCGGACTGGACCTGACCGTAGCGGTGGATCGCGTCGCCGCCAGCGGCGGCTACATGATGGCGGCGGTCGGCCACCGCATCGTAGCCGCGCCCTTCGCGGTGCTAGGCTCGATCGGCGTGGTAGCACAGATCCCCAACTTTCATCGCTGGCTGTCACGCAACGACATCGACGTCGAGCTGCTCACCGCCGGCGAATACAAGCGCACCCTGACCATGCTGGGCGAGAACACCGACGAGGGGCGCAAAAAACTCCGCGAACAACTCGAGGAGGCCCACGAGCTGTTCAAGACCTTTCTCGCCCGCTACCGCCCGCAACTGGACCTAGAGCAGGTCGCCACGGGAGAGCACTGGTACGGCGAACAAGCACGCGAGCTGGGCCTGGCCGACGAGCTGCGCACCAGCGACGACCTGTTACTGGAACTGACCCGCGACGCGGACGTCTTCGAACTGACCTATCACCGCCCGCAGACCCTGGGCCGGCGCATCACCTTCGCCATGGAATCCATCCTCGAACGCGTACTGCGCGGACAGGGGCCCGAGAGCCGGATGTGATGCAGGGGCCACACGCTGAAGGAACGCTTCGGCGCCCCAAAACGTCAACCCTTCGCAAGCCAATGCCACAAGGAGTCTCCGATGAACCCCAACCATTACTCGCTGACCCGACTGCTGCTGATCCTGCTGGCCGCCGCCAGTCTGCTGGCCACCCCGCTTGTCGCCGGCGCGGACGACAACCTCCCGTGGGGCTCGGCCGAAAAGATGGATCGCCCGTACGAACCCCGCAAGGTGGTCTATGACGTCTACACGAGCAACGCTCGCGAGCTGGAGATGGTCATGGACCGCGTGAGCATGCTGAACAACGTCTACGAGGCCGACCCGTTCGACTCCCACATCGTGATGGTGCTGCACGGCGCCGAGGTTCCGCTGTTCACCCGCGACGAGTTTGACGAGCATGAAGAGCTGATGCGCCGGGCCCGCTCGCTGACCCAGGCCGGCAACATCGAATTCCGCATGTGCGAGGCCTCCGCCCGCCTGCGCGGCATCGACGTGGAAGACGTCCACGGCTTCGTGAACGTCGTCCCCATGGCGGACGCCGAAATCATCGAACTGCAGCACGAAGGCTACCTGTTCATGCAGTAACCCCCGCACCGGCGCCCGCCACCATGGCCGGGCGCCGGCCGGGCGCGATAACCCGAGGCATCCCACGGCTGGATCACGGTTCCGCGACCCCGTCAATGAAAATCCTGTATCGATCGTCTAACTTCTCCCGGCGTGATCAATGCGGCTATGGCGCGCAGTTGATCACGCCCACACCCTTTAAACGCGAGACAAGGACTTTGTCATGAAGAAGACGCTTTTGACCGCATTGCTGCCCATGGCCCTGGCCGCCACACCGGCGCTGGCCGCCGACGTGCCCGGGATGATCGCCAAGGCCAGCCCGCATTCGGCCTCCGAGACCCTGGATCGGCTGGAGAACGCGCTCAAGGCCAACGACGTCGGCGTCGCGCTGCGCTGGGATCACGCCGCGAAGGCCGCCGGTGTGGATATCGAACTCGGCCCGACCGGGCTCCTGATGTTCGGCAACCCGGCGCTCGGCAGTCACATGTTCACCAGCCAGCAGACCGCGGGCATCGATCTGCCGATGAAGGCGTTGGCGTGGACCGATGACGACGGCCAGACCTGGCTGGCGTACAACGATCCGGAATGGATGGCCGAACGCCACGGGATCGACGATCGGGACGATATCCTCGACACCATGAGCAACGCGCTGGACAACCTGACCAACGCGGCAATCGCCGAGGATTGAACCCTGCGTCGAGGGCCCGAATCCGGGATACCCGACCGCTCGCACCGGGCGAGCGTGTACATGGATCAGTGTTTCCCTATAGTGAGGCTACCACCCGCACCGGGAGCCGACGTGGATCGCCCGTCCCCTTCCAGCCAGACCACACCGGAAACCCGCGACACGCCCATCCTCGGCTGGCGCGAATGGGTTGGCCTGCCCGATCTCGGCATCCCCGCGATCAAGTGCAAGGTCGATACCGGCGCAAGAAGCTCCGCGCTGCATACCTTCCAGATCGACCCCTTCACCCGGGATGGCCAGGAGTGGGTGCGTTTCGGCATCCACCCCCACCAGCACGATGCCGAGACCGTGGTGTGGTGCGAGGCCCCGGTCCTGGACATTCGTCGCGTGACTGACTCGGGCGGACACACCGGCGAGCGCTATTTCATCGCCACCCGGGTTCAACTGGGGGACATCATGCTGCCCGTTGAACTTTCCCTGACCAGCCGCGATACCATGCTCTTTCGCATGCTGCTCGGCCGCGAAGCCATGCGCGGTCGCTTCCTGGTCGACCCGCAGGCCTCTTTCGTCGCCAGCCACCGCCCTTCACTCCCTACAGCCCAGCAGGCGCCTGAATGAAACTCGGCATCCTTTCGCGTAACAGCAAGCTCTACTCCACCCGGCGCCTGGTCGAGGCCGCGGACCAGCGGGGCCACGAGGTCCGTGTGGTGGATCCGTTGCGCTGCTACATGAACATCACCGCGCACAGCCCGCAGATCCACTATAAGGGCGACATCCTCGACCAGTTCAACGCGGTCATCCCGCGGATCGGGGCATCGATCACCTTCTATGGCACCGCGATCCTGCGCCAGTTCGAGATGATGAACGTCTACCCGCTGAACGAGTCGGTGGCCATCTCGCGTTCGCGCGACAAACTGCGCAGCCTGCAGTTGCTCTCGCGCCGCGGCATCGGCCTGCCGGTAACCGGGTTTGCCCACTCGCCGGACGACATCGATGACCTGCTGGCGACCGTGGGCGGCGCGCCCTGCGTGATCAAGCTGCTGGAAGGCACTCAGGGGCTGGGCGTGGTACTCGCCGAGACCAAGCAGGCGGCCGAGAGCGTGATCCAGGCCTTCATGGGCCTGAAGCAGCACATCCTGGTGCAGGAATACATCAAGGAGGCCAAGGGCTCGGACATCCGCTGCTTCGTCATCGGCGACAAGGTCGTCGCGGCGATGAAGCGGCAGGCGAAGGAAGGCGAGTTTCGCTCCAACCTCCACCGCGGCGGCAGTGCCTCCCTGTGCCGGATTACTCCGGAAGAACGCGCCACCGCCGTCCGCGCGGCCAAGGTGATGGGCCTGAACGTCTGTGGCGTGGATCTACTGCGCTCCAATCACGGTGCGGTGGTGATGGAGGTGAACTCCTCGCCCGGCCTGGAGGGCATCGAGAATGCCTCGGGCAAGGACGTGGCGGGCATGATCATCGAGTTCATCGAGAAGAACGCCAAGCCCAACCGGACGAAGACCAAAGGGAGCGGCTAGTGTCCTCGAGTCGCAAGGCCACACTTCACTCGCAGCGGGTGGACCGCACGCAAGAACGCCCCACGCGGGCGTATGCACATTGTTCGGTGGCTCCCTGATGCCCGGCATACCCCGGTCGCTGCGCAACAAGCCGATCACCATTGGTGGCACCACCGTCCGTCCCGGCGAGCGGCGCACGGTGGAGCTGGAACTGGGAGCGCTGTACACCCACACCCCGACCAACATGCCGGTACAGGTGCTGTGCGGTCGGCGCAAAGGGCCCGTGCTGTTTGTCAGCGCCGCCATCCACGGCGACGAGATCAACGGCGTCGAGATCATCCGCCGGCTGCTCAAGGTGCCAGCCCTGCGGCGCATGAAGGGCACCCTGATCGCCG
This sequence comes from Thioalkalivibrio sp. ALE14, assembly GCF_000376845.1. GTDB lineage: Bacteria > Pseudomonadota > Gammaproteobacteria > Ectothiorhodospirales > Ectothiorhodospiraceae > Thioalkalivibrio. The sequence goes on from NZ_AQXY01000031.1 coordinate 268,652, forward strand.
TGCCCGTGGTCAACATGCACGGCTTCATCAACCAGAGCCGCTACCTGCCCGACCGGCGCGACCTGAATCGCTGCTTTCCGGGCTCGCAGAAGGGCTCGCTGGGGGCCCGCGTCGCGCGGCTGTTCATGCGCGAGATCGTGCATAACAGCACCCACGGGATCGACCTGCATACCGGCGCTATCCACCGCTCCAACCTGCCGCAGATCCGCGCCAACCTCGATCACGCCGAGACCCTCGATATGGCGCGCGCCTTCGGGGCCCCGGTGATTCTCAACTCGGCCCTGCGCGACGGCTCCCTGCGCGAGGCCGCCGCGGAACGGGAAGTCCCCATCCTGCTGTACGAGGCCGGCGAGGCCCTGCGCTTCGACGAGCTCTCCATCCGCGGCGGGGTGCACGGCATCATCGAGGTGATGCGCCATCTGGGCATGCTGCCGGCCGTACGCCGGCGCCCGCGCAAGGAACCCATCATGGCGCGCACCAGCGGCTGGGTCCGCGCGCCCCAAAGCGGCATCCTGCGCACCTTCGTGCGCCACGGGGACCGCGTGGTCCGCGACCAGACCCGCCTGGCAATCATCTCCGATCCGTTTGGCGAAACCGAGACCGAAATCCTCGCCCCGGCCTCCGGCATCATCATTGGTCAGCTCAACCTGCCCCTGATCAACGAAGGGGACGCACTGTTCCACATTGCCCAGTTCAACCGCACGGACCTCGCCGTGGAACGCCTGGAGACCTTTCAGGAAAACCTGGAGGCCAGCGACTACCCCTACGCCGATCAGCAGCGGCTCGAGACGCCCTGAAGGAGACGCTGAGGGACACGCCGGGGCGCGACTCTTGCGCCGGCTATCCGGCTCAGTGGCCGATGTCCTCGTGCCACAGCTCGGGGTGTGTCTCGATAAACGAACGCATCAGTTCGCGGCAGCCCGGGTCCTGGACCACGTCCACCTGGATGCCGTGGCCGCGCAGCCAGTCCTCCTCGCCCAGGAACGACTCGTTCTCGCCGATCACGACCCTGGGAATGCCGTAGAGCACGATAGCCCCGCTGCACATCGCGCAGGGCGACAGCGTCGTGTAGAGCGTGCACTCGCGGTACACCCGCGCCGGCTGGCGCCCGGCGTTGTCCAGGGCATCCATTTCCGCGTGCAGGATCGCGCTGCCCTGCTGCACCCGCCGATTGTGGCCACGCCCGATCACCTTGCCCCGGTGCACCAGCACCGAACCAATGGGGATTCCGGCCTCGCCCAGCCCCTCGCGCGCCTCGTCCAGCGCCGCCTCCAGAAACGGATCCATCGTCGTCATACGCTCGCCTGCATCCGCGTGTTGACCTCGGAGAGACGGTAGCCGAATCGCCCCCCGGGCGAAACCGCGCGGGCGCTGCCCCGGCGCTCGGGTCCCGTTCAGATGTGGGCAGTGAACTGGCCGCGGCTGGGCTGGCCAAGGAGGTAGAGGAAATCCGCCTCGCGCAGGTGGACAAGCGATTCGTGATCGCCGGCCTCGAAGTACACGTCGCGCTGCTGCAGCAGGCTTTCGTCCACCAGGGTCTCCAGCCCGAACGCGGGACCCAGGGCGGGGATCGCGCCACGTTCGCAGTCGGCGAACACTTGGGCCACCTCGTCCTCCGTGGCCAGGCCTACGTGCTCGCCCAGGAGGCGGTGCAACTGGCCCAGCTTTACGCGGCGGGTCGCGGGCACGATGGCGAGCCGGTAGCGCCCACCCTCCTCGACCAGCAGGACGGCCTTGGCCACGGCGTCGCCCGGCACATGGGCGGCCTCGGCCGTGCGGCTGGCGGAGTCGGAATGCGGATGGTGCACGAGCTGGTAGGTCACCGCGTGCTCGTCGAGAAAGTCGTTCAGGGTCCTGGATATACTCATGGCACGCCCTCCTGGCGGGAAACACGGATCAGGGTTTCCGCGCCTCCCTTCGACTATAGACCCCGTGGGGATTGCCGGCGCCTGCGATGCTGCGGCACACCAGTACAATCGGGGCCATGACCGCATTCTCCATCCTCGACCTCGCCCCGATCACCGCCGACGCCAACGCCACCCAGGCGCTGCACAACACGCTGGATCTCGCTCGGCACGCCGAGGCCCTCGGGTTTCATCGCTACTGGCTGGCGGAGCATCACAACATGCCCGGCATCGCCAGCGCCGCCACGGCGGTGGTGATCGGTCAGGTGGCGGCCGCAACCCGCCGCATCCGGGTCGGGGCCGGCGGGATCATGCTCCCGAACCACGCCCCACTGGTTGTCGCCGAACAGTTCGGCACACTGAACGCCCTGTATCCGGGGCGCATCGACCTCGGGCTGGGCCGCGCCCCCGGCACCGACCCGACCACTGCCCGCGCCCTGCGCCGTGCCCCGGACATCGACCCCGAGCAGTTCCCGCAGGATGTGGCCGAGGTCCTGGGCTATCTGGACGACCCGCAGCCCGACCAGCTGATCCGCGCCATCCCCGGGGCCGGTCAGCACGTGCCCGTCTGGATCCTGGGGTCCAGCCTGTTCGGCGCGCAGCTGGCCGCCCGCATGGGCCTGCCGTACGCCTTCGCCTCGCACTTCGCTCCCGGCCACCTGATGAACGCACTGGCGCTGTACCGCGACCAGTTCCGCCCCTCCGCCTGGCTGGACCGCCCCTACGCGATGCTCGGCTACAACGTGTACGCCGCCGACACCGACGACGAAGCCCGCACCCTGGCGAGCTCCATGGAGCAGGCCTTCATCAGCCTGCGTCGCGGGCGCCCGGAACCGATCCAGGCCCCTGTGGAGGGCTACCGCGAACAACTCGACCGGGCCGAACGCGCCATCGTCGAGCAGACCATGGCCTGCTCCGCGATCGGTTCGCCGGACACGGTGGAGACCCAGATCCGTCAGTTTCTCGAACAGACCGGCGCCGACGAACTGATCGTCACCACCTCCACGTTCGATCACGCGGCGCGGCGGCGCTCGCTGGAATTGACCGCGGCGGTCCGCGACCGGCTCGCCGGGGCGGCTCGCTGAGACGCGGTTCACCCGATTGGGACGAGTGCCCTATGCTTGGAACAGGGGCCGGCCAGGCCACGAGGATTCCGGACAAGGGGAACACATGCGGGTCAAGGTTCACGGCGTCACCATCGAATGCACCACCGGCGACATCGCCGCGCAACGCGACATGGATGCGGTCGTCAACGCCGCCAATGCCTGGCTGCGACCGGGCGGTGGTGTGGCCGGAGCCATCCACCGTGCCGCCGGCCCGGGGCTGGAGCGGGAATGCCAGCCCCTGGCCCCGATCGAACCGGGCCAGGCCGTCCTGACCGACGGCCACAACCTCCCCAACCGCTTCGTGATCCACTGCCTCGGGCCGGTCTACGGGCATGACGAACCGTCCAGCCGTCTGCTGGCCGCCTGCTACCGCAACGCCCTGCTCCGGGCGGAAGAGGCCGGAGTCTACGGCATCGCCTTTCCGGCCCTGTCCACCGGGGCGTTCGGTTACCCCATCGAGGAGGCCGCCCGGATCGCCCTGCAGACGGTCATCGACGCCACCCCGCGTCTGGACGCCGTCGGCCACATCCGTTTCGTCCTGCACACCGAGGCCGACCTCGACATCCACGCGCGGATCCTGGAAGAGCTGACGGCATGACCGGGCCCGGGCACACAACCGCCCCGAACCCCTCTGGCCTGGCACTGTTCACCGACCTCTACGAACTCACCATGCTCCAGGCCTACCACGAGGAGGGCCTGCACGAACCCGCGGTCTTCAGCCTGTTCGTGCGCCGCCTGCCGCACCGCCGCAACTACCTTCTGGCCTGCGGGCTGGACACCATCCTGGAACAGCTCGAAGGCCTGCGCTTCAAATCATCGGATCTCGACTACCTGGTCAGCCTCGAACGCTTCTCCGACCAGTTCCTGCGATGGCTTGAGGACTTCCGCTTCACCGGATCGGTCCACGCCGTACCCGAGGGCACGCCCGTCTTCGCCAACGAACCCATCCTGGAGGTCACCGCCCCGCTCCCCGAGGCCCAGCTGATCGAGACCCTGGTGATGAACCAGATCCACCTGCAGACGGTTCAGGCCAGCAAGGCCGCCCGGCTGGTGACCGTCGCCGAGGGCCGGCGAGTGGTGGACTTCGGGGCCCGGCGCATGCACGGGCTGGATGCGGCGGTGAAGGGGGCGCGAGCCTTCCACGTCGCCGGCGTCGCCAGCACCTCCAACGTGCTGGCGGGCAAGCGGTACGGCGTACCGGTGAGCGGCACCATGGCCCACAGCTACATCCAGGCGCACCATGACGAATCGGAGGCCTTCGCCGCCTTTGCCCGGCTCTATCCGGAGACCGTGCTGCTGGTCGATACCTACGATACGCTCGAAGGCGTGCGCCGGGTCATCCAGCTGAGCCAGGAGCTGGGCGACGACTTCCGTGTACGCGCCGTGCGCCTGGATTCCGGCGACCTGGGAGCCCTGGCCCGACAGACCCGGACGATGCTGGATGACGCCGGGCTGCAACGGGTCGGGATCTTTGCCAGCGGCGGGCTCGACGAGTACGCCATCGGCGAGCTGCTGGCGGACGGTGCCCCGATCGACGCCTTCGGCGTCGGCACCAGCATGGGTATCTCCACCGACGTGCCCGACCTGGACATCGCCTACAAGCTGGCCGAATACGCCGGCGAGGGCCGCTTGAAGCTCTCCAGCGGCAAGCCCATCCTGCCAGGGGCCAAACAGATCTTTCGCCGCCATCAAGACGGCCTGTTCGCGGGCGACATCATCGGCCGCCAGGACGAAAACCAACCCGGGGAGCCGTTACTGCAGCCGGTGATGCGCGAGGGCCAGCGCCTGCCCGCGCATCCTCGCGACCTGGACGTGCTGCGCAACCACGCCGCGCACCAACTGGAACAACTCCCCCCCGCGATCCGCGCCGTCGAGCCCGCGGACACGCCCTACCCGGTGTCCGTCAGTCCGGCACTACAGGCACACCAGGATGCGGTCACCCGCACCGTCCGGGCCCGATATGCGGCATCGGGCCAAGGGACACACGGAGGAAATGCCAATGACTGAAAACCCACGCGATCACCTGCAAACCGGGGACGCCTTGCTGGTCGTCGACGTGCAGAACGATTTCTGCCCCGGTGGCACCCTGGCCATCGACCACGGCGATACCGTGATCCCGGTCCTCAACCGCTGGCTGGACGCGGCGGCTGCACTGGAAATTCCGGTCTACGCCTCGCGTGACTGGCATCCAGCCGGACACCCCAGCTTCGAGGAACAGGGCGGCCCCTGGCCTCCGCACTGTCTGCAGGACGCTCCAGGGGCCCGATTCCATGCCGACCTCGCCCTGCCTGCGAACACGATCAAGGTCACCAAGGGGGTCCGTTTTGATCACGACCAGTACTCAGCCTTCGACCAAACCGGTCTGGGAGAGGAGCTGCGCAAACGAGGCGTGACGAGGATCTGGCTGGGCGGCCTGGCCCTGGACGTCTGCGTGGCCGCAACGGCGCTGGACGCGCGCAAGGAGGGCTTTGCTGTTCACCTGATCCCGTATGCCTCGTTGCCGGTATCGCCGGAAGGCGGCACGGAGGCCCGAATGCAGATGAAAGAGGCGGGCGTGGAGATCGCAGCGCATGGCTGAACCCAGCAGGATACCGGTCCAGCTGATCACCGTGGACGAGGTGGTCCAGGCCGCCGACGACCTGGCGCGGCAGATCCTGGCCAGCGACTTCCGTCCGGACTGTATCGTCGCCATCGCCCGGGGGGGCTTCATGCCGGCCCGCTTCCTGTGCGACTTCCTGCGCGTGCACAAACTACTCAGTCTCAAGGTCGAGCACTACACCTCGGGGGCCCGGGAAAAACAGGCGGCCGCGGTCACCGTCCCGCTCGCCGGCGACGTGCGCGGCGAGCGGGTCCTGCTGGTGGACGACGTCAACGACTCCGGGGATACCCTGGTGGCCGCCCGCCCCCACCTGGAGGGCTTCGGGCCGGCCACGGTGCGCACCGCGGTGCTCCACGAAAAGGCGGGCACGAGCTGTCGCGCGGACTTCCACAGTCAGGCCGTTCGGGAATGGCGCTGGATCCTCTACCCCTGGGCCGTCATCGAGGATGTCGGCCAGTTCGCCCGCGAGATGGACCCGCCCCCGGCCAGCCCCGCCGATCTGCACGCCCGCCTGCAGCGGGACTACGGCCTCGCGCTGAGCACCGCCGAGCTGGATCGCGTGATCCGCTACAACCGACTCGACTTCTGATCGCACCGCGTTCGAGACCCCATCGCCGCGCACCCCCCGTCATTGCGAGGCCTCGCAGGCGTCACGGCAATCGGATGGAGGCACCACCGGATCCTCCGGGCCCCAGGAACCACCGGGGCCAACCCGGAGATCGCCGCGGTGCTGCGCGCCTCGCGATGACGGCGCGCATCTGCATCATGGCGAGTACCGCGTCAGTCGCCACCGGTTGCCGGTCCGACAGCCCGGGCTTGGCATCCCGCGCCGGGCGAAGGATCATACGCCCTGGCGTCCGCGCGGCCGGACGCCCCTGATCGCAACCCATCCAGCAACGAGACCGCCCATGTCGTATCTCAAGGATTTCCCCAACCCGGAAGGCTACTTCGGCGAATTCGGCGGCGCGTTCCTGCCGCCGGAACTGGAGCCGCATTTCGCCGAGATCAACCACGCCTACCGGACCCTCGCCCGCTCCGGTGATTTCCTGAACGAGCTGCGCTACATCCGCAAGCACTACCAGGGGCGTCCGACGCCGGTGTACTACGCCCACAACCTGAGCCGCTCGGTGGGCGCGCACATCTTCCTCAAGCGCGAGGACCTGAACCACTCCGGCGCGCACAAGCTGAACCACTGCATGGGCGAGGCCCTGCTGGCCAAGCACATGGGCAAGAAGAAGCTGATCGCCGAGACCGGCGCCGGCCAGCACGGCGTGGCCCTGGCCACCGCCGCGGCCTACTTCGGCATGGAATGCGAGATCCACATGGGCGAGATCGACATCGCCAAGGAGGCCCCCAACGTCACCCGCATGAAACTGATGGGGGCCCAGGTGGTGCCCGTCTCCTTCGGCGGTCGCTCGCTGAAGGAGGCCGTGGATTCCGCCTTCCAGTCCTATCTCTCGCAGGCGGACGAGGCGCTGTTCGCGATCGGGTCCGTGGTCGGGCCGCACCCGTTCCCGCTGATGGTGCGCAACTTCCAGTCCGTGGTGGGCATCGAGGCGCGCGAGCAGTACCTGGAGATGAGCGGGGGCGAGCTCCCCGATCACGTGGTCGCCTGCGTCGGCGGCGGTTCCAACGCCATGGGCATGTTCGCCGGCTTCATCGAAGACGAACCGGTGCAGCTGAACGGGGTGGAGCCCCTGGGGCGCGGCACCAAGCTGGGCGAGCACTCCGCCACCATGACCTACGGCAAGCCGGGCATGATCCACGGCTTCAAGTGCATGCTGCTAGCCGACGAGGAAGGCAACCCGGCCCCGGTCCATTCCATCGCCTCCGGCCTGGACTATCCCGGCGTCGGCCCGGAACACTCCTACCTGAAGACCACCGAACGCGTCGCCTACCACGCCATCAATGACGACGAGACCCTGGACGCCTTCTACCAGCTATCGCGTACCGAGGGAATCATCCCGGCGCTGGAGAGCGCCCATGCCGTCGCCTGGGCCATGAAGCACGGCCGCGAGAACCCGGGCACAACCATCCTGGCCAACCTTTCCGGACGCGGCGACAAGGACATCGACTACGTTGCCCGCGAATTCGGCCACGGCTGATCCCGCTCCCCAGCGGACCCGGACAGCCAGCCCCGCGGAACTTCGCGCCCCTTGGTGGCAGTCTCAATCCTGTTGGCCACCCCGAGGCGAGTACAGAAAATGGCAGGTGGATGGGCGAAGGATGGCGCGGAGCAGGAGCAGATCGACCACACGGTCGAGGATGCCCTGCAGCGGGTGCGCAGCCAGATCCCGGCCGGCGAGAGCCTGGCGGAGTGCGAGGAGTGCGGCGCACCGATTCCCGAAGGTCGGCGCCGGGCCCTGCCGGGCGTTCGCCTGTGCGTGACCTGCCAGGAGGCCCGGGACAGCGAACAGCAGGCCACGGGCCCCTACAACCGGCGGGCCTCCAAGGACAGCCAGCTGCGCTAGGGAAACACTGATCAATGTACGCACTCGCGTTGGTACCCCAGGTTTTCCGAGACCAGGCGCGTCGTGCAGCGGGTAGTGGTTCTACCCGCCCGTTTTTGATGACTTCGGGGCGCAACGCAGGATCGGGGAATCTGGGGTGCCAACCCCGCGAGCCATTGAAAGCAGGGGCTCGGCCGCCCGTTGTTGATCAAAAACGGGCGCGCGCACGGCGTTGCGGCTCCCTTGTGCAGAATGACTGCACGGCCGTCACTGCGCCTTGTTCGCACGCAAAAGCGACTCGAGCGCGAGCGTGTACATTGATCAGTGTTTCCCTAAGGCTCTTCTACAGGTACTTCATCCGCGCCCGCAGGGCCGCCGGATCGGAGACCACATCCTTCAGGCTGCCCCCATCCCCGGCGCTCCCGATCACCACTCCCTTGCCGGAGACCGGGATCACGCTGTCGATCTGAAAGCGCCCGGTGGTCCCGCGCAGGAAGCACTCCTCGTCGAAGAACAGGCGATCACCGTCGGGCCCGATCTCGTCCGACTCGAGCGTCTCGTACCCGATCAGCCGCGCGATGTCCTCGCGGCCCTCGACATCCACCGCTTCGATCGTCTGCTGCTCCGGGTCAATCAACAAGGCCTTCATTCGGTTCCCCTCTGCCTGGACGGTTCAAGTGGCTCCTACCGTACCGGCCCCACCTCCGCAAGACCACCGCATCGACAACTCCCACGCCCCCTATACTCACAACAGGTGCCCGGCGGAGACCTTCGCATGACCCAGACGGCCTACATCTCGCATCCCGACTGTCTCCTGCATGATCCGGGACCGCACCACCCCGAGCGGCCGGGGCGCCTGCACGCCGTGCGCAACGCGCTGCTCGACGAAGGCCTGCTGGAAGGCCTCTGTCTGCTCGACGCCCCGCAAGCGTCCGACGCGCAACTGCAGCGGGTTCACACGCCGGCGCATGTCGCCCGGATTCGCGCCAGAGCCCCCGCTACTGGGGAAACGGCCATGCTCGACCCGGATACCGCCATGGGCGCGCATTCCCTTGGGGCCGCCCTGCGTGCTGCCGGTGCCGGTATCGAGGGCGTGCGTGCCGTCATGGAACGAGAGGCGGACAACGTCTTCTGCGCCGTTCGACCGCCCGGCCATCACGCCGAACGCGACCGCGCGATGGGCTTCTGCCTGTTCAACAACGTGGCGGTGGCGGCCGCCCATGCGCTCGAACACTACGCACTCGCGCGCGCCGCCATCGCCGACTTCGATGTCCACCACGGCAACGGCACCGAGGACATCTTCCGCGACGATCCGCGGGTGCTCTACTGCTCCAGCTTCCAGCACCCGTTCTATCCCGACACGCCCTGCGCCGAACGCGACCATCTGGTCCACACCCCCCTTGCCGCCGGCACCGACGGCGCGGGCTTTCGCGCGGCGATCGAGCGCGACTGGCTCCCGGCGCTGGATCGTTTCGCACCCGAGCTGGTGCTCGTCTCGGCCGGATTCGATGGCCACCATGACGATCCCCTTGCGGGCCTGGCCCTGGTCGAGGACGACTTTGCCTGGGTCACGCAGATGCTTGCCGGGGTGGCAGCACGACATGCCGGTGGGCGCCTGGTCTCCATGCTGGAGGGCGGCTACGACCTCCCCTCCCTCGGACGCAGCGCGGCGGCCCATGTCCGTGCGCTCTGCGAGGCACCCCGGTACTGAGGCCGAGGAAGGCGGATCCCGCGCATCACGCCGGCAAAACGAGGAGCACACAAACGCTTTTGCATTCTGGTTTTTCACCGTCTTTAATCCACGGAGTTGCCGTGCCGACCCGTTGGGCGGGCAACGCAAAAAAACAAGATCCAAGGAGGCGAAGGTGAGCGAGAATCCGCAAGACCTCGAACAGCAGAAAAAGGAACTGCAAGCCGAATACGACACCGACCACGAGATTGGCGAGCAGAACATCAACCCGCTGGGACTGGACCTGCACAACCCGGTCTTCGCGGTCAGCGCGCTGCTGATTGTCGTATTTGTCATCCTGTCCCTGGTCTTCCCGGAGCAGGCCAACGAGAATCTTGACGCCACGCGCCAGTGGATCGGCCGTACCTTCGACTGGCTGTTCCTGTCGGCCGGCAACATCTTCGTCCTGTTCTGCCTGGCCCTGATCATCCTGCCCATCGGGCGCATCCGCATCGGCGGGCAGGATGCCAAGCCGGAATTCTCGGTGATCTCATGGTTCTCCATGCTGTTCGCCGCCGGCATGGGCATCGGCCTGATGTTCTGGAGCGTGGCGGAACCGGTCGGCTACTTCACCGAATGGTTCGGCACGCCACTGGGCATCGAGGGCGGGACCGAGGCGTCCCGGCAGGCCGCCCTGGGCGCCACCATGTATCACTGGGGTCTGCACCCCTGGGCGATCTATGCGGTCGTCGGCCTGGCGCTCGCCTTCTTCGCCTACAACAAGGGCCTGCCGCTGACCATCCGTTCGGCGTTCTATCCCATCCTCGGCGAACGGGTGTGGGGGCCGATCGGCCACGTGATCGACATCCTCGCCGTACTGGCCACCATGTTCGGCCTGGCCACCTCGCTGGGCCTGGGCGCGCAGCAGGCCGCCTCGGGCATGGAATTCCTGTTCGGCATCGATGCCGGCCTGAACACGCAGGTCGCCATCATCATCGGCGTGACCATCATCGCCCTGCTGTCGATCATGCGCGGCATCCATGGCGGCGTGAAGGTCCTCAGCAACATCAACCTGCTGTTCGCGGCCCTGCTGTTGCTGTTCGTGATGGTGGCCGGGGGCATCCTCGCCTTCCTCGCCAATGTCGGCACCACCGTCAGCGGCTACGTCCAGCACATCATTCCCCTCAGCAACCCGGTCGGGCGCGAGGACGAGACCTTCTATCACGCCTGGACCATCTTCTTCTGGGCCTGGTGGATCTCCTGGTCACCGTTCGTCGGCATGTTCATCGCGCGGGTCTCCCGCGGCCGCACCGTACGCCAGTTCGTGACCGCCGTACTGCTGGTGCCAACCCTGGTCACCGTGGTCTGGATGAGCGCCTTCGGGGGTTCCGGGCTGGCCCAGGCGCGGGACGGCATCGGGGCCCTGGCAGACGGCATCTCCGACTCCTCCCTGGCCCTGTTCCAGATGCTGGAGCACCTGCCGTTCACCGCCATCACCTCGTTCCTGGCGATCGCCCTGGTACTGGTGTTCTTCATCACCTCCTCGGACTCGGGCTCCCTGGTGATCGACGCCATCACCTCGGGCGGGAAGACCGATGCCCCGCAGTCCCAGCGCCTGTTCTGGGCCACCACCGAGGGCGTGGTCGCCGGGGTTCTGCTGGCGGTCGGTGGCGCCGCGGCGCTCAGCGCCCTGCAGGCCGGCGCCGTCAGTACCGGTCTTCCGTTTGTCATCGTGCTGCTGCTGATGTGCGTCAGCCTGATGAAGGGGCTGTTCCACGAACTGGCCCTGATCCGCATCGAGGAGGCGAAGACCTGACGCCCGCCTTCGCCCGGGTCGCCGCCACCGGCCATCCAGGTGCTAACCCGCCCCCGCCCGGCCGCGGCCGGGCGGGGTTTTTCGTTTCGGGACAGCCGCCCCCGGAATCGGGCATCCTCTCGCGGATGGACCCGCATGCCCCGCCATTCCTTACATGAGCCTGCGTCACGCGATCGCGAGACACCCATTGCTGGCCGGCCTGGCCTTTCAGGCCGCACTGATCCCGGTCGCCCTGATCCTGGCTCGGGTGGCTGGCATCCCGCTCGCCGAGCGGACCGACTGGACCCTGGAGGCCGTGGCCCTTGGCGCCCTGGCCGTGCTCCCCATGCTGATGCTGCTGGGTGCACTCGCGATCAGCGGCTGGGAGCCCTACCGCGCACTGGCCGACCAGGTGCGGGATTTCGTGCATCAGTTGTTTCGCCATGCCCTGCCCGGTGCCGTACTGCTGATCTCCATCCTCGCCGGCGTGGGCGAGGAGCTGCTGGTGCGAGGCGTGCTCCAGGGCTGGCTGACCGAACGCTGGTCCGCCGAGTGGGCCATCGTCGGCGCGGCGGTGGTCTTTGGACTGGCCCACTCCATCAGCCGCCTGTATTTCGTGTTCGCCACGATCATCGGGCTGTACCTCGGAGTCCTGTACCACCTGACCGGCAACCTGCTGGTGGTGATCGTCACCCACGCCCTGTATGACTGGATCGTGATCCACCTGTACCTGCGGTCGCGCAGCTGACCCCAGCGGCCCGCCACGCGCTCGAATTGCGCGCCCCTTCGGGCACGACGCATACTCGATGAATGCCCGATCGCGACCGACCCCGTGATGCGCTCCGCCCGCGTTGGTGAGCTGACGCTCGCGCTGCTGATCCTCCTGCCGCTGGCGGCCAGCGGCCATCTCGCGCCGCCCGGGGCCGACCCGACGGCGATGCTCTACTGGCTGGCCCGAGTCACCGGCGTGCTCGCACTTACGCTGATCCTGCTGGCCGCCATCCTCAGCTTCCGCATCCCCGGGCTGGATCGCTGGTTCGGCGGGCTGACCCGGCTGTGGTCCATCCACCACGTGCTCGGCTGGGCCGGGTTCGTTCTGGTCCTGAGCCATGTCTGGCTGGTGGCCGCAGGGGGCCTGACTACGTCGGTGGCCGCCGCCACCCATCGCCTGTTCCCGCCACTGGATCACGGCGCCATCTGGGCCGGCTGGGCCGCGCTACTGGCCCTGCTCGTGTTCCTCGCGCCTACCTTCAAGTTCTTCGGCGAACCCGGCTACGCGCGCTGGAAACGCCTGCACCTGATCTCGGCCGCCGCCCTGGTACTGGCCCTGGTGCATGCCCTGGCGCTGGCGGCTGTCGCCTGGCCCTGGTGGCTGTTCGGGGCACTGGCCCTGGCCGCGATCCTCTGGCGCAAGCTGCTCTCGCCCCGCATGGCGGGCCGCTACCGGGTGGAGGCCGTCGACTCGCTCGGGCCCGACCTGGTGGAGTTGCAACTGGCGCCGGTCACCGGAACGCCCATGGCGCACCAGGCCGGACAGTTCGTCTACCTGACGCCGCAGGACCCGACACTGGCCAGCGGCTGCGGCGAGGAACACCCCTATACGCTGAGTTCCGCGCCCGGGGCCAGACACCTGCGGATCGGGGTCAAGGCCCTGGGCGATGCCACCCGCGCCCTGCAGCGGGTCCGGCCGGGCAGCGAGGTCCGGATCGAGGGACCCTATGGCGACTTCCTGCCACGCCACCCCCAGCCGCGGCCTGTGCTGTGGGTCGGCGCGGGGATCGGGATCACCCCGTTCGTCGGCGCCGTGCGCGCCATGGCCGAGCGCGGGGAATCACCGCATCCTTCCGTGCGGCTGGTCTACGCCGTGAACACGCGTGGCGACGCCCACTTTGCCGACGAACTCGAGGCCCTGGCCGCGAACCTGCCGAACCTGTCCCTGGCCATCCACGAGCGCAACGCATCCGGCCTGCTCGACGCCGCCTGGCTGCGGGACCAGTGCCCCGACCTCGAGCGGCACGAAGTCTGGATCTGCGGGCCCGCCCCCTTCGATCGCCATCTGCGGATGATCCTGCGCGCGCAAGGCGTGCCCCGCCGGCGCATCCACTCGGAGGCCTTTCACCTGCTATGACACCCCTCGGCCGCATTGCCTACACCGTACTGGTGGCGTTCATCGCCAGCCTGCTGACCCTGCTGGCCATCGACTGGCTCGGACCGGCCCCCGATTCCATATCCGAGGCCCCGCACATCGAGGAAAGCCCTGCGATACGGGTAATCAACATGGAAGAACTCGACCGGCACGACCAGCCCGACGACTGCTGGATGGCGATCCACGGGCAGGTGTACGACTTCACCGATTACCTGCCCCGCCATCCGACGCCGGCCCATCTCCTGCCCCCCTACTGCGGCACGGATGCCAGCGTCGGCTGGGACACCAAGGGCATCGGCCGCCCCCACAGCCCGCGCGCCCGCGACATGCTGCCGGACTACCGGATCGGCGTACTGGCCGCCGACCCCACGGACTGAACGGGCGTGCTCACCCCGCGCCTAGGGAAACACTGATTCATGTACACGCTCGCGCTCGAGTCGCTTTTGCGTGCGAACAAGGCGCGGCGACGGCCGTGCAGTCATTCTGCACAAGGGAGCCGCAACGCCGTGCGCGCGCAAAAGCGGCCGAGCCCCTTCGGGGTTGGTACCCCAGGTTCCCCGATCCTGCGTTGCGGCCCTTGCCGGTAGAACCACTACCGGCTGCGCACCGCGCCTTGTCTCGGAAAACCTGGGGTGCCAACGCGAGCGTGTACATGAATCAGTGTTTCCCTAGACGCTTGCCCGACCCAACCCTCTCCATGAACTGCTCCAGGCGAGCGGGCCGGCCGAGGTGGAACCCCTGCACCAGATCGCAGTCCAGCTCGCGCAGGCGCACCTGGGTCTCGGCATCCTCCACCCCTTCGGCCACCACGCTCAGCCCCAGCTTGTGTCCCAGGCCGATCATGGACTCCACAATGCGCTCGTGGGGCGGGCTGGTCGTCAGTTCATGGACAAAGGTCATGTCGATCTTCAGCTCGTCCAGCGGCATACGCAGCAGACGATCCATCGAGGAATAGCCGATGCCGAAGTCATCCATGGACACCCGAAGACCCAGATCCTTCATGCTGTGGAGCGCCTCGCGCGCCTCGGCATCATGGCTTTCCATCACCGCAGTTTCGGTCAGCTCCACGGTGACCATTTCCGCTGGAACCCGCCACAGCTCCAGGGACTGGGCCACCAGATCGACCACCTCGCGCTCCCGCACGTCATCGGCGGAAAAGTTCACCGACACCCCTGCGTCCAGCCCGGCCTGACGGTATTCCGCGCACTGGCGAAGCGCCGTATTGAAGACCCAGTGGGTCAATCGGGGCATCAGGTCCGTCCCCTCGGCGGCCGCGATCATGGTGTCCGGGCGAATCGCGCCGTACTCCGGGTGGTCCCAGCGCAGCAGGGCCTCGACCGACTGCAGGCGTCCCGTCGCCAGCGCGACCTGCGGCTGGTATTCGAGGTGCAGGCTCCCCGCCTCCACGGCCTGCCCCAGCTGTGACCACAGATCCACGCCTTCCAGCAACGATGCGGTGGCCTCCGGGGCGTAGCGGCGCAGGCGTTCGCGCGCCCGCCGGGCCTGGCGCAACGCGGCATAGGCGTGCGTCAGCAGTTCGTCCGGACGACCACCGTTCGGCGGGGCCAGGGCAAACCCTGCGCGCGGCCATAGCAGTACTTGCCGTTCGCCCACCGCGAAGGGTTCGCTTAGAACCCGCAGTACCTTGTGTACCGCCAGCTCGGCGAAACCGCTCTCCGCGACGTCCGGGAATGCAGCACCCAACTGATGCCGACCGGTAATCCCCACATGGGCGTCCGACAACTCGGCCTGCAAGGCATGGGCCGCGCGGCGGATCAGATCATCGGTCACCCGGTAGCCCAGCGCCACATCCACATCGCCCAGCCCTTCCAGACCGATTACGGCGACCGCGGGTCGAGGGCTCTCGCCACCCGACCGCGCCACCAGCGCGTCCAGGGCATCGAGGAAATCCGGGTACTCGTGCCAGTCGCCCATCGAACCATCCCAGCCGCCGCGCCACGGTGGCGCGCACTACGGATTAACCATGTCTATTCAAAGATAATAGCGCGCCGGGTCGATCCCGTAGGCACCGTCCGGCAAATCCCGCCGGATCTGGCGCCTGGCCCCTTCGGACTCCGGGTCGCGCGCCCCCAGGTCCAGCTCCCGAGGATCCGGATACGGTACATGCGAGGGGTCCAGGATCCGCATGACGCGGGGCATGAATCGCTGGGTACGGCGATGGCTGAGCACAATGGCCACCTCGCCATTGTCCAGTTCGACCAGGCTGCCGACCGGGAAAAGCCCCACGCAGTGGGTGAACTGATCCACCAGGGCCGAATTCAGGCCCCAGCGCGCGTTCTCGCGCAGTTCCTTCAGGGCCTCGTACGGGGTCCGGACCAGGGTCCTGCTCGCCAGCATCTCCTCGTAGGAATCGACGATGGCCGCCATCCGCGCGTAGGCACTGATCTGGTTGGCCACCAGCCCGCGTGGATACCCGCGGCCGTCCTCGCGCTCATGGTGCTGGGCCACGATCTCGCGCACCCCTTCGGGAATCCCGTGGGAACGGTCCAGGATCGCCTCGCCATACTCGACGTGGCGATGCATGGCCCGACGCTGATCGGGCGACAGTCGCTCGGCGCGACCCGGCTGCGCCCCGGGCATCTGCATCTTGCCGATGTCCATCAACAGTCCCCCCAGCCCGAGAATCGACAATGCCGCCCGATCCAGTCCCAGATGCCGCCCCAGTGCCAGCAGGTGGATCGAAACCTTCAGCGAATGGTCGTACAGGGCATCGCCGGAATCCCGCAGCCGCGCCAGCAGCAGCAGGGCATCCGGATTGCGCTCCACGCTCTCGCGCAATGCCTCGGAGGCCTCACGGGCCGTTGCCACCCGCACGCCTGGATTGCGCTCCAGCGCCGCGCGGATCTGCTCCAGAACGCCTTGTGCCACCGCGTGCGCGGCCTTCGCAGTCGGGAGCTCCTCCTCCACCGAGCAGTGATCCCGATAGACCGTCATTCCCCGAAACTGCGCGCTCTCGGCCTGGCGCAGCGCCTCCGCCGCCTCCGCGGGTGCGGCACTCTCCCCCGGCAGGCGGCGCAGAGAATCCGGAGCGCTTTTCTCCAGGTCGACAAACACGCGTGCGCAATGACGGGCCAACTCGTCAATATCGTCCTGCGAACGGATCTGAATACCCTCGAACAGGTAGGGCGTCTCCAACCACGGACGGTCAAGCTGGCAAACGTACATGCCAACCTGCAGATCCGTCACCAGAATCTCCTGCTGAATCACACTCCAGGGCATAAGGTGTTCTTCCGCGACGAAAAGACGCCAGAAGCAAACACCATAGCGCTACGTCACGGCACAGGCCAGCGCGTTAGTGCGGCCGCCGTGAGGCGTTAGGAGGAATGCGGCCCAACCCGTGCAAAATTCACCGTTTTAGGGGACCATGAGCCCATTTCGACGGCCACCCTGCCCCCACGGAGTCACCGCATGCCGCTCGACCGGGAACCCACCGTCGGCTCCGCCAGCCGCAGCCTCGCCGCCGCCGGCAAGTGGACGGGCATGTCCGGGCTGTCCATCGTCCAGCGCGAACAGCTGGCCGAGATGGTGGTACCGCGCGTGGTGGAACACCTGGAACGCTGCGTGGCGACCACCCGCATGGAATGGGAGGCCGGTCGGGCATGGGGCAATTCGGCCCAGAACACGCTGATGTGGGCCAACGACTTCCGCATGTTCGAGAAGCGGCTGATCCGTGACTTCCAGGACACGCTGATGGACGACTTCCGCTCCAGCGAGTACCCGCCGCAGTACGAGTTCTCCGGCGTCGCCTTCGCCGAACAGGACGATGGCCTGGCAATCCTCGACGACTACCAGTCCAGCCGGCGCTCCCTGCGCCACAAACTGGAAGGCTCGATGCGGGAGAACAACCGCTATTCGCATTACGTCTTCACCCAGGCCGCACAGGAAAAGAACCGTTTCGAGCACCCCAACTGGGCCCCGTGGTCGCCGCTGCACTGGTACGAGCGCCTGATCGAGATCGGCGAGCTGTACTTCGGCAAGACCGACATGACCCTGGACCTGATGCGCTCCTACCTGGACTGCATGCAGAAGACCGCGGCCCCCACCCTGGCCTTCGTCGTCGAGGCGGTCGAACACTGCGGCCTGATCACCGAACCGCGCGCGGCACCCGAGTCCAGCGAGACCCTGCGGCGCAACGCCTCCTGGAAGCGGCTGGCCGGCGCCCGCGACGACGATGCACGTCCGGATGCCCCCGACGGGGACGGAGAGGATGCATCCGCGTCCTCCGGCTGGCGACCCTCCACCCGCAAGACCGAGGTAGACGAGGCGGCGCGAATGCCGGATACCGAGGCCGACCCGGCGCAATGGGCCGCGTGGGCCTCCAACATGGTCCAGTCGCCCGTGTTCCGGCCTGTCGGCGGCAACGGCGGTGTGGGTGCCGCGCCCGGCACGGACACCGGCGCGTCGATGACCGCATTCGTGATGCCCTCCGATCAGCCGGACCCCCGTGCCTCGCTGATGCCCTTCATCCATGACCTGTTGCAGGGGCTGTTCGATCACATCTTCCGCGAGGTCGGCTTCAACCCCGCCGTACGTGCCGAGATCGGCGAGATGCAGTATCCGCTGGCCACCGCCGTCATCCGCGATCTCGGGTTCTTCCGCGACCGTTCGCACCCCCTGCGCCTGTGGATCGGCAGCCTCATCAATGTCGCCATCCGCATCAATCCGGAATCCGAACCCGACGGCGAGGACGTGGAGCGCTACCTCGGCTGCATCCGGCGTTCCATCGAACACCTGCGCAACCAGGCCGACCGGCTCGACCGCGATGGCGCCGAAGTGCTGATGAACCAGTTCCTCGAAAGCGTGGAAAACGAGGACACGCTCTGGCATGAACGCCAGATCACCCAGATCGATCTGCCCCACGCCGAGGAATGGGCCGAACAGGCACGGCGCAACCTCGCGCTGGCGGCACTGGAGACCGGCGCCGACCTGCCGGAGAGCGCGGCCGAGGAGATCTTCCAGTCCTGGGAGACGGTCCTGGCCGTCGAGCACGATGCCGGAGAGGCCGGAGAGGCCCTGCATCGCGTACTGCGCCAGGTCGTGCGCCACATCTGCAACATGGCCACCGCGGCCGAGGTCAATCCGCTGGTGGCCGAGGCGAAGGAACACGCGCGGGCCGCGGGTCTGGGGGACGATCGCATCCGGGACCTGGTGCAGCATCTGGGCAAGGCGCACCTCTTCCGTCTGCGGGCACCGGACGACGCTGAACGCTTCGACCCGCGCGCGCGCCTGCAGACCCGCGAGTCCGTGCGTTACGAGGACGACGACCCGACACTGGATCAGGACCGCGACGACGACCATGTCTTCGCCGCCATCGGACTCGATGTCGGGGACTGGTTCGAATTCTCCGACGAGGAGGGTCAGAATCCGCGGCGGCTGGCCCTGATCTGGCGCGGCGACACCACGCGCCGTTTCTTCTTCCTGTCCCTGGACGGCGTACACGCCCGCCGCCACAGCCTGCAGGGGGTCGCCCAGGAGCTGCGTCAGGGCCGGATGCGCGCCCTGCCGGAAGACAACCCGCTGGACGCCATCATCGAGGCGCCCGCCAGCTGACGCCGGCCGGCACGGGTCAGTCGCGGGCCTGCCGGATCGCCAGTGCCAGCTGGTTGCGCACCGCCTTCAGGGCCCGCAGAACCGTCGGTTCCAGCTCGGCCCCCTCCGGCAACTCCAGGTACAGCAGCCCCACGCAGTGCTCCCGCACCGCCAGCGGCAACAGCAGGAAACTGCGCGCGTCCAGCGCCTGCCGGAACTCGTCCGGGATGTAACGGCTGATCGAGGCCTCGTGGCTGTCGGTGATGACCAGGTCCTTTTGCTGCTGCAGCGCCAGCGCCAGGATATCCCCCTGGCCCGAAACCGACAGCCGCAGCCGCCCGGACAGCGTCTCGGCGTCCTGCCCGAAGGCGGTGTGCGCCACCAGGACCCGGTGCTCGCGATCGGCCAGCATCAGCATCACGCGGCGCAGACCCAGGGTTCGGTACAGACTCTCGAGGGTCGTCTGGACCAGCGCATTCAGGTCGAAGTCACCCACCATGCTGTCCAGCATGTCGGTCAGGGCCTCCATCAGCGCCGCGGCCTGCGCGCCCGGATCGTCCGGCGCCTGCGTCACCGGCTCTTCGCTGCCCTCATCGGACTCGAGCGCCGTCGGACTCCCCTCTTCGAGCCGAACGCCCAGATTGGCCTTCAAGCGGTTCAACGGTTCGCGGCCTTCCGGCGGCAGCTTGACCACCGCCAGGAAGTGATCCATGTGCTCGCGCCCCGACTTGATGGCCCGCTGCATGCCACGGGCATCCACCCCCAGGGCATGTTCGTAGCGCTTGCGCAGATCCGTCAGTAAGCCCCCCTGCTGCTCCCGATCGGCCTGGGTAATGCACTGCCCCATCTCCGAGGCCAGGGTCACGATGCGGTGCAGGCGCTGGTCGGCATCCCGGGCCGCCGGCAGAGTGCCGGACGGCGCCCGTTCGACCGTCGTGATGATCTCCCGGGGAAAATTCCAGTCCTCCAGCACACTGCGCGCCAAAGCCTCGTAGGACAGTCCCAGCACCTGGCGGGCGGCGCTACCCTCGCCCGTGCCCTGGCCCACGCGAATGCGGATCTCGTCCGCCTCCTCGGGCAGGTAGTACAGCACCAGCATGCGCCCGATATCGTGGAACAGGGCGCAGACAAAGGCCTGCTCGCTCTCCACCCCGCCGACCTGCTCCGCCAGGTCCCGCGCCAGCATGGCGCTGAACAGCGTGCCGACCAGGGCCTCCATCAGGCGCCCGGAATGACGTCCGCCCTTCAGGTTCTCGAACAGCACCAGCCCGAGCGCCGCCGTGCGCACCTGTTCGAAACCCAGCAGCACGATCGCGCGCGAAACGGTGCGGATATTGCCGCCAAAATTGCTGTAAAAGGGCGAGTTGGCCAGCCGCAGCAGCTTCTGCGTAGTGGCATAGTCCTTCAGTACCGCGTTCGACAGCTCGGCCACCGAGCGCCTCATGGTGTCATCGGAACACTGGGTGATCTCGCGGATGTGACTGGAGATCCCGGGGAAGTCGGGCTTGCGCCGGATCTTTCGCAGGATGAAGTCCTGCGACCCGCCCTCTGCCGGACCCTCACCCTCCACGGCCGCCAGTAACGCCTCGCGGAACTCGCGCGCCGAGGCAAAGCGTTCCGCCGGATCCGGCCGGGTTGCCCGCAGCACCAGGGCATCGAAGCGTTCGTCGCCATTGCCGGTACGACCGGACGGCGGCTCCAGCGCACCCGCCTGCATCGACTGCCGGATCGTCTCCGGACGGTCACCGGCGAACGCGCGCTCGCCGGTCAGCATCTCGAAAAACAGGGCCCCGAGCGAGAACACGTCAGAGCGTTCGGTGGCCGCCTCTCCCGCCAGCTGTTCCGGTGCCAGGTAGTAGGGGGTATCCGGCAAGTGGCTCTCGCCGCGCGCGGCGGCGTCGGGCAGGGCCATGCCCAGTCCGGTGATACGCGCATGGCCCTCGGGGTTCACGGTCACGTTGGCCGGCTGCAGCGCCCCGTGCAGAATCCCCTGCTCGTGAGCCGCCGCCGCGGCATCCAGCAACTCGCGCATCAGCGCCAGGGCACGGTCGATGGGCAGGGCGCCACGCGCCAGGATCTGGTCCAGGGTTTCGCCCTCGATGTACTCGAACACCAGGTAGACGCCCTGGGGGTAATCGCCCGCCTCGAAGATCGGTGCGATATTCGGGTGCCGGAAGCGACTCAGGCGCCGCGCGTCCGCCAGCAGCGCCTGACGGGCCGCGGCATCCGCCGCGGGATCGGTCAGCGTTCGAATCGCGACCTGGCGATCGAGTACCGGGTCGTGCGCCACGTAGAGCCCGTCGCGCGCACTGGCACCCAGCGTCCGCGTAATCCGGAAACGTTCGATCTCGGGAACGGTCACCCGGTCAGCCATGCGCCGGCACCCCGGTGCGCACTCCACCCCTGTCCACAGGGCCCACTGTCAGCCCCGGCATATACGGATCCATCCGCCTTCTCCCTGTGTTTCATCCATCCGCCCCGGGGTCACCCCACCCCGGGCCTCGCGCGAAGGACCGCGTCAGTCGGCCGGATCGCGCGCGTGCTCCTTCAGGATATCCAGCGGAATGACCGCCAGGGTCTCCTCGTGCGTTGCGCGCAGAAAGACCCCGGGCGCCGCCCCCGCCCGATAGGCCTCCAGCCAGCGCGCCGCGCACAGGCACCAGCGGTCGCCGGTCTCCAGGCCCGGAAAGCCGAACTCCGGCACCGGCGTCATCAGGTCATTCCCCTGCGCCAGGGAGAAATCCAGGAATTCGCGGGTGACCTCGGCGCACACTGTGTGCATGCCCTGGTCATCGTAGCCGGTGGCACACCGGCCATCGCGGTAAAAACCCGTGACCGGGTCCCGACCGCAGGGCTCGAGTGCCCCGCCGAACACGTTCTTCGAGGGAAAAGGCTGCATTGAAGGACTCCCGGTTCGATTGGCCTACAGGATAACGGAGACACCCCCGGTCCATGCGAGCGACTACTCGGCCCGCGGGAATTCAGTCGGCATCGGGCCAGCCCCATTCGACCAGATGCGCCCGCAGATTGTCCGGACGATAGCCGGTGTCCTGTTGATACCGCTCCAGCACGCTGGGATGCAGCTCGGTCGGATGACCGGGCAGGTGCAACGGCCGCCGATGGCGCCGGCGCAGGCGGTAGATGTGCCGCCGCGAGCGATGCAACGGTGCCAGCGGGTCGGGCCGCAGGTGATCCACCAGGTGCGGCTCCGCCTGCAGCCCGGCCATCCGTGCCTGCTCGACCATCCACGCCAGCGGCACCTCGGACGCAAGCCGGCCGTCACCATCCGGCGCGTAGCCACCCCCTACATCGGCGTGCACACCGCTGAACCAGATCTGTTGCAGGTCCAGCCCGGGGCGTGGATCCCACAGGGTCGGCTCGAAGTCGGCGCGGGTCTCGTCGATCGCCATCGCGTGGCGGGCGATGCGGACGTTGGGGCCCAGCTTGGTGTCGTAGAATTCGTCGGTGCGGTCCAGCAACCCCAGCAGGGAGAACGGGATGCCCAGGGCCCCGACCGTATCCCAGACCCCGACAAAGCGGATCTCCCGCGAGGGATGCGCATACGCGGCCCGGAACTCGCGCGACGCCTTTCCCTCCGGCGCGTGGCTGGCCCCGACCTTCTTGTAGTGACGGAAGGCCTGCTCGATCAGGCGCGCATCCGGGCGCTTCAGGATCCCGCAGTTGTTAATCAGACCGCACAGGCTACGCACGGTGTAGGCACCGCGGCTGAAGCCGAACAGGAAGATCCCGCTACCCGGCGCATAGTTCTGGACGATGTAGCGGTAGGCGTCCTGGATGTTCTTGTGGATACCCCGGCCGGTCACGCCGCCCGTGATCTTCGCGTAGTACGCCCCCACGCCCCAGTCGTAGAAGACCTGCTGCGGGTCGCCACTGGCATCCACCGGCGCGATGGCGCGCGCCAGGCGCAGCACGTTGGTCGGCACGTCCGACTCGACGTCCTCCTCCGGGCGATTCCAGGTCCCGTCCGCACAGATCACGATCCGTCGTGTCATTCGCCAGCCTCACATCCTGTTCGCGAAGGGACGCACGACCCTGCCGGGCGCAGGGGGCGGGCCGCACCCGTTCAGGAGCCGATCTCGATGCGGCGCACCCCCGGGCGGGCATCTTCCTGGCGCCGGGGGATATCGATCTTCAGCACGCCGTTCTTGAACCGCGCCTGGATCGCATCGACATCCGCATCCCCCGGCAGACTGAGGATCCGGCGAAACTGCCCGTAGGCCCGCTCGACCCGATGATAGCCTTGGTCGTCGTCCTCCGTGTCCTGGCGCTTCTCGCCTGAAATGATCAGGTCATCGCCGTCCACCGTCAGGTCGATCGCGTCCTCCTCGATACCCGGCACCTCGACGGTAATCCGGTAGGCCTTGCGGCTCTCGGCGATGTCCACGCTGGGCCTGAGCAGCAGCGAGGCCGCGTCGCGCCCGCGTGCCCCGAGTGCGGCGCCAAAGAAGTCCTCGAACATCCGGTCCATCTCCCGATGCATGCGCATCAGGGGGTCGCGCATCGGCACATCGGACGCCTCCCGACGGGCGGGCACCACCTCCGGGCTCTCGGTCTCCTCGCGCTTGAACCAGTTCCACGGCTTGAGCTTTTGCAGGTCCATGATCATCACCTCCGTTACCAACCAGATCCTGTCTATTGGAGTAACTAGGTCGCGGCGAGGGACTTTTCAAGACCGGCGCATCACGCCCGGCAAGACGCTGACCGAATCGAACGCGCGCTTGATCCAGTCCGCGCCCCGCGGATCGTTCAGGCCCTGCGGAAATCGGCCAGTCGTACCGGCTGACGCCGCGCACCCCAGTCCCCGGGGCGGGACTCGAAGACACCCGGCACCGACGCCCCGCAGGCGTTGCAGCAGCCATCGGCAGTCAGGTTCCAGTCCGACAGTTCATACCAGTCACGACCGATCAGGCGTTGCCCGCAGCCGGCGCACCAGCTGCTCTGGCCGTCGGCGTCATGCACGTTACCGGTGTACACATGATGCAGGCCCTGCTCGCAGGCGATGCGGCGCGCCCGCTGGAGGGTCTCGATCGGCGTGCGCCGGTGCTCCGTCATCTTGAAATCCGGATGGAAGGCCGTGAAGTGCAGCGGCACATCCGGCCCCAGGTGCTCCAGAATCCAGTGCGCCATCGAGGCGATCTCCGCATCGCTGTCGTTCTCGTCGGGGATGAGCAGCGTGGTGATCTCGACCCAGGTATCGGTCTCGTGCACCAGCCACTCCAGGGTGTCGAGCACCGGCTGCAGATGCGCCCCGGTCAGCTTGTGATAGAAGCGCTCGGTGAATGCCTTCAGGTCCACGTTCGCCGCGTCCATGGCGGCAAAGAATTCGCCGCGCGCCTGCTCGGTGATGTAGCCCGCCGTCACCGCCACCGTGCGGATGTCCCGCGCGCGGCAGGCCGCCGCCACGTCAATGGCGTACTCGTGGAAGATCACCGGGTCGTTGTAGGTGAAGGCCACCGCGCGACAACCCAGCGCCTCGGCGGCACGTGCGATGGTCTCGGGATCGGCGCGATCCGCCAGGGTGTGGATCTCGCGTGACTTGCTGATGTCCCAGTTCTGGCAGAACTTGCAGGCCAGGTTACAGCCCGCCGTGCCGAACGACAGCACCGGGCTGCCCGGCAGGAAATGGTTGAGCGGTTTCTTCTCGATCGGGTCGACGCAGTAGCCGGAAGATCGCCCGTAGCTGGTCAGCACCACGGCATCGTCGAGATTGGCGCGCACGAAACAGGCCCCGCGCTGCCCGGGCTTCAGCTTGCAGTAGCGCGGGCACAGGTCGCATTGCACGCGCCCGTCCTCCAGGCTATGCCAGTAGCGCGTGGCCACCGTGAAGGCGTCGTGTTGAGGGGTATCGTTCATGTCCGTTCCGGCTCGTGGTTCTGCCCTTGAATATGAGGACGAAATGCCAACATTCAACGACATAATGTTCGATGGAGACCTCCAATGACCACCCAGGCCCGTGTCCGCGAGCCCGCCATCGCGGGACAGTTCTACCCGGCCGACCCCGACGAACTGCGCGCCACGGTCACCCGGTTGCTGGATGCGGTATCGCCGGTATCCGGCGCGGCGCCGCCGAAGGCCCTGATTGCCCCGCACGCCGGCTACCCCTACTCCGGCCCGGTGGCGGCCTCGGCTTATGCCCGCATCCGCCCGCTCGCGGGCCGAATCCGGCGCGTGGTGCTGCTGGGGCCTTCGCATCGCGTGCCCTTCCGCGGGATCGCGACCACCACGGCCACGGCCTACCGCGGCCCACTGGGGGACGTCCCCGTGGATCACGAGGCCCTGGAACGCATCGCGGACCTGCCCGGCGTCCAGGCACTCGACATCGCCCACGGTCCCGAGCACAGCCTGGAGGCACACCTGCCGTTCCTTCAGGTAGCCCTGGGGCCCTTCGACCTGGTGCCGCTGGTGGTCGGGGACGCCTCCCCGGGACAGGTGGCGAACGTCCTGGACCGTCTCTGGGGTGGCCCGGAGACCCTGATTGTGGTCAGCTCCGATCTCTCCCATTTCCACGACTACGCCACCGCGAGCCGGCTGGATACCGCCACCACCCGGGCGATCGAACGCCTGGACGAACACGCGCTGGGCCCGGAACAGGCCTGCGGCTGCCGTCCGCTGGCGGGCCTGTTGCGCCTGGCACGCCAGCGCGGCCTCGCCATCACCACGCTGGACCAGCGCAACTCCGGCGACACGGCCGGCCCGCGCGACCAGGTGGTCGGATACGGCGCCTGGGTGCTGCAATGACGCCCGGCATCGAACTGCCCGCGCCGGCGCGTGACCGCCTACTGGAGCTGGCCGCGGATGCCATCCGGAGAGCGGCACACAACGGCCCCGCCGAAACCATTGCACCGGAACGGGAGCTCCACCCGCTACCCGACCCCGGCGCCAGCTTCGTCACGCTAAAACAAGGCGATAGCCTGCGCGGCTGTATCGGCACGCTGGAGGCCCACCGCCCCCTGGCGGCGGACGTGCTGCACAACGCCCGCGCGGCCGCACTCGATGACCCGCGCTTTCCACCCCTGCGTGCGGCGGAGCTGGATGGGCTCGCCTATTCGGTGACGCTGCTGAGCCCCGCGCGACCGATCGAGGCCCACCACCGAACGGCACTGCTGGATCAGCTGCAGCCCGGACAAGACGGCCTGGTGATCCAGGCCGGCGCCCGCCGCGCCACCTTCCTGCCGGCGGTCTGGGAACACCTGCCCGATCCCGAGGCCTTCCTCGACGCCCTGCTGCAAAAGGCCGGGCTGGCGCACGGCGGCTGGCCGGAGGGTCTTCAGGTCTGGCGCTACGGTACGCGGGAGTTCGCCGGTGGACTTTGAACCCAGCGTGACGCTGTACCTGATCGTCGCCACGGTCGTGGTCTCGCTACTCGCGTGGCAGAACCCGCGCTGGCTGCGGGCGATGATCCATCACCCCCCGTCCGTGCAGCGCGGCGAGTACTGGCGGTTGGTGACCCACGGTTTCATCCATGCCGATGGAACCCATCTCGCGTTCAACATGATCACACTGTTCTTCTTCGGCATGGCCATGGAACGCGTGCTGGTGCCCGAGATCGGCATGGGCGGCTTCGCGCTGTTCTATCTGGCCGCCATCGTGCTGGCCAGCCTGCCCAGCCACCTGCGGCATCTGCGCGATCCCGGCTACCGCTCCCTGGGGGCCTCGGGGGCGGTGTCCGCGGTGCTGTTCGCCTACATCCTGCTGCAGCCGTGGTCCCTGCTGTTCGTGTTCTTCATCCCGGTGCCGGCCATCGTGTTCGCGGCCGTCTATATCGGCTATTCGCTCTACGCCCAGCATCAGAACCGCGACAACATCAACCACAGCGCCCATCTGTGGGGCGGCGCCTGGGGTGTGGCTTTCATGCTCTGGCTGGAGCCCGCCCTCCTGGCACGGTTCTTCCGCGAACTGCTCGCGCCCCTCGGCTGACCCCGGGTACTTGCCGCCCAGATGCCGTCGCCCTAGTTTTGGCGACTGCTGACACCCACGGACCGGACCCGCCATGCAAGACGCCATCGCCACGCTCCCCAAGGTCGAGCTGCACCTGCATATCGAGGGCACGCTGGAGCCCGAACTGATGTTCACCCTGGCCGAGCGCAACGGCGTCGAACTCCCCTATGCCTCGGTGGAGGAGGTGCGGGCGGCCTACCAGTTCCACGACCTGCAGTCGTTCCTGGATATCTACTACGCCGGTGCCTGCGTGCTCCTGACCGAGCAGGATTTCTACGACCTGACCCGGGCCTATCTGGAGCGCTGCCGGGCCGATAACGTGCGCCATACGGAGATCTTCTTCGACCCCCAGACCCACACCGAGCGTGGCGTGCCCTTCGCGACGGTCATCGACGGCATTCGCCGCGCCCTGGCCGACGGCGAACGCGAATTCGGCATCACCAGCCGGCTGATCCTCTGTTTCCTGCGGCATCTGAGCGCCGAGGCCGCGATGGAAACCCTGGAGACTGCCCTGCCCTGGCGCGAGCATATCCACGCGCTGGGGCTGGACTCGGCCGAGCTCGGCAACCCGCCGGAGAAGTTCCGGGCGGTATTCGACCGCGCCCGGGCCGAGGGCTTCCCCACCGTCGCCCACGCGGGCGAGGAGGGCCCGCCGGAGTACATCCATCAGGCGCTGGACCTCTTGCAGGTCGCGCGCATCGACCATGGCGTCCAGGCCGAAAAGGATCCCGCGCTGATGCAGCGCCTGGCGCGGGAACAGATCCCGCTGACCGTCTGCCCGCTGTCCAACATCAAGCTGTGCGTGTTCGACCGACTGGAGGATCACAACCTGAAGCGCCTGATGGACGCGGGGCTGTGCGTCACCATCAGTTCGGATGATCCGGCCTACTTCGGCGGCTACGTGGGCGAGAACTTCCGCGCGACCGCCGACGCGTTGCAGCTGGGCCCGGACGACCTGGAGCGGCTGGCGCGCAACGCCGTCGACGCCGCGTTCCTGGAGCCCGGGGCAAAACAGCGCCTGCACGGCGAGATCGACGCCTGGCGCGTCCGCATCGCGGGCTGAGGCGACGGGTTTTATCCGGAGAAGCGTTGCGGGCGCGCCGGCAGCCGGCCCTTCTCCACCAGCCGCTCGATGCGGCAGAACACCTCCCCGCGGCCGAAGGGTTTCTTCATGAAGTCATCGGAGCCGATGCGATCGAGAAAGAACTGCTCCACCGCGTCCTCGTTGCCGCTGATCATGATCACCGGCACCTTCGCGGTGGCCGGGTCGCGGCGCAGCTGACGCAACATGGCAAAGCCGGTCATGCCGGGCAGGATGATGTCCAGGAAGATCAGGTCCGGCGGGTTCTCGCGTGCCAGCGCAAGGCCCTCTTCGGCGTCGCTGGCGCCGATCGGTTCCAGCTCGTTCTGCCGGAGCATGCTACTCAGCAGCGCAACCACCGTGCGCGAGTCGTCGACCACCAGCACCCGCAGCCCGCGCGCCGCCTCCTGGCGTGCCTTCCTGCGCCGCTCGCCGGCCTTGCCGAACCGCAGGAGGCTCCCCATACGCTGCATGTAACTCATGCCGGACTCCTTTCCTGATCCATGGGTGTGGTGCGGCCACCCGCCTGCCCGCATTGTTCCTCCCCCCGCGGACACTGTCCACCGCGCCGGCCGGACGGGTTTGAACAGCGGCGCAAAGGCGCGCATCATCCCGGTTTTCGTGCGGATGACTGAAAGGAGTCAGAACCCGCCATGAAGACGAATGCACCCCGGCCACAGCCCAACAGTGCGCCCCCTCGGCGCCCGGCAGCGGGAGGCCCGGCATGAAGATCCTGGTCGTCGACCGCTCGCGGGTGTTCCGGGCGCTTTGGAGCCGCATGGTGCTCGCGGCCGGGCACAAGCCCATCATGGCCAGCAGCGCGGCGGAGGGGCTCGCACGCATCGACGAGAACGATCTGGAACTGGTCTGCGCCTCCATCACGCTCCCCGACATGAGCGGCGTGGACTTCTGCCGCCAGGTCCGGGCCAAGGCCTCCGGGCATAACCTGCCCCTGATCCTGCTGACCACCCAGCACGACCACGACATCCGCCGCCAGGCCTTCGAGGCCGGCGCCACCGACCTCCACGACAAGACCAACATCCGGGAGCTCTTCCACCAGGCCGCGCGCTACGGACGCCCGGTAGAACACGCCCACGAGGGGCATGTGCTGTACGTGGAGGACAGCCCCACCGTCGCCCGCGTGATGATCCGCATCCTCGAGGGGATGGGCCTCGAGGTCGCACACTTCCGCAGCGCCGACGAAGCCCTGCAGGCCTTTGACCGGGGCACCTGGGACCTGGTCCTTTCCGACATCCTGGTCGAGGGCGAGATCAGCGGCATGGGGCTGGTCAGCCGGCTGCGCCAGCAGTTCCCCGACAAGACCAGCCTGCCGATCGTCGCAATGTCCGGTCTGGACGACCAGAACCGGCGCGCCGAGCTCTTTCGCCTGGGAGTCAATGACTTCGTCACCAAACCGGTACTGGAAGACGAGGTCCGCGCCCGCATCGGCAACCTGCTGGCCAACAAGCGGCTGTTCGAAGAAGTGCAGGACCAGCGCCAGAAGCTCTACGAGATGGCGATGATCGATCCGCTGACCGGGCTGCGCAACCGCAACGTGCTGGCCGAGTGCGCGGCACGCTTCTTCGCGGAGGCCAACCAGAAGGACATCCCGCTCAGCCTGATCCTGCTGGACATCGACCATTTCAAGCGGATCAACGACACCCACGGCCACCTGGTCGGGGACGAGGTCCTGGTCGGCGTCGGCGACCTCCTGCGCACCACCGGACGCGAGACCGACGTGGCCCTGCGCTTCGGGGGCGAGGAATTCCTGCTGGTCCTGCCCGAGTGCGACCTGTTCGATGCCCACACCCGCGCGGAAGAGCTGCGCCAGCAGCTGCGCGAACTCGAACCCGCCGGGCTGACCATTACCGCAAGCTTCGGCGTCACCAGCCGCCCGGCCGGGCGTGAGGTCAGCATGAACGACCTCTTCCGGGTCGCCGACCAGGCCGTCTACCAGGCCAAGAGCGAAGGCCGCGATCGCGTCGTCTCGCGCACCCTGGATGCTGGAGCCGAATCCGACTTCCAGGACACCCGTACCGCCGACGACTCGCCCGGGCCGGGGCAACCGACCCCGGAACCGTCTGTCTGAGACGCGGACCAGGCCCTCCACTCAGCCCTGGATACGCCAGCTGCCGTCCGGCTGCCGGCAGGCGGTCCCGTACACCTTCTCGGTCTGGCCGCCAATCACCGCGTCGATGGTGTATTCCCGGCACGGCCCGGCCGTGGTCTCGTAGGTCCGGGTCGGCACCACCGTGTACTGGTTGCCGCTGTCCGGGTTGACCCACCGCGAGGGCACCCCCGTGCGTACGCTCTCCAGAGTCTGGGCCGTCTTCAGCCGGTCGACCTCGTCCATGGACTGGCCCACCGAGCCACCAATCGCCGCACCCGCCAGGGTCCCGGCGATGATCGCCGCGGTCCGGCCGCGGCCGGACCCGACCTGCGAACCGAGCACGCCGCCCAGCACGCCACCGATCACCATCCCGGCCTGCTCCTGCGAACCCTGATAGGTCGCACAGCCGCCGAGCCCCAGGACCGCCGCCAGGACGATTGCGAAAGAAACATTGCGCCACATGAGCATTCCTCCACCGGCGACCCGTACCTGAATCAGCGGGAGACCGGTGCCGGCTTCGGCGTCCCCGTGATTCGAGTATAGGCGCCCCGGCGAACCGGGCGGTCAGCCGGACGGCTTCAACGGGCGCGCGCACGGCGTTGCGGTTCCCTTGTGCAGAATGACTGCACGGCAGTCACCGCGCATTAAACGCACGCAAAAGCGACTCGAATGCGAGCGTGCACATTAATCAGTGTTTCCCTTGGTCTCCGGCTTCGAGGCATTGATCGCGCGCTGGAACACCCAGCTCTTGATCTCGCGGATCTGCTCCACCATGGTCCGCGACAGCGGGACCGTGTTGATCACGTTGCGGATCACGTCGCGCTGGTTGAACACCCGCCCTTCCTGGTAGGCATCGATACGCGCCGACTTCACCGCCTGCTCGATCTCCGCCCCGCTCCAGTCCTCGGTGCTGGCGGCCATATAGTTCAGGTTGAAGTCCTCGAGATTGCCGCCATGGCGTTCGACGTGGATGCGCAGGATCTCCTTCCGCTCCTCCACATTCGGCAGGTCGAGGAAGAACAGCTGGTCAAAGCGCCCCTTGCGCATCAGCTCGGCCGGCAGCTGCTGGATGCGGTTCGCGGTCGCCGCCACGAACACCCGCGGCGACTTCTCCTGCAGCCAGGTCAGAAAGCTGGAAAAGATGTTCACGTTGCCCGTACTGCCGGCGGCATGACTGTCGAAGCCGAAGGCATTCTCCAGCTCGTCCACCCACAGCACCATGGGCGCGATTTCCTCCGCGATGCGGGTCGCCCGGGCAAAGGCGTATTCCGGGGTGCCGAAACTGCCGGACAGCACCAGGCTCATGTCCAGCCGCACCAGCGGCAGCCCCCAGGCGGTGGCGATGGCCTTGGCGGCCATACTCTTGCCGCAGCCGCTGACCCCCATGAACAGCACCCCGGCGGGTAGCGGCACATTGTCGTTCCAGGCCTTCTCGGTGAACAGGTCGGCACGCGTGCGTACCCATTCCTTGAGGTTCTCCAGGCCCCCGATCGCCTCCAGCGAGGCCTGCGGCGGATAGAACTCGAGACAGCTCTCCTTGCGCAGGATCTGGCCCTTCTCCTCCTGGATCTCGGCCAGCATCTCGGCCTCGGGCAGGGGCTGGCCGCGGAACAGCCGCGCGCTCAGATGTCCGACCTCGTTCAGGGACAACCCGCGCATCCCCGCCGCGAGGCGGAACAACTGCTCGCGCGGGATCGCCTCGGCGCCATGGGTGTGCTCGAGCTGCTCCAGCACCTCGGCCTCCGAGGGCAGGTCCACCTCGACCAGGAAGACCTCCTTTTTCAGGATCTCCGGCAGCTTCAGCAGCGGACAGCTGAGGAACACCACGTTGCGACCCTTCTTCAGCTGGTAGTAGAGATCGCGCACCCCGCGCACCAGCGCCGGGTTGTCATCGAACCACGTAGGCAGGTCTTTCAGCAGGACCATCCGCGGCGCATCCGTCTCCCCCGCGGCCACCCGCGCCACCGCCGCGACCGGGTCCGTGGTCGGCGCGCCCGGGTCATCGTGCTCGCCAAACCCGTGGCTCGCCGACCAGACCTCCAGGTGGCCGTCCTCTCCGTAGAACGAGCGTGCGACCGAGCGCAGCAACCGCTCCATGCGGTCCTCGTCCCAGCCCAGCAGGTAGAACACCGGATAATGCGACTTGAGCCCGCGCAGGATCTTGTGTGCCGTCCGATTCTCCAGCTTCTTGCTCAATCCGTGTCTCCTTCCGGGTGGCCCCGTCCTGATGCCGATGTCCCCGACCGAGTGTACCGATACGCCGCGCCGATGCGAGCCACCCGGCACGCCACGACGGCGCATCCGCTACCCTGAGGGCATCGGCCCGATGCAGCCCCGGAGGTCTCCCGATGCCGTCTGCCCACCCCCGGCCCTCCCGGATCTCGCGTGCCAGCCTCGGGCGCGGCGTTCTGGTACTGCTGATCGCGCTGGGCATCGGCCTCGCCCTCTGGGTGGGTGACCCGGTCCGTCTGCTCGCCTGGGGCGAGGCCGTCGCAGGCGGCCTCTGGGTCACGGCCGGGCTGGTGCTCCTGATGGCCCTGATGCTCGCCTTTGCTCTCCCCGGCACCCTGATGGTCTGGCTGATCGCCCCGTTCCACCCGCCGCTGATCGCCGTCGGCCTGTTGCTGATCGGCAGCACCAGCGGGGCCTGGGGGGCCTACCACGTCGCCTCGCGCCTGGCCCGCTCCGACCACGAACGCGACCGTGGCGGGTGGCTGACAGACTTCCTGCGCCGTCACAGCCACCCGGCCACGCAGACCGCCCTGCGCGTGTTTCCCGGCTTCCCCCATTCGATGGTGAACTACGCTGGCGGGGCCCTGGGCCTGCCGCTGGGACCCTTCCTGCTGGCCGCCCTGCTTGGGCTCAGCGTGAAGTGGAGCGTGTATGCGACGGCCATCCATGGCGCCACGGATGCGATCGCCACCGGCGAGGCCCTGCAACCGCAGACACTCCTGCCCCTGTTCGCGCTGGCGGTGTTGCTGCTGGCTGGCTCGGCACTGCGGTACTGGATCCAGCGCCGGTATGCGTCGCCCGGCTCGGGCCAAGGGTAAGAGCCCGCGCCGGAACATCGGGCAGAAAACGAGAACGGTTTCGCGGGATCGAGCGGGACTGCCCCCGCATGCGACCCCAAAATCTGTAACCGACCGGCAGGTCCGTTAGACTGGGAGGCCTTGTCCCAGCACGGCCACCCTGTGACCCACGAGTCCTCCTCAAGCCCGTATTCGAACATCGGCGACGTCAACCAGCGTTTCTACGATGGTCTGTGGGCGGACACCCGCCTGGTACACCCCGAGCGTTTCAATACCTGGGGACTCGTCTCCGAGCTGTCCCGATCCCATGCCCGACGGCTCGAAGTAGGGCCCGGGATGCGCCCGCGCCTGCCCATCGCGGATACCCACTTTGCCGACATCAGCGCCCCGGCGCTGGCCGCACTCGAGAACGCGGGCGGTGTCACTCAGAGGGCCCCCATATCCGCGCTGCCCTATGCCGACCGGCACTTCGAACTGGTCTGCGCACTGGACATCATCGAACATGTAGAGGACGACGAGGCCGCTCTGGCCGAGCTGTCACGGGTCGCCGCCCCCGGCGCCCGTGTACTGCTGTCCACCCCGCTGCATCCGGAGTACTGGACGCCGTTCGACGACATCGTCGGCCACTATCGGCGCTATGAACCGCACAAGCTGGCACAGCTTCTGGAACGCCACGACCTGGAGATCGAGCAAAGCGCGATCTTCGGGATGAAACCGAAATCCTCGCGCCTCAATGATCTCGGCATGTGGTTCCTGCAACGCCACCGACCCGTGGCGATGAAGGTCTACAACCGTTTCCTGATGCCCCTGGGGCTTCGCCTGCAAAAGCCCCTCAAGCTGAGCCCCGGCATGGTGCCCACCGACGGGGTGGAAGAGGTCTTTCTGGTCTGCCGCCGCAAGACCTGAACCGGCACGGAGACTCGGTAGCCTGTTTGCGGGACCGGAGTCCAGGCCGTCCAAAAACCCGGCCGATTGCCCAGCTTCCTTGATGGAAACCCCCGGCCGGGCGTACTGTCTATCGAAGTACGATTACCGAGAGAACCCCCGATGCTCGACCTGCTGCGTTCACGTTCCACCTACCGCGATCAGCGCTTCCAGTTCTCCCTGCTGGTGCTGGCCACCGGATTCGTACTGACACTGCAGAACCCGGAGGCACAGGAATCCGCCGCGGAGCTGTTCTCCAAGGTGGAGTTCCCGAACTTCGCCCAGGTGCAGGACATGCGCCCGCAGCTGCCCCCGCCGTGGATGGAGGGTGACCAGCTCGCCAGCGAGGACACCGAATCGACCCCGGTGATCACCCTGCTCGAGCGCACCGATGCGCGCTCCGCCGACCCGCGCGAACGCCCGACGCGCGCCGCCGGCGACGAATAACCCCCGCCATCGCCCCGGCGGAATCACTCAAAGCCCCGCCACACAGACCCGGTTGCGACCCTCGCGCTTGGCGCAGTAAAGCAACCGGTCCGCCTCACCCAGCAGCGCCTCCGGTTCCAGCGATCGCCGCTCGGTCACCACACCCACCCCGAGACTGACGGTCACCCCACCCGTCGCATTGTCCGGATGGTCCAGTTGCAGGGCCTCCACCTCGCGCCGTACCCGCTCGGCAACCGCTCGCGCGCCCTCCAGCGTGGTATCCGGCAGGATGCAGGCAAATTCCTCGCCCCCGTAGCGCGCGACCAGATCCGTCGGCCGATGGGCCGCCTCCTGGAGGACAGCGGCGACCCGGCGCAGGCAGTCGTCCCCACGCTGGTGCCCGAAGCGGTCGTTGTATGGCTTGAAGTGATCAATATCGATCATCAGCAGCGCCAGATTGACCGCGCGCCGCGATCGACACTCCCGTTCCAGCACGGCATCGAACTGGCGCCGATTCGCCAGCCCGGTCAGGCCGTCTACCCGCGCCTGACGCGCCAGCTCGGCCTCCACCTGCTTGCGGGCGAAGGTACCGGCAATGATGTCGGCCACCACCTGCAGCGTCGTGATCTCTTCGCGGTTCCAGTGGAAACGCTGGTTCACCGAGTCGAAGCCGAGCATGCCGAAGGCGTTCTGGTCGCTGATCAGCGGGATCAGCAGAAGGGATTCGATGGATTGGCGGCGGAACTCGGCCTGTTCGAAGGCGGCCGCCTCGGGCAAATCATCCACGTCGGGAACATGCACCGTACGACCGCGACGGATCTGGCCGGTCACCCACGCGTGCGCCTCCAGCGGAATCCCCTGCATCTCGTCGAGGAACGGCCTGATTCCGGGCGCACACCATTCGTGGACCAGGTCCATGGTCTGCCCGCCCGGCCGGAAGCGGATCACATAGGCGCGCCCCATGCGGAAGAACTCGTTCAGGCGCTGCAACACCCCGGTGACGGCATTGTCGACCGCGTCGGCCGAGATGTCCGCGAACTGGGCGGAGATCGCGGACACGATCGCCTGCAGGCGATGCTGCCGTTGCGCCCGCTCCTCCAGCTGCTTGCGTTCGGTGATGTCCTCGGCGATGGCACTCGCCCCAAGCAGCGCCCCATCGTCATCGAAGAACCGCTGGGCGTGCCAGGACAGTGTGCGCTCCTCGCCACTGCGGGTAAGGATAGTGGACTCCCGCCCTGCCATCTCGCGGCCTTCGCGGATCACCACCTCGGCCTCGGCGAGCAGCGTCGCGCGATACTCCCGGTCAGGATACAGCCACTCCCAGACCGCCGCGTGCCCCACGACTTCCTCGCGGCGGTAGCCGCTGATCCGCTCGGCGGCCCGATTCCAGAGGGTCACCCGCCCCTCGGTGTCCAGGGTGTTCACCCACACCGGCGCGTGCTCGATGATCAGCGAATGAAAACGCGCGGAGGAATCGTCCACCATGCCCCGCCCTCGAAAACGGAAACGATCATTGTTTCCCTCTCTCGAGGTTAGCAAGAATCCCGGCGATTGGTTTACGAGGCATCCGCGTTTGGTAGGCTCGTGCGCCTGGCCCCAATCGACCCGCAGACCCGCATGACCGACACCTTCAAGGCGCTTCTCCTCGAACAGCATCCCGACGGCCCGATGGCGACGCTCCGGACCCTCAAGCTCGACGATCTGCCAGCAGGCGACGTCCTGTTGCGGGTTCACTACTCGGGGCTGAACTACAAGGACGGCATGATCCTGCAGGGTCAGGGCAATCTGGTACGGGAGTACCCGCACGTGCCGGGCATCGACCTGGCCGGGACCGTGCTGGAATCCGCCGATCCGCGTGTCCGCCCGGGCGAGGCGGTCGTGCTCACCGGACACCGCGTGGGCGAGACCCACTGGGGCGGCTACGCAGAGCGTGCCCGGGTCCAGGGGGAGTGGCTCATCCCGCAACCCGCGAGCTACAGCGCGCGCCAGGCCATGGCCGCGGGCACGGCCGGCTTCACCGCCATGCTGGCCATTCAGGCCCTGGAGGAGCATGGCCTGCAACCCGAGGCAGGCGAGGTCCTGGTGACCGGGGCCTCCGGCGGCGTGGGCAGCATCGCGGTCCGGCTGCTGGCCCGACTGGGCTACACGGTCACCGCCGTCACCGGCCGTCCCGAGAACGCCGAATACCTGCACCAGCTGGGCGCCCAGCACATCGTGCCCCGCGGGGAGCTGGCCGAGACCCCGCCCAAGCCAATGCTGCGGGAACGCTGGGCCGGCTGCGTGGACACGGTTGGGGGGGACATGCTGGCCCATGTACTCGCCGGCATGAACTACGGATCCTCGGTGGCGGCCTGCGGCCTGGCCGGGGGTCCTCAGCTCAAGACCACCGTCCTGCCGTTCCTGCTGCGCGGCATCAACCTGCTGGGGATCGACTCGGTCCTGTGCCCCGGCGAGCGGCGGCGGGCGGCCTGGGAACGCCTGGCCGAATTGCTCCCGGGCGACGACCTCGACGCGATCACCACCGAGATCGACCTGGAGGAGCTGCCGCATTACGGCGAGCAGATCCTCGCGGGACAGATTCGGGGACGCACGGTGGTCCGCGTGGACCCGGCCGACGCCGGCGGCTCCTGATACCCTCGGGCCGTCCCGAACCGGCTATGCTCCCGGACAGACCACCCCGGAGATCCCCATGACCGAACTCGCATCCCGCCTGAAGTCGATCCGCGACCGCCTGGCCGAGCTGGAGGCCATGGCCCGGGAGGATCACGCGGAGGCCGCCCATCGCCTGGCCGCCGAGCTCACCCGGGAGCTCAATCAGGCACTGGAGGAGGCTACCGGATCCGGCGACAGCGCCCACGCGACCACTGCCGGCGAACCCCGCCCACCGCGCGACCCGGTCGAGAAGTGCCCGCGCTGCACCCTGCGCAGCTTCACCTTCCAGGAGGGCACCATCCGCGAACGCCCGAACGAACCGGGGCACTTCGAGGCGCAGTACCAGTGCATGAGCTGCGGCCACGAGGCCTGGCGCCGCCTGGGCTAGGGAGACGCTGGGCCCGAACGCGTGGCTACACCTGGCCGCGCGTCCAGCGCACGATATCGGGCGCGCCCATGGCGCCCGCCTGGCGTGCGACCTCCCGACCACCGCGAAACAGCGCCAGCGTCGGGATGCTGCGAATCCCGAACTGCTGCCCCAGGCCGGGTTCCGCCTCGGTATTGACCTTGGCCAACCGCACGGTCGGTTCCAGATCGCCCGCCGCCTGCCGGAACTGCGGCGCCATCATCTTGCAGGGGCCACACCAGGGCGCCCAGAAATCCACCAGCAGCGGGATATCGTTGCGCTCGACGTGCCGCCGGAAATTCGCGCTCGTCAGTTCCAGCGGTTCGCCGGCGAACATCGGCTGGTGACACTGGCCGCACTTCGGGCCGGCGCCAAGGCGCGCGGCGGGGATTCGATTGACCGCATCGCAATGCGGACAGACCACATGCAGGGACTCACTCACAGCAGCACCTCGCCTTTACCACCCGACGGACCGCTTCATTCTACTCCTCGCCGCGGCAGCAACCAGCCGAACAGAAGATGGGTCAACCACCAGACCCCGGTACAAAAAGCCATCACCACGCCCAGCCACGCGACCGGATGCATCCACTCCTGGACCTGACCGCCCGGTCCCAGGACCCAGTTCACGTTGTTCTCGGGGTCCGCCAGCGCAAAGGTCAGTAGCAGGATGGCCCAGCCCAGAACCGCCATGTAGCGCCAGGCGCGCGGGTCGTAACCCAGGCGCCAGACCAGCCAGATCAGTACGAAGGGCAGCGGCAGGTGGTACAGGGACAACAGGCGCACGAACAACGGGATCTCGGGATTGAACATGTAGTGCACGATGCCCAGCGGGGCCCAGCCCCACACCGCCATGCTCAGCACGAAGTCGAGCACCCAGCCGAGTTCCAGCAGCACGACCGCTACCAGCATCATGCTCGCGATCCGGCGACTCTCCAGCCAGGCCGCGAGCAGCCCGCCCAGCAGCGCGACGTTGGAAAACCACAGGAAATTGAACCAGCCATGCACCGCTGCGTAGACCGGCACCAGCACCACCACGAAGGCGAGATAGCCCCACTTCACTCCGCGCGGCACCCGGCCATCGAGCGTCACTGGACGGATGGATTCCATTCGCTTGCCCCCGGCAACATTCGGGCTCAGGGTAGCAGCATGGCCACCTTGATTCGGAAGCACACCCCCACATGAAACCGCTGTTCGTTCTCTGCCTCGTCCTGTCGCTGTGTGTCGCACCCGCGTCCCTGGCGGCGGATCGCGCCGAATCGTCATCGCCGACCATCGGGCTGGCACTGGGCTCGGGCGGTGCCGGTGGACTGGCCCATATCGCCATGCTTCAGGTCTTCGACGACCTTGGCATCCACCCCGACCGCATCACCGGCACCAGTATCGGGGCCGTAATCGGCGGGCTTTATGCCGCGGGGCTGGACGCCGACGAGATCCTCGACCTGTTCGACGACTTCGCAGGCTCGGAACTGGATGCCCTGACCGGCCTGGCGCGCTCGGAGATCAAGCTGCTGGACCTGGTCCCGCTGCGAATCGGCCGCAATGCCCTGTTCGACTCCGGCGAGTTCCTGCGTTTCCTCGCCGAGCATACCGACGCCCGCGACTTCGACGACCTGCGCATCCCGTTCGCGGTGGTCGCGACCGACTTTCGCACCGGCGAGAGCGTGGTAATCGACGAGGGCGACCTGTTCATGGCCATCGAGGCCAGCATGGCGGTGCCGGGACTGTTCGAGCCGGTCCGCTACGGCGATGCCCAGTACCTGATCGATGGAGGCGCCTCCAACCCGCTGCCCTACGATCTGCTGCAGGGAAAGTACGACTACGTGATCGCCGTGGACGTCTCCGGCAACGGGGCGCATAACGACACCGACGACATCGGCATCGCCGACCTGCTGTTCAAGAGCTTCAGCATCATGCAGGGCTCCATCATTCGCCACATGACGCGCCTGGACCCACCCGACCTCTACCTGGTGCCGGATACCGGCGGCATCCGCCTGCTGCACTTCAACCGCATCGACGAGATCCTCGAAAAGGCCCGGCCCACCGCCGACGAACTGCGCGAACAACTCGAGACCCGGAAGATCCGGCCAGCGGGGTCCTGACCCGGTGCAGGCCGAGACCATGCCCTATACTCGCGACATCCGTCGCAACGGACGCGACGCCACCCCGGGAGAGCCGTGACCCACGACGCCCCCAATGACCCACCCGGCCCGGCTGATCCGCCCCCGGAACCCGGCACCGAACGCCACGAGCTGTGGTTTACGCGGCGTGGCGACCAGGTCTGCGGCCCCTATCCTCGGCGGTCGATCGGCCGCTTCCTGATCCTCGGCCGCCTGCGCCCGGATGACGAGGTCAGTCTCGACCGCGAGACCTGGTGGCGCATCGACCAGCGCCCGCACCTGATCCCCGAAGAACTGCAGAACGCCCACACCCCCGAGGGTCGCGAACGCCTGGAGCAGGCGCGCCTGCGCGAAGACGAGCGCCGCCGCGAACGTCGCCACGACGACCCGCCCCCCGAGATCGGCGAACGCCGCAAGGGTGACCGCCGGTGCCCGGAATCACCGGAGACGATCTCCCACCGCCAGCAATGGGCCGAGATCCTCGACCGGACACCACCCCCCTGGAGGCGCTGGGTCCGCGGGCCCCGGCCGTGGATCGCCGGGGGCCTGGTGATCGCTCTGGCACTCGCCGTGATGATCGGTTTCGGCATCACCTTCGAGCGCGACACAGGACCTGACTGTGATGCGTCACCGGCGCCGGGCGTCAACTGGAACTACTGCGACAAGGCCGGGGCGGATCTGCGCGGCACCGACCTGAGTGGCGCATCAATGCACAACACGCGACTCCCCGGGGCGCGTCTGCACGGCGCCCGCCTCACCCACGCCGACCTGCGCTTCGCGGACCTCACCCTGGCCGGTCTGGAGGGCATCGATCTCGCGGGTGCCAACCTGACCGGCGCCGACCTGATCCGTGCACGTTTGGTCGACACCAATCTCGAGAACGCCAATCTCGCGCACGCCAACCTGACCGGCGCGGACCTTTCGGGCGTGCGTCTGGACGGCGCCCGACTCGGCCGCAGCATCTGGACCGACGGGCGAATCTGCGCCCGAGATTCCATCGGCACCTGCGACTGAACCGCGTTCCGGCGGGGCACCGCT
Organism: Thioalkalivibrio sp. ALE14; assembly: GCF_000376845.1. Classification (GTDB taxonomy): domain Bacteria; phylum Pseudomonadota; class Gammaproteobacteria; order Ectothiorhodospirales; family Ectothiorhodospiraceae; genus Thioalkalivibrio. Next base: position 309,613 of record NZ_AQXY01000031.1, read on the forward strand.
CATTACCCGCCGTCCCGCTCGCCGCCCTCGTCCGGATCGAGATCGATGCCCAGCTCCCCGGCGACCTCGGCCCAGTACGGCTCGGCCTCGCAGGAACAGCAGTCGCACCACACGGTTACGCCATCATGCATGCTGAGCTCGCTGCGCGGGGCCTCCACCCCAGGCCCCACAGGGCTGGAAACCGATCCCTCCCGGCCTTCGATCCTCCCTCGACGGGTTTGCATGGCGATACCTCCCGACGTTCAACCTTCTGCTACGAGCATAGACGTCGAGAAAACGCAGTGAGACAACGAGTGCGGGCGCGGCCCCGTGCTACTCTCAAAGCATTGGCTCCCTGCCCCGGTGAACATGATCGCCCGACGCGACAAGGTCCTGCTCTCGGTCTCGGCTGCGGCCCTGCTCGGCATCCTGCTGCCGCTGGCGGCGCTGGCCTGGTTCCTGTGGCAGGAATCCGTGGTCGCCGAGGAGAAGCGCCTGGCCGAACTCGCCGAGCGCCTGGGCGAACAGACCGAGACCACCCTGGTCGATGCCCGCGAACTGCTGGACGCGCTCAACCAGCTGGAGCTGGACGGCTGCTCCCCGGAACACCTCGAACGCCTGCAAGACGCGGCCATGGCCCGGCCGCATGTGCGCGCCATCGGCTACTGGCGCGCGGCCGAGCGCCAGTGCGGGGCCGGATTCGTCCAGGGCGAGGCCCTGACGCCGCCGCGGGCCAGCCGCATCTACGACAGCGGCGTCATCGCCTGGTGGCCCGGCGCGGATACCGCCGTGGGCGGCGTGGAACTGTTCCTGATGCGCTACGGCCAGCACGACGTAGCCATCGATCCGCGCCTGCTGATCAGCCCGGGCCTGCTGGAAGCCCAGCAGGTCGGCCTGTGGGTGGAGGGTCTGCCCATGAGCCAGTACCCCGCGAATGCGGACCTCCCCGCGCCCGAGGCCACCCCCGCCGGCCTCAGCGTCGACCGGTCCCGTGGGCGCATCGTCAGCCGGTTTTCGCTGGACACGATCTTTCCCATCGACATCATCGCCGTCCAGCCGCTGGCCGCCTTCTGGGACCGCTACCTGCCGACCCTGGTGGTAGCGGGTCTCTTCGGGCTCCTGCTGGTGGCACTGTGGCTGCTCCTGGTGGTGCAGTACCTGCGGCGCCACCTGAGCCTGGCCAGTGAACTGCGCGAGGCCATCGCCCGGGACCAGATAAGCGTCGAATACCAGCCCATCGTCGATCTCACCGACGGCCGCTGCCGCGGTGCCGAGGCCCTTGCCCGCTGGCACCGCGAGGGGGACGAGACCATCCGCCCGGATGTCTTTGTCCCGCTGGCCGAGGACACCGGTCAGGCCACCGACCTGACGCTCGCGATCCTGCGCGCCATCCTGCGTGACCTGGGCGACAGCCTGCGGGCGCACCCGGAACAGACCGTCAACCTCAACATCACTGGCCACGACCTTTCCTCGGACCGCTTCGGCGATGCCCTGCGCACGGCCCTGCGCGAGGCCGGCGTCGCCCCCGCCTCGATCAAGCTGGAGCTGACCGAACGTTCGCTGCTGAACGAGGACGCCGTGCGCGGGCGCCTGCGGGAACTGCGCGGCCGCGGACACCGCATCGCCATCGATGACTTTGGCACAGGATATTCAAGCCTTTCCTACCTCGAGCGTTTCGAACTGGATACACTGAAGATCGACAAGACCTTTGCCGATGCCATCGCCCACGAGGCGGTGACCAGCAGCGTGATCGGTCACATCATCGAGATGGCCCGTTCCCTGGAACTGCATATCGTCGCCGAAGGCATCGAATCGCCCCACCAGGTCGAATGGCTGCGCAAGCAGGGCGTCGACGGGGGACAGGGCTACCATTTCAGTCGCCCCCTGTCCGCCGAGGCCTTCCTCGACTGGTGTCGCCAACACTGAGGAGAGCATGTCCCACCCATTCAGTACGCGCCGCCCGGGCCACCTCCTGGCGCTTGCCTTGTGGCTGGCCGCCACCGCCACAGGCTGCGGCCTGCTACCGGTCGAACCCGACGGGGACCCGCCCCCCGCGACCGAACCCTCGGCCTCCGCCCCATCCCCGGCGGACACCACTGCCGAAAGCCCGCCTCCTCAGGCGGACCCGGAGCCGAACGCTACCCCCGAGGCCCCGGCCGAGCCGGACGAGCCGCAGGCGCCGGCAGAGGGCCTGTACATTGCCCGTTCGGACCGTGCCGAAGAGGAACGGCGCGCCACCCTGCGCGAAGAGGGGCACGAGACCCTGGACCCGGATCGCCTGGGTTATTACATGGACGTGCTCGGCGCCCGGCTGCGCCAGGAACTGGCCGGGCAGCCCGCCACGATCGAGCACCGGGACTCGGGCATCCGCGTGACCCTGCCGGAAGGCACTGGCCAGGACCGCGCCCTGGACACCATCGGCCGTCTGCTGGACGAGTTCCGCGCGAGCCTGGTGACCGTCATCGCCGTCCGCCCGACCGTGGAGTCCGCCGGCGAACAGGCCGGTACCGCCGAGGCCGACGCCCTGTCCGCCGGGCGCCGTCTGGAGGGCGCTGGTGTCGCCCCCGCGCGGCTGGTGCTGCGCGTACTGCCGGCCGGCACCGCGCCCGGCAGCGCCATCTTCGCGCCAGAGATCGAACTGCTGATCCAGCCCCTCGCCACCAGCTGAAACTCCGAACAAGGACCCGATTCGCCATGGATGCCACTCTCCCCAACGGACCGCAGGATGCGAACGCGGACAGCGAACAGGATGCCGCAGCCCCCGTGGCCCGCACCGAGATGGAGCCGGACAGCACGGTCTATCGCACCCTGCTGGAATCCACCCGCGCCATCCCCTGGCGCATCGACTGGGCCACCATGCGGTTCACCTACATCGGCCCCCAGATCGAGGCCCTGCTGGGCTGGACGCCGGAGAGCTGGGTCAGCATCGACGACTGGGTGGAGCGCATGCACCCGGACGACCGTGAATCGGTCGTCAACTTCTGCGTAACGCAATCACAGTCCGGGGTCGACCACGAGGCCGACTACCGCGCCCTGACCCGGGATGGTCATTACATCTGGATTCGCGATGTCGTCCACGTGGTGCGCAAGGACGGCGAGGTCGAGGCACTCGTGGGCTTTATGTTCGACATCAGCGAGCGCAAGCAGCAGGAAGAGGAGCTGCTGCGCCTGAAGACCGAGCTGGAGGCATTGTCCTACCGCGACTCGCTGACCGGCATCGCCAACCGGCGCCAGTTCGACCAGGTGCTCGAACGCGAATGGGCACATGCCCGGCGCGACCAGCGCCCGCTCGCCGTCATCATGCTCGATATCGACCACTTCAAGGAATACAACGACCGCTACGGCCACCCGGCCGGAGACCTCTGCCTGCAACGGATCGCCGCCGGCCTCGCGAGTGTCGTTGGCCGCGAACAGGATCTGCTGGCCCGCCTGGGCGGGGAGGAATTCGTGCTGATCCTGCCGGACACCGCTCCGGAGGCGGCCCACGCCCTCGCCGAACGCTGCCTCCAGCGCATCCGCGAGGAAGCGATCCCGCATGCCAGTTCGCGCGTGGCCACCACGCTGACCGCCAGCGCCGGAGTCGGCAGCCTGATCCCCGACTCCACCAGCCCCGCCCACCAGGTCCTGGAGGCCGCGGACCGCGCCCTGTACCAGGCCAAGCGCAACGGGCGCGACCGCGTCGCGATCGCCATGGCCGACAACAACCCCGCGGCGATCTGAACCACCCCCGACACCGGTTATCCAAAGGAGTCGCAGGCGGCCCGTGACCGGCCCGGCGCACCGGGCACAGCCCGTCCCGGTCCGTGATCCACGTCCGGTCCTGGCGAACGTTTCGCGCGACCACGTGGAAAACGCCCCGGATTCGGACCAGACTCCGGGGAATGCGGCACCCCGAAGGGAGAGACCGACATGACCACCCTGCACAACCCGACCCACGAACCCGCGCTCTATCGACTCCTCGGGATCGTGCTGCCCCCGGTGGGTGCCTACCGCTACGGCGCCGCCGCCCATAGCTGCGCCGCGCCAATCGCCGTTGTCTGGGCCGCCGCCCTCGTCTCCCTCGCCTACGCCCTGCTGACCGGACTGGCGGGGATCTCCGGCTACGGCGGCTTCCCGCTGGCGATCGGCCTGTTCCTCTGGGTGTTCGCCACGGTGTGGACCTTCCTCGTGGTGCGCAACGTGCAGGCCGACCCCTCGCTCACCGACCCGCGGACCCACGAACGCCGCGTTCGCCAGCAAGAAGACGAACACGACCCGCTCGATCAGGTCGATCAGCTCCACTCCGGCAAACGCCCGCGCTGAAGACTTTGTGCTCAATGGCGGCTCCCCGCGCGGCGTTTGCACCGCGTTACGGAGCCTGAAATCGGCGTCTCGATGACGGTTTGCGCCTCCTTGAGACCCCTGACAGAATCGGCCAATACGTGAGGATGGGCAGGGGCCCTCCGGGCCGCGGCCGACAGGGGAAGTGCATGAGCGATTTGTCCGGGGTGGAGATCCAGTACGAGGATCTGGTGGAAAACCACCCCTTCATCATCATCTGCTATCGACCCGATACGACCATCTTCTATGCCAACCGGGCGGCCCATGAGTACTTTGCACTGCCCACCGGCGGCCTGCAGGGTCACCGCTGGATTCAGGACCTGCCCGAAGACCGGCAGCCCGAGAACCGCGCCGACCTGCTGCGCTACACCCCCGACGCACCCGTACGCACCATCGAGAATCCGGTGCGCCGCGGCGACGGGGTGGATCGCTGGATCCGCTGGACCAGCCGCGCCTTCTTCGACGAGGCCGGAGCGATCACCCACTTCCAGACCCTCGGCATCGACGTCACCGACCGCAAGCAGGGCGAGATCCTGCGCGACAACCTGCTGGGGAGCCTGGCCGAGGGCGTCTTCGGTATCGATGCCGACGGCCACTACACCTTCCTGAACCCCGCGGCCTGCGAACTGCTCGGGTTCGCCAGCGAAGACGAGGCCCTGGGCCGCAGTTCGCACGAGCTCTCGCACCATACCCGGCCTGACGGCCAGGCCTTCCCGCCCACCGAATGCCCGGTCTACCGGGTCCTGCATACCGGCGAGCCCCTGCAGGGCTATGAGGAGTATTTCTGGAGCCGAACGGGGCACGGCTTCCCGGTACTGATCAACGCCGCCCCGCTGTTCGATGCCCGGGGCCGCGTGACCGGCGCCGTGGTCTCGTTCCAGGACATCACCGAACGCCGCGCCGCGCGCCTGGCGCTGGAACGGCGCGAGGCAGAACTGCAGGAGGCCCAGCAGATCGCCCATCTGGGCAACTGGATCTCGGATTTCGAGGCCGGGGTCATCCGCTGGTCCGACGAGGTCTTCCGGATCTTCGGCCTCGAATACGACCAGTGGGGCGCCACCCACGAGGCCTTCATGCAGGCGGTGCACCCGGACGACCGCGAGCGCGTGCAACGGGCGGTCGACGATGCCCTGACCCCGGGGGGTCCGGAATACGACATCGAACACCGCATTGTCCGCCCGGATGGCAGCATCCGGGTGGTCTACCAGCGCGGGACGGTGGACTTCGACGCCCAGGGCCGCCCGCAACGCATGGCCGGCGTGGTTCACGACATCACGGAACGGCGGGAGGCGGAACGGCAGCTGCACTTCATCACCTACCACGATGCACTGACCGGACTGCCCAACCGCACCCGGTTCGCCGAACGTGCCAGCCAGGCCGTGGCTGACGCCGAACGTCTGGGTCGCCTGCTGGTGCTGGCCCACATCGGCCTCGACCGTTTCAAGAGCGTCAACGAAGGCATGGGCCAGGCCACCGGCGACGAGGTTCTGCAGCACGTGGCCCGGCGCCTGGAGAACCGACTGCCGGGCGGCGGCGTCCTCGCCCGGCTGGGTGGCGACGAGTTCGGCGCGCTGCTGCCGGTGGAGGCCCCCGGGGCCGTCGCCGGCTCGGTCACCCGCCTGCTGGAATCCCTGCGCCAGGTCATCAAGGCCGGCGAACACGAGCTGTACGTCCCGGGGTCCATCGGCGTCGCCGTGTATCCCCACGATACCCGGGACACCGCAGACCTGATGCGTCGTGCCGAGTCCGCGATGCACCAGGCCAAGCGCACCGAAGGCAACGCCATCGAGTTCTCCTCCGGCGATCTCAACAGCGATGTGCGGGCCCGTGTCTCGCTGGAAGGCCAGCTCCGGCGCGCGGTCGACCATCAGGAAGGGTTTTTCCTCCACTACCAGCCGCGGGTCGCCGCGGGGGACGGGCGCATCGTCGGCGTGGAGGCCCTGCTCCGCTGGGAGGACGCCGCCGGTACGGTCCATTCGCCGGGCGCCTTCATCCCGATCCTCGAGGAGACCGGGCTGATCGTCGAACTCGGTCAGTGGATCCTGACCGAGGCCTGCCGCCAGTGCCACGCGTGGCACCGAGGGGGACTGCCCGCGGTGCACATGTCCGTCAACCTGGCCGCCCCGCAGTTCCGCAACCGACAGATGGCCACCTGTATCGACCAGGTGCTGGAAGAAACCGGCCTCGACGCCAATTCCCTGGAACTGGAAGTCACCGAGAGCATGCTGATGACCGACATCGACCATGTCATCCGCACCCTGGGCCAGTTCCGCGAGCGCGGGGTGCGGGTCGCCCTTGATGACTTCGGGACCGGGTATTCCTCGCTCGCCTACCTGCGTCGTTTCCCGCTGGACGTGCTGAAGATCGACCGCTGCTTCGTCGCGGACCTGCAACCCGGCAACAGCGACGCCGCCATCGTGCGCACCATCCTCGGCCTGGCCGACAACCTGGGCCTCGAATCCGTCGCCGAGGGGGTGGAGACCCCGGAACAGCAGGCCTTCCTTCAGGAGGAAGGCTGCCAGACCCTGCAGGGCTTCCTGTTCGCCCGCCCGCAGCCCGCCGCCGACTGCGAACACCTTCTGGCGCGGCCCGTATCACCCGCCGCGCATCCGGGCTTCAGCGCCTGAACACCGCACCGGGCCCGCGCGCCCCAACAACCCCGGCCGAGCAAGGCCTCGTGAACCGCTCGGCGCGGGGACGCTACGATGAATGGTCACCAACCGGAGGGCACCGCGTGCGCGCCGCAATCCTACTGGCAGGAACCATGCTGATCGCCGGCTGCAGCGCGCTGCCGCGCGGCGATGACGCCCCGCGCGAGGTGGCCTACATCTGCGCCTATGGCCCGGAGTTGACCGCCACCTTCGAGGACGACCGGGCCCTGCTGGCCTTCAACGGCGCCCGCGCGCGCCTGCAGGCCACTGAAACGGCCTACGGCGAACGCTATGCCAACCCCACCGACGACATTGTGTTCTGGACGCGCGGCGACGCCGCGATGCTCGAGATGGTAGGGGTATTCTGGAGCTGCCGCGCCCTGCCCGACCGCGGATGAGCGACGCTCCGACCCGTTTCGTCCTGCAGGCTACCGGCGCGCGCGACGCGGTGCGCGGCCCGGTGGTCCAGAGCCTGTGGAGTGGCTACGGCGAGATCGTCCGCTACCACCTCGAGGGTGCCGACGTGCCCACGGTCATCCTCAAGCACATCGTCTTTCCCGACGAACTGGACCATCCGCGTGGCTGGAGCAACGACCGCTCGCATCAACGCAAGGTCCGTTCCTACCAGGTGGAAATGGCCTGGTATCGCGACTGGGCCGGCCAGTGCGGCCCCGACAGCCGGGTCCCCCGGTGTCTTGCGACCGCGACCATCGGCGACGAACACCTGATCGTCCTCGAGGACCTCGACGCCGCGGGCTTCCCGCTGCGCCGGGAACACCTGACGCGGACGCAGGCGCGGCTGTGCCTGCACTGGCTCGCGCGCTTCCATGCACGGTTCATGCACCAGGCACCCACCGGGCTGTGGCCCGAGGGCAGCTACTGGCACCTCGCCACCCGTCCGGACGAATGGGCCGCCATCGAGGACTTGGCGATTCGCGACGCGGCACCCGCGCTGGACACCGCCCTGACCGGCGCCCGCCACCGTACCGTCGTCCACGGCGATGCCAAGGTCGCGAACTTCTGCTTTGCCCCGGACAGGGATGCCGTCGCCGCGGTCGACTTCCAGTACGTGGGCGGTGGCTGCGGGATGCGCGACGTCGCCTATTTCCTCGGCAGCTGCCTGGACGAACGGGAACAGGAGGACTGGGAGGCGGAACTGCTGGATGCCTATTTCGCGGCGCTGGTCGCGGCCCTGCACGCGGGCGGAAAGGGCGACGCGGCCGGGGCCATCGAGCGCGAGTGGCGCGCCCTGTTCCCCGTCGCCCAGGCCGACTTCTACCGCTTCCTGGTCGGCTGGATGCCGGACCACTGGAAGATCCACGACTACAGCCGGCGCACGGCCCTCGAGGTCATCCGCCGCCTTCAGGAAGCAGGCGGCGGCGAACGGGGCTCGACTTCCGGCTCGATGCCCAGCTCTTCGGCCACCTCCAGCCAGTAGGGCTCGGCCGCGCAGCTACCCCAGGCGCCATGCGCGCCGGCCGGGGCCACGTCGCTCTCTGTGTCCCGCGCAGGTGACCGGCTTGTCGACTGGGTGTCGTTAGGGTGCGTCTTGTTCATGGCGCCTGAAGTATGCCATGCCCCGGTTCCTGCTATGGAGCCGGGGATTCGGCCGCGGCCGGTGCCGCCACCCCGGAGAATCCAGGCCCGCGCACATCCCCGGCCTCCCAGCCTCGGCCGCTGTCGCGGCCGGTCACCCACCACTCGTGCACGAACAGGCGCAGCGGGCCACGCACCCGCTCCTCGAAGCGCGTGGGCAGGACGAATCCCTCGATCTCCGCGTACTCCCGGAAGGTCGTGTCCACGTGGGCCCCCTGGGTCGGTCCGAACCCGTTCAGCGTGATATGCACGCGATACAGTAGCCCGGTCTCCGGATGGATCCACATCACCACTTCATCGGCATCCGCCTCGCCGAAGCCGGGCTCCAGGGTGGCCAGCACCCGGTAGTAGTCCACCCCGTCCTCGCGCCGATCCGCCAGCCGCTCCATCCCGGTGGTGCGGTGCTTCACGAAGCTCGGGCCGTAGTGGAACAGCTCGCCGGCATCGGTGGTCATCGCACTGGCACGGATGCGCTCGGGGTCCGTGCTGCGCTCGCCGTCGTAGTACACGCGAAATTCATCGCCCTGGCGGAACACACTCTTGGTGCCCTCGGGACCGGTGTAGTGGACGGCGTAGAGGTCATCGGCCGGCCGGTAGCGTTCCTCCCCCAGCCCGCGATAGCCAGCATCCGCCACCAGCGGCTGGATACGCTGGATCATGCGCCCCCACTCGCCATCGGTGGCCTGGTTCAGGTCGCCGGCGTACCCGCGCAGGTCCCCGCCGTGGGCCGCCAGGGTGCGCTGAAACAGGTCCCCGGCCGTCAGTCCATCGTCGAACGCCCGATCCGGACCGGGCTGCGGGAAGGTTCCGCCGCAGCCGGCCAGCAGCAGCGCGAGGCCCAGCCCGAGGGCCATCATCGAAGTCGCGGATCGTGTCGGATAGTCCATTGCCGTGCTCCTTTCCAATTACCTGTACTGCTCTTGTACACTTACTGTACAGTTAGTGCAAAGGTAGTGACCTCCACCCTTGTTACGTCCAGGAGCCCGCCATGCTTTCCTTCTTCGCCTCGCTCTCAACCGCCCCCGCCGATTCCAGCCCCGAACCCGCCGAACCCCCCGTGCTCGACGCGATCCGCGAGGCCGTCGCCTACATCGAGTTCAACCCGCGCGGGCAGGTGCTCGACGCCAACGACCGGTTTCTGGAGACCGTCGGCCACGCCCGCGAGGACGTGATCGGCCAGCACCACCGGATGTTCTGCAGCCCCGAGTACGCCCGCTCCATCGAATACCAGGCCTTCTGGCGCCGTCTGCAGAACGGGGAATCCCATACCGGCACCTTCCCGCGGGTGACCCGCGCGGGCGAGACCATCTGGCTGGAAGCCACCTACTTCCCCGTCCGCGACGCCCACGGCCAGGTCGAGAAGGTCGCGAAGATCGCCTACGACGTAACCGAGAAGCACGAACAGCTGCGTGACCAGGAGGCCATCTTCTCCGCGCTGGACCGCTCCATGGCCGTCATCGAATTCACCCCGAACGGCGAGATCATCAGGGCAAACGAGAATTTCCTGCGTGCGGTGGGCTACGAGCTCGACGCGATCCGCGGTCATCACCATCGCATCTTTTGCGACGAAGACTTCTATCGCGACCATCCGGACTTCTGGGAACGCCTGGCCCGCGGGCAGTTCATGAGCGGCAAGTTCCGCCGACTGAAGGCCAACGGCGAGGAACTGTGGCTGGAGGCGACCTACAACCCGATCCTCGACGCCCACGGCCGGGTCGAGAAGGTCATCAAGTTCGCCACCGACATCACCGCCAGCGTGCATACCGCCGAACGCACCCGGGAGGCCACGTCCGTCGCCCACGAGATGGCGCAGAAGACCGCCGACCACGCCCGCCACGGAGCAGAGTCCCTGCAACAGAACGCCCAGCACACCGAGCAGATCCGCGCCGAGGTAACCGGCACCCAGGAGGCGGTCGAGCGTCTGAACGCCGAGGCCCGTAACATCGAGTCCATCATCGAGACGATCCGCACCGTGGCCGAAACCACCCGGATGCTGTCGCTGAATGCCGCCATCGAGGCCGCCCGCGCCGGCGAACAGGGACGCGGGTTCGCGGTGGTGGCCCAGGAGGTACGGAAGCTCGCCGCCAACACGAGCGAGGCGACCACCCGCATCGCCGAGGTCATCAACGGCAACCTGGAACGCACCCGCGAGATCGGCGAACGCATCAGCACCGTGCGCGACGTCGCCGAGCAAGCCGATGCCCAGGTACAGACGGTGCAGGGCATCGTCGACGAGATCCGCGAGGGCGCCAACCGGGTGGTCGAATCCGTCTCCTCCATCCCCCGCGAGGGCCGCTAGGGAGACGCTGATTTAATCGCACGTCCGCGTTGGTACCCCCTGTTTTCCGAGACAAGGCGCGTCGAGCAGCGGGTAGTGGTTCTACCCGCAAGCGGCGCAACGCAGGATCGGGGAACAGGGGGTACCAACCCCGCAAGCCATTGAGCGCAGGGGCTCGGCCGCCCGTTGTCATCAAAAACGGGCGTGGGAACTGCGTTGCGGTTCCCTTGTGCAGAATGACTGCACGGCAGTCACCGCGCCTTGTTCGCACGCAAAAGCGACTCGAGCGCGGACGCGCGATTAAATCAGCGTCTCCCTAGGGAAACACTGATTAATGTACACACTCGCGTTGGCACCCCAGGTTTTCCGAGACAAGGCGCGTCGTGCAGCGGGTAGTGGTTCTACCCGCAAGTGGCGCAACGCAGGATCGGGGAACTTGGGGTGCCAACCCCACATGCCACTGAAGCACGGGCTCGGCCGCTTTTGCGTGGGAACTGCGTTGCGGTTCCCTTATGCAGAATGACTGCACCGCGGTCACCGCGCCTTGTTCGCACGCAAAAGCGACTCGAGCGCGAGTGTGTACATTAATCAGTGTTTCCCTAGCCAAACGGCATGCCGGCAGCGTGCGGCACTCCGGGCGCCGATTCGGGTCCGAAGACTTGACGGCCTCGCTACGGACACACGGATCAACCTGCATGCCCTGTACCCGCGCATTCTGGATCGTCGCCCTGCTCCTGCTCTCGGCGCCCGCCCTGGCCCAGACCGAGGGCACCCGGCACGCCGTGCTGGCAGGGGGTTGCTTCTGGTCCATGCAGCCGCCCTTCGATGCACTGGAAGGCGTGCTTGGAACCGAACTGGGCTACACCGGCGGCCACACCCCGGATCCCGCGTACTGGGAAGTCACCACCGGGCGAACCGGCCATGTCGAGGCCGTGCGTATCCACTACGACCCCCAGCGCATCACCTACGACGAAATCCTGAACACCTTCTGGCGCAGCATCGATCCGCTGGATGCCCATGGTCAGTTCTGCGATCGCGGGCCCCACTACCACACCGCGATCTTCGTACAGGACGCGCGCCAGCGGGCAATCGCCGAGGCCTCGCGCACCGAACTCGACCGCAGCGGACGGTTCGACCGGCCCGTTATCACCCCAGTCCGCGACGCAGCGCCCTTCTACCGCGCGGAAGACACCCACCAGGACTACTACCGGAAACACCCGGAGCGCTACGCCGACTACGTGGTGGGCTGCGGCCGCCAGGAACGCCTGCTGGACCTCTGGGGGCACCTGGCGCCGGAGGAAACAGCCCTCCGCCCCTGACGCGGATCCGCCGGGCGAGCCATCACCCGGGGCGCCTGTTGCCCACCCCGGTCCTAAAGTCTGGTTCAAAACGGCCGTTAACGAGCTGTCCCCGGGAAAATCCGGTGACCTGATCCCGGCGGCACGGCACCGGGTACCAAAGAGGCCCGCTCACGGGCCACGAGACCCGACAACATGGCCCAGGTGATCAACACGAATCTCCTGTCGCTGAATACCCGGCGCAACCTGCGCGCTTCCCAGGGTGCCCTGCAGGTCGCCCTGCAACGCCTGGCCTCCGGGCGTCGTATCAATTCGGCGCGCGACGACGCCGCCGGGCGTGCCATCAGCGAACGCTTCACCACCCAGATCCGGGGCCTGAACCAGGCCATGCGCAATGCGCAGGACGGCATCGCACTGGCGCGCACCGCCGAGGGCGGGCTGGGGTCCATGAGCGGCAACCTCCAGCGGATCCGCGAGCTGGCGCTGCAGGCGGCCAACGGCACCCTGTCCGCGTCCGACCGCCGCGCCCTGAACCAGGAGGCCCGGCAGTTGCTGGCCGAGACTGACCGGGTGGTCACCCAGACCACATTCAACGGCCGCACCCTGCTCGATGGAAGCGCGTCCACCGCGTTCTTTCAGGTCGGCGCCAACGCCGGGCAGACCCTCGCCGTGGATCTCGGCGACGGCATGGGTACGCGCCGGCTCGGGGCGGTCGCCACCAGCCGCTCGGGGGACCTGACCGCGCTGTTCGCGAACGGTCCGTTCACCGTCGCGGGGGACTTTCGCATCCGTATCGGCGACGCCCCGGAGATCGACGTCCCGGACGGGAACTACGACTCGGTCGCGGCCCTGGCCACCGCTATCAATCGCGAACTCGAAAGCCCGGCGCGCGCCTCCGCAACCCTCGACGGACGCCTGGATATCACAGCGCGCGAGACCATCACCATCAGCGGGACCGCCGGCCTCGCCACCCTGGGGCTGCCCGCCACCGCCGCCGTGGAGGGAAACCTGGCCGGGATCGACCTGGGCACGGCCCAGGGGGCCAGCGACGCCCTCGCCCGGCTCGACCAGGCCCTGGACCGGATCAGCGCGCGCCGCAGTCGCCTCGGCGCGGTACAGAACCGGCTCGAAGCGACCATCGACAACCTGGGCATCGGGAGCGAAAACCTCCAGGCCGCGCGCAGCCGGATCCTCGACACCGACTACGCCGCCGAGGTCGCGGCGCTGATCCGTGCCCAGATCCTCCAGCAGGCCGGCATCGCCAACCTCGCCCAGGCCAATCTGGCACCCCGGCTCGTCCTGCGCCTGCTCGGCTAGGGAGACGCGGATTGAATCCGCGTCTCCCCGGGGTCTCACTGCTTAAGCCGCGCACAACCCTTGCTTTCCTTCATGTTTTGACATAAAAAATGAAAGCTGATGGCGAAGCTCAAAGATGAATGATGGCCCCTGGTTGCCACCTCCCACCCGGTAACGAAGGAAAGCCGCACAACCCGGGAACCGCCGATTTGATCGCGTCCGGCACGGAGGTCCACCATGAAGATCCTTTTATCGCCCCTCGTACTGATCCTAGTTCTCGCTCTACCTCTAACCCTGTCCGGCTGCGCTACCACCCATGCGACCACGCCGGAGGCACGAGCGTCCGAGGATGCGCTGTCCCACATCCTGTTCGACTACGATGCAGACGCCTTTACGGCCTACAACATGAGACGCAGCGGCCGGGTCGACATCACCTTTGCACGGGATGTCCCGGATGGCCTGTACAGCGAAATGATGGATGAGCTGCGGGCCCATCCGGACATCCGCGGGGTTCGCTCGGCGCGGACAGGACCCGCCTGCGGCCTGTTCTGACGACCCGCCACCGGGGGCGGCGTAGCGTCTCCTTTATCCGTTGCCGCCGGGCAGACCGGACCACAGCTCATCCAGGTCCGGAAACGGCCATGCCGTGGGGTCCTCGCGCCCGGCAATAACCTCCTGAACGTGCGGCGCAGAGAGGTCCACCACCTTCGGGGGTATCCGGCAGCCCGAGCTCGTCGAATAGAAGATCTTCACCACCGGCTTGAGCAGCGAGCCGGATGACTGGTCGACGACCACGCCGATCCGTCCGGATTCCAGACGCACCAGCGAACCCACCGGGTAGATCCCCAGGCTCTTTACAAAGGCCTGGAACACCATGGGATCGAAGTGCCCGTCGGCCCACTCGGCCATCCTGCGAATCGACTCGCCCGGGTCCCAACCGGCCTTGTAGGGGCGATTCGACGTGATCGCGTCGTAGACATCGCAGACCGCGCCCATTTTCGCGTAGAGCGTGATCTGGTCCCCTGCGAGCCCCTCGGGATACCCCGAACCATCCATCTTCTCGTGGTGATGCAGACAGACATCCAGGGTGACCGGGTGGAGGTCTTCTTCGGCGGCCTGCAGAATGCGCCGCCCCTCCGCCGGATGGCGCTTCATCACGACAAACTCTTCGGGGGTGAGCTTGCCCGGCTTGTTGAGCACCTCCAGCGGCATCGCGGCCTTGCCGATGTCGTGCATCAGCCCCGCCTCGCCGGCCGCCAGCACCGCGTCGTCCTCCAGTCCCAGTTCGCGGCCCAGTGCCACCATCAGCGCGCATACCGCGACCGAGTGCATGTAGGTGTAGTCGTCCGCATTCTTCAGCCGCGCCAGGCTGACCAGGGCACGGGAGTTGCGGGTCACGGAGTCGGTGATCTCCTCGACCACCTTGCGCGCCAGTTCGGTATCCACCGCGCGCCCCATGCGCGCCTCCCCGAAGATCGAGGTCATCGCCTGCCGCGATTTCCGGCAAATGGTCGCCGCCCGTTCCAGCTCCTCCCGGGTAGATGCGGGCTCCCGATCACGCCCGGCATCCGGGACCGACTCCAGCGCGGCCTGCACCTCGGCATCCCGCTCCGCCGGAGTCATGACGGCCTCCGCACCCTCCACGTCCCGCCCCCTGGTGGTGTCGATCCAGACCTCGCGGATACTGCTTTCACGCAGGGTCGCGAGGTCCTTCGCATCGTCCAGCAAGAAGCGCGTGCGCCAGAAGGGATGTTCCATCCACGAGCCACAAAGCTCGCGGATGAACATCCCGCAGACAACATGCTCCACCTTGATCTTCTTCAGCATTCAGGCCCCGGGGTCGCGCTGGAAGGCCGAGGCGGCGCCCCGGAGTGGAGATTATCACGGCATTCCCGAGGCCCCACAAATCGCGCCTAACGCCACCTAACGAGAACCCTTGCTACCATGTCGGACATCCGCCAGGAGAGGGCTCGCGAGTCGCTGGATCATTGAGATCGTGGCGCCTACCGGGCACCTGGATGCCGTGGTCGGAATCGCCAACGCGCCGGGAGAACCACGTGGCCGCAGTCATTGGAGCGATGGCCGTCACGCCCCTGCCGGGACCCAGCCTCGCGCTGGCGCTGGGAACCTCCATGGCCGACACCCGCCCGATCGGCCGTTCGCGACTCCGGCAGGCGCGGCGCCACTCGCGGCTTTGACCTCGGCAACCGCTTCGCCTAGTCTCGGCCGTAGGTGGCGATCCTTCAGGATCGGCGGCGAACATGACGGAACGGATCCGAATGGGCCGCGACCACCCGACAGGGAGGGACACGCCCCATGCCGCTGCGCATGTCCGGCTTGACTGCCAGGTTCGTCCCCTGGCTTCGCCCTGGCCTGCTCGGGCTGGGGGTCCTGCTTTGCCTGCCCGCCACGGCCGCCGTGGCCCCGGAGCCCCTGCCCCACAACCGGGGTGCCTATCTCTCGCCCTACACGGCGCAGGGCGATCTCGCCGGCTGGGTGGACGAGGCGGTGGGCGAGTCCTCGCGCGATATCGCCGGTCTGGCCGGACGCCTGCTGCAGACCGCCGCGATGGCCTACGGCGCGCAACAGACCCATCGCATGAGCGGCATGCTCGATCACGCCAGCCGCGGCTCCGGCATCCCCGCCATGGATTTCGGCAGCGCCCTGGTCGCAGCCACGGAACCTGGCCGCACCCCCGCGGGAGGGCTGGAACAGGTCACCGCCATCCTTGGCGAGCTGGGCCGGCACGGGGTGGTGGGCGAACGCGCCGGGCACCAGGTGCGCCAGCTCGCGCGCGTACTGGAGGATCCGGAAGCCGCCGTGCGCGGCGAGCTCGAGCGCCTGCAGATCGGATCGCGCGATGTCGCCGGGGTCTTGCGGGACCTCGAGCGCCTGCCATCCGGACAGCGGCAGGGAGTTCTGCACGCGCTGGGTGACGACACCGCCCCGGCCCTCGAACTCCTGCTGGATGCCGGGCACCAGCGCCTGGACCGCCAGATCCGCGAACTCGCTCGGCCCCGCGGCGCCTCGTCCAGCGTCGCCGACAGCCTGTTCGGTCTTCTGGCCCGCGACCACAACGGCGGGCTGTTCGGCGCCGGCGAGGTCCTGCAGCGTCAGCTGGGCGATCACGCCCTGCGCCAGGGGGCCGATCTGGGGATGGGCTTCTTCGCCCTGTTCGACGGCTTGTCGCAGACCCACCGCCAGCTCGAACTGACCCCGGAGCGCATGGAGCGCTACCGCCAGGCCGCCGACCGCTCCTTCGACGATCTCGACAGCCTGCTGGTGCACACCATGGTGCACTACCGCACGCGGCGCGACTTCGCCCGCGCCAGCGAGGCCGTGATGCTCCTCTACCCCGAGGCACGCCCGCGCATGGACGCCGCCCATCGCGTGGCGGGCAACATCATCACCGCCGAATGGCACCGCATGCAGCAACGCATGGACCTGCAATGGCAATAACCCAACGGAGAACCGACTGATGCGTACCCACCCGACACCCGCCCGCCTACTCGCCCTGGGTCTGGCCCTGACCCTCGGCATGGCCGCCTCGGCCGCGCACGCCACCCCGGGCGCCGACCGCCAGTTCGACCGCAACATCCAGGCAGTGGACACGAGCCTGCTGGACGCCGGCACCCACGCGCTGCTCGACCAGTACCGCGCCGAGCGTGGCTCGCGCGAGGCACGCCAGGTCAGCCGCCAGGCCCTGCCTGGACGCGGTGCCACGCAATGCTCATGGGACGAACGCTACCGCGCGATGGCCAGCCTCGACACGCCCCCCGAGGTCATCTTTGCCCGCGCCCTGGTCACCAACAAGGGGCGCGGCTCGGTGGATCTGGGCTTTGACCGCTTCGAGCTCCACGCCGACGGCGCCTGCCCGGATGCAGTCGATAACGGCCCGGTCAGCTTCTGGATGACCTGGTACCAGAACCACCAGGCGATGGAGCCGGCGGCCGTCTCCAGCATCGAGGAGGCGCGGCGGCTGTATGCGTCCTCGGCCCGGGACAGCAGCATGAAGATGGTCATGCGCTTCGACGGCGAGATGCAGGGCGGCCAGCCCCACGGTCGCTTCCGGCTCATCCAGACCAACCACACCATCGAGATGCGCGGGATGCGCGGCGGCACTGCCAGCAGCCACGCTCTGGGCTACGCCGACTTCGAGGCCGGCGAGCTGGTCCGGCGCCTGATCGTGACCGAGACCCGCCACGGGACCACGCTGGTCTACCTGGAACAGCCCCACGGCGAGGCGCACACCCTCAACTACTGGGTCATGCACGGGGTCGGCATGCACCTGGGCGATCACTACCCGACCAATGCCGCCGGCGAACTCGACGGTCGCTTTGTGCGCCTGCGCAGCAACGAGAACCCGCCGGAGATCAGCACCTGCGTACGCGGCAACCTCCCGGCACCCGCATCGGCTTGCGACTAACCCCAAACCCGCCGCCCGGTGCGGGCCACGGCCCGCACCGCTTCCAGTGTCCGCCCCACGGACACACGAATCGCGCCCAGGCGTTTCCTGCAACCACCTCGCCCCCGACAGGACATCTGTTGCGCATCACGTTGTTTTTGCAAGGATGGACTACACTCGGATGAAGACGCGGCGGTTCCGGACATCCGGAACCTTCGATCGGCATCCGGACCGGGCCTGGCCCTGGCCCGTGGCGCCGCAACCGGCCCTGGACTGGCCAAAGGAAGTGCGTGATGCCCAGGTACCACTCGCCCCTCCCCGCTACCGGCGGCATCCGCTACTCCGACTACCTCGCCCGGACCACCCTGCGCGCATGGGTCGGCATGTCGTTCGTGACCGCCAGCCTGCTGATCCTAGGCGGCCTCGCCCTGTCCTGGCTGATCGTCTACACCGGGGGCGGCGCGGACAGCATCGTCCCGCACTTTTACTACGTCCCCATCCTGTTCGCCGCCGCGCGCTTCGGCGCGACCGCCGCGCTGGTCGTGGCCCTGGTGGCCGGCGTGCTGGCCGGACCCATGACGCCGGTGGATGTCACCGCCGGCATCGCCCAGGAAACCGAGCGCTGGCTCACCCGCACCGGCTTTTTCATTGGCATCGGCCAGCTGATGGCCTGGCTGGTCATCCCCGCGCTGCACCCGGTCACCGAGGAACTGCGGCGCATGCGCCAGGAATTCGATATCCGGCGCGGGCTGCGGCACAACGAGTTTTTCCTGCGCTACCAACCGATTTACTCCCTGGCGCAGGAGCGCCATGTTGGCGTCGAGGCGCTGATCCGCTGGCAACACCCCATCCGCGGAGAACTATCCCCGGCGGAGTTTCTGGACGTGGCGGAGGATTCCACGTTAATCCATGACATCTGCGATCTGGCCCTGGACGAGGGCTGCCGCCAGGCGGCCGCGTGGAACGCTCTGGCCGCCGAACACGGCCGCCCCGCATGGTACGTGGCTATCAACCTCTCGGCGCACGACATCGTCCGCCCCGAAATGGCGGCCCATGTCGCGGCCGCGCTGGATCGCCATCGGCTACCGCCGGAGTTGCTGCACATCGAACTGACCGAGACAGTGCTGGCGATGGACGCGGCCACCGATGCCCTGAAGCAGCTCAAGTCACTCGGCATCCAGCTCGCCATCGACGACTTCGGCACGGGTTATTCCTCGCTGGCCTACCTCAACCGCTTCCCCATCGACATCCTCAAGATCGACCGCCAGCTGATCTCCGGACTCGGCATTGATCCGTCCGCCCACGACCTCTCGCGCGGCATGGTCCTGCTGGCCGAGTCACTGGGCCTGCGAACCATCGCCGAGGGCGTGGAGACGAAGGAACAACTGGCAATCGGCCGCGAACTGAAATTCGATTGCATCCAGGGCTACTACTTCGCCCGCCCGTTACGGGCCGAAGAGATCCCATCCCTGCTGCTTTCCGACACGCCGCACACCGGCCATCTCCACGCGGTGCGCTACTGACCGAAATAGTCCCGCAGGAGCTGGGTCGTTCGAGCGGCCGGTTCCTCGCGGATGCGCCGCTCCTCGTCCGCGAGGATGGTGAACAGCCCGTCCAGGGCGTGGTCGGTCACGTAGCGGTCCAGGTCCACGTCCAGCCCGGACAGCCCGGGAATACGGCCCGCCGCATCGCGCAGCGGCTGGTACACCCGGTAAACGTCGGCCCGCTCCATCTGCTCGCGCACGATCGGCATGTAACGTTCGCGCAGGGTGGACTCCGACGCCCCGCGCAGATACTGCGTGGCGGCGTCCTCGTCGCCGCGCAGCACGCCGTACACATCATCCGGGCGCATCCCGCGGATCGCACTGACGAACACCGGCACCGCCTCCTGCGCCGCCGCCTCCGCCGCCCGGTTCATGCGCCGCTCGAGGTCGTCCACCTCGCTGGCGAATCCGACCCGGCGCAGCACGTCCCCGGCCTGCTCCAGTTCCTGCGGCAGCCCGATCCGGATCAGCGCGTTGCCCCAGTAGCCATCCTCGCGCCCGGTCCGCTGCACCGTGCGCTCGGTCCCCACCCGCAGGGCCTCGCGAATCGCCTCCTCGGCGCGATCCCCGCCGCCGTTCAGACCGAAATCGCGGACGTCCAGTCCGGCACAGGCGGACAGCAGCAGGAAGGGGAGAAAAAGCCAGGGGAGCAAGAACGCGCGTCGCATATCGAAACGTCCGAAAGGGTCGTCCTGCCATCATACACAGGGGACCGGGCAGCCCCGACACCCCCACCGGATCCCTCTTGCCGTGGAGGCCGGCTTGTCCGATGGTGATCGTCCATGAATGCCGCACGTCCCGAACCGTCCCGGCGCCGCCGGGGTCTTGTTGCCTTCCTGATCCTGGTAGGCCTGCCCCTGCTCGCCCTGGCGATCTGGGTCGGCTGGGCCGAGCAGAATCCAGAGCAGGAGCGCGAACTGCGGGTCGAGGTCCAGGACCGCCTGCACGAGTGGTTCCCCGAGGCGATGGAACTGCCCGACGAGCTGCGCGGCTTCGTGCCGCGCTCCGAGCGGTTCGATGACGGCCATCCGCCGGAAGTGCTGCTGCTGCACGGCCTGGACGAGCCCGGAGACATATGGGACACGCTCGCCCCCGCCCTGGACGACGCCGGGATCAATGCCTGGGAGTTCCGCTATCCCAACGACCAGGCCATCGACCACAGCGCGGACCTCCTTGCCGAGCACTGGGCGCAACTGGAGGGCGACGACCCGCTGATCCTGATCGGCCACAGCATGGGCGGCCTGGTGATTCGCGATTTCGTGACGCGCTACCGGCACCCCGAAGGCACGCCTCCCAAGGTCGGGGGACGGCCGATCGCGGGCGTGATCCTCGTCGCCACCCCCAACCACGGCTCCGAGTGGGCCCGCCTGCGGGTCTGGCTGGAGGTCCGCGAATGGCTGGCCGACATCCAGGAACAACGCTTCTCGCTGTTTGCCGGCCTGCGCGACGGCACCGGGGCGGCCAAGATCGACCTCCGCCCGGACAGCCAATTCCTGGCCGAACTGAACGCGCGCCCCTGGCCGGAGGCCATCCCGGTCCGCATCATCGGCGGCAAGCTACCCGAACCTACCCCCGCCATGCGCGAGAGTCTGGCCGCGCTGGACGAGCAGATCGACCTGGAGGCCGTCGCCGGACGCATCAGCGAGTGGTGGGAGCAGACCGACGAGGAGCTGGGCGACGGCGTGGTGCCAGTGGAATCGCTCCGCCTGGACGGGCATCCGGATCCGCTGATCCTCGAGGCCTCGCACCGGGGGCTGCTGGTGCCCGGCCCGCTGACGGACGATCCGCCCGCCATCGACCCTATCCTCCACATCCTCGAACGCTGGCACGCGACACCCGGGGGCTGAACACCCGGCTCGGGCCCGGCCCGCGCCGCTATCCGCCGCGCTCGACCAGCTCCACACGGCGGTTCTGGGCCCGCCCTGCCTCCGTGCGGTTGGTGGTGACCGGCGCCATCATTCCGGCCCCGGCGGCCTGAAGCCGGCCTCCTGCAATCCCGTGCTGATCGCGCAGCCAGTTCACCACGGACTGCGCGCGCTCCAGGGACAGCGACACGTTGTAGTCAAAGTCACCGGTGTTGTCGGTATGCCCGACCACCAGCAGCTCCATGGATGACTGCTCGTTCATCAGGTCCGCGATCGTCGCCAGCGCCGCGGCGGATTCCGGGAGGATCGCCGCGCTGTTCACCTCGAACAGAATGTCCTGCACCGCCACGCGGCCGTCCTCGATCAGGCCGGTCTCCATCTCGCCGGCGGTCAGCGGCTGGTGATCCATGGTCGTATCCATATCCTCCGCGGTCACGATCGCCTTGGAGACTGCCGGGCCGTCGACCCGACGGGCGTTGAACACGGCAATCCCCGCCAGCACATCCCCGGCCTCGGAGCGCGCCGCGATGTAGCGCACCTGACGATCCCGGTTGGCCACCCGGCAGCAATCGCGCGCCCCCCGCTCGAACAGGCCGGACTCCCGGAAAAAGGTCCGTCCCGCCCCGCCAGAGAGCTCCTCCTCGGAGCCGGTAAACAGGATCTCGAAACCGCGTGCCTCCAGCGCCTGCAGGTAGCTGCGCTTCACCCGCAGCGTGGTTACGCTGGGGTCCTCGAAGTTATAGCTCAGGCGCAGGACTTCGCCCTCCAGCCGTTCGACCGACTCGAACCCATCCGCGTCCCACGGCCCGGTGGGCACCGTGAGCCGGTCAAAATCGCTCTGGTCCTGATACACGATGTACGAACCCGCCACCCGCGGCACATCCGGGTGATCCCCAGCCCCGTCGATGTCGGCCGCGCCCACGCTGCCCACCCCCATCAGCCCCGCGACGACCCAGCCCGCAACCGCCGTGTACGCACGTTTCCCCATGTGATGCCCCCTGTCCATACCCAAGATACGGCCCTACGCATACCCCAGCCGCAAGGCGCCCTGCAACCCCGAACCCGTCGCCCCGACCTACCGCAGCGGAACATCGACGGGAATCCCGGCTCTCAAGGGCATGGACATCCCCCTGCTCGTCATCGGCGCCCTGCTCGTCGCCAGCCTGACCGCCTTCTTCTCCGGCGTGCTGCCCTATCCCATCGGCTGGATCATCCTGGGCATCGCCTTCATCGCGCGGCTGCTCTATCTGGGCGGGCGCTGAACCACCAGTCGTCACCGGTGTATGGACGTTGTATCGTCAAGACTCCGCGCTAGCCTGGGACTGCACCCGCATGACTGCCAACCGACTCATCGGCCTCTACACCGGCCGCGTGGCCACGGACTTCGCCAATGGCCGCGCCAGCGCCATCGACAAGCAGCCGGTGCCCGGCGCGGTGGCGGTAGAGCCCCTTGGCCTGGTCGGTGACGAGCAGGCGGACCCCGACAACCACGGCGGACCGGAGCGGGCCCTGCTCCACTACAGCCTGGACCGTTATGCCGGCTGGCAGGCACAGTACCCGGACCAGGCCGCCCGCTTCGCCGCCCCCGGCTTCGGCGAGAACCTCGCCAGCCACGGCATGGACGAGCACAGCGTGCACATCGGCGATATCTATCGCATCGGCACCACCCGGGTGCAGGTCAGCCAGCCCCGCACGCCGTGCTGGAAGCTCGACGTGCGCTTCGGCATCCCGGGCCTGGCGCGCGAGGTCCAGGAGACCGGCCGCTGCGGCTGGTTCTACCGCGTACTGCAACCGGGCACCCTCACCGTGGGCGATACCATCGAACACCTCGAACGCCAGCCCGACAGCCTCTGCATCGCCGCGGCCATGGCAGCGGTCTATCGGCAACCGGACCCCCAGCACCTGCAGCAACTCGCCGACTGCGAGGCCCTGGCCCCCAACTGGCGGGAAAAGGCCCGGCGAAAGCTGCGCGGCACCCCCGATGCCCGCAGCCATCAGCGCCTCACCGGCGCACCGCCCACCCGGTAACCCCCCAGTACCCGGCTGGCGGACGCAACGGCCCAAGTCCACGCCCCATCTCCGAATCACGTTCCGGAGCCCCGGGACGACGGCGACCCCGGGGCTTCCGTCGCCCCCCATCCAGTCCCGGCACCGCCCGTCGAGTATTAACGTCTACGGGCGGGAGAAGGCCCAGGTGCTCGTAGAGACAGGGCCTTCGGGCGCCATGGCCCCGTACTCCACCCAGCGCGCATGAAGCCGGGCGCCCGTTACCAGCAGCTCGGCACCCTCGGTCACGGCCACGAGCGCCACTTGGCCATCCGCAAAACCGCGCGCGCATCCTTGCCGATCGTCGCCTCGCGTTCCGTCCGCGTGGAGCACCCGTTCAAGCTCCAGCGTGACGTACCCCTCGGCCCGCACCACTACCGTCACTTCGAAACGGCATTCCGACCAGTGCGAGGCACGGACCAACGTGACGCTTGCCAGCAACAGGCCGGCCAGCCCCACACCCACCAGGATTCTCGAAAAAGCCATCACCGCGTGTCTCCCCGGGCGCGCTGACTGGTCTGTACTGGCATCCCGCCTGGACTCGCTTTACAGTACCCATGCCCGAAACAGGGGTGTAACGGGCAGAAAAAGCATAATCAAAAACAAAAACAATTTCTTGAAATCACCAAAGGAGACTCCAATGAAACATTCAGAGACCCCGGCCAAGCGCCGCACGGTTACCGCGAGGCCGCGTTTCCGGCTTCTGGCCGCCCTGGCCTGCACCGCACTTGTCGGCCTCGGCTGGAACGCATCTGCCACGGCGTTCGAGCCCGAAGCCAAGGTCGTCTATCACGTGGACTATGGCGATCCCCAACGACTCTCCTCGATGCTGACCAGCATCAACAACATGATGACGCACTACCAGAACGAGTTCATGGATGTCGACGTGCGGGTGGTATTCATGTCCGATGGCATACGGTTCGCCACTGACAACAACCTTGAAGGCACCCCGTTCGAGTCCGATCAGGCGTTCATCGAGGAACGCGACGAACTCCGCACGCGGCTCGCCGGGCTGAAGCAAACGCACGGGGTACAGTACGAGCTTTGCGACATTACCCGGACGCGGGTCCGGCTGGACCATGACGAGGTCTACGACAAGGTCAGCCTGGTTCCCTCCGGTGTTGTCCGCCTGGCGGAACTCCAGAACGAAGAAGGCTTCGCCTACATCAAGATCGACTGACCCCAGGGGCAGAGCCCCTTCCATGTCGCGAGGCATCCAGGCGATGCCCCGTGGCATCGGGTCTTGCCGCCATCCCTCGCCCAGATCGCACATTCCAGTGCCCGGCCCACCAGGGAAACCCGCAACAACGCCCCCTGGCAACACCGCTGATCAGGGACGGTCGAGTAGACGGTAATCCCGCGATCCATCATCCCGTTCGGTAACCACGAGTTCGACCTCGCGGCCCACTTCCATCGGGCTTCGCAGCTCCTGCCACAGAAACCGGACCGGACCGTCCGTGGGCGTGTCGACAACGACACGAATCCATGCCGTGTCCTCGGTCTCCCGTTCGACCTCGATCACCGGTGCCCGGATCACCTCCCGACTGGCTACGCCAGGCCCGAACCAGTCCGAATACAGCAACACGCCCAGGACTGCCAGCATGCCCATCGCCGCGAATGCCGCCCGTGTATTCCGAAAGGCATATGCCAGATTGTTCCAGAAACGCCCGACCATCCCGCCCCCTCTATCCAGCAAACGTTGACGACTGGGCGCCGACCGACTCCTTCCGACAAAATCCGTGGGGCCTGCTCCACCTCGACTTCCGGGTAAGCACAGGAGTCTCGCCAGCAGGCAGTCGGATCGAAGATCCCGGAAAATCCGGCCGCATGCCCGTCGTTTTCTACCGGCTCGTGATATGCGACGCCGCCCGGTACCGGTCGGCGCCACTTACCCGGAGTGCAGGGGTCAATTCGCCCGACGGATCCCTTCCGGGCCGACCAATGGTTCCGGACGATCCAGGCCGAACCCCTGCCCATGGGTGACGCCGACCTCCACGAGAAGCGCCCGTATGGCATCGTCCTCCACTTGTTCGGCAATCGTGGTCAGCCCCAGGATCTGACCCACCTCGTGAATAGCCCGCACCATGGCAAGATCGACTGGATCGGTGTTGATGTCACGGACAAAACCGCCATCGATCTTCAGATAATCCACCGGAAGGTGCTTTAGATAGGAAAAAGAGGACAGACCGCTGCCAAAATCGTCCAGCGCGAACTGGCAGCCCGTTCGTCGCATCTCGGTCATCAGGCGGGCAGTGCGCTGCAGATGGCGCACCGCTGCGGTCTCGGTGATCTCGAAACACAGGCGGTCGCCGGGTATGCCGGACTTCACGACCGACTCCTGCAGAAACTCCAAGAAGGCATCGTTATTCAGTGACGAACCGGACAGGTTGATCCCCATCACCGGAAGGACGCGGCATCCCCCGGCCTGCAGTTCCTCCATGTACGTCAGTGTCCGGGCCACCACCCAGCGGTCGACCTGCCCCATCAGGTCATAGCGTTCGGCCGCCGGAATGAAGGTGTCCGGCCGAACCAACTCACCCGCGCTGTCGCGCAGCCGAAGCAGGATCTCGGAATACGCATCCGAATCGTCGGCCAGGCGGCGGACCGGTTGCGCCCAGAGTTCGAAACGATCCTGCTCGATTGCGTCCGGAATGCTGCTGACCCAGTGCAGTTCGCCCACCCGGTCACGCAAGTCCTCGTCCTCCGCCCGGAACACGCGCACCTGGTTGCGCCCCGTATCCTTGACCACGTAACAGGCCGCGTCCGCCTGTTGCAGGATCAGCCGCGTCGACTCGCTCGCTTCGCTGACCTCGACCAGCCCCAGACTGGCCGAAAGGGAGAACGTCGACTCGTCCCAGTAGAAACGGAAGTTGGCCAGTTCCCGACCGATCTCCTCGGCCAGGGTTCGCCCCTCCTCGATGTCCCGATCGACCATCAGGATCCCGAATTCATCCCCACCGAGACGCGCGACGATATCGCGTTCGCACACCAGATGAAGCAACAGGGACGAAATCTGACGCAGGAGCTCGTCACCCGCGGTATGCCCACGGGTGTCGTTGATGATCTTGAACTGGTCGAGATCGAGATAGCACAGGGTATGCCGGGTGTGGTGCTTGCGCGCGGAACGTAGCTGTTCCTCGAGACACGCCTCGAAGGCCGGGCGGTTCAGCAACCCGGTCAGGGCATCATGCGTGGCCTGATGGTCGAGCCGGCGCATCACTTCGCGCAATTCGCTGACGTCACGCATCACAAGGACGCTCGCCTGGCTGCCGTCGGCGCGATTCAGGATCGGTGTAAACGAGAGCTGGACCGGACGGGTCTGGTCGTTCGCCGTATGCAGGCGCATATGGACATGCTGGCTTGCACCCCGCGCGACCTGACCGCTGGATTCGAACCGCGCGGACATCGAGTCCCCGCTGGTCTCGTCTTCCAGACGCACCGCCTCGTCGAGGGGCCGTTCGACCAGTTGTGCGGCGGACTCACCCAGCAGCAGGCTGGCGACCGGATTGACGTATTCGATACGCCCATGGTCGTCGGTGGTAATCACCGCATCACCGATCGACTCCAGCGTGGTCTGCGCCCGCTCCTTCTCGCGCCGGTTCTGTTCCCGTTCACTGGCGATGATCCCCTGCTGATGCATGTGTGTCAGGGTCATGCTCAGCCAGTCGGCGGCCAGTTGCAGGAACCGCCGTTCCAGCGCGTCCGGTGGCTTGCGCCTCGCGTCGTGGCGGTAGAGCACCAGCAGGCCACGCTGGTTGTCGGGAAGCGAAAGCCCGACCGTCTCGAGACAAGCGGGAAGCGAATCCGGACTCCGGGAGCGCAGTTCCTTGCAGGTTCCGGGCCGGCCTTCCTCCAGGGACAACGCCGAAAGTTCCCGCAACACGCTTTCGGACAATGGCGGCGTCTGACGCGGAGGGTGATGCTGGAGCTGTCTGCCCCCCCGACCCCCCTGCTCCAGTTCATAGAGGGCAACGCCGTCCATCCGCAACTGCTCGGCAACCACCCGCAGCAAATGCCCAATGGCCTCCTCGTGGTCGCTGCTGGCCTGCGTCGCTTCAACAAAGGTATTCAGGAGATCGGTCTGCGACCGCAGGAGATGCATCCGGGCCAGCATGACCCCGAAGACAACACCCACAACAGAGGGGATCGCCAGCAGGCTTGGCTCGAACCGGTCAGCCCCATATACGAACAGGAACTGGACCGCCGCCAACAACAAGACAATCCCGACGGCGAACCCGACATACCGGGCATAGACCCCCCAGGTGTTCCGTAACCGGAGCTGTGCCCGCATCCCATCCCCTTTGTGTCGATGCGACGTATGGCATCACCGGACGCGTTGCCACAATGTCCATGAAAACGCACACGTTACCCCTTCACTATAGCCGGTGGACGATCGGCCTGAAAGGATGCGAATGGCGGACCATTGGCGTTGATCGGAGCGGTACTCGAACCCGGCTTTTCCTTCGTGCCAGGCGGGTCGTCACGGAGTAGCATGACAGTTCGCTTTGTGCGGGAGAGGTGAAGGTGCTGTTCTGGCTCACGCTGGTGCCGTTCGTGCTGCTGTTCGTGTGGCTGGTGCCGCTGCGGCGCCCCGCCTTCGAGGCCGCCCCCATTGCCTACCTCGCCACCCTCGTGCTGGCCGTGCTGGTCTGGGAGGTCTCGGGCACGGTACTGATGGTCAGCCTCCTGGATGCCGCGGTGGTATTCGTGGAGGTCCTGCTGATCATCCTGATGGCGCTGCTGGTGCTGAACGTGATGATCGCCACGGGACACATGAGTGCGATCCAGTCGGTCATCGCCAGCGTCTCGCGCGATCACCGGGTACTGGCCATGCTGCTGGGCTGGGGACTGGTCAGCTTCGTGGAGGGCATTGCCGGCTTCGGCACCCCCGCGGTGCTGGCTGCCCCGCTGCTGGTGTACTTCGGCATGCGCCCCCTGAAGGCCGTGGCAATCGCCCTGATCGGCAACAGCACCGCCGTCCCGTTCGGCGCGGCCGGAACCCCGGTGATCATCGGTTTCGCCGGCCTCGGCCTGGATGCGGAAACCACCCGCTCGGCCGTCCTGCAGACGGCCGTGATCCATACCATCCTCGCGCCGTTCGTCACGCTGTTCATGGTCTGGGTGGCCACCCTGGGCGAGGAACGCGGCCGCTTCCGCGAGTTCGTGCCGTTTGCCGTGCTGTCGGCACTCGCCTTCGGCACCCCCTACCTGCTGGTCGCCTGGCTGGTAGGGCCGGAGCTGCCGTCCATCCTCGGCGGCGTAGTGGCCATGGCGGTCATCGCCCTGGCGGCCCATCGCGGCTTCCTGCTGCCGGGCCACGAGCGGCGGGCCGAGGTCGAACGGGCCCCGGTCGGGCGCGTGCTGATGGCGTTCGTGCCCTTCGCGGTGATGGCCGTCGCGCTGATCGCCTCGCGCACCATCATGCCGCTGCGCGAGGCCCTGCAGTCCGTGCGCTGGTCGGCTGGCGAGTTCCAGGGCGTCGAACTGGGGCAAGGCCTGGCTCCGCTGTACACGCCCTATTTCTACTTCGGCCTGGCCCTGCTTACCGCGTTGATTCTGTTCCGCGTGAGCCGCGCCACATTCGGGCAGGCGCTCGTCGCCACCTGGGGCAAACTGCGCGTCGCCGCCATCGTGCTGGCCTTCATCATTGCCCTGACCCAGCTCCTGCTGATCTCCGGTCAAAACGCGGCCGGCCTGCCCTCGATGCCGCAGGTGCTGGGCCAGGGCCTGGCGGAAGTCCTGGGCGGCACGTTCGTGATGTTCAGCGCCTTCCTCGGCGCGCTGGGCTCCTTCATGACCGGCAGTGCCACCGTCTCCAACCTGCTGTTCGCGCAACTCCAGGCGGATACCGCCGACGCCCTGGGCATGGCCCTGCCGACCGTGCTGGCCCTGCAACTGATCGGCGCCGGGGTGGGCAACATGATCTCGCTGCACAACATCGCCATGGCGGCCGGTGCCGCCGGGCTGCAGGCACGCGAGGGCCAGGTGATCCGCGAGACGATCGTCCCGGTCATCGTCGTCTGCCTCGGCGCGGGCCTGCTCGCACTCGCCTGGTAGGCCTGCCGCCCTTGCTCCCGTAACGCCGGGACACCCGCCCGCAGGTTGCCCATCCGGTCGCTGAGCACCTGGCGAATAGCGACGCGACCGCGGACAGGGCTCGGTGCCTGTAGACGCGAACCCCTCCGCAACTTGCCGCCTACGTCTGTGAACTGGCGGTCAACTTCGCACGCAGCGGCTTTATGCGCACTCCCGAGGGCGCTATCCATGGGCTGCACCCGGTCGGCACGCCCCGGCGAGGGGCCATCCGCCGGTGCGGCTTTTGCCCAAACGAAGGAGCCAGAACCATGTGGAACTATCGTAAAACCGCTATCGCCTTTGCCCTCGGCTCGCTGTTCACGCTCGGTGCCCCGGGCGCCGCGCAGGCCCAGGATCTGGGTACCTCGGCCGGAGGCGCCGCCGAGACCGGCGCCGAAGCCAGCGGCGGGATGGCCGGCGGATCGGATCGTGGTGCCGAAGCCTCCGGCGGCGCCGCAGGCGGCGCGGCCAGCGAAGGCCGGGCCCCGGGTGCCGAAGGCGGCATGCGCGACGACCGCGGCATGGGTGCCGAAGGTGGCATGGGTGCCGGCGCCGACACCCACATGGACGACGACGGCATCGACGCCGGCGCCGAGGGCGGTGCCGAAGGCGGCGTTGACCTGGGTGGCGACGATGATGACGAGGACGACAACTAACCTCACGCTAGACGGCAGGCCGGTCCCTCGCGGGACCGGCCTCATTCCCCCCGGAGACAAGCCAATCCGATCGTCTCCCGCGTCACGCTTTCCATCCCCGGGTGACGTGTATCGCTACTCCCCGACACCCCCTCAAAGGCCGCGGCCAGCGTGCAATGCTCCGTCAGTCCTCCGGCGGGCTGCACGGTGAGTCCCGGACCACCCGCTTCTTGACGGCCTCGGGGCAGATCAACCCGAAGGCTTGCAGGCCAGTCCGTACTCGAAGGTGTGGATCTTGACCCCCTCGGGGAAGGCCTCTTTCAGCCGGCGTTCAAACTCGGCGTAGATTTCGGCCTTGTGCTGCTGAACGTCCCAGTCGCGGCTGTCGCAATCGACCCCTTCGACGTCCAGCTCCATGTTGAACTCCAGATCCGGGGCCATTTGTACGCGGATTCTCGGCATGTCGATTCTCCTTTCGGTTCGCGGCGCCCTACAGAACGGGCACGAGCAGCAGCGCCATGATGTTGATGACCTTGATCAGCGGGTTGATGGCGGGCCCCGAGGTGTCCTTGTAGGGGTCGCCGACCGTGTCGCCGGTCACCGCGGCGTGATGGGCCTCGGACCCCTTCCCGCCGTGATTGCCGTCCTCGATGTACTTCTTCGCGTTATCCCACGCCCCGCCACCAGCGGTCTGGGAGATCGCCACGAACAGCCCGGTCACGATGGTCCCGATCAGCAAACCGCCCAGGGCCTCCGTGCCCAGGAACACGCCCACCACGACCGGCACCAGCACGGGAAGCAGTGACGGCACGATCATTTCGCGGATCGCGGCGCTGGTCAGCATATCCACCGCCCGGGTGTAGTCCGGCTTGGTGGTGCCTTCCATGATCCCGCTGATCTCGCGGAACTGACGCCGCACCTCGTTCACGATGCCGGAGGCCGCGCGGCCCACCGACTCCATGGTCATCGACGCAAAGAGGTACGGGATCAGGCCGCCGATAAACAGGCCCACGATCACGTTCGGATTGCTCAGCGCGAAGTCGGGTGCGCTTCCGGTGTGCAGGATCAGCTCGTGCGTGTAATCGGCAAAAAGCACCAGGGCCGCGAGCCCGGCCGAACCGATCGCGTAGCCCTTGGTCACGGCCTTGGTCGTGTTGCCCACCGAGTCCAGCGCATCGGTGGTCTCGCGCACTTCGGGCGGCAGATCCGCCATCTCCGCAATCCCACCGGCGTTGTCCGTGATCGGACCATAGGCATCCATCGCCACGATGATCCCGGTCATCGACAGCATCGTGGTTGCCGCGATGGCGATGCCGTACAAGCCGCCAAAGGCATACGCCACCAGGATCGCCGCGCACACCGCCAGCACCGGAGCGGCAGTGGCCTTCATCGACAGCGCCAGGCCGGCAATGATGTTGGTCGCGTGGCCGGTGGTGGAGGCCTCGGCCAGATGCCGTACAGGCCGGAACGACGTGGAGGTGTAGTAGTCCGTCACGACCATGATGACGCCGGTCAACGCCAGCCCCACCAGGGCCGCGCCATACAGACGCAGGGCCGCACCCTCCTCGATGCCCATGCTGCTGGCCAGTGCACCGTCCGGCACCAGGGCCAGGGTAATGGGCAAAAACGCCACCGCGGCCAGACCACCGGATACGATCAGCCCCTTGTAGAGTCCACGGATAATCTCGGAACCCTGACGGGCCTTGACCGCGAAGGTGCCCACGATCGAGGCCAGGATCGCCCCGCCCCCCAGCACCAGCGGGTACACCGCCGCCATCAGCCCGAGATCGGGAACCAGCAGCGTCCCGAGGATCATGGTCGCGATAATGGTCACCGCGTAGGTCTCGAACAGGTCCGCCGCCATCCCGGCGCAGTCGCCCACGTTGTCACCCACGTTGTCGGCAATCACCGCCGGGTTGCGCGGGTCATCCTCCGGAATACCCGCCTCCACCTTGCCGACCAGGTCCGCACCGACATCCGCGCCCTTGGTGAAGATGCCGCCGCCGACCCGCGCGAAGATGGAGATCAGCGAGCCCCCGAGGGCCAGCCCGACCAGCGGCGCAAGGCCGACATCACCGCCCTCCGGCGTGAGCCACCAGAGCACCGCAAAGTAGCCTGCAACCCCCAGCAGTCCGAGTCCGACCACCAGCAGGCCGGTCACCGCGCCGCCGCGGAAGGCCACATCCATTGCGGCCTCCAGGCTGGACTTGGCGGCTGCCGCCGTCCGTACATTCGCCCGTACCGCCACGTGCATGCCAATGAAGCCGGCCGCCCCGGAGAGCACGGCCCCGATCAGAAACCCCATCGCGGACCCGATGCCGATCACCAGCCAAAGGCCGACGAACAGGACAAAGCCCACCACCGCGATGGTGGTGTACTGCCGTTTCATGTAGGCCGAGGCGCCCTCCTGGATCGCGCGTGCAATACGCCGCATCTCGTCGGTGCCCTCCGATCGCGAAAGCACCCAGCGGATGGAAAACAGACCATAGGCCAGCGCGGCAACGCCGCACAGCAGCGCAAACACGAGGCCGAAAAATGACATGGACATGGACTCCCCCTTCGATACGTCTGACACAAAACTCCGGCGCGTCGAGCACCCGCGACGGCCGACCGGCAAGCGGTCGACATGGCGCGGCCGCCCGGCGCGAACCCGGGCATCCGGTTTGTGCTGCCCGATCGCGCCTCTGCGCGACCATCGAGGCGTGCGGCTTCCACCAGCGCGCGTACAGCCTCGACAAACGTATCGGGGGATGGTCGGTCGGCCCCAGGAACCTTCGATGGCCGAACCGCAAAAACCCCTTACAATGCTGGGGAACTTACGTGGTGCGATACCACGCGTCAAGCCATGCTTCAACCATGGCCATCGGAATCTGTATCGAGAATGCAGTTCAGGCAGAACGGATTCCCGTACACTTCAACCGCCGTAAGCACCGGCGCGGATGCGCCCGCCCGGAAATCGCGTAAAATCCGG
This sequence comes from Thioalkalivibrio sp. ALE14, assembly GCF_000376845.1. Classification (GTDB taxonomy): domain Bacteria; phylum Pseudomonadota; class Gammaproteobacteria; order Ectothiorhodospirales; family Ectothiorhodospiraceae; genus Thioalkalivibrio. The sequence goes on from NZ_AQXY01000031.1 coordinate 342,572, forward strand.
TGCTTCCAACCCGACGCAAGCCCTCACCCACAGGCCATCCCATGACCAGTACCGAACCAGCCAGCCAGGACTGCTACTTCTGCCGGGTTTCCGCCGGACTGGCCGACCCGCTGATCTACGAGAACCGCTCGTTCGTCGCCCTGTTCGACACCAACCCGGTCAACCCGGGGCATGCGCTGGTCATCCCCAGGCGGCACGTCGTCTCCCTGTTCGACCTCGACACAACCGAACAGTCGGACTACTTCGATGCCATTTACGGAGTGCGCCAGGTGATCGAAAAGACCGACCTCGAGGCGCTTTATAACGAAATGCTGGGCCGCGACTACCTGCGCCAACGACCGAAGGACCACATCGAAGCCGTGCTGGAGCTCCCGTTCCTGGGCAATCCGCCCGACGCCTACACCGTGGGCAACAACGATGGCCGGGCCGCGGGTCGGAGCATCGACCACCTGCACGTGATCCTGCTGCCGCGCTTTGAGGGCGACGTGGAAGACCCGAGGGGCGGCATCCGGAACGTCATCCCGGACCGGGCCCAATACCACCGCCAGCCGAAACGGCAAGCCAACCGAAGCGGTAGCCAACGGGCGTAACGACACGCGGACACCGCCACGGGTCCGTGCTCGAATGGATCAGACCGCGTGTGCCCCGCCGCTCCGGACGTCCGGATCCGCCGCGGGCATCACCCTTCAACCGCCCGTACAGTGGTTGGCAAAGGCGAACGCATCGTTCATGGTCCATTGGGCTTGCGGCGTATTCGCCATCCGTTCGCACCAGGCCGGCGTTCCCGCCGGCGCCGCCTCGACCGGTGTGGGCTCCGGCGCCATCAGGCGGTCCAGCGCCACCACGCGCTCGTCCTGCATCACGGCCTCGACGCTCGCCCCGAACTCGATCATCCCGTCGAGCACCACCTGCCCTTGTTCAGGGTTCCGCATCATCAGGCTCTCGAGCTGCTGACCCACCCGTTCCGTCGCCCGATCGAACCGCATCCCCGCGGCCTCCAGCCTGCCCGATTCGGCCAGCAGCGCTTCCACCTCCTGGTCCAGAACGGCTCGTTCCGCGGTATCGAGCGACGCCAGATGGGTCTCCGCCCACGCGATCATCTCGTCCATCTGGGCAACCGTCCGGGCGGTATATTCCTCCGCCAGGCGACGCCCCAGTTCATCGGCCGCCGGCTGGCCATCAATGGCCTGAAGCCGATCACCAATCTCCTCGAACAACGCGGCCTGATCGTGGAGGTTCTGTACCACCCGCTCCTCGACCCGCCTTGCATCCACCGCCGGGCGTTCGGCGGCAACGGGCGCGGCACCCCCATCGGCATCCGCAGACGGGTCTGAACCACAACCCAACGGCAACAGGGTCATCAGCGCCGCAAGCGCCAACCATTTCGGAATACTCATAGCTTCAGCCCTCCGTACAAGGGGCTGTCGGGCGGCGGGTGGAGTCAACGCGTCGTCCGGCGGATAGGCCACGGAAACCGGGCCTGCGGATCAAGAGGCGGGCAGATGCGGCGCGGGCAAACCCTGTCGGACAAGGCTTCACGCTCGATCCGCCCGGAACACTCCACAAAACGAGTATAGATTGCCGGGGCCGGTACGTAGCGCAAGCCCGCCGGCCACGCGAACCGCCCGGCTCCGACCTTGCGTTGTGACCCGCCCCGCAAGGCCCCGTGGCGCCCGACGACTGGAACTCGGCCCGACTCTCCTGTACACAGGTGGCGCCTGTCATAACCAACGCCCGGAGCTTGCATGTCCAGGAAACCGTTTCTCTTGATCACCCTGCCACTGGCCGTACTGATGACGGCCCCCGCCTGGGCCGACCATGACGAGATCCAGCGTATCCTGGAGGCCAAGGCGGACGCGTGGCAGGCCGGCGACGGCGACGCCTGGGCCCGCGACTACGCAGAGGATTCGGGGGTGGTCAATCTGGTTGGCACACGCTTCGAAGACCGCTCGAGCAACGCCGAACGCCATACCGCCCTGCTGCAGGGCCCGTTCGCCGGAACGTCGCTGAGCGTCGATGTTCAGGACATCACCCGGCTCGCCGACGACCTCGCCTTCGCCGAGGTCATGTTCCGGGTCTCCGGCATCGAATCCATGCCAGAGGGCCTTCCGGACCGGGGCAACGGCGAACTGCACACCCGCATGAGCTTCCTGTTCGAGCACCACGACCACCACGGCTGGCAGATCCGCTTCGGACAGAACACCGCCGTGCACCCATAGGCGGCCCCGTCCGGGGGGACCGGGAACCCCCACCGGCAATCCCCTGCCGGTCACCGTCACGAGTGACCGGCCCGAGGTCGCCCGGCCGATCATGGCGGCTCATCCGATGCGGGTCAGACCACCGTCCCGGCCACACGTCCAGCCGTCCCCTCCCCGTCCATCGACACCGCACCGAAGCCCCCCTTGGCGGTTACCGGCCGGGGCGACAGCACCCCCCCGGTTATGGTTATCTTGTGGCTGCGAAACAGGGAGTTCCGCTTCCGGCCCCGAAACGGGCGTGCCGGAATCGCAATGACAGGGAGAGAACATGCCAGGGAAGGGGATCGTAGGCGGCCTCGTGGTAGCCGCCGCCGCTATCGGGTACTACCACTACGAGATCCATCAGGTGGAGCAGAAGCTCGGCGACATGGTCGAGCAACTGCAACCACTGGGCAGGCTGCATTACACCAACGTCCGGATCGGCCTGGGGGGCGACCTGCACGTAAACGGGTTGCTGTTCGAGCCCCACAACACGGCCGTCGGCCGCATACGGGCAGAACGCATCACCCTGGAAGCCGGAAACCTCTGGCGACTCGCCCGGCTGCGACACACGCTGGATCGCCGTCGCCTGCCCCGACAACTCGGATTCTCGGTCAACGGACTCACACTGCCGGCCGGCCTCACCCAGGGTGCGCCGGGCGACGTGCCCGCCCTGTCGCTCGATACTGCCGGCTGCGGGACCTATCAGGGCGCCCCGCCCGACGCGCTGATATCCGCCCTTGGCTATCGCGACATCCCGCTGGATTTCTCGGTCCGGTATCAACTGGAGGAGGCCCGCGACCGCCTGACCGTGCAAAGCACGTTAGGCATGGGCCCACTGGCGCTTGGCACCTCCACCAGCGAGTTTTCGATCCAGGCCCGCTCGAATCGGGCCCAGGATCTTGCACCCGCACTGATGACTGCCTCGCTGGACTCGCTGACCGTGCGCTACGAGGACCGAGGCTATTACCCCGCGTTGATGGAGTTCTGCGCCGCCGAGACGGACATGACCGTCGCGGCGTACACCGAGCATCACACGGCCCACTGGGTCGAGGCCTGGCGCCCCTTCGGCCTGCAGCCGGCCCCCGCCATGGTCGACGCCTACGAACACTTCCTCGACAACCCCGGCGAGCTGTCGCTGCACATCGGCCCGATCGACAACCCGATGCTGCTCTGGGCGAACATCGACTCCCCAGGCCAGCTGCTGCGCCAGGTCGAAAACCGCCTGAGCGTGGCAGGCAAACACTTCGGCCGCGTGGATATGCGCCCGGTTTCCCCCGCCCCGGCCAGGACGGCCACGGGGACCGGCACCACCTGGAACCTCACACCGCCCGCTCCGACCCCGGAAGCCGAGCCATCCCCCTCCCCGACCATCGCACTGGAGGCCCTGGACAACCACATCGGCCACAGCATCCGCATCACCCTCGCCGACGGGCGCGCACGCAATGGCCAACTGCAGGCCATCGAAGAGGGCCGGATCCGCCTGCGCCGGCGCATCGGCAACGGCTACATGGAAGCGCCCATCGCCCTGTCCGCGATCGCCGAGGTACACCGCCTCCGCTGAAGCCTCCACCCCTGCCCGGTGACGTCGGCGTCGTCACCGGGCAATCTCCACGCCCGGCTATCGATCAGAGGCGCGGATTCCGCCGTCCCAGATTCCCGACATCCCGCGGCTTGCTGGGCGAGCCGAACAACGTGGCGAGCACCATTCGAGCGGGAATCGCGACCAACACCGCCCCTAGTAGCAGCATGCCGTCGACCATCCAGCCATTTTCAAACCAGGACACGATCGGAGTTTCCAAGTCTTTCCGACAGACCAAGCCCCAGTAATACCGCGCCCGGCGGATGCACCAGGCCAGCCCGCCGCATCACCCGCGTCCGAAGGGCCTCCCTCCGCCCCCGGGGCAGCATGGTGCGCCTGCTGCGATCCAGCACCCTGCGCAGCGGCATCCGTCACCTGCGGGTCGCGCGACCCGGCGCCAATTTCCTCGGTGAGAGACTGGGCTGGGTATCGCCGCACGAACATCCACGCCAGCCCCAGCGCCGGATCAAAACAAAGAAATCATGGGTGTCCTCTTCTCTCCGCCCGGGCAGGCTTCGAGCATGGGTCAAGAAAATCATGGTTGTCCTCTGCTTGCGGTCCTGGCGATGCTGTCACTCCTTCCCGATCTCTCGGGAGGTATCACGAAATCGCAACGGATCGCGCGAGCCGTCATCCGGCCTTTCCATTGACGCTAGACCGCTTTCCGCGAATGCTCAAGCGGCCCCGCCCCAGGTGTCCTGGTTTCACCTGGTCCATCCGAATTCTCGACACAAACGGAAAAGCAATAGCTTTGTCACATCGACCGGACTGGTACAGCTCATCCGACGGGAGAAGCGCATGCTTCGCATCGCAGCGGTGTTGCTGAGCCTGGTGTTGCTGGGCCTCGTGCTGCTTGCCGGCTACATCGGCGCCCAAAGTTTGGAGGCGACGCGCGTGCTCCAGGACATCGAGGCCGGCGCGGGCCCGAGCGCGCTGAAGGACCGCACGCCCGAACCCACGCGCGAAACGCTTACGCTAGAGACAGAAGAAGGAAATATCGCGGCCGACCTCTATCACCCCCGGCAGGATGTGGGAGCCCGCATCGTCCTCGTTCCGGGCTTCACGCCACAGGGCAAGGACGACCTCCGGCTGGTGCAACTCGCCACTACGCTGGCGCGGGCACGCTTCCTGGTGCTGGTGCCCGACCTGCAGGGCACGAAAGACCTCAGTGTGCGCCCCGAGGATGCCGCTGCCATCGGTGATGCCGCGGCCCTTCTGTCCCGTCTGGATGTGGAGCGCGCAGCCGATGAACAAGACGTGGGGGTCGCGGCGATCTCTTATGCCGTGGGCCTGGCGGTGCTCGCAACGCTAACGCCCGAGGGCGAGGAGGCCATCGACTTCCTGGTCGGGATCGGGGGCTACTACGACACGGAGAACGTCATTACCTTCGCCACCACCGGGGGCTTCCAGGCGCCCGGGTCGGACCACTGGCAGACGCGGATGCCCGATCCGCTGGCGAAGTGGATCTTCCTGCGCGGCAACCTGCACGTGCTCGATAGGCGCGAAGACCGCGCCATACTCGAAGAGATCGCCCGCCGCCGCATCACCGACCCGGAGGCCGCCATCGACGACGTGGCCGACGCACTCGGGGACGAGGGGCAAAGCCTGCTGGCGCTCATCCTGAACGACGACCGCGAACGCGTGCCGGAGCTCCTGGGCGATCTGCCGGCCAGCGCGTGGCAGGCCATCGAAACCCTGTCCCTCGCCGGCCGCGATCTCTCGCACCTTTCCGACCGCGTCCTGCTGATCCACGGCCGGGACGACGCCATGATCCCGCACACCGAAAGCGAGCGCCTCGCCCGTGCCATCGGCGAGGCCGACCTGCACTTGATCGACGGCTTTTCCCACATCGACCCGCAAGGCGTGGGGCTTATCGGCCAGTGGCAGCTCATCCGCGCAGTGGCGGACCTGATCGCGCGGCGGTCGAATTGACCCTGTGGATGGTAACGAGGTCCGCCCCGATATCCGTTGCTGGGTGTCAGACAGCGGCTTCCCGGGCCATTGCGCCAAGACGAGCCAGAGCGCGTTCGAGCCTCGCATCCCAGGGCTGGGCACAGTTCAGGCGCACGTGGTGACGGAATTTTCCGGAAGGCGAAAAAAGTGGGCCCGGCGCGATACTGATCCCCTCGTCCAGCGCTCGGCGGTAAAGCGCCAGCGCATCCACTGCCTCCGGGAGCTCCAGCCAGAGTACGAAACCACCCGTGGGCCGGGTCTGGCGTGTCCCGGGCGGGAAATACCGGGCCACCGCCCGGCTCACACGATCCACCGCGCGGGCGTAGTCTCCCCGCACTCGGCGCAGGTAGCGATCATAGCCGCCGCGCTCCAGAAAATCGGCCACCGCGAACCCCGGCCAGGCGGGCGTGGAAGAGCTGCCGGAGTACTTGAGGTACTCCACCCGGTCACGGAAGCGCCCGGGCACCGCCCACCCGACCCGCAACCCTGGCGACAGGGTCTTGGAGAAAGAGCCGCAGTAGAGCACCCCGCCCCGGGTCTCGAACGCCCGTGCCGCCCACGGCCGGGGCGCCTCGAAGGCCAGATCTCCGTACACGTCGTCCTCGATCAGAGGCACGCCGCGGTCCTCCAGTAGCTCCACCAGAGCACGCTTGCGCTCGTCGCTGGCGCGATGCCCCAGTGGATTGCCAAAGTTTGGCATCAGCAAGGCGGCCTTCACCGGCCATTGATCCAGCGCCAGGGCCATGGCCTCGGGCGCAATGCCTTCGTCCGGATCGGTTGGGATCTCCAGTGCCCGCAACCCCAGGGCCTCGATCGCCTGCAGCAGGCCGTAGAAGGTGGGCGACTCGATCGCCACCACGTCACCGGGCTCCGTCACCGCCCGCAACGAGAGCGCCAGCGCTTCCTGCGCACCATTGGTGACGACCACCTCCTCCGGCGTGATCTGGCAACCGGCATCCGCCATACGCCGCGCAATCTGCTGGCGCAGCTCGTACGGCCCGGGCGGAAACGCGTAATCCAGCTCCCGACCACCCCAGCGCGCCGGGACCCCGGCAAAGGCTCGCCGCAGACCGCGCGCGGGCAGGAAATCCGAGTGTGGAACCGCGGCACCCAGCTGGACCATGCCGGGCTCCCCGGCCGCCTGAACCACCCGCAGCACCAGCGCCTGACTGGTCACCGGCACCGGTTCATTAGCGGGACTGGAGGGCGCCGGACGCTCCGGTGGTTCCCAGGGGTGACGACGCACGTAATAGCCCGAACGGGGCCGGGCCTCGATCAGGCCGCGGTCCTCCAGCAGATGTTCGGCGGCCACCACCGTGGACACACTCACCCCGAACTGGGCCGCGAGCTTACGGACCCCGGGCAACCGGTCACCGGGCCCGTGAACGCCCGCCTCGATCGCCGCCTCAAGCGCCCTGGCCACGGCCTCGTAGCGATGCCCCACCGGCCCTTCCATCACAGTTACCTCCCGAAGCGACCGGCACAGTTATGAAAACTGCGTATCTGTACCGGTTCATTCGCAACTCTACTGCATCTGTATGGATGGGCAGGCCCCACGTAGGCTGTATCGGTATCAGCGGCGCGCTGCCGCGCAACCAAGGAGCACTGCATGAGTATTCAGAACCTCGACACCGGGAACCAGTATGGCCAGTACACCGCCGACTTTGTCGACTACTGGGACGACCTGGTCGGCTGGGAAGGCCGCACGGAATCCGAAGGCGGTTTCTACGAGCGGCTGGTGAAGAACGCCGGCGGCCGCGAAGTCGCCGACGTCGCCTGCGGCACCGGCTTCAACGCGATCAACCTGGCCCGTTCCGGTCTCGTCGTCACCGCCACCGACGGTTCCGAGAACATGCTGGCCAAAACGCGCGAAAACGCGCAGCGCCTCGGGGTCACCTTTGCCCACACCCAGGTGGCGGACTGGGTACAGCTGGACCGGCAATTGGGCGAAGAGCGCTTCGACGCGCTGGTGTGCCTGGGCAACTCGTTTACCCACCTGTTCGACCACGAGGCCCGACGCGACGCGATGCACGCCTTCTTCCGGGCGCTGCGTCCCGGCGGAATGATCATCCTGGATCACCGCAACTACGATTCGATGCTCGACAACGGCTTCAGCTCGACACACCAGCACTACTACACTGGCAAGGGCGTGGATGCCTATCCCGGCGAACTCAACCGCCAGCTCGCGCGTTTCGAGTACAAGTTCCCGGATGGGGCTCACTTCCAGCTCAACATGTATCCGCTGCGCCAGGACTACGTCTCCCACCTGCTGGAAGACGCGGGCTTCATTAACGTTTCCCGCTTCGGCGACTTCGCCAGCCCCTACGAGCGCGACAACGTCGACTTCATCCAGCAGGTTGCCTACCGCCCACGCAGCTAATTCCCGGCGGCACCGCCACCCCCTACCGGGACCCCACCCGCCCCGGGCCGCACAGGCGGCTCGGGGCTTTCGGCCGTTTCGGCGTTCGGGGAAGCCGCCACGACGACGAGCGCGCATTCACCGCGCCCCGGCCGCAGGCATTCGATATCCCGCATCCCGGAAAGTGACCCCGCCGGGGTCAAACCTTGCCCTTTGCCTCCCAGCCAGCTCCACGCTTCAAGGTTTTCCGCTCTTCGCCGTTACCCGGGGTGAGTCACCCAATCACCCCGACGCGAAGGTGGGTTGCCTGTGCGAACGAACCGCCACTTCCCGGAGGCTGCGGACCTGTTGCAGGTTTCCCTGCCGCATGCCAGGGCCTCCTCCAATTCCAGTGACGTCTCCCGCCGCTCGGAGTACCGGACCGAACGTTCCAGGACGTGTAGCCTGGCCGACGCGGAACTCCTGCGACTGGCCACGGAGACCCTGCAACTGATCCGCCAGCTGCGGATTTGAGCCACTCTGGCTTACCCCAACCCCCTGCGTCGACCGGTGATCATCCGCCGGGAAGAAGCGCGTTGATGTACGTGCCAGTCCGCCTGCCGCAGGCTACTTCGCGTTCTGCGCGAGCCAGCGGTCCAGGGCATTGCCGAAGGCCTGACGGTCGCGCGGGCCCATGGCCGCGGGGCCGCCGGTCTCGACCCCGCTGGAGCGCAGGGTGTCCATGAAATCGCGCATGCTGAGGCGTTCGCGGATGTTGTCGCGGGTGTAAAGCTCCCCGCGCGGGTTCAGCGCCTGACCGCCCTTCTCGATCACCTCCGCGGCCAGCGGGATGTCGGCGGTAATGGTGACCCCGCCGGGGTCAAACCTTGCCTTTTGCCCTCCGCCGGAAACTTGCAGAGGCAAAAGGCAAGCTCTGAGCCCATAGCTCACCAGGTGGCGTGACCCAAACCAACGAGTCTCGGGCAAACCCGGGGCGGTTCAGTGTCCGAAATCGCCTGACCACTACACCTCTTCTTTTGTTTTTCCACACGTCGTCGCGCCACGCGTCATGCGGCGGGCGCGCCTCCTCCGCGGACGAGCTCGGTCAGCGCATTCAGGGCGTCGCTGGCCGTGAAGATCCCCAGGAACCGGCCATCTTCATCGTTGACGATCACGCTGCCCACCTTGTTTTCCGACATTGCATACGCCACCTGGTCCAGAGGCGTGGTCGCCGTCACCGTCAGCGGGTCGGCCGCCATGATGTCGGAGGCCCGCACCTGATTGATCTCGGTGAGCGGCAAGCCCAGAACCACGCGGACCTCGCGGTCACTGACCAGCCCCACCACCGACTCACCGCGCACGACCGGAAGATGGCGCACGCCATGCCGCTCCATCAACGCCCGCAGCTCGTCGATCGCCATATCTTCGTTGGCAGTGACGGGGTCGGGGGTGGTGAACTCCTCCACCGGTACATTCATCGACGTCATGTCCAGCACTCCTTTGATTGCTGCAGCCCACGGTATCAGATACACGCGAGCGTATCGGGCCCGGCCCTTCCCAAGGTGATGCGTCCCTGTGCAGTTGGCCTTCCATGGCTGCCCCCCTTTGTCTCCCTGGTTCTAGCGCTTGACCTCCATGTGGATCTCGATGGTGCGCAGGAGCTTCTGGCGGTCGATCCAGCCAATGGCCCGGCCGGATGCCTCCAGCACCGGGATCTGGTTGAGGTTGTGCTCACTCATGAGCTGCAGGATCTCCTCGGCCTGCGTATCCGGCGCAACCTGTCTCAGCGAATCCGCGGGGGTCATGATGTCGGCGATCCGGGTGGTCGCCCACCGCTCCCGCGGCACCTTGCGGCTGTCGCTCAAGGTCACCAGCCCCTGCACCCGCTCTGGCTCGCCGACCAGAAAGGAGCGGCGCCCATCCGGCAGGACGCCCTGGTCGATCCACTCCTGGATGGACGCATCCGGGCTGACGAAGGGCGGCTCCGGATCGGCCAGATCCCGCGCGCGGACACCCGCCAGCCGGTCGCGCATCTCGTACATCCGCCCCTGCCCTTCGGCCATGGTCAGCAGGAACCAGGCGATCAGCATGATCCAGACGCCGCCGATCAGGTTGCCGATCACTACGAGATTCCAGAAACCGAAGCCGAACAGGAGGAACGCCACCATCCGTCCGCCCCAGACTGCGGCCGCCACCGCCTTGCGCGGGTCGCCGGTGATCTTCCACACCAGCGCCCGGAACACCCGTCCCCCGTCCAGCGGAAAACCGGGGATGAGGTTGAATACCGCCACCACCAGATTGATGAACGCCAGCCAGCCCAGCGCCACCGACACCGGCTCGTACCAACCGGAGGCGATCTGCGCGAGCCCCCCGAAGGTCAGCGCCAGGCCCACACTGACTGCTGGCCCGGCAATCGCGATCCAGAACTCGTCGTCCGCGCGCTCGGCGTCCCTTCCCATCTGGGCCAGCCCGCCGAAGATGAACAAGGTGATCGATTCCACCGGCACACCCCGTCGGATGGCCACCACGCTGTGGCCCAGCTCATGGGCCAGAATGGAGGCAAAGAACAACAGGGCCGTCACCACCGCGGTACCCACCACCATCGGCAGCGTCCACTCCGGAAACTGGTAGTGGAAGCCGGTGCTCATGGTCGCCAGCAGTAGCAGGAGGATGAACACCCAGCTCACGTGGATCTGGATGCGGATACCGCTGATGTGGCCGAGGACCAGGACCGTCTTGAACATACTTCCGCTCCTTGCAAGGGGGAGCGGCCCCGTATCGAACAGCCAGGACCACCTGACATCCATTATGTGGCCCCGCGGCACCGCCCGCACAGGAGAGAGACCCCCGACGCCGGGTTCAGACCTTGCCTTGTGCTCACAAAAACCGGACGGGGAAAAGGCAAGGGCTGAAGGTAGACCCCATTTTCTTGCGCGGGACCCCGACGTGTGCGCGGAAACCTGGTCCGGCCCCGTCAGACCGTCAACAAATCAGGAGTGTCCTTTTCTTCGCGTGTCTTCGGCCGCGGGGTCTCCTCCCAGGTCCCCGAGTGCTGCCTGAAGGGTCTGCACGATCTCGCGCTCATCCTTGCCGTAGGCATCAACCGAAATCGGCTCGCCAATGACCACGCGCACCTTCTTGCCAGGCCGCGGGAACACCCGGCCCGGGGCCATAACCTCGCGGGTGCCCTCGATCCATACCGGCACCACGGGCACGGGCTGTGCTGCGAGCACCAGCCCAATGCCGGGCCGCAGGCGCTGGAGATCACCGTCCGGGGAACGCTGCCCTTCCGGAAACCAGACCAGGCTGTGGCCACGCTGCACCGTCGCAGCGGCCTGCAGGAGACTGCGCCGCGGTGCCGCGGCGGGATCGACCGGCAGAATACGCGCAATGCGACTGAACGCGCGGGAGAACCGGTTGGAAAACAGATAGGCCTCCAGACCCGCCCAGTACAGCGCCTCCAGCTGCCGCGTGCTGAACGCCGGCAGCAACGCCAGCGGGTCCACGAAGCTCAGATGGCGCGGCGCAATGATATGGGGACCCGCGTCTGGCCCCGGGAGACGGCCCCGCACCTCCACGCGCATCAACAGACGGGCCAGCAACCGCGTAGACCCAAGGAGCAGACGTCCGGCCACCCGGCCGGCCGATCCCGGCGGTTCCAGCGCCCTCTGCTGGACATCTTCAAGGAAAGCCTCGGGATCCTGGAGCTGCTGCTTGAGCTCCCCTCGCCCTTCCTTCGCCTCCGCGGCTCCGGCCGCCTCCTTCAGCAGGTCACGCACCGTTTCCACGCGCTCGATCGCCGAATCGTCGAGGTCGATGGCGGCGCGATCCTCCAGCGCAAGCGTCAGATCCACCCAGTTGAGCGAATCGATCCCGAGTTCGTCTGCCAGCATGCTGTCCGGCGTCAGACGCAGGTCATGAAACCGTTCGGCAAGATAGGTCCATGTCTGCTCCGCCGCGGGATCCGAAAGCAGCTGCTGGTCTTCCGGCGCCCAGGATTCCGGCGAAACCGGCTCCGGCCGCGCCTCGGAAACGGTGTCCTCCCGACCCAGCTCCTCGAACAGCTCTTCCAGCTTGTGCCGACGCAACTTGCCCAGACGCGTGCGCGGCAACGGGTCGAGCGCAACGCGCACCGTGCCCGGGCGATGATGGCTTGGCAGTTCCTTCGCCGCCCGGTTCACCGCCTCCTTCAGGCGCTTCTCGAGATCGTCGCCGGTCACCTCGCGCAGCAGACCCGATTCGGGCACAACGACAGCGGCCAGGCGATCTTCGTGCGCCAGAACCCCGGCCTCGCGTACGTCGTCGATCATCTTCAACGCATCTTCCACCCGTTCCGGGTCAACGTTCTCGCCACCCGAGAGGACGATCATCGAAGATTCCCGCCCGTGCAGGTGCAGATAACCGTCATCGTCGATCTCGCCGGTATCGCCGGTGCGGTACCAGCCGTCTTCGTCCAGGGCTTCCTTGGTCTTGTCCGGCAGGTTCAGGTAGCCGGAGAACACGTTCGGCCCGCGCGCCATCACCTCGCCACGCCCGTCGCCAGACTGCGAATCGTCGATCTTGAGCTCGACCCCGGGCAACGGCAGACCGGCGGCCTCGATCTTGAGCCGATCCGGCGGGTTGTAGGTCAGGATCGGGGAGGTCTCGCTGAGGCCGTAGCCGGTCGCCACGTCCCAGCCCAGCGCCTGCAGGTTGCGCGCCAGCTCCGGATCGAGCGCCGACCCGCCAGCGACGACCAGCCGCAGGCGCGGGGCCAGGCGACTGTGCAGGCCCTTCAGCAGCCTCCGGCCGAGGTTGAGACCGAGCCGGCGGCGCGCCAGCCTGGAGACACCGATGATCCGCCGGAACACGAACGCCGCCAGCCCGCCGCGCCCCGCGACCCGATCTTCCAGGGCCTGCCACACGGCCTCGTACAACCGCGGCACCCCAAGCATCACCGTGGCCTCGCCCTCGCGAAGCGCGCGCACGATCTGCGGACCCACTAGCGAGAACGGCACGATGATCGTCGCGCCCAGGGTCAGCGGAATCAGGATGCCCACGGTAAATGGATACACGTGGTGAAACGGTAGGGGCACCAGCACCCGATCGCGATCGTCCGCGAGCTCCTGGTCGCACAACGCCTCCACGTTGCTGCTCAGGTTGGCATGCGTCAGCGGTACGCCCTTCGGCGGCCCCGTAGTACCAGAGGTATAGAAGATCGCCGCGATATCATCCGGGCCCGCCACCGGGTCTGCCGGCTCCTTCGCAAGAAGCCCCTCCCAGGAATCCGCAGCATCGGCGTCCGCATCGAACAGGTAGGTGCGTACCTCGCCGAGGGCCTCGGGGAGCCGGTCCCTGAGCTTCGTGGTGGTGAAGATGAACCGCGGTGCGGAATCCGAAATCGCGTGGTCCAGGTCCTCGCGCGGCATCTGGGTATCCAGGGGCACCAGGACCGCACCGGCATTCATCACGCCCAGAGCCGACACCACCCACTCGGCGCTGTTGGGAGCCAGGATAAGGACCCGGTCGCCCTGCTCGACTCCGGCCTGCTGCAGCCCGGCCGCCAGGCGCCCCGCCCGTTCGAGCAGTTCCCCCCGCGAGAGGGCATCGGAGCCATCGCGGCTCATGGAGACGACCGCGTCCTGGTCCTCGCGAACGGAACGGGAAGACAGCAGTTCCCCGATGGTTTGCGCGCTCATCCTGAAATCTCCCGTACCAGAGCCTGCTCGCCCCGTCAGGCCGTGAGGCGGCGGCACGGCAGCTTCGCCAGCAGCGCCTCGCGGCGTCCATCACTGTATCGAGGCATGATTCGCCGTCTCTGTCATCCCCTCGAGTCTGGGAGCATAGAACACAGAGGAGGATCTCGAGTTTCACAATCCCCGTTCTTGCTGGGCTGACGTGGGCGCCAGGTCCTCAAAGCCCCCGCGCCTTGAGGGCCTGACAGAACAAGCAATCACGGGTGTCCTCTTCCCATCGGGGTTAGCGGGCATCCCGACCGATCTCCATCGGGCCCAGACCTCAGGCATCCCCACGACCGAAGCGTCAGCGAATACTCGTGTCGTCCTTTCCGGGTGGGTCGACGCGCCATTCGGCGTCCGCGAATTCGCCAACGACCCGCACGTCCACGCACGCCGCCTGCTCTGCGATGATGCGGCGCACATTCTCCGGCTGGTGCGCCTCCATCGCATCGCGCTGATCCTTCGATTCCCAGTGCGCGATAGCCAGAAGTACGTGCGGGTCGCCAATCTTCCGGTGCAGCCGGGTGCCACGGGCGCCGGGGGCCTGCTGGATGATGCGGCTGGCCCGCAGCCAGGCATCGGCGTACTGCTCGGCGGAACAGCCCGGTCGGAGGTGGATCTCGAACACGAAGATCATCCGCTTCCCTTCACTGCGGCGGGCCCTGCCGGTACCCGCCCTGCGCCCTGCAGCGCTCAGTCGTGGAAAATGATGCGGGCGCAGGAGGGGTCAGTATCAATACGAGAGCTGGAATACTCGCAGGCGTCCGCGATGTCCTTCAGCCTTGGCATGTCGTTGAGCTCGGCCAGCTTCCGTAGCAGGCCACTGCCTTCGCAGTTACGCTGCATCCCGCTGTCCGGGTCAGCGGTGCACCCGAACTCGCTGCCATCCACCGACCAGTCCATACCCGATGGCATCATCAACACCACCGGCTCCTCGTGCATCACCTGGAACTTCACCCGTGCCGCGTTCTGTCCGTCCTGCCAGTCCACGGTCGGGAGGTTATCGCTGGCCATGAGTCACTCCTTTCCGGTATCCCGGGCAGTCTCACGAGGCCGTTATGGATCGCGTGTGGCATTCCCCGGTCTTCCCTCTGACGCTAGACCGCCTTCCGACAGTGCACAAGCAGCGCCACCCCATTGTCGGGCCTCGCGAGCTCATTTCGAGACGCAATAATCATGTCTGTCGCCTTTCTATCCCCTGGCTACGGCAACGTTTACGACCGCATTGCGTTTTCGATCAGCGCTGCCATCTCGTTGCCAACATCTGCGATGGTGGTGGTGTTCCGTTCGCTGCGGGCAAGGATCAATGCCCCTTCCAGACTGGAGATGATGGTCCGGGCCAGGGTGACGGCTCGCGCCGGCCTGATACCCGCCGCTACGAGCGCATCCCGATACATCGCCATCCATTCCTCGAAGCTGGCCTGACAGGCTTCCGCGAGCGCGGACTCCTCCTCCGGCATATCCAGCACGATGGGCGCTACCGGACATCCGAACGCGTAGCCGGACTCGCTCATCTCGCCCGCCGCCGCCTGAAAGAACCTGCGAATACCCTCAGCCGGGCCATTGGCGGCTTCCAGACAGCCCCGCAGGACCCGGCTGGCCTCCTCTACGCCGGCGCGCACCGCTTCCAGAACAAGGTCCGTCTTCCCGCCGGGAAAGTGAAAATAGAGCGATCCACGCGGCGCGCCACTGGCCTCGAGGATATCGTTCAGGCTCACACCATGGAGGCCGCGCGCCTGGATCAGGCGGGCGGTTGCCTCAATCATCCGCGTACGCGTGTCGGTTGCCATGCCGTTTTTCTACCATCCTTGACGAACTATGACGATCGGTCTACATACTCATACGAGCGCTCGCGTCACCGATTGGCCGAGGGGCAGGGATCATCCCGCCATGCGTCAACCGACCTCGGTGGACCGATACCACCGGCATGCCCACGAATCCGGGAGGCCACCATGAACCAACAGGCCACTCAGCCCGCCGCCATCAAGCCGCATCACGAATTCGCCGCCCAGATATGGGATCGCGGCGGACCGGACTACGACAACATCAGCTTCGGTGTCTCGGATGCCCTCGCCCATGCCGCCCAGCGGCTCAACCCACAGCCCGGCGACGAGGTCCTGGATGTGGCCACCGGCACCGGCTGGACAGCCCGCAATGTGGCGCGCTCCGGTGCTCGCGTCACCGGGACCGACATCGCCTCAAGCCTGTTACGGGCCGCTGACGCGTTGTCCGGGCACTTGCAGCCGGCCATCAGCTTCCAGCGAGCCGACGCCGAGGACCTCCCCTTCTCGGACGCCAGCTTCGACGGCGTGATCTCGACCTTCGGGGTCATGTTTGCGAGTGATCAGGCGCGGGCCGCCCGTGAACTGGGGCGCGTCTGCCGCAAGGGAGGCCGTCTGTCGCTGGCCGTCTGGGCCGCCGGCGGAACGGTCCAGGATTTCCTGGGCATCATTGGCCAGCACAGTGGCGCGCCTCCACCCGATCCGTCACCGCTGGCCTGGGGAGACCCCGACCATGTCCGAGACCTGCTGGGCGAGGACTTCGAGCTGTCGTTAGAGGAGGGCGTCAACCATCACTACTTCGACTCCGTCGACGATGCCTGGGCTTGGTATGCGCGTGGATTCGGGCCGATGAAGCAGGTCCTCCATGACCTGCCCGCGGACCGCCAAGCCGCGTTCCGCCACGATATCGACCACTATCACGGCAAGTTTGCCACCGACGCAGGTCTGCACATCCGCCGTGAATACCTGGTCATCATCGGGCGGCGCAAAGGCTGAATACGGCCGCCCCAACCCGTGCAATCGGTCTCTCGGTATCGCCCGGCAGCCGGGACATCGGGCTCAGACCCGGCCTTTTGATCCCCACGCCGCGCCCAGCGAGCAACCGGCAGGGCATGACCGTAACCAAAAACGTGGCTGTCCCCTTCGTCGCCTTCGCCGCCTCGCGGATTCATGGGCACGCTCACGCGTGAAGATTCACCCACCGTTATCGAGAAAACGCGGGGCCGGACCACGCTGACGGACTGACGCGACGCCGTCATGCCGCACCCATCCGGCCGGCAGGACGCTGCTCGCCCCGCTGTCCTCGCCCAGACCGTCGTGCACCCACCCGCTCGAGGGCCCAGCAGGCCGTGAATTACGGACGCACCTCGATCCGGCTGGTGACGTCGCGTACGCCGTCGATGCACCAGGCATCCAGAACGGCCGCCTGCTCCTCGGAGGCCGTCGTCACGAGCCCGTCCAGCGTCACGACCCCGCCGGCCGTGGACAGTCGCAGCTGTTCCGTGTGCACGGCCGGATCCTCTTCCAGGGCAATACGCAGGGCATCCGTGATCTCGTCGTCGGAATCGCCCTGCGGGGGCAGCACTTCCAGCTGGTTATCCACTGCCTCGCACCCGTGCACCCTCCAGGCCAGGCATTCCGCCAGCCGTCGATGCGACAGACTCTCGACCACCCCGTTCAGGGTCACGAGGCCCTCCTCCGCATAGACCTCGATCTGATAGCTGTCGGGTCCTGCGTCCTGCACGGTGTCGAATTTTGTTCCCGTGTGGGTCCGCAGCGAGTACCGAGCAAATACCGAATCCGCCGCCAGGCGCCTCACCAGTTCGTCGCGCAACTGACGATCCCCCATCCGTTCCCCGACGTCACGGCGCAGCCGGTCCTCGATCCGAGCGGAATCGCCGACGACTTCACGTGCCAGAACCCCGGCCCGGCGCTTCGCGGCGACATCCGCGACCGTCCCTTCCAGCACAAGGTGGTCATCGCGTACGCGCACCTTGATCGGATACTTGTGCAGATCAATCCACCGATCGCGTTCGAACACGGCCAATACCTTCGTAACCCATTCATTTCGATGTTCCGAACCCGTTTCGCTCATCGTATGACCCTCTTCGTTTGCCGGACATGACCGGCGTACCGCTCCCGCTTCATCCATAGATCAGAGTCTCGACCCAGGCAAGGCCGGAGACCAGGCCGCGCCACCTCATAGGATTCGGCATCGGCCCGGCGGCATGGAGGCCGACCCACTGAGCCGCAGCGACCGCCGCGCCCCCGGCGTCGGTTCTTTGACCACTGACCCGCGACAGCCTGTGGCCGCCGGGCCTGTCGCCTATATTCATGGGAAGCGGGTTGACCCGCACAACCGGGCCGGCGGGACGTCCGGAAGGACACTCCGGGGCCACGGGACCAGGAGGATGGGCATGCAAGTGGCCGAAGTCTGCAACCGCGAGGTGATCATCATTACGGGTGACGAATCCGTAAAGACGGCCGCCGACCTGATGCGAAACCACCACGTGGGGGACGTGGTCCTGGTGGAGGAACACGAAGGCCGGCGGGTCCCGACAGGCCTGATCACCGATCGCGATCTGGTGCTTGAGGTGATGGTGCCGGGGGTGGACCCCGAGACACTCGCGGTCCGCGATATCGTGACCCAGCCGCTGGTGGCGATCAGCGAAGGGGCCAGCCTGTTCGAAGCCCTGGAGCTAATGCGTGCCAAGGTGATTCGCAGGCTGCCCGTGGTTGATGCCGATGGCGCGCTGGTGGGAATTCTGGCAGTCGATGACGTGGTCGGCCTGCTCACCGAGATGCTCGGTCGGGTGGCCGGTGTCGTGGAGCTGCAACGCACCCGCGAGGGCCGCCGACGTCCCTGACCCGGTTGCGCCGCTGCTGCCTCGCGCTGTTGCACAGGGCCGCTCATACCCTACATCACGGAGAGGAACCCGATCCTGTTGCGGGGTCCCGGCATGACAGACGAAACACAGGGGGAAATCATGGGTGTCCCCTTCTTCCTGTCTTCCCTTCTTCCTGTCTTTACCCGGGAGCGGATGGAGATCGTCTTTGTGCTTTCGCAGCGAATCAGAGGCGTGGATTCCGCCGGCCCAGGCTCCCCGAATCTCCTGCCTTGGAGGACGGGCCGAACACCGTGGCGAGAATCATGCGCGTGGAGATCGCGATCAGCACCACCCCAAGTAGCAGCATGCCATCGACCACCCAGCCGTTCTCGAACCACGGCAGGAGCGGATCCGAATTTCCGAGTCGTTCCGCCAGACCGAGTCCCAGCAGCATCGCTCCCGGCGTATGCACCAGGACGGCAAGCCGCATCGCCCGCGACCGGCCATCCTGTCCCGGGTCCGCATCATTCCCTGGATGCGATTCGGACTCATGCCCTGCAACGTCGGTCACCAGAGGGTCCCACCCCGGGTTCACATTCGTCTCCTGCGTTGGCGATACGGACGGGTATCGCCGCAGGAACATCCGAGCAAGACCGACTGGAACGACCAAAAAGCTCAGTAACACTGCCACCAGCGCCATCCCCAACGACGGGTCGCCACCCGCGATGGCCCAGGTCACAAAGAAAGCCACGGCAGGGAGAATCAGTGTGGCAAGGGCGTACCCCAGCCGAGGCCCTAGTGCGGCCCGCCTGGCCATAAACAGGATTCCCAGTGCGACCACCACTGCGGGGATATACAGAATCAGTAAAACCATGCGCGCCTCCATGCGTCGCTTTTCACTACTATTGGCCCGAGTCCGATCAGGCCAACAATCCAGGGACAGAACCCGACCCCACAGCCCCTTCTATCAGCCGGTCCCGATATTTGCCAGCCAGTGCTCTCGCCGCTCGCGGTGTGTCCTCACCTGCTAGACCGTCGTCACGCCGCATTCTTGTAAACGAACGCCCTGACTGCCTCAACATACCGCTCCGGGTGTGTCACATGAGGTACGTGGCCAGCGCCCGACAAGGTAACGACCTCCCCCATCGGCAACGCGTCTGCGAGCTTGGCGACCACAGGTCCGAAGGTGGGTGGGCTCTGATCTCCCACGGTGAGAAGGGCTGGCCGCGAGAACCCCTTGATCCAGTCCAGATCGAAGGCAAACTGTTCCGGATCGTTTGATTCGTCGAGAAAAGTGGGCGCATTGTCGATCATGGTCTGCCGGAACTCCCACGGAAGCTGTGCCCAGGTGCCGGGGCCGAGCGCCACGGTCTCGACGAACTGCTCCGCGGCACCGGCATGATCGCCAGCCGCGATGCGCTCGACCACCGCACTGATCCGCCTCTCGGCGTCCCGGAGCGTCGGCGCCATGGCGGGATCATCTTCCAGCAACGAGAACAACGGCGGCTCGTGCCCGATCACCCCCCGGACCAGATCCGGCCGTTCGCCGGCCAACCGAAGCGTGATCGACGCACCAAAGGAGTTCCCCACCACCCATAGGGGCCCAAGTTCGAGATGCTCGATCAAGGCAACGAGGTCTGCGACATCCTCGCGAACGCTGCCTTGCGTGGCCGGCCGCTCGCTTTCGCCATGTCCGCGCCGGTCATAAGCGAGGACCCGGAATGAATCGGCCAGTAGCGGGACCACCGGCTCCCAGGTCCGGTGGGATACCCAGCTCCCGTGCACCAGCACGATGGGAATCTCGCCCGTGCCGGTGAGTTCATGGAAGAGGCGGACGTCGTTCACGGTTGCCAATGCCATTCCTGCCCCTCCTCGACCGGGACCTGCGAGCACCCGGAAACGCGCAGCCGGGCACCACCATCGATCCCCATAACCGTAACCTGGGGATACGCGGATTTACAGGCGTTTCCCTGCGGCACATGGATTGTGCCGCTGGCATCGACCACCGCAGGGGCAGTTGATTCCGGAGCAAGCTGCAAGCCCCTTCGCCAGTGCAAGGGCATACAAGACGATGCAGCGCCGCGCGCGCCGAGAAAGCCAGGATGGCTTGATTCAGCGCTTCCCTGGATGGATTCTGCACGCTTCCCGGCCCGCCCCGGCACGCGGTGGACGTCAGATGCCGGACACGCCCCGGCCGGTGATGGCGCTTCGCCCGTGGCATGGCTTCCCTCCCTGGAAGTCCTATTTCATGGCCGAAATGACCGCTCTAAGCTTGAATCGCGCCCTTTCTAGACCCGTTTCCCGCAGTTTTTCCGTCGGTTACCGAGGTCCGACCCCGTTATTGGCCCCGTTATTGGCCCCGTTATTGGATGGGCTGCGCGGATCTGGCTGTCCTCTACTTCGCCGCTCCCAGCCCACCGCTCACCAATCCGGCACCCTGCTATGCTCAGGGAAAGGACATGAAGCGGGACAGTGACCATGTTCTGTGACGGCAAGACCGGGAGCGGATCCCCAGCACCAGACGTCATGCCGATGGATCCGACAGCATTGGAATGGCTGGTGGAGCAGTTGCCACAAGCCGTTGTGGTGAGCGATGGCGAAGGGTTCATACGCCAGATCAATGCAAAGGCCCAGGCACTTTTCGGGTACATCGGAGAAGATGCCGTAGGGCATCCCGTGGAGCTCCTGGTTCCGGAACACTCGCAGCAATCCCACGAGGCATACCGCCGGAAGTACTTGAAGGCCCCTGCGGGGCGCCCCATGGGAAACGGCCGCAACCTTTGGGCTTTACACAGGGACGGACGGAAAATCCCCGTGGAGGTCGCGCTAACCCCCGTACGCCTGGACAACAGCTGGGCCATCATCGTCTCCCTCGTCGATCTCTCCGCGCATTACGAGCTGCAGCACAAGCTGCGTCAGGAACGCGATTTCAGCAACGCTGTGATCGACGGCCTGCCCGCCGTGTTCTATGTGCTGGATGATTCTGGCCGCTTCATCCGCTGGAACCACAACTTCAAGCGGGTGACCGGCCTGGGCGGCAGCGAACTGACTCGCATCAATGCCGTGGATCTCTTCGCCGGCGAGGATCAGCCTCGTGTGGCCCAGGCGATCAAGCGCGTCTTCGAAACCGGATCGGGCGACCTCGAGGCCGCCATGCGCGGTGCATCCGGGGCGTACATCCCGCACTACTTCACCGGTCTGCGGGTAGAACTCAACGGACAACCCTGTCTGACCGGGACCGGCATCGACATCTCTGCCCGCAAGCAGATCGAAGCCGAGCTGCATCATCAGGCCCACCATGACAGCCTGACCGGCCTCATGAACCGGAGGGCATTCGATGAGTTGTTGCCGCACGAAGTCGAACGCGCCCGCCGTTACGGGTCCCCGTTAAGCTTGATCATGTTTGATATCGACCACTTCAAGTCTGTCAACGACCGTCATGGACACGAGATCGGTGACCAAATCCTGTGCCAGGTAGCGGACACGCTGGAGTTATGGTCAAGTCTGGTGTATGAGCGATGGCAGGTTCAGGCGGCGCTCCGGTCGGTGATGGATGACTCCTCGTCGTTGGTCGGATCGGTCTGCTCGATGCCGTCGATGAACTTGACCCCGCGCTCAAGCTTGTCGAGCCATTCGTAACCCCGGAGCCGACGCCAGCGCTTCTGCGCGCTCTGACCGAGCTTGAACGTCAGGCTCAGGACGGTGTTGCGGGTCACGCAGCCCCGGGTCTTGTGGGTGCGCAGCCGCACGGTGGCGAAGGTCGATTCGATCGGGTTGGTGGACC